>NZ_BMXI01000008.1 GCF_014651675.1 Roseibacillus persicicus
AAGCGGGTTATTATTCACACAAAAACTACGTTTTCGTGACCAGCTTTCCGTCCCTAAAAATCAACGAAATGTGGCTTAATGCAGTGCCATTCTGGACTGACCCCTTTCACTCGTGCGTCGGCATCGGTGGCGACCCCATCAACGGCACCTCCCACCTCGACATCGTTAAGATGTTCAACGACGACGAAGAGACCGAAGCCATCATCTTGATTGGCGAGATCGGCGGCGACGCCGAGGTCGAAGCGGGACGTTGGATCAAAGACAACTGCAAAAAGCCCGTCGCGGCCTTCATCGCCGGAGCGACCGCGCCTCCCGGACGCCGCATGGGTCACGCCGGAGCCATCGTTGGTGGCGAAGACGACACCGCGCAAGCCAAGAAGCGCATCCTCGCCGAGTGCGGACTCGTCGTCGCCGAAACCCCCGCCGACATGGGCCGCTCGCTCATGGAAGCCTGGGGCAAGTAAGCACCCAACAACCCTTCACACCCAAAACGGCGGCCTCGAAAGAAGCCGCCGTTTTTTTTGGACCAAAGCAACCTCTCACAAGGTCCGGAGCGCGGGTCTTCAGCCCGCTCCACCGATTCGTCAACACAACCTCAAGGCCTTGGTTGACTCTTGAAGTTCTAACCCGTCCAAAAAGTTCCCTAGCGCTACTGAAAATGCAAAAAGCAAGACTCCACAAAAGAACAAGTGCGAAAGGCAGACACGCCTCTCTACTAGCCCTATCCATTGTCGAAATGTTTGGGTGTTTCGCTTGCCCGCTTTTCTGACCCTTCCCTTTGGTCCTGCTCACTGTTCTGTGAACGATCAAACTATCCTTTCTTCAGCCCCTGCAAAGCCGCTCGAATCTTCTCCCCTTCTTTTGCAATGACCTCCAACAGTACTTCCGGCGAACGTTGGTCTTGCTGCGAGACAGCATTGGGGTTAACCGCTTTCAAATCATAGACCGTAAGCTCAATAGCCTCGGCCCGCTTGGATTCCTCTCGCCCTGATTTGACCAACTCTTTGTGTTCTTTCGCGAGAGACTCGATTTCTTCCCTCGGAGCCTTAGCCTTCTTGCGAACCTTGATTTTCTCATTGAGCTTTTCGGCTTCTTGACGAATTTTTTCGGCCTTTTTGTAAAATGGCAGCGCATCAGCTGTCGCCTTTTTCCGCCTAGCTGCGAAGTCTATCGTCCAGCTCCGCTCGCTCTCGCCCCTCTTGGGCAAAAGCTCAAAGAACTCCTCAAAGCGCTCCAAAGTGAAGGGAGTGCGCTTCCCCACTTTGACGTCTGACAAGTCGTAGTAATAGATTTTCTCCGTCGCCTTTCCTTTCTGAAAGAAGAGCAAGTTCGTCTTCACCCCCGCACCGGCACCTGAGAAAGCCCCACCCGGAAGCGACAGGATGCAATAGAGATCACACTCGTCTAACAGTTTACGTTTCGTTTTCACGAAAGACTCCTCGTTAGTCCGAAAAAGGAGCCCCTTGTCCAGCACAATTCCACAGCGTCCTTCGGGCGCGAGGCTATCGATAACATGCTGCAAAAAGAGAACCTGCGTCGCCTTGGTCTTGAAGGCAAAGTTCGCCTGAGCATCGGTGCCCTCCTTACCCCCAAAGGGCGGATTGGAAAGAATGACGTCGAACTGAGGCGGCGCATCCGCGAAGAGGCCTTCGTATTGCGCATCACCTGTCAGGGTATTGCCATGCCAAAGCTGAGGAAAGTCAATGCCATGCAACACTAGGTTGGCGAGGGCGATGGGATAGACCAAGTTCTCCTTCTCACGACCAAAGAAGGTTCGGCTCTTCAGTTGCTCCATATCACGAGCATGACTCACCTTCTCATGATTCGGCCCCGTCATGTGCTCGAAGGCCTGCGCCAAAAACCCTCCCGTTCCGCAGCCCGGATCATAGACCGTTTCCCCAATCTTGGGGTCGATCACCTTAACAGTCGCCCGAACAATCTCGCGGGGGGTAAAGAACTGCCCACCATCGCCCGCCTTATCGCCGAGGTCTGCCAGCAGTCCCTCGTAAACTTGCGAAAGCGTGAAGACGTGTTGGTCGTCCACTTGGTCAGGATTGATGTCGTCAATCTTATCCAAGACATCTAAAAAGTTACGGTCGGTATCCACGCGCACCCGTTCCACTCCGGAGAGAATCTCACTGATAATCTTCTGCCGCGAAGTCGCTCCCGACTGATTGCGCAAATCCTTCAAGTGAACGATAAGCTCATTGTTGACCCACTGCTTGAACTCGTTGACCTCGCCCTCAGTCAGTTCCTTGCGCTTCCAACCCGCGTCGCCCGCAGTGATATCTTCATTCTCATCCGGAGTCGCCGCCCAGTCCTGCCAACGGTAGGGACTCTGCAGGCTCGGGGTAAACTCCAAGCCTAGGACCGCCGCCCGCTTGGCATCCTGTTCTTCCAAGACATCAAGAATGCGCAGAAAAAGAATCCAGGTCAGCTCGGGGACATAGTTCATCGCTCCCGAACAATTCGAGCGCCGCATGATATCGCAGGCGCCGTAGATCTTATCGTCGAAGGAAGCGAGGGAGAGCGATTTTGAGGATTTTGAAGATTTTGACATTGAGAAACAGATTAGAGGGAAAGCCAGTAGCAAGCCAAAGCGGCTGGAACGGCTAGAATTCGGGAGTTCTTATTAGACCACTCATCCAGAATTCGAAAATCCTCCCAGCGACGAGTAATAACATAACCATGCTCGATACCATTTTTTTCAAGAAACTGGCACAGGCCTTTCAGCTTCCCAGGGGTCACGGCTGCATCCTGATACTTCACCTCGAAGGGCACGATGCGAGCTCCCACTTCGGCTACGAGATCGACTTCCAGCTCTTTCGTTTTTTCCCGCGAATAGCTGAAGGTAGGTTGGTCGGCATAATAGCGAGTGAAGACATGCTTGAAGAATGCGGTCTCGACTGCGGCCCCCAAGCGCTTGGGTTCCTTCAGCAAGCGACGACCGAGTAACAGAACCGACCCGGGCAAGGCCGCATCGGCCAGATAGACCTTAGTCTTTCCACGCAAGATATCCTTGCCATAGCCATAGGGCCGCAAGCGGTAAATCAAATGGGTGGACTCGAACAGATCGAGAAACTTGGAGACCGACTCCCGGGTAATGCCATCCAACTCGCGCGAGATCGCCGCGATATCTAGAATGCCTCCGTCGTGATAGCAGAGATAAAGAAAGATTTTCTCCAATTCAATAATCCGCCGCACCCCGTAGAGCGCAGTCATATCTCGCTTGAGAACCTTATCGACAATATCCTCCCGCAAGAGCCGCTGACAACGCGTCAGGTCATCGGTGAGCGCGGGTTCAGGGAAACCACCTCGCAAAAGATACTCATGGAAGTGCGGCACGAGGGCCTGTCCCTGTCGGGTTGCGCGTGCAAAGTCGCCCGCCGACCACTCAAAGCAATCGATGAGAGAACTCACTACCGGCACAGGATCAAGCTCGACCTGACGAAGGCTCAAATACTCGCCAAAAGAAAGCGTCGGCAGCGGCAGCGTCTCCCATCGTCCTACCCCCGATTCAGTGGACCCATCACGCAGAGGGCTCGCTGAACCCGTCAAAGCGATGCGAAGGTGGCTCTTGAAGTCCACCTGATGCTTCACCCAGACCTGCCAGTCATCAACATATTGAATTTCGTCGAGAAAGAGCCACTGCGTGTCCCCAGCCTTGGTTGGAAAAAGCTCTGCCCAGGCCGCCAAGGTCTTTTCCAGCCCTGCGAGCTTGAGGATGGGATGGTCGAAAGTGGCGTAAAGAATCTTGCTCGGCTCCACCTGTTTCTCGCTCACCAGCTGACGAATCAGCTGCCGAAAGAGAGTCGTCTTCCCGGTCTGGCGCGCTCCGCTGAGCAAGAGAGCCCGCTTGGACGAGCTCATCGCCCAAGCCCGCAGCCGCTTCATCGCGGTCCGCTCCCAGTCGGGTAAGTCGCCACTGCTCTGCTCTGACCACCAAGGATTGAACTCTTGGAGAACAGCAAAAAGCTCTGATTTAGGAATATCCACGCTTAATTTCCGAAATTAAGCCTTTTACACTAGGCTTAATCAACTGAATTAAGTGTATTTCTTTCGATTTTTACCCAAAAACGCCCCGGAGGACCGCCGCAGGGAGGGCTTGGATGGCTTTGAGCTGGGTTTGGGCTGCTTGCAGGGTTTCCCGCTGAGCAGCTAGCTGGTCGTCGAGCTGAGTGACAACGGCTTGTTGGGTAGCGAGGTCGGGAAGAGCGAGGTGCATGTCCTTCGCAGCCGGCACATAGATTGTTTGATGAATCGCGCCCGATGCTTGGGACTCCAAATAAGATTTCGAGCATCGAAAGGCATGAAGCAAAAAATTGGGCAATAGAGAGTCACCGCAAATCCAGTTAAAAAAATGCTGACTGGTTGCCATGTCTCGCCCAAGCAAAGTGGCAAAGCCAACCACCACATCGCGCGAAAGAACAACCGTATTTTTTGGAAGAATTCGCGCAGAGGAATTTGCAATGCCTAGCTCGTTCGGATGGTCACGAGTATCAAGAGCGACCAACCCGTCTAACTTACGAATATCAGGTAGAGCAATCCATGGAATATCACCACCCCACCACTCGGGGTGACGGCGGCTGGGGGTGTGACCAGATTCGAGCCGGGCGACATCGAGAAGTCGCTGCCATCGCCAACCTTCCGGAAGCGAATCACTCGGATAACCAATGCGAACAGGTGTAGTATCAGGAAAGGCGGCCCCAAGAAGAGAGCGCTCCAGTGCTTTAGCTGCTTCGACTTGTCGCTCAGCCGCAGCTCGGGCGATTTCAATAGAGGCAAGCTGTTCATCGAGTTCCGCGGCGATGCGTTTTTGCTCGGCGAGAGGTGGGAGGGGGATTTGAAAATTTCTAAGTTTTTCTCCTGACAAATTCGGAAAGGTAGATCCTGCACCATTGTTTAAAAAGTCTCGTGCTAAATACTGAGTCGTATGAATCAGAAAGCGCTGGTCTGATATATCAACACGGGCTCGGATAGCTGCCAAACCGCGACCTATACAGTAAACAGAGTCAGCAATATTTTGCTTCCCAAGAGTATTCCCCCGCACGCAAAGGAGAATATCTCCACTTTCACAAAGCTTTGTTGGCAAAGTTGTCCACTGTGTTGCAACAGGAGAGGTTTGTGTAAACTCCGTGGGACCATTTATCAACGGGGTCCCAACTTCCAAATCGTTGTAACTCGATCCTGGTGGACTATGACCCATCTCAATAATCGCTATACTATCTAAAGACACACGGGGATACTTCATGCTGCAAACAACCTCCGTTTCGCTTCCGCAACCAGCTCTCCGGGATGTTCTCCCAGCGCGTTAATTCCACCGGCTTGTTTGATGGCGGGGACGTCAAAAATATCTTTCAGCTCCAGACCCTCGGTGCCATTGGCCACGAATTGATGCACGATGGCGAGGAGGACTGCTTCCGTGTTTTGACCCAAAGCCGCGAGCCACTCGGCCTCGCGCGCCGCGAAGAGTTCGGCGCGATGTTGACGGGTGAGAGCCGGGCTTTGGTAGGCGAGGTGCGCCAGCACGTCAAAGAGATCGAAGTCGTCCATCTTTTCCACAATCCGAATCCGCTCGGGGGCCGAGCCTGCTTCCGGCAACTGCTCGATAAGTTCGCTGCGGCGCGTGGGTTCGATCCATTGCGCCAGAAAGGAGGCTAAATCAGGAGCTTCCGCCAAGAGCGCTGCCGCCAAGCGGGCCTTGTAATCCGCCAGCGAGACCGGCATGGCCTGCCCATCCACCTCGGTCAAGATGGAGTGCCCCCCATCGCGAATCTCCACCGAGATGCCGCGCGCTTCCACATAGGTTGTGCCACCACCGCCGCCGCTCTCGCCCGTTTCCCCGGAAGGCGGCGGAGAGATGAACCCTTGTCCAAAAAGCCGGGTGGCATTGGTGTAATCCCAGACATGGAACATGAGCTTGCCCGAGGCCCGGTCAATCCGTGTCCCCCGCCCCACCATCTGATAGAAGGCGATGGGCGAACGGAGATAGCGCGCAAAACAACATTGCGAATGGCCGGGACATCGACCCCGGTAGTAATGAGGTCCACCGTAGTTGCAATAAAGTGATGCGTGCCCGCGCCCTTGAAGTCGGGGAGCTGGTCATTGCCGCCAGACGCACTGGTGCACTTGAAGGCATAGGGCTCGCGTCGAGCTTGTCCCGTCGTTTTGCACCAGTCCGCGTAGCAATTGTTGAGAGCCCGCGCGATGGCTCCCGCGTGAGCATCAGAGGTGCAGAAAATAACCGATTTTTGCAGCGGTCCCCCACTGGCGAGCAAGCCTCGAAAGAAATCCTCCGCCAACTCCTGAACGCGCTCGGGGAGAAGAAGAAACTTCTCAAAGGATTGGGCCCGATAGTCACGCGGCAAGTCAGCGTCATTGATGACGCCGCCTGTGCGAGCATCGGTGAGAACCTTTCCGCGCAGCTGGCTCCGCCGCAGGCCGGTTTGCTCCTCGGGATCCGGCATGTGCTCCAGGAAGATATCGCGCTTGCGAATATCGCAGGCCGCTAGGTAGCCATCCTCCATCGCTTGCGAGAGGGAGTATTCATAGACCGGCTCACCGAAGTGCTTGATGTTATCGGCGGCGATTTTCTTCTCCTGCTCGTCATCGACGTCCTTGGTCTTCTTAGCAAGTTTGATTTCGCGCGGAGTGGCGGTGAGCCCGATTTGGAAGGCGTCGGGATTCCTGTCTAACACCTCCGACCATTTCCCCCAAGCCGAGCGATGGCACTCGTCGATAATGATGTGAGAAAAGTAGTTTTTGGGATAGTGGGTGGTTAGGAAAGAAGAGTCGTCATCATCGTGATCAACCCCAAGAGTTTGATAGGTGGCGATTAAGATGCGGGCATTCTTCTCAGGTCGTCCACTCTTCACCTCCGCAGCATTGCTTCCAAAAACAGAACGAATCGTTCCTGCCCCTTGTTCGCGCAATTCCTTGCGGTCACAAATGAAGAGGGCTTTCCGCAACACCCCGGCGTCTGCCAAGCGGCGTAAAAGGTGGGCCGCAAGGAAGGTTTTTCCTGATCCAGTGGCTAACGAAAGAAGAGCCCGATTCGATTCATTGGGCTTTGCCATCCGCTCGAAGACTGCCCGAATCGCTGCGTCCTGATAGTAACGTCGCTGACTCTCTCCGCTGCCATGATAAGGGGTCAGAAGAGGCCGCGCCGCCGGGTCGGTGAGCTGGAAACCCATTCCAGCCTCGTAACGTTGCCAAAGCTCCCCCGGAGTCGGGAATCCGGAAAGAGGCCGCGGCTCGGTTTCTTTGCCGGTAAAATGATCGAACTCCACGAAGAGATGACCATTGGTCGAAAAGACAAAGGGCACGTGAAGAACCTTCGAGCGAGAATAGCCTTTCGACTGCTCCAACCCATGAGCAGGCAACTTGGCTTCAGCCTTAGCTTCCACGATAGCCACCGCGACAGGTTGCTCATCCTTCGCCCCAGGCAGACGCAGCGTGTAATCGGTGCGACCTTGGCGTGACTGCACCGGCTTCCCCTCGATAATAGCGATGCGACCCGCTGACTCCTCACGCCGAAGATGAGCCTCCGTCCAACCTCGCTCTTTGAGAGCAGGGTCGATGAGTTTGGCTCGGGTATCGGCTTCGTTGAGAGACACAGTTATTTACGAACAAAGTCTGCCAGAACATACCAAGAGAACAAGTCCCGAGCTACCTCCCTCTCAAATTCACTTTTCTATCGCAAAATGGGGCTTTCCGATCTTTTCGAAGAATTTAAGAAGGGTTCGGCCCATATTAAGAACACCTAGTAAAAAGACAGTCCACTTTTGGAATAGCCTCGAAACTTGAACACGCTAAAAGTAAAGGGATGAATCCTTTAAGAATCAGGCTGCACATTTTCCTTCATCGCCCCTTTCTTATCTCACTATCTGTAATCGCGGCGTCCGGATATTTTGCAATTGTATCTATAGGTAATCACAATATCACTTCGTTGAAGTTCGAGGGCCCCCTTAAGCCGCTTGTAGAGCCAATTTCAGACTATTTTAGCAAGAGATATCACAAAGCTGCGTTGGGCTTTGCAGCAGCTGTGTTCTCTGCAGGCTGGCTTTACGCGGGAAACCACGCTCGAAAGCTTAATCGTATAGGCTAGGGATGAAGGCACGGTAGTCTTCCCTATGGAGGACAAAGTGTCCGAGTCGAGTTTTGGACTCGCTCTGGGGAGCGTTTTGGTCTCGTCATAGAGAATACGCGACCAGAAATCGGCTCTTATTATCTAAAACGGCCTTTTTGAATAATAAGGAGAGCTGGGGAATGGTTTTATTATCCGTTTGGAGAATAAGGCCGTGAACTGTTCATACTTCTGGAGATTTTCCTCCGCCCCCACTCTCCACACCTTTTGGAATGCGATGGGGAGTGTCTTTCCCCTATTCCCCATCACTCCTCAATAACCTTGCGAAGCTTCAGGTCATAGGTGGTGCCGGGCTGGAGGGTTTGGTAGGTCCAGGAGTCTTTGTCGTCCTCCCACTTCTGGGGGTCAAAGAGATAGACCTGCCCCTTGCCGGTGACGCGAAACTGGTTCCGGGTGACGGTGATGGCGGTGCCTTGATCGATCCCGATTCCTAACAATTCAAGAGGTTCGAGGTCCTTGTCCTGCAGTTGGGATTTTTTCGCGCGAAACAACTCCAACAAATCCTCTTCCCTCCCCCGCTCCTCCACGTGGACATCGAAGGCGGCGTTTTTGACAAAGGCTAAACCCTCCTGATGCTTCTGGTCGCCCAGGATTTGGCGTCTGGTGTAGTCGCCCCGGGTCATGAATGAGGACTGCACTTGGGCCCCGGCCGAGGCGCCGGCAATCACTCCCCCACGATCCAGCAACCTCTGCATAGCGGCAAGGGTTTCGGTCCCCAAGAAGGCATCTGTTAGAAAACACTGATTCCCCCCAGTGATGTAAACGGCATCGGCGTTGTCGAGTTGTTGATAGAAGGCGGGAGTGTTGGCTTCCTCTTGGGACAAGGTGTAGAGCTCGGTGACCTCCTTCAGCCGGAAGATTTTCTTAAGGCCACTCACGGTGCGATAGGGAATGCCTTTCTGGAAGTCGGCCTTCCTTCTTTCCCCTTGAGGAGTGGTGATGACCCGAATCACCGGCTGTTCATCGCCGGAAGCCTTTTTGGCCAGCGCCACAAACTCCTGATAGTTCACGTTTCCTCCCCCATGAATGAGAAGCACGCCTTTTTCCGGCCCCGTGGTTTCTCCCTGCAGCAGGCCCGCGAAGCCGAGTAAGATGGCCCCGAGACAGGCGAGGCGAATCAGTCCGTGGATCCTGGTAGGAGTTTGTTCTTTCGAGAAAGTTTGAGAGAGGGCGGTCATGGGAAAATCAGGGTGAACGGGGGGCGATGGAGGGAGGGGCCTTGCGGAACGGCTGGAGTGATAGCACTGTTCAAGCCTCGAGGGAACCTCCCGAAGCGAAGTGCTTTTCCCAGCTGCATGAGAGGGATGAAATGGAGGTCAGCAAGGCCGGCGGATGATCTTGCCATCCTTCATCACTCCGGCGCGGTGGAGGCGTTCGATGGCGGCTTCTTCGATGGGGGTCTCGGGGCCGATGGCTAGGCGGATGAGGGTGAGGAGATTCCGGGTGATGGGCTGGATGATGCGGAGCGAGGGATGACCGAGTCCGATCATGTCTTGATACTCGCGCGGGAGGGAAGCGAGGGCCGCTTTGAAGAGAAAGTGGTAGGCGGGCAGTGAGGTCTTCGGGAGGGGAGGATTTTTGATGAAGCTGATGACCTCGCGGGTGGCATCATTGACGATGAGCTCGGGGCGGTAGCGATCGATCTCGGCGAGGAGTTCGTCCTCGGACATGGGGACCTCGGTGAGACCCAGGGGGATGACGGACTGCGACCAGAGGCGGATATATTCGTCCGCCCCACCCGGGAGGGCGCGGGTGGAGTAGAGTTGGTGGCAGCGGAGAAAGGAATCCATGAAGGCGATGTGAACCCAACGAAGGAGGTCGGGGTCGGCGGCACGGTAGGGGACGGTCTTTCCCTCTGAATCTTGGTAGGTGCCCTTCACGCGCTGGTGCATGGTGTTGACGCGATCCGCTTCGCCGGAAACCGCGGCAGTGGAGGCAAAGGTGGTCATGGTGAGCCAGCGGATGGTGCCGGAGAGGCGACCAAGGGGCTCGTCCTTATACCGGGAGTGCTGCATGACCCCGGTGAGACTGCCGGGATGGAGAGCCTGCATGAGAAGGGCGCGGATACCTCCGACGAGGGTGGCCATGTCGCCGTGGGCAATCCAGGGAGCTTCATCGGGGAGATAGAGGCCGGGCTGATCGCTGGCGGCGACGTCGGCGAGCCAAGGAGGGACGCCCTCGGGATCGCCGGTCAGCAGGATGCGAAAGCGCTTGGAAAGAATTTGCTGGATGGCGTTGTTTCGGGGGGCAGACATCTCGCTATGGGTCTCTCAAATACACTCGGAATGCGAATGAGCAAGAGGAAGAAGCTCCCAGCCAATACTGCGCCGAATCGAGAGGAGGGCTGACAAGGTCTGAGGCCTCCCCCGCCATCTTCCCTGAGATGATTGTTGGAGGTGAGCGCGAAACTTGCTGAGATTGCGAAACTCGATGTGCGTGGACGTTCCTTTTTGAAGAAATTCCATTCTATGAAAAACGTAAGGTGGCTCGACTGCTCGGTGAAAGCGCTCATGGAAGGTTGCATTTGAAGTCGCACGAACTTGCGGGTGAGGTTCTGATGGTTCTTCGGGAGCCGCAGCAACTCTTGCTCTTTTGCTCCCCACCCTTCCCGGTCGGAGGTCGTCGCCGACAGATCGGGATGACTTTTTCGTACGGCATCTTCAGCGATGAGACGCGCTACCTTAAAGAGCTCGTCACCCAGTCTTGCTAGAAGGGGGAGATATGTGTTTAATGACCCGAGGATGATGCGGATGTTAGATAGGTATCTTGAGAGATGGACTTTCGCCTCCCTTGGGTTCTTTTGCTTCTGGGCGATATTGGGAGGGGCGGATGCGGCACCGCGAACTTTTCAAAGTACCGAAGGGAAAGAGTTGGAGGCCGAAGTTGTGGCGGTTCACGAAACAGAGGTCGAATTGAAGAGAAGCTCTGATGAAAAAATCTTTCGTCTGCCATTGGTCCGTTTGTCGGAAGAAGATCGGGAATGGTTGCTTGCCTGGGAGAAAAGACAGGAGCCAGATCTTCCTCCCCCGCTGGTCTCTCATCCCTTGAATTGGACGAGACTTTCCATTCATGCCCCGAAGCTGGATTGCCACTTTGGTTTTGAAGGACTGATCCCGGCAGGATCCTCCTATCAAGAATTTGAAAGGCACGATTGTTATCTGCACAAAGGAGCTTGGGTTCGAGTGGGTGGGGGATTGAAATTTGGAGTCGACACGCTAGTTCGCTACGATGGCAACTCGGACTGGTTGCTCACTGCGGATGAGAAAGTTCTCCGTCTTCGCAGTGGGTTTGAGGAGCACTCACGGGTAATCGGATTTCGTTGGCATCCACGTTTCGAAGACGAGGATGCCATTGCTCAATATCGAAACTGGATAGAACAGGGAGCGACGGTGCATCTTCACTCCATCCACTTGGAAGATGGATCCCTGCGAAGCACAAAGCCGGTCTCGATGGTTCTCGATGCAGTGTCCAACGATTTTGACTGGTCTCTCTTGCCTGACAGTTTGGAGGCTTTGCAGGTGAATACTTATCAAACTGATTTGAATCTGGAAGGTTTGGAAAGACTTTCCCAATTGGAATACCTTCAGATTTATTGCCGCGAACTGCAGGGATTGAGCACCTTGAAGAATTGTCCTCGCCTTGAGACCCTGAGCCTCACCGCATTCTTGCAGGAAGAGGAGATCCCCTTTCTAGCCGACTTGGAGAATTTACGCTTCCTGGGATTCAACGAAAGAACTGAGGAATGGTTTCCCAGAGAGATCTTTGACTGCTTGAGCAAGCTGACGAAATTGGAAGCGGTTCACATGGGAGTTCACAGCTCGGAAAACAAGTATGTTCGTCCTGCTATTGCTTTTGCCAATTGCCCCAATTTAACCAGTCTCCGTATCAATGAAAAATTCTATCAGAAGGGGGAGTTTCTCAGAGTGTTTCCGCGACTTAGTAGTCTTGACTTGACGACGAACCGGGTCAAGCCAGAGCTAGTTGAAGAGTTGATGGCTCAAGGTCAATTCAGACACTTGCAGGAGTTGACGGTGAGCAATGCCTTTCCCATCGGAGACTTGCCAAACTTACAGAAACTCACCGTGAACTTTCGAACCGGAACGTCTTTCAAGTCAATCGGTCAGCTCCCCTATCTCGATACCCTCACCCTCTATGGAGCTGGTTTGCTGGAGTTGGAATACCTGCTCGATAATCCCGAACTTCGAAAAGTCAGGAGTCTAACTATCAAGACAAACGGAAACTGTGATTTGGATCTTCTAACCGGTCTCCCGAACTTAAAGGAGTTGAACTTCATGTCTCACGATAGCGAAGTGCTGGACCTGACCCAGTTTGACAAATTGGAATCACTTAAAGTGACTTACAGTCCAAAGTTGAGGTCCTTGTTGCCTCCCCGGCAGCTTCTGAAGTTGGAAATCGACTCGGCCGACAATCTCAATTTGGAGCAAACGACCGAGTTGCCCTATCTCCAGCATCTCAATGTATCCTTCTCGAAAGGAATGACTTCGCTAAAGGGTCTTGGAAAGTGTGAAGAATTGAAGAATCTCATTCTGAGAGCCTGTCCCCAGTTGAACGATTTCAATGGTTTGAACGAGATTGAGTCTCTTATCAATCTGAGGATTGAACGGTGTGGGGAACGGGAGAATATGAGACGATGAAAAGGAGCTTGTCCCCTGTTAAGATGCCTGGGACTTCACACGCTCATTTCCCTGAGCAGATTGTTGGAGGTGAGCGCATCGTCGACTTCCTGTTCGGCCTTTGCTGGTTCCTTCCCGGGCTGTCTCTCATCGCGGCAGCCTTCGCCGGGACCACATTGATGGTGCTTTCAGGGACAACCTTTCTTGAGCAGGTCCTTCTTCTGCTGGGCGTTGGCGCGGCCTTTCTCCCCTTCCCTCTGACCTTGGGTTGCGGGCTCTTTGCCGCCCATCTGCAGGTGGCTCGAAGCTCGGGCCGAGCTGACACTTTGTTGAATAAAGCCATCATGAAGAAGGCGCTCTCCTTTTGGCTCATCCAGATACTTTTCGCGCCAGCAGTTGCCTTGGTTGGAAGCATCTTCCTATCCGGTCTCTAGGCGAGCGAGTCTGAGGAAGTGGAAAGGAACTGCAAGGCCCGCCGGGCCATCCACGGGGACTGACTCCTCGAAGTGGCAAAGCCGACATGGCCGCCTCCGTGAGTGACCTCGAGGTGGAAGTGATCGCTGCTTTCGGCCTCACGGTGAGGATAGCAATTCGGCCCGAGGAAGGGATCGTTGTCGGCGGTGATGAGGAGCGCCGGGATCCGAATCCGCGGAAGAAAGGGACGGGAGCTGCTCTGCGCCCAGTAGTCTTCGGCATCTCGGAAGCCATGCAAAGGCGCGGTGTAGCGGTCGTCGAACTCGCGGAAGGTGCGAATGCGATCGAGTCCGGTATCATCCATTTGTTCGGGAAAAAGGGCGTGCTTGGCGCGGACTTTTTCGGCCAGGCTTTTGATGAAGCGACGCATGTAGACCTCGCGATTGAAAGCGGTGTCGAGCGCTCGGGATGAACAAGCGAGGTCACACGGAACCGAATAGGTCACCGCCCGCCCCAGACGGGAGGGACGCTTTTCTCCCTGCTCGCCCAAGTATTTGAGAATCATGTTTCCTCCCAAGCTGAAGCCGACCAGATCGATCCGGGTGGCGGAGTGGCTGCGACAGGCGTGCTCGATGACTTCGCCCAAGTCGCCCGTGGCCCCGCTGTGATAGAAGCGCGGCAAACGGTTCATCTCCCCACTGCATCCGCGATAGCTCCAGGCCAAGACATCCCAACCTGCGGCCGCGAGGGTCGCCGCCATTTCCTGAATGTAGCTCGCTTGCCAATCGGCCTCCAATCCATGGCAAAGAATCACCAGCTTCTCCCGTCCCTGACGATGCCATTGCAGGTCCAGAAAATCGCCGTCGGCGAGCTCGATGCGCTCCTTTTCCCGAGTGATGAGCGGAGCCTTCCGGCACAGGGCCGGCACAATGGTCTGGAGATGTCCTCCCGGCAACCAGAAGGGAGGCCGGTAGGTGGATTGGGCAACGACAGGCATTGAAAAAGTGATGGCAAAGTGGGGAAGGTTCCTCCTTATAGCCAGTCAAGAAATTGTCCGCAGCCGATTCGACTGGCACTTCATGGCTCACGCTCCACCCAGCGCAGGCGAGACGCCTACGCTCCTTGACATAAAAACGGCCTCTCCGAGGAGAGGCCGTCTTCATTGTGTGTGTGGTGAAATACTAGAGACCTAGTAGCGGTAGGCTTCGCCTTTGAAGGGGCCTTCGGGCTTCACCCCGATGTAGTCAGCCTGCTCCTGAGAAAGCTTGGTCAACTTGCAACCAATCTTCTCGAGGTGGAGACGAGCTACTTCTTCATCAAGGTGCTTGGGAAGAACCTCAACGCCGATGGGGCGGGTTTCGCGCGTTTTCCAAAGCTCGATTTGAGCCAAGGTCTGGTTAGTAAAGCTGTTAGACATCACGAAGCTGGGGTGGCCGGTAGCGCAACCCAGGTTCACGAGGCGGCCTTCAGCCAACATGTAGATGCTGTTGCCAGCAGGGAAGGTGTATTTGTCGACCTGAGGCTTGATGTTGAGGCGGACGACGTCGGGTGCGTTGTCGAGCTTCTCCATCTGGATCTCGTTGTCGAAGTGGCCGATGTTACAAACGATGGCCTGGTCCTTCATCTTCTCCATGTGCTCGAAACGAATGATGTCGAAGTTGCCAGTGGTGGTGACGTAGATGTCGCCCCAGCCGAGAGTGTCCTCGATGGTCAAGACGCGGAAGCCTTCCATCGCCGCCTGAAGAGCACAGATGGGATCCACCTCAGTGACTACCACTTGCGCGCCCTGGGCACGGAGAGCTTGGGCACAACCTTTACCCACATCACCGTATCCGCAGACGACACCGACTTTACCGGAAATCATCACGTCAGTGGCACGCTTGATGCCGTCGATGAGGGACTCGCGGCAACCGTAGAGGTTGTCGAACTTGGACTTGGTAACAGAGTCGTTGACGTTGATGGTCGGAACGAGGAGCTTGCCCTCTTCGTGCATCTTGTAGAGACGGTGAACACCAGTGGTGGTCTCTTCGGAAACGCCCTTGAGCTCCTTCATGAACTCATGGAAAACGCCGGGGCGGTCTTTGCCAATCTGCTTGAGGAGGTCCTTGATGACCTGCTCTTCCTGAGAAGAAGCGGGCTGGTTCACCCAGTCGGAACCGTCTTCCATCTCGTAACCCTTGTGCAAAAGAAGGGTCGCGTCGCCACCGTCATCGACGATGAGCTGCGGTCCCAAACCGCCAGGGAACTGAAGCGCCTGCCAAGTGCACCACCAGTATTCTTCCAAAGTCTCGCCCTTCCAGGCAAAGACAGGAGTGCCAGTGGCAGCGATGGCCGCCGCAGCGTGGTCCTGGGTGGAGAAAATGTTGCAAGAACACCAGCGCACATCGGCACCGACTTTCTTGAGGGCCTCGATGAGAACCGCAGTCTGAATGGTCATGTGAAGGGAACCCATGACCCGAACTCCGTCGAGGGGCTTCTCTTCACCATACTTGGCCGCGACCTGCATCAAGCCGGGCATCTCGTGCTCGGCAATATCGAGTTCCTTGCGACCGAACTCGGCAAGGCCGATGTCTTTTACTTTGTAATCTTCGCTCATTATTTTTCTTTTTGTGATCTGTTATTGTTAGGGGGTCGGGAGGTGTTGTGGGGAGAAGACGCGAGACTTCAAGACACAAGACTCAAGACCTGAGTATCTATTCGGGAATTTTGAGGGTTTTGCTGAGGCCTTGGATCATGTTGCTGATCTCTTTGGCTTCGGTTGTTAGTTTCTTGGTGATTTCGGGGTCGAAATAGCCGGCCTTGGTTCCGATAAAAAGTTGCGTTCGGAGTTCGCCGGCTGAGCCTTTTGCGATGTTGAGAAAGCGTCTGAACTCTTTGTCCGTCTCGCGCTCTGCTCCTTCAGCTATGTTCGAAGGAACCGAGATGCAAGAACGAGCAATTTGATCTCTCAGCGCCCAAAGCGTCATCCCTTCAACCAACTGCAAGACCTCGACCGAGAGACGGCAAGAACGTTTCCAAACCTCGAGTTCCTCAAAATGATGATGACTCATGGTTCTTGTGTCTTGTCTCTCGCCGTCTTGGGTCTTTCTCCCAGCGAAGCCCTTAGGCTCCTACTGCCGATTTGAGATCTGCCACCTTGTTCGTCTCTTCCCAAGGAAGCCCCGCATCTTCGCGGCCGAAGTGACCGTAGTTGGTGGACTTGCCGTAGATAGGGCGAAGGAGGTCGAGTTGGGAGATGATGTCGGCGGGCTTGAAGGAGAAGACCTCTTGCACCGCTTTCTCGATGGCCTCTTCGGAAACAGTATTGGTTCCGAAGGTGTTGACGTTGAGACTGACGGGGTGCGGATAACCAATGGCGTAAGCGGTCTGGAGCTCGACCTCGGTGGCAAGTCCGGCGGCCACGATGTTTTTCGCGACCCAGCGGCACATGTAGGCTGCGGAACGGTCGACCTTGGAAGGGTCTTTTCCTGAGAAAGCTCCGCCCCCGTGACGTCCCATGCCACCGTAGGTGTCGACGATGATTTTGCGTCCGGTGAGACCAGCATCACCTTCGGGTCCGCCAATGACGAAAAGGCCGGTGGGGTTGATGAGGAACTCGGTGTCGTCAGTGAGAAGATCGCCGGGAAGAACTTTGTCGATGAGGTCGCGCTTGAGGAGCTCACGAATCTCGGGCGTGGTGATTTCGGCCGCGTGCATGGTGGAGACCACCACGGCGGTGATGCGGTTAGGCTTGCCGTCGACGTATTCAACCGAGACCTGAGTCTTGGAGTCGGGGCGCAACCAGGTGTGAACGCGGTCTTTGCGAAGCTGGGTCAGAGCCGAACCGAGCTTGTGCGAATAAAGTACGGCCGCGGGCATCAACTCGGGGGTGTCGTTGGTGGCGTAACCGAACATGATGCCCTGGTCGCCGGCACCCTGCTCGTCGGTGTCCTTGTTTTCCGCCGCAGCGGCATCAACCCCCTGCGCGATGTCGGGAGACTGACGGCCCAACAGGTTCATGAAGAGCGCGCCCTTCTCGAACTTGCAGTCATAGGAGTAAGGAGTGCCTTCGGCGTAATCCTCGTCGTAGCCAATTTCCTTGATAGTGTTTTTCACCACTGCGCCGTAGTCGAACTCGGCGGAGGTAGTGATTTCGCCCGCGAGACCAACAACGTTGTCCTTCACAAAGGTTTCGCACGCAACGCGGCTGTCCTTGTCCTGCTCGAGGCAAGCGTCAAGAACCGCATCGGAGACGGTATCACAAACTTTGTCGGGGTGACCCTCGGTCACGGACTCGGAGGAAAAAATAAAGGTCTTGGCCATAGCTTCTTGATTTTGGTATCAACGAATCGTGATTCGTTGATGCAACGATTAAGCCGCTTTTCCCATGTCGTCAATCCTGAACTCCCTCAAACTCCTGGCCGACCCCACGCGCCTGCGCATCTTGCTCCTGCTCTCCCGCGAGGCTCTTTCGGTCGCGGAACTGCAGGAAATTCTCGCCATGGGGCAGTCCCGTATTTCGACCCAGCTGGCCCAGCTGAAAAAGGCGGATCTGATCACCGACACGCGCTCGGGCAAGAGCAACATCTATCAGGCGACCCTCCCGGAAAAGCTCGAGACCCTCGCCACCGAGGCCGCGCTGGAGCTCCCCGAGCACAAGTCCGACCTGCAATCCTTGAAGCACATTTTGCGCAAGCGAAAGGACACCACGCGGGCCTACTTCGACCAATTGGCGGGAAAATTTGGCAAACACTACGTGCCGGGCCGATCATGGAAGTCCTTGGCGGAAGCGCTCCTAAAAATCCACCGCTACGAGGTAGTGGCAGACTTGGGGGCGGGCGAAGGAACGGCGGCCCAGCTCTTTGCCCAACGAGCGGCGCAAGTGATCGCGATCGATAACTCGCCGAAGATGGTCGAGTTCGGCCAGGACCTGGCAAAGAAGCACCAGCTGCCCAACTTGGAATTCCGGCTGGGGGAAATTGAAGAAATTCCCATCGCGGACAACAGCGTGGACCTCGCGCTCCTTTCGCAGGCTCTGCATCATGCCCAGAATCCGGGCAAGGCCCTGACGGAGGCGCACCGCATCCTCAAGCCGGGCGGGACGCTGGTGGTGTTAGATCTGCTGCAGCACAGTTTCGAGCAAGCGCGGGAGCTCTATCACGACTTGCACCTGGGGTTCTCCGAGATTCATCTCGGAGAATTGTTAGAGAGTGCGGGATTCAGCAATCCCACGACGACCATCGTCGATAAGGAAGAGCAGCCCCCCCACTTCCAGACCCTCCTCGCGGTGGCGGAGAAGGGTAAGGGCTGAGCGGCGATGCGCTGCTCTAACTGGACGCGGGCTAGTTGGCTTCCTGTAAGTCCATAACCTGCACGCGGCTCCACCAGGACTTGAAGCTATCCACGAAGACATCGTGATCGGGATGAGCCTGATAGACATCGTGGTCGGCCAACGAGTCGAACTTCACCGACAAGGCATAGTCCCAGGTGTTCTCCGTCACGGGACGGACCGCAGTCGGAGCGGGGGTCGCCCAAGTGCCGCCGGCAACTGCTTTGATCTCGAAAAGAGCCTTCAAACCGCCCTCAAAAGCCGCGCGATCTTCGGGGTTTTTCTTATCTTCGTTCAGCCAGAAATAGACATGGTGTTCCATCGCCCCAGTGAAGAAGGGCCATTGGCGTTTAGCAAGACGGATGTGTTTTACTCCTTGGCTAAAACCGCCAAAACATCAGCAGCTTGCTGCTCGGTGGAGGCTTTCAAATCCCGCCACACCAACTTGCCGTCTTTAAAAAGATAAGCCTGCCGCTTGGCGAACCCCATTCCGGCGGGAACACCGAAGGCGGTGACCACCTTCTTGGATTTGTCCGCCAAGAGGTCAAAGGGAAGAGTGTATTTTTCCGCAAAAGCCTTCTGATCGGCCACGCTGTCAGTGGAGACTCCGTAGACTTTAACCCCTTTGTCGGTCAACTTGGCGTAGGCATCGCGCAGGGAACAGGCCTGCTTGGTGCAACCGGGGGTGTCGGCTTTGGGGTAAAAATAGACGAGAACCCAACCTGTCTTCGCTGCTTCCGCGAGGTCGACTTGCTCGTTCTTCTGGTTTTTCACCTTAATCTCGGGCATGGGTTGACCCACTTCCAATTCTCCCGCTTGGACGAGACCGGACATTGCGATTAGACTGGACCAGAACGCGATAAAACTTTTCATGCCGACACCTATACGCCCAAAGAAGAAGAAAGCAAAAATCTTCCTGTTTCTCCTTCTCCTCATCATCGCGGGCGGAGCCGCCTTCCAATATTACCGGAGCAAGAATCCCGAAAAGTTCATCGAAGAAGAACGAGTCGTGGTGCTGGAACGCTTTCAAGCAGAGCGTCCCCTGATGGGTACCCTCTTCTCCATCACCGTCTATGCGGAAACTGCGGAAAAGGCCCAGAGCGCGATGACCGAGGCCTTTACCCGGGCGGCCACTATCAACCAAGTCGCCTCGGACTATCTCCCCGATAGCGAGCTAACCCGCTTCAACGGCACTGCGGCAGAGGAATGGTTCGTGGCCAGCGACGATTTCCTCACCATGGTGGCCTACGGACTGGAGCTCGCCGACCTGACCAATGGCGCCTACGACCCCACCTTGGGAACGCTGACCCATCTGTGGAGGCGCACGAAGGAGGCCGGACAACTGCCCAGCACCCCCACATTGGACGAAGCCCGAGCGATGGCTGGATGGGAAAAAGTCGAAGCAGACCTGAAGGAAAACCGGATTCGCAAGACCGTTGATGGACTGAGGCTGGATCTGGGTGGGTTGGCGAAAGGCTATGCTGTGGATGCGATGTTAGAAGTCTTCCGTGCACGAGGCCTTCCACACGCGCTGGTCGTAGCCGGGGGCGATGTGCGGTGCGGACTCGCCCCACCCAACAAGGAGGGATGGACGGTCGGGCTCAAGGACTACAACAATGAACTCAACGAAGTGATGACGCTGGAAGATTGCGCGGTCTCCACCTCGGGAGATGTTCAACAGTTCGTCGAGATCGATGGTCGGCGCTACTCTCACATCGTCGACCCGAGCACTGGCCTCGGCGTGACGGACTCGCTCATGGCAACAGTGGTGGCCAAGAACGGCCTGATGTCCGACCCGCTTGCTACCGCAGCCTGCATCGACCCTCGCTTTTTTACCGAGTTGTCAGCCGCCACCGACATTCACTCGCGAATCCTGAGCAAGGATCAGCAACAGATTTCGCCCAAGTTTCCCTCTGTGGTCCCCCTCAACACGCAGAAACCTGAATCAGAGTAGTCCGGAGCCCCAGTGATTCTTACGGGTGCCCGGCGTCGAAAGTTCGGAACGATGAAAGTCGGGACGCTCGCGCCCCAATTGGACTAGAAGATCTTCGCTGAGGTCACTTCCCCGTTGTCCAACTCGAAGTTGATTCGGTCGGAACGAAGGTCCTTGGTCATCCGGAAGCGCTCCATGTCCTCGCGCACAATGCGGGGCTTGAGCTTGAGCTCTCGGGCTTTACTCATGGCCTCCTTTTTGGTCAGTCCCAAGAACGAACGCGTGGGCCCGTCGTTGAGGGATGCCACTTTTTCCTGAGGCTCAGACTCTTTGGACGCTTGCGTTTGGCAAGACTCCAAGAGGAAGAAGGCGAGAACAGATGATAAGAAAAAGCCGGACCTTACTGGCCCGGCCTTTGGTGAAAATTTCACAAGGAAAGTTCTTAGAGCTGGCCTTAAAGCTGACTGTTGCTGGTAGCACCGTCGACGAGAACCTTCATTGTTGGGATGGTTCCCAAGTGAGGCTCACCAGTTCCACCTTGAGCGGTGGCACGGCTAAGAACAGAGATTGGTACGATGCCACAGCAGTCAGGAGTAGCGCAGAACTTGGAACCACAGTCACCGCAAGGAACTTCTTCGCGGATAGTCTTAACGACTGGGCGACGCACGGTGATGGTTTCGGTAGTCATGCCACCCTTACCGCCTTTGGCGCTTTTTCCTTCGACGACGATTTGCTCCTCAACGTATTCGGTGACTTGCTTTTCAACGTAGCGCTGACCTTCACATCCCTGATGAGGGAAAGTTTGCTTCTTGCCGCAATCGTTGCAGTTCTTGAGCTCGACGTTCTTGCCGCAAAGGCTAAATGGGCTGCCGCAGCAAGAAGTGAAGACGAATGCAGCGACCAGCGAGGTGACGATGAGTGCGAAATGTTTCATGGTGTGGGGCACATCGTAATTGGAACTGATGAAGGGATGCAAACAAATTATGACGGAAGAAAGAAAGAACCCGTCAGCTTTCCTGACAAAGGCGCAAGGTGAAACAAATTCAAGGGATTGCCCCCTCATTTTCAGGGCTTCCAGCTTTCCGATCAACAATGCCTCCGCCTTCAATTCTGGAATATTCCACCCCCTGGGGAGGCGACCTGCGAATTCTATTCTCGCTATCGCTGTAAAATTAGCTTCCGAGATCAAAAAAAAATCCCGCACCCGACTACCAATCCGGCGAAGGATGCCGAAGGGAGCCGGGGCGGGATGTTAGACTCGCGCGGATTAAGGATTCGTCGCGCGAATCCGTCCGAACAACTTGCCATTCACTGCGTTGCTCGCTGGGATCGCGATGCTTACTGAAGTCTCCGTGCCAGTAACTTCAATCGAAGTCCATTCTTCCAAGTCAACCGACCACTCCACGAACTGGGTCGTGGAGCCGATAGACTCCGCCACCCGGTTGTAGGCGATTGTTAGATTGGCTTCATCCAGAACGAAGGTCGGCAAGACCGCGGGATCCGCGACCATAGGGTCTCCGCCGAGAATGAATTCCAACCCATTTTCCAAGCCATCGCTATCAGCGTCGTCCTCGAAGCCAGCAGCTGCTCCCCCGGTGATGTTGGCGGTCGCCCAAGCCTCGTAGGGGTTGGAGATGACCGTAGTCAGGGTCACCTTGCTATCATCATTGTAAGAGATGGCAAAGGTGTTGGGCCCGACGTCCAAGGTGCCACCCTCGGGCAAACCTTCGAAGGTTCCAGTCAGCGAACCACCGGAGTAATCGATGATTGTCAGCTTTTCTCCCAAAGGACGCTCCACGGCGGTACTGGCCGCATCAACGGTCAGCAGGAGAGCTCCCGAACCAATGGTGACCGAGCCGGTGACGGTGGTGATGGCACCCGTCAGATCCAAACTATCGAAGTAGTATTGCAAGCGACCATTGCTCTCCAAAGTCAGCCCGCCGATGCTTGCGCCGCCGACGCTGCCCAAACCGGCACTAAAATAGCCCGAGCTTTGCACCGTGACCTCAGACACCAGACTCCCATTCACCCGGAGAAAGCCGGCTGAAACAGTCGTTGGACCGGTGTAGGTGTTGGCTCCACCCAAAACCAGCGTCTGCGCCGAAGTCTTCGTCAACGACCCCGGGCCGGAGATCACCCCATTGTAGGTCACCGACCATGCCCCACTGGGAGTCGTGGTCTGAATGGTGCCTCCACCATTGCCTAGGGTGATGAGACGGTTGGCATTGATGGCGAAGCTGCCTCCCGTTCCCGAGGCCAAGTGCGCTCGCAGAGTTCCGCCATCGAGAACGATTGCATCTGCAGTGGCTTCGGCCGGAGGAGCCCCCAAACCCAAGTCATCACTAATCATATAGGTTCCCCCCGTCACGGTTGTGGTTCCACTATAATTGTTGAAGGAACCCACCATGTTGAGGGTTCCGGCTCCGGTCTTTACCACGCTCAAATTATTGAAATCATCGGTGGAATCCAGGGAGGGGTCTCCAATCCTCCCGGAGAAGGCACCGCCGTTGCTCACCGTCAGGGTCGCGGGCGTTGCGGAGCCGTTGACCACCTCGGCTAGATTTGAGCCGCTACTATTCAAACCAGCAACTGCCTGGTCGAAGCCATTGAGCGCAAAGCTCGCAATGCCTGTGCTACCGCCAATGGTCAGTGAGGAGGCGGTGGAGAGTCCATCGGTAATACCCAATTTGATAGTTCCCTCGCCGATCCCGGTTCCCCCGGTGTAATCATTGATCCCCGTGTTGCTAATGGTCAAAGTACCATCACCAGACCGAGCCAAGCCGCCTGCTCCGGTAAGCCGACCGCTTCCAACGAACTCATACGTTGGAACCAAACCTCCCGAAGTGTTGGCCACACTCACCACAGCCGGGCTCAAATCCCCGACCAGATTCACCCTGCTGCTATCACCATCAAAGACCTCGTCAAAGAGGACTGCTTCTCCGTCAGTGAACGATGCCGAGCCCGCGTTCCAGTTGCTCGAGACCGAATCCCAGTCAGCGATCCCGTCCGTGCCACCGTCCCCGTGCCACACGGTTCGGTTCACCGAGCCAGCCACCGTCAAACGGGTTGTCGTCGACCCTCCCACCGTCATGGTGCTGCCGTCTACCCGATTGCGGATCAACGCCGCAGCATTGGCCGCCCCGGTCTTGATACGCAATGCTCTCGGGGTATCGGGCTCTTCGATGGCCTGAATGTAAAAGTAGAATCGGAATGAGTCCGCCGCTTCCCAAACCAATGGAGCATCGAAGTTCACATAGTATTCGTCCACGCCGGCGTCCGCCGAGGTGAAGCTGACATCCACCGTGCCCAGAAGGGTCTCGTTGTCTGCTCCATCGAAGGTATCATTCTCGCCACAGCTGTAGAACCGAATGCGATGGGTCGCATTCTGGGTATTGTTGGTGGCGTCGGTATCCGGCTGGTTTGCCCAGATGGGCAGGGCGATTCCGGTAAACTCGATGCGGTCATCGAGTTGCCAGCCGCCATTGATTTCCCATCCCCAGGTGGGATTCCCGGCATCGGCGTTCATATCGCCGTCGCCGATGGCGGCTTCGTCCACAAAGGTCGTGGCCCCCGCTCCTCCATTCGCCAAGAGCAGTTGGCTGCCGGAGCCCCTGTTGTATCCCTTGACGTACTCGGCGGCTTGGGCAGCCGTCGTCGCAACGGCAATCACTGCCGTCGTTCGTAGTATATGTTTATAATTCATGGTGTCTTGTGCTTGAATGCCGGCTTCCTTGTGTTGCTTGAAAAGGAAGCCACGGGACGTTCGATGGCCAGAAAGGCGAGAAAACCGTTGGTTCTTCGGCCTTGAGGACGCGCGAAAATCCCAGCCAGACCATAAACAAGACATTCCACTGATTCTTTACGACTATGCCTTCACCCTATTATATGAGTCATTCCGTTTGCTTTTTCAGATATCTATGCGGCACCTAGCAGAAGTCGCCGCGAGGGAGAAAAAGGACCGAAACGCATTACCAGCGATGGGGACCCATCCAAGTCACGGCCCACCGGAAGAGCGCCTTCTCTTTTGACTATCAAACACTTGTTAGCAGTCCGCAAATGTGTCGTCTCGCGCCCTGCACAAGCCACCCCGCCATCCTTTTCGCGGGAAGCAAAACACCCTCCTGCGACCACAGAGCTTGAGAATTCTAAGCAAATTCCTTTCCTGAGGATCGGTAACTGCTAATATGGGGTCTCTCTTAATGCAGTTTCGGCCGAAACGATTTCGATTTCCGCGTCCGGGATGGAACTTCCATACCCTTGCTCCCGCGACCCTGCTACTTCTCTTCCTGCCCTTTCAATTCACAGGTGCCATAATGGGCGAGGGTCCCCTCGTGCCTTGGTTTTCCCTCCTCGGACTTTCATGGGGAGGCCTTTTCGACCAAGGCCACTGGTGGCAACTGCTCACCCACCCACTCTTGCACGGCAATCTCTCCCATTGCCTGACCAACGCCTTCTTCCTCTATTATTTTGGCGGCCGCATCCATGATATCTTTGGTGAAAAGGAAGTGTGGCGTACCGCCGCCTGGTCCACCCTGCTGGGAGGAGTCTTCCACCTTCTCGCTCAGGGAGACACTCCGCTGGTGGGCGCATCGGGTGCCGGGATGGGGCTCTTTGTGGCCCTGACGACCATTTCGCCCGAGTCCAGAATGTTCCCCCTCCCGATCCGTGCCCACAATTTACGGAACGGTGTCGTGCTCTCCACCGCGCTCTTACTTTTGATGATCCCGACCTTACGCATACCGGTCTTTTCCCAATTGGGTGAGCTCATCATTAGCCTGGGGGGGGCAAGTCTGTTCCAGATCGGACACGGCTGTCACCTGGGAGGAGCCCTCGCCGGCGGAATGGCCATGCGCAAGTATTTCCGCAAGCCCGTAACCCTCGCCCAACTCAAGCGCGAGCGGGCGGAGCGGGAGGAAAATAGCGCCGCCTAACGGGACAGCT
This sequence comes from Roseibacillus persicicus, assembly GCF_014651675.1. GTDB lineage: Bacteria > Verrucomicrobiota > Verrucomicrobiia > Verrucomicrobiales > Akkermansiaceae > Roseibacillus > Roseibacillus persicicus. The sequence goes on from NZ_BMXI01000008.1 coordinate 25,377, forward strand.
CGCCTTGCCACCGTCCCTAGCGGCCCCGGGTTCCACGTTTCCCGGAATCCCGCGAAGGCGCAGAACTCCGCCCGCCATAATCGGCTTTGCGATAGGAAGCCATGGTCATCCCTGCCTGAGGCTGGCTCCGATTAGAGGGGCGTTCTTGTCTCGGTTGCCGCTGAGCGGGTCGCTGGTCACGCTGGGGAGCGCGTTGCCGGTGGTCGTTCTGGCGATAATTGTTGGGAGAGTGCGAGACATTGTGCCTGCGATCGGAGGATCGGTGATGCTGATGGGAATTCCGGTGGTCGCGGTGATCCCGATAATTGGGAGCCTGATAGCGCACCTGGCGGGGAGCATGGATGTAGGCCGTCCGCGTAGGATAATATCCATAGCTCCGGTATCCCACCGGATAATGGTAGCCCGAGTGCACGGACACCCGCGAAGTCGAATATCCACCAGCGTAGGAGTAGTGGTCCGCACAGGACGATAGCAGTAGGGCAAACGCCGCTGCCCCTAGGGAGAATAATTTTTTCATCACATCATACGACGCACGACGTTATCCCTGTATTCAAACAAAGGACGAAGCCTAAGGAGTATTTGACATCCCGTCCACAATCCCATTCGCTTGTGTCCTCAAAATATGAGCAAATCTACTACCCTCGTCGTTGGCGGGGCAGGCTACATCGGTTCTCACACGGTCCGACTTCTCGCTTCACAGGACCGCGACGTCCTGGTCTTGGACAACCTGGTGTATGGCCACCGGGACGCCTTGGTGGACGACAGCGTCCGCTTCATCGAAGGAAGTCTCTCCGACCGACCTCTACTGGATAAAATTTTCAGCGAAAACGACATTGACGTCGTCATTCACTTTGCCGCCTTCATCAACGTGGGCGAGTCCGTGAAGGACCCCTTGAAGTATTACCAGAACAACACCGCTGACCCGGTGATTTTGCTCGAAGCCATGCGGGACCACGGGGTGAAGGGCTTCGTCCTTTCCTCCACTGCCGCTGTCTATGGCGAGCCGGTTGAGGTCCCGATTGTGGAGAGCCATCCCTTGCAACCCGTCAATCCCTACGGTTGGAGCAAGTTGATGCTGGAGCAGATTCTGGCGGATTGCGACACCGCATGGGGGCTGAAAAGCGCCTGCCTGCGCTACTTCAACGCCTCCGGGTCCTGGGGCGACGGATTGATTGGTGAAGCCCATGAGCCTGAAACCCATCTCATTCCCAACGTTCTTCTCGCGATTCAGGGTAAAATCGAGAAGATGACCGTTTTCGGCACCGATTACGACACCCCCGACGGCACCTGCATCCGGGACTACATCCATGTGATGGACCTCGCCGATGCTCACGCCAAGGCTCTGGACCATCTCAAGGGAGGTGGCGAGTCCATCCGCTGCAATCTGGGAACGGGGCTAGGGGTCTCCGTGCGCGAGATCTTGGACGCCGCCCGCGAAGTCACCGGCAAGGAAGTACCAGTCGAATATGGTGATCGACGGGCGGGAGATCCCGCTCGCCTGGTAGCCGACCCATCCCTGGCCAAAGAGGTCCTCGACTGGGAAGCTTCCCATACCGATGCGAAGGATATGGTCGAGTCCGCCTGGCAGTGGATGACTGGGCCTCGATTGGGACAATTTGAGAAATAATTCTCCTTTCCCAAAAAAAAGCGGCCTCGAAAATACAATGTGAATACAATTTCTTGCTTTTCGCTGGCCACGCTCTAAGTTCTTTTGCACAACCTCTTTTCTAATGATGAGAAATAATCCCTATTCTACTCCGCAATCTCGCGGCTTCACCCTCATCGAGCTTCTCGTGGTCATTGGCATCATGGCCGTCATGCTGTCAGTGGCAGCTGTCGGAATACAGAATATCGACAAAGGACAAGCCACAGTCTCCGGACTTTCCCAGACCCAAGCCCTGATGGACGAGGCTCGAAATCTCGCGATTGGCCGCGGCACCCGGGCCCGCCTTTGCATCCACGCCGAACCAAACGAAGAGGACCGCAACCTCCGCTTCATGGTCGTGGCCTATGAGGAAATCGAACGGAATGACGCAGGCGAGGAAACTGGGCGCAGGTGGCGTGTTGATTCCCGGGGAACCTTTCTTCCCAGCGGTGTCTACTTCCACCCCAAGTTTAGCGAAGAAGCCTCTTCCCGGATTTCCGGTCTGGGCAGCTACGGCTCCAAGGATGAGGCCATCAAGTTCCCCGGAGACAACAAGTCGACCCGCAATCCCAATTACTATTACTACGAATTCAACGCCGAAGGACTCTGCACTGCGGAGGGCGAGAGCGACCCGGGTGCGGCCTTCGTTCTCTGCCGTGGTGTCACCGGACCTGGCGCGGACGTGCCTCAATTGGTCGGTAAAGATGTGGGTGGCTTCGTCGTCTGGAGAAATGGCAGGACTTCTGCTATCCGCGACTTGGACTTCATCATGAACTAATTCGAACCACAATTTCCCAATCTGACTATGAACAAACACTCACGCCAGGGTTTCACACTGATGGAGACCCTCCTTGCCATCGCGGTGGTAGCGGTTCTTCTCACGACTTTCCTTGCTGTCTTCGGACCCGCCACCAGTAGCATCAGCCGCGCGATTAGCGTTCAGGACGCCGACCGTCTCGCTTCCGCTTTGGAAAAAGAGCTCAGCACCCTGCGCGAAGATGAGGCCGGTCAATACGACACCGCCTTCGATAAAGCCTTCGAATGGATTTCATCCTCAAGCTCACTCGATAGCGCGGTCTTGCTCTTCAACTATCGGGGCGATACCGGCCAGATCACCGACGGCAAGCTGGAACCTTACACCCAGGACAATGGCTCCCCCGGGAAAGACTATCTCGTCCAGTCTGCAGTTCGCCGGCTCGGCAGCAGCAGCACTGATTTGGAAAACTTGATGGAAGCCGTTGAAGGCCGTGCCTTCGTCGTGCGCATGCGGCAGCTCGTACGCGACAGCAACGGTGGCCTCACCGCCTCGGATGCTGGCAGCGGTCTCGTAAGCACCAGCGGAAGCGGTGCCTCCAGCGCAAGCAGCTTCGACGACGCCGTCATCGCCTTTCAAGCTGACTTCTACCTACTTCCCGCCAATAGCTACAACTACGTCAGTGGCCCCTTGGCAAGCGGTGGCAACGACTTCGAAGGCACCTTGGGAGAGCCTCTCTTCTCACGTGCCATGGCCGTTCGCCGCTAAATCCTACCGTCCTCGAAAACCATGAAAACGAACTCAACTCTCGCAACATCAGCCCGCAAGAAAGGTTTCACTCTGGTGGAGCTCCTCGTGGCGCTTGGCATCACCGCCATCATCGTTTCGATGCTGGTCACCATCACAGCCACCGCGCTGGACGGTTATTCAATCAGCCGCAACCGGGTGAAAGCTTCCCGCGAAGCGAAGGCAGCTTTTGATCAAATGGCCCGTGACTTGGAATCCCTCGTCGTCCGCTCCGGCAATGACTTCGAATGGCTCTGGATCTCCACCGAGAGCAACCCTCCCGGTCCCAGCGGCAACCCCAGCCCCAACGCGTCCCGAGCTGTCTTTTTCACCGCCGCCACCGACCGTTATGATGGCGACCTGAATTCCTCGGTCGACAAGGGAGGCGATGTTTCCACCGTCGCCTACCGCCTCCTCTTCCGCGACCCGGTTGCCGGAACAGACGATGAAGAATACGCCAGCTTCATCCTCTATCGCCAGCTCATCAATCCGGACGAAACCTTCGAGACGCTTCTCGGAGAAACCGACCTCGAGTCCGCATACCGCAACTTCGAGTCCAGCGAATCCGACCCCGAGAACTTCGTCTGTGAGAACATTTACGAGTTCAGCCTCTCCTTCGTCATTGAATACACCGAGAACAACGTGACTCGTACCGAGCGCATTCTCGTTGTGAATTCCGGTGGTGGCGAGTCCGTGGAAGACTTCCGCCTCAGCGGGAATGGCATCAAGGCCGACAACAACAGCAACGCCGACTACTCCAATGGCCGAATCGTTGCCGCTGACCTTTCACTCACCGTCATCAACGATTCCGCTCTGGAAACTCTGCGCAACGGCACCCTCCCCGAGGCCGCCAAGTTGAAGCTGCTCGAAAAGAACAGCCACTACTTCGCCAAGACGATCCTGCTGCCACAACCGTAGGAGAGCCGCCCATCCCCCTTTCACCCGAGGCCAAAAGCCTCGGGTTTTTTTATGTCCATAGACGTCGGCCCATTCGGAACTGGTGGGCTGGAGACTGGATGTTCCGAGCTCGGCAGGAACGAGACATTCCCCGACGAGGGACCAAGCCTAAGACACCCTTCCGCGACGTCCTTTCGCGCTCTCACCATTCGCGACGACCAGCGGTCTGACAAGATGTGCGCCACGCCGAAACGCTTCCGGATTGGTCCCAACTCTTAGCGCTCGATCACTTGGGGCATGGTCACGTCCAGGTCCTCCGAGCCACGCTTGAGAACGAGCTGGGTCTCTTGGACCGCTGCAGACGCGGCGATGCGAGCGAGCAAGTCACCGGCCTCGATCACCCGACGACCATTCACCGCGATAATGAGGTCGCCTGGTTCGACGCCCGCCTTCGCGGCCTCCGAGCCCTCCAGCACCTCGGCGACCAGAATCCCCTGCTCACCACGCATTCGCTCGAGCACGGACAGATCACGCACCCGCAAACCAACGCGCCGGAGCACTTCCTGATCATTGGCCAAAGGACGGGTTGCCTCCTTCGCCGCCGTTGCCCGACGCCAGTCATCGTAGTCGACAATTTTGGTTTGAACGGTCAGTTCCTCGCGGCGGCGCCATACTTTCAACTCCACCTCTTCCCCCACCTTGGTGCGCTGAATCATGGTGATGAACTGGGTCAAGCTACGCAAAGGCTGGTCATTGTAGCTCTGGATCACATCATTCGCACGCAGACCGGCAGCTTCAGCAGGACTACCCGGCACGACCGCATCGATTGCCACCCCCGTTCCCCGGGGATAACCCAGCTCATATCGCACTCGCGAGCTCAAGTCGCGTCCATTGAGCCCAAGGAACCCTCGAATGGGTCGACCACGTTCGAGAATCTGGCGAAAGCTTTCCCGCACGTCATTGGAAGGAATGGAAAAACCCACGCCGGCAAATCCCTGATTTTCTTTGTCCGGAGAATAAATCGCCACATTGATGCCGATAATCTCCCCAAGATAGTTCACCAACGGCCCCCCGGAATTCCCCGGATTGATCGCGGAGTCGGTTTGAAAAAGGTCGCGCTGACGGTCGGAGATGGAGCGCTCCTTCGCCGAGATAATGCCCTGCGTCACCGTCTCACCGAGGCCGAAGGGATTACCCACCGCAAAGACCATCTCCCCCGGCTGGACCGGATCCGAGTCTCCAAAGCTCAAGGCCTCGAACGGGCCGTCGCCCTCAATGCGCAATACGGCAACGTCCAGCGTCGGGTCCTTTCCAATGAGACGGGCTGGGAAGCTACGTCCATCATGCAGCGTGATCTTCATCCCCAGAGACCCCTCGATCACATGCTCGTTTGTGATGACGTGACCTTCCGGCGTGACGATGACTCCGCTCCCGATGCCCGTGGTTTCCCAAGTGCGCTCATAGGTGCGGCCAAGATAATTCAAGCGCTCCCGACGCTCGCCAATGGTATCGATACTGACCACCGAAGGCACCACGCTGCCAACCAGCTTGGTGTATTCCGAATTGAGATGGGCGAGGAGCTTGACGTCGTCGATGTCCAGCGCGGGCAACTCGCGAAGGGTATAACTTTCCGGCCGAAACTGGCCTTTGCCCGTCTCGAGCATAGCATTCTCCTGCGAACGGAGGAATCCGGGCACCCCATTTTCGTCCTTCCACTTGCGCCAGAGCATAACGGCTCCGAAAGCGATGCAAAAGACGATCAACAGAATGACAAGTCGCGCGATGGCGGCCTTCATGGAGCAGCTTTCTTCAATTTTCGAAAAGGGTGAACACGGACAGAGTGCCCGCGCTGCTCAGCTTGCGCAAAGAGAAAATAGGTCAAGCCGCAGCCCTCACTCCTTCAGTGCGCCTTGCACAATACTCAGACCGATGGTCCAACCCAGCCCGCCAAGAGGCTTCTCAGCCTGGGGAATCATCTCCCTTTTCATTGAAAAATCAAAAGCCAGCGGGACCCACTTTTCCCCTGCAACCGAGAGTTCGGCAACTTTCGCCACCGTGCTCTCCGTCTCTCGCTCGTAGAATGCAATCAAAGCCGCGTTCCCGAAGGAAACGAGAAACATACTAAAAACGACAAGAAGAACTGGTTTCATCATCACTCCAGACCAACCGCACCCGGCCGGAATGATTTTCGGATAAAAGAAGAACTCGCGTCCCCCCAGAAAAAAACGCTTCGTTCGATCGCGATCGACTTTCGCCCTCGGATCGCCTTCCCCAATCTCCACTCTTGAAAAAAGCGCTTCCAAGACGCACCTTCCCTTCGAAATCATGTTTTCCAACCTTTCCGACGCTCTCGACAAGTCCTTCCGCAACCTGACCGGAACGGGCAAAATCACCGAAGAGAACATCTACGACGCCCTGCGTGAAATCCGTCTGGCCCTTCTCGAGGCCGATGTGGAGTTCTCGGTGGCCAAGAAGTTCATCGAGTCCGTGCGCGAAAAGGCCCAGGGCGAAGAAGTCCTCAAATCAGTGAAGCCCGGCGAGCAAATCGTCAAAATCTTCCACGACGAATTGGCCGAGCTCCTCGGCGGCGACCAATCCCCCCTCAATCTCAACGCCCCCGCCTACATCCTCCTTTGCGGCCTCAACGGTGCCGGTAAGACCACCACCGCCGCCAAGCTCGCCCGCCGCCTGAAGAAGGAAGGCCGCAAGCCCCTCCTCGTCGCCTGTGACCTCTACCGTCCCGCTGCCATCGAGCAGTTGGCCATGCTCGGCAAGCAATGCGACGTCCCCGTCTTCACCCCCGATCAAGGCGAAACCGATCTGGTCCGGGTCGCCAAGCAAGCCCTCAAGTCCGACGCCGCACGCGAAGCGTCGGTCGTCATCTTCGATACCGCCGGTCGCCAGGAAATCGACGACAAGCTCGTCGAAGAACTCAAGAAGCTGCACAAGTTCGTCAAGCCCAAGGAGACCCTCCTCGTGGCTGATGCCGCCACCGGTCAACAGGCCGTCTCAGTGGCGCAACACTTCGACGACGCGGTGGGCATCACTGGCATCATCCTCACCAAGCTGGATGGTGACGCCCGAGGCGGCGCCGCCCTTTCCATGCGTCAGGTCACCGGCAAGCCCATCAAATACATTGGCGAAGGCGAAAAGATCGAAGACCTCGCCGAGTTCCATCCCGAGCGCATGGCCGACCGCATCCTCGGCATGGGCGACGTGGTCAGCATGGTGGAAAACATCTCCGAAAAGATCGACCACGAGCAAGCCGAGAAGGCCGCCAAGCGCATGGCGAAAGGCAAGTTCGACTTCGAGGATTTCCTTGGTCAGATGAAGATGATTCAGAATCTCGGCCCCCTCGAAGGCATTCTCGGAATGATGCCCGGCTTTAGCAAAATCAAGAAGCAGCTCCCCAGCGGAGCGCTCGACGACAAGCGCATCAAGCACATGGAAGCCATCGTGCTCTCCATGACTCCCAAAGAAAGAAGGCGTCCGCAAATCATCAAAGGCACCCGCCGCAAGCGCATCGCCAAAGGCAGCGGCCGCACCCTCATCGAAGTCAACCAACTGATCAAACAGTTCGGGCAGATGCAAAAGATGATGGGCTCCAAATCCAAGATGAAGCAGATGATGCAGCAAATGGAAGCCCTCGGCGGCGAAGATGGCGGTGGCCTGGGAGGCCTCGGCGGAATGCTTGGCGGCGGCAAGGGCGGCAAAGGCGGCCCCCGCATGCCATTCTAACCAATCATGAAGAACTCACTCTCCGTCGCATTGTGCTGCGCAATCGTCGTTGGGTGCAGCGGTTCGTCTCTGGAGGAAAGGCGTTCGGACAATCCGGAGGCGAGGCGTTTGCAGAAGGAAAGCCTGGCGACCGCCCCTCCTCACCCCATCGCGGGAAAGAGCGTGGAGGAATTCTTCCGCGATCGGGTTGGCTTGATCTCCAACCCCAAGAGACGCATCCCGGCAGGACGAGCCGCTCCGGTCTCGCCCGACGGCTATTATCTCACCGCCCTGCACGTGGTGAAGGATGGAGAATTCGTCCTGAGTGACGAAATCCTGCTCAAGCCCTTTCCAAAGAAGGGGTCCTTCCGGACGGCTGACTATCTCCGAACCGACTATCATAAAGGGCGCGTGGTTTGGCAGGACCAAAAGGCTGACCTCGCGCTAGTCAAATTCGACTTCGCCCCAAAGACCCCCTTCCCTCTTCGCAGTACCCCTCTGAAAGTCGGCGACCCCGTCTTTGCAGGCGCGAGCGGAACCAATAGCGGAGCGCTCGTCTTTGCCCGCGAGCCAGCGCAGGGAACGGGCAACGGGCCCTTTGCCACAGCAGGCGTGGTCACCCAGGCCCGGACGTCGAACAACTCGTTACAGCTCAAAAGCTACTATTCGACCCTTGTCGGCAGAGGGGGAATGAGCGGAGCTCCGGTGGTGGACGCAAACGGTCTCTTGGCCGGAATTATCACCAGTCTTCGCAGTGAGGCTCTCACTGGAACCACCACCACCCGCTTCACCCTCATTTCTCCACAGATGATCCGCGAGATCATTGAAAAGGACCGGAACGGTCGAGACCGGTAGCCTTGATTCCGTTTGACAGTGCGACGACCGAGTCGAGCGTATTTGGCCCTCCCGATGAGGGCCCCAATTCAAAACACATTATGTCTTCTATCAATGCTCCTGATCTGAACACCGGATTCCCTCGCAGTCCTCGCGAAACCATTGGCGGCTACGTGGTGGCCGCCCGCACCCTCGACAAGTGTCGCGCGGAGATTGCCGGAACCGCCGGCGAGTATCACTACGATTGCCCCCTCGACCAGATGTTCCTCGAGTTCGTCGGAATTTCCTCCAGCGATTTCAAGGAATTCGTTGCAACGGGTGCCGATGATGAGGCGGTTGCAAAATGGCTTTCCGAAAACGGCAAGCAGCACTCCAAGGAAGAGATCGTGCTCTGGAACAATGACCTTCGCTACAAGCGAATCAGCGAAATGCCAACAAATCTTCAGGTCTTTCTCGAGGATTATATCGCCGAGTTTATCCCCAAGGACAAGGTCGTTTACCATTGGTTCGACGTCTACGATTACGAAGAAGGTCGTCTTTAGTCTTCGACTTCTACTTTGCAAGGAAGGTTGCTGGTGCAAGCAACCTTCCTTTTTTCCAACTTCCCCTATCTACAGAACTCCCTTCGAAGCTGTAGAAGTTAAGAAACGATTGTACTACTAAGAGGCTCGCTAGCTTCAGGTGAATGAGAGAAAGCTATCTCTCCTTGAAGCTGGACCCTCAATCCGCGCGCTTGCCGGTCACTTTCTTTTCTGGCTAATTGGCCGGTGATGAAATTGATATTTTTTCTCTCGATGGCACTTGCTTCTTCCCTTTGCGGAGAAGGTTGGATCTCACTCTTCGATGGCAAAACCCTCAATGGCTGGACCAAGCAAGGAGACGCCAACTGGGAGGTTGTCGACGGAGTGATTACCGCCAGCGAAGGTCCGGTCTGCCTCTTGACTACCGAGAAAAAATACCAGAACTATGAGCTGGAACTGGAGTTCAAGGCCGCCATCGGGACCAATAGCGGTATCTTCCTCAACACTGAACCCAAGGTGAAAGATGAGGCCATCGATTGCTACGAAATCAATATTGCCGATCCCACGAACGCCTACCCAACCGGCAGTATTGTCAAACATCATCGAATCGAAGGAAAAGGGGAAAAGAACGAGTGGAGAAAGTATCAACTGAAGGTGCACGATGGAGTCGTGACCGTCATCCTGGATGGAGAAAAGTTGATGGAATACCATGCCAAGCCCGCCCGTCCCGCTGGCCTGATTGGTCTTCAGAAAAACAAAGGTCGGATCTCCTTCCGCAACATTCGAATTCGAGAGTTATAGCAGCTTCCGAAATTTCTCTTCGTTTTGGAGAAAGCTTTTTCATTGCGGTTGAAAGGCTTGGAAAGCTTGGGGCACCGATTACAAAACTTATCATCAATTATAGTGAGTAAAATCCGCCGGCCGACGTTTAATGCAGTGAACAAAGTCAGAAAGCGGCAACGCTTAACTTAACGAAAACCGATGAACGAAGAATCAAATCAAGAAGACAAGGCCCCCGAATCCAAGCGTCCCTTTGACCGGGTTGACGACGCGGTGAGGTCGGCTATGGACGAGGCCGCCAAGAAGGCCCGGGAAGCAGCGCCCAAAGTAAAAGGCGCTTTGAACGAAATTTTGCATGACGTCGCCTATGGGCTGGCATATGGCACGAGCTTCGCAAGCACCTTCGCCAACGAGTTCGTGCCTGAGGCCGTCAAAGACTCAGTCACAAAGGGCTCCAACGATGGCGCAAAGGCAGCGGCCGAGGCCTCCGAGCGGATGAAGGAAGCGGTTGAACGCCGCTCCAAGCACCCCGACAAGGCTGGCGATGGAGCCATTGAGCTCTCCCAAGCCTGATTCAGTTTTCCTGGCTATAATGTGTGTGTATGGTGAAAGCGGCCCTTGGTAATCCAAGGGCCGTTTTTTATTGGGCGGTAGAACTTCTAACGAAGGCGCTGAAGCCAGCTGGGGGAGGGAAAGGGAGAATTTTCGCCGCTAGGAAGGCGCACGATTTAGGAAGCCCGAAAAAGGAAAGGCTCTTTGCGGCAACGATTTAGGATTCAGGGCCCAGTGACTCGCAAAAAGGATGAAGAGTCTTCCTCGCAGGATCGCCCCGCCGCGCGGCCGGTTTGATAGGACTGGTCAAATCCTTGGCCATCCCTTATAGCGCCGCCCCAATGAGAGTATTGGTAACCGGTGGGGCTGGATTTTTGGGATCACATCTGATCGACCGTCTTTTGGAACAGGGAGATGATGTCATTTGCCTCGATAACTACTTTACCGGACGAAAGGCCAATGTGGCACATCATCTGGGCAATCCCAACTTCGAGCTCATGCGCCACGATGTCATTGAGCCCTTCAAGGCAGAGGTCGATCGCATCTACAATCTGGCCTGTCCCGCGAGTCCTCCCCACTACCAATACAATGCCATCAAGACCATCAAGACCTCGGTGATGGGAGCCATCAATTGTCTGGGCCTTGCCAAACGCACCCAGGCGCGTGTGTTTCAAGCCTCCACCTCCGAAGTCTACGGCGACCCCGAGCTACACCCACAACCAGAAAGCTATTGGGGCAATGTCAATCCCATCGGCATTCGCTCCTGCTACGATGAAGGGAAGCGCTGCGCGGAGACTCTCTTTATGGACTATCATCGGCAGAACGGAGTCGATATCCGCATTGTCCGCATCTTCAATACCTACGGCCCCCGCATGAACGCGGAGGATGGCCGCGTGGTCTCCAACTTCATTGTGCAAGCGCTCAAGGGAGAGGACATCACGATCTATGGCGACGGCACTCAAACCCGCTCCTTTTGCTACGTCGACGACCTCATCCGCGGCTTTATGGGACTGATGGAAAGCGACTATGCCCTGCCAATGAACATCGGTAACCCCGGGGAATTCACAATGCTGGAACTGGCGGAGGAAGTCCTGAAGCAAGTGGGCGGCTCTTCCAAACTGGTCTTCCAAGATCTCCCTCAGGACGACCCCAAGCAACGCCAGCCCGACATCACGATTGCGAAACGCGAACTGTCTTGGGAACCCCAGGTGCCCTTGGCCGAGGGCTTGGAAAAGACCATCTCCTACTTCCGCCAGGACCTCGGTCTCTAGGGAATTCGGGGTCTTCGCCAGCTTCTACTTTTTGGAAGAAAGGGCGGGATCAGCGGGCGGTTCTTGCTTCAGAATGATCGCCACCTCACTCGCGAAATCGAAGTATTCCTTCTGAATTGCTTGGAAGGTGCTGTAGAACAACGAGACGTGGAACGACTCATTGGAGGGAAACTCCTCTTTGTCGTAGCGCTCCTTGGCCCGCGCCAACGTTCGAATGCGGTTGGCCAGGTCCAGCCCCTTGTCGTAAAGCTTACGATCTCCCAGCGACACATTACGGGCGATGGGATCGAGGGCTTCGCGACAGTCGGAATGAATTTGCTCCAGTTTCGAAGCCTCGAGATGACGCGAGTTCGCATAGGGCAATTTGGACATCGGTAGAAGAGCGGACTGGAGAAGGGAGGCGAGGACTTCCGTAGAATGATTGAGGGGTTGGTTGCTCGAGCCCCGCATCTCCAGCAATGAAGCTGAGAGCATTCTGGGATCCGTCCGTCTGGCCTCACCCAGTCTCGCTAGAACATGTGGATTCGCCACGAAGACCGAGGTCGTCTTGCTGGCTCCCACTCTTCGAATTTCGGCGAACTGCTCCAAGGCACTTCGCGCAGCCTCCGATTCCGCCCCCTCGAAGGCCAGCTCAAACACATCGTCGAGGGTCTTTACCTGGAAGACGTCGTTGTCGAAGAAAAAGTCTTCCTGCTGTCGAGTGAGGAGAGCTTCCATCTGTGGCCCCAGCTCATGGGAAATCAGAATCCGTCTCGGGCTTTCGGACGAATTCGACAGCAGCAAATCGAGAAACTGCCAAGGCGATTTGGGGGCCTTGATTTGCCCTTCGCTATCCAGCGCACCAAGCACGACTAGATTGCCCAACGGTTGACGTTCGCTGAGGAATCCTTCCGCCAGAATGATCATGGGAAGGGCCAACGTCAGTCCGTTGCGATCGAGGTAGTCGACTTTACCAAGTCGAAAGTTCGCTTGGATGCGTTTGATGGTCTCGGGGCTATATCGGCGCTCGAGATTCTCTTTCACCAAGGCCCGCACAGGAGGCAGGGTCTTGGAATCCCGCCCCACCGGGAAGTCGACCTTGCCCTGCTCCTTTTGCAAGCGGGCAACGAGGGTAAGCGGCTGCAATCGCTCGTGGATGAGGTATTCCTCGTTGGAAATGCGCTCACCAAGAATGGCTGGGACGATGATTTCCCCTTGAAAGTCCGCGACCTGCAGGAGCTCATCTCCTACCGCCTCCTCTTCTGTTGCCTCCTCGCCGGGATTGGCCATCTCCGGCTCTACCGGTGGAGGCAAGTCCACCTCGGGCTGTTCCTCGAATTTCTCCACCGGTGCGATGGCCCGGTGCCAACGTGGGCTTTCCCCGCCAGATTGGCGGGCGCTCACGATATTCAGGTCCGGAGCAACTACAGCCAAAGGATCGAGCATGAGCTCGGCGATGATCTTTTGTTCCCGGGTGGCATCATCTCCCAGCAGATAGACCAGCACCGTCGAAAGATTGTCGAGCGCGCTCCCCATGTCGGATGAAGCCACAATGTCGTCCTCTTCACCTGCGGCAAAAGTCCGGTTCAGATTGGAGGGAGTCGCCGAGGACGGATCCAGGTTGCTGGCGAGGGCAAGAAGTTGAGCCGTCGCTCTCCGTTGGGAAGCATCTTCCAGCGCGTCCGGCCGCGCCGCCAACGCCAGTAGATCCTTCGCCAACAGGATCTGCCGATTGGAGTCCAGGGGCAAGACATCGCGCCGGAACAGTTGCACCCCTTCCACTGGGGGAAGGTAGCATCCGAGGATGGAACCCGCGGATGCAATAAGGGGGAGGAGCACCTTCATAGCGCAATCCATAGCATCGCGCGGCCCCAGCGACAACTCACGAAAGAATCACCCGCGTGGGAATTCCCGAGAGAGAGAATTGGCCATGTCCCACAAGTTTACCTATAGGAACACCATGTCCAGCTCGCGTGACTGCAAGAAAAGACCGTATCTCCATGAGATTGAAGAGGAAGTAATGTTCTATGATACTGACTGCGGTGGGGTCGTTCACAATTTGGCCTACCTGCGAATGGTCGAGAAGTGCCGCACCCGGCTCGCCGCCCAGTTGGGCTTCGATCTCAAGACGATGGGCCAAGACGGAATCTTCCCGGTAGTCGTAAGAATCGAAGTCGACTATTGCAAACCTGCACAATTGGCAGATATTCTGCTTATCCGAGGGTGGTTGTCGGAATGGAAAAGAGCTCGTTTCTGGTGTGAATTCGAAATTTTTCGCAACGATGAACTCTTGGTAACCACCCGCCAATCCCTCGCGCTCGTTAAGATGCCCGAAGGAAAGGTCCAGCGACTACCCGTCCTCGAGAAAGATTAACGATTCCTATTGCAACAAGCCATGATGATCTGCGTAAAAACCCTGATGCGAAATTTGAGTATTACACTCCTCCTTGCCGGGCTCCTTGGAGCTGAACAAGATCCGGTGAAAGCCGAAATCTCTTCTGCAGCTGACGTTGCGACCCTGCAGGATGGATTCCTGCTGGAGCACGTCTTCGAGGTGCCGGAAAACTGGGGGAGCTGGGTCTCCCTCGCCGCCCTGCCAAACGAGGGCGAAACCACCCGAATCGCGGCTGGGGATCAATATGGCGACATCTACGAGATCAAGGTCTCGGGAGAGAACATCTCGGTCGCTCCACTTGAGATTGAGCTAAAAGGCGCGCACGGGCTTCTTTGGTTCCAGAATTCGCTCTACGTCGTTGTGGGAGAATCGGTCGAAGGAGGCGAAAAGGGTGTCTACCGTGCCCGCGACCTCGATGGCAATGGCAGCTTCGAAGACATCCAGCCCATCCGCATCTTCCAGAGTGGAGGCGAACACGGTGTGCACTCACTCGTTCCCTCCCCCGATGGCGAATGGCTCTATTTCATCGCGGGGAACTACACCCAGGAACAAGAACTCGATGGCAGCCAGGTGCCCAAGGTCTGGGACGAAGACCAACTCCTTCCCCGCAATCCTGATGGGCGTGGCCACGCCAGCGACAAGATGGCCCCCGGCGGCAAGGTCCTGCGCTTTCGCCCCGATGGCTCGCAGTGGGAATACTACAGCACCGGCTACCGCAACCCTTTCGATGCCGCCTTCAATGAATACGGCGACCTCTTTGTCTACGACGCCGATATGGAATGGGACATGGGCATGCCCTGGTATCGCCCGACCCGCCTTTGCTGGGCCATGCCCGGCTCGGAATTCGGCTGGCGCAACGGAACCGGCAAGTGGCCCGTCTATTATGAGGATAGCTTGCCAGGAGTCGTTGACTTTGGACCCGGCAGCCCCGTGGGCACCACCAGCGGACAAGGTGCCAAGTTCCCGGCAAAATACCAACGCGCCATCTACTGCTTCGATTGGACCTTCGCTACCATTTACGCCAGTCACATCACCCCCGAAGGCCATGGCTACACTGGCGAGTGGGAAGAGTTCCTCACGGCCAAGGCCCTGCCCCTCACCGATGGTGTAGTCGGACTGGACGGCAACATGTATTTCGCCACCGGCGGCCGCAGACAAGGCTCCAACCTCTGGCGTATTCGCTATGACGGCAGCGAGAAAACCGAAGACGCCTGGCGCTCTCTCGAAAAGCCTGAAGGAAAGAAAGAAGACCGCTGGTCCCGCTTCGCCCGCCGCATCGAGGCCGAAATGGGTGGAGCGGAAAAAGTACGCGCACTCGTCGGAAAGGGTTCCCGCGCCGAAAACATCACCGCCGTAATGGGACTTGCCCGCGTCGGCACCAAGGAAGACCGCTCTACCGCCATGCAGGAGCTCCTGGGCATGCCTTGGGACGAACTTTCCAAGCAGGAAAAGCTCTCTTGGCTGCGCGCCCTCGGCCTCGTTTTCATCCGCACCGGTGAGCCCTCCGAGAGCGAGCGCGCCGATGTCCTCGCCAAGATTGATGCTCACTATCCCAATTCCGATCGCGAGGTGGAAGACGAGCTCTGCCGCATGCTGTGCTACCTCCAGGCTCCCAAAGTCGTCGAGCGCACCCTCCTCTTGCTCGCGCAACCCCGCAGCGAAAGTGAGATTCCCGATTGGACTCGTCTCATCGAACGGAGCCAGGGCAACTACGGCGCCAACGCCGCCAAAGTGATGCGCGAACTGGGCTCTCCCCGGAAGATTCACTTCGCCTACTGCCTGCGGGTGGTCAAGGGGCCCTGGACCCCCGGGCAACGCCGTCAGCTCATGGACTGGTATGCCCGCGAGGAAAATGGAAAGGCCCAGAAGAGCGCCAGTCTGGGTCTGAAGAGAATGCGCGAAGACACCCTCGCCAATGCCACCGAAGAAGAACGCGCCTTGATCGAGAGCTGGGGGCTCGAGGTGAAGCGCGACCCCTTCGCCGACTTGCCAGTAGCCAAGGGCCCCGGCCGCACCTGGACCATCGACGAAGTCGCGGCTCTCGCCAAAGACCTGACGGATGCGGATGTCAAAAACGGAGAGAAAATGTTCCAAGCCAGCCTCTGCGCCGCCTGTCACCGGGTCGGACGAATGGGTGGCGCGGCAGGCCCCGATCTGTCGAATGTCGCCGGACGCTTCAACCCCAGGGAGCTCGCCGTTGCCATCTTGGATCCCAATCGTGAAATCTCAGACCAATACGGCTTCCAATACATCTTGAAGACTGATGGCTCCACCGTGATGGGCAAAGTACTCGACGAAAAGGACGAGATTCTGGTCGTCGCCACCAACCCCTTTGACTTCTCCGAGACCCAGGGTATTTCCCGCGCCGACATCAAGGAGATGAAGCCATCACCCGTCTCACCCATGCCCGGTGCGCTCATCAATCAGCTCAACGAAAAGGAACTGAAAGACTTCCTGGGATTCCTTCTAGGCACCGAATAGCCGCCCTTAGAGATCCAAAACGAACTCTAACAGCATGGCCTGGATTCGGGTGTAGAACCGGTTGCGCAGGTAGGCAGAGACACGCTCGGGCTCAATTTTTTCCAAAGAGTCCAAGCCCTCTTCATCCTCCAGCGCAGCCAACTTCCACTTTCCCTCCAGCGCCAGGCGAGCCTGATTCAAGACACTGTACCAGGTCCCGCTATCCTCGCGGGTAATCGGCACCTCGCCGATCACAGGAGACTCCTCTTCCAAGTCATCCAAATCCTCAAATGAAAGCTCCCCGGACTCCTCTCCGGCGGGGCTTTTTTCTTTTGGCTCAGCGACTTGTTCGGCTTCTCTTTGCTGATGCTGGGATTTCTCAAAAGCATCTCGAAGAATGGCGCGAACCCTCGCGACTTCGCTCTCGAATTGCGAAGTCAGCCCCGGGGCGACGAACTCGTCCCAATCCTCGTCATCGAGCATCACGCCCAAGCGCTTCGCCAGCCAGCCCTCGCCACGTCCTTGCGCGTCCGACACCAGAAGCTCGAAAATCTCCCAATCCCGTTCCTCCTGCAGGCCAAAGCACAGCCCACCCTCTTCCGTTGCCTCAATAATCATTCGTCCTTTTCCAATCCCGCATGCAGCTGAAATCCGTGCAATTGCTGCACATAGAGCTCAGCCTTTTCCCGATTGCCAGTCCACACCACCGAACGCTTGGCGTCGTGAACCTGCCGCATCAGCATCTCCGCCTTTTCCCGCGAATAGCCAAAGACCTTTTGAAAAACCCGGGTCACATATTCCATCAGATTGACCGGATCATCGTAGACCACCACCTTCCAGGGTTGGGCAAGCTTCTCACGCGACTTGGTCTTCGACTTCGTGCGTGGCTTGTCAGTTGTCACAGCTTTCATACTTCTTCCGTCACTCGCTCGGGAGCATCGAACCAACGGTCGTGCTCCTTAATCAAATCCACCAACCGATCCACAGCCTCCGCTTCGGGGATATTAAACTTCACCGGTTGCTTGCCCACGTAGAGGTTGATCTTGCCGGGTGCTCCCCCCACATATCCAAAGTCCGCATCCGCCATCTCTCCCGGTCCGTTGACGATACAGCCCATGACGGCAATGCGCACCCCCTTGAGATGGCCTGTCGCCGCGCGAATATTCTGAGTGGTATCCTGGAGGTCAAAGAGGGTCCGGCCACAGCTCGGACAGGCCACGTAATCAGTCTTGAAGATCCGTGCGCCCGCCGCCTGCAAAATATTATAGCTCAATCGCAACGACTGACCCGGAGCCACCTCACCCTGAACCAAAATGGCATCGCCAATTCCATCGCAAATCAGTGAACCTAAATTCTTGGAGGCCACCAAAAGGGTGTCGAGAAAGTCCTTCTGCGAATCCGCCGACGGCGAGAGCACGTCCTTAAGCAAAATCGGATGCTGCTTCTGCAATCGCGAAGCCAAGAGGCGAAAGGCAGGAATCACCTCCATCTCAATCCCGTCGCGAACCGTCACGATCCTGCGTTCCGTCAGAGCATCGGCAGCCGAAATCTCCTCGTCGTTCCGAGGATCAATTTCCAAGACATTCGCATCTTCGTAGACGACCTCCGGCTGGAAGTCACCCAGTCCCGCCAACTTATGCTTCACGGCCTCATATTTTTCCCGCGAGGTAAAGACCCTCATCAACTCGGTTCTTCCCACCGCCACCTCACCACAAGTGACCACTCCTGTCCGGCGGCGCTCGTAGCTGAATGGGTTCCAACTGGGCTCCAGCCCTTGGTAATCCCCCCCCACTGGTTGTGCAGATTGGGCTGAGGACTTCACCAGAGCCTTGGCTACCGGAATCTCGTGGACGGCATCTTCGGTGAGGCTGACCCGAATCGTATCGCCAACCCCATCGGCAAGGAGGCTGCCAATCCCGATGGCAGACTTGATCCGTCCATCTTCCCCATCCCCCGCCTCGGTCACTCCAAGGTGCAGCGGGTAGTTCCAATCCGCGCCTTCGGCATAGAGACGTGCCACCAGGAGCCGGTAAGCCTCGATCATGACCTTCGGGTTGGAGGCCTTCATCGAAAAAACAAAGTTATGGTAATCAAACTCGCGGGCCAGGCGGGCAAACTCCAGCGCACTCTCCACCATCCCGAGCGGGGTGTCACCATAGCGGTTCATGATGCGGTCGGAGAGCGATCCGTGGTTGGTTCCAATGCGCATCGCCCGCCCCTTTTCTTTGCAAAGTTCCACCAAAGGGACGAACTGCTCGCGGATGCGCTCCAGCTCCTCTGCATATTGCTCGTCGGTGTATTCGCGCACCTCGAACTTTTTCTTATCGGCATAGTTGCCCGGATTGACCCTCACCTTCTCGACCCATTTGGCGGCTTCCATCGCGGCATCGGGCTTGAAGTGAATGTCCGCCACCAGGGGCACGGTCACTCCGGCAGCTCGCACCTGCTCGGAAATGGGCTTGAGGAACTCGGCATACTTCCGGGTTTGCGCGGTGATGCGAACAATCTCACAGCCTGCCTCGGCCAAGCCCAACACTTGGCCCACACTAGCCTCCACATCGCGGGTGTCGCTGGTAATCATCGACTGGATGCGGATGGGATTGTCGCCCCCGATCCCCACATCGCCGACCATCACCTCGCGGGACTCCCTTCGCTGATAGGAAAAGAGGTCGGGACAGTACTGCAAAAGCTCGCTCATGGAGGGCGGACTCTAAACGATTTGCGCCGGCAAACAAGAGCGTCGAAGGCTGGATCTCGCCAAAAAAAGGGACCCAGTCTCGCCAAGGGGGGCATTCGCTGCTTAGTTGCTTTCCTGATGAAAGTGCTTCTGTCCCTTCTGCTCACCCAATTCGCGCTCATTGCGGCTGAACCGACCGACTTTATCCGCGTTGTGGAGGATGAAAAGCAGGCCCAGCTACAGACCTCGATCACGACCTATCGCAAGGGCGACACCTCCATTACCCTCATCGGAGCCATCCACATTGCCGATGAAGATTACTTCCAAGCCCTCAACAAGGAGTTCACGAAGTATCCCGTCCTCCTCTTTGAACTCATCGGAGGAGAAAATGCCGCCAAGACGCTGAACGGCAAGCCCCGCGAAAAAGAAGAAGCGGCAGACGGGCGGCCGGCGGAAGGATTGCGGGGTCTCTATGGCTCTTTCGCAAGCACGATGCAGCTCGCCGAGCAAATCGACCTCATTGACTACACCAAAGAAAACTTCGTCCACGCCGATCTCACGATGGCGGAATACCAAAAGTTGACCGAGGGAAAGAGTGACGAGGTCCTCGCCTTTGCCCTGCAAACCAGCGTGAAAGGGAGCGAAATCTCCGGCAAACCCTTCGGCGGCATGGACATGGGACTCGTTATGCGGGCGATCCTTTCCGGCGACTCTACCGGGCTCAAGCTGCAATACATGACCCTCATGGAGCAGGGCGACGAATCGACGGCAGCCCTCACGGGCAAAAATCTCGTGATCTCCGACCGCAACGACAAATGCTTCGCGGTTCTAGCCGAACAAAGGAAGAAGGGTGCCCAGAAGATCGGAATCTTCTATGGAGCGGCCCACTTCCCCGACATGGAAAGGCGCCTCCTCGCGGATGGCTTCGAGCAAGTCCAACACGATTGGTTGACCGCGTGGCACGTGAAAAAGCCCGCGAAGCAATAGCGCCTGCGCTCTCCTATCGAAGCTTTCGCGGTCGGAACCTGTCCCCCACTTACCAATTCAAGCCCAGGGCAGCCTCCCGCCGGGACTCTTTCGCCAAGGTCGGCACAGGCGCGGAAACGCCTTTGGTTGCGGGGTCACCCACGTAGAGAAGGCGAGAACCTGCGTCGAACAAGGCACCAGTATTTTCGAGAAAGTCCATCCCGATGATGCCGTCGACAACCCGTCCATTGCGGTCCTTGAAGTTTTTGCGCACCACGGGCAGCTCAATCACCGCAACCTGAAACTCGGTGACTACCAGGCGATCGAATACCACGTTCTCAAAAGTCGCCGCCCGGGCAGCCGCATTGTCGCCCGAGGCATCAATGATGCGGGAAGAACTGGCGCGGGTCTCAAGTCCCAATTCGCGGGCGCTTTCCGCCGACAACACGGAGACCTCCGCCCCCGTATCCACGATCCAGGTGACCAGGCGACCATTCCAATACGACTCCATGATGAGGTGCGGAAGATTCTTCGCAGGGCGCATGTGGAGGGTATTGAAACCCAAGCCCGTCATCTCTCCCAAGGGACGGATACTTTGAGCTCGAGCATTCTGGGCGTTCTTGCTGGGAACCCACATCTTGCCGGTGCGCAGGTCAATCAACGCTCCGAGAGCCTCAAGGGCATCGAGTCCGATCTGGCCATCGTAGCGGGAGGTCGCAGTATTCCCGAGGGTCTCGTTGGCGAGCATGAAAGGAAAAGGCAGAGCCGAAACCGGACCCGCCGACAGCACTCCCAAGCCAACCCGGGAAGTCACTGGCCGACCAAGCGCTCCCCGCGAGACCACTTTGGCACTATTATCAATCCGCAGCCCCAGCTTGGGCGCCAGGTGAGAGTCCAGGTCGGTGGAATTCGCTCCGGAATCAATCAACAGGTCGACCGGACTCCCATTCACCAGAAATTTACCCGAGTAGCGGGAGTCCCTGCTAATCTTTTTCAAAGGCAAAGCAGTGTAGCCGAGGGACGTCAACCGGGCCTCGCGCAATCCGCTGGAGGGGCCGACACCCTCATTTTCAGGCGCCTTGTTCGCACAAGCGACGAGGAACAAGGCGGGTAAAAGAAGGAATAAACGGGAGCGAACTTTGCGAAACATGATGTTGAGGGATGTTACCCGCGTAGGGCGGACTTATTACAAGGCTTATTCAGATAAAAGAGCGGCACCAAGTTCCCTCAAATTTGAGCAAACACGGTCAGCCTCCGCGAAATCACTCACGGTGGTGATGCGATTGGGGATGGCAAAGGCAGTCATTCCCGCCGTTTTCGCGGATCGGACTCCGTTGAGAGAATCCTCGATGACCAGACAGCCCGAGGGAGGCACTGCCAGAGTCTCGCTGCAGGCCTGATAGAGATCAGGAGCAGGCTTGATGCGGGGCGCATCGCCGCGACAGGTGGTGTTCTCAAAGAATTCGGCCAAACCAAGCCTCCCCAACCAGCCATCCACCCATCCATGGGAGGAAGACGAGACCACCGCCAGGCGGGTCTTCCCTTGCAAAGACTCGAGTAACTCGCGCGCTCCCTCCACGGCCCCTTGGGTCGCCAGTTCAGCTTCGATCTCAATCTGCCGGCTGGCATCCATTTCCTCCCAATCAAAGGATCTGCCAGTCAGCTCTTCCAAATGCAGCTTGGGTGACCAGGTATCAAAGTCCGAGCCAATGCACTGCACATAGACCTCAATGGGCAGTTCCTGCCCCTCATCGCGAAAAGTCCGCAGCCAGGCCGAATAAATCGCCCACTCCGTATCCATCAAGGTCCCGTCAAAGTCGAAAAGAATAGCTTCAGGCAGCATGGGCAGGTGACGTCGGGGGCTTGGATTTCGGTTTCAAGAACAAAAAGACAATGGCGAGAATCAAGGTCAGCGTCCCAATCAACCCCAGAACGACGGCTCCTCCAATCATCCCGAAGACACCGCCAAAATTTTCCATGAAAGTGCCTTCCGACAAGGAGACCACTCTGGTCTCTCCCGCGGGAGCGGAGGCCTTGAGAGTGTAATCACCCGGAGCGGGCAGCTCAAAGGTCCCCACGCCGACCTTGTGGGTGCTCCCATTATTCATGGTGGTATTCCCAACCGAGGGGGCCAAGGGGATGACCACCGATGTTGAACCTGCGGGACGGATCTCAAAGCTAAACCCTCCGGGCAGGGCCAAGTCATTGGCGATGGTCTTCCCCTCGAAAATATCCTGATAATTGTGCCACAAGGAAACCTTCCCGGCCTCTTTCACAGTAAAAGTAGCTGTCCCGGGAGCCTCCATCACGACGAGATTGCTATTCACATTATCCACGATGGTCTTGAACCCCCGCACGCCAAAGACAATGGCGAAAATCCAGCAGAGCGCTGTGATGATAAAAAAGATGACCGCTTTCATGTCCGGGGCAACCTGCCCCACTTCTTCACCGAAAACAAGCCAGTCCCATTTTCAGGGTGAACTCAATTCCTCTTTCAGGGGCGCGATCCGATAGCGCTCATGGTCGCTTCGGTTCTCATGCCAGACTGATTGCAGCTCCCTCAGCTTCTCTGGCTCCTTGCTAGCCAAGTCCTTCGCCTCCGCCGGATCGGTCTTCAGATGATAGAGAGCCCATGGTGGACGCTTTCCTTTTCGGGCAAACCCCATCCAGACCGCTTTCCAATCGCCATCAATGACAGCGACCTGCCCTCCGTATCCATGAAACTCCCACAACATGGGCACCTCCCTCACGAGAGTCTTCTCTCCAACAAGCTCCTCCAACAGATTGACCCCATCCATGCCCGAAGGCGGCACCACCCCGGCTGCGGCGCAGAATGTCGGGAACCAATCGGGAAAGTAGCTGGGGGTATGGCTACGACCACCCGGCTCGATTCTTCCTGGCCAGCGGACAATCGCCGGAACGCGCAGTCCCCCTTCATACACCGACCCCTTGAATCCCCGCAGACCACGGAGGGAATTGAAGAAGTCCGGGTCCACCCCGCCAATATTGAAGTCAGGGTCACTTCCCCGGTGGGTCGTCCCATTGTCAGAGGTGAAGACGATAAGCGTATTCTCCGCCAGCTCGAGCTCTTCCAGCCTATCCATCACCGCCCCCACATACTCATCCAGATCGGAGATCATCGCGGCATAGCCCGCCCGGGGCCGGGGATGGGGCAAGTATCCACTCGTTCCACGATAGACCCCCTTCTCCTCATCCCACTCCCTGGGATACCGATCCACCCACTCGGCGGGTGGATGCATCGCGACATGGGGCTCCACGAAAGGGCAGTAGAGAAAGAAAGGCTCTTCTTTGTGAGCCTCTATAAATTCCAGCGCCTCCTCGAGTATCCGGTCCGGCGCATAGACCTGACCCCAATAGGTCTCGGCCAAGACTTCGCCCTGCAGTTTCTTCGCGTGGCCGGGAATCGCAGGGTCGTTGAGAATCTCCACTCCCTCGTCATCATCCAGGAAAGGAGGATAGAAGGAATGGGCGTTGCGCTGGCAATTGTAGCCATAAAAGCGATCAAAGCCTTGCCGAAGGGGAGAACCACTGGAATCGGTGGGCCCCAACCCCCACTTCCCGAACCCACCCGTGCGGTAACCCGCGGATTGTAGAACTTCAGCAAGGGTTACGGCTTCCTCGCTGATCGGCCACTGACCGGGGAACTTGCGACCGTTCTTGGAGTCGCCATTGTTCCGAATCTCAGCCCGGGCAAGACTCTTGCCCGTCAAAAGCACACAGCGGGAAGGCGCGCAAACCGGGGCTCCCGCATAGTGCCGCATCAGTTGGACCCCTCCAGCAGCCAGCCGGTCCAAATTCGGGGTCTTGATTTTCTCCTGCCCATAGCAGCCCAACTCGCCCCAGCCGAGGTCATCGGCGAGAATAAAAACCAGATTTGGCCTCCCGAAAGCTGAAGAAAAAACAACCGAGCTGAGAAAAAATAGCCAAAAACGCCTCATTGGAGGCCATTTTATCCGCCCTTTGGCAGGAAAGAAACCAGCAAAAACTATTCCTCGAAGTTGCGATTCACGAGCTCTTCCAAGGCCGCCAATGCCTCCTCTTCATCGCTTCCATCAGCCGTAACTTGTAGTTGCGAACCATGTCCGGCGGCGAGCATCATAAGTCCCATAATGCTTTTGCCATCAATCTCTTCATCATCCTTTTCGACGCGAATCTCGCAGTCAAAGCGGCTTGCAATCTTCACGAATTGCGCGGCAGGACGAGCGTGAATCCCGAGCTTGTTATTAACCGTGAATGTCTTTGTGGAGGCCATGAATCGGGCGGAGACTAATCGCACCAGCGGGGACGGGGAAGGAATATTTTTTAGCAAGTGTTTCTCCTGTCTTGACACCCCGCCCCCGATGACTAGTCTTCCGCCCCTTTCGCCCCCTCCGGCGGGAGTCCGACACCCGCCAAAAGGCACCCAACTTTAAGAATAGATTATCATGAAGCGCACCTTCCAACCCTCCAAACGCGTCCGCAAACGTCAGCACGGCTTCCGCGCCCGCATGGCTACCAAGGCTGGCCGCGATATTCTTTCCAAGCGTCGTCGCAAGGGCCGTAAGCGCCTTTTGCCGAAAGGTGCCGAGATTCACTTCAAGCGTCACACCGTCCAGCACAACACCAAGTAGTGCCCGGTGGCGGATTCCCTCCGCACGACTCTAATTTTTTACCATTGAACCGGCGCGGATGATTCCGCTCCGGTTTTTTCGTAGTCATGAAACTTCCCCGCAAGCTGACCCTCAACGACCGCGCCGACTTTCAGGCAGTGCGGGAGAAGGGGAAATCCGTGAGCGGCAGGTTTCTCGTCCTCGCCGCGCTGCCCCAACCGCAATTGGACCACTTTCGCTACGCTCTCATCACTTCCAAAAAGGCCGGAAAAGCCCACGAGCGAAATCATATCCGACGACTGATTCGCTCGGTGCTGGTCGAACAGGGGGAAAGGATCAGCCCCGGTTACCACTTGGTCTTCATTGCCCGCTGGCGAGCCAAGGAGGCCACCTATCAGGAGATCAGCCGCGAAGTCCTCTCTCTGGTAAAAAAGCAGAAACTTCTTCGCGCACCCATTCCAAATCACGAAGCGCAGTCTTGATTCTTGCGCCCACAACTCCGAATCTCACTCGAACGATGCCAAGCGACGACTTCAAAACTTACCTCGGCCAAAAGGTCAGTCTCATTGACGGCCACCTCGACGCCCACCTCCCCTCGGACCTGACCTCCCCCAGCAAGATCCACGAAGCGATGCGCTACTCGGTCTTTGCCGGCGGAAAGAGACTCCGTCCCATCCTTGCCCTCGCTGCGGCGGAAGCCTGTGGTGGCAGCGAAGAAGCAGCGCTCTTTCCCGCCTGCGCCACCGAACTGCTTCACACTTACTCCCTCGTGCACGACGACTTGCCGGCGATGGACGACGACGATTTGCGCCGTGGCCGTCCCACCTCGCACGTTGTCTTCGGCGAAGCCCTCGCGATTCTCGCCGGCGACGCCCTGCAGGCCGAGGCCTTCCACTTCATTGCCCAGACCCCACCAGCTACCAGCTTCACCGTTGCCGATTACCTCAAGGAATTCGCAGTTTGCGCCGGTTCCCTGAAGCTGATTGGCGGCCAAGTGCTGGACCTTGAGGGAGAAGGCGAAGACACCCTTCTCAGCCACGACGAGCTGATCGCGATTCACGAGAGAAAGACTGCCGCTCTCCTGACGACCTCCATCCGACTGGGCGCGATGACCGCGGATGCCACTGCCGGGCAATTGGACGCGCTCACCACCTTCGGCTACAACCTCGGCCTCGCCTTCCAGGTCATCGATGACGTCCTCGACGTCACCGCCGACACTGCCACTCTCGGCAAGACTGCAGGTAAGGACGAAGCAGTGAACAAGTCCACCTATCCCGCGATTCTCGGTCTGGAAGAATCCCGTCAGGAAGCCAAGCGGCTCACCGACCTGTCCTTGGCCGCGCTGGAGCCCTTCGGCGAAAAAGCAGCCCACCTCTCGCAGATCGCCCACTATCTGCTGGACCGCGAATACTAGGAATCAACCCCATGTCTGAAAGTTGCCGACTCGACAAATGGCTTTGGGCAGTCCGTCTTTACAAGACGCGTTCATTGGCTACAAAGGCTTGTCAGGCGGGTAAGATCAAGCGTGCCCAAAAGGCGCTCAAGCCCTCGGCCTCTCTCCAAATCGGAGACCACCTCGACGTCACAGTCCCCGAGAATACCCACGTGCGGCACATTGAGGTCGTGCAGCTGTTAGAGACGCGGGTTTCCGCTCCCCTCGCCCGCGAAGCCATCATCGACCACACCTCTGCCGACGTGTTGAAAGAGGTGGAGGAAAAGCGCAAAATCCTCCGCGAAGAACGTCTCTTCCGCCAAGAAGGCGACCAAGGCCGCATGACCAAGAAGAAGCGCCGCGAGTGGAACAAGAGTCGGGATACTCCCCACAATCCCTTCTTCGGTGACGAAGGATAGACCGCCGCTAAACCAGAATCTTTTTCACCACATGGCCGTGCACATCCGTCAGGCGGAAGGCCCGCCCCTGATGCCTGAAGGTGAGCTTTTCGTGATCCAGCCCGAGGAGGTGGAGAATCGTTGCCTGGAGGTCGTGCACATGCACCTTGTCCTGCACGACGTTGAATGAGAAGTCATCCGTCTCGCCGTAGACGCCGGGCTTCACTCCCCCACCCGCCATCCACATGCTGAAACAGCGAGGATGGTGATCGCGACCGGCACTGGCCTCTCCGATTTTCCCTTGGATCACCGGACTGCGTCCGAACTCACCTCCCCAGATTACGAGGGTATCATCCAGCATGCCCCGTTGCTTCAAGTCTTTCACCAACGCGGCACTCGCTTGGTCGGTGTCTTTGCAATATTGCTTCAGCTTGCTATCGATGCCGTCATGGTGATCCCATCCAGGGTGAAAGAGCTGAATATAGCGCACACCCCGCTCGGCGAGTCGACGGGCTAACAAGCAGTTGGCTGCAAAAGTTCCAGGACGACGCGCATCTTCCCCATAGAGCTTGTAGGTCGCCTCCGACTCGCCGCTCAAATCCGTCAACTCGGGCACGGACTGCTGCATCCGATAGGCGAGTTCATACTGGGCGATGCGGGTGCGGATCTCCGGATCACCAAATTGTGCTGCCTGCCGCTCGTTGAAGGCCGCCAATCGATCCAACATCGTCCGGCGCACTTCAGTCGAGACCCCGGGAGGATTCTGCAGATAAAGCACCGCATCCTTCTCGGACCTCAGCATCACCCCTTGATTTTTTCCCGGGAGGAATCCCGGGCCCCAGTAATAATCATAGAGCGGCTGTCCCCCCGCATTGCTGACCTTGGACGCCAGAACGACAAATCCGGGCAGGTCACTGTTGGGACTCCCCAAACCATAGGTCAGCCAAGACCCCATGCTCGGCCGCCCTGCGATCTGATGGCCAGTTAGCATAAAGGTCATCGCCGGCGCATGATTGATCTGATCAGTCGAGACCGACTTGATCAGGCAAAGGTCGTCAATGATGGAGCCCGTGTGAGGCAGATGCTCGCTCAACATCACGCCTGACTTTCCATAGCGTTGGAACTTGTGAAGGCTTCCGTGCACAATTTGCTTTTGCTGCGCGGTCATCCCCGTCACCCGCTGACCCATTCGAACGGAGTCCGGCAAAACCGTCCCGTTGAACTGCTCCAACTGGGGCTTGTGGTCAAAGGTCTCAATCTGCGAGGGAGCCCCCGACATCGTCAGATGGATGACCCTCTTGGCCTTGGGCGCATAGTGCGCCACGGGGTCGGTGATGAGGCTTTCAGTCCCCGAAGCCTGGCAAAGCTGGGCCAACGCGGCAGCCCCGATTCCATAACCCGCCGTTCCCAAGAGATGGCGGCGGGACATATTCATGCGGTGGTCAAAGAGTGGATTCATCAGTTCTATTGGTGGCTAAGGGCTTCGTCGGTATTGACAAGGAGAAGGGCAACATTGGTCAGCGCCGCTAGTGCGGCAGGCTCGGAGTCATCCGAAGGATGGTCTCCGTAGCCAATCAGCTGGGTTGCCTCATCGGGGCTTTGTTCATAGTGGGTCTTGGTATCTTGATAGAGTGCGAGCAGGTCCCGCTGCTCTTCATCGGTTGGCTGGCGCAAAAGAAGCTTTTCAAACATCGTGGCAATCGCCTCCTCCACTGGGCCTTGATGTGATTGCGCCATCACTCGCGCCGCCTCGACATAGGTCACATCATTCAGGGTGACGAGAGCGTGAAGGGGAGTATTGGTCCGCCGCACATTGACCTCGCAGATTCGCCGCGGACTGGCATCGAACAGGTTGGCAGGGGCGGTCGTGCGCCTCCAGAAGGTATAGAGACTCTTTCGATAAAGCCTTTCACCGTGGTGTCTCTCATAACGAATCTTTCCCGCAGTCGGGGTGAACCAAATATTTCGCGGCTGATAAGGTCGCACGGAAGGACCGAACAACTCGGTGTTCAGCAAACCCGAAGCCGCCAGAGCCTGGTCGCGGATCATCCAGGAAGGATGGCGAAAGCGCGCCCCCCGTCCGAGGAGGATGTTTTCCGGGTCCCGCTTCTGAGCAAGCTCGTCCCGCTTTGAGGTCTGTCGATAGGTTGCGGACGTCACAATCTGTTTCAGCAAACGCTTCACATCCCAGCCGTTGGCCTGAAAGTCTGCCGCCAACCAGTCGAGTAGTTGAGGGTGAGAGGGACGCGCACTTTGGATTCCAAAGTCTTCCTGCGTTTTCACAATCCCTCTCCCAAAGAAGAGCTCCCAGAAGCGGTTCACCGCCACCCGCGAGGTCAGAGGGTTCTCATCCGCGGTCATCCACTGCGCGAGACCCAGACGATTGGGTGGAAGTGGTCCAAAGTCCAGGAAGGCGGGAGGGGCAGGTTCCACTTCTTCAGTCGGTTGGTCCCAGGCTCCCCGGTCCAGGAGATAGGTTTTGCGCGGCTCTCCTTCACGATCCTTCAAAACCGCCACCTGAATCGTATTCCCTTCCGGAAACTTGATTTGATGGTGCTTGGTGTTGGCTTGATAGTCTTCGACCTGCTTGCGCTCCTCCGCCGACACCTCAACTGTTAGGAAAGGATTTGCATTGTGCCCCGCCTGACCGTTCTCATCGATATTGTTGAAGTAGGCAAAGAAGCTGAAGTAATCCTTCTGCGTGATGGGGTCGAACTTGTGATCGTGACAACGCGCACAGCCCATGGTCAAACCGAGAAAAGCCGTTGCAGTGGTTTCAGCGCGATCCGCGACGACTTCAATACGGGTCTCCTTCGGATCCACTCCCCCTTCTCCATTGATCATGTGATTCCGGTTGAAGCCGGTGGCGATGATCTGTTCCGGGGTGGCATTGGGCAAAAGATCACCCGCAGTCTGTTCGATGATGAATTGATCGTATGGGAGATTCTCATTGTAGGCCCGGATCACCCAATCCCGCCAAGGATACTGGGAGCGGACCTGATCGAGCTGATAGCCATCACTCTCGGAAAAGCGTGAAACCTCCATCCAGACCGCCGCCATCCGTTCGCCATAAGCGGGCGAGTCCAACAGACTATCGACAAGGCGCTCATAAGCTTCGTCGCCTTGTTCGGATTCGGACAAGAATCGCTCCGCCACTTCCGGCGCTGGGGGGAGACCCGTGAGGTCCAGCGACACCCGGCGGAGGAGTGTGCGGGCGTCCGCCTCGGGAGACGGGGTAAGCCCCTCTTCGGTGAGCTTTTCCAAGACAAAGGAATCAATTTCGTTCTTTATCCATGGAGAGTCTGTTTTTGGCTCAACCGCTTTGATCGCTTCAAAGGCCCAGTGATCTCCCCACTCCGCCCCTTCTTCAATCCAGCGCTTGATGGTGTCTTTTTCAGATTCGGACAACTGCCGGTGATTGTCGGGAGGCGGCATGACGTCATCCTCATCTTTCGCAATGATTCGCTGATAGAGCAGGCTCCCCATGGGATCACCCTTTTTGACTAAAGGAGTTCCTCCCACCTCGGAGAACAAACCCTCTTCGGTATCGAGACGCAGCTTGGCCTCACGGGTATTTTCATCCGGTCCATGGCAATGGAAACAAGTGTCGGAAAGCACCGGCAAGACTTCATAGCTGAAGTTCACCTCGGCCCCGGCAAAGGTGCCCAACAAGGGAAAAAGGAAAATGAATTTCATAACATCAATTTTGCGAAGAGGCCAAGCGAC
Organism: Roseibacillus persicicus; assembly: GCF_014651675.1. Classification (GTDB taxonomy): domain Bacteria; phylum Verrucomicrobiota; class Verrucomicrobiia; order Verrucomicrobiales; family Akkermansiaceae; genus Roseibacillus; species Roseibacillus persicicus. Next base: position 55,777 of record NZ_BMXI01000008.1, read on the forward strand.
CCGGCACGGAAACAGAGTCGAGGCCGATCCAGCTCCAAGAAGGATCGCGGTAGGTATCAACCAAATCGAGAACGTAGATCTCTTCGGGAGAATCCTGCGCAGTCGCCTCAGCGAGCTCCCGCTGGGAGATCTCAACTTGCGACCACTCGTAAAAATTGCCTGCCGGACGCCGCACCGAGCAAAGATAGCGCCCGTCGCTCACCCGCCGTAGAACAAGTCCGAGAAAGCCTTCGCCGCTCGAGTCCTTCGGAAGAGCTTCCCGGCTGAGCCCCGGATTCTCGGCATGACCACGTCCACCTGTTAGATAAGCGGTCAGCGAGCCGCCCTTCCGGTCAAGATGAAACGGAGGCGAGCTCAAGCACAGGCTCTCCATCGAGTCCCGCCAGTGAAAAGGCAGAGGCATGATCCGTCCCTGGCCACGGTGGGGAGGGAATCGATAGGCGGCATGGAAGCCACCCACCTGGTCTGGGGCGGTTGGGAAACCCACCTGACCTTCCACCAGAGCGAAGCGTGCCAGACCCGCCGTGAGCTCGGTGGCAGGGCGATCACCGCGATCACTCTCGCTCCCCTGCATGGTGATCTGCCACTCTGGACTGCCCGGCTCGAAGTCAAACTCGATGCGTTCGTTGCTCGGCATCGTGTGCCAACCGAAGCTCGCCATGCTGAGGGGAATGGGCTCATAGCCAGCATTGTCCGGATGATTCACCCGCACGGCTTCCCCCACCCCGACCATGGCCGAGACTTCTTCCGCAGGCAAAAGAACCTCGGCTTTGCCTTCGAAGACATGCAGCTCGGTCTGCCTTTCTCCAACCGCCACCCCAATCCGGGTGCCGTGATCAATGACATCGCCATTGGGAGTCATCACCCGAAAGCCAGTCGCCTCAGGAGGAACGTCCGCGGTCAGCCGGCCGCTCGCGAGAATCATCTCATTATCCCCGGTGATCTCATACTCCGCGGGTCCTTGGACCTCCACCAAAACCCCACTCGGCATCTCAATGGATCTCATCTCCGCAGCAACCAAAGTAACAGGCAGGGAAGAAGTCTTCGCAATTGACTCCTCCGGCTTGTTCGTCAGCAGCGTTTGCCAAACAACAGCGAGGACCAATCCTGCGGCAATCGCCAGAGCGAGCGGACGCCACCTCTTTTTCGGAAAGGACACCACCTTGCTCTCTTCCTGCCAATTCTCTAACAGAACCTGAGTTCCGAGGGTATCGGTAAAGAGCTCGAGGGCTTCGTCATCTTCCCGCAACAACTCGGCCAAGGTCTCCTTCTCCCCATCGGAGAGTGAGTCTTCCAGCGACTTGGCGATCAGCGCTTCTAGTTCGGTGCGTTTCATTTCAGTCGGTTTCCTGTGCCAATTGGCGGTTGATGCAATCTCGTAGACTGGCGCGAAGTCGCTCCAGCTTCTTTCTCACGGAGGCAAAGCTCTGACCCTGAGCCTTGGCAAAATCAGCGAGAGAGCTTTTTGTAAAGTAGCGGTGCTCGATGAGGGAACGGTTGTCTTCCGAGATCCCCTGCATGCACTTCCGGAGTGCCTGTCGCCGATCCGGTAGATTCCCCCAGCGCTCGCAGGTGGATTCCACGAGGCGTTCAAGCACCTCGTCATCGAAGGTTTGCAGCCGGTTGGCCTGGCTCCTCTTTCGCCATGCCATCACCTGAAACCGGGCAATGGTCCCCGCCCAGGCATTGAAATTGGTGCCCATCTCGTAGGAATCGCGTTTGCGCCAGAGCACCAGATTGGTCTCCTGCAGGATGTCCTCACAATCCGCCCGCCCCGGAACCATGGCGCGGATCAAGACCCGCAACACGGGCTGTTGCTGGGCGATGAGGTTCACGAGCTCTTCTTCTTGCTCGGCTGACAAAGGGCTTTCCACTTACCTACTAATAGCGATCGAAAACGGAGTGTGACGAAAAACTTCGTTTTTTTCGAGAAAGCAGAATCGAGGTCTCCCCTTGGACCTTTACCCGGTGACCCATCAGCCGGCCACAATTGACCCGCTGGCGTCTTCCTGCAGATGATTCCAGAGCGCCGCAAAGAACCGCCCGGCATCAAGAGTAATTGGAAGCCCGGATACTCCCGCGTCCCCGACTTCCACTATTTTCCAAGTGCCATCGGTTAGATAGACCACATCCATGGTAATGAAGCGGGATTGAAACCTCCTCGCAATTTCTTCCCAGCGCTCCCGCTCATCCATGGGATTCGGTGACCGTCCTTGGGGCGGCACGACCACCTTCCCTTGCCAAAAGAAAAGGCGCACCTCCTCAATGACAGGTAGTCCGCCGACATCACTTCCACGCTCCACGATTGGAAGAAACTCGCGGATAACAACCCCACGGTTAAAAAGTTTGCCACGCTCGCGGCGAAAGATTGAAAACATCTCGAGAAAGCGTTCTCGCTCGGTGTGGGCAGGCAGATAGCAAGCGTCTTTCCACTTGGCCTTTGCCGATTTCACCCAATCCTTGATGATGGCATCCTCTGTCCTGAACCCCTGATAGAGCTCCCAAGCTTCCTCCGGATTCTCTCCTTCAATCCAGGCTGAACGGGATGTTTCACCAACCAAATGACGATAGGCCAGGGGCAGATAATGAGCCTCTTCGTAGGCAACGGGCTCCACCGCCGGGCTATAGCCTTTGGCCAGCAATGCCGCATACAGCAGGGCATAACTTTCGCCCGCCAGCATCCAACCTCGCAGAATCAAAAGCTGGCCCTTGCCGGGAGGAAGGCCAGTAAGAGCCTCAGTGAGGCTTCCCGCCTCAACATCCTCATGACTATAAAAGCCGATTGAAAATCCCAACCAACGGGCGGCTTCGTATTCGGACGCAAACTCAGAATCCGGAACTCCGGACGAAAATGGCTGATGGGGAAAGAGGACAATAGGCGCACTCATAGTCCTGCCTACTTCACCGCCTTCACTCCTTCGATTAAGAACACCGCGTCCTGATAGTCGCCGTTGGAAGCCTCCTCGAAACCGACGATGTAGGCATTCTGCAGGGCTTTTCCTCCCAATGCTTCAACCGGATAAATGCGAGCCGTATGTTTGATGGGAGCTCCGACTGACTTGCCAGGGAAAGTCAGGGAGGTGTATTTGTGAGCTTCCAGGAAGAGGCCAAAGCGCTTCGGTGCGTCGACCACCGTGACATTGGGAGCGCCTGTTGCAAGAGGCGGGCGCAAGGTTTGATGCGCATCCGGACGAGCAGGAGTCGTGGCTGCAAGACTACCCACCGCTTGCAAGGTGAACTCCTTGCCATTCGGGATAGCAAGACCGAATGGCGCGTCACCCGGTGGAGAATAACGGGCTAGCGGCGTCAAGCGCACCGCCCCATCTCCCACGGGTTCGAACTGACTGGCCTTCACCGAGTCTCCAATTTTGGTTGCCTTGCTATCGAGCGATAGATCCTTTCCCCCCGCGTCCAGATTGGCGCCGAGAGCGTCTAACAGCTCTTGCAAAGGAGGCTCATTCTTTCCCTCCAAAGCAGCGGTCGCCACCCCCCGCAACTGCACAACCTGAGCCCCATCTCCAGAGCCGACCACGAGCTCGGCCGAGAAGTATCCCCGCTCGGTAGTGGGCTTGAATTCAATCTCTAACAACAATAGACCGTTCTCCTCCTTTACCGCATTGCTAACCGCAAAGGAGTTCGCGCCCGGACCACGAAACTCCAGGGGAAGCTGACTGACCTCTTCTTGAACCTTGAACAAGGCCACTTTGCCCTTCCAGGCGCTGAAACCTCCCACCTTGCTCAATGAGACCCATGCCTCTTGAGCGCTAAGGGAGAGACAACCTAACAGAAGAAGAGCGGAAGTGAGAACTTTCATAGCGACAACATAGAGCACCAGCTGCATTTTTCACCATCGAAAATACCATGGCAAGTTCGCTTGGCCGCCTTGTCATCTGCCGGTCCTTGCGTTATGGCTTAGCAGTCCACTTCGATTTGCTCATGTCTAGTACCGATTCCCTCCCCACCTCCCATCCAATTCCACAAGAAGCCTTCGATTGGTACGACGAATACGCCCATGGAATGATCGACCGACGCACCTTTCTCACCAGACTCGGCACGATCACCACCGCAACGCTCACAATGGGCACCCTGATGTCAGCTCTCCTGCCCAATTACGCGGCGGCCGAGCAAGTTAGCTTCAATGACCCCGAGATTCGGGCGACCTACGAGACTTTCCCCTCCCCCAAAGGTCATGCCGAAGGGCAAGGCTATCTCGTCATTCCCACCAAGGTTGAAGACAAGGCCCCCGTCGTCCTGGTGATTCACGAGAACCGCGGTCTCAATCCCTACATCAAAGATGTTGCCCGCCGTTTGGCCAAAGCCGGATTCGTGGCTTTCGCACCCGATGGACTCTATCCCGTAGGTGGCTACCCCGGCAACGATGACCAGGGACGGACCCTGCAAAGCGGGATGGACCGGGCCAAGTTGGAGCAAGACTTCATCGCGGCGGCCAAGTTCCTCAAAGGACATCACATGAGCAATGGCAAGTTGGGCGCGGTTGGCTTCTGCTTTGGCGGCTACATCGTCAACATGTTAGCGGCCACTATCCCCGAACAACTCAACGCCGGGGTGCCCTTCTATGGAACTCCTGCTGCGGAGGAAATCCGCAAGAACATCAAGGCCCCGCTCATGATTCAATTGGCGGAATTGGACAAGCGGGTGAACGCAAGCTGGCCCGAATACGAAGAAGATCTCAAAGAGGCGAAAGTGGACTACACCATGCACATGTATCCCGAGGCCAACCACGGCTTCCACAACGACTCCACCAGTCGCTACGATGAGAAGCAGGCGGAGCTCGCATGGACCCGAACGCTCGAATTCTTCAAGAAGCACCTGAGCTAACAAGGCTTTGCACGAAGGACCCGAAGGGAGAAGATTTAAGAGTAAGGACTTGTTCTAAGATCTCACCCCTTGGCGCTTTGGCTCTAGGGTCTGAGTGCCTCTAACCATTCGGCAAAATCTCCTCAAGCAGCATTTCGATATTGGCTTCCGCCAATTCGGAGTCGGGATAGATGGCTTGGGCCTCCAAGTAATGGGCCAGGGCAGAGGCGAGTTGAGGCTCGCGACGATTCTTAAGCTTCTCGGCATTGTCGATGGCTTTGGTGAAATCTGCCACGCGCGGAGCGAGCAACTCAATCTCCCGGCCCAGCTTGGGATCATCCGGGAACTCCTCGCGAATGCGCGCCAGCTGCTCATAGGCCGCATAGTCGGCACCTCGCTTGGAAAACTCGGAAGCCTGCATAATGGCTCCTTCAATCTTGCGCAGATTGCTCGTAATTTGCTTGAGAGCCGCCGTCCGCTCCTCATCCCCGCGCACCGCCAGAATGAACTCACCCTCCTCGGCGCGCTTGGCTATCTCCCGATAATTGCTCTCAGACAAAAGGCGATCGAAGTCATTCCGAGAAGTCACCAGCTCGGAGCTACTCCCGACCATGTTTTTAAATTCTTCTAATTTGGGATTGGTGGGCCAGATGGAGGCAGCTTGCTTAATGGACTCGGCGGCCTTGTCCGATTGCTTGGCCAACAAGCTCGCTTTAGCCTCCTCGATAGCGAGATCGGAGGCGAGGGTGTAGCCCGCGACTGCTCCTTCAGCTTTGGCAGCTGGAAAGTCCTTTGCTGCTGCCTTGAGCGATGTGATGAGTTCTTGGGCCCGTCCATAATCACGCGCTTGCATCGCTCCATAGAGGAGGTTCAGGTCGGTGATGTAACCCTGCACCTGCCTCTTTTTCTCACGCGGTAACGTCGCCACGGGGGTCAAATACTCACCCAAAGCGAAAGCCTCCATCAAACGCTGTGAGGCATTGTGAATTTCGCCACGCTCCAGAAGAAACTCGAAGGCACTGATCGCTTTTTCCGAATCCCGAATGGCTTCGGAGGCCAAGGAATCCAGCGTCGCAATCGTGGGCGTGGCACCAAGGGATTCCGAGAAGAGCTTGGAGACATCGGAATCTTCCTCAATGCGCAGCGTGCGGTCACCATCTCGCCAAATCTGATTGTAGAAGCGGGAAGCCATCAGCACATGCTGGAAGCGTCGTTGCAGAAACCACTGGGCCATGGTGACCTGGTATTGAGTCTTCGACTGCACAACCCCCATCTCGGTGCGGACCACGTTGGCCTTTTTCAAAACTTCAATTTCAGCCAGGCGGCGCAAATGTTCTTGATAGCGCAGGGACTGCTCGCCGACACCGGGAGAAAGCGTTTCCTCGACACGACCTTCGCTGGTCTCGGTCACTTTCTTTTCCTGCCCCAAGCGGTTGGCGCGTTCGTTGCGTGCCATCTCGTCCGCCTTGCGGGCAACATTGGCGCGCTCCTCGTCCATTTTCTCATTGATCATGCGCAGGTTGCTACCGTCTTTCTTCGCCAACATCGCGGTGTAGACGGCCTCGGCCAAAGTCGAAGAAAGTCGTGCGTCGCCCGGATAGGTAGCGGCTTCGGGCAACAGCTTGAAGGCCTCGGCCAAGTTCGGACCCGACCCACGCTGACCAGTCAAACTCGCCAAGCGTTGCGGAGAAAGTAGGTCGAGAATCTCATCGATATTCTCGCGATATTCCCTTGCGGCTTCGCCATCCTCGGCGGGTTCGTTCAGATACTTTTCAAAGCGCGCCTTGATCACCCGGCTATCACCCAACGGGATCGTCACGCCTGCGACGGTCACCGTCTCTGCCGAAGGATCGAGCAAAGGAACCTCCTGCCCAAATGGGGATTGGCTTTGATTCTGATTGTTGTTGGATGCTGGGGCAGAATCCGTGGGAACCGCTGGAGCTGGCTGGGGCTTGGGTGGCGTATAGACCTGAGCCCCGAGAGGCAAAGCAAGGGCGGCAAAAAGACCGGAAAATTTCATCTTCCTGAAAGCTAACGCCTCCTCTCTCGCATCGCCAGTCTGAAAATAACCGACCTCTAGGTCCGAGTTTCCCAATCGACAGCAGTAAGCCAATTCCGCAAAACCTCCCGATTCCCAGTCAAGTTGCCAGTCACCCGATAATTGGAGGCCTGCAACACCTTTGCTTGTTCCTGAGCCTCATCAACTACAGCCCACGGCCTGGCACCCGACGAATGGATGAAGCGAACCGTCCCGTCCTTACTCACGACCAGAAAGGCGACGTGATTGTCCAAACCCACAATCCGCACTCCCGCCCCGCGGGAAACCACTTCTTCCAGAAAATCCTGATAGGGAGTGGAGACCCGAATGTGCATCTCACTCCGAGGGAGAAAGGTCGCGATGATATTCTGAGAAGCCTGCTGAGCGAGACGAAAGCGCTCCACCCGGAAACCCGCATCCCGCAAAACCGTCGAGACAAAGTAGCCGCAGGCGATCGTCCCCTCACCCGGAGTTTCGGAAGTTCCATTGAAGTCCCACGGAGTCCCCAACCAGCATTGCATCAAGGCCGGCATCACACCTTCTAACAGCACCCGGGCTTCGTCTTCTATCTTGCGGCGTTCCTCCTCATCTCCGGCAGCCGAATAGCGACTGGCCAGCCCCGCCCGTTGCTCCGCAAGCTCGGCAATCATTAGCCGATACTTCGCCGGGTCCGGCTCGGGAGACGGAGGCACACGTTCGACGAAGGGAAGCGGAATCCGTCCTTCCGGTAACTTGTCCCAGAGCAACCAAACTCCCCATGGAAGGAGAAAAAGGACCACAAAGAGGATGAAAGGTCGCGAATTCAAAATCTCGCCAACCCTACCCTCAACTTCAGGCAGGGTCCACCGGACTTGTCCAAACACGGCAAAATCTTGAAGAACAGTGGTCCGAATCGCCATTTTATAGAGCCCCAAGCTGGCGAGGGGGGAGAGGAATTTTCCTCCAGAAGCAGCCGCAGTGGAGCCTCATTTCTCTTAATCCGGCTCTTTGAAAAACACTCCCCGCGACCCTCTCCTCCATTTCGCGCAAAATCCGGAACGCTTGTAATCTGGCGCAAATTTGTTCCGTTTCTTCCACATGAAATCCCTTTTCCTCCTCTTGGGGCTCGCGGTGACTTTGCCCGCCAAGCCCAACATTCTTTTCATCTTTGCCGATGACCAGGCTCACAGCTCCATTGCCGCTTTGGGGAATGAGGAAATTAAGACCCCCAACCTCGACCAACTCGTCCAGCAGGGCACGAGCTTCACCAACGCCTACAATATGGGTGCCTGGAATGGAGCCGTCTGCATCGCCTCGCGAACCATGATCCTGAGCGGGCGCTCCCTTTGGCACGCCGAAGCGCTGGACAACCCGGAAGGAGCCAAAAATCTCATTGAAAGCGGAAAGACATGGCCCCAGCTGATGAAACAGGCGGGTTACCAAACCTACTTCACCGGCAAGTGGCACGCCAAGGCCCAGCCGGAGAAAATCTTTGATGAAGTGCGAAACAAGCGCCCCGGCATGCCCAACCAGACCCCCGCCGGCTACAAACGCCCCCTCGCTGATGGCAGCGATACCTGGGACCCTGCGGATCCGAAGTTTGGAGGCTTTTGGAAAGGCGGAAAGCACTGGTCCGAGGTCGTGGCCGACGATGCCGAGCTTTACTTTCAGGAAGCCGCGAAAAAGGACGAGCCCTTCTTCTTCTATCTCGCTTTCAACGCCCCCCACGACCCCAGACAGGCACCCCAAGAGTATCTCGACAAATATCCAGCGGACAAAATCAAGGTTCCGGTCAACTACCAGACGGAATATCCCCACATGGAGGCCATGAAATTGAAGGGGAAGAAAGACAGCCTCCTTCGTGATGAAAACCTCGCCCCCCTGCCCCGCACCGAGCTCGCGGTTCGGGTTCACCGCCGCGAATACTATGCCCTCATCACCCACATGGATGCCCAAATCGGTCGAATTCTCAAGGCCCTCGACGAGTCCGGCCAACGCGACAACACCATCATCATCTACTCCGCCGACCACGGCCTGGCCTGCGGAGAACACGGCTTGCTTGGGAAACAGAATCAGTATGAGCACAGCGTGAAGCCCCCCCTCATCCTCGTCGGCCCCGGCATTCCCGCCAACGAGCGTCGCGATGCTCTGGTCTACCTCCAGGATATCGTGCCCACGGCTTTGGAACTCGCCGAGATGCCCAAACCGGATTTTGTGGAGTTCGAGAGCCTCATGCCTTTGGCCAAGGAGGCTGGGAATGCTTCCGGGCGGAAAGCGGTCCTGGGTTCTTACATCAATTGCCAGCGCATGATTCGCGTCGGCGACTACAAGCTCATCGTCTATCCCGCGACCCAAACTCTCCGCCTCTTCAACCTCGCGAAAGACCCCCACGAGATGAACGACCTCATCACCCAACCCGAGCAAAAAGAGCGCGCCGCCGATCTCTTGAAACAGCTGAAAGCATTGCTGAAAGAGCACGGGGATCCGTTGGATCTGAGTGGAGTGGAAATTTAGGCGACGGAATTATCGAGAATGCTCTGGCCCTGCCGCCAAGGCACGGTCAAGCAGGGCAGAATAGAGCGAAACTTGCCTTTGACCCATAAAACCATATAGTGACCCATATGAAGACCACGCTTGATTTACCTGATGCTCTTCTTGTGGAGGCCAAAGCGGTAGCGGCCCGAAGGCGCACGACCCTGAAGGCCATGGTTGAACATGCCCTCCGCCGAGAGATTCAGTTTCAGGATGATCCCCTCAACAACTTGGATCCGGAAAAGTTTGAGCTCAATGACCTTGGGCTTCCGGTTCTCACTAAGATGAAAGGGTTTCCTTCCGGCCAGACACTTCTGGACCACATTAAAGATGTAGAAGGCGAAGACGACATGAACCGGGCGTTTCTCTAGAGCGCATCCTTTTTCGTCTATGCACGACGATCTCGTCAACTGAGCCACCCTCTTTAGGCTATCTACAAATGATCACTCTCCTCGATACCAACGTCTTGATCGCCCTCGCCTACGAGCAAAATCCTTTTCATCTCAAAGCGAAGACACTTTTCAGAGGTCTATTCAAAACAGGCTGGGCGACCTGTCCATTGACCGAAAATGGGTTCGTGCGGATTTTAGGAAATCCCAACATCGAGAATGGGCCCGGTTCCACAAAAGCCTCGCGTGACCTATTGTTCGCCCTCTGCGCCGCCCCGGGACATCAGTTCTGGCCGGACTCTATTTCCCTATTGGACGAAGAACGGTTCCCTCAATTGGGCGGGGTCAAAGCCCTGACGGACCAGTATCTCTTGGCTCTGGCAATAGAGAATCAAGGACGAATGGCGACCTTCGATAAGCGCATCGACGCCAGCCTCGTTCCCGGCGGCGCGCAGGCTTTGATGGTTCTCGCTTGATAAGGATGGGGGATAGGCCCTCCCTCCAGACTGGGTTTGAGACCCCATTTTCTGCTGTTCCTTTAGATTTGCGAAAACGGCGTTTGGTCTCTAGGGTCCCCGCCCCTGCAACATGAGCGAGAATCCGGTCAACTATAAGGAAACGATCTGCCTACCGAAAACCACTTTCCCAATGAAGGGGAATTTGGTGAACAAGGAACCCGAGCGGCTGCAAGGCTGGGAGGAAAGCAAGATCTACGATCGAATTCTGGCCAAGCGTCGCGAAAGTGGCGCCCCCCGCTTCGTGATGCACGACGGTCCTCCCTTTGCCAACGGCGATGTCCACATGGGCACGGCGCTCAATAAGGTGCTGAAAGACTTTGTGGTGAAGTCGAAGTCGATGGCAGGTTTCGAGGTGCCTTTCGTGCCCGGTTGGGACTGCCATGGCCTGCCCATCGAGTTCAAGGTCATGCAGGATGCCCGCGACAAGGAGCCTGCGGAAATCCGCACTCTCTGCGAAGAATTTGCCCGCAAATGGATCGACATCCAGAAGGCCAGCTTCCGCCGTTTGGGCGTCTTTGGGGATTGGGAAAATCCTTATCTCACCATGGCCCCGAGCTACGAGGCCGATATTCTCCGGGTCTTTGCGAAGCTGGTGGAAAAAGACCGCGTCTACCTGAGCAAGAAGCCCGTGCAGTGGTCCTATGGTGCCCGCACCGCTCTGGCCGAGGCCGAGGTGGAGTATCAGGACAAGAAGAGCACCGCGGTCTACGTTCCCTTCACCCTCATCGGCGGCGATCTGTCGGGAACCTCGCTGGTCATCTGGACCACGACTCCCTGGACCTTGCCTGCCAACCTGGGAATCGCAGTCCACGAGCGCTTCATCTACGTGGTGGGAACTTTCGAGAAGGATGGGGCCAGCAAGCAGCTCATCATCGCCCGCGATTTGCTCGATCAGTTTGCCGAAAAGACTGGCTGGAGACCCGCCGGTGACATGCGTGAGCTGTCGGGCAAAGACCTCGAAGGTCTCGAGGCCCAGCACCCCTTCCTCGACCGCACCTCCAAGGTCATCTTTGGTGGCTTCGTGACGGCGGAAACCGGAACCGGCGCGGTCCACATCGCACCGGGCCATGGCGCGGATGACTACGTGGCCGGCCTCGCGAACGGACTGGAAGTTCTCTCGCCTGTCGACGACGGCGGCCTCTTTACCGAAGAATGCGGCGTGCCCGAGTTGGTGGGTCAGCACGTCTTCAAGTGCAACGAGCGCATCGTGGAAATGCTTACCGAGCGCGACTCGCTGTTGGGCTCGGAAACCTACGAGCACCAGTATCCTTTCTGTTGGCGTTCCAAGACCCCCATCATTTTCCGGGCGGTGGAACAATTTTTCATCTCGCTGGATGGCATTCGCGAAAAGGCGATGGAGGAGATCGACAAGGTCAACTGGCTGCCACACTGGGGCCGCAACCGTATCTACGGCACCGTGGAGGCGCGGCCGGACTGGTGCATCTCGCGCCAGCGGACCTGGGGCGTTCCCCTTCCTGTTTTCTTCGGCCCCGATGGCAACGCGCTGTTAGATGCCGAAACCGTGCGCAAGATCGCCGACATCGTCGCCGAAAAAGGCACCAACGTTTGGTTCGAAAAATCCGACGAAGAGTGGGTAGCCGATTTGGGTCTACCGGCTGGTTCGAAGAAAGCGACAGACACCCTCGACGTCTGGATCGACTCGGGTTCCAGTCACGTCGCAGTGATGGAAAAGAACCCGAACGTGGGAGTCCCCGCCGACCTTTACCTCGAGGCCACCGACCAGCACCGCGGTTGGTTCCAGAGCTCGCTCATGCTCAGCGTGGGCTATCGCGACGTCGCTCCTTACAAGACGGTCATGACCCACGGCTTCGTGGTCGATAAGGACACCGGTAAAAAGACTTCCAAGAGTGACGACAAGAAGAAAGGCAAGCCCACCGATGCCGCACACTTCTACAACAAGTATGGAGCAGATATCCTTCGTCTGTGGGTCAGCTCGGTCGACTGGCAGAACGAGGTGCCCTTCGGCGAAGACCTCTTCCAGCAAGTGGGCGATCCCTATCGTCGTCTGCGCAACACCTTCAAGATTCTCCTCGGCAACTTGGACGGCTTCGACCCGACCCAGCACACCGTGGCGCCGGAGGACATGACGGTCATCGACCGCTGGATCCTGGAGCGTCTCAACGTCATCGTCACCGAGTCCCTGAAAGCCTACGAGAACTTCGAGTTCCGCAAAGTCTTCTCCGCCGTCAATCAGTTCTGCGCTCATGACCTGAGCTCGCTCTACATCGACATGACCAAGGACCGGCTCTACTGCGACGCGGAGGATGACGTCCGTCGTCGCGCCAGCCAGACCGCACTCTATCAAGTCTTCGACTCCCTCGTTCGCCTCCTCGCCCCCATCATTGCCTTCACTTCGGAGGAAGCCTGGGAGCATGCGGGCCGCGAGGGCAGCGTCCACGAACAACTCTTCCCCGAACCCGATGAGCGCTTCGGCAAAGGCGAGTCCACCGCCTTGGTGAACCGTCTGCTCGAAATCCGCGATCTGGTGCAGTCTGCCATCGAACCGCTGGTGCAGGCCAAGGAATTCAAGAAGAACAACGAGGCCAAAGTGGTCCTCACCGTTCCCGCGAATCACCCCTGCCTCTCCCTGTTAGAGGATCCGGTTTTCGTGAAAGAGTTTTTCATCGTAGCCGAAATGGAAATCGAACAAGGCGACGAACTCAAGGCCAGCGCCAGCAAGAGCGAGCACCCCATGTGTCCGCGCTGCCGTCGTTACGAACCAGCAGTCGACGGGGCCGGCCTCTGCGAGCGCTGCCATTCGGTCACGAACTAAATCAACTTGTCTCGATTGCCCCTCTTCCGCTCGTCATGTCCACCTCCTTCAAGCCACTCGGCAAGCTGTTGCTGCTCATTTCCTTGCCGCTCTATGTAATCGATCAGATTACGAAGTGGTGGATTGTCTTTCGCTTCGAGGAGCCTCCCATCATCAGACAGCTGGACAAGAATGGCGAAGTCATCCTCGCCCCCTCTTTCGGGACTGCCGATCCGCCCATCGTGCTGATTGAGAACTTCTTCAACATCACCCGGGTTCACAATCAGGGCGTCGCCTTTGGCTTCGGTAATGGCAGCAGCTGGGCGCCGATTGTTTTTCTCCTCGTTCCTCTCATTGCGGTGACTCTCCTTCTGACTTTCTGGAAAAAAGGAGCCTTTGCCACCCCCATGATGAAGACCGCCTGCGTGCTCCTCTTTGCCGGAATCGCGGGCAACGTGACTGATCGGCTGTTCCAGGGATTTTGGCTGGATCGGGTCAAGGACGGCAGTTGGTGGGAGCGCTTTTCGGCGGGCTACGTGGTGGACTTTTTGGATATCACCATCCCCCTCGTCAACTACCGCTGGCCCACCTTCAACGTCGCCGATTCCTGCATTTCGGTCGCTGCGGTTCTGCTGGTGATCTCGAGCTTCCGCGAGGAGGCGGCGAAGAAGAAGTAGGCCCGTACGGCGCGCACCTGATTTGACGACCATGGTTTAGTTGTTGGATGGATGGGGTAGCGCAAAAGGACTCGAAACTCGCCATCGCTCTCATCTTCCTCCCCGCCACTCTCGCGGCATTGTTCGGGCTCACTTTTCTCATTCCTGGCGAGCTGAAGAGCAACTATCGCACCCGTTGGGGCAGCTGCCTCTGCGATCCAAACGGAAGCTATTATCACTTCCGGGACGGACACGTGGTGGCCTACAACCGCCATCATCAAGTCGCGTATCTAGAGGGTCGCTTTGACGAGAGTTCGAAGCACTCCTACCGAGTTTACCGACAGAGTCACAACGTTCGGGATGAGGAGAACCTCGCCCTGATTGTGAAGCCCCGGCTTCTGGGTTGTTTCATCGAATACCCTGAAAGCGATTCTTCCGAATGGTGCTGGAATCTCAAGGACGAGCAGGAGGTCAACGAACTGATCAAAAAGCTGGAAGTCCACAGATACTTTCGCACGGAGGAAGGAGAGGAGCGGACCTACTACGACTCCGATTTCAAGGAGGTCCGGACTGAGTTCAAGCCTCATAAGAAAAGAAGGCAAACCCCGTGATTCCAGCGGCTGGCAGCCTTTCTGCTGGCTCTTTCGGGCTGACGCAATGAAGCTGCAACAAGACGTGAGAACCGCCCTCCTCAAGCTTCTTTTCCCTCTGGCCCTTCTGATTTTTCCGTTGGCGGCGCAGCAGGTGGGGCAAGAGGATCTCGCGACCGGACAGCAGTCGGAGCTCGGTGATGCTCCCGCTCACAAGCTGGTAGACTTCGGAGAGATCTTTAAAGATGAGCCTGATAAATTTCAGCGACTTTCCGACCGTTTTCAGGCCATCGAGGACAACTACGGCTTCTCTGTTTTCTTTGTGGCTTATTCTGGAATCATTGGCAGTGGAGTCTCGGAAAAGGCCGAACTCTTTCGTGACCATTGGCTCGGGAGGGAACGGGAAGGCCTCGTTCTCGTTTGTGACACCGACCTTAAGACAATGGCCTTTGCCCTGACCAAGGTCGATGGTCTGCCCAGGGAGCCTCGGGCGAAAGACTGGAAGCTTCCGGACTACGAGGCCATCGAAACCATGCAGGAGTTCATCCAGCTGGAGTCCAAAAGTTCTTCCGAATCCGAATACCTCTACGAGCTGGGGGAAAAATTAGCCGAGAACTTGGAAACCCGTCTGGCCAGCCCGGAGGAACAACGCCCGAGCCTTCCCAAGACCCTCCTAGCCATCTTCGCACTGGTCGCGGCTTTCGTTTCTTGGCTCATCTGGTGGATTCAGCGCAAATCCTCACGAGGTGACGATACTGCGGCTGTCACATTTCCTATGATTCCAATCGAGAGCCGCTTGGGAGCCCGATACGGCGGGGGGCTGGTGGGCGAGATTTCCTATCGAAACGAGTCCTCAACTCAGGATCGGGCAGACGGGCGCCCTGAAATGTGACACAACCGGAAAGTGTCATGGCGAATTAGAACTTGAGCCCATCGCTAGCTGTGGGACGTTAGTGGGGTATGCTTCGATTTGTCGCGATTCTCCTGCTGGGCCTGTTTCAATCCTGTTTCGCCCAAACTTTTTCCCCCAGCCGCGAACAGCCTCCAGCTGTTCCCCGCGAATTCCGCGGTGCTTGGTCAGCCTGTGTCTACAACATTGACTGGCCCAGTCGAAAGGGGATGAGCGCCGGAAGCCAACAAGCCGAACTGCGGGCCATATTGAACCGGATGCAATCGCTCAATATGAACGCGATCATCTTCCAGGTGCGGCCCAATGCGGATGCGGTCTACAATTCTTCTCTGGAGCCTTGGAGCTCTTGGATTAGTGGGACCATGGGACGCTCCCCCGGCTACGATCCTCTCAGCTTTTGCATCAGCGAGGCCCACGCCCGTGGAATCGAGGTTCACGCGTGGTTCAATCCCTTCCGCGCTCTGCCCAACAGCAGCATGCCAACCGCCCGCAATCACGTGACCCGCACCAACCCATCAGTGATTCGCAAGTTCAAGTCCTACAGCTGGATGGACCCGGCTAGCAGCTGGACCCGCTCCCACGCCCTCAAGGTCATGATGGATGTGGTTCGTCGATATGACATCGATGGCTTGCACATTGATGACTACTTCTACCCCTATCCCGACCTCAACAAGGACCTGACTCCCAAGCAAAAGTTCCCAGACGGAAAGACTCCCGCGCAACGCCGGGCCTATGTTGATGGTTTCGTAAAAGACATGTATTCCGCCGTGAAACGGGAAAAGCCATGGGTCCGAGTGGGCATCAGTCCCTTCGGCATCTGGCGCCCTGGCGTTCCTTCAGGGACTACCGCGAAAATCGACGCCTATCGCCACCTCTCGGCAGACTCCCGCAAATGGCTGGCCAACGGCTGGTGTGATTACCTGAGCCCACAACTTTACTGGAGAATCAATAGCGAACAGAGTTTCACCCGTCTGCTCTCCTGGTGGCGCCAACAAGGCCAGCGCCCAGTCTGGCCTGGAGTCGCAACCTCACGAATCAATTCCAGCGAAGACCCCGGCAGACCTGCCAGCGAAATTGTCAACCAGCTCAACTTCACCCGGAAGGTCGGTCGCAATTGGGTGGGGCACGTCCACTGGAGCATGAAGTCACTGATGGAGAATCGGGGAGGCATCAACAGTGCCTTGCAGCGCAACTTCTATGCCGAGGCAGCGCTCGTTCCACCCATGCCGTGGTTGAGCACCAAGGCACCACCCTCTCCCCGGGTGTCAGCCACCGGGACCTCGAGCGGGGTTCAGGTTCAGTGGAACCGGGTCAGCGGAGGAGCCAAGTATGCGGTGCAAGCCCGCTACGGAAAAACCTGGAGGTGTATCAAAGTGCTTTCCGGAGGAAGTTCGGGGGTCACGGTCCCAGCCGGGGCACAAGCAGTTGCAGTTACGGCAGTGGATCGCTTCGGAACGGCCAGTGCTCCCAGCGTGCTTTCCGCTCGGTAGAGCTTGGGATTACGGAAAATTTAAAAATCTTGTTAATTTTTCTTAACTAATTTGGGTGAAAAAGTTATGGTTCCCTCGGTGGCAATTTTCTGCACACTCACCCTTGACCCATGCAAGCGTTTCCACTAAGGCGCTTGTTCCCCCAAACTACATCCTCCCCAACAATACATGAACGTCCGTCTCTTTCTTTCACTTTCTTCCGCCGTCCTCATGGGATGGATGACCGCTAGCTACTTCAGTGCTGTTCCTCTTGACGGATATCTCTCAGAAGAAACTGAAGCCGTCGAAAATACCGAGATGGCGTTCAATTCCGCTGACCAGTCCCTGGTTAGCGCGAAATAGCGCCTGCCGCTAAACGAACTTGAGCAAGGGCGCAGCAGTGCTACGGTTTCGCTATGGAACCACCTAAGATCTGCGCGACCAAACCTTGCGTGCAAAAGATGGAGCCCGGTACCTATTGGTGGTGCTCCTGCGGACAGTCGTCGCATCAACCTTTCTGCGATGGAAGCCATCAGGGGACCAAAAGAGCCCCCGTCAAGATGGTGATCGAAGAAGAGCAAACCGTCGCGTGGTGTCTTTGCAAACATAGCAAAAATGCCCCCTTGTGCGACGGTTCCCATGCGAACCTGCAAACTTAGTCCTTTCCTTTTTCCGTAATCGGAGGACTTTGCCTTGCCAACACGGCGGCGTTTCGCTTGAAACTGTCCCCCCGCTTTGCGGTCTCTCTTTCTATTGATGTCTGTAAATCTCAAATGCGCGGCCTGTGGCCATCAAGTTCCTTTCCAAGACGGAGATTTGACAACCGAGGCGATCTGCCCCGGCTGTGAGGTGCTCCTGCGTCGTCGCGGGGAAGGTGACCAGATGGCGATTCCAGTCAGCATGGCTCTGCCAGAGCAATTCGAGCCCGCAGACCTCGGTCGCGTGCCCAAGCATTCGCAGGAGCTCATTCATCGCTACCAAAAGAGCGGCAACCTCCGGGCGGTAAAATCAGGTGACCCTCTCGCTGACAGCAACCTCGTTCTTGCTCAAGCAATCGAACGCTTGGCCCATGCCATCGAATCCGGCGGCGAAAGTCCTCTCATCCCTGAAAACCATGCCCCTGTGCCAGAGGAGGGAGGCCCCCAAGCCACTCACAACCCGGTAGCGCTCGCCGAAGCTAAAAACGGCATCCCCGTTCTTAGCGAAAAGGCTAGCAACGGGAAAACAACCAACGTGGACGAAAATGGTCGCGCTCTTCCGGTGGGAGCTCCTGTCTTGGTCCGACGGGAAGCGGCTGCGCAAGCCCATCGCTTTCAGCGGCAAACACAAGCTGCTACCGACATCAAGGGACCGCGCCAAACGGCAGTAGCCAAGTGGGTCGACAATCATCCCATCTTCATGATGATGAGCGGTCTGACTCTCCTCATAGCGCTCGTGGTCATGACCACTTTGCTCATGAATGGCTGGTTCTCCACCGACGATGAGAATCTCATTCCCACCTCCGCAATGGCAGGCGAGCAGTTGGCCAACGATCCGGACTTTAGCCACGCGGAAAAAGAAGCCCGCGGTTTTCTCAACGCCATCGCCTTAAACCCCGCGCGACCCTACATCTTCCGCGCAAATGCAATCGGACCCAAGCTCGACCGCTTCTATGAGCCCATCCCCGACCCGGCCAACTATGAGCTGGAGCTCAAGGGGAGGCAGCGCACTGGAAACCGCGCCGTCTACTTCTACCACGTCACCAGCGGGGACGCGACCCAGCCTCTCGTCGTCTTGCAGGAGGATTCGACCTTCAAAGTCTTCTGGGAATTCGGAGCCTGCGTGGGCGACATTTCTTGGAAATCGTTCGTCGAAGACGAGCCCAGCACACCGGTGCTCATGCGGGCGTTCTTGAGACCAGACGCCATTTACGATTCCGCTCACCCCGAGGAGGAGTGGAGCAGTTGGTTCGCGGAAGATTGGGATGGCAGCTATTCCGCTCGGGTTTTTGCCAAACGAGGTTCACCTGAAGACCGTCGACTACAGGCAGCATACCAAGAACATCCCGTTGTCCGCAGCGGCACCAATTGGGTGATGGCTCAGGTCCGCCTCAGCCACCTCGGAACCGCAGTGGATGGAATTCATGGAGCCTACGAAAGTGCGGAAGTAACAGAAGTCCCCCTCGGCTCTTGGCTGCCCGAAGAATTCGTGAGCGGAAACACATTCTATTCCGAAAAGGATCAGATGAAGGGCCCCACCAATGACCTGCAAGGCCTGCCAAAACGTCAATTCTAGGGGAACGCTGACTTAGCAAAAAATCTGACCCGATAAGGAAACCGCAAATTCAATGAGAACCCGGCGGTGGGGGTGAGGGCGTGGGCTCGACTCCGTGGGAGCGCATCACTTTCTCCAGGGCCTCCTCGGTGTATTGAATGGGGCGAAAGTTTCCGGGGCGAAATCCCTGCGCGATGAGCAAAGGCGTCCAGCCGTATTTGTTCTTCTGATTCCAAATCGCGATGTCGTGACCCTTCTCATCGAGAAAAGAGATCATCGCGGGCGAGCTTTTATAAGCGGCCCCGTGCATGGCGGTCTCGCCATTCTTATCGACATGATTGATGTCCGCGCCCAGCTCCAAGAGATAGGCCGCCATCGCCAACGCGTCCTCTTCCAATGACTGTTCCTCACCCGGGGCCAAGACCCCCAAACCGACGGCGGTTAGAAATGGGGTGGTGTCTTGCACGTTCCGCAAAGTCGCATCGGCACCGAGCTCGACTAACAATTTTGCCAGAAGCAAATCCCCCGACTGGGCGGCCATAAAGAAAGGAGTCATCCCCTGCCGATGCACACGCCCCCGGCCTCCTCCGCCCTTTTCGACCCGCACATTGACATCGGCCCCAGCCACCACCAGCTCACGCACAAACTCGAGGGTTCCCATCCTGCCATCGATGACGGGGGTTGGGATTCCGTCCGCGCCATCGCCACGGACCGTTTTGCGCACCCAGCTGATCGCGTGCAGGGAGGCAAATCCGGATCGCTGATCATCAGGGTCGGCTCCTGCCTTCACCAAGTCCAAAGCGAGCTCCAGATGGCCATTCTTAATCGCGAGCATCAGGGGCGACGTCCCCGTTCGCATATTAGCTCCACCGCCTCGTTTGGGTTGATAGGCCTTGGTGATGTCGGCTCCGTTTTCCAAGAAAACCGCAACCACCTCTCTTTGTCCGGCCCGGACCGCGAACATGAGAGCGTCAAATCCTGATGCCAAGGTGATATCGGAATCCGCTCCCTTCTCTAACAGCAGGCGCACCACTCCGGCATGCCCTTCCGAAGCCGCCCACATCAGAGCGGTCTGACCTCCCCGCGACAAGGCATCACAAGGAGACCCGCTTTCCAAAAGCAGTCTCACACAATCCCCATTGCCCGTACGAGCGGCAGTGGTGAGAACAGGTTCTCCCCCGGATCGAGAGGCCGCATCCGCGCCTTGCTCCAAGAGCATCTTCACCATGCGGGCGTTGCCGTTCTGACACGCCAGCCCGAGAGCGGTCACTCCCCGTTCGTTGGGTACGAGAAGGTCGACATCTTGCTTCAGAAGGGCAGCCACCTTCACTTCATCGTCGTGATAAACCGCCTGCAAAAAATCAGCGAGAGTCCCGCCGAAGAGACAGGAAGAACCCGCAAACCACGCGGTAACGAGATGAGTCTTCATCAACTACTAGATTCCTAGTGGTTCGAACAAATCATCGACCTGTCCATTGCTATCTCCAAATTGCCCCAAGGCGACGCCGACTTTATCTAACAGAGTCAAGTGCAGGTTGGCCAAGGGCGTCGGGTTCTCGTAGCGAATGTGACGTCCGCCCTGCATGCCACCCGCCGCGCCACCCGCGACTACGATTGGGAGGTTGGTGTGGTCATGGAGATTCGGATCCCCCATGCCGCTGCCATAGAGCAGCAGGGAATGGTCGAGCAAGCTACCCGCCCCGTCTTCGGTCGCCGCGAGCTTTTGCAAGAACTCGGCAAAGAGAGAGACATGGAAGCGGTTGATGCGGGACATCTTTTCAATCTTTTCCGGGTCGTTGCCGTGATGAGAAAGAGGGTGATGCGGATCGGTCACGCCAGCTTCGGGATAGGTCCGATTGCTGGTCTCGCGCGCCAATTGGAAAGTCGAGACCCGCGTGATGTCCCCTTGGAAAGCCAGCACCTGCAAATCGAACATAAGACGGGCATGATCCAGATATGACGCGGGCACGCCCATGGGGCGCTCGAAGTCCGGCACTGGATTGTCTTTGCTCGCGGCTTCGGCCTTTTGAATCCGCTTTTCAACATCGCGCACCGCGTCGAGGTAGTCGCTCACCTTCGAACGATCCGCTCCACCTAATTCGCGCTTCAGGCTCGCCATATCTTCTTTGACCCAATCCAAAAGAGACGAACGACGTTGGCGGGAAGCCTCGCGCTCTTCGGAAGTGCCGCCTTCGCCAAAGAGGCTTTCAAAAATCAAACGTGGATGAGCCTCGGCAGGAAGCGGGGTGGTCGGTGAGGACCAAGAAAGATTGTTCTGATAGACGCAAGCGTATCCGTTGTCGCATTGCCCGACGGTCTCCATGAGGTCCATGGACATTTCCAGTGAGGGTAGCAAAGTCCCCTGCCCGATTTGCTTGGCTGCAATCTGGTCGGCGGTCACCCCGAGAAAGTAGTCCGAACTCTCGGTGCGTTTGGCACGGGCGGCAGAAAGAAAGGCCGCGTTCGAAGTCGCGTGGGTGCCGGGGTAGGCGGGCTGCAGCTCGAGATTGCTGATCACGCTGACTCGATCTTTCACCGACTCGAGAGGTTGTAGAATAGGCGACAATTGACCCAGGGCCCCCTCCCCCTCCGGCGTCCAGCGCTTGATGTCCGACCCCATGGGAATGAAGACATAGCCCAGTCGCTTGACGGGGTTCGCTGCCGTCCGGCTCATGGCGGTGGCGGCAGGAATCATGGCATCCAGCAGCGGCAGGGCGACCGTCGCGCCCATGCCACGCAGCATGGTGCGGCGGGAGAGTGATTTTCTTGTGAGTATCATCGGGTTTGGCTCATGGTGAAGGGTTGGCTCCGGACAATGCCGAGCACGAGTTCGGAGAAGAGGTAATCGTTGTCTGCCGCCCCACGAAGGATCTCGCGAACAGCGGGATGATCGCTGGCCTCGAGGCCACGACCCAACGCGTAAGTTAACAGCTTTTCGGTCAAAGCGCGAGCAAAGAGGTCAGGGCGCTCGGCGAGCCCGGCAATGAGAGGCTCCACCCCCTGGAAAGTCCGCCCATCCGGCAGCCCGCCCAGAGAATCCACCGGCACCGCTTCTTCGAAGGAACGCCATCGCCCGACGGCATCATAGTTCTCGAGAGCAAAGCCGATGGGATCCATCAGGTCGTGGCAGGTGGCGCAAGCGGGCTTCGCGCTGTGAGCGGCCAGCCTTTCCCGCATGGGCAACTTCGCCGAGACCACGCTGTCATCCAAGGCGGGGATATCCGGGGGAGGCGGTGGGGTGGGAGTTCCGAGAATCGTTTCCAAAACCCAGTTCCCCCGAATCACCGGCGAGGTCCGGTTGGCGTAGGACGACACCGCCAGAAAGCTCCCCTGCCGCAAGAGTCCTCCGCGCTGGCTGTCTTTCTCCAAAGGAACCCGCCAAAAGCGACTCCCGTAAATCCCGGGGATGCCATAGTGAACCGCAAGGCGCTCATCGAGGAAGGTGAAGTCGGCAGTCAAAAGGTCGACCACCGGGCGATCTTCCCGCATCACGGTCTCGAAGAGCAACTCCGTCTCACGCCGAAACGATTGACGCAAGTTGTCATCGAAGTCCGGAAAGAGACGCAGGTCGGGAGCGATGGAATCGAGATTGCGCAGATGCAACCACTGGTCTGCGAAATTGGTGACCAAAGAATCCGCCCGCCGATCCATGAGCATCCTCTGCGCTTCCCGAGTCAGAACTTCCGGCTGCGAAAGCTGACCCGCGGCCGCCAAGTCCAACAACTGGTCATCGGGCAAGCTGCTCCACAGGAAAAAGGACAAGCGCGACGCGATGGCGAAGTCGTCCAGGGGGTAGACCGTCCCCGATGGCAGACCTTCGGGATCATCTTCCACGCGAAAGAGAAAACGGGGACTCACCAGCACGGCCGCAAGCGCCGCCTCCATGCCTGCCTGAAAACCCTCGCCGCGCGCTTCCTCAAAGAACTCCAGCGGGCGCACCAGGTCCTCATCGTCGACCTCCCGGCGATAGGCCCGACGAACCAATGGACGTAAAATTTTCTCGGCCGCCGCACGTTCATCCTCGGGACTCAGCCCCGTCTCGGCCAAGACCCCGAACGGTTGCATCTCACTCCGCTCCATGGGTCCCACGATGGAAACCTGATAGAGCGCGGGCGATTGTCGGGGATGGCGGTGACGATTGTAGCTGGCGTCGTAGGGCTCGCGCTTGTTTTCCAAAAGCTTGGGCGGCTTTGCCACAAAGGTGACCCCCAACTCCGCCGGACCCGCTGGGACCTCGATGAGACACTTCAAGTTGGCATCCACTTGGGTAAAGTCCTTCCGTCCCTTGGGTCGGCTGACCGGCATCAGGGACTTGCGCTCGCCATCGACGAGCACCTCGACCTCATGATCTTCGTAGAGTCCCTCCACCATTTCATCGCGGTCCCGCGTCAGGCGCAACGAGACTTCATAAGTCCCCGCTACCGGAAAAGTATGCGGAAGCAAAACACCCCCGCGAGTGCCCAGGGGCAATCCCGGCACATGCTTTTCCTGTGTCCGATCCGGAGGCAGGCGAAAGACCCGACCTTCAGGTGAGGCCGGCGCGTTCCCCACCGCGAGCCGACTGATTTTTTGCGCCGCTGTCAGATAGCGATTCAAGAGAGTCGGAGAGAGATTGCTCACCGTCACATTGTCGAAGCCATGGCTGGAATCGTCTTTCGGCAAAAGCTCACTGACATCGACCTCCAGCCCCAACAGGTCGCGCACCGCATTGCGGTATTCCGTCCGGGTCAGGCGTCGCAGGGTTTCCCCTCGCCCGACTTGGGGAGACTTCTTTGCCGCCCTGTCGAGCTGACCGCTCAAAGCCGCGACAATTGCTTGATACTCCTCGTCGTCCGGGCGCTCTTCATCGGGCGGTGGCATTTGCCGGGTATCGAGACGCAGCAGAGCCTTTTCCCAAATGTCCGAGTGCCCAGTGAGCGGCCTTTCCAACAAAGCCTCCAGATCCAGCCCGCCCTTCTCAATGCCGCCTCCATGGCAATCGACGCAATAGAACTCCACCAAGTTCACCACCGCCTCAACAGGCGGCCCGGGCTCTTCCGCAGAGAGAAGGCCAGTCAGGATGAACGGGAAAAAGAAAGAACGCACGCAACCAAAGCTTACCCGAGGCGCGCGCCATTTCTTTTAACAATTCTCCGCAAAAATTAAACTCGGCGAATTTGCGCGAAAGCAATTCAAGGTCTACCTCTTGCCATGGCTTGGATAACCTGCCCGTGCGAGCTTTGCGGATTGGAGGACCGCTGCAATGTGCACCATCTCATTCCGCGAAAGTGCCATTCCAAGAAGTGGTTCCGAAACTGCTACTCCCGCGAAGAGATGAAGACCCGCCTCGCCCGGTTGTGTCACACCTGCCACCGCCAAGTCCACGACTTCATCCCGAACGAAATCGAGATGGGTAAGAAATTCAACACCATCGACCTCCTCCTCACCCACCCCCAGGTTGCCAATTATGTCGCCTGGCGACGACGGCGGGGATGAGGAATGACCGCCGCGAAGAATAATTTTCGCGTTCCCAAAAAACTGAACGAGAATGGCCACGAAATGAGCTTTTTTATCTCCTCCGAACTTTCCTATCAGGTGGGTGCCCGCAGCACGATCCTGCTGAACATCCACGCCCTCGCCTCCGAGAGCCAAACTCTCGTTGATGAGAAATTCACCGTGACCGAAGGCTGCGACTGCGAGTTCTTCTACCTCGGCTTCGGGCAGAACCGCTTCGTTCGCATCGATACCCACGAGGTCAGCGACCTGCTGATCATCTACGAAGCCGAAGCCCGGACCAATCCCTCCTCGCTCCGAATTCAGAATATCAATGAAGTTCCCATTCTGGAGATGAGCCCGGATGCGCTGCCTTATCTCTTTCCCAGCCGCTATTGCGAATCCGACAAGCTCGGCAATGAGGCCCGCAACCTCTTCGGGCACATCAATCATCCTCTGGAGCAAGCGTCCCAGATTGCGGAGTGGATTTACCAGAACCTCAGCTACGAGATTGGGTCCAGCGACGCCTCGACCTCGGCCTTCGACACCTATCAGCAACGGGCCGGGGTTTGCCGCGATTTTGCCCACCTTGCGATTGCCTTCTGTCGTTCGCTTTCCATCCCCGCGCGCTACTTCACCGGCTACGCCTGCAATATGGTGCCGCCTGATTTCCACGCCTGCTTCGAGGTCTGCGTCGGCAATAACTGGTATCTCTTCGACGCCACCCGCCTGTCATCGCCCAACGGATTGGTCCGCATCTCCTCCGGTCGCGACGCTGCGGACAGCGCGGTGGCCACCATTTATGGAGATGTGACTTTGCAAAGTAGCAAGGTCAGCTGTACGTCCCCCGACTTCGTGGCGCCGACCAACGATGAGCTGGAAGGCAAAGCGATCCAGCTCGGAGCCTAACGGATTCCTTCGTGCAAAAACAAATGAGTTCTTCCCAACAACAACAACAGCAAAGCCAAGGACCCGGAGTCGTGAACGTGCTTCATCGCACGACCTATCGCTACAACTTCCCGGTCACCTTCCAGACCCACCGCATGGTGCTGCGTCCCCGGGAAGGCCATGACCTCCAGATCCAGAGCCACGAACTCACCGTCTCGCCCAACGCCACTTTGGCCTGGACGAAAGACGTCTTCGGCAACTCGGTGACCCACGCCTTCTTCGGCGACGAGCAAGCCAACGAGCTGATCATCGAGTCCAAGCTGCGCATGACCCGCCCGCCCATCAAGGCCCTCGACCCCAGCTACCCGCACGAGGATTCGACCTTTCCCGGCATCGTCTACGACCCCTTGGAGCAAGCGGCCCTGACCTGCTATCTGATCCCGACCTATCCGGAAGAGGCCCAGCTCCTCAACCCCTGGCTCAACAAACTCCCCCAGGCACTCGATTTCACCGACTCCTACGCCTTCATTCTCGAGCTCACCCAACACATCAATCGGGAGATCACCTATCGACGACGCGAGGAAAAAGGCACCCAGACGCCCGCCACCACTGTTTCCCTCGGCAGCGGTTCCTGCCGCGACATGGCGACCCTAATGATGGAAACCCTGCGCCATCAGGGCATCGCGAGCCGGTTTGTGAGTGGTTATCTCGATTGCGATGCCACCCGCGCGGCGCAGGGCTCAACCCACGCTTGGCTGGAGGCCTACCTTCCCTTCCGCGGTTGGCTGGGCTTCGATCCCACGGCGGGACGGGCTTGCGATCACCGGCATTTCGTCATCGCCACCAGCCACCACCCGCGCGGAGTGATGCCGATTTCGGGAAAATTCTTTGGCGCCGGCAATGCCTACGTGGGGCAGACTGTGCAAGTGGAGTTCAGCTGAAAGGCCCGCTGGCCCGCTCGATTCGGCGGCCTTCCTTTTCCTCCGTAATTTTGAGCCAAATTGTTCCCACCGGAAAGATCGTCGGGAACAGGTCCGCCCATTCCGCGATCACGATGCCCTCTTCCTCCAAATAATCATCCCAACCCAGCCGCAAAACCTCGTCTTCGGTCTCCAAACGATAGAGATCGAAGTGAAAAACCGGCAAGCGACCGCCCGCGTATTCCTGCAAAAGAGCAAAAGTCGGACTGGTCACCACTTCATCACTTCCCAAGCCGCGGAGCATCCCTTTGGTCCAATGGGTCTTGCCCATCCCGAGCCCTCCCACTAGAGCGAGCACGGTTCCAGCGGGTAAATCGTGTGCGAATTCGGCCCCTCTTTCGACGAGGGAATCGGCATTAGGGCAAAAAATTGGAAAATCCATCTTCGTTTCTGTCAAAAAAACCTTGCTGCAAGTGGTCGGGTGTGGTGAATTCCCCGCCCGTCGCGAGACTAGACCGTTCGAACTGTGTGTCGAACCTTGCTCCGGGCAAACTCAATTTTTCAGAAAGAACATCATGGCATACGCAGTGATCAAAACCGGAGGCAAGCAGTACCGTGTGGCTGCTGGTGACAAGATCGACGTCGAGAAGCTCGACCTCGAGGTAGATTCCGACACCACCTTTGACCAAGTGCTCATGGTGAACGACGGAAGCTCAATCCGCATCGGCAGCCCTGTCGTTGATGGAGCAACAGTAACCGCTAAAGTTCTCGACCAATTCCGCGGACCCAAGGGTGTTGCATTCAAATTCAAGCGCCGGAAAGGTTTCCACAAAACCAAAGGCTTCCGCCGCCACATGACTAAGCTGGAAATCACCAGCATCAACGGATAATTTTTACCCCCTCAGACCAATGGCACATAAGAAAGGACAAGGATCGGTTAAGAACGGACGCGACTCACGCAGCAAGCGTTTGGGCGTCAAGAAGTTCGGTGGCGAAGCAGTCATCGCCGGCAACATCATCATCCGCCAGCGTGGCACCAAGTGGCACCCCGGTAAGAACATCGGCATGGGCAAGGACCACACCCTCTTCGCCCTCACCGACGGCAATGTTTACTTCGACCGTGACGGCCGCCGCGTGAACGTTGCTTCCGACCAGGAAGCCGTTGTTGCGAGCTAAGCCCCGGCAAGATACTATTTTTCAAAGAGCGGCGTTCCCATTCGGGTCGCCGCTTTTTCTTGTCCACCATGTTCCAGATCGTCCTCGTCGAACCCGAAATCCCACACAACGCCGGTGCTGCCGGACGTCTCGCGGTGGCGACCGGTTCCCAGCTTCATCTCGTCAAACCCCTGGGCTTTTCCATTGATGAAAAGGCGGTGCGTCGGGCGGGCCTTGATTACTGGAAGCACGTCGACCTCGTGGTCTGGGAAAGCTGGGACGAATTCCAAGCAGCGCATCCCAACGCGCGGCAGTGGTTTCTCAGCACCAAGGGAACCGGCAATTTGTGGGAGACGAGCTTCCAAGCCGGCGATCAACTCATCTTCGGAGCCGAAACCCGCGGACTCTCCGACGAGGTGCGCGCAGGAGTCGACCCCTCACAACTGATCCGGATTCCCATGGCCGAAGGCCCAATCCGATCGCTCAACCTCTCCACCAGCATCGGGATCGTCCTTTTCGAAGGCTGTCGGCAGGTCGGTGGGTTCAAGTAAGCCGCTTCTGAAAAGTAAGAAAGCGCTAATTACAAGTCCCCCTCGCGGACTTCACCGTCGACGTTGGTCTGGAAGTAATGACCAGTCTCCACGTGCAGCCCGGTCAACCAACCACCCCGCCCGGGATCGGTGTCGATACAGACGGCGTGTCCGATATTGAGCGGAACATGGGATTTCTGCGCGGTGTGTCCGCAGATCATGACTTTGCCCGAGCAATGAGGTTTGGGCGGCCCATAGAACGGGTGGTTGAACTTTTGATGCACCAGGGTGTAGGGCAGCTGCTCGTTGACCGGGACTTCCGCCTCCAGATAGGCGTGGACGAAGATGTGAGTATCGGTTTCGACGTAGGGCTTGTTGCGCAAAAGAAATTGCCAGTGCTCCTCGGGAACATCGTCCATCCCATTGGGTCCGTAGGAATCCAGGGTCTCTTGCCCACCCCAGACATCGACCCAATGCGCGTGATCGGTCTTGTCGATGCGCGAGAGGACGAACTTTTCCTCATGGTTGCCGCAGAGGCAGTCGATGCGGAACTTTTGACTTTGCTCGATGAGAAAGTCGATCACCCCTTTCGAGTCCGGTCCGCGATCCACATAGTCGCCCAAGAAAATGATGTGATCCTCAGGCTGGGGATCGAGGGTCTTCCAAAGAGTCAGCAGAGGGTCGAGGCAGCCGTGAATATCGCTAATGGCAAGTGTTCTCATCGTTTCGACGAGATTCTTACCGCTCAGGAGAGGCTGTAAAGTATCGGTTGCCCCAATGGCAAAGTTCTAGCTCTGCGATTGCGTTTGAGTCGCGACGACGGGTTCCGGCTCCTCCTCTTCCTCCGGCTCGTCGTCTTCGACAACGGGGTCGGCGGGATAGGAATAGGCCTGATGAACTCCTTCGTTGATCGCGATCAGGCTTTGCTGAACTCCATCGAGGAATTCGTGCAAGTCCCCTTCGATCTCGCCCGAAAACGCGCCCAAATCGAGCTCGGCCAAGAATCGCCCGCAATTCCGCTCGCCCTCGTTGTTGAAAACACCCAAGGCCGAACCGGAAAGCTCGTGCAGGACATTGTTCACCTCTCTCACGCAATAACGGATGGAGGGCGGGAAGACTGGATTGTAGACTAAAGTTTGATTCAAGCGCGGCCAATCGGCTTCCACATTGCCAAAACCACGTTGCGATCCCGCTCCGCAGCCGCGCATAATGCAAAGCCAGACATAGGGCTCAAAGGCATGCCCCTCGTCATCGTCCTTGCCAGGCATGAAAGTCTTCAGGTCGAGCAAGCGCGAGGTCTGGTCGGCCCGCTCCAACATCGTTCCCAAACGAAGGAAGCACCACGCTTCTTCGCGCGGCATCATCTCTTCAATCAAGCCGCGCAGCTGCAGACAACCCTGCCGCACGCGGGCTCCATAGACCGCCGGATTGAGGGTTGCGGAAGAGTTCGACTGATCCTTGCACCAGAGATAGAGCTCGTTGAGCACTTCCCACAACTCGGAAGAAAGCTGCTCGCGCGCGCCCCGGGCATTCTCCCGGGCAAAGGTGAGAGCGCGGAACACCGAGCCCGCATTTTCTCCATCAACCAACAGGAAGCGGTGAAAGTCCTCCTTGCTCTCCAACTGCTCGATATCCTCTTCCCCGTATCCATAGGAACGCAGGATGGGTTTCCAGAACAAGTCGGCGGAACATAATTTGGGATGGCTATAATCCAAAGCCAGCTGATCGGCGACTTCAACGATTCGGGCGAGACTCTTGGCTCGCTCGACATAACGCGACAGCCACATCAGGGATTCGGCAACTCGGGACAACATAATGTAAAAGCGTTTGGAAAAAGGATTAGTAGAGGACCCAAGTGTCTTTGCTGCCACCACCTTGGGAGGAGTTGACTACGATGGAGCCCTCGTTGAGAGCCACCCGAGTCAATCCACCAGGAACCACCCGAGTCTCTTCACCCGCTAATATATAGGGACGCAGGTCGATATGCCGAGGGGAAATCTGATCGTCGCAGAAGGTCGGATGGGTAGAAAGGGAAATCATGGGCTGGGCCACATAGTTGCGGGGTGATTCCTTAATCTTGCCGCGGAAGTCTTCAATCTCCTTCTTCGTCGACTTGGGTCCCACCAGCATGCCATAGCCACCGGACTCGTTGGCCGCCTTGACCACCAACTGATCGAGGTTTTCCATAATATGGCTCATCTCCTTTTCTTCCGAAGCGAGATAAGTCTCCACATTGGGAAGGATAGGCTCTTCATCGAGATAATATTTGATGAAGTCCGGCACATACTTGTAGACCACCTTGTCGTCAGCCACCCCAGTGCCAACGGTATTGGCAAGAGCCACATTCCCGGCGCGATAGGCACGCATGAGACCCGGAACGCCTAACAGCGAATCCTTGCGAAAGACTTCGGGGTCGAGGAAGTCGTCATCAATGCGCCGATAAATCACATCCACCCGCTCGAGGCCTCGGGTAGTTTTCATGTAGACCACTTCATTTTGCACGACGAGGTCGCGCCCTTCCACAATCTGAATCCCCATCCGGCTGGCGAGAAAGGAGTGCTCGAAGTAAGCCGAGTTATAGACCCCGGGAGTCAGCAACACACAAACTGGCTCGTGATTGTCCGGCTGGCTGAGGCCTTCAAGGACTTCTAACAACCAGTCGCTGTAGACATCGACCGGACGCACTCCCATCTCTTGGAAAAGGGAGGGGTAGACCTTCTTCATCGCGGCCCGGTTCTCTAACAAATAACTTACACCGGACGGACAGCGGCAATTATCTTCCAGCACGAGGTAACCGTTCTTCTCATCCCGAATGAGGTCTGTGCCGCAGATCTGGACATAGCTGTCATTGGGCACCTTGACGCCCCGCAATTCGTCCCGGTAGTGGGCGGCGGTGTAGACGGTTTCCTTCGGGATGATCTTGTCCTTGATCACCTTTTGATCGGAATAAATGTCTTTGAGAAAAAGATTCAGAGCCTCGATCCGTTGAATCAGGCCCTTTTCCAAAAGCGCCCATTCATCGCCGGGAATCACCCTCGGGACCGGGTCAAAGGGGAAGATGCGCTCGGTCCCCTCGTCGTCGTTGTAGACGGTGAAAGTAACGCCCTGCTTGAGAAAGGAGAGGCTCAGGGTTCTTTGAATGGATTGAAATTCCTCCGGAGTGACGTCTCCCAATCGTTCCACCACCGCCTGATAATGGGCTCGAAATTCCCCCGATTTTTTAAAGGCTTCATCAAAGGCTTCAGCGGGTTGGTAGTTGTCAAAGAGCATATCTGTGGTAACGGAGGTGGCGTTCACGCAAGTTTGTCTAGATTTCGAATTCTTACAAGAGTTGGCCCTCAATAAGCTAACAAAACATTGCGGTTCACTCTCTTACCCTCCTTTTAGCAACTTTCAGGCCATGTCGATTCAATGTTCGCTCCACCACAAGACCAGCTATCACTATGAGCGCCCTGTTAAGCTTGGCCCGCAGGTCGTTCGCTTGCGCCCTGCGCCCCACTCGCGTACCGCGGTCACGGCCTACTCGCTCAAGATCTCGCCCGAAACTCATTTCCTGAATTGGCAGCAGGATACCCAGGGTAACTTCCTTGCCCGGCTGGTCTTTCCCGAGCCCGTCAAGTCGCTCGAGATCGAGGTCAACCTGATTGCCGACCTTTCCCCCATCAACCCCTTCGACTTCTTCGTCGACAAGGAGGCCGAGACCTACCCCTTCGAATATCCCGAGGAGTTGCGTGACGAGTTGCGCCCCTTCCTCGCCATTGATGCCAAGGACGCCCGCAGTGACGAGCTGATTGCCTTCCAAGAGACGCTCAAGCTCCGCGAGGACATGGGCATCAACGAATTCATGGTCACCGTCAACCAGGCGGTGAGCGAGACGGTGGGCTACACCATTCGTCTGGAGCCCGGCGTGCAAACCCCACAGGAGACTTTGCTCAAGCGCAAAGGGTCCTGCCGGGACTCGGCCTGGTTGCTCATCAACTTGATGCGTCGGCTGGGAATCGCCGCGCGTTTTTGCTCCGGCTATCTCATCCAGCTCAAGGCCGACCAAAAGCCCGTCGATGGCGGCGCGGAAGGCCCGGCGGAAGACTTTACCGATCTGCACGCTTGGACGGAAATCTACCTCCCGGGCGCAGGTTGGGTCGGGCTCGATCCCACTTCCGGTCTTCTCGCTGGCGAGGGCCACATTCCTCTTTGCGCCACCGCCCACTATCGCGATGCCGCTCCCTTAACCGGTAGCCTGTTAGAAGCCGATGAGATCGAGACCGAGTTCGATTTCGACATGAAGGTCGACCGCGTGGCGGAAACCCCACGTGTCACTCTCCCCTACGACAAGGATCAGGAAGCAGCGATTGAGAAGCTGGGGCATGAGCTCGACAAGCGGCTCAAGAAGCAAGACATGCGGCTGACCATGGGAGGCGAACCGACCTTTGTCTCCGCCAACGAAATGGAGACCCCCGAGTGGAACACCGACGCCCTTGGGCCGACGAAGGAAGCCTATGGCGAAACCCTTCTGCGCAAACTCTACGACAAATTTTCTCCCGGTGGATTCCTCCACCACGGCCAGGGCAAATGGTATCCCGGCGAACCCCTTCCCCGCTGGGCCTTTACTTCCTACTGGCGTAAAGATGGCCAGGCGATCTGGACCGACCCTTCCCTCTTTGGCCGCCCCGACAAGGACTACGGCCACGACCACAAGACCTCGGAAGCCTTCACCCGCCTGCTGGCGAAAAATCTGGGCTTGAGTGACAAATACGCCCGCGCCGCCTTCGAGGACATCTACTACTATCTTTGGAAAGAACGCCGTCTCCCCGTCAACGTCACGGTCGAGGACTCCCGTCTGGACGACAAGTTGGAGCGCGAGACCATTGCACGCATCTTTGAACAAGGGCTGGGCACTCCGGTGGGACACATCCTGCCATTGACGCACGATCCGGATGGCAAGGACTGGCTCACCGGACCTTGGCTGTTAGGCGGCGAAGAAGTGTTCCTTCACCCCGGGAATCACCCCATGGGCTACCGGCTTCCTCTGGATGGGCTGCCTTGGGCTAAGCGCGAGGACCATCCCAACCTCGAGCCCATCGACCCTTCCATTCCCCGTCCCGCCATGGAAGGCGAGCGCCTCTTGCCCGCATCCATGCGCCAGCAAGCAGCTTCTCTGCGTTTGCCTGCAGCGACTGGTTCGGAGCGACGCGGTCTTTCCAGCGAGGAAATTCTGGAACGCCAGCGCGAAGCCGCTTTGCGAGAGCCCGAGACCGGCAAGTCCGCCAAGGATCAGGTGCGCACCGGTCTTTGTGTGGAACCCCGTGACGGTCGCTTGCATGTCTTTTTCCCACCCATTCCCGAGACCGAGGCTTACCTCGAGCTCGTTGGCGCGATGGAGGAAACCGCCAAGGAAATGGGCACCCCGATCCGCATCGAGGGTTACAAGCCGCCCTCCGATCCCCGCCTCAATTCGTTCTCGGTCACCCCGGACCCCGGCGTTCTCGAGATCAACATCCACCCGTCGAAGAGTTGGGATGGCATCGTGGAAAACACGCGCGTGCTCTACGACGAGGCTCGCAAGTGCGGTCTCGGCACCGAAAAGTTCATGCAAGACGGTCGCCACTCCGGCACCGGAGGCGGCAACCACATCGTGGTGGGCGGCGAGACTCCCCTCGACTCCCCCTTCCTGCGCAGGCCTGACCTGTTGCAGTCGGTGGTGACCTACTTCAACAATCACCCCTCCCTCTCCTACCTTTTCTCCGGTCTCTTCATTGGGCCCACTTCCCAAGCTCCACGCTTGGACGAAGCGCGGCACGAGGCCATTTACGAATTGGAGACGGCCTTCACTTCTTTGCCGAAAGGCGACACCACCTTGGACAACTGCCAATGGTTGATCGACCGCGTGATGCGCAATCACATTACCGACCTCACCGGCAACACCCACCGCTCCGAGATCTGCATCGACAAGCTCTTTGGCCCTGGGCCAACGGGTCGCTTGGGACTGGTGGAATTCCGGGGCTTCGAGATGCCACCCCATCCCGAGATGTCGCTCTCGCAGCAACTGCTCATTCGCGGTTTGCTCTCCCGCTTCTGGGACGAACCTTATGACGCCAAGCTGGTGCGCTGGGGCTCTTCCATCCACGACAAGTGGCTCCTGCCTCATTTCCTGAAAGACGACCTCGACGAAGTGGTGGGCGACTTGCGCGCTCATGGTCTCGCTTTCGAGCCGGACTGGTATGATCCTCACCTCGAATTCCGCTTCCCTCTCATCGGCGAGCACCAGGAGCGCAATATCGATATCGAGATTCGCCAAGCCGCCGAGCCTTGGAACGTGCTTGGCGAAGAGTCCTCCTCCAGCGGCACCGCCCGCTACGTGGACTCCTCGGTTGAGCGGGTTCAGGTGAAAGTCTCCAACCTCACCGAGTCGCGCCACATGATCACCTGCAACGGCATCCCCGTTCCGCTCCATCCCACCGGACGCAAGGGCGAATTCGTGGCGGGAGTTCGCTTCCGCGCGTGGGCACCGTTCTCGGCCATGCACCCGGCCAAGCCCATCAACTCGCCCCTGACCTTTGACCTCGTCGACACTTGGAATCAAAAATCGCTGGGAGCTTGTCAGTATCACGTCGTCCATCCCGGTGGCCGCAGCTACGACGACTTCCCATTGAACGGTATGGTGGCGGAGTCCCGTCGCCGCTCCCGTTTCTTCAACATGGGCAAGACCGCTGGAAAGCTGAATCCGCAGATTCCCGCCCCCAATCCGGACTATCCCCTCACCCTCGATTTGCAGCGCTTTTCCTAACGGTGAGAGCTTCGACAAGTCTAAGGTTGAGGCTCTCCGATGATAGCTGAGCTGAAGAAAAATCGTATCGAATCAGGGCTCGAAAAGGCTGCCTTTCTTCTCGCATGGAAACTCCCCGCCATCCAGACTCCGCGACCGGCAAGCCTAACCGCCCCGAATCGAAATCCATGCCTCCTTCGCAAAGCCAGACCCTTGGTTCCATGAGCCAAAGTCAGACCTCCCCCACTCCCGGCGGAGGTGACGGCCTTTTTGCCAATTACAAAGGCTTGGAGGGCAGCTTCGACGAGTTTCTCGATCCCGATGGCAGCCCACGGCCCACTTGGCAGGACTTCTCGGAACGACTACGTGGATTGGGTAAAGACGGCCTCGGACTTTCCTGGCGACGCGGTGAGGAATTGCTCCGCGAAAACGGAATTTCCTACAACCTTCTCGGCGACCAAAGTCAGAACAAGCGCCCCTGGAACCTCGACCCCATTCCCGCCCTCATGTCGGAGAGCGAATGGACCTCACTTTCTGCCAGTCTGGTGGAAAGAGCTCACCTCTGGAACCAGATTCTCAAAGACTGCTACGGGCCCCGCACCCTGCTCAACGAGGGTTTGCTTCCGCCGGCCCTGCTCTACTCGCAGCCGAATTTCAATCGCTTCCTTCCTCCCGTCAATGGAGGCGGCAACATCCTCACCTCCTATGCCGTCGATGTCGCCCGTTCGGCCGATGGCACCTGGACCGTAGTCGCCGATCGAACCGAAGCACCCAATGGCGCCGGCTTCGCCCTCGAGAACCGCATCATCCTCGCCAACGTCTTTCCCGAGACCACTCACAAGCTGCACCTCATCAGGCAGGCCGCTTACTTCCAATCTCTGCGTGCCACCCTTTTCGCCCATGCCCCCGGCGGCAATGACGAGCCCAAGGTGGTCATGCTCTCACCCGGACCGGCCGACCGCACCTACTTCGAAGACGCCTATCTCGCCCGCTACCTCGGCATCACCCTGGCGGTGGGTGAAGAGCTCACCGTTCGAAACGACCGGGTGTACTTAAAAACCGTTTCTGGTCTCCAACGCGTCCACGTCATCTATCGACGGGTTCACGAGACCGTGATCGATCCGCTGGAAGTGCCCACCAATTCCCAACAAGGGGTTCCCGGCCTGATGGGGGCCATTCGTTCGGGCACCGTCTCGGTGATCAATCCGCCCGGAACAGGAATCGCCGAGTCTCCGGCTCTGCTTCCCTTCCTCCCCGCCATCTCGCAGCGACTCTTTGGAAAAGACCTGAGCATCCCTTCCATCGAAACCATTTGGGGCGGTCAGGAAGAGAACCTGTTAGAGTCTCTCCCGGGTCAATCCGCATTATTGAAGGAGGCTTTCGGTCTTCGACTTCGTCCACCTGTCCAGCTCGACACCCTACCGGTGATTCAACGGGAATCACTCGTGGCACGCGTCAACGCCAGCCCTTCGTCCTACGTCGTGCAGCAGCAGATGAATTTCTCGCACGGCCCCGTCTGGACCGGATCGCAACTGGAGTCCCGCCCCCTGGCCTACCGCTTCTTCCTTTTTGCCAAAGGCGACAGCTACCAGGTCATGCCCGGGGCGCTCGTTCGTTGTGCCTCCTCGACGGAAGCTCTTCCCGGTCTTTCCTTGGATCACGATTCAGGCTCCAAAGACCTTTGGATTCTGGGTGAGAAAGAGAATCCCGACGAACTCCAGACCAATCAGCCCGCCCGCCTCTCCATCCGGCGATCCACCGGGGCTCTGTCCTCCCGCTCGGCGGACAATCTCTTTTGGATCGGCCGCTACTCCGAGCGCACTGAGTTTGCCACCAGAGTCTTGTTAGAGATCGTGCTCGCGATGACCGACGACAAGACCTCGGAGTTGACTCCTCTGCTCGCCACCCTGCGAAGCTTTGGATACCTCACCGGTGCCCAGATCAAGGCGCTGGCGGACTCACCCTCCCGGCAGGAGATCCTCAATCTTCTGCGTCCCGTATTTTTCGAATCCGCGAGCAAAGAGAGCACGGGAGATTCCATCCCCGCCAACGTGGGCAACCTCTTCCGGCTGGCTTCCCTTTCCCGCGATCGCCTTTCCAACGAATCCTGGCGCATCATTCGGGCCCACGGAGATCTGGTCAGCTCCTCCCCTCCGCACACTCTCCTCTCGATGCGTCCGATTTTGCAAAAGGCCTTGCTCAATCACTCGGCCTTCAACGGCACCTGTCGCGAGAACATCACCCGCAATCAAGGTTGGCTCTTCCTCAATATCGGACGACGGGTGGAGCGGATTCATTGGTTGCTCACTCTGATCAACAACCTGATGGAGGCTGACCCGGAACTGAGCCCAAGCTCTCTCGAGACCGCGCTCTCCATCAACGACACCACCCTCACCTACCGCTTCCGCTACCGAGGCTCGCCCCAACCTTTGCCTGCATTGGACTTGATTCTGTTCGACCCAGCCAATCCCCGCTCGCTAGCTTTCCAACTGAAGGAACTGGATCGCGACCTCCGCAATTTGCCGAAGGAAGATCAGGCCTCGCAAAGTGAGGTCCCACGTTTCGCCCATCGCATTGTTCTCCGGGCGATGAACTATCTGGAGACGGAATTGCTTTCGACCGACGACGAGACCTCCGAAGCAGCTGAGTTGGCCAAGTTGAGAGTCTTTCTCACCGACTTGCAGGACAAGATGCCCCGCTTCACCGAGAAGCTGGGGTGGGAATTTTTCACCCACGTCGAGTTCACGAATTCCTAATCTCTCCCCCACCGCGTGC
The DNA here is from genome assembly GCF_014651675.1 of Roseibacillus persicicus. GTDB lineage: Bacteria > Verrucomicrobiota > Verrucomicrobiia > Verrucomicrobiales > Akkermansiaceae > Roseibacillus > Roseibacillus persicicus. The sequence continues at coordinate 93,205 of NZ_BMXI01000008.1, forward strand.
GCTACCGAATCCATCATCAGACCGTCTACAAATATGAGAGTTCCGTCTCCTACTCTCATCACGTGGCGCGCCTGCGTCCCAGCGTCACCCCCCGTCAGACGCAGGGTAGCTTCGAGCTGAAAGTCACTCCCGCGCCCGACAGCCTATCGCATTCCATCGACTACTTCGGCAATGCCTGCAGCTACTTCGGGCTCACCACCCCGCACAAAAAGCTGGTGATTGATTCCTACAGTCAAGTCACGGTCAAACCCCAGCAGTCCATCGACTTGGACCTCTCCATGCCATGGGAAATGGTGCGCGACATCCTCCGCACCTCGCACTTGGCACCAGACTTGGCCGCCGCCGAGTTCACTTTTGCCTCCCCGCTCTGTCCCTATATGCCGGAGCTCGCGGATTATGCGCGCCAGTCTTTCCAGAAGGACGTGCCCATTCTGCAAGCGAGCAAGGACCTCACTTCGCGCATCTTCAAAGACTTTAAATTCGATCCCAAGGTCACCACCGTGGCGACCCCGGTTTCAGAAGTCTTCGAAAAGCGGGCGGGAGTTTGTCAGGATTTCTCACACTTCCAGATCTCGTGCCTGCGCTCGCTCGGTTTAGCTGCAGCGTATGTCTCGGGTTATCTCCGCACCGAACCGCCTCCGGGTAAAGAAAGGCTCATCGGTGCCGATGCCTCCCACGCCTGGGTCTCGATCTATGCCCCGCAGATCGGGTGGACGGGATTTGACGCCACCAACAACGTCCTCCCCGGCCAAGACCATATTCATGTCGCCAAGGGTCGCGACTATCTCGACATCTCCCCTGTTCGCGGAACGGTCTTCGGCGGTGGCACCCAGACACTCAATATCGGAGTGACTGTCAGCGAGGACGAGTAGGGCAAGCCCCACCCATCCCCGCTACTAGAAATCTAGTAATCCCACCGCGGTCAGGAAATCTTGACCGAATGCTTCTTGGAAAGGCGCAGGATATCCCCCGCCGTCAGCTCGAGGGTCGCGTTCGGGTCGATGAGCTTTTCTCCGTTCAACTGCACCGCTCCGGGCAGGATGGATTGCTTCTTCAACTCGCCGTTCGACTTTTTCAAATTGAAGGCTGCTTGATACGCGAAGGAAGCGACCTGCAAGACCGTGCCATCAGCGGGAAAATCTGCCAAAGCCACCTCAACCGCGCCTGCGGAATCATCCCGTTGCGAAAAGCGCGCTTCCCAAGTCGCACGCGCCTCGGTGGCGGCAGCTTCGTCGTGGTAGCGGGCGGTCAACTTGTGGGCGAGTTGCTTCTTGGCCTCCATGGGATGCAAAGTCTCGTCGCGGCTTTCGCCTAACAGAAGCTGGTAGTAGCGATCCATGAGCTCGTCCGAGGTGGACATCAGCTTGCCAAACATTTCGTTGGGCTCTTCGGAGACCCCGACGTAGTTCTGGTAACTTTTGGACATCTTCTTCACCCCATCAAGACCTTCCAACAAGGGCATGGTCATCACAATCTGAGGCAACTGGCCTTCTTCCTTTTGCAAATCACGACCGACCAGGATGTTGAAGAGCTGATCGGAGCCTCCAATCTCGACATCGGCACGAACCTCGACCGAATCCCAGCCCTGCACGATGGGGTACTGGATCTCGTGGAGACGAACTTCCTGTCCACTATCGATGCGATTGCGAAAATCCTCGCGCTGAAGCATCTGCTGCATAGTGACGCGGGAATTGAGGCGGAGGACATCCTCGAAGGTCATTTTGCGGAACCAATCCCCGTTGTAGACGATCTCAGTCTTTTCCTCATCGAGAACCTTGAAAGCCTGGCTGGTGTAGGTCTCGGCATTGATGAGAACCTCTTCGCGGGAAAGTGGTGGACGAGTCGCGGAACGCCCGGAGGGGTCCCCAATGGTCGCGGTGAAGTCTCCGATAATCAAAACCGCCTGATGACCAAGGGCTTGAAACTGGCGAAGCTTCTCCAAAACCACGGTATGACCGAGGTGCAGGTCAGGCGAAGTGGGGTCGACCCCCAATTTGACGCGCAAGGGGCGGCCCTCTTTGGCGCAAAGCTTGAGACGGTCGGAAAGCTCTTTTTCAGAGAGGACTTGGGCCGTGCCGGCCATCAGGGTGCTGAGTTGGTCGCTCATGTTCGGGGTGTTTGTAAACATGGGAGGGCGGATGAGGCACGTTTTCTTTTTACCAGCTGAGCTCGGATCACGGGCTTTTGCAGCAAGCGGCGTCGCTTTCTCCGCTGAATCGTGCTTTTCGATAATTCCCAGGAATGCGAAGAGTCCACGCAAGCAACTTCAGATTAGTCAGTTAAGACACCTTTTGCGTCCAGACGGAAGTCAAATCGATCGTCAACTGTCTGCCCTTTCTATAGATTTGAGGGTAGGGGAGTTGGATTTTGTTTTGAAAGTCCGCTGGACGGGGAACAGTTTATGAAGGGATGGACAATCCTTACGAATCCCCCCAGCCAGAACTTGGCGGTGTGTCGGTCATTGAGCCTGCTCCGATCAAAGTCTTCGGTATTCTTCATCTTGTTTTTGGAGGGATCGGAATTTTTGGAGTTCTCATGTCGGGTGGCCAATTGCTATTCAGGGAAGCCATGATGAAAGCATCCTCTGCCGGCGATCCTACCATGGCGGAGATTCAGAGGCGGCTTTATGAGTCGACGTTCATGACGACGATCATCGGACTTGCGATTACCTTGGTCGTTACCGTGATGATCATGCGAGCGGGTTTGAAGTTGGTGAAGAAGAAAAGGGACGCCGTCAGCGCTTCGACCCTCTACTCATACGTTTCCATCGGAGCAAAAATTCTGACCATCATTTTGACGATGACGATGACTCTTCCAGCCATGAATGCCGTCTTCGACGAACTGGCCTCAAAGGGGCCGGGTAGTAGTCAAGCTGCTACCATGCTTTCAACGATGAAGGTTACAATGGCACTTTCCGGAATCGGAACGCCCTTGTTGATGTCTATCTATCCGGTGCTATGTCTGGTGCTGTTGAAAAAGAAACCCGTTCAATCCTATTTGGAACAATACGGAAAATAAGTTTCACTCCGGATAATTTTCGACTTGATAATACCGGGCAGGGGAGTAAGAACCCCTCCCGCTATTAAGTTGGTGGCCGTAGCTCAGTTGGTAGAGCCCCTGATTGTGATTCAGGTTGTCGCGGGTTCGAGTCCCGTCGGTCGCCCCATCTCTTTTTCGTTGTGACTGTTGAAAATGAAAGCGCAGTCCAAAGTTCAATGAGTTCGATTGAGGAAAAGGTTTCCTATCGATTCGATGATCCGGTCTTGCTTCAAACCGCGCTGACGCATCCGAGTATTGTCGCTGAAAGCAAGGAAGAACTCGTTGACAATCAACGACTTGAGTATCTCGGTGATGCTGTTTTACAATTGGCTGTTACGGAAGAGCTGTTTCTGCGCTTTCCGAATGAAGGGGAAGGTCCGCTCACGAAATGGCGAGCGCGCCTCGTTTCCAAGCCTGCGCTAGCAGAGTATGGAATGAAGCTGAATCTGGGCAGCGCGATCCTGATCGGAAAAGGGGAGGAAGCGAACGGGGGACGCACCCGGGCCTCGAGCTTGGCTGACTGCATCGAGGCCTTGTTGGGAGCGATCTATTTGGATGGGGGATTTTCCGCTGCCAAAGAGGTTGCACTCAATCTGGTTGCCGATGCCCTAGAGGAGGTCACAAAGAGCAGCGATACCGGCAATCCCAAGGGCGAGCTTCAGGAAGTATTGCAGGCAATCCAACCCACCAGTCCGGTATACGAGATTCTCTCCGCCTCCGGCCCCGATCACGACAAGGTCTTTGTTGCCTCAGTAAAGTGGCAAGACGTCTTGCTCGGGAGGGGTGAAGGCGCGAGTAAGAAGACAGCTGAAGTCGCCGCCGCAGCCAACGCCCTCGAAAGAGGCAAGTGGCGGGAAATGGCATGAGCTCTCTTTGCCCATTTCTTCCACCTGCTGACCGAGTCTGGCGCGCGCGGGATATGAGAGCTTTCCGCGAACGACGGGACTCTCAATTCTATCTTTCGGCGCTGTCCTATGCCCAGTCCCTTCTCGGAGAAGGGAAGCCTGCTCAGGCTCTTCTCCAGATCAACAAGTCCTTTATGGCCGAGCTTGAAACCGAAGATGTTTTAGTAACATGGCCACCTGCCTACCAGGCTGTCGTCTGGATTATCGAGCGCTATCGGGGTGATAGGGAGTGCTTTCTTGGAAATCCCGTGCGCCATTATCAGCATTTGGCCACTCGGATGAGCGGTCCGCGGGGTGGCATACGCACCCTGCGAGCTTGGGCATGTTTCTATCTCGCAGAGACTTTTGCTCCTGAGTACGAACGGGACCTCGAGCAACTTCAGAAGGAAAAGCTCACCATCCCATCCTTTCAATCGGTCCTCTCCGCGATTGACCGTTTCGGCTGGGACGGTGAAGGTAATGTTCTACGTGGAACTTTTTCTTCTCTTCGTGATCGTTGAGCTTCTCACACAAAGAGGAAAATCGATTTGCGGAGCTTAAGGCAATCCACTAGGGCTTTTTCTGGCGACAACAGCCGTCTCAAATGAAACTACCTTCTCTCTTTGCGTCTACCCTACTTCTTTTTGAATCCGTCCAAGCTAGCGAACACCTTTGGCAGGACCCCTATGTGGGATCCGAGCCTGGGGTTCTTTATCTCCCGGACTCGAATGCAGTCTACTGGCGATATGGCTGGTCCCGAGAAGCGGGTGATCAAAAAGGAATCCGAATTACGGGCCAGTTTCCTTCCACCCGATACTTCAGCTACAACATCTATAACGACCAAACAAAGACCTCTCTCGGAGCGATAACGGACTTCGAACTCGTTGCTGACGATGAAGCAACAAATCCCTTCAAAGCTGGAGTCAAACCCGAGGGACAGAGCTACACCCTAACCGTCTTGCCCAAAGGAACCCCGACGAAGGACAAGAATGTCCTCTACTTCCCAGATGATCTCACCGAGGTCTCGATCTTTCTTCGCCATTATGTCCCTGAGGAAGGAATCGAAGGTGGAGTGGCCCTTCCTTCAATCAGCGTCTTGGATCCAAGCCAAACCGAACCGATTGAAGCCGCACCTAGCAATGAGATTCCAGCCTTGAGCAAAGCCGAAGCCCAGAAATACCTCATCCCGCTCTTTAAGAAGTGGGCCTTGAGCTTCGAGGAGAATCCTGAGGCCGTTCTTGCTCAGCTTCACAAGCGGGACCGAACCCAGCCTCTCAACCTGAAGGAGATCATTGCGAAGCAGGTTGTCTCCAAAGCGTTCACCCATTTTCGTCCCGGAAAGACCGTTGAATCGTTTAACTTCCAGACGAGCGGGACCTACCCCAACCGGGACAACGCTTATCTCACAATGCCGGTCGTTCGGAACGAAGGGGAAGTCCTTGCGGTCAGGTTTCTGGCTCCCAAAGGAGCCAGTCAGCCCTCCGACTTTGGCGCGGCTGAAGTTCGATACTTTTCACTCTGTCAGGGTGACGAGGAGACCTACACCCACGGCACCGTGATGGATACCAAGATGGAGGTGAGCGAGGACGGCTACATCTACTTTCTTATAGGCGACAATGAGGAAGCTGTGATGAGCAAAGCAAAGGAATGGGGAGTGAATTTCATGCCTTGGGAGGCAGGGGACCGGGCGCTTTTCGTTTTCCGCCATATGCTTCCAAGCAAGACCTTCGAGAATGGATTCAATCGAGTCCCCGTATTCACCTACGACCTGTCGACGGAGGAGCAGTTTGCAAGCAAGACCATCGGGAACTTTGCTCCACGTGGAAAGCTACTCTCCAAAGACGAGCTGCTGAAGGCTGAGCAGTTCCCTGCGTTTGAATAGAGTTGGCCCCCCTCAATCGAGCTGGCCGCGGGTTTCTCCTAGAGACCTGTCGCCAGCTCTCTTTTTTTCAGCCAAATGGATAAGACCGCGACATCTGCCGGAGTGATTCCGGCGATTCGGCCCGCTTGTCCGAGAGTGGTTGGTCGGATCTCGGAGAAACGCTGGCGGGCCTCCATCTTCAAACCACTGATGGCGTGATAGTCCAAGTCACCGGGAAGGGGAGCATTCTCCTGCTTGGCCATCCGCTCGATCTGCAGAGCCTGACGCTGAATGTGGCCGGCGTATTTGAAATCGCTCTCAAGGATGCCCCAATGTTCCATGTGGAACTTTGACCGCATCTCCTCGGGGAGGTCCTGCCACTGGCTTTCGTTGCGCCGGAACCAAGCTTCCAACTTCCCACCGTCATAGGCCGTTTCTCTGATATACTTTGCTCCTTCGGAAAGAGCAGCCCGCTTTTCCTCGAATCTCTTCCATCGGTCATCCGGAATCAGTCCCGCCTCGCGCGCCTGAGGGGTGATTCGCTGATCGGCGGTGTCCTGACGAAGAAGGAGACGGTGTTCGGCCCGACTGGTGAAGAGTCGGTATGGCTCTGTGCAGCCTTTGGTCACCAGGTCGTCGATCATCACCCCAATGTAGGCTTGGTCTCGTCCGAGGATAAACGGGTCTTTCCCTTGAATCTTGAGCGCTGCATTAGTACCGGCCATCAGACCCTGTGCCGCGGCTTCCTCGTATCCTGAAGTGCCGTTAATCTGACCCGCAAAGTAGAGACCGGATACGGCCTTGGTCTCCAAGGTCGGGTAAAGCTGGGTGGGAGGACAGTAGTCATACTCCACCGCATAACCGGCACGGATGATCTCAGCATTCTCGAGTCCCTCAATCGAACGGATGAAATCCAACTGCACTGAGTAGGGGAGAGAGGTTGAAACGCCGTTGATATAGAACTCCCGCGTGTGGCGACCCTCGGGTTCGAGAAAAACCTGATGGCGCTCTTTGTCAGCGAACTTGACGACCTTGTCTTCAATCGAAGGGCAATACCGCGGGCCAACACCCTCAATCATTCCCCCATACATCGCCGAGAGGTGAAGATTGTCGCGGATATGATCATGTGTCTGCGAATTCGTCCAAGTGATCCAACATGGCAACTGTTCCACATGGAACATTCCTTCCTCCGAATAATGATTCAGGCTGAAAAGGTCATCACCTCCCTTTTCCAACTCCTCGGGATGATAGGAAAAGAGGGAAGGAGGATTGTCACCATCCTGGCGCTCACATTTGGAAAAATCAATCGACCGTCCATTCAGACGACAAGGAGTTCCGGTCTTGAAACGCTCGACCTGAAACCCGAGCTCTTTCAATGAATCACTTACTGTGGAAACGGCATCGCCAGTTCGACCTCCTTTTTCGGTCTGCTTGCCAACGTGCATCAGGCCACGCATGAAAGTGCCTGCGGAGAGAATCACCGCTTTCGTATCCAAGCGAAGACCCATGTTCGTTTCGAGACCGACGACAGCATCATTCTCTACAATCAGCCGCGTCACGTTGCCTTGATGGAGATCCAGATTCGGCGTGGACTCGACGATATTCTTAATGCGGAATTGGTAAGCCTTTTTATCACATTGGGCCCGGGGGGCTCTCACGCTTGGCCCCTTCCCACTATTCAACATCCGCCATTGTATTGCGGTCGCGTCCGTGTTCTGGGCCATGATGCCCCCCAGAGCATCAATCTCCCGAACGACGTGCCCCTTGGCCAATCCACCGATCGCCGGATTGCAACTCATCTGCCCGATGGTATCGAGATTCTGAGTCAGAAGCGCGACCTGACAACCCATGCGGGCGGCCGCGAGCGCAGCTTCCACTCCGGCATGACCGGCTCCAATGACAATCACATGATAAGGCTTGGGATAGGTGAACATTTCTGGGCGGGACCATAGCGGGATTTCCCGAATAATCAAAAACACAAAAACCAATCTCACCGACCAAACCCGCAAGCCGTGAAATGTTCCACGTGGAACTTCTCGAGCCAACTACTAGATTTCTAGTAGTTGGTTTTCGATTGGAAAATTCACTAACTCTGATAAGAGAATCACATGTCCTCAGGCGCTCGTCCCACTCTCCTCCTCGGCTTCATCGTCGCACTGCTCGTCTTCCGGCAGATTGCGGCCAGCTTTGAGATCTATCACTTTCAGCCCTACATCGCTCTCTTCTTTGGACTCGCCGCGATCAAGAGCTCTCGCTGGCTCCTTGTCCCTGCCCTAGGCTATCTGGCCTCGTCCATTCTCGCTGCGGGCTCTCTCCAGCCATGGATGCTCTCTGTGCTCTTTGCCTTTGCTCTAGTCGTCCTATTGGGTAAATGCTTTTCACAGCGCTCAAGCGCCCCGGCCTTGCTGGGTGGCTCGCTTGCCGGGGCCGGAGTGTTTTACTTCGTCACCAACACAATCAGTTGGCTGACCATTCCCCAATACAGCAAAACTTTCGCAGGATTCACCCAAGCACTTTGGAGCGGATTGCCCGGCCTTCCTCCGACTTGGACCTTCTTCCGGAACGATGCGATTGCCACGGTTCTCTTTATGGGAATCATTATAGTGCTAAATCGCATGAAGTTTAGCAGTTCCGCCTCCGATGCTGTGCCCGCCACTAGCTAACCCGCTTTCTGTAAGCGGGTTAAAATGCTTTCCAAAAGTTATCAATGCGGAGAACTCTGCTAACTGATCTGCAACTGACGAAATAAGCCAACCTTCTGCCCAAACCAAACTCGGCTTGCGCGAAGGACGGGAAGCAGGTATGGCCATGTCGTCTCATGATCGCATCACCTGAACCGAACGTCGACGGACTCGACTTCTCCGATTCTCCCATCAATAAGTCTCTCTCAAACTCTGAGAAGATAGAGCTCTATCGCACCATGATGCGTATACGTCGCTTCGAGACGGTATCCCTCAAGTTCTACAATGCCGGCAAGATGGGTGGCTTCCTTCACCTTTACACCGGACAAGAAAGCATCGCCACTTCTTGCGCCTCGTTGATGGGTGACCATGACCACATGATCACCGCCTACCGTTGTCACGGACACGCTCTCTCGGTCGGCATGGGCATGAAGGAATGCATGGCCGAACTTTATGGAAAAGTCACCGGATGCTCCCAAGGTAAAGGCGGCTCGATGCACTTCTTTGCTCCAGATAAAAACTACTGGGGTGGACACGGAATCGTCGGCGGCCAAATCCCTCTCGGCATCGGTCTCGCCTATGGCGTGAAGTATAATGAGAACGTCGGATGCTCTCTCTCCTTCATGGGGGACGGCGCGGTCAACCAAGGCTCGGTCCACGAGTCCATGAACATCGCCGCACTCTTCGAACTCCCCGCCGTAATCATCATCGAGAACAACGGCTACTCGATGGGAACTTCCCAGAAGCGTTCCTCCGCTTTCCGCGATTGCCTCGCCCAGCGCGCCGAGTCCTACGACATGGCTTGGGACCTCATCAATGGCGAAGACATCTACGAGCTTCGCGCCAAGTTGCACATCGCGATGGAGCGCGCACGCAAAGAGTCTCTGCCCACCGTTTTGGAAATCCAGACCTACCGCTGGTATGGCCACAGTGTCGCCGACGCCAACGCCAAGAAGTATCGCTCCCCCGAGGAAATCCAAAAATACAAGGACGAGCACGACCCCATTATTCTCTGGGAGAAGAAGCTCATCGCGGAGGGAGTCTTCACTGCCGAGGACGCCAAGCAAATCGGGAAAGAGGCCATGGCCGAAGCAACCGAAGCTGCGGAGTTTGCTGAAAGCTCGCCGCCACCGACCCTCGAAGACATCAGCAAGCATGTCTATTGGGAGACCGACAATGAAACCGAAGCCTCCCAAATCGGCCGCCATTTCTTCAACGACTAATTCCGCGAAGACGAACAACTCTTTCCACCTAAATTATACCTTTCCAAAATCTCATGCGCGAAATCGAATACCGTGACGCCCTCAACGAAGCCTTTGACGAAGAACTCGAACGCGATTCAAGCGTCGTTCTGATGGGCGAAGAAGTGGCGCAATACAACGGCGCCTATAAAGTGACCAAAGGTCTCTGGGAAAAATGGGGCGACAAGCGAGTCGTCGACACTCCCATCTCCGAAGCCGGCTTCATCGGCATGGGCATCGGCGCCTCCATGCTCGGCGTCCGCCCCGTGATGGAACTCATGTTCTGGTCCTTCCACTCCGTAGCCTTCGACCAACTCGTCAACAACGCGGCTTGCGTCCGCTATATGTCCGGCGGTCTCATCAACTGCCCAATCGTGATGCGGGGACCCGCTAACGGCGGAACCAATGTCGGCGCGACCCACTCCCATTGTCCCGAAGGACTCTTCGCCGCTTTCCCAGGATTGAAGGTAGTCGTCCCAGCGACTCCCGCCGATGCCAAGGGACTCATGAAGTCTGCCATCCGCGATAACGACCCCGTCTATGTGATGGAGAACACCCTTCTTTATGGAAACAAAGGTCACGTGCCGGATCCATCCGAAGGCGACTTCACCATCCCGCTTGGAAAAGCCGATATCAAGCGCGAGGGCAGCGACATCTCCCTCATCGCCCACGGCCGCAGTGTCCTCCACGCTCTCGAAGCGGCGGAAACCTTGCAGAAAGAGCACGGTATCTCAGCCGAAGTCCTCGACCTCCGCAGCATCCGTCCCCTCGATCAGGAAGCCATCATCAAGTCAGTGATGAAGACCAATCGCGCGGTTCTCGTCGACGAGTCCAAGCCCTTCAATGGGGTCTCTTCCCAGATTGCAACGCTCATTCAGGAGCATGCGTTCGACTATCTCGATGCACCCGTGAAGCGCGTCTGCACCATCGATGCCCCCGCGATTTACTCGCCGCACATCGAGAACGAGCAACTTCCCAACCCACGTCGGGTGGTGGAAAAAGTCCTCGAGATCGCGTAGGGCAAGAGCCTCATACTTTTTTCGACCCCAACCGTTTTCCGCCTGCACGGCGAAAGCGCTTGGGGTCTTTTCTTTCCAATCTCAGCTTTGGCAAACGACCCAAAGACCATACCCGAGGATGAAAATGCTCTTGTCAAATTCCCTATCATAGCGGTTTCTCCCTCTCAGTGAAAGAAGACCCCAACCCCCAAGAGAAGCCTGCGGCTAAAGGCCCGCCAGCCCGAAAACATCGGGCACCACTCTCATGGCCTTGGGCTCTCGCTATTTTTCTGGGCTTGCTTTTCCTGCCTGTTTGGGTGGCGATCGAACTGAGTCAAAAGATCGATTGGCGCTTCCTTGCCACCTATGCCGCCCTCATCTCTGGCCTCACCTTCGCCTTTTATTTCTCCGACAAGCGAAAGGCAAAGACAGACGGATGGCGAATTCCGGAAAGCACACTCCATCTCATGGAGTTCCTTGCAGGCTGGCCGGCGGCACTTCTCGCGCAACGCTTCCTCCGCCACAAAACCAAGAAAGCCTCCTACCAGCTCATCTTCTGGAGCATCATCTGCCTTCACCAGCTACTCGCCTTCGAGGTGGTCACCAACTGGTTGATCTCGCGGAACTTGATCGGGCTATTTCGTTAGCCCTTTCTATTCGATTAGAGAATCCGCCTTCTTGCGAGCCTCGTCCGAGGCCTTTTCGCCCGTGAAGACGCCGATAATCTCGGACTTTCCCTTCTTCAGCGCAACCACGACCAACCGTGAGTGGGACTTCTCATGATTCTCAAGATCCTGAACCCACAGGCGATAAATAATAGCGAAAGGAGTGAAGACATTGCCCTTCAAAGTCCCACGCCATTCCACCACGTCGTTGGATTTAAAGGGGAAGCTCCCATTCGCCTTGTCCATTGTCTCGCGATAGAGGTCACTCGTCGTTTCACCATACCGGACATCCAACCAACTGCGCGCGTCACCGCTCCGATGCAGAAGTTCATAGCCACCGTAGCCTGGACATAAATGTTCGAAGTGGTCGATATCCGGGTCTTCCTCGAGTTCGGAATCCCGAATCACCGCCACCGACTTCAATTCGGTAGTCGAATAAAATGAGGTCGGCTTCTCACCCAACAGCTGGCTGACCAATAGGAGTAAAAGTAAGCACACTTTCATACCCACGAATCCATGCCTCATTTGCCGAACGACAGCAAGAAGCAGATGCACCGATCCCGGAGTTCCAAAATTCAAAAGAGCTTCTCATCGAAAACAAACGCCCATTCGACTAAGAAAGGGGAATGGAAATCCTCGCTCTCATCCCAGCCATTGCCGCTTCCATTTTCGCTGGTCGTTTTCTCTTTCGATTCTTCTTTGAGGATCAAGAGGACTTCAGTGAATGCCTCCGCTTCTCGCTCACCCCCGACCTTATCTCTCTCTTCAAAGGCCAACTCTTTGAGGACTTGGCGCGCTCGACCAAATTTGGACTCTATCTCCTCATGACCTTTCTTCCCGGACTCTTCACCTATCTCTTATTCGCCGGTCATCTCAGCAACTAAGGCAAACCGACACGCCCCATCCGTGCCGATAAAAACTTTCCCGTTTACCAGACAGATTTCTAATGTAATTTTCTGCAACCTCACCATGAAGATCCTTCTACCTTTTCTTATTTTCAGCACCTACCTGGTCTCAACCTCCTCGGCCGAAACCAAGATCAAGAAGACCTCATCGGGATGGCAAATGACCGTCGATGCAAAGCCCTTTTACATCAAAGGCTTCACCTGGTCCCACACTCCTGTAGGAAAAAAGTATGACTACAACCTCTTCGCCGAGAGCGAAGAAATTATCAAGGCTGCCCTCGAGCGCGACCTAAGCCTCATTCAGGCCGCGGGCGGAAACACCCTCCGACACGTCTACCCGGCCAAATGGATGAAGTTCATTCACGAGAACTACGGGCTCCACTTCATCGCCAACGATTATTGCGGCCGATACGGTCTCACTATCGATGGGGAATTCCTGCCTCAAACCAATTACTCCGATCCCAAGACCCGGGAACACATCAAGCAGACCTGGCGTGACCTCGTGATCACAAACCGCGAGGTGCCCGGCCTGCTCGCCTATGCCCTCGGAAACGAAAACAACTACGGGCTCGAATGGGTTTCGCAAGCGGTGGAAAATCTCCCCGAGGGAGAACGCCAATCAGCAAAAGCCCGCTATCTCTACTCGCTTTTCAACGAAATCGCCTTGGAAGTGAAAAAGCTCGACCCCAAGCATCCCGTGGGAATCGTCAACGGTGACCTCCAGTATCTGGACCTGATTGTCGAACTCTGCCCCGACATCGATTTCCTCGGAGTGAATGCCTATCGAGGAAAGGACTTCTCGGACCTATTCGAACAGGTGAAAACGAAATTGGGTAAACCAGTCATTCTCATGGAGACCGGTTGCGACGCCTACCACGCGGTGGAAAAGAAGGAGGACGAGCTCTCTCAGGCCCGCATGGTTCATGACAACTGGGTCGACCTCTACCGGCACACTTCTAACAACGGCGGAAGCGGCAACTGTCTCGGAGGGCTTCACTTCCAATGGGCAGACGAATGGTGGAAGACGGGTCAGGAATACGAGCTATCCAAACACAATACCAGCGGAAGCTGGCACCACGCGCGATACACTCACGATGCTGCCGCAGACCAGAACATGAATGAAGAATGGTTCGGCGTCTGCGCCATCAGTCCCAAGACTCACAATGGAGTCCACCTGATCCGGCCCCGCGCGGCCTACTTCGCCCTAACAAACCTCTGGAAGAAAAGTCCTTACGCTCTCAATCCGAAAGAAATCGAGAAGCTTGTCTTCCAATCCGAAGCTGTCTCCGAACAATCCCATGATAGCAAACTGAAATTCGAAACCTTACAATCCAATGCTAAGCAAAGTTTTCAGCCCCCGTCCAAAGTCAGTCTTCCTGCCTATGTCTATCAGGAGGGTGGGGGAGAGATGCTCTGGAGCCCATCGGGCCTAATGCCGGAAAAAAACTTTCTCAGTATCGACCCTAAATCTTTAGTTAAACCTCATCGCGGTGAACACTGTCTGGAAGTCCAATACAACTCCGGCGGTGATTGGTCGGGTCTTCAATGGCAGCATCCTGCTGGAGATTGGGAAAACAACAATCCGGGTGGTTACGACCTAACTGAAGCAAAGACCTTGAGCCTCTGGGCGCGTGGTCAGAAGGGCGGCGAACAAGTCACCCTCAATATGGGAGGGGCCCTAACCGGCAGATATCCCAACACGACTCAAGCCGACTTCGGTTCCATCAATCTAACAACCGAATGGAAGCAATTCACTTTCTCTCTGGACGGAAAAGACCTCCGTCGCATTAAAAACCCTCTGACGCTCGTCTTCAAAGGAAGCGGATTTCCCTATCGCGTCTTCCTAGATGACATCAAATTTGAGTAAAAGGATCCCTATGGACATCAAGAGCCCTTGCCTCCTCAAACTCAAAGGTCCGCTCTTTCTCATACTGGGATCGATTGCAGCAGCGATTCTTCTTCTCGAGTCGCCAAACCTTCAAACCCTCGCCCTTCTCCTAATCGTAATTTGGTCCTTTTCCCGATTCTATTATTTCGCCTTCTACGTTCTGCATCACTACGCCGATCCAGAATTCAAATACTCAGGCTTGTTGGACCTGACGCGCTACCTTGTTGGGAAAAGAAAGAATACGAGAACACGTTAGCTCTCGCCCTTCGCGCGTGGTTCGCTGGAGACACGATCACCACCGGGGCTGGTGACGAAAGGGCCACCTTCCATTGGGGCCACTCCAGTAGCGGCGACATCCGGCATGTCGGTTGGCTTGCCGGCGAGTGGAAATTCTTTCCGCAGGGGGAAGTAGGGATAGCCCTCCCACATCAGGATGCGACGCATATCCGGGTGACCATCAAAGGTGATGCCCATCATGTCGTAGACCTCACGCTCGTGCCAGTTGGCGCTTTTCCAAATATTCACCGCAGTCGGCACGCTGCCGCCTTCCTCCACCTTGGAGCGCACGCGAAGGTGCTTGGAATCATCGACGTTCGCCAACTCGTAAACCATCTCGAAGCGAGGCTCCTCTTGGTCGTGGTCGATGCTAGAGACATCGATCAGAAAGTCATAGCCCAGTGCGAACGCCTCTTTGAGAGCAGCTTCTAGAGAAGCCAACTCGACTACAACAGTAGTTTCGTTGCGAAATTCAACCGTCTCAAGGAGGGCCGTACCCAGCTTCTCACGGAGAGAATCAACGTCAGCGGAAATCAGTTCGGAATTCATGCTTCGACAGTTTTTTCTTCTTTGCTCTGATTGAAGATGGACTCGCCCTCAATCTTTTTCTGCAAGCGCATCAGGCCTTCCAAAAGAGCTTCGGGCCGGGGCGGGCAACCGGAGATGTAGACATCGACCGGGATAAGATTGTCGATTCCCTGGAGCACGGCATAGCTGCGATACATTCCGCCAGAAGAAGCACAGGCCCCCATCGCGATGCACCACTTGGGCTCAGGCATCTGATCCCAGATTCGCTTCACCGCTAGCGCCATTTTGTAAGTCACGGTTCCCGAGACAATCATCACATCAGATTGACGCGGCGAAAAGCGCATCACCTCCGCACCGAAACGGGAGATGTCGTAACGGGAAGCACCCGTCGCCATCAGCTCAATCGCACAGCAGGCGAGACCCATGGGCATCGGCCACAGGGAGTTCTTGCGCATCCAATTGACGGCAGAATCCACGCGGGTAAAGATGATGTTGCCCTCGATCTTGGAATCGTAGGCGGCATGCGCTTCGGCAGAATCTCCGGAAGTTTCGCTAGTGACCATAACTGCGGGCACTTTACCGCCCCGGAAGGGACTCACAAGCCCGACTTTGTGAAATTTTTCACAAAGTCTCCGCTTTTCTCTCCGTCAATCCTTGGCGGTTTCGCGCTCTGCTCCCATTTTTCCCCACATTCTGCAAGGAGCCCGCTTGCATTTCGAACGATCCGGGCCGCCGAAAAATGGGCAAAAGAACGCAGCTACAAGGCTCAGGGCTCTTTCCAGGTGCTGGCACAGTGCGAGCGACTCTTTCCCTGTCCCCCGGGGAGCAAGCCCGGAACTGAACTCCAACCCAACCAATATTTATGAAAACAACAGAAATGAAGGAAGAATGCATCGACGTCTGCAACGGTCTCCTGCGAAGCGAAATCTCAGCCGTCGAGACCTACGAAAAAGCACTGGAGAAATTCGATGAGGTCTCCGAAGTCACCCTTCTGACCGAGATGCGCAAAAGCCACCAGCAGAGCGTGCAACGCCTCAAGGCCAACGTGGTCTCCATGGGCGGCACCCCGTCCACCGACTCGGGGGCATGGGGAGCTTTTGCAAAAACCGTCCAGTCGGCCGCCGGACTCTTCGGCGAGAACGCGGCCATTACCGCCCTCATCCAGGGCGAAGAGCACGGAATCAACGACTACGAGTCCGCCTTGGAAAACGACGACGTGATGCCGGAGTGCAAAGAAATGATTCGCAACGAATTGCTACCGCGCGCCCAAACCAACAAAAGGACCCTCGAGTCCCTCCGCGATAGCTAGTGCGAAAGACTCTAACCGTATCGAGAAAGCCGACCCCTCGGGGTTGGCTTTTTCGTACCTGGCCCCCGAGAAATTCTCCCTAAAACGGCCAAAAAACCGGAATGAAAATCACCGCCGTAATCCAGAGCACCACATTCAAGGGCAGGCCCACTTTGACAAAATCCATGAAACGATAGCCCCCGGCGGTGAAGACATAGGTATTGGTCTGATAACCAATCGGGGTCGCGAAGCTCGCACTGGCCCCGAACATGATGGCGACCACAAAGGGCCGCGGATCCACTCCCATCCCGGCCGCAATCGAGATCGCAAGCGGCGTCATCAAGATGGCGACCGCGTTATTTGTAATGGTCTCGGTCAGGGTGGTAGCCAACAGATAGATCACCGCAAGGACTGCAATCGGACCGAAGGGACTCAACCAGGCCGCAGTCGACTCCGCCACGAGCCTCGCCGCCCCGGTATTTTCCATCGCTTGGCCGAGTCCTAACATTCCGAAGATAATAAAAAGAATGGGCCATTCCACACTGTCGTAGGCCTCGCGAGGATCAACACAACCCAAGACCATTGCCGCCACCGCCCCCACGATCGCCACCGACAGAATAGGCACCCCAAAGGCAGCAAGAATTACCACCGCCGCCACAATCGCAACAGCCAGTGGAGCCTTGTGCTGGCGAAAGGGCCTTTCGACCTCGCTATTGAGAAAGATGAGGTCCTCTTGCAAAGCCTGGAACCGCTCCAAGTTCGCCGCGGGAGCCTCGATGAGCAAGGCGTCGCCAAAGTTCAGAGTCATCTGCCCCAGCTCTTCTTCCCCAAGGTTCACCCCCTTGCGATGCAATGCCACCACCACCACCGCGTGCTGCTGAAGCAGGTGCAAGTCAGCAAGCTTCTTGCCAGCAAAGTTCGAGCGCGGCCCAATCATGGCCTCCGCAATTTTGACCCGACCGCCCTTTGCCGGATCACTGCCTTTCTCGAAACTCAAACCTCCCGACTCCGCAATCTGCGAGACTCCGCGCGAACTCGCCTTCAGCACGATGGTATCGCCCGCCATCAGGACCTCCTCACCCAGCGCGGCAGTATCGACCCGCTGCCCGGCACGCACCAGATAGAAGAGGCGGAAGGCCTTGTTCTTCCAAAGGTCCGTTTCCGCCAGAGCCTTTCCAATCAGAGGAGACTTGGCCGTCACTTTCGCGGTCGAAAGAAAGTCCCGCGCATCACCAGCCGGTAGCAAGGTCGCGAGCGTTGGGCGATCCGGCAGCAACCGCCGCCCCACCGTGAAGAGATATAGGGTGCCGATGATGGCGTAGATGAGACCCAATGGTGCAATCTCGAAGATCGAAAACGGCTTCATCCCGCTTTCCGCCGCCACTCCGGAAACCAAAATGTTCGTCGAAGTTCCGAAGAGCGTAATCGTGCCTCCCAATATCGCAAAAAACGAGAGTGGCATCAGTAGCCGCGAGGCCTTCACCTCACTGGATCTCGCAAAGCCAATCACGATGGGGAGAAACACCACCACCAGCGGGGTGTTATTGATACAAGCCGATAGAGGCAATACAATGAGGGCCAGGATCACCAGCGCGCGCAGCTCGCTCTTGCCCGCCAGTCTCTGGAACACCTGCGCCAACCAATTGATGATTCCCGTGCGAGTCAGCGAAGCACTCAGAATGAACATCGCCCC
Source organism: Roseibacillus persicicus (assembly GCF_014651675.1). GTDB lineage: Bacteria > Verrucomicrobiota > Verrucomicrobiia > Verrucomicrobiales > Akkermansiaceae > Roseibacillus > Roseibacillus persicicus. The sequence goes on from NZ_BMXI01000008.1 coordinate 111,152, forward strand.
AATCGTCAATGGCGCACTGTTCTGAAAAACCGCCGCCACATCCTTGGCGCTCAACATCTGGCAAATGATGCAAAGGGCAAACGCAGCCAGCGAAACCAAGTCCGGCGACAACCACTCCTTTACAAAGAAAAGAAAAGTTAGCCCCAGAATGATAAAGACCGCGATTAACTGAAGAGACTCCATGTGCCGACCTGATGCTAGAACCCTTCCCGCCCGCTGTCGCTAGCATTCAATCGCACGGCGCATTTTTGTGCCGCTTTGGATTCGCCGGGATTGATGTGCCATTTTTCTGGCCAGTAGGACGACTTTCGGGAACAACCCTCTGCATGAACCGACCTGATGGACGCCAGAATGACGAGATGCGCGAATTGACCTTCACCCCCAACGTGGCCCCCCACGCCTCTGGGTCCGTGCTGGTTTCCTTTGGCAACACCCGCGTCATCTGCGCCGCCACCATCGAGGAATCCGTTCCCGGCTGGATGCGTTATCAAAAGGTCGAAGGTGGCTGGCTCACTGCCGAGTATTCCATGCTCCCATACTCCACCCACGACCGGAAGCGCCGCGACATCTCCAGTGGCAAGCTCGATGGCCGATCCTCGGAGATTCAACGTCTCATTGGCCGTTCCCTGCGTGCCGTGGTTGATTTGAAAAAGCTCGGCTCCCGCACCATCTGGCTCGACTGCGACGTCCTGCAAGCCGACGGCGGCACGCGCACCGCTTCCATCACCGGAGGCTGCGTCGCGATCTCCATCGCCATCAACAAGCTCATGTCCGCGGGCAAGCTCAACGACTTTCCGATGAAGAGTCTCATCGCCGCCATTTCCTGCGGGGTGTATGAAGACGAAGTGGTGCTCGACCTCAATTACCCCGAGGACAAAGCCGCTACCGTCGACTCCAATCTCGTGATGACCGAGAACCTCTCCTTCGTCGAAATGCAGATGTCCGGCGAAGAAGCGACCTTCACAGACGAGCAAATGGCGCAGATGATCGCCTTGGGCAAAAAAGGGGTGAGCGAAATCGTCGTCAAACAGCGTGAAGCGATCCTCGCTGCCGACAAAGCCGGACCAGCGGATCTGCAAGACCTCGCTGCGGCTTTCGGGCGGTAGGTTTTTTTGACGCAGAGGCGCGGAGGCGCAGAGAGGGTCGCGGAGGACGGGGCGTTGGTTTTTTCTGTTTTGGTTTTGGGACCAGGATGGATGGGATGGATGGGATTCAGAAATGGGCCAATGAGCCCGCTTTCAGACGGAGCGCGGGACTTTAGACCGCCCCAGAGCATCGTCCTGTGCCGACGACATTTGGATGCCGGCGTTCAGACAAACTGAGCGACCTACCCCGCCTTGTTGTAGATAGACTCTCCTTCGTCCGGATATTTCTCAAGAACGTGTTGAAAAAGCATCCCGCACTTTTGCTCAAAGAGCTCGGCCGTGTATTTTTCAGGAAGACCGGCATCGAGCATCTTCTCAATTTCAATCCGAACGGCAGCACGGGTGGTGCGCTTGTTGCGCCAGGCTAGCACTAGCAACTCCGTTTTGAGCTTCCCAAGGAGCTCCTTGCACACCTTTTTGATCGCCGCTGCTTCGCTTGGGTCCAATTCAGGGCCGGGACGAGTAAGGATGTCGAAGATGGCAAGCTGCTCTTCATTCACGTTTTCGCGTACATGCCGCTGCTCTTCTTCATTGAGGTCTTGGGACAGGTTCACCAATTCTTCAAAGAGCTGCTCGATGCTAAGGGCTCCGCTGTTGTATTGCTCGACCATCTTTTGGAAGCGGTCGAGGAAGTCGTAGCGACTGGCATTCAGTCGAATCATCTTGTCGAGCTTCCGCTCAATCAAGGCGCGGAGTTTTTGGGCTTCCGTGTTCTTGGTTTTGCTCTTCGCAAACTTCTTTTCCAAGACCCCAAAGTCAATGTTGCTAAGATCTACCACGGCGGCCTTCGCTCCCGCCACGACAGGAGAATCGGCCACAATACTCTCGTCAAGAACCTGAGAGATATCTGCCATCACCGCTGAAATATCGACCGGATCCCCCTGCGCTCGAATCGCCTTTGCCAGTTGATCAAGGACCTGACAAAGCGGAGCAAGAGTCGGAATAATGGGGTCCGGCATCACCGCCTTGTAGAGCCGCTGAATATCACGGTCATGTGCGAGGAACTCATCCTTAACGGGGTCGGTGCGCAAAAGCTGGTTCACAGCGGGGACAAAGTGTGCGACCGAATCGCGCACCAGGGCTTCCAAGTCGACATTTTGTTTCCGGCAAAAGTCTCGCCCTTGCACCAAAGCTATCCGTAGCGCTTCGATCAACTCCGTCTTGTCCTTCACCGGCAGTTCGCCGCCGCCGCTACCTGAACCGTAAATGGCGAGCGCCTTTTCCAATTCAGCAAAGACATTGGCGTAGTCCACGATAAGCCCATTCACCTTTTCGCCATGGACCCGATTGGCTCGGGCGATGGTTTGCATCAAGGTGTGTCCTCGCATCGGCTTATCGAGATAAAGAGTCGAACAACTCGGGGCATCAAATCCGGTGAGCCACATCGCGCAGACGAAGACGAGACGGAACTGGTCATCTGGATCCTTGAACTTGGTTTCCAAGTCTTCCTTCACCATCCGTTCGCGGTGGGGGAGAATGTCGAAGCCCTTGTCCTTCATTTCCGCAATCTCGTTCTGTCCCGAAGAGACCACCACCGCCATGTCGGTCTCTTGCAGATTGCGTAGGCGCTCGTTGAGTTGCCGGTGTTCGGGAAGCAGGGGACTTAGCGCCGCCATTCGAGTGATGACCCGCTCTTTCTCGGCCTCCCACTGCTCCCTCACTTTCTCGAACATCTTCAAGGTGGTTAGCTTGTCGATGGAGACCACCATGGCCTTGCCTTGATAGCCGCGATTGAGGAAGTGGTGCACGATATCCTTCGCCACCGCATCCAGCCGTTCTTCGCGCGTGATGAGGTGATAGCGTTGGCCGAGAACCTTCTTCAGCTTCTCCTCCTGCTCGTCATCGAGCGCGGCTTCGTCGATGACCTGATAGATTTCCTCGTTCAGCTCGGGGTTGGTGATCTCCAACTCAGGGGTACGATTCTCATAGTAGAGCGGGACCGTGGCGCCGTCTTCCACACTTTGCTTGAAGTCGTAGATGCTCACGTAGTCGCCAAAGACTTCACGCGTTCTCTCCTCGCCAGCAATCAGCGGCGTTCCAGTGAAGGCCACGAACTTCGCATTCGGCAAAGCGGTGCGCATGTTCATTGCCAGGGTGTCGTATTGACTGCGATGGGCCTCGTCGGTCAGTACGATGATGTCGTCGCGCTCGCTCAGCACCGGATGCAGCGTCCCTGGATCGGTGCGGAACTTGTGAATGAGGGTGAAGACATAGCGATGGTCTTCGCCGAGCAGCTTGCGCAAGTGGGTCGCACTCGTAGCCTGACACAGCTCACTCGCGGCTCCACAGGTGGAAAAGGTGCGGTAGATTTGGGTGTCCAGTTCTGTTCGGTCCGTGATGACCACAAAGGTCCAGTTCCCTGCCAGCTTGCGAAAGACCTTCTCGGCAAAGAAGACCATGGAGTAGCTCTTGCCGCTACCTTGTGTGTGCCAAAAGACCCCCACGCGACCATCCTCCGTGGTGCGGAGTGCTTCCACGGCTCGATTAACCCCAAGGAATTGGTGGTTGCGCGCCACCAACTTCCCGACTGCGCCCTTGTTCTCGGAAAAGCGAGTAAAGTTTTCCACCAAATCTAACAAGCGCGATTTCTCACACGTTCCCCGCAGCAAAGTCTTGAGCGAAATGTCGGGCACTTCTTCTTCCTCGGCCACTTTCTTCCAGTCTCCGAAGTGCTCCCACTCCGCCGTGAGGCTGCCGATCTTGCTTTGCACCCCATTGGAGACCAGCAGAAAGCCGTTGTAGTGAAAGAGCTGCGGAATGGCCCCCTTGTAGTCTGCCAGATTCTTGTCAAAGGCCTCCCGCACATTCACTCCCGGCTTCTTGAACTCAATCAGCACCAGCGGGAGCCCGTTCACAAAGCCAATCAAATCCGGTCGCCGCGTGTAGAGGTCACCGCTGATCCAGAACTGCGACACCAAGAGAAATTCATTCGCCGCCGCCTCGTCCCAATCAAAGACGCGCACCACCTCCATCCGTTGGCCACCCACCTCGCGGTCGGGGATAGTCACCTTCACGCCTCCACGCAGCAGCTTATCGATCTCGCGATTGCCTTCTACCAAACTCAGCGCCGAGCGGTCCCGCGTCAGTTCCTCCACCGCCGCATCCAGCGCCTCGGCGGGCAACTCTGGATTGAGCTTCTCCAGCACCGGCCGCAACCGCGCTACCAAGACCACCTCCCGCTTCGCCTCGCGTGCCAGACTACTCTTCCCCGAAGCCCACTCCCCAAACGCATTCACCGCCTCCCACCCCAACTCGTCCGCCATCAACTGAATGGCAGGCTGTTCGACGAGATGGTCTTCGGTGTAGGCGGACGACATAGATTGTTTTCACGTTTTATCCTATTTTCACGGTGCCGTGAAACACCACTTTTTCGTGAAAAAGAACGCCTAGGAAACCTCTGATAACCCTTTCAGGATGTAGGTCGTGCGCTTTCGGCCGTTACGGAATAGGACTGTAGTTTCCTCGAAGACGGCTTTGCACTGACGATCAAAGAACTCTCGATTGAGGTTCGCAACTTGTTCTGCTGATAGCTCGTCATCGATCTTCCCCGAGATTTTGTGAGCATCGTCAGTCATGAAGTCGAAGCGCCAAGACTCGAGAAGGACCCCTTTAAAAATGCCTGTTTTCTCAACAGTCTCCGGGTTTGAGATGGTTGAATTAACCCGCTCGAAGGCTTCACTCGCCTGAATTGGATTCATCGTGCAGCGATAGTCTCCGCTCTCCAATCGGAGGCCCGCTTTTCCTCTAGCAACCACTTCTAGAAAAGAGCGGAGATTTTGAATTACCCGTGGTGCAGTATCATTCAATTCCGCAGCAAAGTCTTCATCGCTTTCTGCGGCCGATTCAACCAAACGCGAAACATGAGAAAGGGTATCAGCAAGTTGGTCTTCCTCAAAGATTTCATCATTCTCGGCCTTGCTCAGTTCGAGACCGAAGGAGCCGCGTGGAAGGCCCGTCAGCAAGAGGCGAGAGTCAGCTTCACCAACCCGTCGCCCTCTGGAGCCTACCACTCCGTGATAACGGTCCGCATAATCTGCCATCACCATGCTTTGGAAGGGCTCCAAAACTCGCCCCGCAAAGGAAGCGTCAATTCCTTGCGATCCTTGCACTGGCTCACCCGAGAAAAAGAGAATGGTGCGGGCTTCCTTTCCGCCCAAAGGGATGGACTCGATCTGGGCCTTGAGCTCCTCTTCCCGTTCCGCGAAAGCTCCGGCCATCAGCGGGTGACCACCAGACAGCGCTTGCATTCGTCGCGTATCGACGAGCAAGGCGTTGAGCTTTTCGCGCTGGGTCCGTGAGGTCATTTCCTAGAGTTGCTGAAGTTTCTGAGCTGCCAAACTATCGTCCGAATCGGTATCGAGGTCAATTCTGAGCATTCCTTTCCAGACTCCTTGCCGATTGTGCGAAAAGAGCTGGGCCCAATAGCGAGACATCTCGACGGTGTTTGCGGGCTGGAAGCTGGCGTCCAAGGGGTAATGGTCCACCAAGTAATTTGCCTTGGAGAGCTGTGGGCTCCCGAATTCCGGAAACCGCTGAGCCAACCCTTGCTGAAAGGCGAGGTCATAGCCCCAATAGATCGTCACCAGATCCAAGTCATTGGGAGCCCGGCCTTCTTGAGTCTCGATATCTTCCAGAAAGCTTCCATCGAGCCACTGAAATCCCTGACGAAGTCCCTCGGTTCTCAGTCGTTCCCGGAACTTGAGAAAGCCATCTAGAATAGCCTTCCGTTCCGGGCTGGTGGCAAATTTGTCCACGAGCTCGACCGTGCTGCAGGGATACGGCGATAGATCCGAAAACTGAACCGGACTTCCCAGATGAGGCGGGAGAACGAGGTTGTGATCAAAGTCAGGAATAGCCATGTTTCAAGTGCTTAAGAAAACTTATCTATTTTTATAGTCGGTTGAAAGACTGAACATTCGGCCCTTCAGCTTTTTAATCGGGGATGTTTTCAAAGCCACCAGCGCAGAACCAAGAGTCTGTGGCTGCGGTATCGTATAAGACTGCTTGCCACGAATTAGGCCTCGTGATTCGCAATGAGCGCGCTCTTCCCTCCAAGTCTTGCCTGACAGCGTCACTACCCCCAACTTCAAACAGTTCCTTAAAGAGCGGCTTTTGACCCACTAACTCTCCGGCAGCGTGATCAGAATATAATTGGCTCAGAGCTAGAGTCTTAAAATGGTAATTAGCTCTCTCGAACTTCGCTGCATCCCAATCGTGGGGTCTCTGGACATCGAATAACACCCCTACAGGATCACTTTGCACCATCTCTGCTCTTAGCCAAAAACCATCATCGAAGTCGTCATAGTAGGGGTGGAAGGTCTCAGTTTCACGGGAATTCGGATAGACTGCGCGCTTGTTGAAGTTGCAGTCCTTGCAGGACGGAACAAGATTTAAGGGGGTTACAACAAGAGAGGAATGCCGAGATTCAGGCAGATAGTGATCTAACGTAGACGCATCTCGCTGCCCACATAGTGGACATCTCCGCTGAGGAGAAGATATCAATATTTTATCGTATACAGAGCGCCCCGGCGCTCCACTCTTAGCCATTCGATTGGTATAAACCTTAAGAATCTCTTTCTTTGAAACTCCTTCAATGTCTTCTGACGCCGATATCAGGTGCAATTTTCCTAGGGTTGCTTCGGCGTCGTATTCATCTGAAGCTCTCTCAACCGAGTCTTTTAGAGCTGACAATTTCCTCTTCAAGGCAACATTTCGAACTTTGCTAATACAAAGCTCGTAGGTCGTCCCAGCATCATGAGTGGGTTTAGGAAGACTCCTCATTCTCAGCCTCCTTTCTTAAGAACATCACACGCAGAATGGCTCTAGCTTCGGCGCCAAGAGCCCCACCGAACTTTCGCACTGCCTGTTGATAGGATGATGAATCTCGAGCTGCTTCTCGAAGCAATCGGTGGAAGCCCGCATCCGTCACCTCAAAACCGAAGACCTCCCTCGTCAGTATTCCTACGTTTTCTCCAAAGGTTTGGCATTCTAGCCTTTCTGCTTTGGCGGCGTGTCCTGAACGTTGGAGTTTCCAAACGCAATCTTGTGGGACTTCCTGAAGAACTACGGGTGAATGCGTCGCTATTATCGCTACTCCATTCCGATCCGTGAGGAGATTCGAAAGCGCACGAATAAATGCAGACAAAAGAGGTGGGTGAAGATGTCCTTCCGGTTCATCGAGTAAAACTAAGGTCATCTCTTCCACGGATTCAACTAGTCGAGTAATAGACAAGAGAACAATCTGATGTCCCGAACTTAGTTTTTTGAAGACCGCCTTAGCCTCCTCTTGATGTTCTTTTCTTGTAAGTTTCCCAATAAAACCTGTGATGCTGGCTGTTGCAAAAATAGGATCGCTCTCGAGTGTAATTAAAGCTGAGCGCCATCTGTTTGCTCTTGATCCAATTGAACATTCGATTGCGCTATTTACGAACTCGGTTGCCAAGCTTGCGGGGCTCTTCGTGCCAAGAGATTTGCCATCAATTTTTCTGATTCGTCGCAAACCTATATATGAGAACTCCACCTCACCATTTTTTTCAAGCTCGTCAGGGGCCAAAGCAAAACCGTCAAAGGCGCTAAAGCAAACTGAAACCAGATTTGAGAAGGGAGCGTCGGTTCGCGAAGCGCGAGATAGCAGAGTTGCGAACTGCCCAGAACGCGCGGCAATGGAACGCTTTGCGACCAATGACTTAGTCATCAAGTTTAGCGTGTGTGTCTTGCCAACGCCATTGCGTCCAATGATCACGTGAATATTTGATGGTGGAGATGACTCTGGTTCCACTTCAAACGTCATCTTGACTTCAGCACTTCCATGAGCCTCTCTCTTCGGTGCCGTGTAGCTAAAATTGAATTTGGTTAGACGGGCTCCTCCTTGGGTAATACGATGAAACTGCCCTTCGATTTCTGTTCTGCTGACGGAACGAAGAAGCGAAACTTTTGTTACTCGTTCCTTGGCGGCTCGTTGCCAAAGAGTAAGGTCAGCGGCGACATCATTCATTGAGGAAAGGAATGATTTTCGAAAGGATTCACCTATTTTGTTTAGGTTGTCATAGTACTCGTCGTCTTGCCCCAGCGAAAAGTAGAGCTCTTCAAGAGCAGCGAAGTTTGCAGGAATATCAGGTCGGCTCAGACTACCCATCTGGAACTTGCCAATTTTTACTGAGCCTATCCGTTGTCTCTCCTCCAGCTCATCATAAAAGTAGGCTGTATACATTGTATTGAAGGTGAACCAGTCGTCCCAGCCGTGCTCAACGAGAACAACAAGGTTAGGAGCCGCCTCGATGTCGCTGAAGCTTTCTACTACTTTGAACTGTAATTCTTGGGCGGGCATATCACCAGATGGGATCTATTTAATGCCTTGACGAGGGCTTAGGAGTTTCGGGAGAAGGAGGTCGCGGGTTTGGCGGAGGGTTTGGTTGCGGCGTTCAAGAGAATAGACTGAGCGAACAATTTTTTCCGCAAAGACTCCGAACGCGCTACAAATTTCAGTGGGAGGAACTAGAAGGTTTTTTGCGATGAATTCAGGCCAGTGGCCTTTGTAGTCGTTAAATTCGATCAAGTCCTTTGTGGCCCAGTGCAGCCAATAGAGGTTTCGTGCCAAATCAGGCGCTGAACGAAAAGGGAGAACGTTTTGAATTGCCGAAAAGGGATACTGAATAATCCGCTGGTAGCAGGTGTGGTTAGCGAAGACGATCACAGGATTGTCCTCGGTGGCAACAAAACCAGGTTCATCGTTGTGATAGCCAATGATTCCAGATTTTCCTTGGTCGAGAACAGGGATAGCCCCCGTCTCATCGACTGTTTTCTGACTGTATTTCTTTCCTGCTGGGAATCTTTTTAGCGCATCTTCGACCGTCTTCACCTCCCACCCGTCTGGAATCGGGCCGAGGGGGGAGTTGGTGAGGGTGAGTTTGGGGGGGAGGCCGGCTTGGGTGAGGACTTCGGGGGGGATGCGGAAGTGGACGAACCACTCGCGGTAGAGGGATTGCGCCATCTCCTCCAGAATCCGGATGCGCCGCAGGTTGTTCTCAATCAGTTCGTCGTAGGCCGAGAGGATGCCTGCGATTCGGCGTTGGGTGGGGAGGTCTGCGTGATATTGAATCTGATGAACGCGTAACTGGCCTAGCCCGAGAAAGGGCTGAGCAGATCCAGTCTTCGTCCCTTTCGCGAGAGCTTGAAACTGTGGGCTTACAACAAGGTAGTAGAGGTAACGTCCATCAATCTTCTTTGGGTCCGGCTTAAAGAGAGCAACATTTTTGATGCTGAACTCACGTTTCGTGCGCACAAGTGCGGCCTCGCCCAACGAAGCTCCAATGTGGGCAAAAAGTGTATCGAACTGCTCAGGCTTTGATCGTGCGATGACCTTCCTGTGGTCGGGCTCGGAAATCTGATCGCAAGTTTCAAAGTCGATCGTTCCTCCTACAATCTCCTTCGCTTTAACTAGCGGAAATCCTTCTTCCACCCTTTTGGGCGTATCGTGTGTTCCATCAGTTACTAAGGAGCAAACATCAGCGAGGGCGGTAGTAGTGAGTCTATTTTTCATACCGTCTCCAAAATTTCTAACACGTTCTCTGCAATCTTTTCCTCCAACTCCCGCGCTTCGCCGTTCAGGACTTCGAGCTCGTCGTTGAGTGCAACGAATTGTTCTTTGAAGTCTTGGTCGCTGAGTTCTTCGCCTTTGGCGACGCCGACGTAGCGGCCGGGGTTGAGGGACCAGCCTTGCGCTTCGATTTCGGCGCGGGTGGCGGCTTTGCAGAGGCCGGGGATGTCTTTGAATTGTGAATTTTGACGAGTGAGTGGTGAATTGTCGGAGGGGTCTCCGAAGACTTCGCGGAATTTGGGTTCGGAGCCGTGGTGGAATTCGAGGTCTTGGCCGCGATAGAGGCGGACGACGTTGGCGAGGAATTCGTTTTGGGCGGGGGTGAAGTCGCGGTGGGCGCGGTCGAGTTGGCGGAAGACGTGGCGGGCGTCGAGGAAGAGGACGGTGTCTTCGCGCGGGGTGCCGGTTTTTCCTTTGTCCAAGAACCAGAGGGTGCAGGGCAGGGTGACGGTGAAGAAGAAGTTGGATCCGATGCTAACCATGACGTCGACGTGGCCGCTGCGGATGAGCTTTTCGCGGATGTCTTGCTCGGAGGCGCGGGCGTCGGCGGCGGAATTGGCCATGACGAATCCGGCCCGGCCCCGGGGACTGAGCGCGGAGTGGAAGTGCTGAACCCAGAGGTAGTTGCCATTGTCGGTGCGCGGCAGGCCAAGGGGATAGCGCGGGTCGTCGGCGAGGCGTTCTTTATCGATCTTGCTGACGTTGAAGGGTGGGTTGGCGAGCACGAAGTCGAAGCGCCCCACGGAGTCGTGGAGGTCTTCGTAGTAGGTATTGCCCTGCCGGATGTCGCCACTGAGCCCGTGCACCGCGAGGTTGAGGCGGGCGAGGCGGCTGGTGTCGGTGACGCGCTCTTGGCCGTGGACCGAGATTTCGGCAGTGGGGTTCTGGTGATGCTCAGCAACGAAGCGAGCGGATTGAACGAACATGCCGCCGGACCCACAAGCGGGGTCGTAGATGCGGCCATGGTAGGGTTCGAGAATATCGACGATGAGGCGGACGATGGAAGTGGGGGTGTAGAACTCGCCGCCCTTTTGTCCCTCGGACATCGCGAACTTGCCAAGGAAGTATTCGTAGATGAGCCCGAAGGTGTCGCCTTCCTGATCCATGGGGATGGAGGCCATGACCTTGAGGAGTTCAGCGAGGGTGCGGTTCTCGAGGATTTGGAAGGTCTTGGGTAGAACGTCGGCAAGGTCGGGGTTTTCCTTTTCCACCGCCCGCATGGCCTCGTTGACCGCTTTGCCCAGTGCGGAGCCTTCGGGGAGTTGGAGGAGATGGGGAAAGCGGGCTTCCTCGGGTAGATAGAGCACGCCCTTGGCATGGTAGTCGGTGGGGCCAATCTTGCGGCGGGAGCCGGGCTTGGGCTGAATCTCCTCGGCGACGGCAGCGAAGCGGGTCTCGGCATAGCGCAAGAAGATGAGGCCGAGGACAATGGGGGAGAATTCGGAGGGCTTGAGGGCGGCATTGGCCCAGAGGCTATTGGCAGCGTCCCAAAGGGTTTTTTCGAGCTCGGCGTGGGAGTCGTCGGCAGTCGCGGGTTCGGTCCAGTGCATCTGGCGAGAGAATTAGCAGGGATGGACGAGGGAGGGAAGGGAAGGGTTTTGGAGGCGGGTCAGTTTTTTTCGACGCAGAGGCGCGGAGGCGCAGAGAGGGTCGCGGAGGACGGGGCTTTGGTTTTTTCTGTTTTGGTTTTGGGACCAGAATGGATGGGATGGATGGGATTCAGAAAAGGACCTATGAGCTCGTTTCCAGACGAAGCGCGGAACTTCAGTCCGCCCCAGAGCATCGTCGGGTCCGGTTTTGTTTGGACGGGGACATTGAGACTCCGGGGCTGGGCTCAGGGACAGGAATGTCCCTGCTCCGTCGACACGCAAGTCTTCGGATTTTTTGGCGCAGCTAGCCGGGAGTTTTTTCTTCGACGCAGAGGCGCGGAGGCTCAGAGAGGGCCGCGGAGGACGGGGCTTTGGTTTTCTCTGTTTTGGTTTTGGGACCAGAATGGATGGGATGGATGGGATTCAGAAAAGGACCTATGAGCCCACTTCCAGACGGAGCGCGGAACTTCAGTCCGCCCCAGAGCATCGTCGGGTCCGGTTTTGTTTCGACGGGGCTTTGAGACTCCAAGGCTGGGCTCAGGGACAGGAATGTCCCTGCTCCGTCGACACGCGAGTCTTCGGATTTTTTGAGCTCAGAAGAGAGCAGTTCTGGAGCGGCTGAAGCCCGTGCTCCGTTCTGGGTGGGGACTTGCTTTTTTAGCCGATGGCAGCGTGCCAGCGTTCGATCTCAGCTTTGACGTTGTCCGGGCTGGGGGCGCCGGGGTTGGTGCGGGCGCGGAGGGCGGTGGCGAGGTCGAAGACGGCGTTGGCCTCGGGTTTGTAGGCGGGGTCGATCTTGGTGAGGTCGAGTTGATCGAGGGGAGTGTTGGTGGCGATGGATTCCGCGACGGCCCGACCGACGAGGTCGTGGGCCTGGCGGAAGGGGACTCCTTCGCGCACCAGCCAGTCTGCCAAATCGGTGGCAAGCAACATGGGGTCGGCGGCGGCCTTGGCGCAGTTGCCGGTGTGAATGGTCATCGCTTCGACCATCTCGGCATTGACCTTGAGGGTGAGGACGATGGTGTCGATGGAATCGAAGAGGGGCTCTTTGTCTTCCTGCAAGTCGCGGTTGTAGGTGAGGGGGAGTCCTTTGACTGCGGTGAGGAGGGCCATAAGATTTCCGTAAAGGCGGCCGGTCTTGCCCCGGGTGATCTCGGAGACGTCGGGATTCTTTTTCTGCGGCATCAGGGACGAGCCGGTGGTGTGGGCGTCGGAGAGGGTGACGAAGTGGAACTCGGCCGAGGACCAAAGGATGAGATCCTCGGAGAGACGCGAAAGGTGCGCTCCGATGAGGGAAAGATTGAAGAGGATTTCCGCCAGGTAGTCCCGGTCGGAGATTGCATCCATCGAATTGTTCGTGACGTCGTCGAAGCCGAGTTCGTCGGCAATGGCCTTGCGATCGAGATTGATGGTGGAACCTGCCAGAGCGCCGGAGCCGAGGGGGCTGACGTTGAGACGCTTGCGGGTGTCGGCCAAGCGGCTGATGTCGCGGGAAAGCATTTCGACATAGGCCAGAAGGTGGTGACCGACGGTGACGGGTTGACCGCGCTGAAGATGGGTGTAGCCGGGGATGGGGTCTTCGGCGTGTTTCTTCGCTTGGCTGAGAAGGGCTTTCTGAAGCTGCACCACAAGGCGGGTGATCTCGTCGATTTCTTCGCGGCAATACAGGCGCGTATCTGTGGCAACCTGGTCATTGCGGGAGCGGGCAGTGTGGAGCTTCGCTCCGGTGGGGCCGATGTCGGCGGTGAGGGCAGACTCGATGTTGAGGTGGATGTCCTCCAGCTCGGTGGAGAATTCGAACTCGCCCTTTTCGATGCGTTCTTGAATGGCTTTGAGCCCAGCCTCGATTTTCTCGAACTCTTCCTGCGTCAGGATGCCCGCTTTCACCTGAGCGCGGGCATGAGCGATGGAGCCCCGGATGTCGTGTTTATAGAGGCGCCAATCGAAGGAGATGGATTCTCCGAATTGTTGAACGAGATCAGCGGTTTTTTGAGCGAAGCGGCCTTTCCACATAAGTGGGGAAGGATTAGCGCCTCGGACCGGAAAGGGAAATGGTATTCTTACCCGCTTTGCGGTTCGTGGTAATAAACGGCGATAAAGACGGTAGCGGGCTCGGCGAAAATTTGATGTCCGTTAAAAATAGAGACCACCTCTAGAGTGGGGTTGGCGTGTAACCACTCTTGCGACTGCCGATGGACGCTATCAACCTGCTCCGTGACCAAAAAGTGGGGCGCGAAGCGAATTCCGCCCGAGGAGCGAGCACAGAAGATTCGATGAGCTATCGGCCTTGGCAACGGAGAACGAGCAGCCAGGAAGCGGACTCAGTCCTAGCCGAAGGAGAATCCGGGGTCCATGCAGCGGGCCTGCTCGGTTTTCGTCCATGCGGTGATAGTCATTCCGTAGAACAATTTCACTTCACGGGCGAGGTGGGTGTAGTGCGAAAACCCGAGGAGAGAGACAATTTGATCAGCCCCATAACCCATTCTTAGATAGCGTTGAGCTAAAATAATGCGATGTGTTCTGAAATATTCTTTCGGCCCAGAACCGGTAGCTTTTTTGATCGCATTCTCCAATTCTTGCACCTGCGCGCCGATCGCGGAGGCGACTGCAGCGACCTTAAATTGATTTTGTTCAGCTAAAGTCATGATGTCCTGACCGTCGTCAGTCAGCAAACGATGACCCTCGCGAACTAATTTGAGAGAAGCTCTTTTACCTTTTTTTTCCGCCATTTGAACTGAAAATGCCTTAAACCACGGGGTTTGTCTACTAAATAATAAGGAAAATCTTACTTCAAATATTACTAGAAATAAGTGACTTATTTAAAATAAAAGCGCGGACAGGGTCCCAAAATCCGAAATATTTTGAACTTTTCAGCTCGTGGAGTTTCGAATCAAACATACGTGAGCATTCAGAGAAGTTGGAGTTTAAGGCCAAAATAATAGTCGAGAACCGAAACTTGTCAGATGTTCCGCCGTTTTTCTGAAATCCGGCAAAGTCCCACATATCCACATTTAGACATGTCCACAGACTCACTAGAAAAAAAGCTATCATCGGGTGTCATCAGTTTCCTCACCAGCCGGGGTCAAAGGGTTAAAGCACGAGTCCGGGACCTTCGGGCGGACTCGCTGGCCTTCGAGCTCTTGAGCGCGGAGAACATCCTGCAGATGTCCGAGGTTCTCCGAGAGGTTGAAATCAAGGTCGGAGAACGCCTGGCCTATCAGGGCGAGTTGACCGTGACCGGTATCGTGCCCCTTGGTGTAATGGTTGTTTGCGATGCTCGCTTGTCGGGCAACTGGCTCCTCGACAGCTTTGCCACCGATGACTTCCTGGCCAATATTGAGGAGAACCTCGAGAATCACACCGTCGAGTGGGCCCGAGACCACGAGATTCGTCCGGTCTTCCGGGCCATGGTGGGCGATTTGGAGACCTACCTCACGGGATTGGAAACTTGGTGCGAACAGGTCGAATGTGGAGGCTTGGCCAATCGCAGCGACCGGGAGGCCCGGGAAGAACAAATCCTGACGCGGGTCGGGCCAATTGTGAGCCGTGAGATTGCTTCCCACTTCGCCGACTACGAGCGGGTGGTGAAGAAACTGGACGCTGACCTGCGGGTTGCTCATCGGGCCCACCTCATGAAAACCGTTCACCGCTTCATCCTGCAGTCTCCTTTCAGTTACCGCTGCTTCAAAAAGCCTCTTGGCTACGCGGGTGACTACGGAATGGTCAATCTGATGCTGGGGAACCCCTATCAGGGAGCCACTTTGTTCGCCAAGCTGCTGAACAATGCGTTCTTGGAGACCGGGCCCGTTACCGCACACCAGAACCGAATTCACTACTTGGTGGATACTCTGCGCGAGGTGGCTACCGAGCGGGCGGCAAAAGGTCTGCGAACTCGCGTTCTGAATCTGGGCTGCGGTCCTGCGCAAGAAATCCGCCGCTTTATCGAAGAAGAAGCTGTTTCCGAGATGTGCGACTTCGAGTTGCTGGACTTCAGCGCCGAGACTCTCCGCCACACCAAGCGGGAGATTGGGGAAAGTCAGGAAAGAAGCGGTCGCCACATCAATTTCTCGCTCATTCAAGAATCGATCCAGGGCTTCCTGCGCCAGGCGAGTCGAGGAGAGGAATATGACAAAAACAGCTATGACTTAGTATACTGCGCAGGTCTATTTGATTACCTCCAGCAACGCTTCTGTGCGAAACTGACCAGCGTCCTTACCGAGCTGATCAAACAGGACGGATTGGTCGTAGTCACCAATGTCTCCAAGCATAACACCATCCCTTCGGTGATGGAGGACTTCTTGGATTGGAGCATTATTGAGCGAACTGAAGAGGAAATGTTGGCATTAGCGCCCACCGAAAATTTAAGCATACTTAAAGAATTGAAATCGGATGTGACTCGCATTAATCTGTTCCTTGAGCTGCGCAAGCCTGCCGCTCTGAGAAGTGATGTGGATGCGCCTGAAAAAACTGATGCAGCGACGAACGGTCGATCCAGCCTTTCTGGAACGGTTCGAAGCGGAGGAAGCCATCTCGCGGGTTCCGAATTATAGAATTGCCAGTGGACTCGGGGCCATTTTCATCGCGGCCGGTTCCGTCATGGATCGGTTGGCGTTCCCCGAGATTTGGCACACTCTCGTCCTGCTACGCGGCGAGTGTGCCTTTACTCTTCTTTTACTCTACTGCCTGCTGGGTACGAAGTGGGGCGAGCGCCGCCACTTGATCATCGGCCACTTCATCGAAGGCTCCCTCATTCTCAGCATCATGGCCATGGTGGGTCGCACCGGCGGTGCCTCCTCTCCTTATTATGCCGGCCTCTGTCTCGTGATGGTCGGGGCCAGTCTTCTGCTGCGGTGGTCCATCATGCATGGTGTGGTCAATGTGGTCTTCTGTTGTGGGGGTTACAGCCTCCTGATTGTTCTGTTCCCGGTCAATAATGCGATGGAGTCGGGCAGCCATCTGGCGGTCCATACCTTCTTTCTCTACGTCACGGGCTTTTTCACCGCTGCGGGAACCTACTTTCTCTATGAGCTCCGGCTGAACGAATTCCGCCTTCGGGAGGAACTGACAGCCGAGCGAAAACGCTTGGAAAAGAGCCACCAGAAGCTCAAGGAACTCGACGAGAGCAAGACCAATTTCTTTGCCAACGTCAGTCACGAGCTCCGGACCCCCCTCACTCTCATTCTCGGTCCTATCGAGCAACTCGCGTCCTACGCCCCAGTGCGCGACAATCCCAAGCTCAATACTTTGGTTCAATCGATGGAAGAAAATGGCTTCCGTCTTCTTCGCCTCATCAACGAGCTGCTAGACATCATTCGATTGGATGGAGGGCAATATGGAGTCCGGACCGAACTCACGCAGATCGATGATCTGATGGGTTCCATCTACCGATCACTTGTCCCCACCGCCGAGCAGAAAGGACTGAATCTGGAACTCCATCTGGAAAATGCTCCAAAAGGGACCTTCCAGATCGATCGGATGAAGTTCGAGAAAGTCCTCATCAATCTGGCGACCAACGCTATCAAATTCACCCAACCGGGAGGCACCGTCAAACTCATCGCCAGAGAGACCAAAGGCCGTGAGGTGGAGTTCGAAATCGCGGATACAGGCGCGGGAATGTCTGATGAGGAGAAAGAAAACGTCTTCCGCCGCTTCTGGCAGGCGGATGCCAGTTCCAAACGCAGACATCGGGGGGCTGGAATCGGTCTTTCTCTAGTGAAGGGACTCGTCGACCTGCTGGAGGGAACGATTCAGGTCAGCAGCGAAATGGATGAAGGGACGACCTTTACGGTGAAGCTTCCACTCGGTCCATCCACCCAAACCAGCTCCATTGCCCTCGACGACGACGACCTCGACCCCATCGAGGAGCTGAACCGCAAGGCCCAGTTCGGCGGGCTCATCGTGGAGGCGAACGCCATGCCAGTGGTCGATCCTCTCTTCTTCGATGCTCCGGACAACAAGACCCCAGTCATTCTGGTGGCGGAGGACGAGCCCGATGTCCGCCAACTCATCGTCTCCCAGCTCTCGAGCTACAAGCTCCTCATCGCCACCAACGGCAATCAAGCCATCGAGTTGGCCACCCAGTATCTGCCGGACCTGCTCCTTCTCGACTGGATGATGCCGGAAAAGGACGGGCTGGAGGTTTGCCAAATCCTCCGCAAGACCACCGCGCTGGAGAGAGCGCCCATCATCATGCTGACCGCCCGGATCGACGAGCGCTCCAAAATCGAGGCACTCCAAGCGGGGGCAAACGACTTCCTGACCAAGCCCTTTGCCCCCACCGAACTGAAGCTCCGCATCAGCCACCTGCTCAATACGGGTCGGTTCGAAAAAGAAGTGGTGCAAAAGTCACAGGAGCTGGGAGCCGCCCTCGCCGAACTGAAGGAATCGGAGTCCATGCTGGTGCAGGCCGAAAAGCTCTCCTCCCTCGGACAGATGAGCGCCGGGATCATTCACGAGATCAACAACCCGCTCAATTACGCCAAGACCAATCTCTATTCCCTGCGCACCTTTGCAAAGCTCCTTCCGCCCGACGAGAAGGAGGACTTCAACGAAATCACCTCCGATGTGGAAGAGGGCCTCGAAAGAGTCGTTCAAATTGTCAAAGATTTGCGCAGCTTCGCCGTTAAAGACAAAACCCAATTCAATGACGTCAACCTCGCGGAAGTAGTCGCAGCGAGTTCACGCCTCCTAGGCAACCGCTTGTCCCACGTCCAATTCAAGTCCGAAGTTCCAGACCACATCCACATCAACGGAAACTCCAACCAGCTCTGCCAAGTTCTGGTCAACTTCATCCAAAACTCACTCGACGCACTCCAGGAGGCCGAACGCGAGAATGAACAGGGGATGATTCAGGTCGAGGTCACCCAGAGCAGTGAATGGATCTCATTGCACTTGAAAGACAACGGCTGTGGTATTTCTCTTGAAAATCAGCAGCAGATATTCGATCCCTTCTACAGTAGCAAAGATATTGGCCAAGGAATGGGGCTTGGACTCAGCATCTGCTACCGCATCCTCGATCAGCACGGAGTAAAAATCGAACTGAAAAGCGATGTCGGAGTGGGAACCCACTTTACCCTCAACTTTCCGATTATCCTGGATGACCGCGAATTTCAAGAGTCTCTGACTCAACCTCCAACAGAAGAACCGAATACGATCAATCATGAGTGACACCAACGCACTGAACTCAAAGAGCTACTATGTGCTCTTTGTCGATGACGAGGAGAAGACCCGGAAGGCCTTTACCCGGCTTTTCCAAGACGAATTTAAAATCCTTCTGGCTGGCGATGGCGCGGAAGGCTTCGAGGTCTTTATGGAGAGGCAAGATGAGATCGGCGTCATCATCACGGACCAAAAGATGCCGCGGGAAACAGGGGTGCAGTTCTTGGCGAAGGTGGCGGCGGTTGACGAAGATGTCGTCCGTATTCTCTCCACAGCCTATGCGGAACTGGATGCAGCGGTCGCCGGGGTCAACGAAGGAGGCATCTACCGTTATGTCACCAAGCCTTGGGATGTTCCTGAACTGGAGATCACCCTGCGCCGGGCAATGGAACTCTTTTCCCTCCGCAAGCAACAGGCCTCCCACGACAGTACCGGCAGCCTTGATGTCGATTCTGTTTTGCTCAATCAACGCGTCACCGGCTTGGCCTTTTCCCAAGCGGCTGCCTCCGAAACCGATCGCCCGCACGGGATCCGGGCTGGAGCCATCTTCCTGGCAATGCTGGGTTGGCAAGGCTTGGGTGAGGGCGGCGAAGTCGATTGGGTGGCCCGCTACCAAACCCAAAGCAACTTCTTCCGCACGGTCTTCCGCGAAAGTGCTGCCACCTTGGAGACCCAGGGCACCCTCGATTGGTCGCGCCCCGCGCCTCCATCAGCTGCCATTCAGGCGGCTGCCATCGGGTGCGACGGCATCACTCTCAAGGCCGGCGGCAGCGATTCTACTGTTTGGCCGGGCCCGGCGCCCCTCCTCGCCGAAGCTCTGCGCCCTCTCATGGTAGCCTTTTCGAACATGCTTTCCCAGCTGCCTGGCGGAAGCTGTGAGATCAGAACCAACTTCAATACCGTCGATTTCCACTTCTCAGGATTCCCGTTGAAGAACGGTCAGTTGATCCTCGCCACCGACCCCGATAGCACGCCCGTCCTCGCTTCGCTCTTGCAAGCTTGTCTCCAGGTTGAAGCCTCCGGCGGACATCTGAGCATTTTGCGTTCAGGGGAAGGGCTCGCAATCCGGCTCGGATTCGAAGAGAACTCTACCGAAGAAGAAGTGGGCTTGGCTGCCGTCAAGCAGTTGACCGCCATGGGGCAGTAACGATCCCTCGAAGCCATGATCAAGTTCGTCTACTGCGTGCGCAAAAAGGAAGGCATCTCCGACGAGGAATTCTACCGTTACTGGAAGGAGAATCATGGCCCCTTGGTGCGCAGCTTCGCCGAGACCATGGGCTCTCTGAAGTATGTCCAAAGCCACACTATCGACACCGTCCTCAATGAGGTTGGCCGCGAGGTGCGGGGCATGCGACAAGCCTATGACGGCATCACCGAAGTCTGGTTCGAGTCAGCGGAGGCACTCGCCAACATGCTGCTGACCGAGGAAGGCAAGAAGGCGAACAAAACTCTCATCGAGGATGAAGCGACCTTCTGCGAACTGCGCGAGTGTTCGGTCTTTCTCACCGAGGAGCACGTCATCTTCGACCGCACGGAATCCTAGCGAACTACTGGCGTATCTTTGAACAGTTCGGGATTGCCTTGCGAGGCTGGCTTTCTTCTGATGGGGCCGTGATTGAACGCGCCCGCGAAGTTCTCCGTGATGTCTTTGGCTTTGAGGAATTCCTCAGCGGCCAACAGGAGATCGTGGACCATATCCTCGCAGGTCGCGATGGCCTCGCAGTGATGCCCACCGGGGGCGGAAAGAGTCTTTGCTACCAGCTCCCCGGCCTGGTGAAAGAGGGCGTGACCCTGGTGGTCAGCCCCCTCATCGCCTTGATGAAAGATCAGGTCGATGCCTTACAAGCCAAAGGAGTCAAAGCCGCCGTCATCAACTCGACGCAGAGCTGGGAGGAGCAAAAGCAAATCCTCGACGAGGTGAGGGCGGGCGAGATCAAGCTGCTCTACGTCGCGCCAGAACGCTTTCGCGCCGGGAGCTTCACCTCCGCAATGTCGCAGGTGAACATCGCGATGCTGGCCATTGATGAGGCCCACTGCCTCAGCCAATGGGGGCACGACTTCCGCCCCGATTACCTCCGTCTTGGCAAAGCCCGCAAGGAGCTGGGCAACCCCCAGTGCGTGGCCTTCACCGCGACCGCCACTCCCGTGGTCCGGCTGGATATTCTGAAGGTCCTTGCGTTGGACGACCCCTTCGAAACCATCACCGGATTCGGGCGCCCCAACCTCAGCTTCAACATCACCGCCGTCTCCAAAAAGGCCGACAAATACAAGCGCCTGCGCGAAATCATCCTCGAATACAAAACAGGCATCATCTACTGCGCGACCCGCAAGAAAGTCGACGAAGTCAGTGAGACCCTCGCCAGCTGGGGGCTAAAGGTCGCGGCCTATCACGGCGGGATGTCCGACAAGGAGCGCGACAAGGTGCAGGACTCCTTCATCTCCCGCCGCAAGGATGTCGCGGTGGCTACCAACGCCTTCGGCATGGGCATCGACCGCAGCGACGTGCGCTTCGTGGCCCACTTCGAGGTCCCCGGCAGTGTGGAAGCCTTCTATCAGGAGGCGGGGCGCGCGGGGCGTGATGGCGAGGCGGCCTGGTGCGAATTGCTCTGGAACTTTGCCGACACCCGCACGCAGGAGTTCTTCCTGGAAGGCGTCAATCCCGGCCCGGGCGTGGTGCGCGACCTCTACCAGTGGTTACGCTCCTCCGCCGATAGCAAGGGCGAGGTTTTCCGCAGCCTCGACGAAATGCGCGACGAGCTCGGCGTCTCCAACGGGATGGCCGTGGGCAGCGCCCTCTCCCTGCTCGCGCGCATCGGTTATGTCCAGCGGTTTGATGTCCCCGGCCAACGCTTGCGCGGGACTCGTCTCCTGAAGCCCAACGAACCCCTCGAGCTCGACGAGGCCGCGATGGAGGAGAAAGAGCGCCGTGACCGGCAAAAGCTCGACTCTATGATCGCCCTTTGCGAATCGGGAGGCTGTCGGCAGGAGTGGATCCTCGACTACTTCGGCGAAGAGGGAAGGGAATGCGGCACCTGCGATGTCTGCCGCAGCGGACAGAGCGGAGACAAGCGCGACCTCACCGAACCCGAAAAGCTCATTGTCAAAAAGGCCCTCAGCGGAGTGGCCCGCATGAGCGAACGCCTCGGCCGCACCTGGCAACCGCGCTTTGGTCGCGGAAAGATCATCCTCATGCTCACCGGCAGCCAAAGCCAGGAGATCATGAACGCGGGGCTCAACCGCCTGTCCACCTATGGCATTTTAAAGGAAGAGGGAGCGGCCTTTCTCAATGAACTTTTCCCCGCCCTCGCCGATGCCGGTCTCGTGCAGACCATTCGCAAGGGTGATTACCCACTCATGATCCTGACCGAGCGCGGTCATGCCGTGATGATGGGCAAGCGCGAGGTCCGTCTCAGTTGGCCCAGCCGCAAGGTCGCCAGCGCGAGTGATGAAGGGCCCTTTGACTCGCGCGTCTACTCCCGGCTCGCCGACCTGCGCACCCGTCTTTGCAAGGAAGAAGGCTGCGCGCCCTACATGGTCCTGAGCAATCGCGCCCTGGAAGGATTGGCCCGCGCCTTACCAAAAACCATCAACGAAGCCCTCGAGATTCCCGGCATCGGACCTGCCAAAGCCGGGCAGTATGGCGAGCAGTTTCTCGCCATCATTCGGGAGATGGCGGATTGAAAATCTCACAAACTACTGGAGCATCTCCCGAAGTCGGGCACAGTAGAGAACGATGAAGGTCAACGTCCCTCCACCGCCGCAGAAGCTTTTTCGCCAATTCGAGGCGGGTGAAATCACTCGCGCCGAACTGCAAGCCACCTGCGCGCTCCATCAACGCGAGATGATTGCAGAGATCGAAGAAATGCGTCGCAACCCCGTCGCCGCCTACGTCGAGGACCTCCTCATCAAGCGCGAGGCCGGCAAAATCCGGCGTCAACACGGCGAAGGATTACCGCGCGAAATTTTCGCCGCTCTCGCCGAGGTCCCCGACTTTCCGCCGGCGATTTTGCTATGGAATGCTGATCACCGCGACGTGCCTTTTCACTGCTTCTTCCGCTTCCGCCGCGAACCGGTCTTTCGCTTGCTCGCAATGCGCAACAATGGACTGAGTGTGACGGCGGAGGTCGAATACGGTTCCTCTGACCGCAAGCTCGCCACCCGCGAGACCTTCACCCTCCATCGCGGAATTGGGGACCGCTTCGTGGTGACCAAGCGCAAGATGGGCTCAGCCTAACACGCGCCGCAATTGTGCCCGCGCCGTTCGCTCATCGATGCGACGCATCATGTAGGCGGTCAGGATGCGGCCGCACTCCCGCCCCGCGATATTGTCGCGAACTTCCGAAGCTGACTCGAGCCGCCCCGAGGACGCCTGTTTGATATCGGTCAACCCAATGAACCACGAGAGCAGCCATCCCAAGGGCCCCATGAGATAGCAAGCCATATGGAAGTAAAGGTGGCGATACATCTGCCCCTCCTGGCCATCTTTCCAAAGGTCATCGCGAAAGCCATCGGTCGGCAGATGACGGCTTTTGATGCGCTTCTTGATGTGCTGGAATTTGCGATAAAGCAGTCCCACCCCCAAGCGATAACGGGCCACAATGGAACCGGGTTGCGCCAGTTTCACGACGACATTGATGAACCGATCAAGCGAGGTCATTGTAATTCAAGACCTCTTATCACAGCTTAAAGGTGCAAGAGCGCACACCTCTTTGAGCTTCTCGGAGACCTTGTTCCAAATTTGTGAGTCTACCTCAGGTACTGAAGTCTGCGAATTTATCCGAACCGTGAAATCATCAGTGATCGAGTCGAAAATCGACTTACAACTCTTCAAATTTTCGACGCTCTCAAACTCATTTCCTTGACCGTCACGAATACCAATACGGTTTAAAGCCTCGTCGACAGTAATCTCTAAAATGAAGAGCATATCCGGCTTTGGAGCAAAAGCCTCGTTCAATGATCTAATTTCAACCGGATCTAATCCTCGTGCTCCTTGGTAAGCGATCGTCGAGAAATAATAACGGTCGATGATCACAACCTTACCTTCAGCCAAACTAGGGCGGATTTTGTTGGTAACGTGCTCCTGACGATCTTTAATGAAAAGCTCGAGTTCTTCTCCCGCATCCTTTCTGCCAGAAAACGCCGAATCACGAAGTAACTTTCCCCACGTTCCATCTGTCGGCTCTTTAGTCAAAACCACCTCAAACTCGTCGTCCTTAAGACGGCTTGCAAGGTTAGCGGCATGGGTTGTTTTCCCCGAGCCATCGATTCCCTCAAATACAATCAAGAGCCCATTCGGAATTTTTCTGGAAGTATTAGCGATGGGCATTTCTAGGCTTCCTTTGACAAGACTGCCAATCGAAAAATTCTTGATTTGAACTCAAAATGCGCTTGCTCAAAGGGAATTAGCCCGACGGATTAGAAGTCCGTTGCCCCAACTATCCCTTCCGGATGCAACCAGACTTCCCCGTTCCATCGATTCCTTCAAAGACGATCAGCATCTCCTACGAGTGCTAACCGAACCCCGCGCGAACCTCCCGCCAAAAAAGCGTAATTCGTATTTCGAAAGAAATGGAGACGGCGATGAAGTATACTCATCCCTCTCTTTTCCAACCCCTCGGCTCCTTCTCATGAAACCACTTCTCCTTCTCCTCGTCAGTGTGCTGACTTCCTCCCTGGCCCTCGCGGAAAGCAAGCCCAACATCCTCTTCATCTTTGCCGACGACTGGGGATGGGGCGACCTGAGCTGCCACGGACATCCTTTTGTGAAGACGCCCAATATCGACCGGCTGGCGGAGGAGGGCACCGACTTCTATCGCTTCACCGTCGCCAGCGGCGTCTGTTCACCCAGCCGCGCGGCCGTGATGACGGGGCACTTTCCCGCACGCTACAACATCGACGGACACTTCGCCTGGGTGCCCAGCAACGCCCGGCGCGGGATGCCGGATTGGCTGAGCCCGCAAGCCCCGCTCCTGCCGCGGTTTTTGCAAAAGGCCGGATACGCCACCGCGCATTATGGCAAGTGGCACCTCTCCAACGACATGATTCCCGATTCTCCGCTGCCCAGCGAATACGGTTACGATGCCTACGGCGCCTTCAACTGTGCCGGCGAGCAAATGCCAGTCCACGAGGACTCGCAGCACACCATCGACTTCATCGAAAAGAGCCAGCGCGAAGGAAAGCCCTTCTTCGTCAATCTCTGGATCCACGAGCCCCACACTCCCTTCCACGTCATTCCGAAATACCGCTACCGCTTTCCCGACCTCGAGGAGAAAGACAACATCTACGCCTCCGTCCTTTCCCACGCCGACGACCGCATCGGCGAAGTTCTCGATGCTCTGGACCGGCTCAAGCTCACCGAGAACACCCTCGTGATCTTCAGCTCTGACAATGGTCCCGCCCGAGCCTCCGACGCAGCCGAGCTCGCCCTCAGCTACGACACCGCCACCGGAGCGGGTTACGGAATCGCAGCCTCCCAAGGCATCACCGGCGGCCGCAAGGGATACAAAGCGAGCATCTACGAAGGGGGAGTGGGCGTGCCCTTCATCGCCCGCTGGCCTGGCAAAATTGCCGCAGGCAAGGTCGACAAAGACACCCTCATCTCAGCAGTCGATCTCTTGCCCAGTTTCTGCGAACTCGCGGGAGCGGACCTTCCGGGGGACTACGTGCCCGATGGGATTAGCCACGCCTCCACCTTGCAGGGAAAAGCCGCTCCGCAACGGGAGAAACCTCTCTTCTGGAAAATCAATGGCACTTGGCCCCAGAACAAGAGAAAGCCAGAACACTGGGCATCCTTTGCCATCGTCGATCAAGATTGGAAACTGCTTTCTAACAAAGACGGCAGCTACGCCGAGCTCTACAACCTCGCCACCGACCCGCTCGAAAAAACCGACCTCAAAGACAAGCAGCCCGAAACCACCCAAGAGCTTCTCGCGAAATTAAAGGCCTGGAAAGAAACCCTTCCCACCCAGCCCGACCCGAGCTGTTTTTCAAAGGAACGTGCCAAGAAGTAATTAGGAAGGCTCAGGCCGGTGCGCCTTTTTGGCAATCGTCCGCGTTTCCACCAAGCGACCCGCCCCATCACAGACATAAAGGTCCTCGAAGTCCGCCGGAAAGGGGTGATGGGAGAGGAACGCTTGTAGGAGGGTGAAGTAGTCGCTTTCCACATCCTCGCTAGATGTCACCGCCTCCAGGCAATGCTTCAGCTTCTTCCGATCCGAAGTTCCAAAAGCCACCGGCACCGGATCGAAGTCGTGCCACGTCCCGGGATGTCGCACCTCATCGCTAAAAGTCGAAACACAAGGCACCGCCAGACCCACCTTCCTCAGCGATTTGGGGAGGGTCAGGTATTTGATTCTTTTTACCCCATAAAGATAGTCCTGCTTGCGGCCACCTCTGCTCAGGACTCCGATTTGAATCAGCGAAGGTTCGGAAACGCTCTCCACCATCGCCGCCGTGAGAAGACCGTTCTTAAAGTTATCTCGCGAAACCCACGCAAAGATTCCCATCAATGTTCCCACCGCCAGACCCACAAGGCCAATCAAGGCACCCAGAATTCCCAAGAGCCAAGCCAGGATACCCGCCAGCAATATCGCCGCTCCAATTAAAAGACCTGCAATCAACAAGGACCAAAGAGTGAACTTGCACATCCAAGTCTCATTGAACCAAACATAGCGGAAAAGATTGGGGTTAAAATTCGTCGCCGAGGAAGCTTGGCTCCAATTTCGCGAACTTCCTGCAGCTCCAATCTCTTTACTCATAATCAGAAAGAAATGGCACGCCCAGCAGGATTCGAACCTGCGACCTACGGATTAGAAGTCCGTTGCTCTATCCAGCTGAGCTATGAGCGCGTCTGCAGCCACTGCCTACACGATGGACTGGAGGCCGTCAATGACAGGAGGCCATGGGGAGGCCTGTTTTTCTTTCCTCTTGAAACACCCCAGCTCCTTGGCAAGTAGGTTCTTGTGATGCGTTTTTTCACCCTTCTCTTATTCGCCGCGCAAGGGCTCACGGCGGCGCCCAACATCATTTTCATACTCTGTGATGATCTCGGGTATGGCGACTTGGGGGTCACTTGGCAGAACGAACGCTCCAGCAGCAAGAAACATCACACCCCCCACCTCGACCGCATGGCGGCGGAGGGAGTGCTGATGGACCGGCACTACTGTCCCGCGCCCGTCTGTGCTCCTTCGCGCGGGTCGTTTCTAACAGGCTTTCATCAAGGGCACTGTGGGATTCGCAACAACCAGTTCGACAAAGCCTTGCCCAACGATCACACCGTGGCCAGCACCCTGAAGGCCGGTGGATATCGCACCGCCCTGGTGGGCAAGTATGGCCTGCAGGGTAAAGGCAAGAACGCCGCCGAGTGGCCGGCCTATCCTACCAAGCGCGGCTTCGACGACTTCTTTGGCTACGTGCGCCATGCCGATGGTCATGTGCACTATCCCGCGCACGAATGGCCGCTGGGAAACAGTGCCGGCCACCGCTCCAAGAAGCAGGTGTGGTGGAACAACCTGGAAGTCTCGGCCACCCTCGACAAGTGCTTCACGGGTGATCTTTTCACAGCCTTTGCCAAGAAATGGATCGTGGAAGGCTTGGAGGAAAAACCAGATCAGCCCTTCTTTCTCTATCTCGCCTACGACACTCCCCATGCCGCCTTGCAACTGCCCACCGGCCCCTATCCCGAGGGTGGAGGACTGAAGGGTGGCCTGCAGTGGACTGGAAAACCCGGTGCCATGATCAATACCGCCCAAGGCCAGATCGACTCGTGGGTTCACCCCGATCACAAACAACCCGGTTGGACCAAAACTGAGAAACGGCAGGCGGGTATGATTCGGCGCCTCGACGACTCGGTGGGTGACTTGCTGCAGCTCTTGAAAGACCTCGAGATTGACGACAACACCCTGGTCATCTTCACCAGCGACAACGGGCCGCACGACGTCCATTACCTCGCCGAAGCCAAATACGATGCCACCCGCTTCCAGTCCTATGGCCCCCTCAACGGCATCAAACGCGATGTGTTGGAAGGAGGAATCCGGACCCCAACCCTCGTTCGCTGGCCTGAGAAGATTCCTGCCGGTAAAGTCAATGACACGCCCTCGCAGTTCCATGACTGGATGACCACCTTTCTCGCCGCCGCTGGATTGCCTTTGCCTGCGCAGGCGGATGGGGTCTCTCTTTTAGCTACATTGACTGGTCAGGGAGAACAGGAAGACTCGACGGTCTATGTGGAATATGCCGTGGTAGGTCGCACTCCGAACTATCCCGACTTCGAAGAGAACCATCGCAATGCGCCTCGCAAAGAGATGCAGGTCGTTCTGGTCGATCACTATAAAGGAATTCGCACCCATATCTCCCAGCCCGACCAACCCTTTCGCATCTATGATCTGACAACCGATCAAAGGGAAAAGGACAACCTCGCCGGCAGCTCAACCCGATTCGAAAAACTCCAGGAAACCATGCAAAAGCGGGTCCTCCAGATCCGACGACCCGACTCCAGCGCCCGCCGCCCTTATGATTCATTGCCCATCCCTTCCATCTCTCCCATCGAGACTGAACAGGGTCTCAGGGTGAAATTCCAAGCCGGTTCCTTTCCCTGGGTTCCCAGGCTGAACGAACTGAATGAAACGGAGGTTGAGACCTTGAATTTCCAAGCTCCCGTGGCAGGGGCTGTTGAGTATTCCGGATTGTTAGAAATTTCCGAAGAAGGGGAATATACTTTCGAACTGTCGGGTTCGATTCAAGCGGTGCTCCGCCTCCATCAGGCCATCATGATTGATACTGATTCTCCCTCGACCAAACCAGTGGACTCTGCCAAGGGCACAGTCAGACTGGAAAAGGGTCTGCATCCCTTCCGATTGTCCTATCTAACGAATGGACCTTCCCCTCAATTGATAATCCGCAGAAAGGGAAATCAAAATTTCAAGTTCACTTTCCATCGGTCGTTGTAGCCGATTGGCGACTCGGCATAAACTATCATTCTCCGTGCATTGATTGGGTCACTCTTGCTTAGTTGAAGAAGAACAGTAGATTGGTACTGCTATGAAAACAGTTATCGCCGCAATCGACTTCTCCGACGTCAGCGCCAAAGTCCTCAAGCAAGCGAGCGAACTCGCCAAAGCCACTGGAGCAAAGGTTACTCTGGTCCATGGAATTGAGCAGCTTGCCGCCTTCTACGACATCTATGGATATACCATCCCCGATGCCGCCAACTTCGAGACCCACGCCCGGGAGCGGGCGGAGGACTCTCTCGCGGAACGAGCAAAGACTCTGCAACTTCCTGCGGAACAGGTTGACTACAAAGTCTTGGAAGGCCCGTTCCTCGAAACTCTGCTCGACTACGCCAAGGAAGCAAACGCCGATCTCTTGATCCTCGGTAGTCATGGTCATGGGGTCGTGGCCCGCATGCTTCTCGGTTCTACCGCCCAGCGTGTGATCAGCCACACCTCCATTCCGACCCTGATTGTTCCCGCGTAGGAACTTCTCCTCAAATCAGGGCCAACCTTCGATTCCGGATTGGAGATAGTCGTAAATTGGGGTTAGCTTGCAGCAGTGAGCGAAGCCCGACTGCGATTTCTCCACCGGTCCTACAGCCGCACCGGACGGTGGGGTTGGCGCATCGCGCGCCGAATCAGGTCCTTCGGATGGGGCTTGGCCATGCTGGCCACCATCACGGCAGTGCTCGGGACCGATGTCGAGAAGTCAGCGATCTACATGATCTTTTGCTTCACCGTTTGCGCCATCGCCATGGGGTTGATATGGGCCATCGGCCGCAAGGCAAAGCTAACGGGAAAGCGTCACCTGCCAGAGTTCGGGAGTGTGGGGCAGGAGATGCAATACACCGTGGAGGTCAAAAATGAAGGCCGTCGCACTCTCAAGGCCATGCTCTTCGAAGAGTGGCCCCCGGATCCCAGGCCTGACTTCGAGACCTTCGCCAACACCCCCGAGCCCGGAGAAGAGAAACGCAATATTGTCGACCGCAAGATGCTTTTCTATCGCTGGACCTGGCTGCAGGAGAGGGAACGGGGATACAACCTGTTGGAAGCCTCGCAATCCCCTCGCACCATCGAAGCGGGAAAGACAGGCAAGCTCACTTTCCACCTCACTCCCCAACACCGGGGCATCCTCAAGCTTGCCGAACTCCGGGTTTTGCTACCCGATCCATTCGGTTTGTTCCAACGTTGTCGCAAGGTGGACACGGAAGAAGACCACATCATCGTTTTGCCCAAGCGCTATCCACTCGGCCACTTCTCCATTCCTGGACGAGCTCACCTTCACCTGGGAGGAGAAGCCGCTTCGAACAGCGTGGGACAAACGGGCGATTTTCTCCACTTGCGCGACTACCGTTCCGGAGATGCCATGCGTTCGGTCGATTGGAAATCCTGGGCTCGCACTGGCATTCCTGTCGTGCGGGAATACGAAGACAACTTCTTTCCCCACTACGGCGTAGTTCTCGATACCTCGGGGCCTCCGGGCGAACGATTCGAGGAGGCTATCTCGGTCGCTTCGTCCTTCGTTGCCAGCATGGATACCCAGGAATGCCTCTTGGACCTCATCTTTATCGGGGAAAAAAGCTATCGCGTGACCGCCGGGCAAGGGGTCGCCCGTCGGGGTAAGCTTCTGGAGGTCTTGGCAGGAGTCCAGCCGCATTTGACTGCTGATTTCACCGCCCTGGAAGCACTCGTTTGTCGCGAGAGCGAGCACCTCACCGGCATACTCATTATCTTCCCCGACTGGTCGGACGAACGACGCGAGTTTCTCAATCAACTGCGATCCCGCGGATTGGATACCACTGCTTTTGTGATCGTCAATGACGCTTCGCAAAAGACCTTTCAAGACCACCCCGTCCCGGACGTCCATCCTTTGCACGTCAACCAGGTCGCCCGGGACCTCACGTTAGCCGCCTCCAAGTTCTCGTCATGAACCTCTATCAGCCCACTCACTTTCCCAGCCCGCCCCGACTTCTGTTAGGGGTTTCGTTGTTGGTGTGGGGAGGTCTAACAGACCATCCCCTTTTCGCCTTGGGCGCGGCCTTTCTGGTGGAGGGTTGCCATTGGCTCAACTGGCGCTGGAAATTCGACCTCCGGGGTTATTCGCGGGCCTGGATCCTCTCCCTCATGGCCCTAGCCGGAACGGTAGGCTTTCACTCCCTCAATCTCTCTGGCCCCACTGCAATCCTCGCCTTCATCGAGTGGCTTCCCCTCATCTTTCTCCCCCTGATGTTGGCCCAACAATATGGTGAAGAAGTTGCCGTCCCCACCTCGGTTTTCTCCGTTATCGCCAGACAGCGGCTCAAGAGAGAACGGAAGTTGGGAAAGGTCATTGCTGAGTCCCGGATTCATCTGGGATATCCCTATTTCTCACTCGTCCTCATCGCCTCGGCCTTTCCCATCTCCGGCAACCTTGAGCACATGAAGCAGCAATGGATCTATTTCAGTCTCATGGTCGTCTTGGCAGGAATTGGCTTCTACTATAGCCATCGGAGTTCACAGCGGAGACTCTTTCCCTGGTTATTCATGCTCACCATGATTGGACTGAGCTCCATGGCTAGCAGCAGCGGTCTGGTCCAACTTTCCAGGTGGGTGCAGGAGGGAGGATTCCTCGGTTCAAAGGGATCCCGGCCACCGATTGAACACAACACTGCCATCGGGCGTCTCGGCGAATTGAAGCTCAGCCGCCGAATCCAGTGGCGGGTCAAAGTCCCCGAGGGCCAATCCCCGCCCAAGCGCCTGATGACACTGGCTTACAACAACTATCGCTCCAACAGTTGGCAAACTTATGACCCTGACTTTGGGGACTACGAGCGCTCCTACACCGACCTCCTGACCATTGCCGATCAGAAGGACAAGGGGGAATTCGCATTCAATACCGAAGACTTCGAGGTCAATGACCAACCAGCCCGAAACCAGGTTCCAATCCGCCTGTTAGGCGCCGTCGACAACAACCGCAAGGCATTGCCCTGTCCCTCCTCACCCGTTCTTTTCGCCCAGGCCAATGAGATCGACAGCATTGAGCAAAGCCAAATCGGCACCATTCTCGCCATCAACGCTGCCAACGTCATTGATGTGGAGATCTGGACTGGCGACGATCCTTCTTTGCGCGAAGCCCCTCCCATCCAACGAATCCGCAATGCGCAAAAGTTGGAAGTGACCGCGCTTTCCCTTCCCAGTGGGTCCTACCACTCCACCAAGGAGCGTGTCCTTTTGGAGGACTTGATTCAGAAGTTGGGTCTCAAGAAGCTGAGCGACGAAGAGAAGGTCAAGGTTCTCGCGAAATACTTCCAAGAGAACTATCGCTATACCACCCACCTCAAAATAGCCGACACCCAGGCCAAAAGTGCCCTTCTTCAATTCCTCGATACCAAGCATGAAGGACACTGCGAGTATTTTGCCACCGCAACTACTCTTCTCCTTCGTGCGGCAGGGGTGCCGGCTCATTACGCGGTCGGCTTTGCGGTGCAGGAAAAGTCGAACCGACCGGGAGAATATGTCCTGCGCGGAACCCACGCCCACGCCTGGTGCCGGGCTTATCTCGGTGGGCGTAAGGAAACGGTGGTCGAAGAGCGCACCGTGAATGTGAACGGAGAAGAAAAGACTATCTCCATGTCACGCGAAGTCTGGACTGGTGGTCGCTGGACCGACGTCGACCTCACTCCTGCGGTGTGGCTCGCAATGGATTCCCCCAAGCCCAACTTGAAGGAACGAATTGCCGACAGCTTCCAGCGGATGCGGGAAGACTTCCAGCTTTGGCGGGCCAATGAAAAAAACCGGGGCTGGGTCAACCTCACCCTCGTGATAATTGCGCTGGCGTTGGCAGCGTTCGTCATTTGGCGTTTGAGTGGCTCCCGAGTGCGGAGGGAGAATGCCATTGAGGACGACTCCAGCCGACCTGAAGGAGCCCCAACACCTCTGACCCTCTCATTACCCCAATTGGAGAAGACGCTCGGCCAGCGGCCTCCTGGGCAGGTGCTTTCAGATTGGTTGCAAAAGACTCTCCCTGACTTTCCGAAGCAATCCTATCGGCAGCTCTTTCAATTCCATGATCGGGAACGTTTCAGCAAGAGGCCTCTCAAGGGAGATGAAAGTCGTGAGTTTGAGTCCCTGGTACAGGCTCTGGTCGAGACTTGTGCCCAAAGGAAGGATCAGTAATTTTTATTTTTATCATCAAAACCTTCTTCTTCTCTTTGCGAATAACTGCCCGAAACCTGTGTTCCCCATTGCAACCGTCAGTGTTCCCCGCCAGCAACAACCTCACAAACAAGTGCGAGCCCAGCCTTGAAAACCCCTCTTTTGGAGGACCGGTAAAGTTGTCGTTTTTTTACCCACGAGTTATTCACAGTCTTTTGCCCACCCCATGATGAGCTCAACGGACGAACATTTCATGGAGCTGGCCCTGCGGGAAGGAGAGAAGGGCCAGGGGCAAACGGCACCCAATCCCAGCGTGGGAGCGGTGGTGGTCCGTGGGGGTGAAATATTAGGAAAAGGTTATCATCCTGGAGCCGGGCTCCCTCATGCCGAGGTGCATGCGATTGCGAATGCGAGGTCGCAGGGACATGACTTGGCAGGCAGCGAGATTTTCGTCACGTTGGAACCTTGCTCCACCACGGGCCGCACTCCTCCTTGTACGAGCGCTATTCTGCAAGCTGGCATCAAGCGGGTGGTTTGGGCTGCCGATGATCCCAATCCTGCCCATTGTGGCGCGGCGCGGCAGATTCTGGAGGCAGCGGGGATCGAGGTTGCTACTAGCGTTCTAGTAGATGAGGCGGAGTATCTTCACCGGGGATTTTTCAAAGTGCAAAGAACGGGACTGCCTTGGGTCATTGTAAAGACTGCGATGAGTCTGGATGGGAGAATCACCCGCCCATCAGGGGAGGGACAGTGGCTGACTGGTTCCGAGGCCCGGGCTGATGTCCAGATCCTGCGGGGTGAGGTGGATGCGATTCTAACTAGTGGAGAAACCGCTCGCAGAGACAACCCCCGCCTGGACTACCGGGGAGAGCGCCCGGGGAAGAAACAGCCAGTGCGAGTGGTTGCTACCGAATACCCGTTGGCTGGTCTTCCAGCTGAAGCCCATCTCTTGCAGCCAAACGAAAGTGGAGCCACTCGATTTGTGAGCGGGGACCTGCGTGAAATAATGGCGAGCCTGGCAGCCGATGGATTGCAGACCGTATTGGTAGAAGCCGGTGGCAAGCTGGTGGGCCAGTTGTTAGACGCGGGTCTCGTCGATGAGTGGGTGACTTATCTGGCTCCTTTGGTAGCCGGGGGTGATGTCGTGGCAGTGGGCGGGGAAGGCTGCTCCGTTTTGGATGAGCGCCCGCGATTGAAGAATGTGAGCTACCAACAATTTGGTGCTGATATTCGGGTGAGGGGGCTACTCCGGCGAGACTAGGCCCGTCTTTAGGTTCAGCTATTTGTTTTATTGCAGAAAGCAGCCATACCGTCGGGGCTTTCAAGGCTCAGTGAGTTCCTCAAAATGGCTGCCCCTCGGTATGGCTGCCTTCGCAAAAAATAGCCTTCTTTCGCGTCTTAGTCTTCTGCCACGAGAACGTCGTCGATATACCATCCCAAGAAGTTTCCTGGGTTGGTCCCTACGAAACGGAATTCCAATCGAACCGCTTGACCGTAGGCCGAGGCCGGAAGCGAAATCGGTTCCACCATGGTCCAGCTGGCGTTGGTGAGACGCGTGTCGGTAGAGATATAAATGGGAGTGGATTCTATCAAGGCATCGGTTTCATCATCGATGAGGTAGACCTCCGCAGTGTCTGCTGGCAAGAAGTCGGCAGCCTCGGCGAAGCTCAGACTAGCTGCTGTTACATTGGTCAAATCTATGACTGGAGAACGTAAAAAAGTGTCGGTTCCCACAGAATAGTAGCTTGTTAGAGCGGTTCCCCAAGCTCCTGCAGAACCGCCGTTGCCCGAAGTCACCGATCCTCCGATGCCACCACCGGAAGGAAGTCCGTGTTCCCAAATGGATTCCGTGGAATTGTTGATCGCAGTAAAGCCTCCGTTGTCATTCTCGAAAGAAGCATAGAACAGAGGCTCGGTTTCTTGAACCACGTAGAAGGTCTTGGGGTCGGCAGGAAGCGCGGTGGTGAAGGTGTTGATGCCTGAACCGTCGGCGCTTAAACCTTTCGCAACCGGAGTCCAGGCCTCGAGCGCGAGACCAAGGTCGGTGGTAGAAAGCAAGTCGTAGAAGGTTCCAGTCGAATTGCTCCAGGCAAAATCGAGCTCGGAGCCATCGGAGCTCCGTGCGATTTCAAGCTCAAGTTCGGTTTCGCTCTGGGTCGCTTCGACGGTCAAGGAGACGATCTGAAAGGCGCTTTCATCATTTTGCCCATAGGCATAGAAATGATAGTCACGGGTGAGATCAAAGGTGACACCGGCCTCGGAGAAATTGCCGGCGGTCGCCTCGGCACCATCGATGCTATAGGACCAATTGCCTTCCATATCGGCCTCCAAAACCAAGGTGTGAACTCCAACGGTGAAGGGCTGTCCGTTGCTAATTGGAACGACGATTCCATCTCCTCCGATAAAGTTGAGTCCCACTGGGGGCGAGGTGGCGGTCGGTGAGGACGCGCTGTCCGTCAGATTGAAGCCGAGGCCGTAGTGGTTCGAGGGGGAAACGCCGAAGACATCGCGAGTGGTGGTTTCGTCTTCCTCGTTTTTGATCAGCTCATCGACCAAGCCGAAATTCACCCGGTTGGAAAGAGTGGTGTGACCCGTTTCTTTCACAACCGTCAGACTGGCGACGTTGTAGGTCACCTCCAGGCGAAAGCCCTGTGACAGGTCGAACTGCCCGGTGGTGGCAATTCCCGCGCGGGACCCACCGGATGTGGTGGCGATGAATTCCAAGTTCTCATTGTTGTCCGTCCAGTTGCCGGAAGTTCCCGAGAAGACAACCTCCATACCGGCCCCGGTTCCCAAATTAAGCTCCACGCCATCTCCATCAAAGTCATCCTGGTAAACGAGGTCCAGTGCGCTCAAAGAAAGAGAAGCTCCTGCGAAGAGGAGGCTGGAGAGAATTCCGCTGCGGCGAGCGTTGAATCGAGTGTTCGTCCGGAGGGTAGAGGTGGGCCAATGCCTTTTGTTTCGAGTAATCATGGTGTGCAGATGCTCATTTGAGCGCGGAAACCAATCGCCCCGTTTGAACCATCTTCAATCAAAATGTCAGTCAGAATCGTAATTAATTACAATTT
This sequence comes from Roseibacillus persicicus, assembly GCF_014651675.1. Taxonomy (GTDB): domain Bacteria; phylum Verrucomicrobiota; class Verrucomicrobiia; order Verrucomicrobiales; family Akkermansiaceae; genus Roseibacillus; species Roseibacillus persicicus. The sequence goes on from NZ_BMXI01000008.1 coordinate 146,831, forward strand.
TAGCGCTAATACGATGTAATATTGATTGGGAGTGACGCTATTCGTCTCCAATTCACACCCCGGGTCGCTTTTCGCAGCGTCCAAGGAACCTCTGCATTTGCTTCCTGAGGATTATTTTTGGAAGCGGGCTTGTGAAATCAGAATCATAACCTCATTGTTTTAATGAAATCACCCAAAAACGATGCTCCGAACGTGTCGTATCCGGTGTCAGCCATCATCAGACCTCATGAAACTTTCCATTCTCCTGCTCACCCTTTCCGGTGCTTTGTTCTCATCTTTTGCGCAAGCGGAAGAGAAAAAGCCCAACGTCCTCTTCATCGCCCTCGATGATCTCAACGATTGGATTGGTTGCTTGGGTGGGCATCCGCAGACCATCACGCCAAACTTGGATCGACTGGCGGAGAGCGGACTGCTTTTCACCAATGCTCACTGTGCCGCTCCGGCTTGCAATGCCTCCCGCACCGCGATCTTCACTGGCCGCTCGCCTCATCGCAGTGGAGTTTACACCAATGCCCAAAAGCTGCGGGATGTCCTGCCCGATGATGTTCTGCTCTCCAAACATTTTTCGAACAATGGCTATTGGTCCACGGGCTCAGGCAAGATGTTGCACTACTTCATCGATGCCCAGTCCTGGGATGATTACTACCCCAAACGGGAAACCGAGATGCCCATCCCGGACACCTTGTATCCGGAAACCCGCCCCCTCAATTTGCCCAAAGCCGGGCCTTGGCAATACATCGAGACCGATTGGGGCCCTTTGGAAACCAGCGATGAAAAGTTCGGGGGCGATTACACCGTCAGTCAGTATGTCGGTGACTATCTTTCAAAGGAGCATGAAAAGCCCTTCTTCCTCGCCTGTGGGATCTATCGCCCCCATGAACCCTGGTTCGTGCCCGCGAAGTATTTCGAGAAGTTTCCCCTCGAGTCCATCCAGCTCCCCCCCGGCTATCGTTCCGACGACTTGGAGGACGTTCCGGCCTTGGGCCAGAAGGTTGCCCACAATCGCTACTTTCCTCACATCCAGAAGCATGACCAATGGAAGCAGGGGGTTCAGTCCTATTTGGCCTCCATTCATTTCGCGGATGCGATGCTGGGGCGCGTCTTGGATGCCTTGGAAAAAGGACCGAACAGCGACAATACCATTGTCGTTCTCTGGTCGGACCACGGCTGGCATTTGGGTGAAAAAGAGCATTGGCAGAAGTATACCGGTTGGCGTCAGTGCACCCGCGTGCCATTGATGATGAAAGTGCCCGCCTCTCTGTCGGCAGCTCTCCCCGAAGGCACTCCGGTGGGGGTCAAGTGCAACCAGCCTGCCAGCCTGCTCAGTCTCTATCCGACCTTGGTCGAGCTCTGTGGCTTGCCGGCCATGGACCAATGTGATGGCGAATCGCTCCTGCCTTTGCTCAAGGATGCCACCCTTCCCACCCCACCGGCGGCCACCTATCTCGATGATGCCAAGAGCCTTTCCCTCAGTGGAGAAAACTGGCGCTACATCCGCTACGGGGACGGCACCGAAGAGCTCTATGACATCGTCAATGATCCCTATGAATGGAAAAACCTCGCCCAGTCCGCTGAGCACCGCGATGAACTGGAAACCCTGAAGTCTTTCCTCCCCAAGACCATGGTTCCCAAGCCTCCGGTGAAGGTGAAGGATCTGCCCTCGCTCCGTTGGGTGCAAGTGACCGAAGCCTCTGACGTGCCGCCCTCAAAGCCTGACGGAAATCTGATGCGGTTGGTCTTCGTCAACGAGCGGTCGATGGAACTCATCATCAATCGCGTCGGTGAAGATGGGACACTCGAGACCAAAGGAAAAGTGGAAGGAAATGCCGAGCAGGAGCTCAAAGGGCGCCCGGGTTCAGTCTGGGTCATCACCACACTCGACAAGAAACTTGTCGGATACTTCCGGGCCGGTGACCGCGCTGCCAAAGGAGTGATCAAGTGAAGTGCCGGGGAGTCGAGAGCGGGAAAAAGGACCCACAAAATTGTCATAAAAGGGGAGACAGCGTCTGATCCGACCGTAGAGTTTTGCACATGATCCGAACGCTCCTCGCCTTCGCCCCGCTGACCCTTCTGGCAGAATCTGAAATGACTTTAACTTATCCTGACTCCCGGCCGGGCGATACGGTGGAGACTCTCCACGGTGTCGAGGTCGCCGATCCTTATCGCTGGCTCGAAGATCTCAATTCTTCAGAAACTGCTTCGTGGGTTGAAACCCAGAATGAGCTCACCGAAGACTATCTTTCGGAGATTCCGGGCGCGGAGACGATTAACAAACATCTCACCGAGCTCTGGAATTATGAACGCTTCGGGATGCCTTTCCATGAAGGGGACCGTTACTTCTATTCGAAAAACGACGGGCTGCAGAATCAGTCCGTTCTCTATACAACCTTGAGCCTGGAGGAAGAAGGGTCGGTTCTGATGGACCCCAACACTTTGTCTGAGGACGGGACGGTTGCTTTGGATGATTATTCAATCTCCGACGACGGCAAGCTGATGGCTTACTCCATTTCGCGTTCCGGTTCCGATTGGGTGGAGTGGAAGGTGCGGGACATTGCGACCGGCAAGGACCTGTCGGATCATCTCTTGTGGTCGAAGTTTTCGGGTGCCAATTGGTCGAAGGATGGCAAAGGTTTTTACTACGGCCGCTATGCCCCGCCAAAGGAGGGTGACGAGTTCACGGCCAAGAATACCGACAAGAAGATCTACTATCACCGCATCGGCGACGATCAGGAAGATGATGTCCTCGTCTACGAGCGTCCCGACCAACCTCTCTGGGGTCTCTCCGCTGGTGTCACCGATGACGGGCGCTATCTGATCTATTACATTTCGCAAGGCACCGATACCAAGAACGGCCTTTTCTATCAGGATCTCTCCCAACCGGATTCGCCGGTGGTCGAGCTCTTGGCCGATTTTGATGCATCGTATGGTTATGTGACGAATCTGGGGAGCACCTTTCTGGTGCGCACCGACCTCGACGCCCCCAAGCAACGCTTGGTCGCCATCGATTTGGAGAACCCCGCGCGTGAAAACTGGAAGACCGTCATTCCCGAAAGTGAAGCCACCCTGCGCTCGGTTTCGCACGTGGGCGGAATCTTGGTCGCGAGTTACATGAAGGACGCCCATAGCCAGATTCTGCGCTATGAGGAGGATGGAACCCTCCTTGGTGAAGTCGCTCTGCCAGGCTTGGGTAGCGCGGGCGGATTTCGCGGAAAGAAGGAGGCGAAGGAGACCTTCTACGCCTATTCTTCCTTCACCGATCCTGGCACCATCTTTCGCTACGATATTTCTAGTAATACCTCGACCATCTTCAAACGGCCCGAGTCCAAATTCGATCCGGCAAACTACGAGACCAGGCAGATTTTCTATTCATCAAAGGATGGCACCAAGGTCCCCATGTTCATTGTCCACAAGAAGGGGATTGAGCTCAATGGCCAGAACCCTACTTATCTCTATGCTTACGGTGGATTTAACATTTCGCTAACTCCCAGTTACTCGCCGGTAGTGATGACTTGGCTGGATATGGGCGGAGTCTATGCTTTGCCCAATCTACGGGGTGGCGGAGAGTATGGTGAGGACTGGCACCAGGGCGGGATGAAGCTTCGCAAGCAAAACGTCTTCGACGATTTCATCGCGGCTGCGGAATACCTCATCGAGGAAAACTACACCTCTTCCCCCAAGCTTGCGATTGCCGGAGGCTCCAATGGGGGTCTCCTCGTCGGTGCTTGTATGGTCCAAAGGCCTGATCTCTATGGCGCCTGTTTGCCTGCGGTGGGGGTGATGGATATGCTGCGCTTTCACAAGTTCACCATCGGTTGGGCCTGGCAGGCGGAATATGGCTCGCCCGACAACAAGGAGGAGTTCCTCGCGCTGAAGGCTTATTCGCCCTACCACAATTTGAAAAAAGGAGAGAACTATCCCGCGACCATGGTCACCACCTCCGACCACGATGATCGGGTGGTGCCTTCGCATTCTTTTAAATTCGCGGCCGCCCTGCAGGCAGCCAACGAAGGGCCCGATCCGATGTTGATTCGCATTGAGACCAAGTCTGGTCATGGCGCGGGCACGCCAACCTCCAAACGCATCGAGCAAGCCACCGACAAGTTTACTTTCCTGAGCAAGGAGCTGAACTTTGAGGTGAATCTGGACGAGTAAGCCCGGGGATTTCCAAAAACCTGCTGGAAAAGTAAAAACCGGATGCCATGCTCTCCGGTTGGTGCAGGTGATGGTTTGTTCTAGCTCAGCTTTTCTTCGTGGTGGCATCGTCTTGATGGCTGCCATCGCTACCGGGGAAGGGCAGACTCCTCTGTGCCCCAATATGCCGAGCGGACCAACCATCGTGGATCCCACGATGGCGAGTTGTATCTATGACGCCGCGAACGATGCGGCAGTCATCACCCTCAATGGCAATGCTGTTCTGGACTGGCGGCGGGTGCGTCTCACTCCGGAAAGTTCCCTGACCTTTAACTTCTCCTCCGACACCAATGGAGGAACGGTTCTCAACCGCTTGGCTCCTCTCAATCTTGGGCGGACCCATCAGTTCAATGGCACCCTGACTTCCAACGGACGAGTGGTGATTCTGAGTCCCAGTTCGGCCGTCAGCTTGTCGGGGGTTATTACGGCTGATGAACTCGTAGCAGTCGTTCACGAGGTGAACCCGGCGGGGGAGGCTGCTCTCTTGCAGGGCAATCAAGCGGTCGACTTTGCAATCGATTCGACTGCATCATCGACTAGCCGGTTGCTCACGGTTTCGAACGCTCAAATCACCTCCACAGGCGGAGATGTGGTGCTGGGAGCCGCGCGGGGAGTGACCATTGCCAATACCAGTTCCCGGCCGACGACGATCACCTCGGCGGAAGCAACCCGGGTCTTTGGCGGAAGTCGTATCAACTACGATCCTTCTAAAACAACTGGGGAAAAGATCACTCCCTTGCCGGGGAATGAGAACAGCTTCGTGAGCCATTCCGGCACCATCACGGCGGGTAGCGATGTCGAAATTCGTGCCAGTGAGAGCAGCCAGCTGCTGATTACCGGTCCCATCTCCGCCAACCATGGTCAGGGTCGAATCTTTCTTCGGGTCGATGACGGTCGCATCGACCTCAATCCCAATGCGAATCTAGCGGGGACCCTGGAGACCACGGGCACCTTCGCCTCCGCTCTCTTCGAAACCAACGAGGGCGATACCCCTGGCACTAGCAGTCCTTCCGTGGGACTCTTTCCTTCCCTGAGAAAGGAAAATGCGACCGACCGAAAGAGCAAACGGAGTGAACCCGTGAAAGTTTTTCAAGGAGCTCCGGTGACCGCCAGTGCCGAAGCCTCCCGCAAGTCGAAGCCGCCCAGCCAAGCCAACTCCCGCTCCGAACTGGCCAAGCAGAACCAGGGAAACAAGCGGGCGCTGGTCCAGCGGTCCGGCTTCTTTGGCCTGCGAAGCTCCCAAGCGCAGGAAAAGAAGTCGCGCTAGCAGACAAAATTGCGTTCATGACAAAATCCGATTGATTAATTTGTCATAATAATTAAGATGTCTTTAGTGATGAACTTTGGTCAATCCTCCTTCCCGCTCCGCCGTCTTTGGATTGCGGCCGTGGCGGCTTTCACTTTTGAGAAAGCCCACTCGCAGATTCAAGTGGATACCGAGATGGTGATTCTAGTCGATGCGCAGACCTATTCGCAATCCGACTTCAACCTCATTTTAGAAGGAGTCGCCCAATCCTTCGAAAGCCAGAACTTCATCAACGCGGTCGCCGCCGGACAGTATGGAAAGATTGCCGCGAGTGTGGTCCTCTTCAATTCGAATGGGGGAGAGACTGTCGGAGTACCTTGGATGGAACTCTCTTCCGCCAATGACTTGCAGGGCTTTGCCAGCACCGTGCGCGGTATGTCCAATCCCACTCCATGGGGGAATGCGAGCTACGCGAGTGCCATCACGACAGGCGCTGCTCAAATTGCCTCTTCCGCCTTCGCTGGCACTGTACGTCAGTTGTCGATCATCGACGATGGGACTGGCTTTTGGGCGGTCCAACCAGCTAACACCCAGACCGCGCGGGATACCGCTCTGGCTTCTTCCGTCGACGTCATTAATGCTCTCGTCTTTGACGTTCAGTATCAGGTCGCTACGGTGGAAAATTACTACAATAACAACGTCGTCAGTGGTGGCCCAAATGGAACTGTCACTGCAGTTGCAAGCCCCCAGGGAGGGGCCAAGCCCGCCTCGGATACCCAATCCATCCTGCTTGGGATTTCCAATACTCTCGCCGGCCCCACCGTCACCGCTGTTCCCGAGCCCAGCTCTGCTGCCCTTGCAATTTTGGCACTATCGTGGGGCATGCTCCGCCGTCGTCGCTAGTCCGAGGCCAGCAGTCGACGACGATTTCGGCGTCCGGCGATCCAAGTGAGAACCAGAGTCGTGAGGGCGAATACTGCAATCCACAGAAGGTAGCGCCACCAAAATACCTGGGAAGAGGTCTTGGCGGCAGCCGGTTTCGGTTGCACCTCCCGAATTGGGCCCCGATGGGTGATCAGGAAAGGGCCGTAGCGCAAAACAGCTTCTTCCAAGGCCGCATCATCACCCGGCAAGCCGCCATCCCGCCGCAACAGCTGGCTCTGCAGGCTCCAGAGAGTTTGACTGGGGCATTCTGTTCGCAAAGCCTCTTGATAAAAAGAAAACATGAAGTCGGCGGTCGATTCATCGGGAACTTGCCAAAGTGTGAGGAGAAGACTCTGTGCGCCGGCGAGTGCGAAGGCGCGTCGCAATCCAAGCACTCCCTCTCCAGCCAAAGGAGTTCCCAATCCGGTGTGGCAGGCCGACAAAGTCACGAGTCGAGTTTGCTCCAAAGGCAATTGCGCGATCTCGTAGGGATAGAGAATTCCATCGTCCCCGTCCTGAGGATGGGAGAGGGCGAGCCCTGACCGAAGCAGAATCTCGGGGTGCGCATCCAAGTCCGTCCACGCCGCTTCTTCACCGTCGGGATCGCGGAAAAATGCGTGGCTGGCCAAGTGGAGCACCGCTGCCCCGGGTTCCATGTTCCGGAGAAGTTCCTCCGGATGGGTGGGGTCGAGAAACTCGCGACTGCCTTCGGGAGCTATTGCCTTCAGGCTTTTCAACTCGTCAGGAACGAAGGGCAGGTCTCCTAAATCCTCGATGAACCAGGGAACATCTGGGTTCTGATCTCTCGTCTCGAATCGACTGATGCCCACCAGGTCCCAGCGTCCGCCTTGCAAGGTCTTGTAGGCCTTGCCGTCAAAGAGGTCGCGCCGTGATGAGACGAAGAGCACATTGCGAAACCGATCGCTGAAGAATTTTCCCTCGTCATCAAGAAGAACAGCGAAGGGGAGAAAGTGCAGGGAACCGTCCGGGGAGAAAACGAGTGTCTGGGTTTCGGCTGGCAACGCGGCGAGGACGGGCGCGAGAAAGAGTTCGTGGAGCTTGCGAAGGGTCGCTTCCATTCGAATCACAGGAGGCTCAACCTCTTGACCTCCAATGACGAGAGAGCGATAGCTCAATCTCTCGGACAGAGCCGTTAGCCAGCGCAGAAGAACACGTTCCTCTCCCAACGGAACGAAGCTGACTTCCCCGTTGGCCAACTCCACAACCGCTCCGTAGGCGGCAGTCCAACTGCCTGAGCTCGGCTTTCGATAGCGCACAAAGTCGACGAAAACCAGATTGCGACCCAAGTTTCCTTGATGAAAAGGGAATTCGCCCGTCTCCTGCTTGCTTGATATCAAGTTATCAAGCAGCCTTCCCTTGTTGTTGGCAAGTAGGCGGTGAAGAACATCCACTTCACCGGCGCAGGCCGGCAGGGAATAGAGATCGAAATGGGCGAGGAAGTTGAGTCTTTCACGTTCAGTACCTTCTGCAAGAAGATGCTGCAGCGTGGCTTCGGCTTCCAGACAGGCTGCGCGGGTTTCTTCCGATGCGAGGGAGGCGTTTCCAGAGAGAAGAGCGTTCCAGGCGAGATTCTGCTTCCACTCCGCCTGACGTTGGTGCCCCAGCTGCAGCCCGTCGATTTGGTTTGAAATCAGATTCAAGGCATGCCGTATTTCTCTTTCCGCCAAGACATAATCACCGTTTTTCATGGCCGCGAGCCCGATGTTGTTGTGGTAAGTCGCTAGCGAGGGATGGTCTGCTGGCAGCCATTGCTTGAGACGCTGCAAAGCCTCCTGAAAGGCTTCCAATGCCATCGCGGGTTCGGTGGAGAGAGCAAATTCACCCACTTTATTAAGAATCTCGGCCTCTCCGCGCGCCCGATGGAGGCTATCGGGCTGTTGCCGCAGGTGTTCGAGACTTTCCAAGAGGGAAGCCTCCGCTCCTGCCTGGTCTCCGGAGCGGAATTGGGCGAGTGCGAGAACATCGAGGTAGGAAGCCACGTCCAAACCCTCGACGGTGCGAGCGATTTCCAGCGAAGTGCGCCCATGCACAATGGCACGATGATAATTGCGAATAGTGAGAAGGTAGCGGGCGAGGTAGTGATGCCTCTGGGCCAGTAACTTGGGCTCGTTTTCAGGGGTGGCCTCGAGGGATGCGTTAAGGATTCTTCCACTTTCCTGATAGCTCCCCGCCGCAAGTAGGAGGAGGGCCAGATGATCCCGGGTGACCCCCAACCAGTAGGCGGAATCCGGTCCCTCGGCCTTTTCCCTCCAACTCAGGGCTTCCCGGAAGGCGGCTTCTGCCTTGGTCAACTGGCCGCTCTGTTGCTGGGCTCGGGCGAGCAGATCGAGAGCATTGGCCCGCACGCTTGGATCGACATCAAGAGAACTCAGGCCCCTTTCGGCGGCAGTGAGACTCTCAAGCGCTGCGGATTCCTCTCCAAGTGCAAGGTAGCACATTCCGAGGGCGAGCCGGGTGTTGGCAAGTTCCAGCGAGTCGTCGGACTCGGGTTGGGGCTCTGAATTCAATGCCTTTTCCCGCGATTGCAGCTCCATCACAGCCTCTTGGTATTCTCCTGCCTGATAGAGCTCGGCAGGACTTCTAGCTGTCACCAGAGAGACTGGCCACAGAAGTAGTGAAGCTGAAATGGCAGCGATTAGGCGCACGGAGGACCATGCTAGCCAGCAGGAAGGCGAAGTCGAGAGCGGCGCAGGTCGGAAGAGCCTAGTTCACGATAGTGACGGGGTCACCCAGGGAAAGCAGTTCCCAGAGCTTGCGCACATTACCGCCAGGGACGCGAATACATCCATGCGAGGCGGCATAGCCCGGGACATATCCTTGATGGAAACCGAAGTCGGAGCAGCTGAAGCGCTGGAAGTAGGGCATGGATGAGCCATAGATGGTCGAGTTCCAGTTGCGATAGCGGTTGGTTATCACGAATTCTCCCGTGCGCGTGCGGTGACCGGACTTTCCGGTGGAAACCCGCGTGGTATAAATCTGTTCGTCGCCCTCATAGACCCAAGCACGTTGCTTGGAGAGGTCCACCACTGCCCGGCGTCGGATCTGTGACGGTTCCCGGCCCAACAGAATTTGCATCATTGGCACATCCGAGCGTCGCGCGGCCCAGCTAATGGGCGCCCAGTAGTTGTAACGTCCCCCACGGGTGTAGACGTTGGGGTCGGCTCCATGGGCGAGCAACAATCGGGCTAGCTCGATGTCACCACTGTCGGCGGCCATTGCAATCGGAGTAAAGTTGCGGGTATGCCCGAGAGTGGATCGGGAGATGTTCTTGCTGGCGACATGCTGAAGAAAGTCGTCGGAGGGATAATTGTAGAATGGGCGATTCGGATCCGCCCCTTTCTCCAACATTAGCGCAACCAGGGGCCGGTCGAGCTTGGCTACCGCGAGATGGAAGGCTGTCTGACGTTCCCGAATGAGGGCATCAGGTAGAGCGCCTGCCTTCAACAAACGAAAGGCCGCCCAGCGATCGTCCTTACGAAGAGCCAGGCCCAGGGGAGTGTCATCCGAGAGGCGGCAAAGCGCGTTCGGGTCAGCTCCATTGGAAAGGAGAAAATCAACCAGATTCCGGTCGCCGTCCTCGATCGCGGTATACAGCAAGGTGGAGGGAGTAATGGAACCGTACTGAATCAGGAGAGTTGCGAACTCATAGTCCCGCATTTCCAAGGCATATTCGATGGGCAACTTGCCTTCGGGGCCAGGTGAATTCGGATTGGCACCCAGGCTGAGAAGCTCCCGCAGACTGAGAGGGTCGCGGTGCATCACCGCGAGGTGAATAGGGCGGGCGCCACTGTCATCAGCGGCATCGAGGGAAACTCCTTGCTGAAAAAGCGGCTTGAGCACGTCGAAGGAACCGCTGCCGATTGCAATGTGGACGGGGCTTTCTCCGTATTGGTTGGTGGCGGATAGATCCGCTCCGCGATTGGCCAGAATCTCGATCAGTTCGGGCTCTCCGGCTTCAGCCGCTACGTGGGAAAGATGGATTTGCTCGTCGTCCTCCAGGTGTTCGGCTCCGCCAAAGGAAGCGCCGCGATCAATGAGGTCCTTCACCAACCAAACCAATCCCTGGCGTGCCGCGATTTCAACGAGGCGGTTGCCTTCGGAATCCTCGGAATTGATTTGGGCGCCATTCTCCAACAGAAGTTGGGTTGCCGCGCTTCGACCCTCGGCCGCGCATTCCGCAATCAAGGTGCCGCCGCCAGGAAGAAAGACATTCGGGGAAGCCCCTCGCTTGAGAAGTTCTCCCACCAGCCAGATTTCGTCCGCGCGCGCGGCGTGAACCAAGGCATTGAGGCCGGTCTCGTCCTTAGGAAGAGAGGTGGCTTTCTCAGGCAAAAGTTCCCAGGCAACCCGGGTGCTGTTGGTTCGGGCCGCAACCATCAGGGGAGTACGGCCCGCCTCGTCCAAGCTTCTTTGGCCGGACTTCACCCGTAAGATCCCAAGCGCAAGCTCTTCGTTTTGGCTCTCTAGAGCACTAAAGAGGGCAAGTGGGGACTTGGCCGCAGCTTCCTTGGCCTGAAGCGAAGCCTCGTGATCTGGATCGGAGACACAGCCGGTCAGCAGGGTCAGCCCTGCCGCCAGAGACAGAAAAAGAGGGGGTTTTCTGTTTTGTTTCATATCCCGTGCCTGCTTAGCGACTATTTTGACAAAATTCAATCACAGTCGTTCAAAAGCGCGGGAATTTTTATAATTATCCCAAATTCTTCTTAATCCGTTCGCAAACTTCGATTGCATTTTCGCGGGAGTTGAAGGCCGAGATGCGGAAGTAACCCGCACCCGCGGCACCGAATCCGGAACCGGGTGTGATCACCACTTGGGCCTCGTCCAACATGCGGTCGAACATTTCCCAGCTGCTCACGCCCTCGGGACAGGCGACCCAGACATAGGGAGCATTTTCGCCGCCGTAGACGGAGAGGCCGATGCTTTCGCAGGCTTCGCGCAGGAGGCGCGCGTTTTCCATGTAGTGGGTGATCAATTCGCTGACCTGCGCCTTGCCTTCCTCGCTGTAAAGAGCTTCCGCGCCCCGCTGGACGGGATAGCTGGCGCCATTGAACTTGGTGGAGGTGCGACGGGACCAGAGGTCGCGCACGGAGATTTTCTTTCCGGTTTCGGTCGTTCCAAAGACAGTCTTGGGAGCGACTACCCAACCGCAACGGACGCCAGTGAAGCCGCCGTTCTTGGAGAAAGAGCGGAACTCGAGAGCGCATTCGTGGGCTCCTTCGATCTCGTAGATCGAGCGGGGGACCTCAGGGTCCTGGATGAAGGCCTCGTAGGCGGCGTCGAAGAGAATGATGGCGTCGTGCTTGCGCGCATACTCGACCCAAGCGGTCAGCTGCTCGCGAGTGGCGGAAGCACCGGTGGGGTTGTTGGGGTAGCAGAGGTAGATCAGGTCGACGGGCTCCTCGGGAATGGCGGGGACGAAGTTGTTTTCCGCATTGCAGGGGAGATAGACGAGCCCCTCGTAACGACCGTCTTCATCGGCTTCGCCGGTGTTGCCAATCATCACATTGGTGTCGACATAGACGGGGTAAACGGGGTCGGTGATCGCGATGCGGTTGTTTGGTCCCAGGATATCGAGGATGTTGCCCGAGTCGCACTTGGAGCCATCGGAGACAAAGATTTCGTCCGCGCCGATTCCGACTTTGGAGTAATTATTCTCCACAATGGACTCCCGCAAAAAGTCGTAACCTTGCTCGGGACCGTAGCCGCGGAAAGTGTCGCGGGAGCCGAGCTCGTCGACTGCCGCCTTCATCGCATTGCGCGCCGCTTCGGGGAGGGGCTCGGTGACGTCGCCGATACCGCAACGGATCAGACGGGCTGCCTTTTCAGGATTGGCCTCGTTGAAGGCCTTCACCCGGCGGGCGATTTCAGGGAAAAGGTAACCAGCTTTCAGCTTCAGGAAGTTTTCGTTAATGCGAGCCATGATGGCGATGGCATAGCGGGAAGTGGCCGTCTCGCCAAAGAAAAATCGAACGGAGTGAAGGCAACTTTACAAACTCTTAACCAGAAAGGGCCCCCACTGACATCAAATCCAAATCTAGCGCAGGCACTTTGTCGTCGTAATCCAACCAAACGAAAAATATGAAAGCGACAATCCTGATTCTGATGGCCGGCAGCGGCATCCTTCTCGCACAAGACCAACCAGGTCAAGGGCCCCCACCGCGACCCAAGTCTCCGGTTTTCGAGGCCCTCGATGTCGATAAGGACGGCGCGCTCTCTGCGGAAGAAATCACCAATGCCTCCGAGATTCTGGCCTCACTCGATACCGATGACAACGGGCGGCTTTCCGAGGAAGAGACGGCCCCGCCTAAGCCCGAGGGCGATGATAAGGAAAAAGAAAAACCCCGTCGCGGCGGTCCTCCTCCGGTCGATCCGGTCATGGCTTCCTTAGACCAGAATGGTGATGGGACTCTTTCCAAACGAGAGATCGCAAGGGCGACCAAGTCCTTGCTCGAACTGGACGAAGACGAAAGTGGCAAGCTCGAGGAAGAGGAGATGAAGCCTGACGAGTCCACTGGCGGCCCTGGTGGTGAAGAAGGAGGTCCCGGAGGGGGAGGACGTCCTCCCCATCCTCCTCGTGGCGGCCGTTAGTCGAAACGATTCTGGAATTTGTTATTCATCCCGTAACCCACATAGCAAAAAAGACCCCGAAACCGCACTCCGGGAGGAGTGCGGTTTTTCAATTTGGGAGGGAAAGCGGTTTCCGCTTTCGGATCACTCGCTGACGGTCATCACTCCCTGCATGACCTGCCAGTGGCCGGGGAAAGTGCAGATGTAGCGATAGTCGCCGGGCTCGCTTGGCGCCTCGAAGTAGATGGTCTGCTCGGAGCTGGGATCGATGACGGAGGTGTGGGCCACCACGTTCTTTTGCTGTTCGTCCTCCAGATAGGATTTCGCCTGGGCTTCGGGATCGTTGAGCATCTTGAACGAGGCTTCTCCCACCAACTTCTCGGTACCGACCTGGGTGAGCACCCAGTTGTGAGGCATGACGTCGGGGTTGCGCAGCGTCACCGCCAGCTTTTCTCCCGGGCGAGCTCGAAAAGCATTGGGCGTGAATTGCAGCCCCTCCTTGGTCTCGATCAAAATGCGAGTGGCGTCACCCCAGGTTTCGTCCGGTGGTGTCAAAGAGCCTTTCGTCCGGGGAGGCTTCGCACCCTTGATGCGCGCGACGAGGCGAGTGGTCTCTTTGAATGGAACTTCCTGCATTCCTTCGAACCGGGTGGCTTCGTCAAACTCGATGATGGTGGGGAAGAGGTCGCTTTTGAACTCCTGACCTGCTGCTGTCTTCAGCTTCATATAAACATGCATCTGCATCACTGGAGCGAGCTCGGGGATTTCGAGAAACACAGTGCGTCCATCTTCTAACAAGCGGGCGGAGGCAACTTCGACCCGATCGTGACCAAGCTTTCCAGGCTCCTTGACCGAGAACTCGGGCGACCCATAGCGGGAGGCATATTCGTAGTTCCATTGTTGCACGAAGTAGTTCGAGAGCTCCTCCACACTCGTCGCATCCAGGGTCTCATTGAAGCGGATGTGGAGTCCATTGGCCACAGCTTGGAAGGAGTCGGGCAAAACCATCGCCTTGCCCGTGTAGCGAATCCGTCCGAAGCATCCCGACTGCATCGCGTAGTCTCCCCAACCATCGGTGCCGACGGTGTAGACCTGCCCATCGGTGGGGGAGGTAACAGCTCGCACCAGCCCTGCGGGAAAGTCTCCGGGCAGGGGAACTGTGGCGGCCTGACCGTGGAGGCCGGAATCGAACAACACGCGATAGTGGTTGCCGCTCCCGTAGCTCAATCCAATGACCGAATCGCTCAAGGGTCCCCACCGCTCATCTTTGATGGTGAGAAAACCACCCGTCGAGTTATCCACTCCCCGGGGGATGTAGCAGAGAGGCAGCGAGACCGAATCGACCTTTTTGCGACCGGGCTCGAAGCCATAGAAGCCGCCCTGTTGGGGTCGGATAATCATGGAGGCCGGGGTCCAGTCCCCCTCTTGGGGAGCAGCCAAGATGGTGAACTCGTCATCCAGGGTGGTCGACCCGAAGCCCATGCAATTGCGAACTCCAGTGGCGATCACTTCCACCTCGCGGGTGTCTTTGTCGATGCGGGCAATCGCGTATTCGTAGATGAGGTAGAAGTTGCCCTCGTCGTCTTTTTCCAGTCCATAGATGTGCGGGTGACCGTGGTCGTCGAGGTACTTGTTGCTCCAGTTTTCATGAAAATCCGCTTCGCCATTTCCATCTAGGTCGTGGAGGCGGGTGATCTGTTGTTTGCCGCAGACGAAAAGCTCGTTGTCGATGATCTGCAGGCCAAAGGGAATGGCGATGCCGGTGGCGAAGCGCTTCCACTTCACCTCGGAGAGGTCGGCGTCCAATCCCGAGACCGTCCAGATGTCACCCATCAGCGTGGAGACCGCAGCGGTTCCGTCATCGTAGAAAGCCACTCCCGAAAACATCATCAGGGAGCGGTAAGGATTTTCGAAAGGGACGGGAATGGTATCGATGGCGTAAGCTCCACTCTCGTCCCCGAGCTCGCCATTCAAGGTGATGGTCTCCGGCCATTGCGGCTTTTCCTCCAAAGCCTTGTTCGGGATGCGAAGGGGAGTCTCCGTGATTGTCTGCTTGGCGAGATCGAGGTCCGCGTTGGCGCCGCTCCAGATGGAAATTCGGATGAGACCCGCGTCCTTTTGCTCGCCTAGTTGCAGCGAGACAAGGCCGCTCTCATCGCGCGTCAGGGCCGTGTCCGCGATCTCTCCGCTGATTGTCACCAGAGTGGTCTGCGTTCCCTTCTGGTAGACGCCGTCCTCTAACACCTCGCAGTCAGCTGGCGTCTGAACAAGTGGAAAGACCGAAACTGGCACCCCTTGCGGAAAGCTCATCGTGCGGGTGAAGACCGAACCGGCTTCGTCGCCGAGCACGATGGTGCCTGGACGATCGAGAACCGGCTTCTCTTCATAATCGTAGTCAAAGACCACCTCGCTCCCAGCGCGATAGTAGCCTCGATAGACGGGGAGGTTCGTGTCGCCGGGATAGGCCGCAGGCTTGTAGTGGAAAAGAGTCCGGCCCCCCGCCTGCGTGCCCCGAGCCAGGCCCCAGCGGAAAGGATTGATTTTGAGAAACTGCTTGGAGCTGTCCCAAATCACCGGATAGCTCAGCGTGACGGGATCGAAGCAGGCCGCGATGAGACCCTCCTCACCCAGACGCACATTGACTCCCTTCAGAGCGCCCACTCCGGAGGCATGGAGGGGGGCTCCAACAACGGTGCCGACCTCCATCCGGTTCCAATCATCATTCTTATAATTGTTCTGGTTATACTTTCCCCAATGCCCGAACTCTCCCCGGTCCAGACCGGGAAAGGCAGGCAAGAGATCGGGCACCTCTTCGGGAGCCATCGCGAGGTAATACTCCGCCTGTCGACGATAGAAATCATAGACGCGCTCCGAGTTCACGGCAGCGTCGGAGTAGCGATGTTCAGCCCGCGAGCCCTCCGAACGCACGTAGGGATGAACGTCCTTGCGGGCGATATTGAGCTCGGCCGCGGGAAGCGAAACCAGCAGCGCGGGAAGGGCCAACCCGAAGGCAGCCGCACGAAAAGGGGAAGCATTTATCACACAACCGAACTGCCCAACTCCCAGAAACCTGACCCGAAATTTCCCTGAATCTATCGAAAAAAGCGAGCGAAGAGATGTCCCTGAGCGCCTGGTCACTTTCCCCACGCTTAGTCGCATTTCTCCCTTCCGCGAAGACCTCAACTTCGTATCATAGCCGGTTTCGTTGCCGGAGATTTCAGTCCATTTCAGGTCCAGTGCCCATCGGCAAGAGAGCGCTTCGCAAAAGTTTTTTCGAAAAAATGCGTAGAAAGTGACACCGTTGCCTCTCGCGGTGGACAAGAGATGATAGGCACCACCGATCTCCCTTGACCAAACGACCTCCAGAACCAGACGAAGCCTTCGTGACCCTGCTCACTGGCAACCAGTCCCAGCTCTTGGGATACATCATGGCGTCGGTGGCGAACTCGAATGACAGCCAGGATATTCTCCAAAAGACCAACATTCAGCTGTGGAGAAATCATGAGTCCTACGACTCCTCGCGGCCCTTCTTGCCTTGGGCCCTCACCCTGGCGCGCTTTCAGATTTTGTCTTTCTATCGGGATCGGCAAAGAGACCGTCTCATCTTCGACGCCGACGTTCTGGAAAGTCTCCAAACCGTGACCGAAGAACGGATCCAAAGTGTCCCCCGCCGGCAGGAAGCTCTCCGCTCTTGTCTGGTCAAGCTCAAGGATGAGCAGCGCACCATTCTGTCTCTCTACTACGCGCATCGTAAGTCCATCGAGCAGATTTCCCTTAGCTGCAATCGCTCTATTGATGGAGTGAAAAGCCTCCTCCTCCGAATTCGCAAGAACCTGAAGGAGTGCATCGATACCCGCATGAATACCTCGCCGGAGTCCCAATCATGAGCAACGACCATCCTGAGTTTGACGAGCTTGACCGCCTCTTGGCCTTGGCTGATGAAGAGGAGTTGTCCGTGGAGCAGCGCGACCGCCTCAATCAAATCCTTCGGGAAAGTGTGACCGCAGTCGAGTATGCTTCGGACAAACTGGTGACCGAGGCCTTGTTGCGCAACGAGCTTCTCTCCGATGCAACGGGCGATCTGCTGGGGATGCCGCAGAGCTTTCTACCTCCCGAAGGCGCTGAAAATCTTGTCTCGCCTCGATTTGGAAAAAGACGCGCTCTCCTCGCCGTCGCGGCAGCGGTGGTCTTCGCAAGTCTCCTTGGCTTTCTTCTGCAAAAGAAATCATCGCCCGTTCAAGTGGCGGATAGCGCGAAGCCGGCCACCCAGGCTCTCGCCAGAATGATTAACCAGCTCGACACTCGCTTCGCCCCCAACCTCGCCCCGGAAGGAGACGAGTTCGAAGTGGGTCGCTACGAGTTGCAGGAAGGCATCGCCGAGCTGGAGTTTCGCACCGGAGCCAAGTTCGTGGTGGAGGGGCCCGCCGATTTCACCATCAAGAACGATATGCATGTCTTTCTCACCGAGGGGCGGATTCGCGCCCGCATTTCCGACCGCGCGACCGGCTTCCGCATCGATGCCCCTGAGGTTGACGTGGTCGACCTCGGCACCGAGTTTGGGATCGCGGTCAACCCGGACCAGAAGACGGAGGTTCATGTCTTCTCGGGGGAAGTGGAATTGCACGAAGAGGGTTCCAAGGAAGCGCGGCTCGTTCGGGAAGGGTATGCCGCGGGCTGGGAAGAAGGCTCGGCAGCGGTGGTTTTGACTCAACCTCGCGAGGAGGAATTCCGGACCGCTAAGGACATCTCGCAAACTCTCGGCCGTCAGCTCACTGACAGGCTACTCGCCGATGGGGAAATGGTCGCGTTCTACGACTTCCAACCTGACGAGTCATCCAGCGGAAGACTGGTGAATCGCGCGAATCCGCAAGCGGTCAATGGTCGCATTCATGGCGCCACCTGGGTGCGGGGCAGGCAGCCGAACAGCAGTGCTCTCCTTTTTGAGAATGTGGGCGACCGGGTCTTTCTCGAGATTGATGGTGAGTTCCCGGAGTTTACCCTCTCGACCTGGTTGAAGGTGGAACGGTTCGATAGTTATATCACCGCCATTTTCAATACCGATAACTATGAACGACACGAACATCACTGGCAGTTGCTGGATGATGGTGCGGTTCAGGGGTCTCAGTTGGGAAAGAATCCCAGTTTGAATTCACCGGAAATATATCGAATCAAAAGTGAAGAAGATACGGTTCCAATCGGTAGATGGACCCATCTCGCGGCTACCTTTAGTATCTCCTCAGGAGATGTCAGATATTATGTAGATGGCCGTTTGGTGGCAGAGACCGTGATCGACCCGGATTGTCCGGTCCGTTTTGGGAAATGTAACATCGGTCATTGGGGTTCGCCAGCAGGACCGAGCTGGCCCAAGCAGCGAAATTTCTGCGGTCGAATCGACGAATTCTTCTTGCTCCGGCGGGCGATGAGTAGTGAGGAGATTGCTGAAATTCATCAACTGGGAAGGCCGGCCAAGTGGTAGAAAATCCCCAGAAAGAAAGGGAAAGAGTGGCTTTCTCTCTCCTGACCCGCCGGGCTTTGGTCGTTATCCGCAACAACCATCCCTGCGAATCATTTAGTGTGGAAAGCCTGGCTCGCAGCTGTGGAGTTTCGCGTCGGGTTCTTGAACGACAGTTTCGCAAAGACCTGAGGGAATCGCCTCTCGGAATCATCAACCAGTTCCGCATCAATCGGGCGAAGCACCTGCTGATTACGACCTCATCTGCAATTACTGAAATTGCAGAAGATATTGGTTTTGCGGATGTGAAAAGCTTGAGGCATCACTTTCGAAAGATAGTTGGAACGACGCCCGGAATCTGGCGGAGAGAGCAAAAGTCGCAAATCTCCCTTACATAACTTTTCCTGCGTATCCTAGGATACTGGCGAATGGTGAAGAAGGTAGAATCCCTTCCGAACCATGAACTTAAATCCTAAGAAAACGCATGAAAAACTCTAGCCTACTTACCCTAACTGCAATCGGGACATATACTTCTATTTCGAGTGCAGCAACCACCACCCTCATTAGTCCAACCCTCAATAACGGAGGGTTCGAGGTCGCCCTCGGCGGCACGGTTCTCTCTGGAGGGTCCAGTGGTGATGGCAATTCCAATGCCGCTACTGATCGCTTCGCCGCTAATAATGGCACCATTAAAGTCCCTGGTTGGACCATTTCCACCGGAGGATTTTCAGGATTGGATGGCTCTCAAATCAACGACTTCACCACCCCTGCGCCAGCTAACGGACAAGACGCCGCACCCAATCGGGGTCGGGGCGAATCACGCCGGGTCTTCCTCATCAATGACCGGGTGGAATCGACCGCCTTGTCGGACGACTTGACCAGTGGTTTGGGGGGAGATCTTTTTCAGCTGAGTCTCTGGACCGGGTCCAACGACCTTGGGGCGACGCACTTCACTCTCGATGCCTCCATTGTCTTCGACGCTGGCCTTCCTTCCGAACAAACCGTTGGATTCCAAAGTATCTCTCACACGATTTCCGATGCTCCCAACGGGCAGTTGGCTGATAACGTCACCAATGGCTTTATCGAGCGAGACAATGCCGCGTTCGGTTCGGTTGCTGCGCCCGCTGACTATTCAACAGCCCAGCTTGTTCTCGATGTGGACAACAACAATTCCAACGGTGCGAATCAGTCGGATCAAGTCTACATCGATGATGTGACCCTGACCGTCACCAGCATTCCCGAGCCCTCCTCGGCCCTACTGAGTCTCTTGGCTCTTCCTTTCGTTCTCCGCCGTCGCCGATAGCGCCGAGGGGAAAAAATTCTTTCCGTTGAGCAACCGGCCCCCAAAGAAGCCCCCCAAGTGATTGATGGGCCTCTTGGTGGGAATTGGCACTCACAACATTTTATATTCAGTATGAAAAACCATCTATTTACGATTCCTGCCCTAATGTGTTCGGGCATCACCGTGGCTTTGGCCCAAGTTCCAGTAATCAGCCCTACCCTGAACAATGGGGGATTTGAAAGCGAGCTTCTGGACGGAAACCTTGGCATGCGGACCGGCTCTACGAGCGGGAATGGCACCACCGACGACCGCTTTGCGGTTAGCAATGGCACCATCACTATCGATGGCTGGACTCTCGACTCGACCGGTTTCGGAGGCTTGGATGGCTCCCAGGTTAATGACTTTACCGACCCGCCCCCGGCCAACGGTCAGGATAGCTCTCCCAACCGGGGGCTTCTCGATAGCCGGCGCGTTCTTCTGGTGAACAATGCGGTGGAGGTAGAAGCACTCTCGGAAGACGTCGGTAGCGGATTTCGGGGAGATGTCTTTCGACTGAGTCTCTGGACCGGAGCGAACAAGACAAGCGACAATCACTTTTCCGTAGCTCCTGCGATTCTCTTTGATGCTGGTTTGGCGAGCGAAGAGCTGGTGCCCTTTACCATCGTCAATCACACCGAAAACGATGCTCCCGAGGGGACCCTTGCGGACAACGTGACCACTGGGTTCATCTTGAGGGACGAGTCGGCTTTCGGGTCCGTCCTGGCTCCTGCCGCTTATACCACGGCTCAACTGAGTATTCTCGTCGATAACAATGGTTCGGACGGTGCCAACGAGGGGGACCAGGTCTATCTCGATGATGTCACCTTGACTCTGACCCAACCCATTCTCGATCCCAATGCGGATGAAGACTCGGACAACCTGACCAATGAAGAAGAAATCAATGGCTTGCTGAATCCCTACGATAGTGAAGGGAACTTCGTTGGGGTCGGCAATGGCGGGGCTCCAACCGACCCCTTGACGGCGGACTCCGATGGGGACGGAATCGAAGATGGAGATGAGGTGTCTCCCTCCTTGGGAGGTGGTTATGTCACCGATCCGAACCGGAAGGATACCGACGATGATACCATTGAGGATGGGGATGAGGTTGACGCCGCAATCGGCAGTGCCAATCTCACCGACCCGACAAAGGAAGATACCGATGATGATGATCTCCCTGACTGGTGGGAGAATGACAACGGGTTGGACCCCACTTCGAGCATCGGGGTCGATGGCGCGGATGGGGATCGCGAGCCCGATGGTCTCGACAATCTGTTCGAGTTTGATGAAGGAACTGATCCCAACAATCCGGATACCGACGGAGATGGAGTGACCGACGGGGTCGAACTGAATGACGACGGGACCGATCCGCTCGATCCCGATGCGGATCACGATCGCCTGAACGATGGCGCGGAAAAGGCGGCTGGATCCGATCCTTTTGAGCAAGATACGGACCGGGATGAGTTTTCGGATTCGATCGAGGTCAACGTCTTCGGCACCGACCCCAATGATGAGAACGATGTTCCCACGCCGACGATCCTGATGGATTTCTCCATCTCCAACGGTTCGTTCGAGGACACCACGGGTGGCACCAATCCCTCCAATCCCGCGTCCGCGACTACTCGCTTCGCAGCGGGTCAGGCGGGGCAAGTCGCAACCCTCCCCGGGTGGTCAGCGCGCAGCGTGGACGGCTTCATCGGATTCGATAGCTCCTCGGTTGCCTACGATGGTTCTTTCTATGGATTCGTGAATGATGATTCCGTGGGCGAATTCCAATCCGCCCCCATCGCCCATGGGGTGACTCCTGGCGAGGTCTTCCATCTCCAACTGAATACCACAAACAATCAGTCGAATGGGTCCTCGCAATACACCGTCTCCCTCATTTTCGACAATGGCACCCCGATCGAGATTGGCGCCTTCGAGCATGCGGAAGAAGAGTTGAACGAATACTATGAACGTTATTTGAGCTATCAGGCCACCACCACTGCTTCGGAGGTTGCGGTGCTGATTGAAAGTGACAACTCCGATGGTGGGGACGACCAACCTCGTTTCGACTTGGTCCGTCTCTACGCGGAGCCTGGAGTTCTTGCCGCTGATCTCGAAATTACTGGGATTTCGGTATCGGGTGGAACCGTTGCGTTGACCTTTTCGGGCGAGCCCTCGACGACCTATACTTTGAAGTCGAGCCAAGACCTGACCGGGTTCGTGACCACCGTCGTGCCAACCGGAGGCTCGCTCACCACCGATGCCAGCGGGCAAGGTTCGGTCGAATTCGATTATGAGCCGGGCAGACTCTTTGTCCGCCTCGAAGAATTGTCAGAGTAGCTTACGTCTTGTGGTAGGACCGTGTAGGGAAGGCGGCTTCGTGGAGACGAAGCCGCCTTTTTTCTTTCGACCCTCAGACGGAGAAGAAGGAGCGCACGCCATCGGGAGAACTTCCTAGACCGTAGGGGATTCGTCACCTTTTCTCGCTAGTTGAAGCTCTGCCCCTCGCTGTAGTTGACCGGAGAGGGATACGTGATAGATCCATCAAAAGCACGCTGAGTCGTACGGATTGGGTGTTGTTGAACGTTAGTCGGAAACTATGAGATCATTGCTCCTAATCATCGCGCTTGCGACATCAATGCTCGCCAATGAAAGCGAGGTAACGGTTGCTCCGCATTCCTACTCGGTTAAGGACAATTTGAAGGACAAGCTATCGTGGAAGCTAAAAGGAACAACGTTTACTTTTGTTCAGGAGGATGACCGCTGTAAAATCGTAGATTCAGACGGGTCTGGTATCTTTGGTTGGAAGGCTCCCTACGAAGTTGCCGATGTGGTGACTAGTGAGGATAAGACGGTAATGCTGGTGAAGATCATGACCGCTAAGGGATTCTATTCGGGGATCACGCGTTTTCGTCTAACAGACAATGGATGGGAGAAAGATGTGGTGATGTTGGGTAAGCATCCAGACATGAAGATCCGGGATCGATGGGTGAGTGACTTGGGAGCTGTGGCCAATGATGGTAAAACTGCTCTTCTGGAGGTCGGGGCATCCGACACTGATAGGTCTCCCGAACGCACCAGCTACAGAATGTTCTACTACTGGGAAACTTGGGATTTGGAGGAGACCAGAAAGATTGGAACAGGACTTACCATGGCCAATTCCAAGAAAGATTAACGAGGAGCAGACTTAAAAATACTTAACCCAAATGGAGTTGGGTTAAGCCGCATTTCGTTAAAATCTATTGAACGGAAAGCCGGCCAAGAAACGCATTGAAAGCGTGATCAAACAACCGCTTCTGACCGACTTTCCGACTATCATTCTTTCCGCTGCCAAGTGTCGTTGCCAAGCCCGGCTTCGAGCAACTCGTGAGTATTTTTTCGCGAATATCTCGAAGGTTTCAGTGAGTTCTTTGATGATATTCTTTTCTCGGATTCCGTCGTGAAAATCAAGCCACCCTCGTCGTCCACCGGCTCCTATTGCGAGGCTCGCCGCGCTCTTCCCGGGGATTTTCTGCAAGCCATCGCTCACAAGACTGCGCGGCACCTTTCCGAACGGGTGTCGCGGCGAGACCTTTGGCGCGGACTGACACTCAAAGCGTTCGACGGAAGCTCGGTTCAACTTTGCGGAGGGCTATGAGACCTGCGGTTGGCAAAAGCCATCTTCGCGGCCAAGCTCCTGTGAGCTATCCCAAGAGGATTGGAAGGCGCTGCCCAAGACCCTGACTCTCCGCTACATTAAGATGGGATACGAAAGCCGAAGTGGAGAGAAGAAGGTTTTGGTAGTTGTTGCCGACCTCCTCGATCCGATTCGACATCCCAACAAGGAACTCATCGATCTCTACGCCAAGCTCTGGGAAATTGAGGTCCGACTGCGTGATGTCAAAACAAACTTCACTATCTAACCAGAAGGAACTTACGAGAACGTTATTTAGAAGTCCGGGCAACCAAGGTTTTGGATATTCGACCAGATCGACGAGAACCCCGAGTTGTCAAAAGAAGAGCCAAAAGCTCCCGAATGCTCACCAAACTCCGGCACCTTTTCGAAGAAATCCCGCACCGCTCGACCTATCGAAAGCCCGCTTGACCAAGCGCTATTCGGGTCAGGCATTTTTCATTCTGCAAAACCAACCCAGTCTTCCCAGACAAAAAAACCGGAAGTCATCGAAACGACTTCCGGCTATCAAAAATGTGACCGAGCCCAAATAAATCGTCCCTCAAGGCGGAGAGACAATTCGGTTCTAAGAACGACGGCGGCGGATGAGTGCGAACATTCCCAATCCAGCCAGCAAAGATACCCCAGGCTCAGGAATAGCAACGACGGAGTAGACCAGGCTGCCCTCGCCGAAGTAGACCTTGTAGCCATCCCCCCGGTCCAATGCGTTGGCGGCACCAAAGTTTTGCAATCCAGTAGAATCAAGGGTGAATTCACCATCGATAAGGGTGTAGGTTCCTTCGCCATCGGTCATCCAAGAGCTATTCACGAGGTCATCGAATCCAAAGTCAGCAAATGAGAGAGTCGCTGCGCTGCCGAGGGTCAAGACACCACCAAAGACGTCAAGCAAAGCGCCATCGTCAAAGAAGACATTCCCCAAGTCACCTGAGCCACCGAGGGCTGCTCCTCCTGCTATTGTGAAGGATGAACTTGAGTAGTCACCGTCAACAAAGAATGTGCCGGTGCTGATTGTAGTGGAACCTGTATGGGAGCTTGTTCCGGTCACAGTCTGGATGCCTGAACCGGTATATTCGAAAGTTCCTTCTCCGCTGACGACACCACTGTAGGTTCCTCCCCCAAGTGAGCCCACAGCGATTCTTGACGTACCCGCATCCAATACGATATTGCCAGAGAAAGTATTAGCATTGTTGGTAAGTCGATTGACTCCGGAATCCCCTTCGATGGTGAGTTGACCCGAACCAGATACCACACCGGTGATGATGAGGTCGGAATTCCAACCAGCTTTCAGGCGACCACCGTTTGCAGAGACGAGCATGTCGTTGTCCAAAGTCGCTTCTTGTTCAAAGTTTTGGAGTTGACCGCGGCCGCCAGCAACATCGTTCAAAACAATTTCTCCTGTCCCTAATCCACCAGAGCGAGTATTCACGAATCCTTGGATCTCGGTGCCACCAGTATACGAGTTATTCGAAAGAATCCTTAAAAAACTGCTATCATTGCTAACTAGAAGTGGTCCAGCTCCAGACACTTCGCCATTGAGCCTAATATTTCTATTACTCCAACCGACCTCGAATCCGCCGCCGCCATCGCCGATGATTATGTCATTCTCTAATGTCACGTTATTATTATTGTTCTTAATAATAGCACCGTTTGTTAGGGTGATCGCGCCAGTTCCATAAGCGCTATTGTTGCTTGTTCGGAATCTTACGTTATCGAGTGTAACGCCACCCGAATGACCTGACCCGTCAGCTGTTATCGTTTTATCTGAAGTTATACTTGAGCCTACAATCGTCAAAGCGCCATTGCCAGTGTAGGTGCCGTTCATATTACCATTGAAGTTCAATGTGCCTCCCCCCGCATTAACAACGACATCATTATTCCAGTGATAGCCTACATTATTATCCTCCACCGTGCCGTTATCTAAAGTAACGGTTCCAGACCCGAGGCCTGTGCTTCCTTTAAGGCTGGCTCTTGCGCCCCCAGTGACCGTTGTTCCACCAGTCCTAGTACTCGCCCCAACATCAAAGTAAGCAATATTTCCACCAGTGATCGTCACATTGCCTGATCCGGAAAGGTTACTGGTCCCGCGAAACGAGATACGCTGGTTCGATAGTGTGATGATAGAGTCGGCTGCAAATATCACATCGGTGTAAATATCGCCAGCACCACCGCCAGTGACGTCAATGCCACCGCCACCAAGAGTCAGCGTATTGTCATCGCCAGCGTCGTTTAATTGAGCACCACCGGTAAAGTCGAGACCATGAACAGACCGATTTACATCCAACTCAATGCCACCGTTCCACTGGGCAATGTCCGTGGTGATATCATTGGCAGGAGCGGTCCCACCGACCCAGTTGGCGCCGTCGGTCCAGTTCGTGCCATCGCCAGCTCCATTCCAGACAATTTGGGCGGAAAGACCACCCGAAAGACTAACCATAGCCGAAGCTGCTAGCGGCATGCTCACTCGAATAAATTTGGGTTTCATATTAGGTTTTTTGGTTAACGAAGGAAGTCGAGCCACCAATTTGGAGGCAACGACTATTTCATCTCAGTCAGAAAAGTTACCTAGTGTCTTCTGTCGACCAAGCCTCATTTCAGCAAGACGCGGGATTGAGACTTGGTCTAGAACGCTCGTAAATTGTTTATAATTAGATTCCTATGAGGTAATTCTATCGGAAAGCGCGCCGCAAATTGCAAAATAGTCAGCGGTTTAGAGCAAAGATTTAAATTCAATTTTCCCGAAATTTTGTAGTGATGTCCCATGGTTCGTTAAAGCAGCAATGGTTGGCTGAGGGTCATTGCCAATGACAAGTGTCCGGCAATCAGCGGGGTCCAAGAATCTGGCTCAAAGAGTGGCGTTAACGTGTTGCAGGGAGTCCAGAGTCCTCGGCCCGGAGGTCGGGTTTCTCAGCTGCGACTGTATTCAACGCCAATACTTTACGGAGTGAATAAAATGCCGGAGTGAATAAAAGGGGAATAAAATGCCTGACCCCTTCCAAAGGAAATTGACGCGGAGGGCGAGATTTGGCAGTTTTTCGAAATGAGACGACCCCGCGTCAAAGTTCCCCCCGGCCATGCCCAAGCCTATTATCATTGCGTTTCCCGAGTGGTGGGGCGGGAGTTTTTGCTGGGGGAGACGGAGAAGGAGCAGTTCGTTCGCTACATGCGTCTTTACGAAAAGCTCTACGGACTGCGCGTGATTTCCTATGCGGTGATGTCGAATCACTTTCACATTCTCGTGGAGGTGCCGCAGCGTCCGGATGACTCGGAATTACCCGATGATGCGGGCTTGGTGGCCCATGTTCGCAGTTGTCTGGGGGATGAGGCGGCCACCGAGTTGGAGTGGGAACTGTCCCATTATCGAGGCCAGGGCAATGACAAATCCGCCGAGGAATTGCGCGAAAAGTGGTTCAGCCGGATGTGGGATATCAGCCGCTATATGAAGGTTCTCAAGCAGCGCTTCACCCAATGGTTCAACGGCCGCCACAACCGCCGCGGCACTCTCTGGGAAGACCGCTTTCGCTCTGTTTTAGTGGAAGGAAAAGGGGCCGCCATCAAGACCATGGCTGCCTATATCGACCTCAATCCGGTGCGGGCGGGAATTTGCCAGGATTCCAAGGACTATCGCTGGTGCAGCTATGGCGAGGCCGTGGCGGGAGGCAAGCTGGCGCAAAAGGCCTTGCAGTGGCTGCAAAGTTTTCGCGTCGATAGCCTCGGAGGAGTCGAACGCTCTTCGAACTCAGATGTCACTGCTGTTTCGCCAGTTGTTTCTAACAAAGAAGCCCTCGAGAGATGGCGATGCTATTTGTTCGGGGTTCCCTTCTCTGAAAGAGCCCGCAATGAAGAGCTGCAAAAAGAGGGACTAGGCGGAAAAGCTCATGTCTTCCGGGCCCGAATCTCGCGCGAGAGGGCTCTTGAAGTCATGAAGGAAGGAGGGCGGCTCAAGCAGAGTGACTATCTCCGCTGCCGAGTTCGTTACTTCAGCGACGGAGCCGCCTTGGGCACTAAATCCTTTATCGAAGAAGTCTTCCAATCCGCCCGGGAACACTTTTCGCCCAACCGCAAGGACGGTTCGCGCCCCCTAAAGGGGCTCGAGCTGGTCCCAAAGCCGCAACGAATCTATAACTTGAGACAACTCCAGAAGAACGTTGTGAGTTGAAGCCGGTAGGAAAAACTTGAATCGAAAAGTCGCAGAACCTTTCTTCTGCTCTGCATTTTCGCTCGGAGTCGGATTTCAGAGACCTGCAAAGAGGTCTACGTAGACAGGAGACCGTCTTCATCTAAGCACGTTGAGCAGAGGAGCGTAGTTGAATGTCGCCGATGTTGACGTGGTCGGGGGCGCTGAGGATGGTGAGTGCGGCTTGGGCGATGTCTTCGGGTTGGAGCATGGGCATGGTTTCGCGCATGTCCGCCAGCTTTTCGGAACGGCCTTCGAAATAGGTGTCCAGGATCGGGGTGTCGACATATCCGGGCGAGACCATGGCCACTTGATGGGGGGAACCATCGCCCGCGAATTCACAGCGCAGGGACTCGGTGATGGCCCGGACCGCGAACTTGGTGGGGGAATAGAATCCTCCCGTGGGCGGAACCCGATGGCCGCTCATGCTGGAGATATTGACGATGCGACCGCCGCTTGCGGGGAAGAGCTTGAGGGCTTCTTGGGTGGCCACCACGAGCCCGTGCACGTTGACTTGCCACATCTCGGCAAAGCGGGCGGGGTCGCCGTCGGTCACTCTTTCCAACCAAGCCAAGCCCGCGTTGTTGACGATGGCATCCAATCCGCCGGCCGCTTGTTCGATGATCTCGAAGGCGTGGCCAATTCGATCAGGGTTGCGCAGGTCGCAGGAGATGGGGGTGGCGCCTGTTGGAATCTTGCCAATCTTGCGGCACATGCCGAAGACCTCCGCTCCTTCAGCGACGAGGGCCTGCGTAATGGCGGCTCCAATTCCGCTGGAAGCTCCCGTGACTGCGATGCGTTTCCCTGATAGCTTGCTCATAGTGATGGGGCCGAATTGAAACCCTTCGCCCTTCAATTGCAATCGCGAAGAACTCTTCAGCGTCTCACCGCCAGATAGATCGCATGCTCTTTGCGCTTGGCGCGTTCGTGCTTGGCGACGGGATATTCTTCCACCCAGAACTTGGCTTTCTTGAGGGAACGAAAGAGCCGGGGATCTTTCTCCACTGCCCAAAAGGCAATGCGGCCATTGGGTGCAAGCGCTTGTTTGAGCAAGGAAAGACCCTTGCTCTGATAGAGTTGCGAGTTCTGCGGCTGCAGTAGGGAAGAGGGGCCGTCATCGACATCCAGGAGAATGGCATCGTAGGGCGGAATGTCGCCATTGGCAGCCTTGCGAATGCAGTGAAAGACGTCGTCGATGGTGACCACGGTGCGCGGGTCGTTGAGGATGTCGTCGTTGTAGCCCTTGAGGAGCTCACGGTTCCAGCGGGCGACCTCGGGCAAGAGTTCCGCGACCTCGCAGCGGGAATCCGGGCCCGTGAGTTCCAGTGCCCGGCGCAGGCTGAAGCCTAGCCCCAAGCCACCCACCAGGATGCGGGCCTCCTTGCGGGGACCGGAGAAGTCGCAGCCGATGTCCGCCAACATGCGCTCGGAGTAGGTCATCTTGGTGCTCATGACCTGCCGATCGTTCATGTAGAGGTAGTAGTCCCCGTCGTGCTCGATGAGACGAAAGTGCGCGCCATCGGGAGCGTGGGTTTCGGCGACATTGGTGGTGGGCTTCATAAAAGGAAAAGAAGGCCATAACAGACCGCCGCAGGTCGGGCAAGGAAGGTCCCGCTGGCACTAGGCGAACTCGCTCGGGGGATTGCGTTGGCGACGGCGGAAGGCCACCAGTCCGGTGATGGCGAGGGCGAGCGCGAAGAGCTGGTAGCCCGACAACCCCAGAAAGGGCTTGGGCGTGGCGCGGAGAAACTCATGGCCGAACCGGAAGAGTCCGTAGGAGATGAGATAGAGGTGAAAGTGCTGCCCGCGCAGGAAGCCAAAGCGACGGAAGTTGAAAAAGGTGAGAAAGATGAGGAGGTTGAAGGCGATCTCGACCTCGACGGAGGGCCAGTGATCGAGGGGTCCGATTTCGCAGGCGATTCCTTTGCAACAACCATGTGACAGACAGCCCAAGCGCCCCACGATGATGGCCAGCGGAACCACGGCCGCGAAACCGTCGCCGGTCGCCTTGCGATAGCCCGCCAACTTCTTGGCCATCTCCACTCCGATGAAGCCACCGAGCAAAGCACCGGTCACCGACTTGCCGGTCAACCAATGCAACAGGCGATTGTCTGAAGCAGCCACCAACCATCCTTCGGAAAGCAGATAGGCCAGCTTGGCCCCAATGAAGGCACAGGCCAGAGCGGCCCCGTAGATGAGGGGAATCATCGGATCGGATTTGCCCCGACGGATCCAATAAATGGCCGAACCGACAATGCCGATGAGCAGAGTGAGCGAGTAGAGGGAAGCTGGATTTGAGAACAGGTCCACTGCTTGATTAGATGATTGAGAAAAGCGAAGAGAAAATCACCGCCAAGGGCAGATAGAGCAGAGGTGAAGCGAGGCCACCTTTGCAATAAGGATGGAAACGCAGCCCGTCGATGTGACGGAAACGGGAAAGGGGACCAGCCAGAGGAGGACTCGAAAGATGGGGAGTGGAAGAGGAGTGCTCTGCCTGGGAAATGATTTCATGGCTCAACAACCTCTTCGTTGGGAACAGGTCTGGAAATCGGTTCTCCTGCAGGTTGGAAATCTCGCGGTGTTCCGAGGAATTCGTTCTCTACCTCCTCTCGCTCAAGGTGCTCCTCCAATTCTTGCTTTGCCTCTTCGAGCGCGAAGGGATCGATGGCATTTTCTCTCGCCAGTCGTTCTTGTTCTTCGACCCAACTGTCCGGAGCTCTATGGCCCCAATTGCCACCTAAACTGGCCAGGCATCCGAAGAAGAAAATGGCGAAGCAAATCGCGGCCTGCGCAAGAGGATAACCGATGAGGCAGAGCACCAGTCCTCCTCCTCGAAACCTTTTTGAAAGAACGACTCCAAAAACGATCCAACCGATCAAAATAGCTAAAACGGTGAGAGATGGAGCGATGTTCATGAAATCAAATTCGATTTCGGAAAAGGCCATAATGGTGAAAATGCCGATTAGGCCGATGGGTCCCAGAATGGTCAGCCAGAGCAGCGTCGCATTGAGCTTGGGCGGTGGTGAGGGGACGCTGGGGGGAGTGGGTTGTTCGTTCACAGGGAGAGGACGATAGGGAAAAACTCGGAAAAGGCGAGTAGGAGAATGCCGTCCGGGAGAGAGCTAACAGACGGGATGGTCCGGGCCTTGGCTCCACCAACGAGGTGGCGGCCACGGGTCTTCCGCGTGGGTGAACGGGCCTGCGATCGCCACCTTGTCACTTTAACCTTCTTGAGGTTTCACTAGGGAAAATATAGATCTTGGTTTGTATGAGAACCCTCTTCTTTGTTCTGTTGGTTTTAGGCTGGAGCCACGGGGCGGAACACCCTCTTTCGCATTGGACCGCTCGTGGTCCGCTGCCGACCTACCAGACTCTTGAGCACTTGGCGGAAGGGGAAGGGATGCTGGTGGCCCTCTTTGGAGACCCGAACGGACAAGGGTTGGTGAGTGACGATGGTGAGACCTTTCAGCTTGAAGACCTTGGGTTACCAGAAGGCGTGTTCGCCACCCAGCTCGTCCACCGGCCAGGGCTTTGGGTTGCACTCGCTTCGGGACAGCTTTGGACCAAAGTTTCCTGGACCGACGAGTGGGAAGGCCACGAGATGCCGGTGCCTCTGGAGCAGCTCATCTGGGAGGGCGGCTTCTTTTGGGCTTGGAGTGCGGGGGCCTACTCCAATGACGGCATCAGTGGGCGCCAGTGGGTCAATGCGCAGCTCTTCCGATCGGCAGATGCCCAAGTGTGGACGGAGAGCCCCATCGGGGACCAAGAGAATTTCCTCACCATTTCCCAACTGATCGAAAAAGACGGACTCTATATGTTAGCCAATGGCGCCTCCAACGGCACCGCTGGCTTGTGGAGCTCGTCCGATGGCGAAAACTGGTCGGCGGTCCCCTCCGTCCCCGCCGGTCAGACGGCCCTCGCGGTTGGCGAGACCGGGTGGGTCGCCAGCGGTTCCAATGGTCGTCTGTCCCTGTCCCCGGATGGGCTGCAATGGACCAGCGAGCAGTTTCCCTATGTGGTCTACTACCTGACAAGCGGGCAGCTCGGGAGCGTGCAGCCGGTCTATTCTTCACCCCGCGATCTCACGTGGCACGACGGCCAGTTCTATGCCCTGGCGGAAGGATACGGCGGGGCCCCCATCCTGGTGAGCTCCGCGAGCGGGGTGACTTGGGAGGTCAGCAGCGGATTGGCCGGCGATTCGTCTTCCGACTTTTCGCGGGCGAAAGCCACTCACCTCACGTCGGCAAACGGTCAGCTCTACATTTTGGGGGAAAATGGAAATCTGTGGAAGGGGGCCAATTGGGAAACGGAGCGCGAACAGCTCCTGCCCCAACAAGCGTGGAACTGGACGACGATCGCTGCCAGGGATGACCGTCTTGTCATTGCCGGGGAAGGAGGGCACCTCCTCTGGAGTGATGATGCGGTCACCTTCTCTCCGGTGCAATTACCCGAACCAGCCGACGTGGCCCGGGTGATTCATGCTCCCGAATTGAATCTTTTTCTCGCGGTTGGAGGAACGGAGGCTGAGGCCAAGTGCTGGCTCTCCAGCGACGGAATCACCTGGACCGCAACGGCCCCTGTCCATTTTTCGAACAGCTCCCTCAAGGGTGCGGTCTGGGATGGGCAATATTTTTGGGCCTGTGGCCAGGCGGGAGCCTTGGCCCGCTCGAGCGATGGCGTTGCTTGGACTCCCATCTCGCTGGGCACTGCTGTGGACCTAACTTCTGTGAACTACGGGGGAGGGACTTATCTCATAACGGCAAGCGAGGGCTTGATTTTTTATTCCACAGACGGGCTCAGTTGGGACTCCGTTCAACTGGGACCCGAGACCGTTACCTATCAGAACGCTAGTTTCGGCAACGGCCTCTGGCTCGTCCCTGATTCCTATCAGGCTCATTTCACCGAAGACTTTGAAGTGTGGTGGAAACGGGATGCCCAGGCGGTGGATTCCGATATTCTCTTTGCCTTCGGGACCTTCATCGCCTGTGACCAACGCTATCTCTCCAGTTCGCCCGATGGCTCCGCGTGGGACATTCACTACGAGGGGCTCTTTGGCGCTGACTTTCCCTACCCCGCACAGGGCGGGTTCAAGCATGGGGCGCGCTTTCAGGATCGGGTCGTCTTTGTCGGAGATGGAGGGCTCATTGGGGTGAGCGCCGCTTGGCGCGATTTCTTCGCGGAATGGCAGGCAGAACAGTTTTCACCTGCTCAACTCGCCGATGAAGCCATCTCCGGACCACTGGCCGATCCTGATGGTGATGGCTGGGCCAATGCCTTCGAATACCGTTTCGATCTCAACCCCTTACTCAGAGAGGCTGTCGGCGAGGCCTCTCTTCTGCATCACTGGGTTGATAATGTGAGGTTCGATTGGGTTGGTTACACGGGTTTGCAAGGTCAGTATACCTTCCCGTGGTCCCTCGACCGTCCCGGGGCGATCTGTTGGGTAGAACGATTTGAAAGCGAGCGAGGTTGGGTCCGCGATGGCCTGGAACCTGACTTTCCTTCTTCTTCCCAAGGACGGTATCGCAAGTCGGTGCGGGTGAAGATCGAAGGAAGTGATCCCGTGCTGCTTCGTCTCCGTACTGAAGTGGTTCGCCCGTGAGATTTTATTGTGGGTGGTCTCTTCGCAAGTCGCGAAGCGGGGGTAGCTCGGCTGGAAAATTCCGCCTCACTCCAATCCATAGTAGCGGCAGAAGGAGTCCAACTTGCCATCGGGTCGAATGACGTGGGTGCAGCAACGGTCGATGCGATCGTCGTCCCAGGTGCTGGCGTCCATGAAGGGTTTGATGAAGAGGCGGTAGGTGTCCTTTTCGCGCAGCTCGAACTGCTTCAGGATTTCCCCCAGTTCCGTATTGTCGCAGCCGCACTGCACGAGGTCGGAGAGGTTGTAGCGAATCTTGTCCTGCAAGAAGCCCTGCACTTTGGCAAAGTCGATGAAGTGCGAAACACTGCGCGTGCCGAGGGGAGTCTTGAGCAAGTAGCCAATCGTCGCGCAGTTCGGGTCGCCGCAGGGCAGGGGGGTGAAGTCATCGGGCCAGAGCTCCTCGCCCGACTGCTCCATCAATCCCAAGATAACGTCCGCGGTATTCAGGCGGCGCTCTTGGGCGTGGGTGCGGCCGGAGTGGAACATGGGCTGGAAGGAGACGCCCCGACAGCTTTCGAATTCCAGCCCGAAGCGCACCGTCTCCCAGAGATGGGGCAGGTTCTCCGGCGTCACCGTCATCGCGAGGGTGACGGGCAGGGCGATGGATTCGCAATTGGCGAGAGCCATCTTTTTCATCGCCCGCAGGTCGGCCCCCCGCAATTCGACTTGGCCAGCCTCTTGGGGACCATCGAATTGTAAGTAGAGTTGGATGTGACCCCGGGAAGTGCGTTTGCCCAGCTCGGCGACAAAGTCTTTATCGCCCGCCAGCTTCACCCCATTGGTATTGATGAGGGCGTAGTCGATACGCGGTTCCTCATGGATCCAATCCAGCAGGGCAAAGAATTCGGGATGCAAAGTCGGTTCTCCGCCGGAAAGCTGCAGCAGCTCGATGTGGCCCTTGCGGTCCAGCACCCCGGTGATGCGTTGCTGCAGTGCGGCGAGGGAGTGATACTTCAGGCGTTCCCCCGTTCCCGAGGGCGAGTCAGCAAAACAAGTCGGACAAGCTAGATTGCACGAGTCCACAATCTCGATGAGGGCCAGGCAGGTGGAGAGCTTTTCGATGGTATCGGGTTGGCCGGCATTCTTTCCCAAGGTTCCTGGCAGTCCCGCCGAGTCCGCGGGCGAACAGGCGCAGCCCGGTCCACAGCGATTGTCCTCCGACCCCTGGGCCAGCCAATAGAAGCGGGCATCAGAGGAGATGAGGGAGGTGGAGGTGCCATGTTCCGGACAAGTCCGCCGCAGATGCACTTCGGACTTCCCGTCCTCATTGTTCACCTTGAGAACCTCGCCCGGGACCCGGAGATGGCATTCGGGACAGCGGGAGGTGGTGCGCTTAATCTCCCGTGGATCACGGGAGAGGATGGGAGGAAGAGTGGTCATGATTAGAGAGAAATAAAGAGAAGGCAGCCGCCAAACGCAATGGTCACAAACACCAACGGAGTGACGAGGCATTGAATCAGGCAGAAGACGGTGGTCTCGAAGGCTAGGGCTTTGCCATGAATTCCTTCGCGGCCATCCCTATCGGTAATCTTGAGGATGGAGGCAAAGACACCAGCACAAATTGAGATCAGCAGAAGGAGGAATAGCAGCGCAAGGACGAGCTGTTGTTCAGTGAGAAAGCCAGTCGAACCGAAAGCGGCCCCGAGGAAGACGAGTCCGATTGATGAAATCCCCGGCAATACCCAACAGAGAAAGCTCAGCCACCCATGGAGGGGAGGTCGCGATGCCTTGGGTGGTGGAATTTCACTGGAGATAGCCTGACGCTAGCAGTTTGCCACCCGCGCCCGAAATTGATTTCGCTGATAGAAAGATTGTTTATATCAATGTCAGCCTATCAATTGCCCAGAAGAAGGTTGGCACCCACTAGGAAAGGGATGGCCGAAATGGGGGCGGTGATGATTTGCCACAAACAGAAGGAAAAAGTCTCTCGCGCGAGAACCCGGACTTTCGTTTCTTCACTGCCATCGCGAAGAGAAACGACCTGCAGGGATGCAAACAAACCGCTGCCCCCAAGGACCAACAACCAAAAGGCAATTGCGCCCAGGAGAGTGGTTCGAGCTTCCACATGATAGCTGGATTGATTCCAATAGAGAACGGAATAGAGAACCCCCAAGACTGCCCCGGGAAGGATCCAGCAGAGGAAGGTCAGCCAGCGGTGGACGGCAGAAACGATCTTTTCTGCGGGAGGACGGCTGGGTTTCATCGAGGAGATTCGAACCTGTTAGGAAAAGATCGAAGAGACGGCTCCACAGCCCATCATAAAGGAAAAGGCGACGACGGGAGTCACAAAGATTTGTGCCAGGCAGAAGAGGAAAGTTTGCCCGGCCACCGTGCGGGGAGTGACCCCGGAACTGCCCTCCAGGCGCGTGATTCGTAAGATTGAGGCGAAGATGCCCGAGCCAATCAGGAGGGCGAGCAGAACGAGAAGCAGAAGCTCATCGAGAATTTCGAGAAAGGGACTGCTGCTCCGGCGGGAGTAGGACAGAACGAAACTCAAGGTCACCGCCCCCAGCGCGGATAGGCCGGGAACAAGCCAGCAAAAAACCATCAGCCAGCCTTGCACCGCAGAGGGCTTCGGTGGCGGGATGTTTGGTTCCATGCGGGGATCCTAACAAGAGCGGGACTCGGGCAAAACCAGATTATCCTCAGCCTAAAAATAAGAACCCCGCCTTCCTGTGGGGGGGGAAGGCGGGGTTTTGTGGGTTTTTAGGGGTTTTCTTTGGGCTGTATGGGTTTTTGGTTTGGGTTTTTTTGTAGGGGAAATGTTTTAGCTGCGGCGTCGCACAGTTAGAAAGCCAAGGCCGATGAGACCAAGAATGGCAGTGCTGGGTTCAGGGATTGAGGTCTGGGAGAACGAGACGTTATCATAATCCACCGCTGAGTTGTTATAGTTTGTTGCCTGATTACTAAAGCCGAATTGAACGAATCCTCCGACCATGCCGGCATCGATCGTCACTTCCAGCTCTTCGCTGATAGGCCCAGCCAAGGTCGAAGTATCGGCAGTGGGGAAGGCGAGAAGAGTGCTGAAGTCATTGGGAAAAACTTTAATGAAGGCGATGGCGGTCGATGGCGGTAGCAATGCATTGGTTGCGGCGGGCGCAGCGTCGAACGAGAAATACCAAGTGGAGCCCACATCGTCGATGGTGATGGCTTGCTGCTGGTAAACGTTCATCTCGATTATGTTTCCCGCACCCTGATCCCCAGCGTTACCGTAGTCGCTGTAGACGACCATCTGCTGATCCCCGGGAGTGCCAGAGAGACCTGCGGCAGAAGCTCCTCCAAAGTTGGTACCACCAAAATATCCCCCCAAATAGTTTGCTCCGGTAGGGTCGAAGACATTGGCAAACCATTGCCATCCTTCACCACCAAGTGACGCGGCGGAATCTGAGGCGTCAAGAGAGTCGAAGTTGGATGCGAAGCCGACAATGGCGCCGTTTGACATTCCAGCTGCAAGATTTATTGAGACGGCCACGCCTATCAGTTTGTTCTTCATGGGTCTTTCAGCAAAGCAAAGTCGGGGACTAAATCAACACAAAAATTGCATGAAGTTACATATTCTCCAGAAGGCAAAGAACCGGAGGTCCCTAAAGCGAAATTGCTGGGTGGATTTTCTCAGCGCCTCGGTTTAACCGGGGAAAAATTTTACTCTTTGTTTCCGTCGGAATGTTATTTTTTCTTCGGAATTAGTCGAAAGCTTCACCAGTTCCTCATCTCTTCGTGCTTTGGCTTTAAGAAGCAACTGAGGTCAGTACCTCTCGTCTAAGGTTGAACTTTCAGTTCGGATTGTATATCGAAGTCGTCATTATCGAACTTCTATTTTTGAAGTTTGGTAATGAAGCAAACAACAACAATGCAGCATGATTAGGACAACGCTTTTTCTAACGGTTCTGTTTGTTTTCGCGAATCATCTCGCGGCAAATAGTCAGGTCGTCACTACCCATTCGGACCAGGATGATAATCCCGTCGGTTCCGAGCTCTCACTGCGCGAGGCGATTCGCGAGGCGGGTGACGAGCTTTCCACCATTACCTTTGATCCCAGTGTGGGCGCCCAGCGCTTTTTTATAACCGGAGAGTCGCTTTTGATTTCAGATCCTGAGCCCTCCAATGAAGTGAACGGAGCCTTGATCATCGATGCCTCTGCTTTGGAGGAACCCATCGTAATTTCTGCGATTGGTCTGCCCGCCGATACGGACGCGTTCAATGTCACCAATCGGAGCCTCATCTTGAAAAATGTGATCATCGAGGATGCTCCCCGCTATGGCATCCTGGCTGCATATGGGGATGCCAGTGATATCACTTTGGAGGATGTGATCATTCGTTACTGTGGGAACAGTGGGATTAATTTTGCTTCGGGAGACCTTGTGATGAGTCGCTGCGAAGTGCATGGCAATGGTTTGAAAAAGAAGACCAATGATTCTGCTGGATACGGTTTGCGCTTCTATTTCGGTCGCACAGTGGAGATTCGGGAGAGCTGCTTCTATCACAATTTTGGGGGAGGGGTTGCCATTTCGGGGCTCCCGGACAATCGATTCGAAAAGGGCTTTCTATCCAACTGCACCATTGCGGAAAATGGGTTGTCGAAAAGCAAGTCGGACGCGGGCGGGGTTCATACCGAGGGCTCATTGCCTATCATCATGGCCGATTGCACCATCGTCGACAATTTGGGTGGTGGGGTCGCGGGTGGAAGCAATTTGGCTCTCTATAGTTGTATCGTGGCCCGAAACCGGGAGGAAAATAGTGGTGAACTTCTCAACTTGATTGACCACGCGTCTTCGCGAATCGACTCAATGGGATACAATCTTTGCGATACCACTCCGGCCGCACTGGCTCACTCCGGTGATGTGCTTGGGGTGGACCCCAAGTTGTCTCGATTGGGATACTTCGGAGGGGTAGTGCCGACTTGCTTCCCAGAGCCTGGTTCGCCTGCGCTTGGGGCCGGAAATCCCGGGCACGCGAATGCGTTCTTTGAAGGTCTTTACGATGGACGCGGGTTTGCGCGCAATGCCAGTCGATCCGGGGCTCCAGCCTCGAACATTCGGGATATCGGGGCGGTGGAAGCCGCGACCCACGTGGCCTACTATGTGACCTCTGCCGGGACCGATGGCCCGGGCACCCTGGATACGATGATCAACGCGCCGGGTCCCGCCAATCGCCGCATCATCTTCAGCCCCGCAATGAGCGGAGCAACGATTTCGGTGGGCTCTCTGGAATTGGGGAGTGGGGCCCATATCGACTTCGACGCCAGCAGCCTGGCGGTGCCGCTGACCTTGCAGACAACGAACAGCCAGCGGGGTTTCTGGTTGCGGGAAGGAGCCAGCGCGTCCTTTCAGAATATTCGCTTTCGATCATCGGGAAGTTCCTCCAGTGAACCGTTTTTCGCAGTGGCCAGAGGTTCCCGGTTGGGAGCGAATCGATGCGAATACAGTGGCAATGCCCGCCGCTTCATCTCGTTGGATATCACGGCCGGTCTCGCTTCCCGCGTACTTCTCAACGAATGCAACTTTGAGGATAATGTGATGTCGGCAGGGGCTATTATTTCAGCCAGTCAACAAGCTCCTTCGATTCAGATCTGGAATTCGACCTTTGATGGCAATGAAAGCACTGGAGCCAGCGTGAGTGCGGCGATGATTGCCTATTCGGGAACGGACCGGAGTGTGTTGGAGGTGCGAAATTGCACCTTTGACGGCACTGTTGGAGCGGCGGTGTATAGCAACAATTCGCGTCTCTGGGTCAACTATTCAACCTTCTCCCAAAGCCATGGGCCCGGGGCGCTGGTTATCCAGAATGGAAGCTACAATCGGGTGAGCAACAGTCTTTTCTACGAGAATACGAGTAGTTTGGATGTGCTCGGAAAGGCTGACCTGAATGTGGTGGTCAATGCGGGCAACTTCCGATGGGATGGGAATTGGAGCACTATTGCGGGCACCTCGTTCGCTAGTCAGAACGACTTCGTTCTCGCTCCGTTGGGTGAGTATGGGGGCTTTTGGAGAACCCGCCCCTTGTTAGAGGAAAGCATCTTGATCGGGAGCAATGAAGATGCCGCCCGGCGGGTCTTTGACGCTCACTACGACCATGTGACCCTGGCAGTCCTCCCGACTCCGGGAGCGGTGGCAACATTCGCGGATTATGAATCGACCGATGGAGCTATCGATCTGACTTTGGTCAATGTCGCTTCTGGCCAAGCCGAGGTCGAGGTCACTGCCCCGCCGGCTATTCTCCTGCAATTCTATGGTGGAGAAGACTTGTCCTCGCTGGTGCCCATCGATTCCGCGTTCTCGACCAACAGTATGGCCCCGGAGGCTCATACCGTTACCCTACCGGCGGTTCTGCCAGAGAAGTATTTTCTACAGATTCGCTCAGTGCTCTGATTCACAGAGCGCTTTTCAGGAAAGGCGCGGTCTGAGATTTTTTAGAGTTAGCGACTTGTTCGGGAGTGCCTTGGGCGACGATCGTTCCACCATCAGATCCGGCTTCGGGGCCGATGTCGATGATGTAGTCCGCTTGCGCCGCGAGGTCCATGTGGTGCTCGATGACGATGACGGTGTGACCTTCCTCGACCAGGCGATGGAGAACGTCGATGAGCTTGGCCACGTCGCTGGCGTGCAGTCCGATGCTGGGTTCTTCGATGAGATAGAGGTTCGCGATCTTCATGCCCGAGAGCGCGGCTTTGGGGGAGCGCCCTTTGATCAGTTGCGAGACCAGTTTGATGCGCTGGGCCTCTCCGCCACTGAGGGTGGGGCTGGGTTGGCCGAGCTGCAGATAGCCCAGTCCAGTGTCCGCGAGGAGGGAAAGGGTTTTGCTGAGCTTGGGCACCGCCGAAAAGAATTCCGCGCTTTCCGCGATGGTCATGTGCAGGACCTCGCCGATGTTGCGGCCATTGTAGGTGACCTCCAGGGTGGCGGGATTGTAGCGGTCGCCCTCGCAGGCTTCGCAGTCAATCCAGGTGGCGGGCAGGAAGTCCATCTCCAGCTTGATGCGTCCATTGCCTTTGCAGTCCGGGCATTGGCCTTCTTTATTATTGAAGGAAAAGCGCCCGGCATCGAAGCCCCGCATGCGGGCCTCGGGCAGGAGGGCGAAGAGCTTGCGGATTTCGTCGAAGAGTTTGACGTAGGTCGCGGGGCAGGAGCGCGAGGTCTTTCCGATGGGGGTTTGGTCGACCTCGTAGCAGGCTTTGAGATTTTGAAAGCCGCTGATCGACTTCCAGGTCTTCTCGACGGACTTTTTGGAAAGAGAGTCGAAGGCCGGCTTGATGGTGCCGCGCATCAGGGAAGACTTCCCGCAACCCGAGACTCCGGTGAGAACGGTGAGCCGTTCCAAGGGAATGGCCGCGTCAATGTTCTTGAGGTTGTTGTGGGTGCAGCCCTTCAACTTGAGCCAACCCTTGGAAGAGTTCTTGGCAGGAATCCTGCGCCGCGGTGGTTTGAGGAAAGGCTGATGCTCGTGACCGGTGGCCGCGATGAGTGCTCCGCCCAGTCGTCCCGCGCCGGGTCCGAGGTGAATCTGGGTGTCCGCGCGGTCCATGGTTTCTTCATCGTGTTCGACGATGAGGAGGCTGTTGCCCTTTTGCTGGAGAGCGCGCAGGGTGTCTAACAACTTCACGTTGTCGCGGGGATGCAGCCCGATGGTGGGCTCGTCGAGAACGTAGAGCACGCCCCGCAAGTTTGAGCCCAGCTGGGCAGCGAGTCGGATTCGCTGGGCCTCACCACCCGACAGGGTATTGGCTGAACGGTCGAGAGAGAGATAGCCCAGCCCAACCTCGGCGAGAAAGTGGAGGCGCTGGGTGAGCTCGGGCAAGATGTCGCGGGCGATCAGTTTGTCGCGACCAGTGAACTCCAGGGCCTCGATGGTGTCCTTGGCTTGCAAGACCGATTGGTTGGCAAGTGCGGGCAAGGAGAGGTGCATCTCCTCGGAGATGTAGACGTGACGTGCATCCTCATTGAGACGGGTGCCGTAGCAATCGGGGCAGATGATGAGCTCGGTCTCCTCGGCTTTGTCGAGCTTGCGGTCGTAGTCGATCTCGGCTTCGGAGACCGAGTTGAAAGCGGAGGAATCGAAGCGACTGCGGCTGGTAGTGATGTGCCCGTAGCCCCGACAGCTCTTGCACCATCCGCGCGGGGAGTTGAAGGAGAAGTGGCTGGGGTCAGGCACGTCGAAGGAGCGGCCGGTGGCGGGGGAAACGCGGGCGGTGGACAGAGGGACGATCTTCTTTTGCGAAGTGAGCAGCCGACACGTGCCTTTGCCAATCTTGAGAGCTTCCGAGAGCTTCGCTGCCAAGTTGGCGGCGGTTGCCTTGTCTTCTTTGGAATCAAAGATCACGGCGTCGATGTCGTGCTCCACAAAGCGCTCCAGTCGCTGGAAGCCTTCGGTTTCCTTGAATTGGCCATCTACTAGAACTCTCGTGTACCCCTGCTTGGCGGCCCAGGCGGCGACGTCGGTGTGGTACCCCTTGCGACCGCGGATGAGGGGGGCGAGGAGAACGATGGGGCCCTTCTTTGCCTCTGCCTTGAGCTTCTGCAAGATGGTGTCCTCGGTTTGCGAGATGACGGGAAGGCCGGACTCGGGACAATGCTGAACCCCGACTTTGGCAAAGAGGAGGCGCAGAAAGTGATAGAGCTCGGTGATGGTGGCCACCGTGGACTTGCCGCCGCCGCGCGAGACCCGTTGCTCGATGGCGACGGTGGGGGGTAGTCCGGAGATCTTGTCGACATCGGGCTTTTCCAACTGCTCGGCAAACTGCCGCGCGTAGGGCGACATCGAGTCGAGGAAG
Source organism: Roseibacillus persicicus (assembly GCF_014651675.1). GTDB lineage: Bacteria > Verrucomicrobiota > Verrucomicrobiia > Verrucomicrobiales > Akkermansiaceae > Roseibacillus > Roseibacillus persicicus. The sequence goes on from NZ_BMXI01000008.1 coordinate 188,793, forward strand.
CGCCGCTGCCCTTCGGCAAAGACGAGGTCGAAAGCGAGGGTGGATTTTCCCGATCCCGAAAGCCCGGTGACGACCACCATCTCGTCGCGTGGGATCTCGAGGGTGATGTTCTTCAGGTTGTGATGACGCGCGCCGTGGATCGAGATCACGTTCTTCGCCTTTTCGGTGCGGGGAGTCGCGGCAGGCGTTTTGGCGCTCTTCGTCTTTCTCTTTTTTCCTAAGAGAGGAGCGAGGAACTCACCGGTGAGAGTCCCGGTCTTGGCGACTTCCTCCGGTGTGCCCTCCGCCACGATGTGACCGCCGTGGGTGCCGGCACCCGGGCCCATGTCGATGATGTGATCCGCGCACTTGATGACATCGAGGTTGTGCTCGATGACAAGCAGGGTGTGGCCGCTGTCGACCAGTCGCTGGAAGATGAGGACGAGGCGTTCGATGTCGATGAAGTGAAGGCCGGTGGTGGGCTCGTCGAGAATCAGGAGCTGGGATTCCAAGGTGGAGGTTCCTAACAGCTGGCAAAGTTTCAGCCGCTGGGATTCCCCTCCGGAAAGAGTGTTGAGCGGCTGTCCGAGGCGCAGATAGCCCAGGCCGACATCGATCAGGGGCTGCAGGAGGTGGGCCGCCTTGGTGAGAAGAGTGACTTCCTTCTTCGCCAAATCATCGTCGTTTGCGAGGAGGCGGGCGGTCCACTCCACGAATTCTTCGATGGTGAAGGTGAGGACGTCGGAGATACTAGAATCATAGTATTTGTAGTCGAGGGCCGACTGGTTGTAGCGCTTGCCTTCGCATTCCGGACAAGTGAGGTAGAGGTCGGAGAGGAACTGCATCTCGACTTTCTCAAAGCCATTGCCGAGGCAACGCTCGCAGCGACCCGCACCCGAGTTGAAGGAAAAGAAGCCGGGCTTGAGGGAGGCCGCTTTGGCTTCGGGAGTGAGGGTGAAGAGTTGGCGCACGGCTTCGAAGGCTCCGAGGTAAACCGCGGGAGTGGACTTGGGAGTCTTGGCCAAGGGCGTTTGGTCCACCAGCTGGACCGATCCGATGCGGCCCTGGGGAAAGACCAGCCGCGAGATGGGGGCGGGTTCTTCCTCCGACTCTTGACCTAGTTCGCGCGCCAGATTGAGAAAGAGACCATCGTGGGCGAGGGTGGATTTGCCACTGCCGGAGACTCCGGTCAAACAAGTGAAGCGCCCGAGGGGCAGCTTCAGGCTGACATCGCGCAGATTGTTCTGATTGACGCCCGCGAGCTCGAGAAAGTCTTTGGGTGCTCTCCGTTGTTCGGGAAGGGGGATGCTCTTTTGCCCATTGAGATAGGGCAGGGTGATGCTTTCCTTGGAGCTGCCCGTGCCGGGTCCCTGATAGACCAGATGGCCGCCGTGCTGACCGCTGCGGGGCCCGATATCGAGGAGGTTGTCGGCGGACTTCATCACCGCCTCATCATGCTCCACCACCAGGAGGGTATTGCCCTTGTCGCGCAGATCTTCCATCACCCCGATGAGGGCCTCGATGTCGCGTGGATGCAGTCCCACCGTGGGTTCGTCGAGCACGAAGAGAGTTTGCGAAAGACTGGTGCCGAGGCAGGTGGTGAGGTTGACGCGGGCGATTTCTCCCCCGCTCAGGGTGCGGGCCGGGCGGTCGAGGGTGAGGTAGGAAAGGCCGACTTGCTTGAGGTAGTCGAGCCGGGTCGTGATCTCCGAAAAGATGAGATCCAGAGTTTTGTCGAGAACCAGCGGCGGGGTCTCTTGCCGGACTTTTTCCATAAAGGTGGAGAGGTCCTCGATGGAGAGACGCCAGAGGTCGGGGAGGGTCTTGTCGGCGATCTTGAAGGCGAGGGCTTCCGGACGGAGGCGGCGACCCCGGCAGGCTCCGCATTGGGTATAGCTGCGGTAGCGGGCGAGAAAGATGCGGACGTGCATCTTGTAGGCCTTGCTTTCCATCCAGTCGAAAAAGCCCTTCACGCCATACCACTTGCCCTCTTGCCAAAGGGTCTCGGTGTCGGTGCTGCCGTTGCCCTCGCCATAGAGCAGCCAGTCCTGCTGGTCCGGGGTGAGGTGGCGGAAGGGTTCGTCGAGTTCGATGCCGACTTCGGGCGCGAGCCGCTCGAGGTCCGCCTGGCATTCTTCGCCGCGCTCGCCTTGGAAAGGTTTCACGCAACCATCGGCGATGGAGAGGGAAGGGTTGGGGACCGCTTTTTGCAGATCGATGCCAATGACGCGCCCGAATCCCCGGCACTCGGGGCAAGCGCCGAGGGGATTGTTGAAGGTGAAGAGGGCCGAGGTCGGCTTTTGCAAAGGGGCCCAGCTGGTGCTGAAAACCTTGCCTGCGGAATTGTCAGCCGAGGGGGTCGCCAATCGAACAGTGGCTTCGCCCTTGCCGAGTCGCAGGGCGGCTTCGAGGGCTTCGAAGAGACGCGATTTGTTGCGCGAGGAGGCTTTGACGCGGTCTTGGATGACGTCGACTTTCCGGAAGGACGCCAGGTCGAGATCGGGATTGGGTTCGTCGGTTCGTTGGGCCGTGCCGTCGGGGAGGAGGAGACGCAGATAGCCTTGGGCGCTGAGGAAGGGGAAGAGATCTTCGCTATTGGTTTCGGCCGGGATGGGGACGGGGAAAGTGACGAGCACGGGCTCGTCGGCGAAGTGCTCGAGGGTCCAGGCGGCGGCGCTGGCGGGGGTGTCGGGCGAGATTTCTTCGCCGGTGCGCGGGTGGTAGCCTTTCGCGAGACGCGGGTAGAGGAGCTTCAGGTAATCGTTGATCTCCGTCAGGGTGCCCACGGTGGAGCGGGTGGTGCGGATCTGGTTTTTTTGCTCGATGGCGATGGCGGGCGGAATGTGGTCGATGCGATCCACCGCCGGCTTGTCCATGCGATCGAAGAACTGCCGGACGTAGGGCGAAAAGGTCTCCACATAGCGCCGCTGGCCCTCGGCGTAGAGGGTGTGGAAGGCGAGAGAGGACTTTCCCGAGCCCGAAGGCCCCGTCACGACGGTGAGCTGGCCGAGGGGGATATCGACATCGAAGCCCTTCAGATTGTGCTGCCGGGCCCCGCGAACTTGGATCGCGTTCGGGCGCGTGGAGGCTTTTGAGGCGGTCTTCTTCGCGCGGGTGGAAGAAGACTTTTTGGGGGCTTTGCGGGCACTCTTTTTTGCGGGCACGCGCTAAGACTAGCGAGGGTGTCGGCCTTGGCTAATGGTTTTTGAAAAGGGTCGCCGCTTGTCTTTTGAACGATGGGATCCCAGTCACGGACGGAGATGTATTTTGTCCGGAAGCGCGGGCCGGAAGGGCGAGTTCGAACCTGGTGGAATGGCGGAGGAAGGAACGAGGATGGTTTAGTCTTGCGAAATTCTTTCCGAAAAGTTTGAACAACAAGAAAGTTTGTCAGTCTATGTCATTAAGTGTTCCGATGTTCCCCAGTAAAAAAAGCCCCCAAAACCTCCTTCTGCTTGCCTTGGTAGCTACTCTCTCGAGTAGCTGCCAAGTCAGCAGCAAGTGGGATTCCAGTTCAGTTGTCCAGAATTTCCCCATGAACCACGCTCAGTCGCGGCCGGCCTCGTTTATTCCAGTAAAGTATCGAGTTCCAGCTCCAGATCCCAGTCGGGTGTCGGTCGCGACGGCAGGGCGTTCCACCCTGCTTGGGGTTCCACTTCCGACTTTTGGTCGCGAGCAGACCCGGGTCGCCGCGATTCGGGAGAGTCGACCAACTTGGCCCCAACCAGTGGCCACCTATCATCCTCCGGTTCATCTGAACCCTCCTCCGGTTTCCACTCCCAGTGTGCGGGGAAAAGTTCGTCTCGTGAACGGATTGGCCATTGCGCCATCCGATGCTCCCCCCGTGGTCCATCGCGCGGTGGCTGCCGGCAATCGCTTGCAAAAGATGCCTTACAAGTGGGGTGGCGGGCACGCCGTCCTCAATGACAATGGCTACGATTGTTCGGGCACGGTGAGCTATGTGCTCCGTGAGGCCGGCTTGATGAAGGGGCAGATGCCTTCGCGAGGATTCTTCAACTATGGGGAATCAGGCGAGGGCGAGTGGATCACGGTTTGGGTGCGGGATGGCCATGTCTTCATGATCATCGGCGGGTTGCGGCTCGATACCGGTGGCTCCACCACCCGCACCGGACCGCGATGGAAGACCAGGAGCCGGAGCTACAAAGGACTGGTCCCCCGGCATCCCCGCGGGCTTTAGCGGGAGCTCCCGAGTTCTTTGGACGGGGAGCGGAACAGGACGCATGCTCCACCGCCAGCCGCCAACTTGAGGGTCAGGCTTTCACCAGAACGAACGGGGCGAACCTCGGTCTCATAGCTTTCCTGATTCTTCAAGTAGGAGGCGTCTTCTCCATCTTGAATGATGAGAGCTTCCATGGGCTGGGCACCGAGAAAGTCCAGAGGGACAACCAGTTCGCGAGGCTCCTCATTGGTGGTGGCGGCCAGGAGAATGGTGCCGTCCGCCGCAGTGCGTCGCATCACGATGTAGTTGCCAATCTCGCCCGCAATGGTGGTGCTGTCTTGCCAAGGCTGTTTTTGTGCGGACAAGAAGGAGAAGAGCTCGGGGTGGGCGCCGAATGATTCCGGTGCATCCAACACGATCGATTGACCGCTGAAGGTGGCGAGGATGCGGGCGCATTCGCCTACGATGGTGGAAGGAATGGCCTCGAAGACGCGGGGCCGGTCCTTCTCGGCTCCTTCGAGAGCGAACATTCCATTGTTCATGTCGATGGGGCCGACCACCATGTTCACGAAGATGGAGGTGTTGAAGGTAGAGGGCGTGAAAGAGCGCTTGGCGTCAGCTTGGGCGTGGCAATACTCGCGGGTGGTGCAGTTGGGCCAAGTCCGGTAGTCGCCATTGGGGGGGATGGGGCCGTCGTGGAAGTTGCACATCAGCTTGTATTTGGCGCAAAGGCGGATGATCTCGTTGGTCTTGTTGACCTTGCCCTGGCGATTGGTGCCGGTCATGAAGCCATATTTGATGCCGGCCGCGCCCCAGGCTTGGTAGGTCGCGAGGGTTTCCTCGAAGTCGTAGTTGATTCGCGCTTTGTCGTTGATGTAGAGAAAGATGCCGACTCCTCGTTCCTGGCCGTATTTGATGAGGGCGGGGACGTCGATGGCCTCGTCCCAGTTTGGCGGTGCGGGGCTACGCACAATCTCACCGGAGGGCAGCTGTTTGAGCAAATGATCGCGGCTGACCTTGGGGTCCATTTCTGGGTCGAACTCTGGGCCATACCAGTTGGCATCGAGCAGGAGGTAGGGGACCTCTTTCGCGCTGGCAAAATCGATGAACCGCTTCCAGGACGCCATGTCCAAGCCGTATTCGAAACCGTCTGGAGCGACGTATCCCCATGTGCGCCAGTCCCAGAAGGTGAGGCCGGGCTTGACCCAGGATGGATCTTCGATGGCGCAAGGCGGATTGAGATTTTCCAGCAGATTGGCATCGACCAGGCCGCCTGCGGTGTCCGCGATGAGCATGGCTCGCCACGGGCTGGCGAAGGGGAGCTTGACGCTGGATTTCTCAATCCCCACTTGGAAGCCGTTGGTCGCCTCCTGTGGTCTCAAGTCCATCCAGCTGAAGTCATCGAGGTGCGCTTCCGCGATGGTTGCAAACGACTCTTCGTCAAATTGGATGGTCATTGGCAGTCGCCGGGTGGTCTCAATTTGATTGAGGGGTTCCGGTCCGACGTTCGGGGCCTCACCATTGTATGACCAGGCGGTGCCACTTTGAGAAAAGTTGAATTCGGTGAGGTCCTCCAAAATCACGAGGGGGGAGGAGTGATCGCCTTGCTCGATCTGATAGCGCAGGGCGAAGCCTTCGTCGTAAACGCGGAAAATGACCGTGAGCTTCGGGTCGGCGGGGTTTTCCGACCCAAGCGAGACGGAGGCCTGTTGATAATGGTCGAGGATGCTCTTGTTCTTGCCCCAAACTGGCTCCCAAGTAGCCTTCTCAGTCTCAATCTTGGCATCAAGCGAATCCCACTTCACCGTCTTCGGCCCCCAGCGCAATCCGGTTTGGCTTTCGCTGACGAACGTTTCGTCATCGCGGTCGACTTGATAGGTGAGACCGTGATCCTTGAGCTCCCAGGTGAGGGATAGGCGTCCGTCCGGAGATTGGATCCGGCTTTCGGCATTGGCGCAGTTGCATCCGAGGAATAGCACAACCGGAAGAGTCCGAAGTGAACGGGCGTTGACATGGGGAAAAGACGACATAATGCACCTATCAACTGCCGGTGCCGGTGCTATTGGACGAAATTTCAGGAGTTGTTCACACCGGTGGAACGCATTGAGGGGTCAGGGGTGGCTTGGAACCCATGACTTTGCGTAAGCGCTTGATTCTCTTTAATCAGTTCCCGAGAAAATCTGAACTGCTGCAGCGTCACGTCGTCCTCTCCGGCGGAGATTCCTGCCCCCGACTACTCTTTCGTCCTATAAAAACACCTATCCGAGTCCGCAATTGGTTCGGTGAAAGCACCCAAGGAGGCCTCAGGCGAGCGAGTGACTTCACCGCGGGGTGCCCGGATTTTTGTATGCACCGGATTGTTTTGAAAGCGTGGGCCAGATTTTTTTTCTGCTTCGGGCTGAATACTTTTTCAGAAGCCCGGGTCCTAGATAGCGAACCCCAATCGATAAGAAAGGAACCAATCCAATGAAGAAATTACTCGCTACAATCGCCGCCGCCATAGTCGGATTCATCGCCACTCCCAACACCGCCGAAGCAGGAGTTCATATCAGCTTCGGGTCAGGTAGTAGTTACGTAAGTGGACGTGCCAGTTGTGGATGCCCCATCTACACCAAGCGGGTGGTGCGTGGCTACGATTGCTATCGCCGACCCATCTACAGCTATGTCCGGGTCCCCTTCAATTGCAACTGTCGTTCGCATCGGGCCCCTGTTGTTCGTCATGGCTATTCCAGCCGTTGCGTGACCCCTCCCCGGCACGTAGCTCCCCATCGCGGACACCATCACCGCAACCACGGGAGCCATGGCCGGAGCAACAGCCGTGCATCCCATGATCGTGGTCGCTACCATCGCGGCCGATAGAGGTCCGTGGGCCGGAAGTGAAGTGGCCGAATGAACTTCGAAAGGGACTCCGCGTGGAGTCCCTTTTCTTTTTACCCAAGAGTTTTTGGCAAAGAAGGTCCCTTGAGTTCCGTTCATAAGGTATATGATACGTGCCACCCTGTTACTGTTTCTCGTTTCTCTGGTTTCGCTTCGGGCCAATTCCACGGACGAGGTGATCCTCTCGGTGCAACGTTGTATTGAGCAGGGGGAGTCTTTTGGAGAAGTAGAGGAGACTTTGGAAGATCTCTCCATCGCGGATTTGAAGAGCCTCTCCGCCACTTTCGAGAAAGCGTGGCTGGGCTTGGAGAAAGACTACTTGCAAAGCTATTCCAACTTCGTGAGCTCCCGCTTCAAGGGACCGGCCCGCACGGAGAATATGAAGCGGGTGCGCGAACTGCGGAAGAACTTCCATGCTGTCCGCCAACTGGGGGAGGGGCCGATGAAGGCGAAATTGAAGGAAGTCTCCATGCCGGCGATGAAGGAGTTGCGCGCCATCCTGATGCCCGAGTCCAAGGACCTCCTCCCCGAAGCGCCGGATGAATTGAAGGAAAAGCATCGTCTGGTGCATGGCCTTGCTGAATTCCGCGATCTTCTGCAGGAATACGCGGTCTCGGTGGGGGCTGATGACACCCCCGGAACGCTGAAGGCCGCCGAACAAGCCATCGTAGCCAAGTATCAGGACCTCGATCGCAAGGGTTTGAGAATCATCGAAGACAATGACAAAATCGCTGCCAAGGCCGACCTCCCCGAGGCTGAGCGTCGTGGTATCCGCGAGTTGAATGAGATGCGTTTGCTCATCGAACAGAACGCCCTCGAAATCGATCCCAAGCTCTGCGATGCCGCGCGTGGCCATTCCCAGGATATGGCGGAGAAAGGATTCTTCGCCCACGACTCACCAGTTCCCGGCAAGAAGACACCCTCCGACCGGGCGCGCGCGGCAGGAACTACCGGCGGGGGGGAAAACATCTACATGGGCTCGCCCCAGCCCGAAGCCGCGAACAAGGGCTGGTTTTTCTCCCCCGGTCACCACAAGAACATGTTCTCGCCCGGCTACCGTCGAGTGGGCTTGGGTCAGTTCAACCGTCACTGGACCCAAATGTTTGGCGGTTAAATCGACTCTAAAGGCTTGAGATTCCTTCTCAGCGGACGAAGCTTCCCCCTCCCTGATTCACCATGACTATGAAAACTGCTTTTTCCGCCCTTTGTCTCTGCGTTCTGCCATTGGCCTCCCCATTGGTCGCTCAAGAGAAAGCTCCGGCCGTCTTCGCGGATTATCTGCAGCCCAATGTGGCCGTGAAGGGCGAGGTTGTCGCGGTGATTCCGCCTGACGAAATTCAGACCTATATCGACAAGGTGGATGAGGTCCGCAAAAAGGACCCCGAGTGGTTCGCGGAATACTCGAAGAACGCCAAACCCGGTATCCCGCTGCCATACAATGAAAAGCTGGGCCTCACCAAGGCCGAGTATGAAGAGTATCTGAAGCTCTGGGATCAGCGAAAAATGGAGCCCCTTCCCCAAGGTGAGCTGATCGTGCGCTTGGAGCCCGCCTCTGATGATCGCTGGCGTATTCGGGTGACCGGAGCCGGCTCCGACATCACCACCATGTTCTACGATCCCAAGTCCGACACCTACACCACCACCAGTGGCGTGATGAAGCGCATCGAGGACATCAAGGCCGACAAGCGCAGCATTCTCGGTGAGTGGACTGGCAAGGAATGGAAGATGGAGCTCAACGATGGCTTCGGCATCACCAAAGAGAATCTCGCCATTGGCAAGTTGGCCGATGGCAGCTACGGCCTGCTGGTCTATCGCTTGCAGGAGGTTTCGAGTGCGGGAACCCGTCTTTTCGATAAAAGCATGGTGATTCGCTTTGCCATCAAGCGGGACTAGCAGCGGATCCGAGTAAGAACTTTGTGAGTAGAGAGAAGTCGCAGCCGCTCCTCCGGTGGCTCGTTCGAGGGATCCTCGCCGGGCTTCTCCTCATCGTGCTTCTCTTCGCCGCTTCCAACATTTTCCTCGCCACACCGCCGGGGCGAAAATTTCTCCAGAGCAACCTCGAGCGCCGCAGCGGAATTCGTTGGCAGGTTTCCGGGGCCAGTTGGTCGCCGTGGAATGGGGTGACGGTCAAGAATTTGGCCGGGCATTTGAAGTTGCCCCCGGATGCTCAAGCCCAGCCTCTCCCGCCCCTGCTGGCTCTGAAGGAAGCGAGGTTGAAGCCTTATTGGAAGGATCTCCTCCGAGGGAAAAAGCTCTTTCGCGAAGCCAATCTGGTGGGCCCCGAGCTCAACGTGCCGGTCGAACTTCTCTTCGTGGTGCAGCCCACCACCCCGGCCCCGCCGGTGCAACCAGCGCCGGTCGAACAGCCGAAGCCGCCGGAGCAGACTGGAAAGCCCAAGCCCACCAAGCCCCGGCCCAAGCCTTCTCCGACCCAGAAGCCAAAACCGGTCCCGCCTCCCAAACCCCCGTTGCGGGAACCCGATGAAAAGCGTTTCTGGTTGCGGGTGCGCGATGCCAAGGTGCGTTTTTATTCTCTGAAGATCGGGCAGTCTCTCGAGGTCAAGGGATTGAACCTCGATTTGCCTCTGGCGGGTCCGGCAACGAATGGCTCAATCGCTTGGAAAGAGGTGGCTCTGGCAGGGCAGTCTGTCGCCGGTGCGCACACCTTGCCTATCGAATGGAAAAGACCTGTCTGGAAGCTGGCGAACCAAGATTTGGCGCTGACCTTGCCTTCGTATGTCGATCCGGGAGGTAAAGGCCTTCCCTTCACCGTGCGAGTGGGTGGGGCCTTTGCCCCCCGTGGGGGAAAGAAGGACTTCCGGTTCAATGCTTCACTGTCCTCACAGGCGATACCGGATTACCTTCTCCACCAGAATTCCCAGTTCCACCTCCGGTGTCCAGAGGTGGCGGCCACCCTTTCGGCCTCCGGTCGATTGACCAACCCGGATAGCTGGATCGCGGACTGCAATCTAGGCGCGCGGGAGGTGGAGGTTTACTCCGAGTTGCGCGGGCAGCATCTCGTCTTTGATACCGCACACGCCCGGATGGGCTTGCGCCGGATGACCCTCATAGCTCCTGACCTATCCTTGCGATCGGAGCGCCTCTCGCTCATGGGCAATGGGCAGTTCCATCTGGGAGGATATGTTTTAGCGGTGATGCGGATTGTTGCCGATCCCGAGCTCGCGGATCGCCTCACCCGCGTTGCGATTGGCAGCTTCGTCAGCGGGGGATGGACCCGCCGCTGGTTTCAACCGTTGGAAACTCCCGACCGCTTGTATCGGGACCTTCACTTTGAAGGCTTTGCGCCCAATGTGGCGGTCAATACCGGTCGCAAGGGAGAATTCATTCCATTGCCGACCATCGTGCAGCATCTACAGAACTTCACCGCGCGCGAGGTCGCTGAAGAACTTCCCGCCCGAGCCCCAGAAGAAATCGAAACACCATGAGAATCATAGCCGGAACCCATCGCGGAACCCGATTGAAAGAGCCCGCAAACGTCACCCGACCCACCTCAGATCGAGTGCGGGAAGCTATCTTCAATGTCCTACGGCACGTCGTTCCCGAGGCCAAAGTTCTGGACCTTTTTGCCGGAACGGGAGCGCTGGGGTTGGAGGCTCTATCGCGTGGTTCGAAGAGCTGCACCTTCGTGGAAATGGATGCCCAGGCGCTGCGTTGCCTTCGCGATAATCTTGCCCACACCAAGTTTCCGGAGGGGAGAATCGTGGAAAGCGATGTCTTTCGTTTTCTGGAAAAGTTTCGTGACCCGCAGCCCTACGACCTCATTTTTGCCGACCCTCCTTATTTCCGCAATGGCTCCGCGGACTTGGCGGGCTCTCTTCTCAGCGAGCCTTTACCCTTGGCTCACGAAGGGATTCTGGTTTTGGAGGTGGAGTCCGAGCGGGCGACTCCCGAGGACTTGCCCTATCTTAACCTCGTGAAGCGTAAGGATTACGGTAAGACTTCGATCCTTTATTTCGAGTATCAACAGCCTGCTTAAGCATCCTGCAACGATCCTCCGCAACGGCGCTCGTCCAGTGCTGTTCCGAAACGACTAGGCGAGGTTAGGCGAGGACGCGTTTCACCGCCTCGGTTACAGTCTCCACCGACAGTTCATTGAGGCAGCGGTGGTCGAGAGGGCACTTTGCGAGGTGGCAAGGCGAGCACTCTGCGTAGGTGGTGAGAACTTCGTGGATTTTTCCCAACGGACGGTGTGTCCGGGGGCTGTGTGGTCCCATCAGGGTCACGGTCGGCACTCCCAAATGGGCGGCGAGGTTGACCAAACTTCCGTTCGAGCCCACCACGGTGGAGAAGGTGGGCAGGAGTTCCAGCAGGTTGTCCAAACCAAGGTCTCCAGCGGATGAATTTCGTTTAGGCTCTTTGTCTTGTTCGCTCCCCAATGATTTGGCCAGGAGATCAGCGGCGGGACTTTTTCCTGGCAAGGATAGGAGGTAGAACTCGGGTTTCAGGCTTTCCGTTAGGGATTGGGTGAGCTCTAGAAAAGATGCCGTCGGCCATTCGGCGGCTGGTCCCAAGTCCGAGTCCGGAGCGAGTGCGATACGCGGGGTGGAAGGTCGTCGGGGAAGAGGGGGAGGCGCAAAGTTCTCGGCCTGATGGGGATCACACTCCAGTTCCTCGGCCAATTTCAAGTAGCGGGTCACCCGGTGGGGGAGGGGACCGTGGTCCATGGTGATCGTGATCGGGTCGGTGAGAAGCTTGTCCAAACCCGGCACGGCGAAACCAATCCGTTGGGGCACGCCAAGTCGGGAGAGGGCCCGCGCGGCCCGCGAGTCCTCGAGAATCAGCGCTGAATGATAGGTGCCTCCCGCGAAACGCTCTGCCAGCTTTTGCGGCGAGGCGGAATCGTCGTAGGACAGGACTTGCTGAAAGTGCACGGACCAAAAGGAAACCGCCGATTTCGGACAAAGGACGACCGGCGTCAGATCAGGGCGAGCGCGCCGGATAGCCCGGAAGGCGGGCGTCGCCAGACAGGCCTCGGTGATATCCACGGGGGCAACCAGAGCTAGGGACGGTCCATTGATTTTCACGCGTTCAGGCACTGGTTAGACCCTTGGTGAAAGAGCGGTTGGAATCAAGAGGGAACCCCCGGCAACAGGGGCAGAAAATGGTCCGGCTGGTGAAAATCCGGCTCCGCTCCCGGTAGTTTTGCCAGACTGTGAAACGTTTGACGGGGAGAATTCAGGATAAAGGTCACGTTGAAACGCAAGCCCCCGATGTCGGAGAACAGTGAGTCGGGAAGGAGAATGGAGGCTTCCCAGGAATCTGCCCCGAGCTTGCTCTCGGTCACGACTTCTTGAAAGTCCGGCTGCTCGGACTCGGCCTGCCGCACTTTGCCAAACCAACGAGCCCACCAGGCTCCGTTGGGTGCCAGATTGATCTCCAGGTAACGACCGCTGGGCTCAAGGAAGAAGATCTCGGCCACGTCATATCGCCAGAGCTCGGGAACGAATTCGCCCGGTGATGACTGGGGGGCGGAGAGGGCGGGCGCCTGCCGGGAGGCAGTCAGCCGAAAGCCCTCGGGGCCATGTTGCAGACAGTAAGATGCTGGAGGGGAAAGAGCTTTTCCGTACCAGTCGCTATCGATTGTTTCGGCCTGAGGCAAGTGCATGGGCTCCAAAGTAGGAAATGATGACGAAAATGGAGTGACTTTTTTACTAAAATGCCGAAAAAAGGATGTTCAATCGAAAGAAGGTGTCCTAAAGTCCGTTAAGGAAAGTGTATTAAATAGTGAAACTCAAGCCAATCGAATATATCGGGCCGACCCCGACTGTCAAGAAGCCTCGAAGCTCGGCCGGAGGTTGGCTCTTGATTGGATTTGCTGCCGTCCTCGCTTTTTTTCTGGCCCGGCCGTTCGTGCAGCTGGTTCAGGCTCAACAGAGTGAGCCCAATGCGACCACTTTGGAGGCTGCCGGCAAGCAGCTTGATGAACTTGGAACCTTTGGTGCCAAGTTGGCCAAGGCTGCCTTGCAACGCACCGAGTCCCAGGTGGTCTATGACTTGACCTACCGGGTGATTGATTTTCCCAATGGCGACATCCCAGCCGACCGTGGCAAGGCAGAAGATGTCATCGTCCGCGCCTACCGCACTCTGGGAACAGATCTCCAGCTTCTCATCAACGACGACATGTCGGAGCACTTTCGCGAGTATCCCCGTTACTGGGGTTTGAGCGAGCCCGATCCCAATGTCGACCACCGGCGCACACCAAATTTGCAGCGCTTTTTCGTTCGTCACGGCGAGTCTCTCGTTACCAGCAACTCTTCAGACGATTACGAATTTGGTGACATCGTGGTCTGGCACTTGCCCGAGCAGTTGCCTCAGCGCGCTGGTCATATCGGAATCATCGTCCCCGGCCCCGGCAAGCTTTCGGAGGAGAAGTGGGTCGTCCACAACAACGGTTCTGGCCCTCGCTGGGAGAATGAACTCTTCTCGTATCCTATCATCGGCCACTACCGCTACGTGCCGGAGAACCTCCTTGTTGAAGTGGAAACGGACGCTCTAGCGCCCGTGCAATAAGGAAAAACCGCTCTTCCTAGCTCGTTGGAGAGCTCACTGGAGCAGAAGCTTCAGGCTGGGGAATCTTCAATGGATTCCATGAGAGGTGCGGACTGCTTGTCTCCCTCTGTTTGCTTTGCGTGCCCGACTTAGGTTCACCCGTTTGTCCTGTTGCGACGGGCCATCGGAATTTCTAACAGAATCTAACAGCCTCTATCCCTCGCCACTGCACGATTTGGGAATGGTTCGAAAAACACGAAAAGTGTGAGTTGGCAAGCAGAATTCTATATGACACAAGACTTCGCGCATCACTACTTTAGCTTTGCCAAGTATCCAAAAACCGCTCAAAACGTGGTCGCTATGAACAAAGCAGAACTTATTGAAGCAGTCCAAAAGGGTATGGGAGCAGACACCACCAAGCGTGCAGCCGAAGAGGCAGTCGCGTCTGTGCTCGACGCAATTGCGAAGGGTGTGAAGAAAGACAAGAAGGTCCAAATCATCGGATTCGGCACTTTCGAGGTCAAGAAGCGCGCCGCCCGTATGGGACGTAACCCCAAGACTGGAGAAGCGATGAAGATCAAAGCTTCCAAGTCTGTTGGCTTCAAGCCTTCCTCGACTCTGAAAGCTTCTCTCTAATCGAGGATCAACTTTCATTTCATATTCCCGGTGAGGCCTTGGCTTCATCGGGTTTTTTTGTTTGCGGGATGGGGGTGAAGTAGACGAAGTAGGGTCGTGCGCCTATTAGCCCAACTTGGAGATTCATTCTTCGCCTTTCTTCGATACTTGGGCGAGTTGGCCTTTCTGGCGAGAGATGTGGGAGAATCGTTGCTCAGGGGGAATCGCCGTTGGCCCCAGCTCTTTCGCCAAATCGCGGAGATCGGATACCGCTCGCAGCCCGTCGTGATTATCACCGGCGGCTTCACCGGTGCGGTCTTGGCGGCTCAGGCGCTTTTTCAGTTTCAATTGGTCGGGATGGAGACCCTGGCGGGCGGCTTGGTCAGCGCGGCCATGCTGCGGGAGCTCGGCCCGACCATCACCGGTCTCATGCTGGCCGGTCGGGTCGGATCTTCCATGGCAGCAGAAATCGGAACCATGAAGGTGACCGAGCAAATCGACGCCCTTCGTTCTATGGCCGTCCATCCCATCGACTACCTGGTGACGCCGCGGTTCCTCGCGATGGTGATCTCCATCCCCATCCTTCTCGCCGAGTCCGTGGTTTGTGGGATTTTTGCCTCCTACCTCGTGGGCGTGCCCTTGTTCAATGTGGAAGACGCCATCTGGTGGGAGAACGTGCGCAAGTATTCGTCCCTCGATGATGTGAAGATCGCTCTCATCAAGGGAACGGTCTTTGGTTTCCTGATCGTCGTCATCTCCTGCCATCAAGGGCTCAAGGCCTCCAACGGGGCGGTGGGCGTTGGGCGGGGGACCACCAACGCGATGGTTTTTTCCTCCCTCGCCATCCTCATCGCCAACTTCTTGCTCTCGATGTTGATGCAAATGATCTACCCCACCGGGTTTGTGAACACCTAGCAGCCTCCGTTTGACGAACAGGCAATCGAGGAATAAGGTTCGCCTTAGTAGCCTCCTATCATTATGACCACTCGAACTCTCATCACCTCACTAGCCCTTGGATTGACTGTCGCCATGGGTGGACTTGCCCTTAGTCAGCAGGCAAAAGGGGATAAGCAGGTGATGGAGGTCGTTACTGAGAAACCGGAAGAGCCAACTCAAAAAGTCGTGAAATCTGAAGAAGAATGGAAAAAGGAGCTCACTCCCGAGCAATATCGAGTTTTGCGTGAGTCGGGAACAGACCGCGCATTCGGTCAAGTTTACAAAGAGTTCAAGGAGCAGGGCGAGGGCACTTACATTTGCGTGGGTTGCAACACCGAACTCTTCACCTCCGAAGGCAAGTTCGACGCCCACTGTGGCTGGCCCTCGTTCTACGACCCGGCCAAGAACGAGAACGTCAAGACCGTGCCCGATGTTAGCGGAGGCATGATTCGCACCGAGGTGCGCTGCGCCAATTGCGATGGCCACCTGGGTCACCTGTTTGAAGGGGAAGGTTTCGACACCCCGACCGACCAGCGCTACTGCATCAATGGTTCCGTTCTCCGCTTCGTCCCGAAAAAGGACAAGGCCGACGAAAAGGCGGCGGCTGCCGATGAAAAGGCTGAGACTGAGAAAAAAGAGAAGTAGCCCACGATAACCTCGTCTGTTTCTACGAAAAGCGGGATCTCGAAAAGACCCGTTCACTTTTCAACTCAGGCGGGCGGTTGGCGCGAGCTGTCCGCCAAGAAGCTTCCCAAGATGAACTTTTCACCACTTTTCATGCCCTATCCTTGGTCCCTCAAGGAAAACTCCACATCTCGATAAAATCCCCGCCAAGTCCCGAGTTTGGGACTTTGTGAAAAATTTCACAAAGTGTCTTGACCCAAGTTTCGAACCCTCCTATTCGAATCTTAGTCGGCACCGCAACACTGTGAATTTTTCAAACACTTTCTCCCGTATTCTCCTGACTCTGATCGGTTTCCTCGCCTCGGGTAGTGCTCTCATGGCTGCTGGTGGCGGTCACGAGGGTGGTCATCACAAAATGCCCCTCAACGCGGAGCAATTGTTTGGTCCCGTTTCGAACTCCATCCTCATGTGCTGGATTTCCGTTGGTCTCATCGTTCTTTTCTGCAAAGCCGCGACCAAGGACATGAAATTGGTTCCCGCCGGCTTCCAAAACTTTGCCGAGTGGGTCATCGAAAGTCTCTACGACTTCTTTGGCAATATTCTCGGTGAGCACCTCATCAAGCGCACCTTCTGGTTCTTCGGTTCAGTCTTCGTTTTCATCCTGGTCAACAACTACATGGGCCTGTTCCCGGGAGTCGGCACCGTTGGTCTCTATGGCTCTGGGGAAAACCTCAAGGAGCCCATCTTCCGTCCATTCTTCCGGGGTGCAAACGCCGACCTCAACCTGACCGCGGCCATGGCCTTCACCTTCGCCATCCTTTGGTTCTACTGGGCCATCACTGAGAACGGGGTGAAAGGCTTCTTCGAGCACATCTTCGCTCCCAAGGGTGACTTCAAAGGCATCATGATGCTCATGATGATTCCCATCTTCCTCTTCGTGGGGGTCTTGGAAATGATTTCCATCGCGATTCGTCCGGTGGCACTGAGTTTCCGTCTCTTCGGTAACATCTACGGAGGTGAGCAGACTCTGGAGTCTCTCATGGCACTCGTTCCGCATCCCGCGCTTCACTTCCTGCCGGCTCTTCCTTTCTACTTTGTTGAGCTCCTCGTGGGCCTTATTCAGGCTCTCGTCTTCACCCTCCTGTGTGCGATTTTCCTCCGCCTCATCTGCGACCACTCGCACGGTGACGACCACGAAGAAGCTCACTAAGAAAACTTTCGGCGCTTGACCATGGCAAGACTGTGGGAGCGTTGTTCAACCAACAAAAACAGATACTAATATGACAATCGAAATGCTCCCATTGATGCTCGCTGCATTCGAGGCCAACAAATTCTTTGTTGCAGGTCTCGCCGCTGTCGGTGCTGGACTCGGAATCGGCCTCCTCGGCTCCAAGGCTGCTGAAGCCACTGGACGCAACCCTGGTGCAGCTACTCCTATCCTCGTTCTTTCCATTATTTTGGCCGCTCTTATTGAGGGTGTCTTCATTCTTTCTGCCTTCGCAGTCTAAATGATTTTACAAAGTCCGCCGGACCTCGTGTCCGGCGGCAATTTTTTCACTAAACTACCACGATGAACCTCCTACTAGCCGCTGCCGAAGTTGAACCCGGAGTATGGGAAAACCTGACCAAAACCTTTGGTCTCAAGCTTCCTTTCTTCGTGGCCCAAGTGATTAACTTTTTCCTGGTGATCTTCGTCCTCAAGAAGTTCGCCTTCGGTCCCATCCAGACCATGCTTGAAGAGCGCAAAACTCGCATCGCTGATGGCGAAGAGAAGCTCAAGCAAATCGAGCAGCAGCTCGCGGATAGTGAGAAGCACACTGCCGAGGCCATCGCCCAGGCGAATGCCGATGCCCAGCGCATGATTGACGAAGCCCGCGAAAGCGCGAGCAAGTTGAGCGAGCAAGAGGCGCAGAAGGCGATTGCTTCCGCGAAGAGCATTTTGGCCAAAGCCGAGGAGGCAGCCAAAGCCGAGCGCGCCCAAATGGTGAACGAGCTGAAGGCCGAATTCGGCAAGCTGGTGACCACCGCGACTTCCCAAGTGGCTGGCAAAGTCCTGACCGATGACGACCAGCGTCGTATCAACGAAGAGTCCATGGCGACCCTTCCCAACTAATTTCCTTTCCTTCTTTCCGAACCGAACGCGATGAAGATTTCCAAATCCGCCCAGACTGCCGCCCGGAGAATTTTCCGGCTTTGCTCTCCCGAGGGACACCTCGATGAGCAGCGTATGCGCTCGGTGATTGCGAAGATCGTCGCGGACAAGCCGCGTGACTATCGTGGTATTCTCGCGGGTCTTTCCCGTCTCGTCCGTCGCGAAGAAGATGGCAAGCGGGTAGTGGTGGAAAGCGCTCGCTTCCTCGACCCCGCCACCGAACAGCGCGTGCGCGACTCCCTGACCAATCAATATGGACAGGGCCTCAATTTTGAATTCCGGACCAACCCCGACCTGATGGGCGGGATGAAGATCCGGGTCGGCGATGACGTCATCGATGGTTCGGTGGCCGCCCGCATCAAACGCCTCGAAACGGCATTTCAGTAAACACAATCTCCAAATAACAAACCGATGAGCAGCATTCTCCAAGAACTCGAATCGCACATTTCCCAAGTTTCGGCCGGGGTCGAAAAAACCAACGTCGGCGTCGTCCGCGAAACTGGTGACGGGGTTGCAAAAGTTGAAGGTCTCAGCGACGTGATGCTGAACGAAGCCATCGAATTCCCCGGTGGCGTGACCGGTCTCGCCATGAACCTTGAGGAAGGTGAAGTCGGGGTTGTTCTCCTCGGTGACTACGCCAAGGTGACTGAAGGCATGGAGTGTAAGACTACTGGCAAACTCCTCTCCGTTCCCGTCGGTGAAGCTTGTCTCGGCCGCGTGGTGAACGCTCTCGGTGCACCCATCGATGGCAAAGGCCCAATCGACGCTGCTGCTGAATACCCTCTCGAAAAGATTGCTCCCGGCATCATTAAGCGGAAGTCCGTTTCCGTTCCCGTCCAGACCGGTATCATGTCCATCGACGCCATGATTCCAATTGGTCGCGGTCAGCGTGAGCTCATCATTGGTGACCGTTCCACTGGTAAGACCACCATCGCCGTGGACACCATCATTTCCCAGGCTCAGCAGAACAAAGCTGCCGAGCGCGGTGAGTTGAAGGACTTCAAGCCTCTTCACTGTATCTACGTTGCGATTGGCCAGAAGCTCTCCAACGTTTCCCGCATCGCCAAGACTCTCGAAGACGCGGGTGCGATGGAATACACCACTATCGTTTCCGCTTCCGCATCCGACCCTGCTGCGATGCAGTTCCTTGCTCCTTACGCCGGTTGTTCCATCGCGGAATACCTCATGGACCAGGGGAAAGACTGCCTCATCGTTTTCGATGACCTTTCCAAGCACGCGGTTGCCTATCGTCAGGTTTCCCTCATTCTTCGCCGTCCTTCCGGTCGTGAGGCCTATCCTGGTGACGTTTTCTACCTGCACAGCCGCCTTCTTGAGCGCTCTGCCCGTCTTTCCGAAAACGCAGGTGGTGGTTCTTTGACCGCACTGCCCATCATTGAGACGCAGGCTGGTGACGTATCGGCTTACATTCCAACCAACGTGATTTCCATCACCGACGGACAGATTTTCCTCGAGACCGACTTGTTCTACCAAGGTATTCGCCCTGCGATTTCCGTTGGTCTCTCCGTATCCCGAGTGGGTTCCGCTGCACAGACCAAGACCATTAAGTCGGTCGCGGGAACTGTGAAGCTCGACCTCGCCCAGTATCGCGAACTTCAGGCCTTTGCCCAGTTCGGTTCCGACCTCGATGCCGGCACCAAGGCCAAGCTCGAGCGTGGTGGACGGATTGTGGAACTCTTCAAGCAGAACCAATACACCCCGCTCTCCATCGAGATGGAGTGTATCTATCTCTTCGCGATGCAGAACGGTTACTTCGATGACGTCGAAGTCGAGCGCATCAAGGAGTGCCAGAACGCGATGGGTGAATTCTTCACCACTCGCAAGGCCGACGTTCTCGCCGAAATCCGGAACGAGAAGCCTGACCTCAAGAAGAACAAAGAGGCCAAGGAAAAAGTCGACCAGGCAATGAAGGACTTCAAGTCCACTTGGAAGTAGAGCTTTAACGGTTGCGGAGAGTTGCCAGGCAACTTTCCCAACCACCCGATTACCCCAACCCATTTAAAAAACAGTGGCCAACCTTCGTGACATCCGCCGACGCATCAAGTCGGTCAAAAACACCGCACAAATCACCCGCGCAATGCAGCTGGTGGCTGCGGCCAAGATGAAGAAGGCGCAGGACCAGGCTCTTGCCGGTCGTGACTACGCCGATCTTCTCAATCAGGTTCTGGTAAACTTGAAGGAGAACGTCGATGAGGAAGCACACGCCCTCCTCGAAAAGCGCGACGGCGGCAAGGAATTGGTCCTGGTCATTTCCACTGACAAGGGTCTTTGCGGAGCGCTCAATACGAACCTCCTCAAGAAAGTTCGTTCCCAGACCTCATCCGATGCCGAGTATGTCACCGTTGGGCGCAAGCTCCGCGAGCAGTTGGCGAAATCGGGTGGCGAACTCGTCGCTGACTTCGAAGTCGCGGACCCCGCTCCCTTCGTGGAAGCCCGTCCCATTGCGACCCTCCTCACCAAGCTCTTCTTGGAAGGCAAGTATGGGAAGATTTCCGTCGCTTTCACCAACTTCGTCACCACCCTTAATCAGGAACCAACGGTTGTGCAACTGCTGCCAATCGATGCGGATACCGTGGGTGAGAAGCAGGACTACGAAGGAGTTGGCAATGAAGTCAAGGAGACCGACCACGCTGCCGCCTTGGGTAAGGATTACCTCTTCGAGCCTTCCTCGGAAGATGTTCTCGATACTCTTCTTCCCCTCTACATCAATTTCCAAGTCTATCAGATGATCATCGAATCGCGTGCTTCCGAGCACTCCGCGCGGATGGTTGCCATGAAAGCGGCGACCGACAACGCGAAGAAGATGACCAAGGAGCTGACCCTCCAATACAACAAAGCACGCCAAGCCGCGATTACCGCCGAGCTTCTCGAGATCACTACCGCCATGAAGGCCATGGAGTGATCATTGACTTCGCCTTCTAAAATCCCAACTACCTCTAAAGGATAACACAAACCTCTCTCCAACCATGAGCAACCAAGGAACCATCGTCCAGGTCATCGGCGCCGTCGTTGACGCCGACTTCTCAAAGGCTAGCAAGCTGCCTGAAATTAACAACGCCCTCGAGGTGCAGTTCCAGCCAGCAGGCGTGGACACCACTTTGACATTGGAAGTTCAGCAGCACCTCGGTGACGGCTGGGTCCGGGCAGTTGCCATGAGCGCAACTGACGGCTTGAAGCGCGGCATGACTTTGTCTGACACCGGCAAGCCCATCGCGGTTCCTGTTGGTAAGCAAGTACTGGGACGTATCTTCAACGTGACCGGCGACCTGGTGGACGAGAACGTTCCTCTTCCCGAGCCTGACACCAAGTCTCCCATTCACCGTCCGGCTCCCGAGCTGACAGACCAGTCCGCTACCACGGAAGTTCTTCCTACCGGTATCAAAGTCATCGACCTCATCTGCCCACTGCTCAAGGGTGGTAAGGGCGGTATGTTCGGTGGTGCGGGTGTTGGTAAGACCGTTGTCATCATGGAGCTCATCAACAACATTGCGAAAGCACACGGTGGTTACTCCGTTTTCGCAGGTGTGGGTGAGCGGACTCGTGAGGGTAACGACCTTTACTGGGAGATGATTGAGTCTGGCGTTATCGCCACTGAAAAAGACGAAAAAGGTCACCCCAAATTGAACGCAGACGGAACTCCCGTTCTCGCGGATGGTTCCAAGGTGGCACTTTGTTATGGCCAGATGAACGAGCCTCCAGGAGCCCGTCTCCGTGTCGCTCTTTCCGCGCTTACCATGGCGGAGCACTTCCGTGACGAAGCTGGACAGGACGTTCTTCTCTTCGTTGATAACATTTTCCGTTTCTCCCAGGCCGGTTCCGAGGTATCCGCCCTTCTTGGCCGGACTCCTTCCGCGGTAGGTTACCAGCCCACTCTTTCCGAAGAGATGGCCGGACTTCAGGAGCGAATCACTTCCACCAACAAGGGTTCGATTACTTCCATTCAGGCCGTTTACGTTCCTGCGGATGACTTGACTGACCCCGCTCCCGCCAACACCTTCGCCCACTTGGACGCGACGGTTGTTCTTGAGCGTTCCCTTGCGGAGCAGGCTCTTTTCCCTGCGGTTGACCCTCTTGCTTCGACTTCGAAAGCGCTTGCGCCCGAGATTGTGGGTGAAGAGCACTACCGCGTGGCTCGGGGAGTTCAGACCGTTCTCCAGCGCTACAAGGACTTGCAGGACATCATTGCCATTCTTGGTATGGATGAGCTCTCCGACGAAGATAAGTTGAGCGTATTCCGTGCTCGTAAGATTCAGCGTTTCCTCACCCAGCCTTTCCACGTTGCGGAGATTTTCACCAACGTTCCCGGCGTTCTTTGCTCCATCGAAGACACCGTGAAAGGATTTGCCGAGATTCTGGACGGCAAGCACGACAGCGTTCCTGAAGGTAACTTCTACATGAAGGCTGGCATCGACTCCGTCGAGAAAGCGTAATTCACCCACTCACTTTTTAAGCAACAGCTATGGCCTTTCATCTCAATATCGTGACTCCCGAGCGGAAAGTATTTTCCGACGATGTCGACAATGTCTATCTGCCCGGCGCGGACGGTGAGATGGGAATTCTTTCGATGCACGCAGCTCTCGTCACCGCTATGGATGCCGGTGAACTGCGCTACTCGAAAGATGGCAAAGTTGTCGAGCTCGCGGTGGGCCACGGTTTCGCCGAGGTCACCCAAGAGAAGGTCACCGTTCTAACTGACGTCGCTTTCGAGCAGGACGAAATTGACGAGGCCAAAGTGGAAGCCGCCATGGAGCGCGCCCACAAGACCCTCGCCGAGATCGACCCTGAAGAAGCGGAAGAAGTGGCTGCCCAGCAGAAGGTGATTGCTTCGGCAATGGCTCAGCTTGCACTCAAAAAGAAGGGCCGAGGGTAGGCTACGCAGCGACCATTTGAATTTTCTGAAAAGGGGATGCGATACGTGTCCCCTTTTTCGTGGGTCAGTGTCCCAGCGAAGACCAGTTTCAGATTGTTTTTCGTTCTTGAGAGGCTTTGATCGTCTCAGGATGCGAAACATTGTTGCTGCTTTATCGATGATGGGAATGGCTGCGGAAGCAGCTTTGCCCGAGCCGACTGAACTGAGAACGGCTGCGCCCTTTACCTCAAGCGCATCCATCGAATTGATCTGGAACGATGTCTCGGAGGGCGAGAGTGGATTCGAGATCGAATATAGCGTCAATGGAGTCGATGACTGGACTGTCATCACCACGACCCTTCCAAATCAGACCCGTACCACTTTCACCGGTGGTGGAGGGACTCTCTACTTTCGGATTCGCAGCCTCTCACCTGACGACGACCATTCGGAGTTTTCTGCGCCTGTCTCCGTCACTCTGCCAACCACGGTAGCGATGGCTGCGGGAGTCTTCGGGGGTGGTCCGGTGGGCACTCCAATCACAGTTGCTGCTCCGTCCATCTCACGTGCGCCGGATCAGACTGGCGAATTGACTTTCAGCGCGGAAGAATTGCCCGAAGGCTTGTCCATCGACTCGACCACGGGGGTGATTTCCGGAACGCCGACTCAAGTGGGAGTTTTTCGCGCGCTTCGCAAAGTGGATGACGAGAACTCGGTCGCGAGTAGCTTTGTGACTTTTCGGTTTGTCCCATCTTCCTCAGGTCCTTCTTTGCGTGATGATTTGGTTCTGGTGACTTCGCAGACCAAAACCACTTTTTCCTTCAGCGACTTGTTTGAGGACTTCGATACCGAAAGTGCGGCAAGAGTTGTTACGAATGCGGGCACGGTGGATGTGGTTCTTTATCCGCAGGCCGCACCCAATACGGTCGCCAACTTTTTGCGCTATGTTGATGATGGAGCTTACACCGATGTCATCTTTCACCGCTCGGTGGCGACGGGATTGAGTATCGTGCAAGCAGGCTTTCTCAAGCCCGATCCGGAGGGAGCCTCAGATGCCTATTCGACCTTGGACCTCTATTCGCCCATCGCCAATGAGCCGGGGCTTCCGAACTTGAGAGGGACCATTGCTCCGGCCAAGACCTCCGACCCCAATAGCGCGACCAGTCAGTGGTTCTTCAATACGATTGATAACCGCACCGCGCTGGATAGTCCGAGCAACTCGGGTGGCTTCTCGGTCTTCGGTAGGGCAAGCGACTTGACCTTGCCTGTGCTGGATGTCCTGCAGGCAAAGCCAACTGGCAACTACCCTCTTTCGATCAATGGATCAGCGACCACTCTCAATGATTGGCCGACTCTGGTAAACCCGAGTGGCTCATCCCCCGACCCCTCGACGGACCTGGTACAAATTGAATCGGTGAGTCGAATCAGCCCCGTTTCTGCAACCCTAGTCGACACCAACGGACCGATCTCAGCCAGCTTGTCGGGTGAGACTTTGGAGCTCATCGCCGGGGAAGCGGGAACCGCCACTCTCAGTTTCGACCTCGTCGACTTGGACGGGAATGAGGCCTTGGTTTCTCTCGAGGTCTCTGTCCTCGACTTTCAGTTGGAGGTAGAAGAGTCCGCTCCTGAATCAGCCCGCTTTTCCTTCGAGCATCTCAAGACGACCCCGGGCTTCCGCTATCAAGTGCAGACTTCACGCGATTTGGAATCTTGGGATTCCTTTTGGACCACAGACGACGGTTTCGAAGTGCCCGAAATCGCGGAACAAACTGATCTCGGCGACCGGTGGAAACTCTCTTTCGCCACCGTTGCGCCGAGCTCGAGTGAAGAGCCTCTTTTCTTTCGGGTCCTAGCGGAAAAAGTTCCGGACTAAAGCAGTTCGAACTCCTCGAGCACGGCCTTCAGCTGGGCGGACTTTTTCTCGTTCAAGCCCACCAGAGGCAGACGGAACTCGTCCGCGCAGTGACCCATCATCACGGCCGCGCTCTTGATGGGCACGGGGTTGGTGTCGAGGGACATGAGGGCGTTGAAGAGGGGGTAATACTTCTTCTGCATCGCGAGAGCCTCAGCATAATCGCCAGAGAGACAGGCGTTAACGAGCCGAACCATCACGTCGGGGATGATGTTGCCCGCGACTGATACCAGGCCGGTTGCGCCGCAGGACATGAAGGGAACGGTTAGCGGATCATCGCCGGAAAGAAGCTCAAAGCCTTCCGGCACGGCCTGCACCAGTTGGTTGATCCGGTCTACCGAACCACCGGCTTCTTTCAGCGAGAGAATGTTGGGGCAATCGTTGGCGAGGCGAGCAGCAGTCTCGGGTGCGATGGATACCGTTGAGCGGCCGGGCACGGAGTAGAGCATGATGGGCAGCTTGGTGGCATCGGCTACGGCCTTGTAGTGCTGGTAAAGGCCTTCCTGAGAGGGCTTGTTGTAATAAGGGCAGACCTGCAGGGAAGAATCGGCCCCCATTTCCTCGGCAGCTTTGGTCAAGTGGATGGCCTCGGCGGTCGCATTGGCTCCGGTGCCGGCGACGACTTGCATGCGACCAGCAGTGTGCTCTACGGCGACGCGAATGATTTCGAGATGCTCTTCGGTCGTGACGGTGGGGGACTCGCCGGTGGTGCCGACGGGAACGATGCCGGTCATTCCAGCTTCAGCCTGACGATCGATGAGAGCACGGAAAGCATCGTAATCGACGGTGTCATTGCGAAAGGGGGTGATGAGCGCGGTGTAGGTGCCTTCAAACATGGCGCGCTTTTGTCTCATTTTTCCGCTCTCGGCAAGTGTGCGTTCTCGGAAAGAGCTTTCTGAATCTCTCTCTCCTGCAACCTCTGGATCCAGTCGTTCGTTTGTCTCATGCGAAAGGCGATGCGCTCGGGCTCCCATTCGGGGGTCTCTTTCTGGATGCCGAGGAGGACCAGCCGGACTGCCTGAAAGTTCGCCAGACGTTGACGGTCGGTGTTTTTCTGACTTTCCACAACCCAGGAATGAGCGGCTCGATACCGGTGCTCGGGTGGCCCTTCGGGAAAGACTTTTGGCCTGATTTTCCCCTCGGGTGATTCGGGCCGGGCTGTCGAACCGAACTCGCGCTGCTTGTTCTCGCGATCACTTTGCTGGTTGAAAAAGAGAATCGCCGCACCCCCCAAAAGCAGGAGACCGATGAGGGTGGAGGGTGAGGGCTTCATAAAAACGCTTCCCTCAGACCGTTTGTGGAACAGGATTTTGTCTATCAATCGGAACTCAGGATTCCGAAGTAGGTCAAATGCAGTTCTTCGGGACCTTCGTTGCGGAGCTCATGAACTTCCTTCGGAGCGAGGGTGATGGAGGCGCCTGCCTCGAGTCGATGGACGGCGCCATCCACCTCAACCGTTAGGACCCCACTGGTCACCAAAAAGACTTCCCACATATCTTCATGACTGTGACCGGGCGCCACTTGGCCAGGTGCGAAGACCGAGCGCGCGAATTGGGTGATGTTCGGCACCTCGCCATTGCTCACAAAGACTTGTTTGCGAATGGCCACGTTGTGTGAAACCTCGCTCCAAGGAGCGTCGGCGGGACTGATTTTCACGGAGATTGAGCAGCTGGAGTGGGAACGGGGAGGGTGGTCTCGGGTGTGGGTTCCACGCTGGTGGGGAGAGGAATCACCCCCGTGCTCACCAACCAAAAGAGAAGGGCTGCGACCAGAGAAAGGACCAGAACGAGCAGGATGGTCTTGCGCTTGGGGAAGGGTCGGCGCTCTTTCTTCTTGGTCGGATCAGGGAGGTAGGACTTCTCGGGAGCCTTCTCCCGCACCGCGACTTTCGCCTCGGGGACGGGGGCGGCGATTTCCTGATCGAGTAGAAGGGCCTGCAGTCCTTCCGCATTGCTGGTCTCCTGACCTATCAGGGCGATGACGAAGGGAGCGAGTGTTCCCAGAGCGGATGCCACTTTGCCTTCGCCCAAGCCGGTCGACTTGGCCAAGGGAGCGATGTAGTCGGTGAGTTGGGGGCCGAGGAGTCGCGCCAAACCGGACTTTCCACCCTTCATCAAATCGGGACCATATTGCGCCAGGGCTTCGTTGGGTTGTTCCAGAATACTGTTGTCAGTCTGGGTGAGGAACTGGTCGATGAGGACGGCCTTGGTCGGTTCGGCGGAGGCTTTTTGAAAAATCGCCAGCAGAGCCGGCAGGGATTCGTTAATGAGTTGTGGTAGGACCGAGGAATCGATGCCAAGAAAATCAGCCATTCCCGACAAGGAGTCGGCGTTCAATTGCGAGCGTGCGGTGTCGAGGATGTTCATGAAAACAGGATGTCCGAAGAGTGAGGTCCCAGCCCCAAACTCCGCAGGAAAAGGAACACCTGTCTCCTCTGAACTCAATCAAAAAGCCCACCTCCCGTGAGGAAGGTGGGCCTGTCATGGTTTTCGGGGGAGAGGGCTTTCTGTTAGGCCGGGCGACGACGATGACCGAGTGCCAGCAGTCCGGCGAAGCCAGCGAGAAGGGCGGCACTAGGTTCGGGGATCGCGGAGAAGCTCGTTGAACCGATAGAGGAGTTGAGGTCGTTGAGTTGGATGAGGGTGTCGTCGGCTCCGACTTGCACAAAGCTACCATTGGCGTCCCAGAGACCGGCTTCGACGGCGGTGTGGGTGCGGAATTCGGCGTTTCCAACCTCGGTGGTTCCCTCGGGGGCGAATTGAATGAAGGCCGAGAGATCGTTGGCCGAGCCGAAGGATAGGCTGCCATCGAGGTCGTTATAAAGTCCAACCGAGAGGGTATTGCCCCCGAGCAGTCCTGCGAAGGGAATGTCGGTGGTATCAACGACATAGCTTTCATTACTGAGGATGGAGATGCCATTGAACTGGCTCGACGACGAGTAGACCCGCACGCTGTCGATGTCGTGCGAACAAAATCGCCAGCCCCCGAGGTCGACTGCCGAAGCTCCCGTGTTGGTCAGGGTGATGGTGTTGTTCACGAGATCGATTTGGGAAAAGACGATGGCTCCGTGAGCGAGAGTTCCCGAAGCGAGGAGGGAGACGATGGCGAGGTGGTTTCGTGTGATTTTCATTTTTGATACGGTTGGTTGAGCGGGGCTCGAATGCTTAAGATTCGGCGGCCCCCATAAGGTTCCGGATTCTCGCGTAAGAGGTTGCAACTTTTTCGGAGCGCGGGGGCTCGTGCCTCGCACCCGCACTCCGAAAGGACGAGAATGGGGAGCGCGGATGCTTCAGTAGAAAGGCTGGCTTGCTTTCGCGATGGCATTCGGCGCAAGTTTTCGGCAAGCTGTTGGCAGGAACGCACGATGACCTTTCCCGAGACCAGTTGGACCATTTTGGCAGAGGCGACCCTCAATGGTGGGGAGTCCGAAAAAGCGGCTCTCGGGAAACTGTTCGAACGCTATTGGACGCCCATTTCTTCAGTCATGCGGGCGCGGGGAGTGCCGTCTGAGCGGGTGGAGGATTTGACTCAGGATTTTTTTCTCTCCCTGATGGAAGGAGGCTTTTTCCGCCGGGCGGATCGCGAGCGGGGCAAGTTCCGGACCTTTCTCCTCAACGCCCTGCGCAATTTTCTAGCCGACGATGCGCGTAGAACGATGGCGGCCAAACGGGGTGGGCAATTGGAGCGCGTGGAGCTGCGGGAGGACTCCAGCAGTTATGAGGATGATGCCCTGCGTTTCGACCTCGCGTGGGCGGAAACTCTGTTCGATGCCGCGGTTCTTGCGACGGGAGAGGAAGTGAAGAAAAAGCGGGGTGAAGAAGGGTGGGAGTCTCTGCAGGTTTTTCTAACAGGAGAAGGTGAGATGCGGAATTATGCCGATTTGGGCCAGCTTCTCGGAATGGGTGAAGGGGGCGTGAAGTCCGAGGTCTCGCGCATGCGCGCCAAGTTCCGTGAGCATCTTCGCCGCGAGGTGGCCTTGACCGTGAGCGCTCCCCACGAGATTGATGAAGAGCTGGCATTGCTCCGCGATGTCATGATGCGACGGCCGGCAAAGGACCATGGCTGATGCGGAATCCAGACGGAGAATGATGCTGGGGGCCTTTGAGGAGGCGCTCGAGGAACAGGGCTTTGCTCCTCCGGGCTACGAGGTAGTTAGAGAGTTGGCGCGTGGTGGCATGGCGGCTGTCTATCAGGCCCGCCAGCTGCGCCCCGAACGTGAGGTGGCTCTGAAGGTGGTGTTGCCGAAGTTCGCCGAGGACGCGGAAGTTCAGGAGCGTTTTCAGCGCGAGGGTCGGGCCATGGCGGCGCTCGATCATCCCGGTATTCTACCCGTCTATCAGGTGGGAGAGTGGGATGGGTTCGCCTTTTTGGTGATGAAACTTGCGCGCGGTGGCACCCTGCAGGACAAGCTCCGCACGGGCTTGCCCGAGGTGCGGGACGCGGTGCGATGGTTGATTGACGCGGGGGAAGCGGTCCACTTTGCGCATCAGCAAGGGGTGCTTCATCGCGATCTGAAGCCCGGCAATCTCCTCTTTGATCGGGAAGGAAAAATCTACGTCGGCGACTTCGGCGTCGCTCGCATGGACGTTGCGGGAGATGGTGCTCTGACCCGAACCGAGGCCTTGGTCGGGACGCCGAATTACCTGGCCCCCGAGGTGGCGTCCGGTCAGCTGGCACGGGGAAGCGTGGCCGCCGATCAGTATGGCTTGGGGGCCGTTCTGTTCGAGTGTCTCACGGGTCGGCGTCCCCATGAGGGCGCGGAAAACCTTGCGGCGCAGTTGCGGGCGGTTGTGGATGAAGAGGTGCTCCCCGTCCGTCGCTTCCGTCCCGAGGCCGGTCGTGATTTGGAAGTCATCTGCGCCAAGGCTTTGGCGAAAAATCCGGATGAGCGCTATGTCAGCGTGGCCGCTTTCGTAGAGGACTTGAAGCGTTGGCTCGACGGGCGTGAGATTCTGGCACGCCCCGCGACTCTGCCTGAGAAGGCTTGGCGCTGGTCACGCCGCCATCCTTTGCCTGCTGTTCTGGCGGCGCTTCTGGTGCTCATGGCCGTTGTTGGGTCCATTCTATTGTTAGATAACTATCAACGGCGGGGTCAGTTGTTGCACGAGTCACTCATCGAGCAAGCCCGGGCGGAGAGGCTTTTGCGTGAGCCGGGATTCCGTGAGCGTGCTTTGGGGTTACTTTCGGAAGCGAAAGAAATTCAGGATTCGGAGCGGATTCGGGATGAAGCGGTCGCGACCTTGGCCTACTGGGATGTGGGTAAGGGGAAGGTGGCGATTGGCGAGGAGAGAGCTTTTCCAAGGGTGGAAGAAGTCGAGGGTGGGCTTCTCGTGGCTGGGGATTGGGAGTTGCCGGGAGGTGTCTTACGGTGTTCGCCAGCGTGGTCGGAGGACGGGCGCTTTCTGGCCATGGTGAGGGGAGAGCGAATGGAGCTGGCTGTCTACGATACCCATCGTAGAAAAGTGTTTGTGTCCATCCCTTTGCAAGATTGGCCCGAGGAGATTCGCTTTGGAAAGCAAGCCGAGGTGCTGCAGGTGGTTTATGAGGAGGACCGGGCGGACTGGTTTTCGGTGAATGGGGAGTTGCTTCTCGCTTCGGTTTCGCCGGATCGGAATTTAGCTCCACCGGTGGGCTTTGCGTTTTGGGAGAAGCAATATCTTTCGCCCGTGGAAGCGGGTCTTTATGGGGGAAGTCTTTCTCCAAACGAGCGGTTTCTAGCAACCACGAGTGCGGTAGGGGTGCAAATTTGGTCCGTTGACGAGCGGCAGGCGGCAGGTTTTTACGAAGTGGAGAATCAGCGAATTGATGCGCCGACCGATGCCTGGTGGTTGGGTGACTCGGAGCTCTTGATCCAGGTTCCCGGAGCGCTGGAAGTGGTTTCGGTTTCGGAGGCGGGAGAGGTTTTGCAAGCTCGTGAGTTGGACCGGGTGCCAGGGACGAAAGTGCGAATGGTGTTGGCCGATGGAGATTGGGTTGTGGAGGTTTCGGATGAGGACGGAGGGAAGTTCTTGGAGCGGTGGATTGCGGGTGATTTCGAGCAAGCGGAAGAGTGGAGGGGGGAACTCGACACGGGGACGCAGGGCGAAGAGGGCGGAAAGATTGTCTATCAGGATTGGAATTTGATTTTGCCTGATGGGCGGGAGGCTCTGCAGGTGTTTGCTCTGGAGAAAAGTCAGCGCGTAGTGGTTCTCACCAACGACTATCGAGTTGCGGACTGGGATTTGCAGGTGCTGAGAGAGGCGCTTGGAAGGATGAAATTGTAGGGAAGTAACTAGAGGCAATGTGGAGCGCGGATGCGATAGCTTCCGCTTTTCTGTGGTGGGTTGAGGTTGGGAGGTGAGAAGCGATAGCTTCAGGTCAGTGGGTGGATGGGGAGAAAGGAGGGACTGCCGTGGGAACGGGGGCGGCGCTAGCGCTCCTTTTAGGGCGGGTTGAGGTTTGCTCTGGAAAGCGGGAACTCGTGCCTCGCACCCGCGCTTCGATGATTGAGAGAATAAATTGCAACCTTGGGGTGGCGACTTCGGATTCTTTGGTGAACCCGATTTTTCAAATGACTTCTAACTACAAATATCAGTTCCCATTTTCATGGATTTCAGTGGCAACAGCCCTTTCCTGCAGCTCATTCCTCTGTGCCGAGACCCAGGTTTTCACCGACCGAGAAGCTTGGATGGAGGCGGTGGCGAATCTTGGAGGGATTTATTCTGAAGACTTCAACGAGATTCAGACAGGCAATTTCCTTTCCGATACCGCGACCCAAGTTGGTGATCTGACCTTCGAGCTTTTCGATACAAGCGGAGGGATTCGACCAGGAACGGGGGCCAGTGCGATTGATGGCACTGAGTTTTTCCAAGTGAGGCTTGATGGAAACCCGGTTCAGAGTGCTCGCATGAGCTTTCCCTTTCCGGTGGTGGCTTGGGGGATGGATTATCGGCATGCGGGTGACCAAACACACGTGACCTTCGCGGATATTTCTTTAAAGCCGATCGGGAAGCACAATACCTCGGGGTTCATCGGATTCGTGGGGTTGGCTCCCTTTGAAGACGTGCTGTTTTCGGATCCGTTCATCAGCTTCTGTGATTTCTCGATGGACAATCTCGTCTTTGTGGAAGCTCCTCCTGTCTTCGATAAGATAGTACCCGTTGAGGAAGAGGGTGTTCTCAGTGAGGTGCAGATCACTTTTGGAAATTTGAGAACCGATGCGAGCTATCAGCTCATGCGAACCACTGAGTTGGAGAGCGACTTCACGGTTGTGGATAGCGGTAGTCCAAGCGAATCCTCCGATGTTTTCACTGATACGAATCCTCCCGCTGAACGGGCGTTCTACCGACTGCAAGTTGTCCCTAAAGGCTGATTTTCTTCGGAGTGCGGGAGCGAGGCACGAGCTCCCGCTTTTTGAGTAAGTGGGTTGAGGGTGGGAGGCGAGAAGCGATAGCTTCGTTTTTTTGGTTGGTAAGGATTTGTGGGGTGGCTTTTCGGGAAAGGGGGCGGAGCTAGCGCACCCTTTGAGGTGAGAGTAGGTTTGCCCGGGAAAGCGGGAGCTCGTGCCTCGCTACCGCGCTCCGATATCGTGGAAATCGCCGTAGTCGTCTTCGATGTTGAGGCGGTCGGTGGGGAAGCGATAGATTTTTTGGACTTGGGCGCGGGTGGCCTGGCGTTGAAACCACCGGGCGCTGCACCACGGATATTGGTCGGCGACTTGGACCAGTCCGTGTTTGACTGCGTTTTGGTGAATGTAGTTGAGACGGGCGTAATAGCTGTTCTCAAAGGTGAGATGATTGTCCCAAAAGTTGTGCCAGACTTGCCGGCCTTTTGATTGATCAAGTCGGTTAACCCAAAGGGCCGAGTGACTGTGAAACTTGCAAAGGAACCGAGTGAGGTTTTCGGCGTTTCCTTTCGGAGAAGATCCGATAAAGTGATAGTGATTGGGGAAGACGGCCCAGGCTTGCAAGCTCCATTCGTATTGCTCTGCGTATTTGAGCAAGCCGGCCTGCAAGGCTTTGAGCCGTTCTTCTCCGTGGAAGAGATGTTCTTTGTGATAGGTTGCTGCGGTAAGTATATAGGCCCCTGCGGAATCAAGAAGGTGGACCGAAGGGATGTAAAAAAGGCCTCCCGATTGCTCGGGAGGCCTTTTGTGGATTGCTCGAGGAAAGGGTTAGTTGGGTTCGGGCTCCTCTCGTGAGGACAGCCGATAGAAGGCTTTCGCGGGCGGGGACTGCGTGTCGATGAAGGTGAAGGCCGGCACTTCCGTAGTAGCGGTATCGACCAGGGTGTCGAAGGTGACCAGGTCAGTACTACGGTAAAGATCGTAGGTGAGACCCGGTTGGAGATTGCTGAAGGCAATATTGACTTGGGTAATCGCTTCGTCCGTTTTGATGAACTCGAAACCTTCCAGCGAGGGCTCGGGGAGGACAGTTAGGGTTCCGCCGGCATTGAGATAGTTTGCGCCCAGGGCCTCGAGTTCGACCCCGGAATAGACTCCGGGAGGGACGGTGCCATTGACGGGATCACTGAGCTTGCTGGCTTGAAAGGTGAGCGCTTGGTCGACTTTGAGCGTTCCTTTTCCAATGAGTTCCAGGGCAGCTCCTCCGGTGAAATCGACATCGGAATTGAAGTCGAGGATGGCGTTGCCCGACGAGCCCCGTCCCTGGACGGTGAGCTTACCAGTGTAGCCTTTCTCATCCACTTCCGCGAAGGCAACAACGCCGTTTGAGGTGAGGGACGAACCGCCGTCTTCGAGAAGAATTAAAAGGTCTCCTGGTCCGGTGAGTCGGCCGTTCACGGTTGCGGTGTTGTTGCGAATGCTGGATGCGATTCCGAGACTGTTTCCGGAGGTGGCGGTCACATGGAAATCGTTGAGGTCAAGGACGGGACTGCCGTTTGCGTTGGGACCGAAGCTCACTTGTCCGCCATCGAGAATGAGTTCGCCTTGACCGGAGTTGATGGAGGCGGTTTGGCTTTGCTGCTTGAGCAAGAAGCGGGTGCCGGAGGGGACGGTCAGGGAGTTGCCGGGAAAGTCGGCGGTGCCGGCGGCAATTTGGTTTTGCGGGGAGCTACGCATGATGTTGTTGCCCACGGTGGCGAGCACGTAGTCGAACTCGGGGGAGGGTGCGTTGTCGTTGTCCCAGACGTTGGGGTTGAGCCAGCTTTGGTTGTCCTCGTCCATGAAGATATCGGCGAGGAGGGGGTCGCCGAACAAGCTTTCACCGATGCGTCTGAGCGCGGACTGGGCATCGATAAGACCCGCGCCAGACCCGGAGTCGAATCCCGGTGTCTCCATGTCGATTGCCGTTTGTTGAAGGAGGGTAAGGAGTTGGGCTGGGGTGAGAGAATCGGGGCCACCGGCGCTTTCTAACATCAAGGCTGCAACCGCGGCGGCATGGGGAGCGGCGGCGGAGGTGCCGAAAAAGTTCGGGAAGCTGTCGCCATCATTGATGACTTGCCCGAAGAACGTGGTGTTGCCCCCGTCGGCGGAGGTGATGCGCGGTTGGGCGGTTTCGAGGGGTTCGACGAAGCGGGTGCCGTCGTCGTTGAAAAGTAGCGCACTGCCGCCGGGAGAGGAAAAGGACTCGAGCTGGGGGATGGCGGATCCGAAAGGCGGAGTCTGGAAGAAGGGCGCGGCGGCGACTGCGATGGCGTGCTGCGCGTTGGCGTGACCAACGAGGGTGCTGCTCTGGGTATCGAACTCATTGACGGAAAAATTGCCCCGGTTGATGTAGAGGATTTTCATGAGATTCGGAGGGGTTCCGGCGAGACCTTCGATGGCGAGATTGAACTCGGTATCGGGTCCGGGCTGTCCGTCGATGTCGATGGTTCCATTGTTGGTAAAGGTGAAGATGTCGACCGCGTCACCATTGACATTGCGGGAGAAGGCTCCGGTGAGGACATTGAACTGACCGTCACCGCTGCCGGTGAGGAAGATGTCGATATCGGACTGACAACCCGGAGCACCCGAAACGCTGAAGAAGGGCTCGTCCCATTGCAGCACGAAGGTGACGGCCGAACCGACGGGGATGGTGAAGCTTTGAAAGGCGTCGGTCGCGGGACCGGGATCGAAGTCGTGGAGAGGGCCACCGCTGAGCCCGGTGAATCCGTCGGCGAAGCGGAACTCCGATTCGTAAGATTGCCGGCCGGAATTGCCAGCCGCGCTGAAGTAGGGTTTTCCCGCGGCAGAGACTTCGTTAACGGCTTGGGCGATGAGGCCGTTTTGAAAAAAGGGTTCGGCGAAGAAGAAGACGTCGTCGACGATGATGTCGCAGCCGGCAGCGGCGAGGGAGCGGATGCCATTGGCGAAGGCGGCTTGTCCATTGAAGGCCGTGAAGAATTTTTGTTCTGCCCCGGGGGCCAGATCGTGGATGATCTGCATCATCGCCCGTCCTTCGTCCGTGGCGGGCTGGGCGAACTCGCTGAGGACTTCAATGCCATCAGGAAGGTCGTTGTTAGAGATGTCTTCAGAAGCGGTGGTCGAGGGTGTGGGGGCGGTGGCGAAGCTATCGGAAAGAGTTCCGATGGTGATGCCTTGACCAGTGAATCCCGGGGCGACGGCGCGAGCGAGGTCGGCTTGAATGGCCAAGTCTCCTTGCGAAGAAGTGAGGCCGGAACGGTTCTCGCGGTAGGCTGGACGAATGAAGGTGATGCCGTCGAGCAGAGAGGCGGGACCGAGTTGATCGATGGGGACCCAGGCGCTGATGACGCTGTCGTGGTGCGAGATGTTGGTGGCACCAAGGGAGGCGAGAGCGGGCTCGACTCCGGTCCAGGCCTCGTTGTCGTCGCAGGAGATTTCGACAAGAGTTTTCCCGTCGGCGTAGGGGTAGACTTCGTGGTCGGGGGTGAAGGGCGTGCCGGGGTTGTTGGCGGTCCAGTTGCTCCACTGGTATGAGGTGTAGGCGAGGGACCAATCGAGTTTGGAGATCTGCCCGTCAGCGCCGATGAGGTCGTTGCCGTGGTAGGCTTGGCGCGCGTCCTGATACCAGGCTTTGTCGGAATTGATAAAGGACTGGAGAAGGGGATTGGTGCCTGCGCCACCGAGTTTGGGCCCGGCGTTGAAGGGACCCTGCGCGGGCAGGGGGAGGGTGGTGGCTGGCGCTCCTCTTGGGGTAGGAGGGGGTTTGTCTTGGAAAGCGGGAGCTCGTGCCTCGTACCCGCGCTCCGAAAGGCTTTAGAAGCGGTAGCCGAGGGAGAGGGCGAAGAGGTTTTTGTTTGGGTAACTCAGGTTGTTCGTCACGAGGGTGTAGGCGTATTGGCCTTTTAGGAGGAGGTCCGGGGTGATGCGCCAACCCGCTGCCAGCTCGGCTCTCAATAGGTCTGGCGACCATGGTTTTTCGCTTCCTGAGGGGACCGTGACTTCGTTGCTGAAAGTTTGCCCGAAGCGTCCCGCCAACCAGAATCCCGGGGCGGCTTTGTAGCGTGCTTGCAGGTAGTAGCTGAAGCTCTGCAGGTCTTCACCGAGCGCGTCGTAGTTTGCGTAGAACGCTTCTCCCGAGAGAATCCAGTCGTGATGCGCCCAGCGGGCATCGAGGCCGATGAGGGTCTGATAGAAATCGTCGCGGCTGATTCCGGGGGCCCACTTGTCACTCGCATCCGCATCCAGATAGGGACCGTAGCTGCCGGAAAGTCCGAAGGCCCAGGCGGCGTCGGGGCGGTAACCAATTCGGCCGGAAAATGTGGGCTCCGCAAAATCACCTTCGCCCAAGTGCCACTCGTCGGGATTGGAGCCCAGCGCAGTGTTTTTCACTTCGAACGCATAGTCCCAGTGTTCGGTGCTCCCGAAGGCGGCAAAGCCATTGGAATAGGCTGGCCCCCAGATGAGGGAGGACCAGTTTTCTTTGGCCCGATGGATGTTGGGAGTGTCCGCACTGGCTCGCGCCTCGATGGCGGAGGGGGACTGGTCGTTTGGGTTCTGCGTATTGATCCCGTTGTTTGCGGCGTAGGGTAGAGAGGCGAGGAGAAAGGGGTCGTCGTAGTAATTGTGGTTCGGAGTCCAGTTGCCAACGAAGGTGGGGAACTTACCCGCTTGCAGATTGAGGGTGTTGTCCCCAAAAGGTTGATAGCGAAGGATGAGGGCGTCCAGGCGAAGCTCTCCATCAGTCTTGGTGCCGGGGTCGAAGCCTTGGTCGTAGGTCGCGGTGGCATGGAGATAGAATCGCGGGTCGGGCTGATAGTCGAGACTGAGCGAGAGGCTGGGGTCGTAGAGGTAGCCTTCATCGAACTCGAGAAAGGCAGGCGGAATCTCATTGGACAGCCAGAGGGTGTTCTCGATGCTGCCGCTGAATTCCCAATCGCGGGCGAAGGAGAGGCCCGGAAGAAGCAAAGGGAGGAGGATGGCCAGACGCTTGTTCATGACTTGGGAAAAGTGATTCGAGTGGTCGCTTTCTTTTGCACTACGATAGTTTGTTTCCAAGTGGTCTTTCGATCGAGTTGAGCGTGCAGCGTGTAGGTGCCGGGCGGAATGTTAGTGAGGGTAAATTGGCCTTTGGCATCCGTGGTGCCGAAGTAAGGGGAATCAACGACGCGGATGCGGGCTCTCATGTGATCGTGGATTTCGCAATGAAGATCGAGGAAGCCTGCCTTGTCGAATAGTACGGTGGGCGCTGGGTTTTCGCTCTTTTTGTAGCGACCCAAGTCGAAGCGTTTGGGACGCGAAAGCGAGTAGATGTTGTGGTAGTCGGAATCGTTGTTGGGGAACAAGACGGTGGTGCCAGTCGGAATGACGATGAGGGAACGCACGAACTGATAATTCGTTTGCGGAAGGGTGACCACGGGCGGTTTGGCGGGTGCGGAGAGGTGCGGAGCCTCCAACCAAACAGCCGCTACCAGGGGAGGGGCGGTGGCCACTTGCCCGGAAATTTTTCCACGATATTTCTCAACCGGAATGGCTGCTTCGTCGGTCTCGGGAAGAGGGACCTGACCCTGAATGCTGCCAGTATTCGCCAGCAGTCGGGGGAGACAAAGACAGATGGCGAGGACGCAGAACCAGGAAGATGTTCGGTGAATTCTGAGCACCACTTTTTCTACCAACTCAGACTGGATTTGCGAGATGTTTGAGGTGGCGGCGTGATGAGGACTTCGACAGAAACCTATCGCTCGGAAGGGAATCATTCATCTGCAGGCAGTTTTGAATGTTTGCCATAGCGCTCCTCGAAGTGTTCTTTCAGGAACGGGCTCAGGTCGAGAGTGTCGTTGCTGGGGAAGACGATTGGAAAGTTCGAAGTGGAGTCCCCCTCAACGTCGAAGACCAAGGCCTCCTTTGTGAGGCAAAAATTCACAAAAAAACTCTGCCTCGGAGGAGGCAGAGTTGTTGGAAAGGGTAGTTGTTCGATGAGTAGAAAAAATCGCTCCTACTCGCCAGCCATAGTGCCGGGGTCGAGGGCTTCGGCGAGTTGTTCGGCGCTGATGCCGAGCTCCTCGAGGCGTTCCGCGCAGAGTTCGCGCACGGTGCGGCCGGTTTCGACGGACTCCTTGGCAATCTTGCTGGCGGGCTCGTAGCCGATGATGGGGGCGAGGCTGGTGACCATGGAGAGAGAGTTCTCGATGAGGGACTCGCAGCGCTCCTTGTTGGCGACGATGCCTTGCACGCACTTTTCATCGAAGATGGTAGCAACGTTGGCTAACAAGCGGGTGGACTGAAGAATGGCGTCAATCATGACCGGCATGAAGACGTTGAGCTCGAAGTGCCCGTTTGCTCCCGACCAAGTGACGGTGTTGTTGTTACCAAAAACGCGGGCGGCGACCATGGTGACGGCTTCCGCCATTACGGGATTCACTTTGCCAGGCATGATGGAGGAGCCGGGCTGGGTGGAGGGCAGGGAAATCTCGCCGATGGAGCAACGGGGACCGGAACCCAAGAGGCGGATGTCGTTTGCGATTTTGTAAAGGCTGGTGGCGATGGTGTTGAGCTGGCCGTGGGCTTCGACGAGGGCGTCTTTGGCCGCTTGGGCTTCGAAGTGATCTTCCGCTTCCACGAAGTCGATGCCGCTTTCCTCCGCGATGATGGCGATGGCTTTCTTGGGGAACTCGGGGTGGCAGTTTAGGCCCGTGCCCACCGCGGTGCCGCCGAGAGGAAGTTCGAAGATGGCGTTGAGGGCCTTGTGGCTGCGGTCCAGCGAGCGCTCCACTTGTTTGGCGAAGCCGGAGAACTCTTGCCCGAGACGAACGGGAGTCGCGTCCATCAGGTGGGTGCGGCCAATCTTGAGAACGTCGTGGAATTCGTGCGCCTTTTGCACGAGAGATTTGTGAAGGCCTTCCAGAGCGGGGATCAACATGTCCTTGAACGCCATTCCGGTCGCAATGTGCATTGCGGTGGGGAAGGTGTCGTTGGAGGACTGGCTCTGGTTGACGTGGTCGTTGGGGTGCACGCCGCAATCGGGATCGATTTGCTTGGCGCGGTTCGCGATGACCTCGTTGGCGTTCATGTTGGTCGAGGTGCCGGATCCGGTCTGGTAGGTGTCGACGGGGAAGTGCTCGTCGTGCTTGCCCTCGAGGACTTCGCGTGCGGCCTTTTCGATAATCGCGGTCTTGGCGGTATCAACCACGCCGAGTTCGCCATTGGCGCGCGCGGCGGCGAGCTTAATGAGCCCGTAGGCGTGAATCATGAGGGGGTCCACCGGACGGTGGGAAACGGGAAAGTTCAGGACGGCGCGTTGGGTGGAGGCTCCGTAGAGGGCTTCAACTGGGACAGCCATTTCTCCCATGGAATCGCGTTCGATGCGTGTTTCGGACATAGGGGGAAGAAAAACGAAAAATGGAGGATCAAGAAATCAAAAAGAAAAAGAATACGCAGGGCCTTGGGGACTCGCGCATCCTAGGGGAGGCGGCTGCTTCAATAAGCGATGAAGACTGTCCAGGCGAAGACGCAAGGCGGGGTCTTTGCTCGTATTTGGCTCAGGACTGAGGCAGGTTCTGTTTTCCAAGATGAAGATGCGTTTTTCCGGTAGTCTCACATTTCTCGCCATATTGTTCTTCTGTGCTCCCGGCGCTTTGCTTGGTCGCGAGTGGACTCTCAAGGAAGTCCCGCAACCGGTTGAGCTCAAAATCCTCACTCAGAAGGGCAACGCCGTACTGGTGGAGGACGAACTGGGGGCGAAATTCGAACTCCCAGTCTCCAACTTTAGCAAAGCGGATCAACAGTTCCTGCGTCTCCTTGGGCAGCCTGCCGAAAACAAAATTGCCATCCTCGCCCCCGGAAAGCCGCTCCCTCGCGGCAAGGACTTTCAAACGAGCAAAGCGGAAACTCTAACCAATCAGTTCTTCACCCCCAAGGAGGCCACCGTGCTTCATCTCACTGGGAGCGATGAGAATCTGCTTGCCGGCTCTTCTTTTAATTTTGTGCATGGAGATGGTTGGGTCGTTTTTGAAAAGTTCAAACCCTCGGTAGTTCGCGACCAGTTTCTCGATCGCATGCTTGTGAATGGTGCGGTGGCCCGACTGGGAAAAAACATCCGCATCGAACCCTATGGGGTTGGGGCGGTGGTCATCCCCCATGGACCAGACTTTCCCGCTCTCACTCTTTTCGAAAATGAGCACCTCAAGGGCAAGGAGCAGCCTTTCACAACTTATCAAAAAACCGGTAGTGACTTCCCGGCGAGTTCCTTTGTTCTCAAACGGGGATACATGGCCACTCTCGCGGAAAACGCCGATGGCACGGGGGCGAGCAGGAACTTCGTCGCGCAAGATCATGACTTGGTCATCAACAAAATGCCTGAAGAACTGGCCGGCAAGCTCGGGTCAATCCGGGTCTTTCCCTGGCGTTGGACGACCAAGAAAGGCATTTGCGGAGATATCGTCGATAACTTGGATCTCGGTTGGTATTACAATTGGAACCTCAACAAAAATTCCACCCTCGACCTCGAGTATGTTCCCATCAAACAAAAGCGTCACTGGCCTGGCCTGAATCAAGACTGGAAGACAAGAGGGTCCACCCACTTGTTAGGATTCAATGAGCCCGATCGCCCCGATCAGGCGAACATGAGTGTGGACGCTGCCATTTCGGCCTGGCCCGAGTTGATGAACAGCGGCCTGCGTCTCGGCTCGCCCTCGGTCTCCGATGGGGGATTGGGCTGGCTCTATGAATTTATGGACAAAGCCGACAAAAAGGGGCTGCGAGTCGACTTTGTGGTTATCCACTACTATCGCGCGGTCAATAAACCCGGTGATGGAAGAGCTGCCGCCAGCCAGTTCTACAAGTTCATCGAAAACGTGCACGAGCGCACGAAGCGACCCATCTGGGTCAAGGAGTGGAACAACGGAGCCAACTGGACCAGCGCACCTGATCCCAGTCCGACCGAGCAGAAGCGAGCCATTGCTGCGATGATAGAGATGCTGGAAGAGACCCCTTTCGTGGAACGCTATGCCCTCTACAACTGGGTTGAACCCAGTCGTGAACTGGTTCGCAAAGACGGCTCCCTCACCCCTGCCGGAGAAGTCTATCGAGATCTTGAGTCCACGATTTCCTATCAACAGGAAAGACCCTAATCCATGGTTCATCACGTGCGAGCCCGATTGGTTGCCTCTTTTTATCTTTAAAAAGATGGAAAGGGGAAGTCGAAGAGTTTTTCCAATCCGCATACTCCCAATCCCAAGCAGAGTCGAAGAAACAACTCCCCCCGGACCGTCCACTCCTTGCACAGCCGGTTCAGCCCGAGGGCCGGAAAACTGCAATCGTTTTGACTCTCAATCCGTTGACATGTTAGGACGAGTTCATGAGATATTTCATAGCAGTTCTGTTCCTGTGCATTCCTAATCTCCCGGCGCAGACGACAGAGTTCTCCTTTGACCCAACTGTGAGTGGAGGTTCCTTTGCGATGGAATATGATTCGAGTGGAATCGGGCATGCGTTGGTCATTGAGCAAGAATCGCTGACGACCAATCTCGTCTATTTCACCTACAGCGGAGACGCCTGGACCGAGGAGGGAGTAGTTTCCACTGCTTCGGGCCAAGGGATGATCATTGGAGTTGATTTGGAGATTGCGCCCGATCGTTCTCTCCATGCCTCCTTCATTGATGATCGAGGGATCAATTACGCGACTTTGGCTGAAGGGGCGTCCAATTGGCAGACTGAGATGATCGAAAGCAATTCCTTGCTCCCCCAAGTCTCGGAACTTGGTGCCGAGGCTCTCAGTATCTTCCGCACCTCCATCGTTCTGTCCAACGGGTCACCGAGGGTAGCCTTTAATTTTTTAGATAGTGCCGGGGGCTCCTCCACCCTGGGATCGATTCGATATGCTTATCTGGATGCGAACGCATGGCAGGTTGAAGACGTTCCTGATACCGAGAATACTTTCCTGCCAGTCCTTGCGAATGAAAGTCTTCCAGTCGCTGGTTTCGTTCTCGGCACCCGGGGACCATCGATAGCCTATGTGAGAGGAGATGAAGTTTTTGTTCGCGAGCGTTCCAATGGTTTTGGATCGAGCGCTCCCGGCTGGCTTGCCCCGCAATATGTCGACGATATCGTAACCGCTTCGGGAGGTATTCTATTGTCGTTGCCGCAAGGTGGACTCGGTTTCGAAATCCGGGATCGAGTGCTTCACCTCGCGCTGTTCTCCTACGACGAGGAGGACGAGCTTGGCCTCTATTACCACAACTGGCGAGTTGGGCTCACTCTCAATGGACAAGAAGTCATCAAAAGAAGAGAAGAGATTGAGGCGCCTGCCCTGCATTCCGGAAGTTCGTCGGTCGATCAACTCGCGATGGACATTAACCCGCAAGGCAATCCCGTGATCTTGCGGACGATGTCCATTGGGGGCTTTATCGGGAGCCAACAGAGCATATCGTTGAATGAACGGGTGGGTCAGAGCGACTGGAATACTTCTCTCCTCACGGATTTCAACGTTCCAGTGGCGAGCCGGGCAAAGATATCGATTGGTCCTTTGGGAGGGGCCATGGCTCTCCTTGTCGACGATGATGCTCAGAGCGATGATAGCAAGCTCTTCGCTTATGACGTCTCCGACAATAGTTGGATTGCTTCCGATGTCAGCGACCGGGCCGAGCTGGCGACAGATGGAGAAATGATTACTATTGTCTCGGACCGCCGGGGTGGGGTGGCGACCACCAGTCTGCTCAATGGGCTTTTCCTGCAGCTTAACTATATCAGCCCCACAAATGGCCAACTTAGCTCGCATGCCTTCACCCTCGACTTTGAGAATGGCTCGACCGGTCAACAGATCCTCGACCTCCAATCTTGCGCCGTGGGGAGCGACCGGCATGTGCTGGCGGCGCAGACGAGTTCCTCAGCGGGCGCACGGGTGGTCCTTTCGCTCTTCGAAGGAAGCCAATTCATTCAGGCGCAAAGCTATCCTCTGCCATCCTCGAATAGTGCTTTTGCCATCACCTCGACTGGTTCGGGCCTGATTCTGGCGACCTTCGGAAATGGTAACGCGGAGTTCACGCAAATTGGCGCCGACCTGAGCGATCAAGGCCTCCTCGCTGTCCCATCCTTCATCCCCGGCAGCTTGCGTGAGGTGACCTTCGCAAGTCGTTCCGGAGCTCTCGCCGTGGTCGGTGACCTCGCGGGCGAACTCACAGGCTATTTTGTCAACGCGAGCGGCGAGACGGCCGTGAATTCGCTGGGCTCTCTAGGCGCCGGGGGAATCGCCTCAGGATATGATGTCGAAGTGAGCGAGAGCGGCATCTCCTACCTCGTCGCTTATGTGGATGATGGGGATTTGACCCTCGGACGTTCGCGGGCGGTTTTCGGCGCCCCACAATCGGGTGCGATCGACCTCGCGCAAATCGAGACTTCGGTTGCCAACACCGCGGTCGAGTTATCTCTCACGGCGGTGAATGAGATTCATCTCCTCTCGCAAAATCTGTCCTCTCTCATTACCTCGGTATCGCTGCGAAAATATTCCGAGTTTTCAACCGCCATCGAGTCGAACCTGATCAGTGAACGCGAGCTGACCCTCGACGGGTTGGCGAGCCAACCGTCTTCGACCTTGTCGCTCGTCACTGCCAGTGATTCCCTTGGTTATCCCGTTTTCCTCCATCGGATTGATAGGGTTTCTTCAACCTCTGCCCCTGTCCCCGAGGCGTATATCTACCGGAGTTTGCTTGCGCTCGATCAAGATGGGGATGGAATGCCATTCCTTCACGAGTTGGCGGCAGGTTTTGAACCATCTGTTAGAAATGCCGCTTCCACCCCCACGCTCGACCTGTATCGCCCGATTAACGAAGCGACGGATCGTCTGACTTTTCGTCGCGTGCCCGGCCCCGCTCTGGCGGATTCCCGTTCGCTGACGGTTGGAAGCTTTCGCTATCAAGCCGAGCGCTCATCCAATCTGCAAACATTCTCTCCCACCCCTTTTCCTTTTGCAAAATCCTATCCAGAAGAGAACGGGCAGATTCTAGGTATTCCCGCTTCTGACGGACACCTCCAGAATGTTGATTTCAAACAAAGTCTGGGAAGCTCTTCTTTCGGCTTCTATCAGGTGAAAGTAAGCGCGCGCTAGCGGCTGAGGCTTTCTGGATTGGGGGCAAAAATTTCCCACACCTACGGCTGTCTGGAAGTTGCGCAAGATACGGGTTGAGAATTTGAGTGCCCACTTGCGATCAGACGTCACGATGCGCGGCACTGAGTTTGAGGGAGC
The DNA here is from genome assembly GCF_014651675.1 of Roseibacillus persicicus. Classification (GTDB taxonomy): domain Bacteria; phylum Verrucomicrobiota; class Verrucomicrobiia; order Verrucomicrobiales; family Akkermansiaceae; genus Roseibacillus; species Roseibacillus persicicus. The sequence continues at coordinate 233,016 of NZ_BMXI01000008.1, forward strand.
TGCGCTCTTGGCTTTGGAAACTCGGGCGGTGCTCCTGGCTTTTCCAATCGACAGACTTGGTGGGAGACTCTTTAAAGCCTTTGCATATCTATGAAGCCGCAACTGATCTCCCGCTTGCCTTGGTTGGCCTATCTCGTGCCCGTCTTGGCATTGTCCGCAGGAATTGCGACTCTGACTCTGTCCGCAAAGTTGAATTTACCGAATCTGTTAGGGATTGGTTTGGTTGTCGGGGGAGTGGTGGGGATCTTGAAGTTGGGTCTCTATGGTTTGACTCACAAAGTGATGGTCACTGGCGAGAAGATTGCGGCGCGCCGGGGGTTGTTCACTGTGTCTCGCGTCGAATTTCCAGCCTCCGCAGTCTCGAATATCGAGACCGAAAAGAATCTGTTAGGACTCCTATTCGGCTATGGGCGTTTGAAAATCTGCGGAAGTGGAGGCACGCAATCGGAGCCCTTTCTCATCGCTGATGTGGATCACTTCCGTGATGAGGCGCTGAGAATTCTGCGGAGCGGTGGCAGGGATGAGGGGGTGATGAAGGCTGAGAAACAGGGTGTATCGGCTACCGGGGAATCTGCTGAGAAGCAGGGGCCGACGCTCCAATCGGCGAGGAAACAAAAGGTCTCGGACTTTGGCCCTCTTTCTCAACGAAGAGTCCCTGGCGAGCGGAAACGTTTTGATTTTCCGGTGGGCACTTACTTTGACAACGGTGATGGAACCGTAACTCACGAAGAGTCGCAACTGACTTGGGTGCGAGCTCCCTGGGGGATGGCCTGGAACGGCAGCGCCTTTGAAGGAGAGCCCATCTTAATGGATTGGAGCACCGCGACCCGGCTTTTCGGGGAAGGGGAAGAGATTGGATTTGCTGGGGCGGAACTCTACGGCGAGCAGCTCATGAAGTCTGCTTATTCGAAGGGCTACAAAGCGGGTCGCTGTGCGGTGAGCTTTGCGGGGCAGTCCGATTGGAGATTGCCCACTGCCGCTGAATTGGACTGCATGGCTGCCTACCTGTCATTCCGGGATCCTCGCCGCGAGCAGCTGCCTGATTGGGTGGGGCGCAATTGGTCTTGGGCTGGCCTCGACAATCGAGCGGCGATGCAAAGGCTTTTTCCTGAGTGGTCGCGCAATCAGGTGAACCTCTGGACCGCCACTGGGGTCGGGGCTGGCACCGCTTACGGGTTCGATGGCCGTTTTCCGGTCGGAGATCTGAAGTGTCAACTCGAGCTCGGAGTCATGCTGGTGCGCAAGAGTTCAGCGGCCGAGTTGTCAGCCATGCCTTCGATGGATGAGGCCATCGAATATGAGGGGTGGACGTCAGCGAGTCGCGATGGAGAAGTGGTCTTTGCAGAAGGAGAGTTTCCCAAAGTGGGGGACCAGGTCGGCGGTGGCGATCTCTTTGCTTTCTTAAAATCGATCGATCCGATGAGTTCAGCGATGATTGAATCTCCGCAAACTTACGCCAGAGACGGGGTCATCGAAGAGATTGCGGTGGCGGAAGGAGAGAAGGTCCGGGCTGGGAAACGCTTGGTCCGGGTTCGCCCCACTCAATGATGGCTGGTGGGGTTTTCTCCCAGCCGCCGTTGAGCGACTCACTCTGCGAATGAAAAGTTTGCGAAGAGAGCGGCGAGCGCTTTGTCACGTATTCAAGGGACACGACAAAGATGGCAGATTGGCTATTCTGCTCGGGAAAATAAGAAAGGTTTCTTATTGGAGAACACGCGAAACATGAAACGAACACTCACATTCACAACCTTTGGGCTACTAGGGGCATTGAGCACTAGCCAAGGAGCTTTCACTCTGTTGGAAGATTTCGAAGGCTATACCACTGGCGCAATCAGTGGCCAGAGCAGCAATTGGTCCCATGATACTTCTGCTGGCCAAGCGGATGGCACAGTGGGCAGCTCCGCAGGCAATCAATATCTCATTCAAGGAGGTGCCAACAACAACCACACCAAGTTTGACAACACCACCATCCTAATCGCGGACGGAGCGATTGGCACTTATTTCTTCCGCGCTTTCATGACTGGAGACAGCCATGTGGGAGCGGCGATGTCACCCCTTACTGCCGCGACAGCGGGCAATGCTTGGGGAGATGCCAAGCCCATTGTGCGCATCGGAAACCGAGTGGGCTCTGGAGCGAATACTCAACTCTATGCTTATAATGATAACACTTACACGCCCTTGGCCAGCGATACCGTCAGTGGCGCTTGGTATAATATCTGGGTTCTAGTCGATAACACGGACGGGAATCGTGACTACGATGTTCATATTCAAAGTGACGACGATGCCAACTACGCTACTCAGACCCAGGTCGGGCCGTCTGGTCTCGGGTTCCGTGGCGATGTGGCTGAGGGAGATCTTCAGTCGTTGTTCTTTCGCACGGCAATCAACTCCAACGAAGTCTACTTCGACGACCTCTATATCGACAGTACGACCCACAACCTCGTCAATCCCGTCCCTGAGCCCACCACTGCTTTGCTTGGCTCTCTAAGCCTCCTCACTCTCCTTCGTCGCAAGCGATAGAGCATTCCCATCAGTGCAATCCGACGGCAGTTCTCCCACGAGGACTGCCGTCTTTTTTTGTCTTCGGTCAAAGGACGCAAGACCACTGACACTGATTGCCAGGCAAAAAAAATCCCCCGCCCGGCGAACCGGACGGAGGAAAAACCAAAGGCTCAATCAAAGGTCGGTTTCCACCCGGAAGAAGAATCCGGGATTGGCTGCAATGAAGCTGGCAGGGACCGTAAAGGTGTCGGTGTTGTCGTAACTGTAGTTGCCTTGATCGGTAAAGTCTCCAGTCATGAGCTCGCTCGGGCTCGCCGATGTTAGGACGTATCCCGCGCCCCCTGGGCTGAAGGTGATCTCTAGATCACCCCCGGCATTCCGAACCACGTTGGTGACTTCGATCTCACTAGGCACGACGCCAACTGGCTTTGCCGTAGCAGGCGTAGTGAGATTGACCGCATTGGGATCGATGTAGAAATTATCCACATAGGCAGGCTGATTGAGAGCAGTCCCAGCCGACATCACAAGGAGCAGACTTTTCAGGGTTTCACTCGTGCCGTTGCGGAAGCCGAAGGGATCCACGCCCCCGTCATCGGTGACCTCGAACTGTCCGGTTTCGCCCACTGGGGTTTCGTAGTAAACGGTCACCGTATCAGCAGCGTTGTCCGCCACAACCCAGACATTCATCCACATTCCCGCCGCAAAGCTCGCGAAGGTGTCGCGACCTGCGTTCCCATCCCGCACGGCAATGATTCCGCCGTTGTCGAGAATGGTCTGGGCCTCGAATCCACCAAACTCACTGGGGCTCGCCTGGTCGCTCAGTCCCATGCTCAGGTCCGTTTCGAGAGAGGTGGCGTAGAGTTGGAAGAAGAGGGTTCCGGTGTCACCCTCATTGATTTGTAGACCGAGGTTGTCGATCTGCTTGGCGGCACTGAAGAAAGAACCTGTCAGGCGAGTGAGACAACCCACCTGATCGCTTCCCTCGATGGGCTCGTCCGCCACCAGAGTCTGCGCGGCATTGGTGGACGACCAGCCATTGACCCCGTCAAAGGTGCTGCCAATAACCATTTCGCTCCCCTCGAAATCTTCCAGCAAAGTGAACCCGCTGGGTCGACTAGGAACGCTATTGACGTCATCGGGATTGGTATTGCTAGAGACCTCGAATGCATCGATGAAACCGTCTTGGTCGGTATCTCTGATATTCGGATCCGAATTGCTAGGGATGGCTCCCGCACTGAAGGCCAGATCGGGGTTCTCCTGCCCATCCAAGAGACCATCTCCATCTGTATCGGCTATCGTCGGATTGGTCCCCGTGACAGTGACCCCTCCCCAAGAACCGAAGTTGTCTTCGACCTTGTCGTTGTAACCGTCGTTGTCGGTATCGGAAAGATCGGCTCTTGTCTGTACGCTGGCGAAGTTGTCACCCTGCGAGGGGTCGAACTCTGCGAGATTCGACAATCCATCTCCATCCCGGTCTCCGGTTGGAGCTTGGTCCGGATTGGTTGTGCCATCGTCATTCGGAGCCAACGCGGTGGCGGGAGAGCTGTTGCAAAGCAACTCGTAATCATCTGGCAGCCCATCGCCGTCACTATCCCCCGCATTGGGATCGGTGGGGGCGTTCGCGAACTGAATGTTGAGAGCTCCTGTGACTTCATCGAAGTCGTTGACCCCATCACCGTCCGAATCCCCGTTCAAGGGGTCGGTCGCACCGTATCCGGTGGGCGTCGAGTAATCATTCAAAGTGGCGTTGACCTCGGGACCGTCTTCGAGCCCATCGTCATCGCTGTCCTTATCGTTGGGGTCGGTGCTGGCCAGGAACTCTGCCAAGTTGTTCAGGCCATCCATATCTTCATCCCCAGTCGCAGTCCGGGAGAGATCTCCGAAGTTCGACTCTTCCCAAAAGTCCTCCATGCCATCGCTATCGATATCAACCGGTGGATTAATGGGGTCGGAAAGGTTGTGCGTCGTGCTATCGATGTAGAGATCGTCAAAATGCGTCGCAGTTGCATTCACCGCAGTGCGGAAGAAGAGAGATTGCAGATCTCCATCCGCAGTCCCTTGGCGAAATGCAAGTCCCGTCGGGTTCAACTGGGTCTGGGTCGCAAAGTCGGGATCATCGTCACTTTGAATATGCACCTCGTAGGAGCGATTCGCCGTGTTGTCGATCAGGACCCAGACATTATACCACGCACCATCATTGGTATTGTCGGTCAGATTGGAGTAACTACCCGCTACATCCAAATTGTATCCAAAGGTCGTTGTCGACGTGCTGGAATTGTTACCGAAGCGAACAATTGCTTTGCCGTCGTTGAAGCCGTTACCAGCGGTCGCGGCCGTCAAAGGTGAGACTGCGACCGCAGTGTGCGAGGGCCCCGTCATGAAGACGCGGAAAAAATATGTCCCGATCGCACCATCCGCGATCAAGATCGAGTTATTATCAAACTTAACGTGGTCACCATTTGTCGCTCCTTGCACCATATAATTGTTGCCAGCATCGCTGCCAACGGTGGCATCGTTGGCAGTCAAAACATAGGACCAGGAAGTGCTTTGGGGACTGATTGCCCCGGTGGTGTAACTTTCAAAGTCTTCAAGCAGTGACCAGGCTCCTTGGCCTGTGGCCAACGAGCCCAAAAGACCGACTGTTGTGAGCAATTTTGTTCGTTTCATGATATTGTGCGGATTTTGTTTGATGTTCTCCCCAGACGATTCCGATAGGGAAAATCATCCTGCCGAGCCGCTTCTCACTCCGCAAAGAAGAAACGATTCCTGCTTGTCACGTATTTAGGTGACAAGACGCGTACCCTGGCCTTTTTCTGTCTCTCCTTTTCAGAGTGGCGACTGGAAGAAATCGAAGCCTTGGCTCGAATCCATCGACTAAAATTCCTCATGATGAAAAGAAGTTTAGTGCCCACCCAGTGCGAGCTTCGGCCTGGAGCAACAGAAAGCCATCGGGGAAGGATGCGGCGAAGTATATGAAGGAGACGACAAGGGCGGGGTGTCCAATCGTTGAGGAGGGCCCCAAGCCATTCATCCAGCCCTTCACCTGTCTTGGCGGAGAGATAGAAGGTTCTCTTCCCGGGGAAAGATCGTGCGAGTCGGCGCTCCAGATCGGCAAGGTCTTCAGCGGCCATCAAGTCACACTTGTTGACAACCAGCCATTCAGCCTCCTCGAGCTGTTTGCGATAGATGTATCCTACATCGCGGTGAAAGTCGCGTTTGTTCCGCTTGCCACCCAGAGCGGCGAGAGCCCGACGAGCATCCAATACGACAGAGAGGGGAGCCAGAGTGAGAGGCGTTTTGTAGATCTGTTCCAGGGGTCGAATGACAGTCGCCATCAGGTCGGTACAGCTCCCTACAGGCTCGGCCACAATCACATCTGGGCGCGACTCTTGAGAGAGGGTTTCAATTGTCCCCACCAGTTCCTCCAGGCGACAACAGAAGCAGCCTCCCGTGATTTCACTCACTAGGGGAGGGGGCGGGCTTTCTTGAGGTGTCTTTTCGTCCCCCGATATCTCTTTTGTGTCTATATTGTCACATAAATAGTCGTTATCTGATGCTGAGTGAGTTGAAGAGAAAGAAAGAGTCTCCCGCGCCGAATCGGTGTCTAGAAGTCCTTCTCCTTGGTCGTTTGTGACGAGAGCGGCTTCTAGTTGTAAGTGTCTTAATTTAAGCGTTATCATTCTGATGAGGGAAGTCTTTCCGGCTCCAAGAAAGCCACCGATGAGGAAGAAGCGCCCAACATTTTTGTTTATAGAAGAAAATCTAACATTCATCTAAAAAGGTGTTGCCATCACCCCCCCCTCTTCTGTCAATTTGAATCTGTCTTCAGAGAAAAGTCATTATGAATGATTCCAATCAGTCCGAATACCAACGCCACCGATCCACCCGGCGCTCCTTTATCAAGAAAAGCATCGTCGCCTCGATTGCGGCTAGTAATGTGACGATGTTCTCGGGGTTGGTGGATGCTTCTGAATTTGCAGCCTCGACGTACAAGAAAAAGGCAACGTGTCATAAGGTCGGGTTTTGTGGCACTGGCGCCGGGACCAAAAGTTGTATTGGGGAATGGAAGGACTCGAATGGCAATTCCTGGTCTGGAAATGTATGTGTTGCGACTTGTGCGAATGGCAAGGTGACTTGCTGAAATTGACCTTGAGGTGTCCTGAGATCTGAAGATGAAGTATTTGTTCGCATTTCTGGCGTTGGGAGTTTTCTCCCTCATTCTTTATCTCGGGGGAAGTCATGATGTAGGTGTTTCAGTAATCAGAAAACCAAAGTCTTCCGTCGCGGATACCAAATACGATCATCCCGAGAGTGTCGAAGCGGGAGAAGCGTTGTTTCTGGCCGAAGAGGAGCAGTTACGCGATCTGGTTTCTAGGTTGGGAGTGTTGGGCGCTTATGAGACTCTTGTTGAAGAGAATGGAGAAGGGGAAGCTTTGGCTCAAGAGATTTATTTGCTATTTAATTCAAGTGGAATTGATTTCTCTGAGTTTGTTTTAGCTCTTGCTTCAATGAAAGAAGGCCATCGGTCTTATGCTGTCTCAGCGCTTTTTGATAGAATGGCAAGAAACAACTGGAAGGATATTGACTTATTTCTTTCAAATGAAGTTGTTGTTGAGAGTTCCCAGGTTTTGGAGATGTCTTTAGAGGTCTTTGCTCGAGGTGAGTTCGGTTCTTATTCTAATATATCTCCCTATCTTGAGTCACTGAGGAGTTACGATGCATACTCAGGTTTGTTGGTGTCATCTTTGCAAAGGTTAGTGCCGATTTTCGCAGAGGATATTTATCATTTTAGCTCTGAAGAATATAGTGGTTATGAGTTGCCGAACCGGAAGATGGGGGAAGTGCGAGCTGAGGCTCTACGTCATTGGGTAAAAGCGGATTCTGAGAGGGCTCTATCCTATTTGGAAGGAAGTGCTTCAGCCCAGGATTTTCAAACTGCTATCCAGGCTATTAACTCTATTAGTCAAAGGGATGCTCGGACCTTGTTGAGCCAATACGAAGATAGTGAGAATCCGGCTGCGCGAGATGGCGCTTTGGGCGTGAAAGCGCTATTTCTATTGGCGGAAGGAAGTCTTTTTGAGGGAGCTGAAGTTTTAGGGGAGCTTCGAGAAGGAGGCTACCGTGACTATTTGGCTGATAATTTTGCATCCGCTTCAAGGGCAGTTGTAGAGAAGTTGATTAGCGATGATCCGGAGAAATTTATGGAAGAAGTTTTGAAAGGAGGCCTTGAGCGCAGTTCTTTATGGATGACTGATGGCTTGGAGGCTTGGATAGAGAAAGACGCAGAAAAGGCTGCAGATTGGGTGTCGTCAAGAATGTCCACTATCGCCCCCGAGAACACACAATATATCGCAGCCGTCTATGCTAAAGAGGCTGCTTCACAGGGAGATATTTCCCTAGCTCAGCAGTGGGCGGACCTAATTCTAGACACCGATACAGCGGCAGAAATACAGGAAGCGATTTCCAAAGCGGAGGCGTCGACTCAGTATTAGTGATTCTGAGAGTCCACCGAGAATCATGAGCTGGTCCGAGGTGTTCCCTTTTTTGGGAGAAGAGGAGGTTGCTCGAATTCAGGGACAGAATCGAGGTGCACGAAAGAAGTGCTTTGAGGTTGCCCGGATTGTGAATGGGCAAGAGGGGATTCACGTGCTTGCAACGAGCTTTTTTCGTGTGTCCCCTTCGAGGAAACTTCCGAACGGGTCCTCTTCTTCTTTCGGGGACAGAATTTCTTTCGGTTGGGACCGAATCACGGGAGCAGCTAAGCGAGATGTGAAGGTTGCCCGCGATTTTGAGGCTCTTCGAGGAGTGATCACTTTCTTCGCGAAGCTTCGGCCTGATGTTGTTGTTCGAGTTTATCTAGCGGCCGATTTGGTTTTCCTGCTGCCCGACTTGGTTGAGATGGGCTGCGAGGTGCGGGTGATGGCGACGGCTTCCCCCTATCCTGCGCCTGGTGAGATGTGGTCTTTCTTGGCTCTTTCCCACCAGGGCTTGGTGACTGTCGTCGATTGGCGGGAAACGCCGAATCCTTTGCTCGCCGTTGAGCGCACGGAAGGTCTCGCTGCAGAGGGTTTTGGGATTTGGCGGGAAGCTTACACTTCCGGGGAAGATGAAACCCGCCGGGCCAAACCGACCCACTACCGACCGATTCGGAAGGCGGCTTTCGGAAGTGTTTGCTCCTTGCCGATGCGTGAGTTGATGGAGGCTTTTCTTGTGCTGAGCGAGCGGGGAGAATTCTCACCCGAGCTCATCCTGGGAGAGAGGAAACGGAAGAAAGCTCATGGCTATCAATGGCCGGGGGAGGGCTTTGCGGAGTGGTTTTTGCTGGCGGTCGTGTTTCCACGGATGGCTATTGAGGGGGTGTGCAGCTATGTCGCCCGCGAGGACCGAAGTCTGAATCAGTGGTTTGCTCTCGATATCGATTATAGTTGTTGGGCTCATCCGCGGGCTGCGATTCGTTTTCAGGGCGTTGAAGGTGAGAAAAAAGGTCAAGAGACAATGGAATCGGCGAGGCAGATGGCTTGGAATGAACTCTTTCCTCAGCCCACGCTGGACTTGCTTCCGGAAGCGTCAACCGAAGGCACTGAGTGGGAGCTAAACCCGGATGAGTGGGAAAGCTGGGGGCTGACTGACCAACAGAGTCTGGTCTGCACTTCTCTCCCTTCTCCAATCGAAGATTACCATCTGGAGATTTTGGAAAAGGGGATTCAGCGTCTGCGAGAAGAGGTTCCCGAGTGCGGAGTGCGGGTGTATCTCAAGGAGGAGCAAAGAGACGCGTGGGACAGGTTGCGGGCCCTGGGTTGTGAACTTGTTTTGATAGGCTCCGGCTGGTTGCCTCGAGTGAAGTGCGCGAGAATTCTGGACCACTCGCTAACCCACGAATAGAATATGAATGTGAAATCCCGCAGACGCTTCTCTCCAGAATTCAAAGCTCAAGCACTTGAACTT
>NZ_BMXI01000009.1 GCF_014651675.1 Roseibacillus persicicus
TGGTGGGGGTGAATTCGGGAACCCGCAAAGGCGAGTTCGAACACCGAGAGGGTCAGCTTTGGCAAAGCCTGACCTACCGACGCCGGTAGGTCGGTGTTTCGCCGAAACCGACCCCTGAGATCTCGTCCGTTGAGGGTGGGCTCATTCGCCTGCGATTGTTGGATTCGAGCGCGGGTTGGTGGGGGTGAATTCGGAAACCCGCAGAGGCGAGTTCGAACACCGAGAGGGTCAGCTTTGGCAAAGCCTGACCTACCGACTGACGCCGGTAGGTCGGTGTTTCGCCGAAACCGACCCCTGTGATTCCGTCCGTTGGGGATGGGCTCATTCGCCTGCGATTGTTGGATTCGAGCGCGGGTTGGTGGGGGTGAATTCGGGAACCCGCAGAGGCGAGTTCGAATACCGAGAGGGTCAGCTTTGGCAAAGCCTGACCTACCGACCGACCGGTTCATCGCCGTTGGCCCGCTGGGATTACTTTTTTGAGCTTGTCCTTAAAAAGGGCACCGACAGCAGCGCGAGCATCACGACGACAAGTCCCAGCACACTGAGCAGATACCACGGATGGGGGCCGAGGTGATCGTAGAGGGAGGGGTTCTCGGGCTTGTGCATCACGAAGGCATAGTTGGTGCCGAGTGCGCTATTGATGGCGAACACGGTCAGCAGATAGCCGCAGATGATACCGAAGATCTTGGCGGTGGTTCGGAGGAGGGGGCGGCGGGGTTTCCATCCCATCCCGAGCGGCAGCAAAAGCGCGGCGATGACGACGAAGAGATGGAGTTGAAAGAAGGAAAAATAGGTGGGGTGGGGAAAGTCGTAGTGCAGGTTGGGGGTAATGAGCCCTTGCAAAGTCCCTCCCAGCCCGAGGTAGTAGGTCAACTCGCAGAGCAGGGGCTTCCGCGTATAAAGAGCGGCTGCTGCCACAAGAGAGGTGAGGTCGCAGAGATGCAGGGGCAGCACATGGTTGAGGTCGGTGACCCGCCCGGAAAAGTAGTGGGAGGCCGAGGTGTGAAACACCGAGGTGAGATTGGCGAGAATGATGAGCCAGACCGCCCCGCGAGCGAGCTTCCCCTCGGAGGCGCGACGTTGGGCAATAATGGCTACCACGAGGACCACCAGACCAAAGAGGAGCGCCATCCCATGACTGGTGGATCCCAGAGTGAACTTTGAGGCGAGGAGAAAGGGCATGAATATGAGCCTGCTTAGGCAATGAATCAGAGTCACTTCCAAAAAATCGATTCCGCTTGCCCCTCGGGGAGAAAGCGGCACCTTTTTCGCGTGAACGACAAGCTTGGCCGCCCCCTGCGCGATCTCCGGATTTCGGTGACCGATCGCTGCAATTTTCGTTGTCGTTATTGCATGCCAATCGAGGTGTTTGGGCCGGGCTACAAGTTTCTCGACCGCGAGGAGATTTTGTCTTTCGAAGAGATTGTGCGGGTCACTCGCGCCGCGGTGGAGAGGGGCGCGTGCAAAGTTCGGCTCACAGGAGGTGAGCCTTTGCTGAGGCGCGGAATCGAGGATTTGGTCGGCCTGCTTGCGGCGGTGGATGGCGTGGAGGATCTCGCGTTGACTACCAATGGAGTGCTTTTGGCCCACCATGCCGAGGGGCTGAAGCTGGCAGGGCTCAATCGGGTCACGGTCAGTCTCGACGCTCTCGATAGTGAGGTTTTTGCCCAGATGAATGGGGTGGGGGCGAAGGTGGAGCGCGTGATGGCCGGCGTCGATGCGGCGTTGACCCATGGCCTGCCGGTGAAAGTTAATGCGGTGATTCAACGCGGGGTCAACGAGCAGGAGATTCTTCCTTTGATCCGTTGGGGGCGGGACTACGGCGTGACGGTGCGTTTCATCGAATACATGGATGTGGGCGAGACCAACGGCTGGAAGATGGACGAGGTGGTGTCCGCAAAAGAAATTGTGGAACTGGTGGCCAGCGAATTTGCGGTCGAACCGGTTCAAGCTGGCTATCGGGGGGAAGTGGCGGGACGCTGGCGCTTTGCCGATGGCAAGGGCGAGTTCGGAGTCATCGCTTCGGTGACCAAACCCTTCTGTGGTGATTGCACGCGAATGAGGCTTTCGGCGGAAGGACGGATTTTCACCTGTCTCTTCACTGGGGAGGGACGCGATTTGAAGAAGGCGCTTCGCGAGGGAGCGTCTCAGGCTGAGATCGAATCTCTTCTAACAGCCAGTTGGCAGAGTCGTACTGATCGCTATTCTGAAGAGCGTGGTAAAGTCGCGGTGAAGAAAGCCGAAATGAGTTACCTGGGCGGTTGAGCCAGCACTACGTGAGTTCTGTAGCCTTCTCGGAGTGCGGATAGCTTGCTTCCGCTTTGGTGGGGATAGGGAGAGTTGAGGGAGGAACCCGGGGCCGGGCAAAGCTTGCTTGCCCGCCCGTTTGCAGACGTCGATCGCGGGAGGGGAGATGGGGAAAAAGTCGAAGAGCTTTCGAAGCATCTCCTCGATTCGAACGAAGAGTATCTCGGAGGTTGATGGGCGGTTCGGTTGTCTCCTCTCCACGAGTCCGCAGATCCAAATAGCTCCGAGCAAGCAAGCTTTGCTCGTCACGGGAGCGTCTTTAGCGAGGAAGACATCAACCCCAGAGCGGAAGCTGCGCTGTCCGCGCTCCAAGAGATCCTCCCGCAAAACAGGACGCGTGATTTTGTCGCAGAGAGTTCTGTAGCCTTCTCGGAGTGCGGATAGCTTGCTTCCGCTTTGGTGGGATAGGGAGAGTTGAGGGAGGAACCCTGGGCCGGGCAAAGCTTGCTTGCCCGCCCGTTTGCTGACGTCGATTGCGGGAGGGGAGATGGGAAAAGGCGAAGAGCTTTCGACGCATCTCCTCGATTCGAACGAAGAGTATCTCGGAGGTTGAAGGGCGTTTCGGTTTTCTCCTCTCCACAAGTTCGAGGATCCATACAGCTCCAAGCAAGCTTTGCTCGTCACGGGAGCGTCTTTAGCGAGGAAGACATCAATCCCAAAGCGGAAGCTGCGCTGTCCGCGCTCCGAAAGATCCTCCCGCAAAACAAGACGCGTGATTTTGTCGCAGAGAGTTCTGTAGCCTTCTCGGAGTGCGGATAGCTTGCTTCCGCTTTGGTGGGGATAGGGAGAGTTGAGGGAGGAGCCCTGGGCCGGGCAAAGCTTGCTTGCCCGCCCGTTGGGTGACGTCGATTGCGAGAGGGGAGATGGGAAAAAGTCTAAGAGCTTTCGAAGCATCTCTTCGCCTCGAACAAGGAGTATCTTGGAGTTTGCTGGGCGATTTGTCGATCTCCTCTCCACGAGTTCGTAGGTCAAAGAAGCTCCGAGCAAGCAAGCTTTGCTCGTCGCGGGAGCGTCTTTAGCGAGGAAGACATCAACCCCAAAGCGGAAGCTGCGCTGTCCGCGCTCCAAAAGACTCATCTAACAAGACAAAACCCGAGACCTTGCGGCCTCGGGTTTTGGGGGTGGGGGAGTGCGTTGAATCTTTATTCAACCGGCAACTCGATCAGCGCATACTCACCGTCTTTGCGACGGTAGACGAGCTGGTTGATATTGCGGCGGGCGTTCTTGAAGAGAACGAAAGGTTTCTCGGAAAGCTCGAGCTCCATGATGGCTTCTTCCTTGAACAAGGTGCGCAAGCGGTAGCCCTCGCGGTGCACGATAAGGGGCTCGGGGTCGATGGTGGATTCCTCCGGGTGGTCCAGGACGGCATCGTTATACCACTTCTCCTCGAGGTGTTTGATGGTGTTCTCCGGCTTCGGACGGTGCTTCTTCAGAAGGCGGGTCTTGTGCTTGCGCATGCGACGGGCGATCTTGTCGATAGTGAGGTCGATGCTCTTATACATATCCTCGCTCTCACTCGAAGCCTCGATGACGATATGGTCGGCGCAAAAGAGAAGGATCTCCGCGATATGGCGGTTCTTCTGAACGTCGAGAATGGCCTTGGCCTCGATGATGCGGGGGTAGTCCAACGAAAGTCCGTCAATCTTGCTAGTGGCGTATTCCCGGAGGGAATCGGTAGATTCTTCGTGACGGACGGTTACAGTTACGGGTGCATCAGCGTTTGCAGTTTTCATGAATTACGTTCTACGGATTAAAAATCCACTCCGAACCTAGATCACGTTTCGGGGTTCCGCCAAGCATGAGTTTGGAAAAGTGCATTTTTCCTGATTTTCAGGGGCTTAGGGGAGGAAGTTTTTTGACTTGGAGGGGCTGTCAGGGGCCTTCCAAGGAGCGAAAGATTGGGAATTCACGATTTCGGACCCTCACCCCTCGATAGCCTTGCCCCAGCGCTGATTTGGGTCAGAGTAGAGGGGTAATGTCACGACGACGGAGAGAGCGGCGACAGGCAACTGCGCCAAAAAAAGCCAGTCCTTCCCGCAAGCCAACCAAAGCCTCAAAAAAGGCGGCGAATGGGTGGCTGGGCAAGGGAGTGTTGGTGGCTTTCGCGCTTCTCTTGCTGGCATTTTTAGGCGGATACTTGTGGGTGCAATCCTACCTGCGCAGTGATGAGTTTCGCCAGCAATTGGCTCAGCACATCGGCAGCGCGGTGAAGGGAAAGGCTACGGTGGGCGAGATTGAGTGGCAGGGCGCGGCCATGGAGGTCGAGGAATTGGGCCTGCTCAGTCGTCAAGCGGGAGACTGGGAGATTGCCGATGTCTCAACGAAGATCGACCTCGGGGGCATTTGGAATCGAACGTGGTTGATTCCGGAGATTCGAATGCGTGAAGCGACCAGTCGTTGGGACTTTCGCCAGGAGATTGCAAAGCCGGATGAACCGGTCGCCAAGCCCGCAGTGGCCAAGACGACCTCCGCAGGGAAAGGGAGTAGGCTACTGCCCAATCGCACCGAAGTCCACCAGGTGCGGGTGGATGACTACGCAGGAGAAGTTCTAACAGATGGCGGTTCTTACCGGTGGAAAGGGATGACTCTGGAATGCGAACCCCGGCAACAGCTCTCCACGCTGGTGACTCTAAGAGGTGGTCGATTGCTGACTCCGCACAAGGGCTTTGAAGAACTGGAACTGAAGTCGGCAGACCTCGCGATTCGCAAGGATGGTATCGAGATGACGCGGAGTGACTGGTCGGTGGATGGCATGGGGGAGTTAGGTCTAACAGCTGGCGTCGATGACGAGGGGAGAAAGCTCAAGGCTGAGTTTGAGGACTGGCAGTTTATCCAGATGTTGCCGCCTGAGTTGGCTCCTTTTTTTGCCGGCACCCTCAATGGAGAAATTCTCTGGATGCAAAACCTCGATTCGGAGCGCGATACGGTCTTTGGTGGGGTGGAGCTGAAGGATGGAGTGATTCAGGGAGTTCCGTTCATGAACCGTCTCGCGGCCTACGCCGGGAGCGCGCGTTTGCGCAAGCTGACTCTGGAAGAAGCCCGAGCCACTGTGCACAAAAGCGGCGACCGTTGGGAGGTGAAAGACCTCGTGCTTTTTGACAAAGGCCTTCTCCGGGTGGAAGGGCAGTTGACGACCGAGGGGGAGGCTCTCTCGGGGCGACTGCACCTTGGGGTTCCTCCGGGGCTGTTAGCCCACATCCCGGGAGCGGAGGAGAAGGTCTTTCTCCGTGAGAACCAGGGGCTGCTTTGGACTCCGGTGGAAATTTCCGGAACGCTCAAGCACCCGAAAGAAGATTTGAGCGAGCGCATGATTCGAGCGGCAGGGGAGCGGATGTTCGAGATGATTCCCGAGACTGGATTGTGGGCTCTTCGCTACGGAACCCAAGCCATGGATGAGAGCACCGCAGTCTTGTTAGAAAATCAGGGGCTCATTCTGGAAGAAGGAACCCGCGCAGTGGAAGAGGTCATTGAGCAAGGAAGTGGCGTGGTGGAAGAAGGAGTAAGAACCGGCTTCGGGATTCTCAACGGGATTCTTGGAGGGGAAGAGGAATAAAACTCTGCTTGCTGAACTTCAGGCTCTCTATCGTGTCCGCTCTCAAACGGTAGCCAATTCGTGGCTGTTAGAGTTCTTGATTCAGTATCAGTCAAAGATGGTGCGGATCAAAAAAGCGACCCCTCGGGAGGGGCCGCTTCTTGAAAAATTTGAACTAAATCGGTCTGTGGTGAGCGCCTAGTTTCTCAGCTGAAAACTACGCCGAAGGGGTGTCTTCCTCTGGAGGGGAAGTCTTAGGTTCTTCGGTTTGCTCGGCTGGGGCTGGTGTGGCCTCGGGCGCTTTTGCTTCAACCGGTTGTTCCGCTGTCTGAGCTTCCTCGCTTTGAGGGGCAGCTTCGGGCTTTGGTGCCTCTTGAGTCTCCTCCGCTTGGGGTGCCTTCTTCTCCTCTTTCGCCTTTTTGGGCGCTTCAGGTTTGGGCTTGTTCTTGGCGAGGTGAATGGTGCTGTCGGCCATCAGGAGGACGAAGCCTTGATTGAGAAGCCAGTGCAAATCGTGGTAGTAGCTGCGCTTGGTGTCGGCATCAGCATCCTCGGGCAAGAAGACCTTCCAGAAGTCTTCGAGATTCTTTCCGCTGTTTTCCTCGATCCAAGAAAGCATCTTCTTGGGACGCTCGGCGAGGGTCAGATCTTCGGGGACCGCGTGCGGGCGGGCGGGGCCAGCCTTCAGCTTTTTCTTCCACTTGAACACCGCGAGATGGCGACCAGATAGCTGGCGGCACAGGATGGGGGTCAGTTTGGAAGGGTAGCGGCGCTCGTCTGCCACTGTCGCCTTCAAGAGAGTCAGAAGGGCAGGGGAGAGGAGTTTGGCCGGAACGTTGCCGGGCACCCAAGCGCGGTCGACTTCGGCGAATATGTGCTTGAAGTGATGGTCGGCAAAGTGGCGTTCGACATCGCGGCGTGTTTCGAGCAACTCGACTTCGGCAGCGGGCTCGGCTTTCTCTGCTGCTGGCTCTTCGGCTGCTTCGGCAGGAGCTTCCTCGCTATTTGCTTCGGGCTCGGGAGTTGGCTCCCCAGTTTCAGCGGCTTCTTCGGCCACGGGTTCAGCGGGAGCATCCGTCGCAGTTTCTTCTGCGGGACTTTCGCTCGGGGTTTCATCGGCCGCGGGCTCGCTGACGCTTTCGGCGGGAGTTTCTTCTTTAGCAGCTTCGGCTTGTTCTGCTTTTTTCTCCTCGGCGGCAGCGGCTTTCCGTTTTTCGCGGAGTTCGAGAATCTCTGCGGTCGAGAGGGGACGGAAGCGGGTTTGCTTGGTCTGGCTTTCCAACCAGGCGGCAACGACTTCTTCGCCATTTTCCACCCGGATGCGACGCTTGTAGTCCTCGAGCGACATGTGGGAAAAGCGCTCGGCGTGAAGCTGGGCGATGGAGGCCTGATAGCTGTGATAGTTGGGCGGCGCGAGCCATTCGCCGGAGAGACCGCACTTGGCAACCGAGGTGAAGTTGCCCTTCGGCGGGTCGACTTCGGTTTCGATTTGCTCGTAGAGTTCGGAGAGGAGCTCGGCGTCCCAGAAGTGGCGCACGGCTTCGTCCTTGGTCAGCCACACGGAGCCATCGCTCTTGCAGCGGAAAAATTTGGTGCCTTTGGGCGCCTCGAAGGTCACGTTGAAACGCTCGCGAGCGCCCATTACAACGCGGGCCAGGTCAAAGACGGAGTAGGTCCGGCCACCGCCTTGGATTTCTTTGGAAAGATTGTCGAGTCCCTCTTCCACCGGCATGACACCACCGACAAAGCCCTCTGGAGCAGGGACTTCAACACGGGGTTCGCGATGCTGGTTGCGGCGGTCACCACCCCGGCGATCCGGTTGGCGGCGATCTCCCCGCTGGTCGTTGCGCTGATTGCGGCGGTCGTTGCTTTGGCGGCGATCGTTGCGACGATCTCCACCGCCACCGCCACCTCCTCCAGAGCGGCGGGGGCCACTGCCACGGCGGTCACGACCCTCGCGAGGACCGACCTCCTTGGAGTAGTCGCGGGCAGGGGTTTTGTCTTTTGCCCAAGCTGGGCCAAAATCCAAACCGGTCAAATCGAGGGGGCTTTTTTCCGCATCACTCATAAGGGAAGCATCTGGCTACCAGAAAACCGGGCTTTGACCAATCTTTCTCAACCGGAAATTCACGCTAGCCCATGGGATAGCGGATTTCGGTGCTGACTTCGTCAATTTTGGAAAGGACTTCGGGACTCAATTTCAGGCCCGCGGCGGCCAGGATGGGGTCCAGTTGATCGGCGTTGCTGGCTCCGATGATGGTGGAAGCGACGAAGTCGTGTTGCTTGCTCCATGCGGTGGCTAGAGTAACAGGCTCGATACCAGCCTCTTGGCCAATTGCCATGAAGCGGCGGGTGCTTTCCAGCGAGCGCTCGTTGACGAACCGGGCAGCCATGGCGGCTTGGCGAGGCCCGGCTTTCAGATAGGCGGAGAAGCGCGCGTTGTCCGGGGTGCCGTCGTTGTATTTGCCGGAGAGCACTCCACCGGCCAGGGGCGAGTAGGGGAGCAGGCTCACTTTCTCGCGACGACAGATTTCTGCCAGTTCGTCTTCGAAGCGTCGGTTGTTGAGCGAGAAGTTGTTCTGGATGGTGTCGTAGCGCGCAAAGCCGTGCACGTCGCTTTTCCAAAGCCCTTTCATGAGGCCATACGAGTCCTCGTTGCTGATGCCGATGACGCGCACTTTTCCCTCGCGGACGAAGTTGTCCAGCTCCTCCAAGGTGTCCTCCGCGCGCATTCCGTGGTCGGGCCAGTGGACCTGATAGAGGTCGATGTAGTCGGTTCCCAGACGACGCAGCGAGCCCTCCAGCGCCTTGCGCAAATGCACGCGGTCCAGCGCGGCCTTGTCATTGCGGATGGGGGGATTGAACCAGCCGTGGGCCGCTCCCGCGATCTTGGTGGCGATGATGATGCCTTCGCGGGGCTTGTCCTTCATCCACTCGCCCACCCATTGTTCTGTTAGACCGGCCAGTTTGGCGGTGGGAGGGACGGGGTAGACCTCGGCGGTGTCGAAGAAATCGATTCCGGCATCGACGGCCTTGTCCATGATTTTGAAGCTCTCGTCCTTATCGGCCTGGGTGCCGAAGGTCATGGTGCCGAGACAGATTTCGCTCACCACTACTCCACTTTCTCCGAGTCGTCGTTTTTCCATAGGGAAAGACTAAAGGGGCGCAGGGAGATTTTGCAATCTACAAGGCGGGAGAGGGGGCGGAGTTTTCGGAACGGAGGAATAAAGAAAGCCCCGGTAGGTCATGCTTTGCCAAAGCTGACCCTTTGAGTGCTCGGGCTTGCCTTTGCGGGTTGTCGAACGCTTGTTCGGGGCGAACCGGTGTTGGGAGCCTGGAATCGGATGTGAAAGAGCCCACCCTTGAACGGACGAGATCACAGGGGTCGGTTTTGGCGAAACCCGACCTACCGTGTTCACCGTTCCGGTCGGTAGGTCATGCTTTGCCAAAGCTGACCCTCTTGATGTGGGAACTTGCCTTTGCGGGTATTCGAATGGTGGTGGGGGAACCGGTGTCAGGGGCTTGGAATCGGATGTGAAAGAGCCCACCCTGAACGGTCGAGATCACAGGGGTCGGTTTCGGCGAAACCCGACCTACCGGGTTCGCCGTTTCGTTCGGTAGGTCATGCTTTGCCAAAGCTGACCCTTTGGGTATTCGGGTTTGCCTTTGCGGGTATTCGAATGGTGGTGGGGGAGCCGGCGTCCGGAGCCTGGAATCGGGGGTGAAAGAGCCCACCCTGAACGGACGGGATCACAGGGGTCGGTTTCGGCGAAACCCGACCTGCCGGGGTTGGTTCACCCGGCATTTGGTAACCACCTCTTGCCAAGTGAAATCCTCCTTCAGCATTCTTTCCAGCCAAGGGTCGGAGGCGGGAAGTTGGGTGGCTCTAGCGATGGCTTGGGGGGAGGTGATGCGGGTGAAAAGGACGCGCTTGCAATCCGCGCGTGGCACCGACTTTTCGCCGAAGCCGCCCGGCTGGTTGCTGGACCAGAAGCGCACTGTCAATTGGTCGTGGCCGAGGTAGACCACGTGATGGCCGCGCTCTTTGCCGCCGATTTCGTTCGTCCACCAGATTTTGAGAAAGTCGCCCGGACGCGCGCTTTCCCAGGAGGTGAAATTGACTCCGCAGCCCAGGTCCGCAACCAGCTTGGCGCATCCTGGGCCATTCGCATTCCAGCGTCCGAAGATGCCATGCCCATCCTTCTGATCGGGAGCGACTACCAATGTCTTGGCCAAGGCGGGCGATGGGCGGTGGCTCTCTTGGAGGGCTTTGAGAAAGACCAGATAGGTGGCCCCCGAGCAAAAACTAGGTCGTGCCGCTGTGGGGGAAAAAGACAGGCCGCCATCGGTCGCCGTGCAGGCGAGGGTCAGCTTGTTTTTGGTGGCATCGCTTCCCGAGTAGCCTCCGCCGGTGGGCATGTCGTTGATAGCTGTTAGAGTGAGGGTGTTAAAGTCGTGTGCGGGACCGGTCTGGGACGGGGCGGAGCAAGCGAGCAAAAGAATGGGGAAGAGGGGAAGGAGCGCTTTCATCATCGGGCTGTCCCACCTTGGCACAAAATTAGAGCGCGACAATTCCCGAGCTGGCGTATTCTCTCGCCGAGATGGAGCCAAGACGAGGACGTGTCGCAGAGGTCGAGATCGTAGGACGGGGATCAACGGGGTCGCCGGGCCGACGCTATTCCCGCCAAGTCTCCCGCCCGGGCTGCGGGCTGCTGCTGGGGATCGTGTTCATCGCGTGGGGAGTGGAGATTGCGGATGTAATCTTGCGCAATATTGGTCTTCCCTTGGACTCGCTGGGAATTCATCCCCGCCGGCTCTTTGGACTCATTGGGGTCTTTTTCTCTCCTTGGCTGCATGGGGACTGGGGGCATCTCATCAACAATACGGTGGCGTTCCTGGGGTTGGGATTCGTGATGCTGATGGCGGAGGGAAAGCGCTTTCTGCACACCACCTTTTTACTGGTGCTCATCAGCGGCTTGGGGACTTGGTTGATTGGACGCGGGGGCAGTGTGCATATTGGGGCCAGCGGCTTGATCTATGGCTACTTCGGCTACCTCATCCTGCGCGCGTGGACCGAGCGTCAGCCGCTCTGGATTGCGGTCGGCGTCATCGTGGCACTCTTCTATGGGGGAATGGTATGGGGAGTCTTGCCCACGGACCAAGGCGTCTCCTGGGAGGCCCATCTTTGCGGATTCCTGGGTGGTCTTTGGCTCGGTCGCAACCACGGCCTTTTATCCCAAGCCAGACGGTAAGAAAGAAAGCGGGCGTGCCCGCAAACTGCTTCACTGCACCTGCTCGCGCAGAAGTTCGCCCAGCCTCACGATGGCTTTTGGAATCCGTTCATCGGAAGCAAAGCCACAGTTCAGCCGGAGGAAGTTGCGCAGGCCTTCCGAGGCCGTGAAGATGGTCCCCGGGGCCACGCTGATGTCCTCGTTCAGCGCATCTTTCGCCAGCTGTTCACAGTCATATTGGAGCGGCAGCTGCACCCAGAGGATAAAGCTCCCCGTCGGGGCATTGACACGGGTTCCTTCCGGGAAAGCAGCGAAGACCGCCTCCCTCATTTTCATCGCCTGGTCCTGATAGAGTTGCCGCACTTTCCGCAAGTGTCGATCGAATCCGCCGTCGGCGAGAAAGCTCGCCACCACGATTTCGGAGAGCGTTGAACTGGCGCTGAACGACACGCTTTTGACCGCCTTCAGCTCCTCATAATATCGCTTGCTCACCAGCCAACCTACCCGCAGGCCCGGGGACAGGCTTTTCGATACTCCGCCGCAATGGATCACCCGTCCGTCCTTGTCGTGGGCGAGCAGGGAAGTGGGGCGTTTGCCCTCGTAGACCAAGTCGCCATAGAGGTCGTCTTCGATGATGGCGAACTCCCTTTGCGCCGCCAGAGTGGCCAACCGTTCGCGGTCCGCCCGTCCCATCACCGCGCCGGTGGGATTGTGGAAGTTCGGCTGCACCACGCAGGCCTTAATCTCGTGTTTGGAGGTGACCTCGTCCAGAAAGTCCATGTTCATGCCTTGGATCGGACAGACCGGCACCTCCACGACCTTGAGCTTGAGCGACTCGATGATGCGCAAAATCCCGAAAAAAGTGGGCATCTCCACCGCCACCAGATCACCGGGTTCGGTCACGGCGGAAAGAGCAACCACCACTGCCTCGGTCACGCCCGTGGTGGTGATTACTTCGTCCTCCGTGACATTGGCGCCCGAGCTCAGGAGTCGATGCGCGACCTGATGCCGCAGGTCCGCGCGACCGGGGCAGATGGTGTAGCGAAAGATTTTGGCCCCATGCTTGCGCAGGGCGGCGTTGGTCAAGCGGGCGAGGGTCTTTTCCGGATAGACCTCGTCGCTGGGGATGGCGCAACCCAGCGGAATGATTTCGGGATCGTTGATCGCGGTCATCACTTCTTCGTAGAAGTCCGGTCGCTCCACCCGTGCCGCGCGCTTGCGGCCCTGCTGCATGGAAGGAAGGCGTTCTTCCACCCGAATCCGCGGGCACACGAAGAACCCGGAACGCGGGCGGGCCTCGATCAGACCCCGGTTCTCCAGCACTTCGTAGGCGCTCTGAACAGTGGTCAGACTCACCCCGCGGTCGGTGGCAAGCTTGCGCAAGGAAGGCATCCGATCACAAAGACGCAGCGTCTTTTTCTCGATGAGCTTCTGCAGGTCATCGGCCAACTGGCGATAGGTCGCTTTCTCCGGTTCCGTTTTCATAAGGTCACTATAGTCCCGAAAGGGTGGGGTGGACAGATACAGATAAGGCCAGATCGAACCATAACAGATTCAACTGTCATGGTGAAATTTCAATTCTTCTGCATCTGTGCAAGCGGGAAAAGACGCGCCATAGTTTATCCGATGAAAGCAACAAAATCCCATTCCCCGTTTCAAACCTTCGCCAACGCGCTGAAGACCTTTGCCAAAGCCTACTTCCGCACCCCCTTCGGCTGCGCCCTCTACGCCGAATACTATGCCCGGGAGCGTGGTTCAACTTGTTAGCGGAAGAGGGTCGTCCGTCCAACTTCCGGCGGTGTGAAACTGTGGAGAAAGGTCTGCCTTCTTGTCTTCGAAAGAGGGACGAGTTTTCTTCCCTTGGAGTTGGTTGCGGGGTCGTTAGACTGCGAGCATGTCCGACGGTTCCGTTATCGCCATGCAGCCGATTGCCTACCTCCGCTCGCCTTGGGTAGAGAAGTTCGGGGTACCCCGGCAGCCGGGATTGATTCGCGAGGCTTGGGGAGAAGTGGAGTTTGTGGAGGAGTTTGCAAAGCCGGAGGCTCGCGAGGGCTTGGAAGGGTTTTCCCATCTTTGGGTCACCTTCTTGTTCGACCGCGTGCCGCCTGACGAGACTCGTCTTCGGGTGAGGCCTCCTCGCTTAGGAGGGAACGATAAGATTGGGGTCTTCGCCACCCGGTCACCCTTTCGACCCAATCGCATAGGTCTCTCCGTGTGCGAGATCGAATCGGTCTTTCCGACTCTTCGCTTGCGTGGCGTCGATATCGTGGATGGGACGCCTATCTTGGATATCAGGCCCTACGTTTCCTACGTGGACGCGGTGCCGGATGCGGTGGCGGGCTTTGCTCCCGATCCGCCCTTGCGGGTTCCTGTTTCGATCAACCCGATGGTCGCTGAAACCTGGAATGCGATGGATGAGGAGGAGCAACGCCTCATCGAAGGAATGATTTCCCTCCGCCCGGGCCCAGCCTACCAAACGGGTTCGACGCGAGTCTATCGAGCTCGCATCGGGAGCCGTGAGGTGGCGTGGGCAATGGGGGATGAAGGGGCGGAAGTGAGAGAGCTCACTTAGACTTGGAAGTGCCAAGCCGAGGAGGACTTGATGTCCTTCCACTTGGGCTGACGGCCGAGCGCATCCTGGAATGCCTTGACCCGCTTCATGCCTGCTGTGCGTAAAAAGTTCTGGGTGTCGACTTCGATGATCTCGAGGCCCATGTAGTAAAGATTTTTCAGGCTTCTCACCGCTTCGCAACCGAAGGCGGCACCCAAGTGGGCGCGCAGAAGGCCAGCCTCGTGATGTCCCAAAAAGAGGAAGGCCGGAGTGCGACCGACCGCCGACTTGGTGGTGATGAGATTGCGGATGGCCGCGGTATCCCACTCGATCCCGAGTTCCAGCTCGGAGGAAACCTCTTCCTCTCCGATGGGGTCGTTGTCGTGCCAGCGGGGGGAAAGGTTATTCTCCAAGGGTGGGAGATCGTCCTGGGGTTGAACGCGGACTTTTTCGCCATCAATGGCAAGAAGGTGCTCGGCGTCCTCTTCCTGAACCTTGAGGCCCAGATAGTAGGTGTCGGTGAAATTGTTGGGAATGGCGCCTTCGAAGTTGTCTCCGAGGTAGCGGCGCAACGCGCCTGCCTCACAGTGACCTAACAACAGACGGCTGGGGTGATGGCCTTCCATTTGGGCCTTCTGGATCAAATTACGAACTGGTGCGGGTTCCCAATCGATGGGGCAGTTCTCGATGATGTATTTCATTTGGGGTGATGTCTTTGGACAAACGGCCCCTAGCAGCTGGCAGGCCAGCGTTAGAAATCAACGGAAATTGAAAGTGAAATTTGGAGGTTTCTAGCAGTTCTCAGAAGTGTAACTTATTAACTGAGAGAGGTTTTTCTTTTTCTTCTTAAAATGCCTAAAAAACAGCCCAAACCGGCGAGGAGGGCCGAAGATGGCTCGGGGATAGCGCCGATGGCAAAGGAAAGGGAGTCCCCAATCGGGATGGCGTTGGACCCTGAGATTTCGAGCGTGAGAGCGGTCATCCCAGTGTTGGGAAGCTGGAACCAGGCAAGGCCCGAGTCGTTGCTCGTTCCACTGGAGACGGTGAGGGTGTTCGTTCCGGCGTTCCAATTGAGAGGCGTGTCGTAGGGCGAGAATCCCGCATCCCAGCTCCGCTCTTGGAGGAAAAGCAGAGGGGTTGGCAAGGGCGAGGCCGTGGCGTCAATGGGGAGAATCCGAATCGTGGTGTCGGTAAGGGGGGAAAGATTGCCGATGGCAAGATGCGCGTTGTTGAGGTGGGTAGAAGAGATCGTCAGCGTGTAACTGAACCCCGAAGCAGAAGGAACTGCGAGGAAGTCGTAACTGGGGAGGGTGCTGTCGGCGAGGCTGCTATCGATGAACTCCGAGGGGCTGTTCCAATAGCTGCCGTTGTAGGGGTGGGCGAGAGGGTGGGCGGAGGAGAGCTCGCCCTCGGTCGCAGTCAGGCTGTAGGTGCCGACGACCGTGTTGGCATCGTCGAAGAGTTCGCCGCCGGTCATGCTCCACCAGTCAATGACGGTCGCAGCCGGACCCTGAGCTACTAGAGAGATAGTAGCCAGCAAAGCAGAAAGAATGACGGACGCGCGCATTAGGGTTGTTGGTATTCGGGAAGAGGAATGCTGTTCAGGCGATAGAGACCGGATTCGGATTCTGCCGGAGCGAGAAGCTGTAAGATGATTTGCTGGGTCCCCACGTCGTCATCATGGTCTCCCTCGGGATCGACAAGAGGTTGATACTGCCAGGCGGGCACCTCGTCCCAATTGATCATGTCGGGAGAGAACTCTGGGACAATAGTCACAAACTCCGAGGCGTCCGGGTGGCGTAAGAATTCCAGCAAATAGACATTCCAGAACGGATCCACTTCGTCCAACTTGGAGAATTCCACCGGCGTAAAGTCAGCCACGAGTGGATCGCGCAGGAAGATGAATTCATGCAGGTTGTTGGCGTCGTCGCCGTCGGGGTTTCCGAACATGCCGTAGTCCCCGGGGTCGGTGAGACCCGAGAGATTGTTCGCCGCCCACTCGGAAAACGGGCTAACCTGATCGACGCGGATGGTCAGGGTCGCCGAGGTGGTTTCGCCCGGAGTCTTGGCCGTGAGGGGAATGGTATAGATGCCCGACGGAACTCCGGAGAGTGTCCACTGGAAAGTGCCTTCGCCGCTTCCTGCCGTGGCGGTGAAGTTCGCGAGACCCGGCAGCCCGCTCGTGACAGCGCTGAGGGTCACGGGAGTGCCATCGGGATCCGAGGCGCGCAGGGTGAGGCTGTGGCTCGAATTGCTGAGCCAAAGGTAAACTGGCAAGGTTTCGAAAGTGGGCGGCCCCAAAGGAGTCTCGCTCACGGTGACGAGGAAGGTGGCGGAGCTTTGGCTGTTAGGGCTTCCATTGTCGGTGACCACCACTTCGGGTTGATAGCTCTGGCCGCTGTCACTGGCTTCAGGAACCCAGGAGATAAGACCAGTGGCTGCGTCGATGCTCATCCCGGCGGGGGCACCGGCTCCGAGGGAGTAGGTGAGGGTCTGCAGGGGGAAGTCTGGGTCGGTGGCCTTCACCGCGACCCCGGCGGATTCGCCCACGCTGACTTGCAAGGGAGTAATGTCCTCGATTTGGGGAGCTTCATTGAGGCCGGCAACACTCACGCGCAGGGCGATGCTGGAGGTCGCGCTCGGGGTGGCTGCGTCGGTGGCGGTGAGGTTGACATTCACCACCCGGCCCGCGTCGGAAGAGCTGGTCAACCAAGTGATGAGGCCGCTCTGGGGATTGATGGACATCCCCGCCGGTTGGCCGCTGAGGGCGAAGCGCAGCAAGTTGTCCGGCCCGTCGGGGTCAGTGGCCTGAGCCTGATAGCGGAAGGCGGAACCTTCGACCACGGTTTGGTCGCTAATCGGGGTGACGATGGGGGCGGCATTGGCGAGGGTCGCTACGGTGCTGGCTTCTGCAGCAGCAGTTTTGCTTTCCACGTTTCCAGCCAAGTCGGTGGCGATGCTATAGAAGCGGTAGCTGACTCCGTCGCTGCCCTCGAAGATGGCGGAGGTGCGCTTGGTGTCATTGAGCCAGAGCTCCCACGGTCCGTCATTCGCCGAGGCAAACAAGTCGTAGGAGGCAATCCCCGAGCTGGTGTCCTGGCCACTCCAGGTGACCGGAAAGGCGAGGGGAGAACTGGCTGCGAGACTGGCCACGGAGCTGGTGGGTAGGTCGAGGTCACTGTCCGGCTTGGGCTGGAAAGTGATTTTGTAGGTGTAAGGAGTTCCCGAGGTGTTGCAGTCGAGCAGGTGGAGAATGTTCTCGCGACGCGGGCGCTTGCCCAACCCTTCGAAGGTGCGGTCGGTCAGCCAGACATTGGTTCCGGCCAAAAGGTCGAGTCCGTCTTCGCAACGCTCGGCCGCGGTCAGGAAGTAATCCCCTTCGCCGGGATCGAGAATGCGCAGGTAGGACCAGCCCGAGGTGGACAGCTCCGCTCCAATGGTGGCCTCGAACCCACCCCCAGGCAGGGGATTGGAGGTGATGTAGGTGACCTGCTGATAGAGATTGACGTCCTCGCTGCCACCGTCCGAGAAGTGAATGGTGTCGGGGAAATCGTTGAAATCTTCGATGTCGTTGGTCAGGAAGTCGGGGAGGCCGTCGTCCTTGTCGCCAAGGGCTTGCACGAGGTGATTCATCTCGAAGATTTCCACTTCCTTCAGCAAAGACAGACGGGGGTCGTTGAAGCTGTCGAGGTGCTCGAAGGACGCTTTGTAATCAATGAAAAGACCCTGTAGGCTGGAGGTCAGGGACCAAATCGCGATTTCGCTGGCCCCTGGTGCGACTTCTCCAAAGTTGGCGCTGAGGTCCGGGGTCTGATTCTGTCCCGCGACCTGGGTGGAGATCACTTCGAAGTCGATGAGGGCGCCTTTGTCGTTCTCCACGATTTCCGGCTGGGCGGAAGTGATGGAAAGATTTCGTGCGGAACCCGCGCCCCGGTTTTCGACTAACACGGCGAGCTTGTAGGGGATGCTGGGCTCGACCTCGGGAGTGAAAGGGTCATCCGAAAAGACGTCGCGCTGGTGGAAATACTTGAGGTGGAGTTGGGCATCGGGGCGGACAGTGATCTGGACGTTGTCGACCGGGATGGTGAACTCGACCCCATCCTGCAGATAGCGGATTTGCCCTCCAACAGTGTAGGTGGTTTCGGCCGTGGGAGCTGCGGTATCGCGGGGGATGAGGCTCCACTGCACCGAGCCGGATTGATTGGGGCCGATGGAACCCGAGCCGCCGATGTCACCCAATCCCGTGAGCCGATCCACCCGGATATTGAAGTGCTCGTCGGCGGGAGTGCCTGCGAGGTCGCGAATGTCGAGGTCGAAGGCGATCCCGGTTAGCGATTTGCTCTCCTGCTTATTCGCGAGTTCCAGATTAGCGCGGAAGGCACTGCGGGTCATCACCGCACTTTGCGAAAGCGAGATTTTCACTTTGGCACACACCCCATTGTTATTGAAAAGCTCCTGGTAGTTCTCGAAGAGCACTTGGGCATCCGACTTGATGAAGTCGTTCATGGGATAAATGTCAACGATGGGGTCAGGGATGTTGACGTCTTCAACCTTAGCTCCTTTGCCTGATTTTTTCCCGCTGAGCCCAGAGGCCTTTCCGCCGCAGCCCACGCTGTATTTGGGAAGTTCCAAAGAACCGCCCACCACTTTCTCGTCGCCATCGGCATTCTTGAGGGTGAATTTGAGAGTCGCTTCGGGTTCCAAGCTACCGCAGGCCGTTAGCTTGAATCCGCCATTGCTACAGCCGCTGGCGGTCACACTGGCAGTGCCGTTGATGCCGAGCTTTCCAACGGCTTCTCCCGAGTAGTCAATGAGGTCACCGCCCGGGCCTTTCAATTTGGCGGAAGCTTCACCCTTG
This sequence comes from Roseibacillus persicicus, assembly GCF_014651675.1. Taxonomy (GTDB): domain Bacteria; phylum Verrucomicrobiota; class Verrucomicrobiia; order Verrucomicrobiales; family Akkermansiaceae; genus Roseibacillus; species Roseibacillus persicicus. The sequence goes on from NZ_BMXI01000009.1 coordinate 18,480, forward strand.
ATATCGACTCCGGCAAAGCCTTCCAGCTTGAGCGAACCGGTGGCGCACACGACCCCTTCGTTGAGGCAGAAGGGCTTGTCGAAATCAACTTTGACCGAGCCCGTGATGGTGGTTTTGGCTCCCGCGAGAGCCTCGATGGATGCGGAGACTTCGGTCCACTCGGGCGAGTTGATGGTGGGCTCGCCGCTGCCCGAGAGACCGGCCACGAGGTCCACCGTCACGGTGGCGGAACCGGTGCCTTTTCCTTTCAAGCCATACTCCCCGTCTTCGCAGCACACGCAGAGTCGGCCTCCGCCACTGAGGTTGACCTTTACGGAGTCGACTTTGATGTAGGAGGGCAGGACTTTGCCGAGTTGGGAGGCGATGAGGCTGGCGAGCGCTCCCACTTCCGCCTTCTTGCTGCCGTTGACGCAGAGCTGACTGAAGAAGGGGCAGTCACAGGTGGTCGGGGTGGCGAAGGTGACGGTCTGGGCGACGGGGACGGTTCTCCGGTAGGGTTCGTCCACTGCGGTGCCAAAGCCCCGGCTGGGCTTGGGATCGCCATCGAGATCGGGATGGGTATTGGTGACACTGTGGCCATTCAGCACGGGGCAGTTTCCCTGCACATTGCTGGCGGGGATGGGTATGTTCTTCTCCACGTCGTTCTCTGCGCAGAAATATCCGTAGTTGTAGTTCCCGTTGAGAGCACAGGGAACTTCCGCCGAGCTCTTGAGCTCCTTGCTGTTTTTACTCTTAATTCCATTGGACTTGTTCCCCAAAGTGACGATTTCGCCGTTGCTGTCGAAGACCCCGATGCGGGTGACGACCACGGGGACGACGAGTTTGGATTTGGCGGGAAGAACGCCGACCTCGCTGATGAGTGGTTCGATTTTATAGAAGGGGTGTTCGTCCCAGCTGAAAGCCCCCGAGGAGGTGCCGATGAGCCCATGGTTCTCGAGCGTGATGTTGATGACTCGGGTTTGACCGAGAGCGTCCAGCCCCTCCAGTTCGAGCTTGGCCGGGGAGGCTGTAACTACCGGAGCGGGCACGTTGACCTCGAACTCGGTCTCGACCGTGATCTCGTAGCGGTCCTCGATTTCGACCTCTTGCACCGTCCAGGTGTAGGTCACCAGATTGCGGGAGATGAAGATTTGCGCCGGAGTGGTGGTGCCAGCATTGACGAGGAGGTTACGTCGTTCGAGGCTATGGTTGGGGCTTGAGACCTCGACCTGATAGAAGGCTTCGGGTAGGCCCGCGAAGACAACCGAGCCGCTTTCGGGGGTGGTGGCGCGGGCGATTTCTTCGGCCGTGATGGGGTCGCGGATGATGACGAGGGCATCGGCTACTTTGGGAGCGTCCTCGGTATAGAAGAAATATTCGTCCACGACCTCGACTTCCAAGTCGCCGGTCAGATCGCTCACCACCCGGAAGGCGAAGGGGATTTGGCGGTCATCGCCTTGGGTGGGGCGCAGCACGAGATTGCCGGTCGTTTGGGTGAGGGCCTGGGTGCTACTGGGTTGCAGGAGGAGGGAGACGCGGGTGCTCTCGCCTGGTTGCAAAGAGGGAATCGCCTGTGAGGAAAGACGACTGATCCAGCTGAAAGACGGCAGGATGACGTCGATGGGGCCGGTCTCGGAGCCGCCGGTATTTTCCACCAGGAAGGAAGTCAGTTTCTGGGAGCCGCGTAGAACAGAGCAGGTGAGGGACTCGGGATTGACGGTGAGCTCGGGATAGAGGCGCAGCACTTCGATCTCGACTGGGATGGTGACCGAGACCCCTTGCTCGCTAGTGGCCTGAATGTTGATGATGCCGCCACCGGCAAAATCAGGAGCGGCCCCGATCTCGAAAGTCAGGTCGAAGCTTTGCCCGCCGGGCAGGGTGGTGTCGGGGAGGGTGACATTGAGGGTGAGCCCGTCGGGAAGGTCGATGGCCTCCAGAGTGATGTCGGTGAGGGCGAAGGAGGTGGGGTTGGAGAGCTTTCCAAAGAAGTTGGTGGAAGAGCCTTCGTTGAGAAGAATGGAGGTGTTTGCAAAGTCGTTCTCAAACGTGAGAATGGAAAAAGTGTCTTGGGTAGGTGCCTGCGAGACCCCGGGATGAACGGCGCCCACCTGGTAGTCTCCGCCTTCCCCGGGAAGGGGAATGAAGGTGGTGGCGAAGTTGCCGACCGCGTTGGTGATGGCGGAAATGATGCGCTCCGTTTCTTGGGTGCGGACATGGATGTTCACGGGGACAAAGGCCGCGGGCTGGGAATTCGGTCGGCTGGCGGAACCAGTCAGTTGAATGGGTGTGCCCACTGGAAAGGCGTCCAGAGTGGCCGCCACGGTGGCGGTGTAGGCCGGGCTGATAACAACCGGGAGGTCGTAAATCACGAGGTTGTTGTCCTCCGAGATTTCGTTGACTGCTCCGCTGCTGTCGGTCACCGCGAGGAGATGGAAGGTTCCGGTCTCTGTGGGGGCTCGCAGGGTGAGAGTGCGGTCAAAGTAAGCTCCTTCCGCGAGAATGCCGGGAGAGGGGCTTTCGCGCAGCAGGGTGTCCTCGGGATCTAACAAGGTGTCCTTTGAGAGGTAGAACGACTGGGTGAAGGAGACCGGGGTGTCGGCGCGCCCTTGGTTTTCGACCTGATAGGAAATCTGGAAGTTCTCGTTGGAACGCAACTCGACTTCGGAATTGAGGTTGTTGATGACGAGGTCGGGGAGAGTCTGGTCGACGACCAGAATGGGGAGCTGCGCCAGCGAGTGGTCCGTAGCTGTAGCGGTGATAGTCACCGGAATGGAATCGAGCGCTTCTTCATCGATGGGCGACTGCAGGTTGGCAATTGTCGAGGGGAGGTTGGCTGGAATCGAAACCAGGGTATCGACGGTGAGCTCGCTCGCGTCGGAGGAAGTCAGCGTGACCTCGAGCGGCACGGTTTGGTCGCCGCCCAAGCGGGTGACGGTGAGGAGGTCGCTTTCGCCTTCGAGGAGATAGGACTTGTCGAAGGCGAGTCGGAGAGCCGGGCCTTCGTCATCGGTGACGGTCAATTGCAGGGGATTCGATTGCGCGGCTACTTGACCCGAACTCAGGATGAGGGAGGCGCGCACCTCGGCGGTCTGGGTGCCGTCGATCTCCGAATCATCGACCGTCGCCACGGGAATGGTGACACGGTTTTGCCCGGCGGCGAAGGTGGCTTCGGCAGGCAGGGTGAGGGCGGTGATGTCGCTGTTAGAAAGCGCCACCTTGAGCTGGTCGGTCCCGATGTCACGCGTCAGCACCAAGTTGAAGGCTCCTTCGCCCGCGCCTTCGGAAGCTGCGGTTTGGGTGCTGGTGAGGGCGAGCACGGGGATGTCATTGTCCAGCAAGGTTCCGCTGGTCCGCCGGGGAGTCGCGCGGGGCGCAGAGGCTTCGATTTGGAAGGAAAGGGGAGCCTCGATGCGCTTGTCTTCGATGCCTTTGATGAGAAAGGAGGCGGAAGTGCTGCCCGCCGGAATGGTGACCGGGGGACCGGCATCGACCTCGTTGGGACGGGTGCTGGACAGGGTCACGATCAGATCGTCGGGAAGAGAGCTCTGCAAGGTGACGGTGCCCGCGAGGTCTTCATTTTCGATCAAAGTCGAAGCTGCCAGACTGATCCCCAACACTGGGGTGCGGCGTTCGCGGGTGACGACTGCCGGAGCGGAGGGCGCGCTGACCCCCGCCCGGTTGGAGGCCGTGGCGGTGAAGGTGGATTCGCCCAGAGGCAAATCGGCGGTGAAGGTGAGAGTGGAGCCATTGGCGGGGCGCCCGGAACCGAGCAGTGATCCATTCTGATAGAGTTTGACCAAGGTGCCATCCGCGGCCTGAACCCGGACGGTCTGGGTGAGGTTCTCCGTGGTGTTGGTTCCGGTGGGAGAGGTGATCACCGGCGGCATGGGGAGGTCCAGCGCCACGGTGACGTTGTAAGTTTGCTCAGTAAAGTTGGCCCCGTTGTAGAGGCGGGCGGTGAGCTCGTAGTTGCCATCGGGAACCTGCGAAATCGGCCAGGTGGCAGCCAGGCCGTTGGCGGTGCGGGTGTCTTGACCCAGCACCGTGAAGTCAGCGGCGCCCGCTCGGCGATAGGCGAATTCGGCCGACCCGATGCGCGAAAAGTTGTCTGCCGAAACCGCCAGCGCCACGTCGCTGCGGAAGGTTTCTCCGCCGGAGAGCTCGACCCCATTGGCGGTGAAAGAGTTGATCGCGGGGGGGAGAAAAATGTTTTCCACCAAACAGATATTGTCCAAAGCCACAAAGCGCGCGGTGGTGGCAGTGTTGCCAGAGGAGGTGTAGCGAAAGGCGACCCGAACATTGGATCCATCGACCCCCGAGATGGTGAGACCGGGGATGCTGTGCCAAGTGTTCTTGGACAGGCTGGTGAGGTTGGAGGGGGTGATGTCGGTCCAGCTCACTGCATTGGGATCGCCGCTGCTGTAGCTGTTGCCAACCAAGACCGTGAGCCCGTTGTCGACATCGCTTTGGCGGTGAAAGTAATCGAAGTTGAGAGTGAGATTTTCCCCAGCAGGCACACTGGTGGGGGAGCCGATGAGCCAGCTCTCGGTGGACCCGGTGCCGTCTCTGCCGTCGATGCGCACCGCGTTCTGGGAGGCCACCACATCTAGTCTCCAGTCCGCACCTGTTAGAGAGTTGGCTGCAAAGGGGGCCAAGTCGCTTTCGAAGGTTCCTTCGCAACGGTCGATGACGACCGACGGGCTGGCAAAGTGCGTGGCCATTCCCGTGGTGACATTGGGGCCCGATCCATTGATGTGCACCGTGGTCGGTGGGGAGGAGGCGTAGACATTGCGTCCCCGTTCGCTTTCCTCGAAGCCCAGGCGATAGACCGATGGCGTGGGATTGCTGGCGACAATATCGTGCCCCACCGAGGTGTACGCGAAGGCCAGGTTCTCGGCAAAGAGAAGAGGCTTGTCACTGGCGTCGTTCTTGTCGGTGCCCACGCTGTCTTCGTAGGCATCGCTGAAACCGTCGCTGTCGGAGTCCAGTGCGAGGGCGTTCGTCAAGAACAGCACTGGGGCAAGCAGCGAGAAAAGGATCGGGCGGTAGGTTTTCATGAGTCCGGATCGGCTCAAAGGATCAACGCGTCCAAGCATCCACCCGGGTGGAGGTGCCTGCTGGAATCTGCACAGTCACCGAGCCGCTGGTCGTTCCGCCAGCGGTGTTGTCGATGGTGGTGTCGTAGGTCGCCTTTTCCCCTTGTTCGGGAGTGACGGTTACGCGGAGAGGAACCACGGTTCCAAAGTCGGAGACTGAAAGGGTGACCGTTTGTTCCGAGGGCGCGCCTACGGGCAGCAGGACAAAGACGGGGTCGGTGACTTCCGGGGCAATGGTCCGTCCCGCGGCCTCGGTGATTCGGATGGAGGGCTGCTCGGGGGGGAAGACCACCAAGTTGTTCCCGAAAGTGATGTAGGAGTTGCTGTTGCTGGCGGCGAGGCTGAATTGGCTGGGATTGAGTGAGTCGATTCGCGCCCGACCATAGCCGGCATAGCTCGTGTTTCCTCCGGACAGGTTGAAAAGAGCAGTCCCGCTGACATCGGGGGCCACCAATCTCACCGCGCCACCGCTACCCGAACCCGTTCCTGAATTGCTCGCGCCGCCAATGGCATAGAACAGGGGAACTTGGTAATAGCTATTCCAATTGCAAGTGATCTTGGTGGTGGAAGCGATACAGATGGCACCTGCTCCTCCCGCGCCGCCAAAACCATTGGTCGAACCTCCTCCGCCTGAACCGCCAATCAGTGGGATGAGAAGAGGATTGCCATAGATTTCGCCATTGGTGGTCAAAGTTTGAGCTACCGTCCCTCGGGAGGCGTAGCTTCCGCTTCCACGATAGACCGAACCGCTCCCTTCCGTGCCTCCTTTTCCTCCGCCGGGGCCGAGCCCGTCGCCGGGGTTCTCACCGCCCGTTCCGCCCGCAAAGCCTCCGCCTGGTGCGCCCAAGCCAGCTTGGGGCCGGTTCATGTTGCTGGGCGCCGAGACATGAATCCTCCCTCCCAGATTGACATCGCCTTCCGCCAGAATGTAGATGGGCGTATTGGCCCGATTGGCGATGAAGTAGAGGTTGGAGCGAGCTCCCAGGGTAACGGTTCCAAAATTAAAGATACCGTCTTCCGGCACCTGCAGGGTTCGACTCGAGTCCGTGCCCAAGCTCAAGTCCCCGTCGGAGCCATCCGAGCCCGAGGTGAATTCTTGAGAAAAGGCGAAAGAAGAAAGACCGACTAAAAGAGCGGCAGCTAGTTTCATATGTTTGAGCGTTGTTGTTGGCTAAACGCTGAATGAATGGCTCGTCGGTAGTCAAAAACTTTCCACGAAAAGTCCGCCCCGTATGACTTTCTGATTACTTACTAAGTTAAAGAAGAGTTAAGGGTTTTGCGGTGTTGCTAGAATGCTGTCTCTGAGTATGTTGCGCTTCTCACCTGTTCGGGGGAGGCGTGGGATCACATCTCGAGATAGGGGCCGGTTCGCTGAGAATTCATATTGGAATAGCCTCTCGCCATCAGCAAGGTGCTGTAGGTTTGATTTCCTTCGCGAGCAATTCCGACTCCGGCATAGTTATAGGATCCCACTAGATTTTTGCGATGGGGAGGAGACTCAATCCATTGACGGACAATTTTTTCCGCGCTTGGATTGTCGCTCCAGTAATGGTGTAGGTTTTCGGACATCGCTGGCAATTGATACTTCTTGTTGGCATAGGCGGCCCGACTCTCGAAACCGAAATGCTCCATCTCACCACGCTTTAGCATCGCTAGCGAATGCTCTTCGGCCAGTTTCTTGAGACCCGGATGGCTCTTGAATTCGATGAGTCCCTTGGAGTCGCGGAACCCATTGACGTAGTAGAAGGTCTCGTTTTCCAACTTGGCAGTGCTCTTGCTCGTGGCGGGAGAGCTGCCGCTCGCCGGAGGCGAAGAGGTGGGGGACTGTGAACTACAGGATACCAAAAAGAGAGAAAGGAGGCCAATGAATGGAAAAGAGAAGACGGGGGACTTCATGCAGGAATAGAGAGAGAACAGGGTTGGGATTGGGGTGTTGAGTTGAATGAGACGGTCTTAAATCCGGTCTTCGCCGGGTTGGAGTTGGAGCTCTTTCTCCAAGGTCTCAAAGGGCAGGGACAGGTCGTCGTCCGTCCACAGGATCTGGTCCGGTCCGACGGAACGAATGTCCATGGCCTTCGTGGTGAGAGGGTGAAAGATGAAGGGGCTGCCCCAGCGATCCAGCAATTCATTCTGGGAGGAGAGGGCAGGGCTATCGGGGGAGAGAAAGGCGATTCGCTTCGGATTCTCGCCCAGCAGTTGAGCCAGAATTTCGGCGTTTTCGCTCCCAAACGGCTTTTCACGAAAGACCTGAAGGTAGTGGGTGAGAATATCGGCAACGATTTCCAAGTCCCGCTGCGGGTCGGCATCCTGATAGAGTTTCTTCGCTCGGTCGGCGGACGCGTTCAGGACTGTTCTTCCATCTGCCAGGCGGGTGATTCGAGGATCGACGGTTGGCTTGGGTTCGTCGTTTTGTTCGACGGTTCCCTCGGCGGGTGGAGTCGAGGGTTGCTCGGCAGTATCTTTGGCGTCCGGCTGAAATCTTCCGCTGAGAAAGGTGAGGACCACGAGGAAGACCACGGCGGCAGCGACGGCGATTCGTTTGTTGGTATTCATCGATTTAGAGAAAGTTGAGACCGCTTCCGGCGGAGAAAGGATCGGCGAAGCGATCGAGGTTGGGTAGAATGACTCCCATCTGAGTGCTCGCCGCCGGGACGCCGAACCAGTTGGCGAGCACCGCACAGTATTGGTCGACGGCGGTGGTCGGGATCCAGCGACCTCGACTGCCGCTGGGCACATCGACCAGACCGCCCACTGCCAATTCGGGAAAGGTTCCGTAGATTTGTCCGCCGTTTACCGCGCCGCCAAAGAGGAAGGTGTGCGTGCCCCAGGCGTGGTCGGTGCCCGCGGTGGTGGGGTCGGCGCTGTTCGGGGTCCAGGTGCGGTTGAAGTCCGAAGCTTGGAAAGTGGTGACCTTGTCGTAGGCAAAGTCGGAGTCGACCAAAGCGAGGGCTTTGAGCGCTTCGTTGAAGGCCCCGATGGCGTTGTCGAGATTACTCAGAAGGCCACCCAAGTCCGCGTTGATATCCTGATGGTTGTCGAAGCCGCCGTAGTCCACAAAGAAGATTTGGCGCTTGTTCCCCAGGCATTTGCGACCCGCGATGAGCTTGGCAATGGCCTTGAGCTCGTCGCCGATGCTGCTGTCGGCATTTTCGAAAAGAGCATCGAGGTCCAACCCGAGTCCCGTGGCCACTTCCGAGGCTTCGGTGACGATAGCCTCGTTGTCGCGCGCGCGTTCCACCACCGTGTTGTAACCGTCCTCCAGGATGTTGGCGTGACTGTAGGCCATGATGCGCTCGAGGGCTTTCAGGCGATTGCCAGTGGAATTGGTGCGATAGCTGCCATCGCCTTCCAACGCTCCGCCGTAGGGAGTCCCACCACTGCTAAAGCCCGCCAAGCTGATGGCACCGGCGGAGGTCACCGAATATTGGGCCAAGCTGCCGCCATTCAAAAACTGGTTGTTGCCCGCCGCGGTGATGAGCATGGAGGTCTGGCTCTGGGGATTCCAGTTGGCATGATAGAGATCCGCCACGCGCGCACCCCAGCCGGAGCGATAAGGTTGGTCGGCGATGCTGGACATCCACTCGGTCACTTGGTCGGAGTGGGAGAAGAGCTGTCGGGGGAGAGAGGCACTGGTGTAGGTGGTCGGGGTGGTGGGCTCGGCGAGGGTACCCACATTGCTCACAAAGGCCGCCTCGTTGGCATTAAACATGGTCTGCAAGTTAACCAGCGAAGGATGCAGACCGAAGGGGTCACCTGCGGCGGTGAGGGGCAGGGTGTCGTTTTCGCCCGCAGGATTCAGCACGGAATCGACCACCCCATTCCGAACTCCCACCACATTGCGATCGGCAGTGTAACCGGCCGCTTGGGGATTTCCAGCCACGGGGATGAGCACGTTGTTCATATCGCAACCGCCCCGCAGAAAGATGCAGACCAGCGCCTTGTAATCGTCGCCAACCACATCGCTTCCCCCGGGCCCCGAGGCGGCTGCTGCGGAGTTGATGAGTTGAAGTTGCGCCAGGGTGTTGACCAGCGAGCCGATGCCCATGGCCCCGCAGGAACCGGTGGCGAGGAATTTGCGGCGGGAGAGTTGATAGGAATCGGACATGGAACAGAGCGGCTACTTTTTAATCTGGAACTCGGGGCTGACACTGAGGAGGTAAAGGGCGTCGATGAGTTTGCCCCGCTTGTCGCTCTCATCGTTGTTCCCGCTGTAAGGATTGCCGTGGCCATCGGTGATGGCGTCGATGATGAGCTCGCGGGGATTTTTCAGAAAATCATCCTCTCCGGCGCTGTTGGGGTCATCGTCATCCGACGGGTCGTAGGGATATTTGGCTTTCAAAAAGCCGTAGGTCAACCGCCGGTCCAGCTCGTCAACCAGTTGCTCGTCCGCGAGGGATTCCGAGCTGCGGGTATCGGTGGCGAGGGGCTCGCTTGCGGGGTAGAGGAGAGCGACCCACTTGTCGCGGTCGAGACGAATGTTGTCGTTGTTGTTGACTGTCTCATCGGAGCCCAGGGCGTATTGTTGGGTCGCGCTCGATCCTCCCAGTGAATCCACGTAGAGACCATTGCCGCCTCGCAGAAGGTATTGCAGATAGTTGATGTTGCGGATGACGTCCGGCTCGTTGGCCAGCTGAAGCTCTGGCGCCACCAGACCGGCATCCGAGATGGGCCCGCTGGGGGAGTAGTCGGGGAGATACCAATTGAAGACCGTCTCCTGGCGGAAGGGGACCATCTGCAAGCCGGTCGTGCCTGAGGTGATGGTGTTGTTCTGCAGGAAGCGATGATTGCGTTCTTGGTTAGCCAGTTGCCCGGCGGAAAGACCAAAGTTGTCGAGGAACAAGTCGCTGTTGCTAAAATCACCGGGAGCGGTGTCGAAAGGATATTCGTTGGCGGGATCGACCAATGGGAGGTAGCTGACCACTTCCAGCGAACGGGCGAGTTGCAGGTAGGATTCCAGGGGAGAGCGCTTGAGTCCGAAGGTGGAGTTGGTGGGATCAAGTTGCCGCGCTTCGGGGTCTAACAGGATCGCTTTAACCGTTGCTGCCAGATCTCCTTCTCCCTCTTGAAAGGCAGTGGCTACGCGATGCAGGTAGTTGCGGGAGGGATTGGAGGTGGTGAAGCGTTGGATGAGGCGCAAGGAGATGAAGGCGGGCGTACTGCCATGGCTGTGGACCATGTCGAAGTCCGGATTTCCGTCCCCGGGCGTGCCCGCCAGCCAGTCGAGGGCGTCCTCGATGTCGGCGATTCCTTGTTCGGTCGGATCGGTGAGATCGGTGTTGTCGATGGTGACCCCGGCAAAGCTCTTGACCGAGCGGTCGTGGTAGTCCCCGAACATTTTCATCGGGTAGTTGTATTTGATCTCGAAGAGGCCGGCCTGATTCTGGTTGCGGGTGAAGTTGGTGTTTTCTTCCAGACTCTCGAAGGGGACTCCTCCCCAGGGCACTTCCCGGTCGTTGTCCACGGAAAAGCTCTGGCCGGTGAGGACCTTGGCGAACTCGCGAATGTCGTCGTTGTTGTAGGTATTGTTCGGGGCCCCGTCTGGACCCAGTCGCAGGGTTCCGTCGGGCCAGAGATTGAAGAGCCCGATGGAAAAGAGCTGCATGTTTTCGCGGGCGAGGTTTTCATCCGGCGAGATGTCGTCGGTGCCATCTCCATCGATATCGAGTCCTTTCTGATTGCCCAGACTGGAAAGCCATTTTCCCATGATGGGGCTCCAGTTCACATATCCAAGAACATCCCGATAGGGCCTAAAGGCGCGGGTGTTGAGCTGGTCCTGATAGTTGCTGGCCGCGTAGGGGCTGTTGCGGATGGCGGTGAGCTCAGCGCTGACCACCACAATCTGCTGGAGGGCAAAGCCGGTCTTTTGCCGCAGCTGGTCGCGGGCATTCAACATCATCTGCCAATGGGCGTGACGGCGTTCGCGGTTGTTGGGCTCCACCCGCAACTCATTGGCTTCCGCGAGCCGGACGTCGTCACGGGTGAGTGGGTAGGGACCACTGAGATGCCATTTCTCGGGGTCCGGATTGCTGCGATCGACGGTGGGCCAACTGGCGGGGCGGCTGGGGGTGGGGTGGGCTTCGACGGGGGGATTGCGCTCGGGGTCAAAGGCTCCGTTGAGCGCCATGAACTGGAAGTCCGTCGCCAGGTGATAGTCTAACAGATACGTCTGCTGCAGGCTCATCTGGTTGTCGATCCAGTCCTCGTAGGCGGTGGCCCGGTGATAGCTTGCGTCAGTCAGGCGGGCGGTCTCGATGATGGCGACCAAGTCCGCGACTTGCGCATCGGTGGCCCCAAAGGTGGCTTGATTGAGGAAGCGGCGCACCTCGGCTTCCAGCTCTTCGCCGAAGAGTTGAGGGTATTCGGTCGAACCGGCCAAGGCTGCCTCAGCGGGCGCTTCGGGGTCGGAGATGGAGCCTCCGGTGAGATTGAGAAAGGCCCAGATTTCGCCCGCAGGATTGTCGACGGTGTGGATGTTCAGGTAGAGCGGGGACTCGCCGTTCTGGGCAAAGAGGGAGTCGATGATGACTTGTTTGGAAGCGGCTCCTCCCGCAGTGGGAACCGCACCCGACGATTCGGTGAGGTCCCATTCGTAATCTGTTAGAAAGCCCAAGTAGGGGTCGGAAGCCGGGGCAGGAAGCGACTCCCCTCCGGGTTCGTTGGTGATGGAGTAGATGATGTCCCCGGGCGCTGGTCCGGAATTGGACTTGTGAACGTGGGAGTCCTGCTGGACGGAGGTCAGGTTGGAAAACTCGTTGGTGAGAAAGAGCTTGGTGCGGGGCCCATTGAGAATCGCGGTGGTGAAGCCCGAGCCCTGGGTGGCGACGACCGCGTTCCCATCCTGGCTAAAGCTGCCGGTGAAGATGGCGTTGTTGGCGGGATTGTCTGCGAGGTCGAAAAGCTGAATCGAGGCTCCGTTGAGAGTCTCGGAAATCTCGTAGCTGGCGTCCTCGCTGGGCGCGACCGCGAGGTTGAGGGTTTCGGGGTATTCGTTGAGACTATCCGGAGTGGCAACGACGGTGAGGGTCCTGCTCATTTCGCCCAAGGCAAAGTTCACGGTGTCGGTGACGAGATTGCCTTCGGCGTCGAGAAGGCGGTAGTCCTCGACCTCCGCTTCTTCATCGCCCGCACTCCCGACGAGGGAACAGCAGGTGCCATCGCAGACGGTCGCGGTGCCTCCGGTATTTTCCAAAGGAGCGACACAGAGCTGGATGGTCACCGGAGCCAAGGTTCCGGTTCGGGTGAGGAGAATTGAGCCGTGGTCTTCGCTGGTGTTCGGGCTGTTGTCCTCGAAGGCGGTGGTGTCGGAGGCCGCCAGCGAGATAACGGGAGTTCCGGTATTGTTAGCGAGCAGCGAACTCATCGCGGCGGAATCAGAAACTCCAGCGGTGGTCTCGGTATCGAAGAAAAGGAAGGGCTGGTGCTGGGCGAGGAGTTGTTCTTCCCAATCGCTCAAGCCATCGGCGTCCTGATCTCGGTCGTTGATTTGAAGCTGAAAAAACTGGCGCTCGGCAGCGAGGGTGAAGTCCGGGATGTTGCTTCGCAAAATGCCATTGCCCGCAATCTTGCCATCGGTGATTTCCCACGAATCCACCACGATGTTCGGGGTGCTCACTCCCACCGCCCGCATCCGGTCCATCGAGGTGATGACGTTTTCACCTTCATCCCGAAAGGTGAGGCCCAGCTCGCTGCCAACTAGTTTTCCCGTTGTGGTGGTAACATAAATGTCGAAGGTATCCGGCGCGACTGTTCGGGTGGAGAGGCCTTGTTGATAGGTAAAGGGGGTCTCGAGCGAGGCCACCAGTTCGACCCGATAGGTAGTGTCGAAATCGACCTCGATCTGCCGGACCCCATAGCTGCCTCCCGCGCGAACCGCGACGGTGGTGAAGTCGTTGCGCTCTTCCATATTGACGCGCGGACCTTCCTGGCTGGTGTCCGGTCCTTGGAAGAAAAGGTGCACGTCGTCATGGCCGGTCCCCATCCGAAAAAGCCAGGTGGCATAGAAGTGGTCGGTGACTGGTTGGGGGAAGAGAATGGATTCGGCGGCGAGGTTCCCCGGGTCATCGAGAATCTGTTCGGCATTGCCCTCCATGCCAGCGGGGGCGGGGACGATGCTGGTGTTGGCAGGCCAGAGGGGGCCGGTCTGGGTGTCGTAGTCGTGGAGGATAAGGTCTTCCCGACTGCTCGGTGCTGGAAGCAGCGGGAGAGCTGCTAAATAGTCCGAGGTGATGACTGCTGTTGCGGTGATTCCCGGGCCCGTCCACGCCAGTTGACAATGGTCCTCCGGCGCGAGGGAAAGGTGATGAATTTCCACCAAGTAGCTCTCGCCTGCCGTCAGAAGAACCGGAGCGGAGCGCTGCGAGGAATAGCGGTCCCACTGGTTGGGCAGGATGTCGTCTTGGGCGGGAAAAACCTCGGCCAAGTCCGCGAACTGGTTGGAATCGGTGCCGCTGCTCAGGTAGGCCTTGGCTGGGCTTCCGGCGGAAAGGGAGAAGGTGTAGTTCCCCGTTTCGGGCGGCGTCACCAGCGCCTGCAAGCGAACTCCGAATCCACTCCCTTTCACCGCTTGGGTTTCGAAGGTCGATCGCTCGTTGTGTCCATCCGGTTGTTCGGGAAAGGTGGGGAGGTCGGTGAGGGTGCTCAGCTCGGTGCCGCTGAGATTCGACCAAAAGCTCTGGAGGACCCGGCCCGAGCTTGTCGAGGGAGCGAGCCTTTGCAAAGTGACCGATTGCGCTTCGCCATCTCCCGCAATGGCAGGGCCAAAGGGGCGAAAGCTCAGCAGGTCTTCGGATTCGGTTAGCTGATAAAATTTTCCCGCCTCAGTCGGAAAGTCAAAGGAGAGGGGACTGCCGCCGGGGGCGATGCGGAAGGGGCCGAGGTCGGGGAAGCTGGTAGCGGAAAACGGGTCGGTGCCTGCGAGCGACTCCTCGGCGTTGGAGTAGCCATCGCCATCGGGGTCACCGTTGGCGGGTTCGTCTTCAGCCCCGAAGTTGAGCTCCCAAAGGTCGGAGAGCCCGTCGCCATCGAGGTCGACCGCCGAGGTATTCAAGCTTGTCACCAGCAGCATTCCCGCCGGAAGTCCAAGGTGTCGAAAGTTGAATCGCGTCTTCATAGGCCTGCGTCACGAAAAAAGCGCACCTAGCTTTAGCGCCTTGGCAAGCCGAAGGGAAAACCGGAAATCCCTTTTTTCTGCGTTATAGCCTAACTTTCTTTAGGTTGTCTTGAAAGTCGAAATTTCCGTGTTTCTCCCTCCGAGTTTCGGATGAAGATGCCGCGAGTCTCCATTTGGGGAATGTTTACGATATCGTAATTCTCTAAGCGAGAATAGGTTTCACGATGTCTCCGTGGACGTCGGTGAGTCGGAAGCGGCGGCCTTGGAATTTGTAAGTGAGGGCGGTGTGGTCAAGACCGAGGAGGTGCAGCATGGTGGCCTGAAGGTCGTGCACGTGAACCGCATCCTCGGTGTAGTGGTGCTTGGTGGGGGAAATGGGCACCCCATCGGCATTGACGATGTTGTAGCCGTAGTCATCGGTTTGCCCGTAAGACATCCCGCCTTTCACCCCGCCGCCAGCCATCCACATCGTGAAACAACGAGGATGGTGATCGCGACCGAAGTTATCTCCATTGAGCTTGCCCTGGGAGTAATTGGTGCGGCCGAACTCTCCGCCCCAGACGACCAGCGTGTCCTCCAGCATTCCGCGCTGCTTGAGGTCTTGCACCAAGGCAGCGGAGGGCTGGTCGGTTTCTCGACATTGACGGGTGATGCCGCCCTTCAATCCACCATGTTGATCCCAGCCCTGGTGATAGAGTTGGATGAACTTCACCCCGCGCTCTGCGAGGCGGCGGGCTAACAAGCAGTTGGCGGCAAAGGAACCGGAGTTTCGGGCTTCTTCTCCATAGAGATCGAAGGTCGACTGGGGTTCGTCGCTCATGTCCGCGACCTCGGGCACGCTGGACTGCATGTTGAACGCCATTTCATACTGCTGGATGCGGTCGAGAATGGCTTGTTCTTCGGCGAGGGCATGTTGATGGGAATGGAGGTCGGAGAGACGGTCAAGAAGCTGTCGGCGAGCTTGGGGCGAGACGCCTTCGGGGTTGTTGAGGTAAAGTACTGGGTCTTTGCCCGAGCGGAAACGAATCCCTTGATATTCGGAAGGAAGAAAACCCGAGCCCCAGAGCCTAGAGACGAGTGGTTGCCCGCTCTTGTTCTTGGTGACAAGCACCACGAACGCCGGGAGGTCTTCGTTGGTGGTTCCCAGTCCATATTGGGTCCAGGCACCCATGGAGGGGCGGCCCGCAATCTGGGAGCCGGTCTGGAGATAGGTCACGCCGGGGCCATGGTTGATGGCCTCGGTATACATGTTTTTAATCACGCAAATGTCATCCGCGATTTTCGCAGTATGCGGCAGAATTTCGGAGAACCACTGACCAGATTGACCGTGCTGAGCGAACTTGAAGGGGGAGCCGGCGAGGGGAATGGAGGATTGGTTGCCCGACATGCCTGTCAGACGCTGACCACCGCGGACGGAATCTGGAAGTTGCTCGCCGTGGAGCTTGTTGAGCAGAGGCTTGGGGTCCAGGAGGTCGACTTGGGAGGGGCCCCCTGCTTGGAAAAGGAAGATCACGCGCTTGGCCTTGGCCACCAGGTGGGGGAGCTTGTTGGGCTGGCTCTCGGCAGCAAGCATCGAGTTCAGGGCAAGGCTTCCAAAGCCCATGGTGGTGTTTCGAAGGAGTTCGCGGCGGTTCATGATTGGCTGGGTGGCGCGGCTTGGGAAGTCGCGGAATATTCTGAGGAAATGGGAGTCGTTTGGTTTTTGGAGTCGATGGGGAACTTATGATTTAATGTTCACCTCGTGCAGATTCATCAGGGCTTGCGTCAGAGCGGTCAGCGCTGCGAGTTCGGGAGTTGCTTCCCGGGGTTTGGCCTGACCTTGGTGGAGGAAGCTTTTGGCTTCATCGGGATGTTTGCGGTAGTGGGCGAGCTGCTCCTCGTAGAGTTGAGTCAGGATCTTGACTTCGGTCTCGTCCGGCTGGCGGGAGGTCAGAGTGAAGAAGATTTTCTTTACCCCTTCGGCGAAATCGGGTTCTTCCGCAAAGACGGTTTCCGCCAGATGGCGGGCGGCCTCGACGAACTGGGTTCCGTTCAGGAGCACGAGTGCTTGCAGGGGGGTGGAGGTGGTATCGCGCTTGGCGGCGCACACATCCCGCTTGCCGGCATCAAAGGCGGACATCGCGGGGGAGGGGGCGGTGCGTCGCCAGTAGGTGTAAAGCGAGCGGCGGTAAAGGCCTTCACCCGTGTCAGGCTCGTTCGGCTTAAAGGACTCGGAGAGGTCATAGGGCTTCACCGGCGGGCCACCCAATTTTTCAACTAACAACCCTGAGGAGTAAAGGGCCTGGTCACGAATGACCTCTGCGGAGAGACGATGACGTGGACCCCGGGCAAGCAGTTGGTTCTCAGGGTCGCTTTCCAATTCCGCAGCGCTGGCGAGTGAGGCCTGCTGGTAGACTTTGGAGGACACAATCTCTTTAACCAGTGCTTTGAAGTCCCAACCAGATTGGATGAAGCGGGCGGAGAGTTCATTGAGGAGCTCGAGATACTCCGGATACTCGCCCTGAATGCCAAAGTCTTCGGGAGTTCCGACGAGGCCGCGTCCAAAGAAGGATTGCCAGATTCGGTTGACGTTCACTCGCGAGGTCAGTGGGTTGTCGGGATGGGTGGTCCATTCGGCCAAGTCGAGGCGATTGAGAGGCTTGTCGGCCGGAGGTTCGATTCCCAAACTGGGGAGAAAAGCCGGGAAGGCCGGGTCCACGGGTTCGCCCCGATTGCTGTATTCGCCCCGATTGAGAATGTAGGCTTGCTTGGGCTCGGGCAGCTCAATCATGGTCATGATTTCGACCACCGAGTTTTGGGCCTGATAGAGTTCTGCGCGGGACGTCTGAAGTTCAGACAAAGCGGTCTGGTATTCCGGGGTGCGCGCGAGTTGAGTCTCGTGGTCCAGCGCAATCGCTTCGGTTCGTGCCAAGGCCGAGATTTCCATGGTAGTCAACTGGCGGTCGAATACCCGAAAGTCGTCGACGAGGCCTTTTTTGAATCCCCGATCGCGCATTCGTTCCCCAATGTGAATGTGGGGATTGCCGCCTCCCTTGATTTCCTTGGTTAGCTGGTCGCGAATGATTTTCGTTTCAGCAGCCTGGCCATCAATGAAGACCTGGAGTCCGGCCGCCTTTGAACTGCCATCATTGGTGACAGTGACGTGATACCATTGATTGGGTTCAAGTGCTTGTTCGGTCTTTACCGAGATCGCATTGCCGGGCCAGTAATGGATGAGTGACCATTGCAAATGATTGTCGATGAGGAGCAGTTCATAGCCTCGTGACGCCGCGTCGGTCCACGCCTTGGAACGGGAAAAGATGACCGCGCGCTCCTTCACGTCGGGAGTTTGTATCCAAGTGGAAACGGTAAAGGGTTGTTCGCGTGAGAAGTCTCCAACCTGAGTGGTGAAGGCATCATCGCCGGTGAGCTGAATCGCGTTCTGGTTCTTTCCCGGAACGGAAGAATTGGCACCTACCGTCTTGGGATCGTCGAAGGTGAGATGTAGCAGTTCATTGGGGAGGGGGAGCTGGATTGGATTACCGGGAGCCTCGGCCAATGATTGCGACTGAAGGGCGCTCACTTTCTCCTCTGCAGAACGCACGGCTGCTTCCAGGGCCGCCATCTTCTCTTTTTCTTCCTCCGTCAAGAGGGGGAGAGCGGGAGTGGGCACTGCTTCGGGGTTGAAGTAGGAGTAGAGTCCCGCCTCGTCGATATCGTCGAAGAAGGCGAAGAGAGAGTAATAGTCCTTGGCGGTGGTGGGATCGTATTTGTGATCGTGGCAGCGCGAGCATTCCATGGTGAGACCGAGAAAGGCGGTGCCGTAGGTCTGCAAGCGGTCTGCGATGTATTCTACCCGGAACTCTTCTTCGACGGAACCACCCTCGACCTTTTGCTGGTGCAGGCGGGAGAAGGCGGTCGCGAGACGGCTCTCATGGTCGGCATCGGGCAGAAGGTCTCCGGCGATTTGCTCGTGGATGAAGCGGTCGAAGGGTTTGTTCTTATTAAAGGCCTCGATGACGTAATCGCGATAGGGCCAGACAAATCGATCAAGGTCCTGTTGGAAACCGTAGGTGTCAGCATAACGGGCGATATCGAGCCAAGGCACCGCCATGTGTTCGCCAAAGCGGGGGCTAGCCAAGAGACGGTCGATGGCCTCCTCGACCTTGTTCGGGTCAAAGGCTTCAATCTCTTCGGGGGTCGGTGGGAGACCGGTGAGGTCGAGGGTGAGGCGGCGCAGGAGGTGATGCGGGTCGGCCTGGGGCTTGAGCTTCAGTCCTCTTTCTTCCAATCGATGCTCCACGATTTCATCGATAGAGCGTCCAGTGGGCTCGGGGAGGGGGGTGAAGGCCCAATGGTCGGAGTATTCCGCTCCCTCGCGAATCCAATTCTCCAAAAGGGTGATTTGATCGTCGGTCAGGGTGCGGTGAGAGCTCTTGGGAGGCATCAGATCCTCATGATCGGGGGCCAGACGCATGCGACTGACAATTTCCGACTTGGAGGGATCTCCCGGCACGATGGCACCGGCTTCGATGGCATCGTCGCGGATGTCCAGACGCAGATCGGCTTCGCGATGCTCGGGATCGGTGCCGTGGCAAAAGTAGCAATTCTCGGAGAGTAGCGGTTGGATATCGCGACTGAAATCGATCTCGGCGCCGACAGGGCTGGCGAGGGTCAATGAGAGCGGCCACAACTTGCAAAGTTGCTTGGCCCGGGTCTGTGAGTGAAATGAAAACAAAGCGAAAAACACGGGTGGGGTGGTATACAGGTATACGTCTCCAAAGCCGTGATTTTGCCATTTTAAGCACGTGTATTTCGCTAGCCTCTTGAAGTGAGAGGCTAGCGTAGGGCTGAAAATCAGTCTTTCGCGGCCTAGTTGGCCACGATGTTGACCAGCTTGCCGGGGACGATGATGACTTTGCGGATGGTCTTGCCGTCGGTGTGCACTTTCACTTTTTCGTCGGCGAGGGCCGCGCTCTCGAGGTCTCCTTTGCTGAAGTCAGCGGGGACTTGCAGCTTGGAGCGGAGCTTGCCATTGACCTGCACGATGATGGTGATCTCGGACTCGACGAGGAGAGACTCGTCATATTGAGGCCAAGTCTGCTCGCTGAGGAGCTCGGTGCCGCCCAGCTTCGCGTTCAGTTCTTCGCTCAGGTGGGGGGCGAAGGGGTTGAGCACTTTCAGGAAGTCGAGGAAGAGATCCTGCGGGATTTCCTTGGCACTGGTGTAGGCGTTCACGCACTCCATCATGCTGGAGATGGCGGTGTTGAACTTGAGGGCTTCGATATCCTCGCCCACTTTTTTGATGGTGGCGTGGGTGATCTTGGCGAGGTCGGGGGCTTTCTGATTCACAGGCGGGACGCCTGTGCTCCTTGAGACCTTGTCCTGCAAGCGCCAGACTTTGGCCAAAAAGCGGGAGACGCCTTCGACGCCTTTCATGGACCAAGGTTTGACCTGCTCGAGAGGCCCCATGAACATTTCGTAGAGACGCAGCGAATCTGCTCCGTAGAGTTTGACCACTTCGTCAGGGTTGACGACGTTGCCGAGAGATTTGGACATCTTCTGCCCGTCCTCGCCCATGATGAGGCCTTGGTTGACGAGCTTTTTGAAAGGCTCGTTGGTGCTCAGGTAGCCGAGGTCGTTGAGAACCTTGTGCCAGAAGCGGGCGTAGAGGAGGTGGAGAACGGCGTGCTCGGTGCCGCCGATGTAAAGATCGACGTGGGCGTTCTCGCCGCTCCAGTATTGCTCGGCTTCTTGAGATAGAAAGGCTTGTTCGTTCTTCGGGTCGCAGTAGCGCAGATAGTACCAGCAGGAGCCGGCCCATTGCGGCATGGTGTTGGTTTCGCGCTCGAACTCGTCGGAGTAGTTGATCCAATCGGTGGCGCGCAGCAGTGGCCCACGGGGATCGCCGGTGGGCTTGAAGTCTTCCATCTCGGGCTGGAGCAAAGGCAGTTCGCTTTCGGGAAGAGGGGCGTGGTCGCCGGTCTCCTTGTTCCAAAGCAGGGGGAAAGGCTCACCCCAGTAGCGTTGACGGGAGAAGAGCCAGTCGCGCAGCTTGTATTGAATCTTGCGCGTGCCTTTGCCTTCGGACTCGAGCCAATCGATGATTTTCGCTTTCGCTTCTTTAGTGGGAAGACCGTCGAGGAAACCGGAGTTGACGGCGAAGCCATCACCGGAGGTAGCCTCAAGGAGCGCGGGCGTCTCGCCTGCCGCAGGGTCATCCTTGTATCCGCCCTTCAAATAAACCTCCATTCCTTTCGCTTCCAGTCCAGCTGCCTTTGGGTTTGCCCAAATGTAGCTACGGACATTCCCCAAGTGCTCAGGCCCGCGAATAATTCGGTCAAAAACTTCTTCCTGCCAGAGCTGACCTTCCTGCCCGAGAACCTTGTTGATCGCTTTTGCGCTGAAGCTTTTCCAAGAATGGAGAAGCTTGGAAAGGTCTTCATCAGGGAAAAGTCTGACCGCGACATGAACATGGTTGGGCATCACGACGTAGCCCTCGAGTTCGTAGCGTTCGCCATCAAAATGCTTGAGGGCATCGGCGACTATTTTTGAGATTTCTTGATTTTGCAGGCAGCAACTTCCAGCTCCTTCATCAAGCCATTGATCGACTTTTTGAGAGAAGAGTTTGTGGAATTCTTGTTCTTTTTCCGGTGAGAGTTCGCCGGGGTTCTCCTTGAGCCAATCCGCGCGCTTGGTTTTGAGCTCGTTGAGTTTGTTTTGGGGCAAACTGTCTGCGAGACGCCAAGTGAGAAAGTAGTAGCGTCCGTCTTGTTGCCAGTGAGGGAGGTTGCGGGTGTGGGCTTTTGTTTCGGTGCGTTCAGGTTTGGGATCGTAGTAGGGATTGGTAGAGGCTGGTGGGTTCACAGGCGGGACGCCTGTGCTCCTTGCGCTGACCACTTGGGTGATGGGGAGGTCGAACTTCTTGGCGAACTCGAAGTCCCGCTCATCGTGTGCGGGGACGGCCATGATGGCACCGGTGCCGTAGCCCATCATCACGTAGTCCGCGATCCAGATGGGGATGGCTTCTCCGTTGACCGGGTTGATGGCGTGGGCGCCGGTGGCAACGCCGGACTTGTCCTTGTTCAGGTCGCCCCGCTCCATGTCGGACTTGCTGGCGCAGGTTTCCTGATAGGCTTTGACTGCGTCGGCTTGTTCGGGAGTGGTGATGTCGGCAACCAGCGGGTGCTCGGGAGCGAGGACCATGTAGGTGGCTCCGAATAGAGTGTCGGGACGGGTGGTGAAGACGGTGATGGGCGTGCCTTGCACGTCGAAGGTCACCTCGGCACCTTCACTGCGCCCAATCCAGTTGCGCTGCAGGGCCTTGATGGAGTCGGGCCATTCCAGGGGCTCCAGCTCGTCGATGAGTCGCTGGGCGTATTTGGTGATGCGCAGCATCCACTGGCGCAGCGGGCGGCGTTCGACGGTCTCGCCTTTCGCTTTCCATTCCTCCACTTCTTCGTTGGCCAGCACGGTGCCCATGCTGGGGGACCAGTTGACGGGGGCTTCGTGGATGAAGGCGAGACGGACCTCGTCGATCTGCTCGGCGGTCCAGCCTTTTTTCTCCAGTTGGGAGACGGGCTGGGCCTTCTGGGTTTCTTCGCAGAAATAGGATTTGTAGAGCTGCAGGAAAATCCACTGGGTCCACTTCACGTAGCCGGGGTCGGTGGTATTGACCTCGCGGTCCCAGTCGTAGGCAAAGCCCAGCGCCTGCAACTGGCGGCGGAAGTTTTCGATATTGGCCTCGGTGGTGACGCGGGGATGTTGGCCGGTCTTGATGGCGTATTGCTCGGCGGGCAGGCCAAAGGCATCCCATCCCATGGGGTGCAGGACGTTGAAGCCGTTCATGCGCTTGTAGCGACCGATGATGTCGGTGGCGGTGTAGCCCTCGGGGTGGCCGACGTGGAGACCGGCGCCGGAGGGGTAGGGGAACATGTCGAGGACGAAGTACTTGGGCTTGGAGGCATCAAAGCCTTCTTCGCCAGGACCGGCGGTGCGATAGGTCTTCTCATCGGCCCAACGCTTTTGCCAGCGGGGCTCGAATTCGTCGAAGGGGAAAGGTTTGGAGCGTTCTTCAGACATGTTGCGGGGGGAAGAAACCAGAAACCCGCGACCCGAGTCCAGACTTATGACCCCCGATTCAGTCCCAGGAGGGATTTTTGCCCACAAAAAAGCCGCTGGTCAGCGAGGACCGGCGGCTTTTGGGGGAAATGTGGGGAAAGTCGGTTAGTAGATTTCGCGTTTTCCGTTCGATCTCTGCTGGGATTGGGCCTTCCCGCTGGACCTCGAATCGCGTTTGCCTTGAGAGGCACTGGGAGACCTTCTCTGCGGAGTCTGCTGCTGTTTGGGGGAGGGTGCTGGCTCGCGCCGCTGCGGTCTTTGCTGCGGCTGGGTTCGGGTGCTCGGCACCGTTTGGCGAGGAGTGACCTGAGTGCGGGTTTGAGGAGTAATGGTAGGTCGACTCCGTCCCTGGGGGGCAACTTGGTCGCGGGTTGACTGGCGGGCCGAGCTGGACCGGGAGGTTTGACCGCGTTGGAAGATGGAGGGCTGGTTCGTCACGTTGGAACGGGTCCGGTAGCTGGGCGCGGTTGGAGCCGACCGATTGTAGGTGCGGGTGTTCGGGCTGGGTGCTTGATAGCGGTTGCTGGAACTGGAGCGCTGACTGCGGTAGTTCGTGTTCGAACGTTGATCCCGGGAGCGGTCGTGGGAGCCAGATGAATGACCTCGGTAACTGACATAGGGGAGGTTGGAGTGCAGTTGGACGGGCGAGCCCGAGCGGTGATTCCTGGGGTAGGAAGGGGAGGAGTAGCGCTTGGGTAGGGAGTTGTAATAGCTGCGGGAGGACGTGTTGTAATAGCGCTTGGTATGATTGTCGTAATAGCAGCGGCGGTAGGGATCATAGGCCCAGCGCGAGTTGCCGGTGCTTACGAAGGTGACGGAAGGCCGGGTGTAGCGGGTGCTCAAATAAGGAAGATTGTTCGGGCAACGCAGGGTCGAACCCCGACGGTAATAGCTTGGATAGTATGGCGAGTTGTAGCGGGTGGGTAGGCTGGTGTAATAGCGTCCGCGGTTGAGATCGTAATATTGTCCCAGGGAGTAGTCGTAGTAGGAGCGATAGTAGGGATCGTAGCCCCAT
This sequence comes from Roseibacillus persicicus, assembly GCF_014651675.1. GTDB lineage: Bacteria > Verrucomicrobiota > Verrucomicrobiia > Verrucomicrobiales > Akkermansiaceae > Roseibacillus > Roseibacillus persicicus. The sequence continues at coordinate 41,779 of NZ_BMXI01000009.1, forward strand.
CGCGAGTGGGAAGTGGAGATGATTCCCACGCTTGAGCCGTAGCTGGAAGCGGAACTGTAGCTACTTCCATAATATCCCGGGCTCACGCAGGATTGGAAGAGGGGGAGGGCTGCCAGAGCGAGCAGCAGGGCGAAATACTTTTTCATGACAGGAGGTAGGACCCGGAGGGGAGGTCTCTTTATTCAATAAAAAATGAGCCCAATTGCAAGAGAACCCTTCAGGCAAAAAAAGACCCCTGCTGAGGCCGAGGGGGCACTCAGAGGGGTTGGGTTCGCGTTTCAGGGGAAAATCTCTATTTCTTTGCCGACTGAATGTGGCTCAGGAATTTCTCAACCGTAGGGTGGGCGGAGGCAAAGAAGCGTTCGTATTCTTTTCCTTTGGAGTCGAAGAGAATTACGGTGGGGAAACCTTCGATTTTATACTTTTCAGCGTAGGGCTCGTTTTTCTTTTTGAGCTCTTTGTCGCCATTGGGGAAGTCCAGTTCCACGAGGATGAAGTCCTCGCCAGCCTTCTCGATAAACTCCTTCTTGGTGAAGACGTTCTTGGCCATCATTTTGCAGGGAGGGCACCAGTCGGAGCCGGTGAACTCGACGAGAACGGATTTCTTTTCTTTCTCGGCCTTCGTAAAGGCGGCTTCCAGATCGGTCGTCCAACCTTCTTTTTCCGCGAAGGCGAAGGTTGCAGTGAGAAATAAGGCGATTGTAGTGAGGATTGCTTTCATCCCCATTGAGATGGCTGGAGGGACGTTTTTATTTCCCAAAAAATGAATCTTCTGGTTTGAGAGTCTCCGTGGAATCTCAAAAGCAACTGACTAACAGGCTCATCGTAGCAACACGGAACCGGAAAAAAACTGTCGAGATTCGTGCGATGTTAGAAGGAATCTGTGAGGTCGTGGATGTCAACGAGCTGGAGGAAGAGGGGACCATTTTGCCCGAAATCGAAGAGACTGGAACCACATTCTCCGAGAACGCGACCTTGAAGGCGACCGGAATTAGCAAGGTGGTTGCCGGCTTGGTGCTGGCCGATGACTCGGGGCTCGAGGTCGATGGGCTGGGCGGTGAGCCCGGGGTCTGGTCGTCGAGTTATGGAGGGGAAGAAGGCAATCACGTGAAAAACAATGCCCGCCTGGAGCGCGAGCTCCCAGCTGTGCCGGAGGAAAAGCGCACGGGGCGTTTCCGCTGTGTGATGGTTTTGGCGCGGGACGGTAAGGCTTTGGCCGAGTTCGCGGGAGCGGTGGAGGGCCGCCTGATTGACAAACCTGCGGGGGAGGAAGGCTTTGGCTATGACCCTTACTTTATCCCCGAGGGATACGAAAAGACCTTCGCCGAACTAGGCGCTGAAGTTAAAAATGGGATGAGTCATCGCGGGCGGGCTTTGGCGCAGGTGGTCTCGTGGCTTGCCGAAAAAGATTTGGAGAAGGGGTGAATAAAATCCCGGGCTGGCGACTCCTAGAACCATGCAAGTTTTCATTCGCTTTGCCTTGGTAGCCGGATTTCTCTGGTGTTGGGCCTCTGTGGCCCAAGGGGAGACCAAGCCCGGTTCATCGCTCGTGACCATCGATGGCAAGGGCTTGGCCGTGGTCGCCAAGGACGCGCCAGAGATTGTGAAAAAGGTGGTGCAAGCGGCAAACAAGATTGTGGGAAAACCCTACAAGTATGGGGGTGGGCACGGATCGGCGAAGGACACCGGCTATGACTGCTCGGGCGCGGTGAGCTTTGTTTTGCGCGAGCTGGGCCATCTCGATTTTGCCCTGTCTTCGGGTGGCTTTTTGACCTTTGGCGAAAAGGGAGAGGGCGAGCACCTCACGGTCTGGGCCCGGAAAGGGCACGTCTTTCTCACTGTAGGAGGGGTCCGTTTCGATACCCAAGGGCAAGACGAAGAGGACGGGCCCCGCTGGACGGAGGAGAAGCGTTCAAAGGAAAAGTTCCAAGCCCGTCGGCTGAAGGCTAGTTAGTGGCCGCTTCTTCTTTTTTCTCAAGTCCCAGGTAGGCGATAAAGTCCTTTCCGGTGGTCCCAGCCTCGGTGATGACCTTCTCAAGAGCGGCGATCTCAGTGACCAATCCCTTGCTCTTGGCTGCAGTCATTTTGGCTTCAATTTTGCGGATGAAGGCCGCGCGGAGCTTTTCTGCCGCTGCTTCGCGCTCTCCTTCGTAGCGAACTTGATTTTGATAGTGGCGGGTGAGAATCTCGGCGCCTTTTTCAGGAAAGGAGACTTCGACCTCGTCCGGGCCGGGCAGATAGATGGCCTCGGGAGAGATGGAATTCTCGTAGAGGGCATAATTCCGCTCGAAGCGTCCGGCGTTCTCTCTCGGAATGCTGCGCAACCACTGCCGCATCGCCATTCCCTGGGCGGCGGTGTTGTCTTTCAAGCGCTTGATCAGGGTGATGTTGTCTTTCTCTAACAGGCGAACGGCCATGGCCTTTAACTCGCCAACTTCTCCGGTGTCGCGTCTCATGGAGCCTTCCTCCATAGGGGGCGCGTCCTTGGCATCGTCAGACCACTCGATGATGAAGCCGGAAGCGTCGCGGTCAGGATCCTGGTTGACCCAGCCCGAGGCGGTGATGGTCAGGCCGGACAGGTCAGGGTCCTCAGCGGGAGAGTCCTCGGCCCAGCGGGCAAAGTCCCAGCTTTCATTGGTCAACCAGCGCCATTGGCCATCGAAGTTTCTGCCACCCAGCCAGAGAGTCGGCAGACCTGATTCCGTCGCAATGTCGCGCAGGAAAGAAGCTTCCAGTTCGTCCGAAGCCACTGCCAGAACGCCTCCGGACTCGCGGGCGAGATCCTGGGCTTCCGTTTGGGAAAGCGGCTTGGCCAAGATGAGGTAGCGCTTTTCGTCCAAGGTGAGGGTGCCGGGGGGCCAGAGGGGGGCTTCCGAGTCCATGGTCTCGGCAATTTTGGCCAAGTGGCTGTCGCGCTGACCTGTCTGCGAGCCGTCGTCTTCCCATTGGATGAAGAAGGGCAGTGCGAGTTCCGGCTTGCGGGCTTTGATGATTCCGAGGCTGGTCACCATGGCAGCGGTGCCGGTGCTGGTGCGGGGCTGGGGAAGTTCGAACTCCACATCGCGCACGAGCCAAGCCCAGTCATTGCGGGAGATGGTGCCCGCTCCGAGCCAGACCTCCTTTTCATCGGGAATTTCAGATGACAGCCAAAGAACGTCGTCCTTGCTGGGAGTGATGGCTAGGTGACCACCGTGTTGTTCGGCGAACTCGATTGCCTCGTGCCAAGTGAGGGCTTCGTCGACAAAGAAGAAGTGGGAGCCGCCTCGCTTCAGGGAGCCGGCAGGGAACTTCTCTCTTTCGCCGGCCAACAACGCGGGGCGGAGCTCTTCGAGTTGTTCGCGAGGAGAAAGCGGGCTGGGTTCCTCGGGTTCGGGGGCCTCTCTAGTAGGGGAAGGGGCGGAGCCCAGTGTGATTTGCGGGGTCGTGGAGGTCAGGCCCGCGGCATCCCGTTCTGCTTGGGCGCGGGCTGCGGCGGCCGCGCGCTTGCGTTCGGCACGCTCTTTCAACTTATTCTCTTCCGCTTGTGCCTTTTCTTGCTCAGCGGTCTTTTGTTGCAGGGCGGTCCACGTGCCCCAGATGGCAAGGAGGAGTCCTCCGATGATGATGAGGTTGCGTATCAGGGCAAAATCCGTTCCGCCGGATCGCCGGACGCCTTTGCTTGCTTGCGGGGGAGGGCTGGAGGTTCCTGCGTGGGCCTCCCCTGTGGTCAATACGGCAGCTGATTTCGGCTCGCTGGATGCTGGTTGGGTGATGAGGGATTTGGCCTGGGTCGGCTGCACCTTCAGGGTCGCGGCGCCCGAATGAGCGCCTGAATTGAGAAGTCTGCGCCGGGGGGCTGCCTTCATGCTGTCACGGAGATTTCGCAAAGCGTCCGCCAACTCGGCCGCTGTTGCATAGCGCATCTCCGGATGAGGTTGGATCGCTTTGGCTATGACGGGATCAATCCGAGGGTCGGCCTGCACGAGCCGGGAAGGGGGCTGATATGGGTCGGAGGGAAGTTGGGTGGTGAGGAGTTCATATAGCAGCACTCCAATGGCAAAGATATCGGCCTTTTCGTCGGCAACCTCCGGATTGGCCATTACTTCGGGAGCGGTGTAGCCGGGCGTGCCAAAGACCAGGTTATCTCCAACGGCCCGTTCTCCTTCCTCCGCCAGGCCAAAGTCACCCAGCTTCGGGGTCCCATCTTGATTGAGAAGAACATTGGCCGGCTTGATGTCGCGGTGGAGAATTCCGTTCTGGTGGGCGTGGGCCAGTCCGTCGGCAACTTGTAGACACAATTCCACCGCTTTGTTTTCCTCCATCGCACTGCCATAGGCATGTTGATAGAGAGTTTCCCCCTCAACAAATTCCATAACGAGATAGAGCAGTCCTTCAACTTCTCCAAAATCGAAAATACTTACTAAATTCGGGTGATTGAGACGTGCCATGGCTTTCCCTTCCGCAACGAAGCGGAGGCGGAAAGACTCATCAGAACCAAACTCCTGCGGTAGAATCTTGATAGCTACGGGACGGTCGAGCGTAGTTTGCACTCCCCGATAGACAGCGGCCATACCCCCTTGAGCGAGAAAGGATATTTCGCTGTAGGAGGGCAGGAGGCGGGCGATTTCTTCCGCAGGAAGAAGCTCGAATGGAGAGGCATGTTCAGACATAGGCAAAGGTAAGTAGAGATAGAACGTCGCGGATGAATTGATTCTTTGGTAATTTGGTCGATATCACAAACAGTTCCGTCTTGCTGTCTTGTAAATCTTCTGTCACTGGCGAAAGTTGACTTACCAAGGGGTGAACTCCCCCAAAATGCAATCATGGACGAGGAAAAAATTTGGAGTGAGATTGGGCCTGATGGATTTGAACGGATCACAGCTGCCTTTTATCAGGGGGTGAGACGGGATTCCCTCTTGGGGCCCATGTACCCTGCTGATGATTGGGAGGGGGCCGAGCATCGTTTGGCCCTGTTCCTCAAGTTTCGTTTCGGCCAGGATCAAACCTATTTGGAGGAAAGGGGACACCCCAGATTGCGAATGCGCCATATGCCGTTCCAAATCGGGGAGGCAGAGCGCGATCGGTGGCTGGATTTGATGGCATCAGCGCTTGAGAGTGAAAATGTTGCGCCAGATACCAGGGAGGCGATGATGACTTTTTTCTCTGGAGTGGCGGACTTTATGCGCAACCGTTGAGAAATCCTTCGCAAATTTGATTAATTTTTTGATTCTGCCCGTATTTGGGACATCTTCAAACAGCTATGAAAACACTGATGATTGCAACCGGAGTTGCCTTGGCAGCCCAAGTATCGATGACCTTCGCCCAAGACGCGGCTACGAAAGAAGCCCCCGCGGCGGAAGAGGCAAAGAAGGCTGATGTCGAGGTCACTATCGAGGGCAACGACACCATGCAGTTCGACAAGAAGGAATTCACCGTCAAGGAGGGGCAAACAGTAGCCCTGACCTTCAAAAATGTCGGCAAATTGCCAAAGGCTGCGATGGGCCACAATGTCGTTATCGTGAAGCCCGGCACTGTCATTCCATCCTTTGCGATGGACTGTATGCCAAATGCCCAAACTACTGGTCTGCCCCAGAAGCAGGAGTATAAGGACGCTGTGGTGGCCTCCACCAAGATCCTTGGACCTGGCGAAAGCGAGACCGTAACTTTCACTGCTCCCGCACCGGGAAAATATGACTACATCTGCACCTTCACCGGTCACTTCGGTGTGATGAAGGGTGTGATGACTGTTGAGGCCAAATAAGGTCTAACAGAGATAACTTTTAGAGAGAAAAGGCGGCCGAACGGTCGCCTTTTTTTGTCTGTGAATGCTCGTGCGAATGACGTGTGGACGTAGTTCCTGGGGCGAGTGGGGCCAATCACGGTCGCGGCTTGCCATTATTTGCGGAACTTCGCGTAGGCTTCTTTCCCCATGTAGCGCGACAAAATCGCGGGCGGGGCGTCGTGTAGGTCGACGAGGATAAGCGCGTCGAGACAGTTCGAGAAGGCGGGGTCCAAATTGAACTCTAACAAGGTGGCATTGAGTTTGAGATATTGTTTCAGCAGCACGGGAATTCCTTTGCCATCGTCTTCTGATTCCGCAATGCGGGCCGAGACCTGATCGATGCTTTCCAGATGAGGAGATATCTCCGGCGATCCCGGAAAGGGATTGAGCGGGCGCACCAGAGGGCCCAACTCGCGGTTCCACTTGTTCTCACGCAGAAAGCGCACGATGAGGTCTTTGGAGAGGGGAGTGTAATCCTGTGAAATGCTCACGGGGCCAAAGAGGCGGTGATACTTGGGGTTGCGGGAGACGAAAGTGGCAATGCCTTTCCAGAGAGCGAGCAGAGGGGCGAGCGACTTTTGATAGGCCGGGGCGACAAAAGAGCGCCCGAGCTCCAAGGCGGGATTGAGATGCTCGAGAAAGGGCGCTTCAAACTGAAAGAGGGTCGAGCAATAGAGTCCCTCGGGACCTTGGCTGGCCATGACCTGATCGGTTGGCGCGAGGCGGTAGGCCCCCGCAATCTGGTGCTGGGAGCGATCCCAGAGAAAGAGATGCAGATAGTGTTGGTCGAAGCGATCGAGATCGATCTCTTGGCCGGTGCCTTCTCCCACGGCTTGAAAGGAGACTTCGCGCAGCCGGCCGATTTCGCGCAGGATGTGGGGAATCTGGTCTGCGGTGGCCAGGTAGACCTCGAGGTCGCCTTGTTCAGCAAGACGGCTCGCTTCAGGGAGCTCCGTGAGCTCGCGCAGGTAGTTGGCAGCGGGGGGCGCAATCATGCAAGGGATGGGATGGGATTAGGCCGAAAGCGCGGAACGGTGCCGAAGGGTGGAGGGGGCAATGCCGAAGCCATCCTCCAGCTCGATTCCCAGCTCGCGGCAGATGCCGCCAATCATGGCGAAGTGATGGACGGTGTGGCTGACCAGGAACTGCAGTTCACGGCCCGGGGAGGAGGGTTGCCAATCGTTTTCGCGGAATCCGCAATCCATCTTGACCTGCAGGGTGCCGGGGAGGGCGTCGCGGGTCACTTGTTGAAGACCCTCGCGGATTTCCGAGGTCTTGACCAAGGCGCTCGCGGTCTGGCTCTCCAATTCGGGCAGGCGCATGCGGGCGTCGTAGTCGACTTTTCCATCTGGTAGTCCGGTGATGAAAGAGTCGTAGTGGTCGAGGCAATGCCGGAGGTGACCGCCAATGGTTGAATGGTAAAAGCCGGCCGCCGAACGAGTGAAGGCCCCATCGTCCAGAAGCTCGAGAAGACGCTCTGCTTGGGCGAGGTAGGAGAGATTGGCGTCAATCAGAGGGGTCATAGCAGGCTTCATACTTTTCATGGGAGGGCTGTGGGGTCGATTTTATTTCGCGTCGCTTTGTTCTCCCCGGTTGGCGAGCTGCAGAACGTGCCTGCGAACAGTGTGGGTAAAGGCAAGGGGATCAAGTGGCAGATCGTCACACTTCAGAGCCCGGCCCGTCCGCACCGGGATGGTGTGGCCTCGCAAAGAAAGAAAAGCCCGGGGCAGGGCGAGTAGCCGCAAGGTGGGATGCAGGGCTCCGGGGAGATGGAACCACAAAGGATTCTCTCCGGGGAAAGCCAGAGGCAGGATCTGGGCCTGCGATTTCTGCGCCAGCCTGGCCAGATGGGTGGTCCACTGGCCTTCCTCGATGCTGAGGCGCGGCCATCGCCAGCGTTCGACTTCCCCTGCGGGAAAGATGAGCACGCAGCCGCCATTTTTGAGGTGAAGAAGGGCTCGTCGCATACTTTCCAGATTCAGCCGCCGGGCGGCAGGCGATTCGTCGAGAATTTCGAGGGGAAGAAACCACTCGCGATGAACCGGATGGGCCAAGACCGCATTGCCGAATACCAGAGTATCGGGCCGGGCGGCCAATGTGAGGTCGGACGCGATGAGGGCGTCCAGCGCACCATAGGGGTGATTGGCCACCACGAGGACGGGACCGCTTTTCGGTATTTGATTGGCAAATTCCCCGGCTCCTTCGATTTCGACATCCATGAACTGGCGTCCCGCCAGGTAGGGATTGCGATGGCCGATGGGGATGCTGGCGGGCATCTCGCTCAAGCCTGCCAAGCCGAGCCAGCGGTCCAGTCGAGCGGCCAGCTGCAGTCGACCGGGGCTCTTCGCAAACGCCGGATACTGTTTGGCGAGCGCAAAGAGCGGATCGGGGGATTCCGGGGCGAAAGGCTGGAGCACGGGGAATCCTGCGAGAAAAGAGCGTGCTTGGGAATCGCGAAGATTGCAGGCGGGCCGCGCACTTGGAGGAAAAGGATTACTCCTGAGCATTGGGCTTGCTCCAATCGAGTTCCTCGAAGGCGGCGCGTAGCCTTTCGCCCCGGACCGGATGCAAGCTCGCGATCCAAGCAATGCGGCCTCGCAAGTGGGCTTGGAAATCGGGGTGATGGGAGTGGTTTTGGCTGGAGACACCGTGCTTTCGGCAGTTGTGGAGAATCGCCTTCAGGGTATCGAATTCCCGGCGGGGGACATTGAGCTTTTGGTTGAAAACGAGACCGGCGGCGGCCTGTCGCTGACTGGCTGCCATACGGCGGGTTTTGCGGAAGTTGATCTCGAGGCCTTCTTCGCGCGTGATGATGATGACCCGGTTTTCGAAGCGATGGAGGCCACGTGCCAGCTCTTCGGTTCCTGAGAACAGCAGGTCGTCGGCGTATCGCGTATAGGAAGCGCCCGCGGATTTCGCCAGACCTGCCAGCCTGCAATCGAGGCGAAAGGCCGCCAAGTTGGCGAGGGCGGGAGAGGTCGGCGCGCCTTGGGGCAGATGATAGCGGGAATAGAGTTCTTTCTCGGTAAAAGTCAGGTCGGGGCTCGCGCTGCGGTGAGTTGTGAGAACGGCGAGAGCCAAGGCCACGCCTTCCCGATAACCCAAGGACATGAACAACCGTTTGATACGGGAACGGCCGAGAGAGGGGAAGAAGTTGGCCAAGTCCATTTTGAGAGCTATCGACTTGTTCGCGTGGGGCTGGGCAAAGTCCACGATGCTATGGCCGGCCCGGAATCCGGTGGCGCATTCGTGCGGCGGCACTTTGTCGAGAAGCTCTCTCAGCAGAGTTCGTTGAACCTGTTTTAGCAGCGGCTTGGGGCTTTCCAACAGACGGCGTCCGCCTTTGCGTTTGGGTAGCCACTGTTCGTGATAGTGCTGGGCCTTCGGGCTCAAGAGCCATCCCAAGTCATCGGGTTGCAGCGCGAAAAAATCAGCCAAGTCTCCCACGGTCGCGAGTTCGGGCAAGTGCCAGGCTGAGGTATCGAGAACTGGAGTTGCGGGGCCGACTATGAGGGCCGGGGGCAAGGGCGTGCGGGTCGCATACCATTTCCGCTGCCAATTCCAAAAGCGGCGGTTCTCGCGAAAGATTTGCTGGAGCTCACGGTTTTCCAAGACCGTCCGGGTCTTGGCGACCTTCCAAACCTCGCGGGTGATAATGAGAAAGTTGCGGCGTGGTTTGCCGGGAATGACTTTGCGGATGAGGGCGAGCCATGCGTCCAGCTGTCGCTCCTCCTCCAGCAACAGAGTTGATAGATTTTTGAGCCATAGGGTTGTTGGAGTCATGACCTGGCGGCATTCGCAGCGGGCTATTTTTTAGGAGAAAAGTAAGGGGAGCCGCCCATCCTGCAACCAGTCTGGTCATGCCTCGGGCAGCCTCACGGTAGGCCGTGAAAAGGCCCGAGGCCTCGAATCGGTTCGGTTTTTCTAGTCCCCGGGGTAGCCCCGGAGCGGTCATGGCTGACGCCACTCCCTGTCTTGCAAACGAACGACTCCTTGCTTCAAGACGATGATTCCCCCAGAGCGCGGGTCAAGCCAGGAACGGCTGGGGCTCAAAACTCTTTGTCTGCAAAGACGAACCAAGAGACCAGAGTGTAGGTCACCAGATAGGCGAGGGCCAAACCGACGACCTTCAGCGCGACCAGACTCGGAATAAACGTGCCCGCAATGGCAGCGTCGGCGAGGCCGAAAATGGAGAGATCGGGAAAGATGAGGGAGAGCAATTGGACCGCGGCTTTCCCGATGAAGGAGTCTCCCAAGCTGGTGGTCTGCAGCCAGTACTCCCGCGCTTGCCCCATGAAGAAACCGATGAAGTAGACCAGGATGGTGCTGATGATGGTGAATAGTGTCGAGGAGCTGAAGGTGGAGATCAGCAGCGCCACCGCCGCAATCACTGCGGCCTCCAGAAAGATGCCCAGGATGCCGTATTGCAGCGAGAGGGTGGGCCCGTGGCGCCGCACCTCGGCAACCTCAATGGCGATGTCGGACTCGGAGTAGTTGATACTCTGTAGGAAGGCCACTCGTTCCGCTTCCACCACTCCGGTGCGGTGATGCAGGACTGCGGTCATCAAGAGATCCATCGCGAGAAGGGCCACGAAGGTCAGCATCAGCACCCCTAACAGCTTGCCAATGAGGTAATCAAGGCGCGGAACGGGTTTACAAAGAATGGTGTAAAGAATGCGATCCTCCAGGTCGCGTGGAATGAGCAGGGCGGTGGCCGCGAGCGAGAAGATGATGGCAAAGAGCTTCATCAATCCGATGGTGCCCGACTTCCACAAGCGGAGCTCCTCCGCTGCGACTGCCTCTGGGCCGACATGATGCGGGAGTCGAAAGAAATTGAGCGCAATCGCGAGCACCACAAAGATGGCGAGAAAGTAGAAAACTTTCATCCGCACGAGCTGGGTAAAGGTGCCTAGGGCGATGGTGATGATTCGATGCACGGGGAGAAGCTAAACCCATCTGGCGGTGGAGTTGAACCGAAATTCCCAGCCAGTTCTCATTTCGGGTCGCTAGGGGCTGATGACCAGTCGGAAAAAGGAGCCGGCAGGGAAGCTGTCTCCGCTAAATCGATAGAGGTCCCATTCGGAGTCTAGCGACGAATGCAACTCGGCGGGAGCTTCGGTCCAGTGTGCGAGGTCGGTGCAGAACTCAAGTCGATAGCTGACCCCCAAGTTCTTGGCTGCTTTGTTGACGCGGAATTCTGGCACGCGGTCGGCACCGAGGATAAGCGCGGGTTCGGTTGTCGTGTGGGAGGAGGCGTCCTGTGGATCCGAGCCGTTGATGAACTCGACAAAGTTCGAAACCCCGTCCCCATCCGCATCGCTGTCGGGGTTGGCGGCCGAACCTTTGACCCCGCGCCGTATCATTTCGAAGGTCAGGAGAGAGGAGTCGTCCACGATAGGATTTCGAAGCAAAAGATAGCTGCTAGGACCGAAAAAGTCGTCACGGACAATGAAGTCCACGTCACTATCGCCATCAAAGTCCGCGAGAGCCCCGGTTTCTTCCTGTAAAGGGTAGTCGTTCGTGAAATTGTATTCGGCCGAGCTCTCGGGTCCGTGGGTGCTCGGGGCGAGGTAGCCCGTGAGGGAGCAGAACTCGAGTAGTCCGTCTCCGTTGAAGTCGTTGAACTCGGGGTGAAAGGATGGGGTTCGAGAGGGGACTTCGAACAGTTCAGCCGGCAAAGGATTGGTCTCTCCCTGACTATAGACCAGCACTCTTCCAATGATGCTCGGGTTTCCGTAGGCGTTCCGAGAGACGTCGGGCCCAAAAATATCGGCGAGTCCATCGAGATTGAGGTCAGCCAAACCAGTGCCTCTCAGAAAAACCGGGTTGCCGAAGGCATCAGAAAATGCCACCGAGATGGGGACTTTGATAGGAGCTGAGGGGCTTTGGGGAAAGCGATTCAAAACAACCACTCCGTAAGTTCCAGTAAACGCTCCGAACTCATACTCGGCTCCTGCCAATGAAGAATATAGGTCGGGAAAGCCATTGCCATCGATATCGCCGAATGAAAGAGCCGTTGGAGAAAGGGTGACGTTTCCAAAGGCGTCAGAAACAGGAACTCCTGGGGAGGCTAGATTTCGCGAGCTAGAACTGAAGTTCCCCTGACCATCGTTTTCCCTCCAACCAACGCTGGAATCAATCATGTCCAAGTCTCCATCCTGATCCCAGTCCACGAGAGCCACCGCACAAGTTTCTCGGGCCAGAATCCCACTGATAAAAAATTCGGGCAGCTCGGCCGGATGTTCGAGTAAAAGCTCTCCCTGATTGAGGGCTGTGACACACACCGCGCGGTCGTTCCCTGCGGAGAGCGGATCCGGGACGAGGTAATCGATGACGAAATCCGGTTCGTTATCCCCATTCACGTCTCCCATGACCATGTTGTTGATCTCCAGACTGGGGAACTCAGCCAGATAGCGCTCGGGAATCAGGTCGAGCTCCTGCCATGACCCGAACCCTCCGCCGCCATCATTTATGCGAACCCAATAAGCTCCCAGAACATCGGGTCCGATCACAAGGTCTGGAAAGGAGTCTCCGTTGAGATCTTCGGGCAAGAATTGGGGTGAGGAGAAGGATGGCGGAGAAATGATCTCATAGGAGGTGTGGATGTCTTCGGGACTCCAATGAACTTTGGCCAGATGGTAGCCCGTTTCCAAATACCGCCGGCCATCGGAATTGAACTTCAGGTAAAAGGTCACCCCATCGTCACCTACCATAGGGCTAGTTCGAAAGCCCGCATCCAGAAAGCTGGTGGTTCCTCGATGTATCGAATACGGCATGAAAGCCTCTTCCTGAATCTCGACGCGGGCTTGGGGAGAGGAAGGATTGCGGAGGCCTTCTTCGAATTGAAGGCTGGCCAGATGCCAGCTCTGAGAGGCCCGGTCTAATTGCAAAAGAAGAATCGTCGCGGTTTGGTTATCACCTGATGGAGTGGCTCCCAGAATGGTGGCTTCGTCCAGCAGGGGAGAATCGATCGAGCCGTAGTTGTGAAAGCTCTCTCCATCGGATCTTCGGATGAGAAGTTCGAGGTCGGTGTCGGAGACTTGGAATTCGGAGACCCAGAGATCGTCCAAGCCGTCTCCGTCGAGATCATCAACTCGAAGTGGTCGGTTGGAGCTTTGGAAAGCGCTGTCCCAACTGGGCGCCGCTGCAAATGCCGAATCACGAGTCCAGATGATCACTTTACCCTGATCTGCCGGAATCGCTAAATCAGGTTGACCTTGCCCATCGAAGTTTCCCCAAACGGCTTCGTCCAGTGCTAGCTGATAGATGCCATATGCCAGAGGGCTGGAGGCTAGGATTTCCCCAAACTCATCTCCCGGGGTAGCGTTGGTAATTTCCAGAATCTGAGTGTCGTCTTCGTCCGAAGCTTGTCGGGTGGAGAGGAGATAAAGCTGTTTCCCGTCTGAACTGGCGGTTCCAGAGCGTGGGAAAATCAGGCTCTCCGAAGGTTCTCTCGAATAAGTTCCTTCGCCGTCCGAGTGATAGGTTTCCAAAACGAGGCGATACTGATTGAAGGCATACTCTTCACTAACCACCCGCATGGGATCCAACCAGCCATCGCCATTGCAATCGCGCAGGGCCACGGAGCCCTGAGCACTTGACCGATTGTTGAGAAGAAGCAGTTTCGGCTCGCCTAAGGAACCGTCGGGCAATCGTTCAAGATAGTAGGAGATTCGATTAACGTTACTACTCGAATTGTTAGAAACACTGACCAAGTCCTCGTCGCCGTCGTTATCGAGGTCGAGAAGGCGAAGCTCGCCTCCTTCGTTTACCGTCAAATTGATTGTGAGGGCGTCGAAGCGGATTTCCGACTGGGCGGAGAGGAGAGGCGCGAGAGCAAATTGAGCGCTGAACCAAAAAGTAAACAGGCGATTCATCTCGCCGATGCTCGGTTAGATCGAGGGCATCGGCAAAACAAATTGCGAGCGACTTCTTGGACTTTCTGGACTCGCCGGAGTGATCTTTATCCTCCTTGAGCAAAGGAAGGATAGGCGGTCATTCCTCCATCGGCAAAAATTGTGGTCCCGGTGAGATAGCTCGCGGCGTCCGAAACGAGGAAGGTGGCCATCCGGCCAATCTCATCCGCGGTCCCGAGTCGGCCCTGTGGGATTTTTTGTAAGAGGTCTTCAAGGGAGTCGGGGTCTTTCCAGACATCCTGATTGATGGCGGTTTGAATCGCTCCCGGCGCGAGGTTGAGCACGCGAATCCCACAATCGCCCAATTCGAGGGCGAGGGAACGAGTGAGAATCGCGATTCCCGCTTTGCTTGCGCAGTAGGCCGCTTGCCCGGCCCAAGGGACGGATTCATGGACCGAGGTCACGGAGAGAATTACCCCACTCTGCTGAGTTTTCATTCTTCGAAGCGCAGCCTGAATCGCTCGAGCCCCGCCGGTGAGATTGATGGCGACTACCTTTTCGAACTCGGTGAAGTCGATTTCGGAAAGCGGACATTTTTTACCGTCAATCCCCGCATTGTTGACGAAGATGTCGAGGGAAGGGAATTGTTTGTCGAGTTCAGTGAAGCACTTTGCAATGTCCGCAGGCTTCGATACGTCACCTTGCAAGATGAGGGGAGGAGGACCGTTTATCTCCTGGATCCGGCGAGCTGTTTCTTTGGCGCCAGCCTCGTTACTGCGATAGTGGACCGCAACCCGGGCACCTGCTTGAGCGAGGGAAAGGGCGACCGCTTGTCCGATGCCGGAGCTCGAGCCCGTCACGAAAGCGCACTTGTTGGAAAGATCGATTTTCATGAGGAGCGGAGAGCTTCAATGAGTTCATCTTTAGTCATTTGTGAACGGTTTTCGATATCAAGCTCTTGAGCCCGGTCGTAGAGTTCATCCTTGGTCCACTTTTCATAGGGAGAGGATTTGCCACCTTTGCGCCCGGTTTTTTGCCGGTCGCCACCGTTGGCATTGGCAATGGCAGCTGCTTTTGATTTCGGCATGCCATCTTCTCTGAGCGCCTCGTATTGTTCGTTGTCTTTGATACTGGGTCCGTGGTCTGACATAGGGGAATGAATTCGCAATTTTCCGGCCAGAATCGGGGCTGGGAGCTAAATACAAAAAAGCCGTGCCTCGGGGAGGCACGGCTTTTGAAAATAAGTTGAGTCAGGACGCTTACTTGCGCTTGGCCTCTTCGCGCTCCTTGGCGTCCGCGATCACCTTCTCGGAGATGTTCTTCGGACAAGGGGCGTAGTGGTCGAACTCCATGGAGAACTGGCCACGACCGGAGGTCATGGTGCGCAGGTCACCAATGTAGCCGAACATCTCGGAAAGAGGCGCGTCAGCCTTGATGCGAACACCGGTAGGAGTCGGGTCCTGGGTCTTAATCATGCCGCGGCGACGGTTGAGGTCACCGATGACGTCACCGACGTGGTCTTCGGGAGTGAAGACGTCCAGCTTCATGATGGGCTCGAGGATCTGAGGACCAGCTTTTGGCATGGACTGGCGGTATGCGGCGCGAGCAGCGATTTCGAAAGCCACAGCCGAGGAGTCAACCGCGTGGAAACCACCGTCGGTCAGCTTCACCTTGATGTCGAGAAGGGGATAACCAGCAAGTGGTCCCTTGTCGATGGAGGTGCGGAAGCCTTTTTCAATCGCGGGGAAATATTCCTTGGGAACGTTACCACCAACAACCGTCGACTCGAACTCGAAGCCAACACCGGGTTCAGCGGGCTCGATGGTGTAGTCGATCTTCGCATACTGACCGGAACCACCGGACTGCTTCTTGTGAGTGTAGCTGTCGGTGACGGGCTTGGTGATGGTCTCGCGGTAGGCCACCTGGGGAGCACCTACGATGACTTCGACACCGTGAGTCCGCTTGAGAATGTCGACCTTAATGTCGAGGTGAAGCTCACCCATTCCCTTGAGGATGGTTTCGCCGGAGTCCTCGTCGGTTTCAACGCGGAAGGAAGGATCCTCTTTCACCATCTTGCCAATGGCAACACCCAGCTTTTCAGCCTGGCTCTTGTCCTTGGCCTCGACGGCGATGGAAATCACGGGATCGGGGAAGACCATTGGCTCGAGGGTGGCAGGATTGTCCTTGTCGGCCAGGGTGTGGCCAGTCTGGACGTTCTTGAGACCCACGAAGGCGATGATGTCACCAGCGGAGCAACCGTCGCGCTCTTCGGCGTTGTCGGCGTGCATTTCCACGATACGGCCGATGCGCTCGTTCTTGCCGGTGAAGGTGTTCACGACCGTGTCGCCCTTCTTGAGCGTTCCGGAGTAAACACGGATGAAGGTCAGGGCACCGAAGCGGTCGTCCATGATCTTGAAAGCCAAGGCGCGGAAAGGGCGGCTGGGGTCGACGATGGCGAATTCGCCAGTCTCGTTACCTTCCATGTCCACTTCGGGCTGAGGCTTCACTTCAGTTGGGGAAGGGAGGTAGTCCACAACGCCGTCGAGGACGTTCTGCACACCCTTGTTCTTGAAGGAAGAGCCACAGTAAGTGGGGAAGAAGTCGAGGGCGATGGTGCCCTTGCGGATGCACTTCTTGATGTCCTCGATGGAAGGCTCGTTACCTTCGAGGTAAGCTTCCATGAGGTCGTCGTCCTGTTCCACGGCGGTCTCGATGAGCTCGGCACGGTACTCTTCGGCTTTCTCCTGCATGTCGGCAGGGATGTCGGTGATTTCGTAGTTCTCGGGCTGACCGGAGTCATCCCAGATCCAAGCCTTCATGGTGAGAAGGTCGACGATGCCGGTGAAGTTTTCCTCGATGCCGATGGGCAGAACCATCACGAGAGGCTTGGCTGCGAGAACGTTCTTCACCTGGTCAACGACGCGGTAGAAGTCCGCACCCATGCGGTCGAGCTTGTTGACGTAGATGATACGAGCCACCTTGGACTCGTTGGCGTAGCGCCAGTTGGTCTCGGACTGGGGCTCAACGCCACCGGAACCACAGAAGACCCCGACACCACCGTCGAGGACTTTGAGAGAACGGTAAACTTCGATGGTGAAGTCAACGTGGCCGGGAGTGTCAATGATGTTGAAGCGGTGAGGCTCGAACTGCTTGTCGGAGCCAGCCCAGAAACAAGTGGTCGCTGCAGACTGAATGGTGATCCCGCGCTCAGCTTCCTGTTCCATGAAGTCGGTAGTCGACTCACCGTCGTGAACCTCACCTGTCTTGTGGATCTTTCCAGTGAGCTTGAGAATGCGTTCGGTAGTGGTCGTTTTTCCCGCATCCACGTGCGCGAAGATACCAATGTTACGGTATAAGGAGAGGTCGGTGGCCATGTTCTATTAAGGTTTCGGCGGGGGGTTTGGCTCAACAAAGCGGTTTTGTCGAGAATTGAGGGAGTTTTTTTCGAGAAAAATGTGGACATGAAAAAGGGAGCCGCATGGGCTCCCTTCGAAAATGAGTTCAGCTGGAGGAGCGTTTATTTCAGCTTTTCGAGGATAGCTTTGAGAGTCGCCTCGATGGATTCGAGCTTCTCGAGCACCTCGGCGCAGTTGCCGCATTCGGAGTCGCAAGACTTTTCGCAATCGCTACAGCCCTTGCCGCAATCCTTGCCGCACTTTCCGGCAGCTTCTTTCTTGCAGGCACCGTCCTTGCAGCACTCGCCGTCTTTGCCGCAGCACTCACCAGGCTTGCACTCGCCTTTTTCGCAAGCGCTCTTGGCCTCGTCGCAGGCTTTTGCACACTTTCCGGCAGCGTCTTTTTTGCAGGCACCGTCCTTGCAGCACTCGCCGTCTTTGCCGCAGCACTCACCAGGCTTGCATTCGCCCTTTTTGCAAGCGCTCTTGGCTTCGTCGCAGGCTTTCTCACACTTCTCGGTCGCTTCCTCCTTGCAAGTGCCGTTCTTGCAGCACTCGCCGTCTTTACCGCAGCATTCGGCTTTTTCGCCATCTTTTGCCTTGGCTGCGGCAGCGTGGTTGTGACCTTCCTTGGAGTGGTCATGGCCGTGATCGGCTTTCTTGGCGGGAGCGGCGGCCTTGAGGGCGGCGGCGCGGGAAGTGGGGCAACAATCTTTGGGTGCCTGGGCGCTGGCAGCTGCTTCGTTTGACTTATTCTCCTTCTTTTCAGCAGGAGCGGCCTTGGCCTTTTTCTCGTCGGCTTTCGCGATCTTAACTTCAACAGGCTTGGAAACCGCTACCGGCTTCTTTTCTTTGGATTCTTCCGAGGCGGGCTTGCTGGCTTCTTTAATCGCAACGGCCTTGGAGACCGCTTTCGCAGCAGGGGCGCTTTTTTCTGCAGCTTCTTTCTGCGGTTTGGCTTCGACGGGCTTGCTCGCCGCAGCAGCTTTCTTTGCTTTGCCTTCCTTGGCTTGCAACTGCTTCATGCGCGAGCGGATCGCTTCGGCTTCGCGGTCAGAGCCGGCCGCTTCGAGGTGGTCGGCGGCAGCGAGCCATTGTTCAATCTTGGCTTCAAGGGTTTCCGCTTTGTCCGTATTGGTGGGGTGGTCTGCGAGCAAGCAGCCGGCAGAGAGGGTGAGAACGGCAAGGAGGTTTCGGATTGCTTTCATAGGGGTGTAGTCGTTCGTATGCGAACTGCCTTTAAAGATGGCGGGATACGGCTCGTTTTCAAGGAAAAGCGGGTGTTTGCAGCGTTTTCTTTCCTAGCAATCTGGCGGCATAGAGCCTTACTTCAGGATAAAACGAGAGGAAGTGTTTCTCGAACTCTTCACGCTGTTCGGCGAGGTCCAGCACGCCGTTTCGGATGGGGTCGAAGCGATGGGAACGGCTCGCGACCCGCCCCAAGGTTAGGTTCAGACCTTCGAGGCTGCCGTAGGAAGCCAGCCAGTTCTCCGCCCGAAGCAGGGGGACGAGCGGGCCGAACTGTCTGCCCAGCCATTCCGGGCGGCGCCCGAAGAGTTGGTAAACTTCTTCAATAAAGTCCGTGACCGTTCCCGGGTGAAAGCGCTCCCAATGTTCATTGAGAAAGTGATCGAAGAAGATGTCCACGATGATGCCGGCAAAACGCCGCCGTTCGGGCGCGAGGAGAAGTTTGGTTTGGAGAAAAGCGGGGTGGTCGTCGGTGAAGCGGTCGATGCGTCGATGCATCATGATGCCGTCGACAATGGGGGCGGGCAGTCTGGCGCGAATGGAGTCCGGGGTGCCTTTCTCGAAGTCGCCCAGAATGTTGCCGATGCGGGAGGCGTCATCGGGACCGGCGAGCGCGAGGTGGGCGAGGAAGTTCATTTTTTGGCGAGATGGCCGCAGCGAAACGCGCTATAGCTGGCCACCGACAAGATGATGGTCTGGCTGAATGGTGAATGGAAGGAGGAAGGCGCGGCGTGTCTGGCAACCGACGATGGCGCTTTCCTGCGCGGGGAAGGGGTCTTCGAGACGATGCTGTCGCGCGGGGGAAAGGTCTTTGAGCTGAAAAAGCACTGGGCGCGACTGGGCGAGGGGTGCGGACGCTTTGGGTTGGGCCTGATGGGGGAAGGTGAGGCGGAAACGATTTGTGAAGAGTTATTACGGCGAAATTCTTTCACGAGCTCGGAGGAAAGGGTTCGGGTGAGGGTGACGCGCAGTGCGGATCACCTCTTGTTTACCGCAGCCAATGGCGGGAAGAGGGACGGGGGGCTTCGGCTGATGGTTTCTCCTTACCGGCGCAATGAGCACAGCGCTCTCGCGGGGATTAAGGCGATCTCCTATGCGGAGAATTCCCTCGCTCTCGCCGAGGGCCGTCGGGCGGGCGCGGATGAGGTGCTCTTTGCCAACTCTCAAGGTGAGTGGTGCGAGGGTGCTTGGAGCAACATCTTCGCGGTGGAAAAGGGGCGCGTTCTCACCCCGCCGCTAAGCAGTGGTTGCTTGCCGGGAGTGACCCGGGAGCTCGTGATTGGTTTGGCGAGGGCGCAGGGGCGGGAGGTCGTTGAGGTCCCGCTTGCAATCGAGCGGGTGGGAGAGGCTGATGAGCTGTTTTTGACCAGTAGTCTGCTTGGAATTGGGGCGGTCCAGCGGTTCGGTGAACAGATTCTTGCTGCAGGAGAGGTGACTTCTGCTTTGAAGGAGGCTTTGGCCAAATATGAAAAGGCTTCTCTCGGTTGCTAGGGCTCTAGCCGCTGGTTGCCTTGTAGTATTTTCGGTAGGCGGTCGGGGACATGTGCATCACCGAGGTAAAGGCACGGGTGAAGGATGCGTGCTCGTTGTAACCCAGCGATTCCGAGATTTCGCTGATAGTCATCGGGGTTGCCAGCAAGCGGTCGCAGGCCGCGGCGACCTTGGAGTGGAGGATGAAGCGCTTGGGCGAGGTGCCGAGGTGGGACCGGAAGCGGCGTTCGAGAGTAGAGACCGACATTCCAGCCAATTTGGCCAGCTGATCGACCGCGAGGGGCTCGGAGACGTGCTCGTGAACGTATTCCACCAATTTGGACATGGCGCGGTAGGGGGCCGGCAGGGGGTGTCCTTCCCGTTGGTCGAGGCGCCGGGAGACTCCAGCGGTTCCGATGAGCTCGCCGCTTTTGCCGTAAAGAGGGATTTTGGAGGTCATGCGCCACTCCACACCGCCGGCCTTGCGGGTGACCAACTCCATCTTGTTGTGCATGGGCACACCAGTCGATGAAACCTCCTCATCGTCTTGCATATAGACGCGGGCCAGTTCATCGGCATTGAGGTCGGCGTCAGTTTTTCCCACAAAGTATTCCGGCGGATGCCCCCAGAGCTCTCCGTATGCCTGGTTGACGAAAAGAAAGCGATGTGACCGATCCTTGATCCAAAAAATCACGTCTGGCAGGGCTTCGAAGAGTCCCAGCGCGATCTGGCCGGGTCTCATCTCTTTGACGAAATCCGAGAAGACTGACCAGTCCTGGGTTGCTTTCTTTACGGTGCGGTTATTCATGAGGAAGTGCCTGCCATTGGTATAACTGAGACAGTTTTGTGTATTAAATCAATTCAAAGCCGACTTCTTTACAGAATGCTCAATTTTGTTAATTATGAGCCGGAATTTTTCATAGTCAGTAATGTTTTTACCCGCTAGCCTTTCCGCCCGACGGTCCTTTGGCGACCTGACGAGAAACAACAAATACATTCATGGCTGAATTCTTTCCCAATGTCCCTAAAATAGTCTACGAAGGTCCCGGTTCCGATAACCCGTTTGCCTTTCGTCATTACAATCCCGATGAAGTTGTGGCGGGCAAGTCGATGCGTGAGCACCTCAAGTTCGCGGCCGCTTACTGGCACGTGATGCGCAATGAGTTGTCCGATCCTTTCGGTGCTGGCACGGCCTTGATGCCTTGGGATGATGGCTCCGATTCGATTGAAAATGCTCTCGCCCGAGTTCCGGTCTTTTTCGAGTTTTTGGACAAGATTGACATCGATCTCTACTGCTTCCACGACCGCGATATCTCGCCCGAGGGTTCGAGTCTGGCGCAAACGCACGAGTATTTCGGCAAAGTGGTCGACGAGCTTGAAAAGCAGCAGAAGGCGACTGGAAAGTCACTCCTCTGGGGGACTGCCTGCCTCTTTGGACATCCTCGCTACGCGCAGGGCGCTTCCACTTCGCCACAGGCTGATGTCTTTGCCTATGGAGCGAGTCAGGTGAAGCACGCGCTGGAGGCTACCCACCGTCTGGGTGGCACCGGATACGTCTTCTGGGGAGGTCGCGAGGGCTATGGCTCTTTGATCAATACCGACATGAAGCGGGAGGTGGATCATTTGGCACGCTTCCTCCACATGGCAGTGGATCACGCCAAGAAGATTGGCTTCGAAGGGCAGTTCTTTATCGAGCCCAAGCCCCGTGAACCGTCTACCCACCAGTATGATTCCGACGCGGCC
Source organism: Roseibacillus persicicus (assembly GCF_014651675.1). Lineage (GTDB taxonomy): Bacteria > Verrucomicrobiota > Verrucomicrobiia > Verrucomicrobiales > Akkermansiaceae > Roseibacillus > Roseibacillus persicicus. The sequence continues at coordinate 63,252 of NZ_BMXI01000009.1, forward strand.
GCATGTTTGAACTTCCTGCGGGAGTATGATTTGCTCGACCACTTCCAGCTCAATATCGAGACCAACCACGCGACCCTCGCTGGTCACACCATGGAGCACGAGTTGCAGGTTGCGGCGAATGCGGGAGCGCTGGGCTCCATTGATGCCAACCGGGGTGACGAGCTACTGGGCTGGGATACCGACCAGTTCCCGACTGACTACTATCTGGCAACCAAGATTATGGTTGAAGTGCTCAAGATGGGTGGCTTCACCAAAGGTGGGTTGAACTTTGACGCCAAGCGTCGCCGCGAGTCCCATGAGCCGGAAGACCTCTTCTACGCGCACATCGGCGGAATGGATGCCTTTGCCCGCGGGCTGAAGGTGGCGGCCAAGATGGAGGCCGACGGCAAGTTCAACGACTTCATCAAGGCGCGTTATAGCAGTTTTGATAGCGGAGTCGGGGCTGAGATCGAGTCAGGAACCGCGACTTTGGATTCCCTCGACGCGTATGCGCAGGGTATCGAGCCTCCCAAGTTGGAGAGCGGCCGTCAGGAGCGTCTCGAGAATCTTCTCAACGACTACCTCTAGAGGGAAACCTCCAGGCAAAAAAAGAGGCACGGAGGTCGAGGTGGAAAAACCCATGAAACCACTTTTGACCCCCGTGCCATTCAAGCAACACGGCATCGTATCGATAGCATCGCTCGTGCCAATTAAACGCCACAACTCGGTTTATTTTTACTAGAAAATAACAAAACCTCTTAAAAAGTCAGAAATTAAGGTGATTTAAGGGGGTGGCCCAACTAACTGTAATTGCAAAGTATATAGCATGTCTCTGATTTTAGGTTTGGATTCTTCCACGCAAAGTTTGTCCGCTTTGATAATTGATCCGGAAAGGGGCCAAATCGTGGCCGAAGAGAGCGTCAATTTCGGAAAAGACCTGCCCCAATTTGGCATGGAGTCCGGTTTTCTCGCCGGTGGAGTGGAGGGGGAAGTGCATTCCAACCCTCAAATGTGGCTCGATGCTTTGGACTTGGTTTTTCAGCGCCTGAAGGACGCTGGAGCTCCCTTGGACCAAATTGAAGCTGTTTCCGGCTCCGGCCAGCAGCATGGGAGTGTCTATTTGAAGGAAGGCTTTGGCCAGGCACTGGCTGAGCTTCGTCCTGATGCCTCCCTCGCCGACCAGTTGGCATCTATTTTTTCACGGTCCAGCTCTCCAATCTGGATGGATACCTCCACCGGGCAGCAGTGCGCGGAGATTACGCAGGCCGCCGGCGGGGCGGAGGAGGTCTGCCGCCGAAGCGGATCGATTGCCATCGAGCGGTTCACAGGCCCACAGATTCGCAAATTTTCGCAGATTGAGCCCGCGGCCTATGAGGTCACAGGGGTGATTCACTTGGTGAGTTCGTTTCTGGCCAGTGTGTTGGCGGGTAAGTCAGTGGCAATTGACACGGGGGATGGTGCGGGAATGAATTTGATGAATCTCGCCACAGCCGATTGGGACGAGGTTCTTTTGGGTGCGACTGCTCCGGACCTGAAGTCCAAGCTGCCACCCGTCGCCCCGGCGTCGTCGGTCGCGGGGACGATTTCCACCTATTTTTCCGAAAAATTTGGGCTAAACCCGGAATGTCAGGTCGTTCTTTGGTCTGGCGACAATCCTTGCAGCCTGGTTGGCATGGGAGCGTCCCAGCCCGGGAAAGTTGTGATTAGTCTAGGAACCAGCGATACTCTTTTCGCCGCAATGGCGGAGCCTCTCACCGATCCGCGTGGATACGGCCATGTCTTTGGCAATCCGCTGGGGGGAAATATGAGCCTCATTTGTTTCCGGAATGGTTCGCTGGCTCGCGAGGCGGTGAAAGACCGTTTTGAACTCTCTTGGGCGGACTTCGATGCCGAAGGGCTCGCCCGCACCGAGCCTGGCAACGGGCAGAAGGTGATTCTTCCCTTTGTGGGGGACGAGATCACCCCGCGTGTCTCATCGCAAGATTTCGTCCCCGTGGGATGGGCTGGCGAGCCGACTCCCGATGAGTGGGTCCGTGGGGTTCTGGAAGGGCAGTTTCTGAATATGAAGCGTCATTCCGATTGGTTGGGCGTGGAGACCGAGGAGGTGCTCCTGACCGGGGGAGCCTCCGAGAATGATGGGATTGCACAGATTGCAGCCGACGTTTTTGGGAAAAAGGTGCGCCGATTGTCGGTGGCAGGTTCCGCCGCGCTGGGGGCGGCGATGAGAGCCGCCGTGGCCATGGGGGCTGATATCGATAAGCTCGAAGCCGCCTTTTCCGCGCCAGCCCTGGGTCGTGACGTCCTTCCACGCTCCGAAAATGCCGAGACCTATCGGGATTTGGAGAAAGTTTTTGCACAAGCTCTTAAGAATAGCTTCAACCTCGCGTAGAACTTTTCTAGCATCAGACCGCAACCAACACAAATCAATGCCAAGACCTGTAACTCTATTCACCGGCCAATGGGCCGATCTTCCTCTCGCTGAACTCCTGCCCAAGGTCCATGATATGGGCTACGATGGAGTCGAGCTGGCCTGCTGGGGCGATCACTTTGAAGTTCAGCGCGCTCTCAAGGAGGAGGGTTACGTGGAAAGCATCTGGGACCAGCTGGCTGCCAACAACTTGGTCTGCTACTCCATTTCCTCTCACTTGGTGGGACAAGCGGTCTGCGACCTCATCGACGAGCGCCACAAGGCGATTCTCTCACCGGAAATCTGGGGTGATGGCGATCCCGAAGGAGTGCGCCAGCGTGCCGCTCAGGAAATGATGGACACCGCCAAGGCCGCCCGCAAATTCATGGATGCTGGGAAAAGCTACATGGCGGACAAGGCCCGGGGGACGGGGAATGTGGTTGTGAACGGCTTTACGGGCTCGAGCATCTGGCACGCGCTCTATGCCTTCCCGCCAACTGATCAGGCTTTTCTGGAGAAGGGTTATCAGGATTTCGGCAAGCGGTGGACGCCAATTCTCGACGTATTCGAGGCGGAAGACGTTTACTTCGCGTTGGAAGTGCACCCCACGGAGATTGCCTTCGACATCGCTTCCGCAGCCCGGGCTCTTTCTTCTTTAAACAATCACAAGCGTTTCGGCTTCAATTACGACCCCAGCCACCTTGGCTATCAGGGGGTGGATTACGTGCGCTTCATCCGGGAATTCCCAGACCGAATCTTCCACGTTCACATGAAGGACGCGTGGTGGGGACATGGAGACGGAACTGTAGGCGTTTTCGGTGGTCACACGGATTTCACCAATCCCGGGCGTTACTGGGATTTCCGTAGTGTGGGTCGGGGCGATACTGACTTCGAGGAAATCATCGTCGCGCTCAACGACATCGGCTACTCGGGACCTCTTTCCGTCGAGTGGGAAGATGGCCGGATGGAACGCTTCCACGGTGCGACCGAGAGTTGCCAATACGTGCGTTCGGTGGATTTCCCCCGCAATGAGGGGGGGATGTTCGACTCTGCTTTCGATAATGATAACCAGTAATTGATTAAGATTATGAGTTTGAAAATCGGAGTAATCGGAGCGGGCGGAATGCTGCAGTATCATGGAGCTGGCTTTCTGCAAGCTGGAGCCGAGGTTGCGGCAGTAGCGGATATGAATTTGGCTGCGGCAGAAGCTGCTGCGGCCCAGTGGGGTGGGGGAAAGGCTTTCGCCTCTGTGGAGGAAATGCTCGAGAAGGGGGACATCGATGCGGTGAGCGTCATTGTGCCGAACAAATTCCACGCTCCTCTTGCGATTCAATGTCTCGATGCCGGCAAGCACGTGTTTTGTGAAAAGCCTCCGGCATTGAATGCCAGTGAGGTGGAGCTGATGATCGCGGCTGCCGAGAAGTCGGGCAAGCGCCTGATGTTCAACTTCAACAACCGGGCTCGTCCCGAGTCCCAGGCGATGATGGGTTACGTGCGGGACGGGAGCGTGGGCACGATCAACTCGGCGCAAGCCCAGTGGGTGCGTCGCACGGGGATTCCCGGCTTCGGCGGTTGGTTTACGACCAAAGAGCTCTCGGGAGGTGGGCCGGTCATCGATCTGCTGCACATGATTGATTTGGCTCTCTACTTCATGGGCTATCCCGAGCCTGCCCACATGCTGGCGCAGACTTTTGACGATTTCATCACGAACAAGGATTTCAAGGGTCCGTGGGGAATCCCGGATCGGGCGGATGGCGTCACGGATGTGGAGGCTGCAGCTCATGGCTTCGTGACCTTCAAGACCGGTCAGGTGTTGAGCTTGCGGAATTCCTGGGCGGAAATGATCGAGCGCGAAACAGTTTCGGTCGTCTTCCAGGGCACCAAGGCTGGTGGTAAAGTGGAGCGCCTCTTCAATGTGGATGGATTCGACGAGACTGCGGTCGACACCTGCGAACTCTACGTGCAGGAGCAAGGCCAGTCAGTGGACCGGACAATCAAGACCCTGCCCTGCGAGGACATGGGGCGTATTGCTTCCGCTGCGAATTTCGTCCAAGCGGTCGAAGGCACCGCGGAACCTCTGAACTCGCCGCACGAAGCCCTGGTCCTGATGAAAATCATCGATGGCCTTTACCAATCAGCAGAAACAGGAGCGCCTGTTTCTTTTTAATTTTTTCAGAGAAAGTAGAATAAGAGAATGGCCGTGAAACGGAAATTGAGGATGGGTATGGTTGGCGGAGGTCGCGGGGCCTTCATTGGAGGAGTGCACCGCATGGCGTCAGCGCTTGATGGGCAAATCGAATTGGTGGCAGGAGCGTTTTCTTCTGATCCTGAGAAAGGTCGCCTGTCTGGCGAGGACTTTTTTCTCGATCCTGAGCGTGTTTACTCGAGCTATGCCGAGATGGCCGAGAAAGAAGCTGCTCGCGAGGATGGGATCGACTTCGTTTCCATCGTAGTGCGCAACGACCTCCACGCCGAAGTCGCCATCGCATTCTTGGAGGCTGGAATCAACGTCATCTGCGAAAAGCCCCTGTCCTATTCTTTGGAAGAAGGAAAGCGCATCGCCGAGGTGGTGGAAAAGACGGGGAAAGTATTCGCCCTGACCCACAACTATACGGGTTATCCGATGGTGAAAGAGGCCCGGGCTATGGTGCAGGCGGGCAAGTTGGGGCGCATTCTCAAGATCGTGGCGGAGTATCCCCAGGGTTACGCCATTAGTTCGCTCAAGGAAGCGTCCGAAGATGGATCTATCTCCAATTGGCGGATGGACCCTTCGGTGTCGGGAATTTCAAACTGCATCGGTGATATCGGAACTCATGCCGAGAACTTGGCGAAGTATATCACCGGCCTCGAGATCGAGGAACTGGCAGCGGAGCTCACGGCCTTCATCCCCGGGCAGGAGCTTGATAGCGACGGCAATATGCTGATTCGTTTCAAAGGCGGAGCGAAAGGCATCCTCTTCGCCTCACAAATCTCAACGGGCGATGAGAATAATCTCAATATCCGGATCTACGGAACCGAGGCTTCCTTGGAGTGGCATCAGGAGCATCCCAACGAACTGACCGTGAAATATGCTGATGCTCCCCGCGAAATTCACCGTCGCGGAAATTCATATAACGGGGAAGTGTGCGGGCAAAATACTCGTCTGCCATTCGGCCATCCCGAAGCCTTTATCGAGGCCTTTGCGAACGTTTATCTCAGTGCCGCTGAGGCGATTCGTGACGAAATCGAGGGGAATTACCCGCGCGAATCGGGCTATGACTTCCCCGGAATTGAGGAAGGCCTCGAAGGAATGGCCTTTATTGAAGCCGCGGTTGCCTCTTCAAAGAACAACGCGGCTTGGACCAAGCTGGGCTAGTCCGCGTTCTAAAGAAACGAGCAAACGTAGTGGCAGGGCTCGCCGTCAACCGTGATGGTGAAGCCCGAGTTCGCCGGGACTTGAAAGGAAGACCCGGCGGCGACGGCTACTGATTCTTCGCTGCCGTCGAGGACGTAGGAGCAACTTCCCTCTACGATTTCCATAATCTCTGCGGCTTCGGTGCCAAAGTGGTATTCCCCGGGCAAGATGACGCCGAGCGTCTTTTTTGCGCCTTCGGCGGTTAGAATGGCGTGGGAGATGACTTTGCCGTCGAAGTAGACATTGCCTTTGACCAAGGCGGTAACGTTGGAGAATTCCATGGCGATGATGTGATTTCCCCAAGGTCAATTGACAAGCGAAATGACCGCCATGGTGCCGCGATTCGGACTAAAGCTGCACATTGGGATCGAAGGTGTTCCCCTGATTGGGATCGCCAGATTTCAAGCCCTTCATGAACCAGCGCAGGCGCTGCTCGGAGGTGCCGTGGGTGAAGGAGTCTGGCCGAACCCTTCCGTTTGCCTGGCGTTGGAGAGCATCGTCCCCGATAGCTTGGGCCGCCCGCATGGCTTCTTCCACATCGCCTTCCTCGAGAAGGGGGACCCCATCTGTTGCCATCATCCGCTTGTTGGCATGGTGAGCCCAGACTCCTGCCAGAAAGTCGGCCTGAAGCTCGAGCCGGACCGAGAGATCATTGTATTGGCGCTGGGAGACTCGGCCGCGCTGGCCGTGGACCTTGTCGGTATACCCAAGCAGCTTTTGCACATGGTGGGCGACTTCATGCGCGATCACGTAGGCGGGAGCAAAGTCGTAGTCGCGAGTGCGGTCGCGGGCCATTTGCTTCAGTTGGTAGAAGAATTGGGTATCAAGGTAGATCGTCTCTTCCGCGGGCAAGTAGAAAGGGCCAGTTGCCGCTTGGGCCACTCCGCCTGTTTTCATCCGGGTCTGTCCGGAATAGTTGATCAGCTTCGGGTCCCGGTATTGCAGGCCGTATTTCTGGAAGATTTGGCGCCACTCGTCTTCGGTCGAGCCGACCACAGCCCTGACGTATTCGGCCATTTCGTCACTTTCCGCCGATGTCGGAGTTCCCTGGGTTTGCTGTGTGGGCGCCGTTTCCAAACCTCCCTGACTGAGCAGTTCCAGGGGATTGACCTTGAAGAGCAAGGCCAACACGAGAAGTAGAACCAATCCGCATCCACCGCCGGCAGCGGCGGGACGGCGCGTCACCGCCTGCCCTCTTCGGTCCTCAACATTGTTGCTTCTTCGTAATCTTTCCCAACGCATGGAGTCATTGTGCCGATTCAGGGTATTGAGGAAAAGAAATTTGCGAATACACGGGAGATCGTTCCGACTGCGGAGGTTCGGATTTCGAGTGGATTACAATATTCCAGTCCTTGTTTTATAAAAATAAATGAGATTTTAGCGGTTTTTGCAAAATATTTTAGTTTTGTTAACTGGTTTTCCTGTGCTGTTAGAGGGTGCGCAACATGCTGTAGGTATTGATTTTGCAGTATTCTTGATAATTTTCGTTAAAAGTTAGGAAGCTTAAATTGAAATTATTTCCGGAAAATTTATAAAAAGAGGCGTCCAGTAACTCTTGATTATGAAAGTCACCCAATCACTCATATTAGCTTCCCTCGCTCTCGCTGGCGGTGTTTGCGGGGAACAAGTTCCAGTCGTCCCCACCGGTTTTCTCGATGCTTCCGCCTTGATGGTCCGAGCCGAAACCAACGTCGATCTCAATTGGAAGGTCAATATTCCGGCAACGAAGGTCGAGGAGTTGATCGAGATTCCCGATGACGAACCGACGATCATCGCCAAGGAAGACGTTGCCTTCGAGGTGCGCATGCTTGGAGCGGAATACGCTTGGTCCGGCAACTACGTTCTAGCCTATGGGCAATACACCTATGGGGACTCGCCTTGGTATACCTTTTTCTGGGGTTATGGTGATGACGCCAATGCGCTAACCAAGAAGACCTGCGATATCCTTCGCAAGGGTGAAGAGCTTCAGTTCGGCTTCCGCGGCTCCAAGAACGGCTTCCGCAATATGCCTTGGCAGCACCGCAAGTGGCACAACTACCGTTGGACTGGCACTGGTCCGTCTTGGTATCAAAACGACAACCCGGCAATCATTCTGAAGGACGGGGACAAGTTGCCCAAGCGTGCCACTCCCGACAGTCAGGTGGACATCTCGACCTTTCTCGCCCCGTATTTGGACGAGTCCGGTAAGAAAGTCGATATCGGTCCCAAGGATCTCATTATCCTTGCCGAGTTGAATCGTGACTATGGGGACAAGGAGGCCGACTATCAGGATTTCGTAATTCTCGTGACCTTCACCGAGGCGGAGAACAGCACCTGCACCCGGCGCTGGAATGGACCTCCACCACCGTCTCCTCCTTCCACCCCTTCGACTCCCTCGGAGCCTGCGCCCATCCCTCCCAAGCCAACTGTTCCTGGCATCCCAGAGTAATCAAATTTCAGCAGCCCCCCCAATTTCAATTGCTACCCACTTCCTTTGCTATGAAGATTTCCGACTATCACTTCCTATCCCTCCTAGTCCCCGTCACCCTCGGTGCGCAAACCGTAGTTCCTGTCGATCCCAACTGCTGTGGCAACGATCCCGAGGGAACCGTGCTCGAGATTCGTCAATCCGCCACTGCGGAAGCCGTCAATGCTCGGCGGGTCGCGGCGGCAGAGAAGGGATACCAGGCAGCCAGCGTCGAACAAGCTGATGAGAAGGTCTCTATCCGAAGCGAAAAGAAGAGTTTTCTGGCGGGAAGCGAGTTTCTTGTCGGAGCCCATGGTTTCGCCATCGTTCCCAAGGGGAGCACGGTGACTCCCGGCCGCGGGCTGACTGTAGCCAGCGAGGCTCCCACCGGCACCAAGCTGCAATCTTGGATGGAGTTCCAGCACAGCAATCCTTCGGTCTTGCGCCTGCTTCCGGTTACCGAAGCAATGTTGGCAGGTGATGAAGAGGCACTGGAGACCCTGGCTGCAAAGGTAAAGGCCCTGCAAACGGGGGGAATTGCCTACGTGACTAGTTTGAATGGAAACCCTGTTTGTCTGCCTTCCTTTGGCTCTCTGGCTGCCAACTAATCTTAATCCCTCAATACGAAAACGATGCGTTTCCCATTTTTGTTAAAAGGTCTTCTGGCTGGAGCGGTTATCACTACCAGTGCTTCAGCGGACGATGAGTGGACGGTGACCTTGGTCCAGAAGCACCTTGAGTCCTCCGGAGTTTTTCAAGGCTCCGTCGCCCGCGAAGGGAGTCGAGTGTCCTTCGCCCCCATCCCCGAAGGCGGTTCCGAATTCAACCTGTGGGCCTACCGGAATGGTCCCTTGGGCTTGGAAGAGCATCTCGTGGATACCGAGACCGTTGGAGCGTATTTGCCGAAAGGAACGCTCTGGATCACTACTGCCGATCCTTATGCCGGGGGGATTCCCCGCACCCGTATCGATCAGGGCTTTACCTTGAACTTTGAGATAGAAGGCTTGCGGAAGGGGGGAGATGCTCCCAAAGCGGCCAAGAAGGTTCTGTTAGACCACAATGTTGCCGCAGCAACCGGAGATCCGAAGACCTCGAATCTCGGTCCGGAGGAAGACTTTGGGCAAAGCTTTCTGACCCGCAATGGGACCGGCGCGATCAATTTTTCCGCGAGTAATATTCCCGGCACGGACCCCTATAATGATTCAGGAGTCGAGACCTTCCGGCTCTTTGCTCTTCCCGATGGACAAACTGCCGAGCTGGAGCTCTCCAAAGCTGAAGTGCAAGTTTGGCCAATGAGCAAGGCTACTATCTCCGGGGTGACCAAGTCATCCTATACCATCGCTCCGGAGGTCACTGTTGATCTCGTCAACCTTTACCCCGAGAGCGAAACTTGGGTTCAGGTCTATCCGGGCCCGGAAAGTGTTGGCACCAACGGAACGCGTCTGACGGAATCCTTTGCGCTTGTCAGTGATGTGAAGCCTCGCGATAGCGTTCTGCGTTTTACCAAATTGGACTCGGTTCTTTTGGACTCCGGCGAGTGGACGTTGGAAGTAATTACCCGGACTCCGTTTGGTATCGAGCGCATTGCCCATACCAGTATCAATATCGACCGTGATTTGGCCTTGCGGGGATCCTTTCAAGCGCTCTCTGATCAATAGAAAAATTTGTTACTACAACCCCCCCCGAAAAGCCGCACCCCTGTGAACGCAAGGTGCGGTTTTTCTATTTTGAAAAAGAGGTCTCAAAGTTCGACCAAGCACGGGACGCGGGTAAAGAGAAGCCGGGTTTTGACCTGGGCTGTCGGTAGGCCGAAGAGGAGTGCAGCCGCCGCCCGATAGGTATCCATCTGATCGCGATACTTGCTTGCGCGGTCCTGTGCGTCCTGTTCGGTCTCTACTTGGTCGGTTTTGAAATCCAGCACTTCGGCAGCCACGACTTTACCCGTGGAGTCAGAGTGGAGGGTCACACGGTCGAAGGTGCCCGAGGTCCAGTGGTCGTCCAAGAGCACCTCGAAGTCCTGCTCCCGCCAGACCTTGGCCGGACTAGAGGGCTGTTTGAGTGCCAATTGACAAGCCGGATCGGAAAGTGTTCCCTCGACCTGTTGCAGGGCTTCCCGCGGGTAGTCTGTTCCCGCAGGCAGTTCGAAGCCGGGTTGCCACCATTGGATTTGCTTGAAAAGGCTGTGAACAGCTGTTCCGAGCTCGAGGGCCGAGCTCTCTTGACGGGAAAAGAGTTGGCGAGCATTGCTCCAGTCCGCCTTGCGAGATGGGGTGCGCCGGGCGGGGCGCGGGCGTGGGGTGGGAGTCGGGCGTTCAGGTTCGATTATTGGGATCTCGTCAGGCTCCTCTTTTTTCTGAAGATGCTTCCACCAGTCCTCGCGGGTGTGGGGGCAGCTGCTCTCATAGGCGACATTGAAGCTGACGTCGCCGAGCGATTTTTTAGGTGCATCCTCTTGTTCCAATGTGTCCTCCAGGAGCTTGATGAAGTTCTTTTTCCGCGACTTGGGACCTTGCACGGGCGCGATGAGGTAGTTGGCGTAGCGCGCCCGAGTCAGCGCGACATAGAACTTGCAAAGCTCCTCATAACCGGCTTCGGCTTCCAGTTCAGTGAGATAGTTGCGCAAGGTTTCGTCGGCTTCGGTAATCGCCTTTCGAGGAGTGTCGAAAACCCATTGGACCGACCGATTGACAGGGGAGCGCTTCACGCCGATCGCGCGCCTGGGATTGCTCAATGAGTCTCCCCCCAATTGCGGCAGAATCGCCATGTCGAAGGTCAGGCCCTTGGATTTGTGGATGGTCATGACCTGAACCGCGCTGCTCGAATTCGGCTCGCGCAATGTGTAGGACCTTGCGAATTGGAGAAAGCGATCAATGGAAAGTTCTCCCGACTGGTCGAAGAGGCGGGCGGCAAGGGCGAGCTCTTGCAACCGTTGCTTGGAGAAAGCATCGTCCAAGAGATTCAGTTCCTCGGTCGCTTCGACCCAGTGGCGCAAGGTGCTCTCAAAGCCCTCTCGATGAACCTGGGTCAGAATCCTTTTAGAGAGACCACCGGTTGATAGCTTCTGAGAAGCCATCACTTTCGCAAGGGGAGAAATCTCGAGATGTCCTTTTGCAAAGTCATCTCCGGGATGCGCCGCCAATTGGAAGAGGCTAAGGAAAGCCAGGGTCACGGGGTTGTCCATCGCGATGGCAATGTCGCTCTCCGATACGACCGGGATGCGCGAGGGAGAATGAGCGCGGATGTAATCGACGACTTCTCGACCGGCCTTGTTGTCTTGCACCAGAATCACGCAGGACAGTCCGTTGGCAATGGGCTGGATTTCTTCCAGAATAGCAAGGGTCAGCTCATAGCAGGCTTCGGTGGGATCGTTTCCTTTTGGTTGGTAAAAAGCGGTGAGGCCGGGCTTTTCCAGATTGGCTTCGGCAACCTTGTGATGCGCCCAATGCCAGCGGTCCAGCGCAGCTGGTGGTAGTTCGAGATTTGCAAGAGCGGCTTTGTCTCCGAATATGTCGTTGAGTGGTTCGATGACGTCCAATCCCGAACGAAACGATACACTTAATTCCCGCTTCTTTAGGGACGTGATTTCGTCTCCCTGGTAGCGGGCGTATATATCATCGAAGAGCCGCGTGTCGCCGCCGCGCCAGCCGTAGATTGCTTGCTTGATGTCGCCCACTTGGAAGAGGGAGCGATCCGCGGACTGATCCTGCATGGCCTCGTCGACCAGATTTTCGATGACTGACCATTGGAGGTAGGATGTATCCTGAAACTCGTCTAACAACCAGTGATGGAAGGTCGCATCCAAGCGGTAGTCGATACGCAGGCGGCTATCCTCGTCGGGCTGTTGGGTTAGGATGGGGGCAGGGGAGTCGGGAGAGCCTGCCAGAATCACTTCCAGATCGTGGAAAGTGAGATGGCCGCGCCGCCTCACCTGCTTGGCGTAAGTTTCCTCAAATTGATGGAGCAGGGCCCAGAGTCCACGGGTCCTGGTCAGGTGATTCTTAAGCTCGTCCCCAACGATGCGAATTGTGAGCTCCCGGATGATTTTGCAGGATTTGGCTCCAAGCTTTTGTTTGGAACGATTGACCGCAAACTCGGCTTCGCCAGCATTGATTTCATCCCATGCTCCGAGAAATTTAGTCAGGAAAAAGTCCACTCGCTTTGGCAGGGAGTTGCCCGGGCTGTGGGAGAGGAGTTGCGTGCGAAATTCCTCCCAGAACATCATTTGTTTCTCCGTCACCTTTTCCGTCGCGAAGACTTCGAAGAGTTCGGTGAAGTCATCGTCGTGACTTCCGCGAGCACTTAACCAAGCTGTGCCAGTCGGCCAAATCCGGTCCGGGTTGCCCCAGAGGGCCGGACTTGCGGCCGATAGAAAGATGTCGTGATGCTTGGTGATGAACTGGTCCAACAGATATTGCACCGAGGCCTCCTCGCGCCCGAAGGTGGCGAGCCGAAAGGCTTCGAGGAAATCGGATTCTTCTCCAGCTTCGCTCGAGAGCTCGAAGACCCGGCGAAAGACCTCGTTGCGGGCCAGCGAGGCCTGATGTTCATCCAGGATGTCGAAGTCGCCTGAGAGACCGAATTCCGCGGGGAAAGTCCTCACAATGTTGGCGAAAAGAGAATCCAAGGTTCCGAGGAAAAGTCGCGGCATCCGTTGGATAAAGATGAGGAGCAATTGCCGGTAATGCGCTTTCCTCAACTGACTGAGAACCTCATAGAGGGGGTTCTGGATCTCGTCGGGGACGCCGGCTAGTGAGGCGGCAGCCTCTTCGGAGGAAGCTCCTTTGGCGAGCTTCTTGAGGATTTCGTCAAAGAATTCTCCGGCTGCCTTTCGGGTGAAAGTGACAGCCAAGATTCGTTCCGGTTTGGGCTCGATACCCGCGAGAAGGTCACGCGCCATGATGGCGATGTAGCGATTGGTCAGCTGCCAGGTCTTACCCGAGCCCGCTGAAGCGAGAATCATTTCATTCTTCATCGTTAGCCTCCTTTTTTAGGTTTACTGCATTGATAGCGGATTTGGGGTCGCCGAAGAGGAGGTCGGCAAAGTCGTCGAACTTTGATTTCTCCGCCGGGGGCCAGAAGACCTCGTTCTGAATATTCTCAATGATTCCCAGAGCACAGTTCCCAGCTGATTCCAAGAGTTCGGCATCGAGCTCCTCCCACAGATTCAGGTGGACGTCGCCCATCGCGGCCCCCAACTGGACGTAGCCAGCGGTGCGGGGCTGATTGGGATAGCGGTCTCGCAATGCGAGGAGATAGAGAGGAATCTGCAGATTGGTCCAGCACTTCTCCTTGCCCTTGTAAGTGGCTTTCATCCAGTCGGGCAAAGCTGATAGATCCTCATCGCGGCGAGCATTGCGGAGGTGGGCTTCGTCGACTGGAGTGGGCTTCTTCTTTGTCTTGAAGTCGAGAATGCGCAATCCCTCATCCGGGTGGGACTCGATGCGGTCGATCTTTCCTTTGATGATCATCCCGCCGATTCGGAAGGGGTCTTCCTTGGGGGCCAGATAGGTTTCGGTTTCCAGAATGCTCCAGCCGGCCTGGCGCTGTTGAGCCTCCTGATGCGCCCACCATCCCAGGCGTTGTCGCATGGAGCTGGCTTGAATCAAGAGGGGCGCGGAAAGTCGGGTGCCGTATTTTTTGGTCAGATGGTCGCTCAACAGGTCTTCGAAGCATTCCGCAATTTCCCTGGCAGACTCAGAATTCGCGGCTCCTCCCTTGGCGAACTCTTCCAGCACGTCGTGCATCACGTTCCCGAAGTCCCGCGCGTTGAGTTCCATTCGCTCCAGATCCAAGGCGTTCATCTTGAGTCCATGTTGCAGATAGAAGCGGAAGGGACAGTTGAGATAGGAGGAAAAAGCCGTTACTGAAATCCGCTGAAATTGCTCCGGATCCGGCGCTGGAGGAGTGAGTTGCCAGCCCATCTTCCAAGGGAGTGGGTCGGTTGCGGAGATAGAGTCGCGAAAGAGCAGATTGACCCGTTCGTGCAGGACCTCTGGAGGAGTGGCGAGCAGCAGTCGCGACGGGCGCAAGGGATCGCCCTTGCTATTGGTGCGGCCAAAGATGAGGTCGACCTGACCGTCGTTCTCGCGCGAGGCCAGAAGTGATGCCAGCAAGTAGGCGTCGCGCGCTTGTCGGGTGGCATTGTGGCGTAGGCCCAGGAGTCGGCGGGCTTGGTCGGGCAGCCAGGGGTGACCCTGAATGGTCTCGGGCACCAGGCCGTCGTTGCACCCCGTGACGACCAAGTGGGGGGCGTCTTCCCATGCGAGCTCCAGCCATCCGGGGAGTTCAATGGCATCGGCATGGCGTTTGGATGCAAGGACTTGTTCTTCCAGAATGGTTAGAAAGAGTTGAAAGCGTTCGGTGGGGCCTTGCCCTGCGAAGGACAGCGCCGCAACCTCATCAAGCACACGGTGCAGGAGCTGGGCCGCTGCGGAGAATTCCTCGTCCTTGGCAAGATTGGTGTGTTGATAGATGTCCTCGAGAACTTGCGGCAAGGCCTTTTCCAGTGGTTCATACTCCAGATTGCGGAGAGCTTCTTGTGTCCACTGAAGGGTGCGGGTGAGGGGGCCCTTGTCATCCTTCACATGCTCCAGGATACCCCAGGCCTCGTCCATTGTGCTGCAGAGGTGGGCCTCGTGGAACTTGTCAAAGGCTTGCAGAATGGCGGTGGGAGGATAGGCAGAGCTGCCATCCGGCACTTGGAAGGAGCCCGCAGCCTCAGCAACCCCCGGGATGCGGAGAAGTTCTCGGAGGGTTCCGAGCGAGCGACTGCTGACCAAGTCTCGCAGAGTGCGCAGCAGGTGGCTGAGACCCTGGCGCGACATCGCTTCACCCGCGGGGTCGAAGCTCGAGAGGCCCCGAGCGGCGAGACTCTTTTGCAAGGGGGCCACGACTTCGGCGTCGGGCACTCCGACTGCGGCCACGAGGTGGGGCTGCTCATACCTAGCCAGTCGTTCGCAGACCTTTTCCGCCTGCTCGGTAGGGTTGGCTCCCTGATGGATGGCGTGGTCGGGGATCTCCTGGTGGCGATCGTTCCAGATCGCGAGAGGTCTGCCCCACTCATCGAACTGCGGGGCCGATGGCTCCGGGGCATGGACGATCACCTGGACCGGAAGCCGTTCGGCGATCTTTTCAACGAGAGGAATGAGAGCGGGCGGGGGATCGGGGAGCCCGATTAGGAACAGCTGCGTGCACTCAGGAGGGAGCACGGGGCTTTCCACCGCCTGTCGTCGTAGCATGGCCCGCGGAAGCCGCCCTTCTTTTTCCAACTGGCGGAAAAAGGCGCGCTCCAACTGCGAGAATTCTTCCCATCTTTCGGGCTCCAGATCGTGACTGGCGAGAACTTTGGCTGCATAGGAAGTGTTATGTGCTCCTTCACCTAGCAGAGATTGCACTTGCATCAGTTCCCGGGCTGTCCGCAGGCCCCACGAAAAGTTCTTCTCGACTGGCTCAACGGGAAAAAGATTCCGGACGGTCTCCAGGTCAGTATCCAGCAAGACCTTGATCCAAGCCAAGAGTGATTCGGCTTTGCTTGCGGTGGCCGGAGGGGGCACGGGCGACTCATCTTGCGGAGAAGCTCCGGAGATGAGGCTGAGCAAATCGTCGGGATTCAGGATGACTGGCGGGAGCACTCCCGCGTTGCGGGTGGCTGCGAAGAGAGCCAAGCTTTCCCGCAGTCGTCTCGAAGCATTCCGGGTTGGCACCACCACGGCGAGATGGGTCAGGTCCAGTGGTCCTTCCTGCCAGCCTTGTGCCAGAAACTCCACCGCCAGAGGCAGAAGTGGGCGGTCCCAACCTAGAAAGTGAATCCCCACATCCCGTCTGGGACTTGCGAAGAGATCGAGCTCGGATTGCTGTTGTGCGGCCACACTTCATTGAAGGGTGAAAGGGCCTGCTCGCAAATAGCGAAATCCCACATGTACTCATCTTGTCGGTAGAAGTCAGCGCGATGCAAATATCAGTCGAAAGATAGTTGCTGAATCTTGAACGGGAGATTTCATTTTTCTGTCTCTATCCATCATTTTGTTGTGTTGCTTTCTGGAAGGAGCCACGGTTCACCATGCGCAAATTCTCGACCCTAGCCTGCCTCCTCGGTCTAGCTCTGAACGCCTGGGGCCAAATCGGAGAGAACCGGGAGTGGACTTCGTCCGACGGTCGAACCATCGAAGCCGAGTTGGTTTCGGTATCCGAGAACAAGGTGGAGGTGCGAAAGGGAGGGAAGCTGGTCAGCATCACCCTGGACATGCTCTCGCAGGCTGATCGTGATTTCGCGCTCGGTATTTTGACCGAGCAGAAGAAGGCCGCAGAGCGAGCGGATGCCTTGGAGAACGGAAAGCATGCCGACGCGATGAAGAGCGAGTGGATCCGGTATGATGCCGATGAGGGCGGCCTGATCTATCAGCTTTTTGTGGGAAAGCGGGTAAAGAAGGATGATAGCATTCCTCTCTTCGTTCACCTTCACGGGGCTGGTGCGCGGGCTGAGGATGTGAAGGTTGGGCACGTGGAGATTGCGGCGAAGACCGTGGCCTCGGAGGAGTTCTATCGGTCGGGAAAAAATCAGTGCGTGATCTGCGTTCCTCTCTGCCCGCCCGAACCGGAGACTTGGCCCAAGCAGGTCGCCAAGTTGGAGGCGTTGATCGACAACCTCATCGCCACTTTGCCCGTCGATACCAGCCGGATCTATCTTTCAGGTTACTCCCAGGGAGGACAGGGGATTGGCAAGCTGCTCCAGAGTCGACCCGACTTTTACGCGGGAGCCATCTTTGCTGACGGGGGGCCGGCCGACAATTGGATCGGAAAGGTCAAGACCCCGATGTGGAGCTACTTCTCGCCAGAGAGGGATAGCTCGAAGGCGGAGGCGCAAAAGGAGAAGTTCGCCGCCGATGGCGTGGAGTATCGCTTCGATGTGTTTCCGGATAGTGTGCACAACAATATCCACTGGAAAATGGCCAAGTCGGAAGAGGTCTTCGAGTGGCTCTTTGAGCAGAAGAAAAGTTGAGCCCTTAGTCGTAGTCGACCGAGGACTCGTCGAGGTAGGAGCCACGCTTGCGGGGGGCAATGAACCAACCCAGAGCTCCCTGAAGAAATTGCCAGGTACCAAGAACGACTAGACTGCACACCACGACGAGAACGGTATTGTTCTGGAAAGAGAGCTGCACCCAGAGGCTGAGGAAGATGCAATAGGCCCCGGCGAGGAGCAGGACGCCAATGAGCAGGTGATTGCGGCTTTCGGCGCGAATGGTTCGGACGCGTTCTTTGCGAGCGGATTGAAAAATCGCTTCAGCTTCGTCATCGGGAACATTGTTGATGGCGAGTCTCTTGCGTATTCTCTCTTCCTCTTCGTCCCGAAGCACTTTCTCGAGGATGAGGTCGTAGAGCCGGTGCTCGGTGGGCGAGGGCATCTTGAAAAGTCTTACTCGATCATTTCTTTCGCTTCCAGCTCCGCCATCCGCTGTTGTTCTTCTTCAACGGAATGGATGCGAAGGGTGACCTTGATATTGTCGCGGGCAGCCACGCTGTTGACGACGTTGCGGATAGCGCTGGCAGTGAAGCCGTTGCGGCCAATCAGTTGGGCGACGTCCTCGTGGGCGAGAATGAGGCGAAAGCTGAGATGCCCTTCTTCGGGCTGACCGACACGGAGCTGCGCCTGGTCGGGGTGCTCGATGAAGCTGAGTGCGATAAATTGGAGGAAATCGCGGATCTGTGCGGTGGCTTCTTGCATAGGAGTAACTATGCGGAGAGTGAGGCGACTGTCTAGCGCTTAGTTTGGAGGGTGGGAATTCGAATGGAAGTCGGCTTTCAGGGGAACGAGTGATGCGGGGATTGGTTTTTCTTTGGGCAAAAAAAGACCGCCCTGTTTCCAGAGCGGTCTCTCTCACCAATCAATGAACCTTAACCATGAAAAATTAGTTCAGCTCGATGTGGCGAGCGATCTGGGAGTCGGGGGTGAGCTTGGGAATGGTGACCTGGAGGACGCCGTTCTCGAGCTTCGCTTCCAGCTTTTCGGCATCGGCTTCACGTGGGAGGCGGACCCGGTATGTGGCTTCGCTGCGGGTAAAGTCACGCTCTTCGCCCTCGGCGAGCTCCGGTTGCTTGGCTTCGATGAGGAGGACGCGCTCTTTGTCGAGCGAGACCTTCACTTCCTCTTTGGCGAAGCCGGGGAGGTCGAGCTCGCCTCTCCAAGCTTCGTCCTTTTCGACCCAGCGCCAGGGGGTCACTGGACGGGGTGGGGCGAAGTTGCGGAAGAGTTCGTTGAAGACGACAGATGGTTGAGTTGTGCTGTTTCTAGTAGTCATAATGTTGTTTTCGTTTTTAGACGGAAAGGAGAATGCACGTGGCGGACCGATTGAGTTTGTTTGGTTGTATGATGATAAAGATGAGTGCTTTATGGGGTTTTCGGTCTTTCGTGGGTGGTTTGGGATTCGGGACAAAATGACTCGATCCGAGCGAGACTGGGACGATTCGTCGGGGAGCTTTGTCACGCTGCCAGGAGGTGGGAAAGGGCTGGTCTCTCCGGTCCGGTTTCGCTTTGACTCGGAAGGGGCTCGCACTTTTGCTGAAAGAGATTTAGGTTTTTTCCGTGAGAGAGTTGTTGGAATCCGGC
Organism: Roseibacillus persicicus; assembly: GCF_014651675.1. Taxonomy (GTDB): domain Bacteria; phylum Verrucomicrobiota; class Verrucomicrobiia; order Verrucomicrobiales; family Akkermansiaceae; genus Roseibacillus; species Roseibacillus persicicus. The sequence goes on from NZ_BMXI01000009.1 coordinate 82,081, forward strand.
GGACCTGTTCTTTGGGTGCAGCTGGTCTTGGCTTTTTTGGGCCTGGTTTTGATATTGGAGCGCCTGCTGTTTTTTCAGACGGTGAAGTCCAGCGTGCCTGATTTGCTACGTGGATTGCAGGTGCATATTGCCAAGCAGGCTTTCTCGGAGGCTCTCTATGAAGCGGGTCGCGAGCGGGGACCGGCGGCGCGAGTCGCCCATTCCGTCCTGGTCCGGCATTCTTTGCCTCGCACGAACTTGTGCGAAGTGGCGGAGGAGTCGGTGAAGATCGAGGTCCCGCGTATCGAACGGAATCTACGCACCTTGTTGGCGGTGGCGATGATGGCTCCATTGACTGGGCTCTTGGGAACGGCTTTGGGATTGTTGGATGTCTTCGGCAATGTGGTGGAGGTTGGGTCCACGGTGGCACAGGCGACGCTGGCCCGGGGCATCTTCGAGAGTTTGGTCACCACTGTGGTGGGGCTTGCGATTGCGACGGCGAGCTATGGATTCTATCTGGTGCTTTTGGGCAAGGCGCGCAGCCTGTTGGGTGATTTGGAGCGGACCGGAATTGAGATGGTCAACCTCATCATGGACGCTCGCGAGCAGGTGGATGTGGTCTTGATGCGCGAGCAAGTGGCCGAGTCCGTCAGCCGTCGCGCCAGCAAGCAATCTTAGTTTCCGCGCAGTGAATGTTTCCCTAACGATTGATGAGAACCCCGGGCCGCTGCATGCGCTGGCGGTCCTGGATATTTTGGTCCTCATTATGTTGTTGGGTTTTGTCTCCGCCACGCTGGTTCATCGGGCGGGGGTGGCAGTGCAACTCCCGCAGAGCCAGACACGCTTTCCTGCTGACAACGAGGCGCTGGTGTTGACGGTCAAAGGGGCGTTGGAGCCCGTAGTCTATCTGGGTTCACGCCCGATTGCGGAAGAGGAGCTGATTGGCACTTTGCGACGCAAGCGGGACGAGGAAGGGTTGCGGATGGTGCTTCTGAGATCTGATCGACGACTGCCGGCAATGATGCAGCTTCGCTTGAGCGAAATCATCGTGGCCGAGGGGCTGGATTGTGGATGGCTCGCTGAACCAGGTCCGCCGCGGCCAGAGTAGAGGAAGGGATGAACAAGCGCGATCATTCAGAGCTTTCCCGGCAGCCCAAGGAGCTGACTTTTGCTTGGATTCGGGGTGATGAGTCCTTGGTCCGATTCTGGTGTTCCTTGGTGCTGGCGATGATCATTGTGGTGGTGGCCTGGTTCTCGTTGCGGGTTGTGGTGCCAGTCTCGGTGGCAGCAGACCGGCCCCGGGTGAAGATGGCGCAGTTGGTGATGCTCGATGAGAACAGTCATCCTTCTCTCCAGCGACTTTTGGCGAGTCAGAATTTACCCAGTCTGGGGTCCGGGACGCTGCTGGATGAGACCCCGCCGCTGGAGGATGTGCTGGCCCAGCTGGGCTTGGAAGAACAACGGGACTCGGAAATGAGTCTCTATCCGGCTCCGGAGGTCTCGATGCGATTGAAGTGGCCGAGTGAGAAAGACGTCGAGCTGGCCCTGCCGCCGCTTCCCGAAATTTCGGTGGACTCTTGGCCAAGGGCTGCGGAGGGCGAGCCCGTTGAGTGGGTCTTGCGGATAGCTGGAAGCGGGCCCTTGGGGAAATTTGTCACCGGTCATTCCTTTTCATGGAAAGGGCCGGTCCCGCTCGCGAGGAAGTCGACCTGGTTGGTGGCGACTGATGGGGAAGGGAAGTTGGCGCTCGTCGTTCCAGCAGGGACCGTGGAGAAAAAAGTGGAGCAGCAGGTCCGTGGTCTATGGCAGCGCTTTTTCGAGACAACCCAGGGCGCTCCGGCACAGATTGCGGAGCAGCTGGAGCTGACTTTTGTGGAAAAAGGAGAGGAATGAATCCGATCGAATTAACGCTGCAGGAACTGGTGCAATGGAGTCTGTTGGGGGCTCTCCTCTGGGGGATGGTGTTGATTTTTTTTCGTGTTTTGGCCCGGAGAAAGACGAAATGTGAGCTTCGTCAGCATCGTCGTCGTTGCGCACAATGCGGGCTTTTGCAGGAGAGTCAGCCCGGCGAGCCCAAGTATGGGACCTGTGAAATGTGTGGCGGAGTGACCAGCCGAGGGCGCTCGCGCAAACTCGGATGAGACTTGCTAAGAGTCATCTCCATCGTAGGCTGGCAGCCTAATTAACGACATGACCGAGCGACGAGTGGTAATTACCGGGATCGGGGGAGTGACCCCGATGGGAAATGATTGGGCTTCCAGCTGGGAAGGACTCAAGGCAGGCAAAAGCGGAATTGCACCGATCCAAGGCATGGATGCAACCGATTATGTCTGCAAGATTGGTGGCGAGGTGCGGGACTACGATCCGCTGCCCTACTTCAACAATCCCAAGGAAGGCCGCCGGGTCGACCGATATGCCGCACTGGCCATGGGCGCGGCCAAGATGGCCGTTGTGGACTCGGGAGTGGAAGTTGACAAGTTGGACCTCACCCGTGTGGGGGTGATGGTCGGAAGCGGAATCGGTGGTCTCGCCACTTTGGAGAAAAATCACCAAGCGTGCATGACCAAAGGCCCATCCCGCGTTTCCCCGTTCACGATTCCCATGATGATTTCGAACATCGCGAGTGGTCTCATCTCAATGGAATACGGGTTCGGGGGACCGAACATGTCCATCGTTACGGCTTGCGCGACTGCCAATAACTCGGTGGGCGAGGCTTGGCGGATGATTAAATTCGGAGATGCCGATATGTTTGTCGCCGGTGGTTCCGAGGCCAGCTTTACCCCCATGGGATTGGCTGGTTTTGGAAATATGCGGGCCTTGAGCACGCGGAATGACGAGCCTACCCGCGCCAGCCGCCCCTTCGATGTGGGTCGTGATGGATTTGTGATGGGTGAGGGAGCGGGGGTAGTGGTTATCGAGGAGCTCGAGCATGCCAAGGCGCGTGGAGCGACCATCTATGCCGAACTCGCCGGCTATGGCGTCAGTGCTGATGCCTACCACCTCAGTGCACCTTCTCCCGATGGCACGGGCCCAGCCCGGGCGATGGCGATGGCCTTGAAGCATGCGGGTCTGAACCCCGAGGACATTGCCTATCTCAATGCGCACGGCACCTCGACTCCGCTCGGTGATATCGCGGAGACCAAGGCCATGAAGATTGCCTTTGGTGACCATGCCAAGAATGGGTTGATGGTGAGCTCGACCAAGTCCATGACCGGTCACCTGTTGGGTGCGGCTGGAGCGGTTGAACTGGCCGCGTGTGTCATGGCGGTGAAAGAGGGTATCGTGCCTCCGACAATCAATTTGGAAGATCAGGATCCTGAGTGCGACCTCGACTACGTGCCGAATGAGGCGCGCGAGCTTGAGGTCAATGCGGCAATGAGCAACGGCTTCGGTTTCGGCGGGCACAATGCCACCCTGGTGGTGCGGAAGTTCGTCTAATGGCTTGGAGCTATCGCCGCCAGGTTACCTTCCCCGAGACCGATGCCTCGGGGAGGGTCCATTTCACCTCAGTATTGAAATGGGCGGAGGAGGCCGAGCACCAATTTCTGGCCGAAAAGGGAATCGCAGTCCTCACTCCCGAGGGGGGCTGGCCGCGTGTCGGGGTGCAGTGTGATTATCGGCTGCCTTTCGCCTTTGGCGATGAATTCGAGGTCGAGCTGGTCCTTGCCCAGATGGGGCGAAAGTCGTTGCGGTGGTCCTTTCGAATTCTTAATGTCAGTAGCGATGTGGCTGCGGAAGGGGAGATGACTACCGTCTTTGTGGAGCAGGGGGAAGCCACTGAGATTCCCCAAGCTGTTAGAGCCCTCCTTGATGAGTAAGGGCGCAGGAAGCCACGTGCTCCTACGTGCGCTTTCGCAAGAGGAGGAACCAGAGAAGCCCTGCAAAAAGGATGGCTACCGAAGACTCCGGCACCGCGCTGGCCGAGTGCTCGTGAGTGGTTCCGATTTCCTCCGAGCTTGCCATGACTTTGCTGCAAAATACAGCAGCGCTCAGAAGGGCGAAAATCGATAATCTCATGGCTATCAATGTTTAATCACAAATTGAGCCAATAAAAAAGAACTACTTTGTTCCTCGGTCCCGGTTATTTGACATGCTTGAAAGTATTCACACAGTGAAAATGCCATTGGTCTAAAGGATATCTTTCCGGCGAGATTGTGATTGAATTTATTGGAGCTTCAAGAGCTCATTCTTAGCCATGAGCGAAACCCTCAAGTTGGAATTCGAATCTGGAGTTTTCTTGCACTCACTCTTGGGTGGGGAAGAAAAGTCCTTGGCCTACCTGCAGGAAAAGCTGTCCCTTGCGAAGGTGGTCACTCGCGATGCCTGGGTCCTGTTGGAAGGTGAGGCCGAAGCCTTGGAGCTGGCGCGGAAAGTCTTTGAGGATTTGGAAGAAGCCCGTCGTGGGGGAGCGCTCCTGACGGTGCGCGATTTCAAATTGGCGGTCGATATGGTTGCAAGCGCCTCGGACCAAAGCGTGACCAAGATGGTGGGCATCAAATTGCTGGGAGCCCGGGGAGGAAAGGCCGTGGTGCCGAAGTCGCCCGGGCAGGCGGAGTACATTTCCGCAATGCAAAGCCACGATGTGACCTTTGGATTGGGGCCTGCGGGCACTGGGAAGACTTACCTCGCGATGGCGATGGCCTTGTCCATGCTGAAGGCCAAGTTGATCCACCGGGTGGTGTTGACACGTCCGGCGGTGGAGGCGGGCGAGGCCTTGGGCTTTTTACCCGGAGACCTGAAGGAGAAGGTCGCGCCCTACCTCCGTCCTCTCTATGATGCGATGTACGACATGCTGGGACCGGAAGAGGGGCAGAAGTTGCTGGAGGATGGCACCATAGAAATCGCGCCGTTGGCCTACATGCGGGGGCGAACTTTGGGGCGAAGCTTTGTGATTCTGGATGAGGCCCAGAATACCACTCCAGAACAAATGTTCATGTTCCTGACCCGGCTCGGCGAAGGCTCGCGTTGTGTCGTCACTGGCGATAGCAGTCAGGTCGATCTCAAGGACGGGCAGTTATCTGGTTTGGCAGAGGCTGAACGTGCTTTGAAAGCGGTTGAGGGTATTGCGCTGGTGACCCTGAGCGGCGAAGACGTAGTCCGTCACGAAGTCGTCGGGCGCATTATCGCTGCCTATGATCGAGCGCGCGCTTAGGCGAAATGCAGGCGTGCGTCGTGCGCCCGCAAGTTAGTGTTCTCGGCGATTCTGCGAGATATACTCTCCTTTTTTTGCCAACCAGATGGTGTGAAAGCGGTTTTGCTTTCCCTTCTTGGTGGCGGGAACTTTTTCGCAGGTGACCTCGAAGCCGGCCTTGATGAGTTTCTTCTCAAAAGCCTTGTCGTGCCTGACTGACCATACCGCCAGCACGCCGCCGCTCTTGAGCGCGCGTTTGGCCAGATGGAGCCCGTCCAGTGAATAGAGTGCCTCGTTGGCTTCGTCCTGAAAAGCCCAGGGCCCATTGTCCACATCCAGCATGATGGCGGCAAAGGTCTCCTCGTTATCCTTGATGAGATTCTGCACCGGAACCGGTTCAATCAGGATGCGGTCGTCTTCCCACAGGTTGGGGTGAAGGTCGCGGAGGTGAGTCTGGTTCCACTCGACAATGGCGGGCGTTTGTTCGGCCACCACGAAGCGGGCGCCCTTCTGGGGAAGAGCTTGGGTTGCAGAGGCCAGGGTGAAGCCAAATCCCAATCCGCCGATCAAAACAGTGGGCTGCCGGGCCGGACGCGAAGGGGCACAGGCCAGGGTGGCGAGCTCCTCCTCGGAGCCATGGGAGAAAGTCGTCATCAGCTTTTCGCCGCGCGATTGCAGGTGAAAGTGGCCGTCGTGGCTGACGAGGGTCAGGGGCTCTCCCTCGGGGGAGGTGGTTTCAGCTAGGATGATTTGTGGTTTCACGGTCGGAGGGGCATTCTTTAGGGCTTGGCAGAGGTTTTGGCAAGGTGGGGAAGGAAAAGGAGGCGATGAACCGTTGAAAGATTGAATTTTTAGCAGGGTGAAGCAGTTAAGTATGGGTGTGAGGAGAGTGTTTTACATTTTGGCTGCCGTTCTGGGGCTTTGGTCTCTGGTTAGCTGCGGGGTCTCGAGTCCCCAGCCTCTCGGGGCGGGTTCGGGTGACGCCAATGCGGCCTTTGCGGCGCAAAAGGTGGACGTGGATTTCGTGGCGGCCTGGTCGCGCTATCAGCGGGGTGATCGTACGGGCTCGGGTCGATATCTGGACAAGGCGGCCGCAACCCTCAAGCAACAGGGAGGAAATACCGGGGCGATCAAGAGTTTAGCCCAAAGAGTGAAATCCGGAGACTCGGTGAGCGAGAAGGATTTCGATGAGACCTTTGCGGGGAGTCACCGGGCGATGGCTCAGTATCACCGCGGACAGGCCGATCGTTTGATCGCCGGGCAGCAGGAGCAAGCTGCCGGGGCCTCGATGGAGGCGAGTGCCTATCACTTCGAGCGTTCGGCCCAATGGTCAGGTCAGCCCCTCAGTCCGCAAGAACAACAGGAAGTATCTAATTTGCGACGGGTCGGTGATGCGCTCCAGACCGGTTCGGGCTATCTTGTGAAAGGCTCCGGCTATCTTGTGGAAGGGACCGGTTGGGTTCTGGGCAAGGGTTTCAATCTCTTGACCCGGGGAGGAGAGCGCACCCAGGGGACCGCGGGTAACGTGATGTTCGGAACGGGGCGCGGAGGCGAAACGGGTTCGCGTTGGATCGAGAGTGCCGGAGGTGGGATTCGGCGTTTTGGAGACTGGATCCTCCGCCGCTAACAAAGCGATTCGTTCAATTTCAGAGAGACGGCTATTGATCGACTTTCTCGAAGGCTTTCTCAGGATGGTGTAAGAGTCGACCTCCCAAGATGATGGATGCGATGCCGAAGATGATTGGTCCGCGTCGAAGGCCATCGTCAGCATCGTCTCCGGCAAAGGTCAGGACGATAGCGATCAATCCCCCTGCGATGGCGAGGACGCCGACAAAGCGGGCCGCTTTCTTTGTTCCGTTTTTAGGTTTGGCGATTTGATAGGCTGTGCGGGCGCGGTAATACTCAAAGGCGAGGTCGTCTGCGGACAAAGCACCATGTAGACGGCTATGGGCGAATTCCCGCTCGATGGCCTCGAGTTCTTTTCCCTCGAAAACCAATTGGTTCACGCGATCAGTCGCTTCTTCCTGACGGGTCATTTCACTATCGTGCGAGTAGTGGTGGGTGGGACTCACCTCTCTATTCAGTCAGCAAAACCTGGCTTGCCGATCTGGCTTTTCCTCTTGGGAGAGAGATTTGGGCTTGTTGTCGATGGGCTCTTGGGAAAAGCTACCTCCATCATGCGCCTGAATCATCATTCCTGATTAGCAACGGCCCGGAGGATTTCCGGAGCCGTGCCAACCATGATCCAGGCTTCCAAAAGTGAGGAAGCCAACCGGGAGCGAGGTCCGTCACGCAACGGACAGTCGTGCTCCCTTTCGAACAAGGGCTCACAAGGAGGAGCCCGAAGTCCTCCTTATTTTTTTCAGGAATGAAAACCACAGAATTACGCGAGGTGATCGCGTGTTTGCCGAAGGGGCGCACCCTCTATCGGTATGCGAAAGATGATTATGCCTTCCGGTTGTTAGGTCGTGCGGTGCAGAGCTGTGCCACCTTGGAAGAGTTGCGAGCTTCGCCTTATGGCAAGCTCTTGGAGAAGCCAGTGGTGAAAGACTGTATGGCACGGGGAAGCTCTGCCCAATGGTTCGGGCCGGGCTTCGGAGCCTATCGCGAGGGGCAGCAAACTTACCGCTTGTCTCTCGACGAGTGGGGCGGGGATGGTCAGCAGTGGAGCTGGCGACAGACGACCCGCCCTGGCAAGAGCTTGGTGCTGCAACTCAATCTAACAGGACGACATCATGAGTTGATGGTCGGGATGCTGGGGGACAAGGAATACGATCCTTTTCACTTCAGCTGCCATCCCGCGCGAAAGGGGCGCAATGCCACTTTGGCGTGGGCGCGTCTCGACTTCGACCTGGAGACACGGGAAGCGCTCATTGAAGAGATTCAGACTGACCGCTTGCGGGACGTCAGGGCTCTGATGCGTGAGCGCCCCTGCAAAGAGTGCGGGCGAATCCACTGGCACGGATATCGTCTCGATGCCCGCCAGGTGAAGCGCTTTTGGGAAGAAGAAATGAAGCACCATGAAGCCATCTGGTCCGAGGCGATCCTAATGGCGTCCCTCGAATTTCTCTTTGGTGAGATTGGGGTTGAGAAGGTCTTCTATCATACCTTCGAGTTGGGTTGCCGCTTGAAGGGAATTACCGAAACCCGCCCTCCCAAGTCCCTCTACACCTCTTTGCCCAAGAAGTTCTGCTTTCGCGAGACGGGGGAGATTCCAGCCTTCTTGCGAGGGTCGCGCTTTCGCCGGAGAGAGTTGAAAAAGGTGGCGGAGGATTCCCGGTTCTTCGTGATGGATTAGCCAAGGTGGCAGGCTGTCGAAGTCGCGGACTGGGCAGAATGTAAGCAGTGAAGCTTGCAACACGATTGCACAATGCGGTCCCAACCCTCGGCAGCCTGCTTCCGCTTCGCAGTGGAGAACTGGAAACACTGCAGGCAAAGAAAACACTTGTTCAAAGGGTCAGAAGGGGTATTGTTCCTTCGAACGTTGTTCAAATTATGGCCCAAGCACTCACTGACAAACAACAAGCCGTCCTGGATTTCCTCAAAGCCGAGCATCGCCGTTCCGGTTTGATTCCGTCGACCCGCGAAATCCAAGCCCACTTTGGGTTTGCCAGTCAAACTGCTGCGATGAGTCATTTACGGGCTTTGGAGAGAAAGGAAGCGGTGGTCCGCCTGCCCGGAAAGGCTCGTGCGGTCATGTTTCCAGATGAAATGGAACGTGAAGAAATCATCGATATCCCAGTCTACGGTTCCATCGCCGCTGGTATGGCGGAAGATCAGGTTCAAGATCAGGAAAGTTGCCTTTCCATTGATATTTCCAGTCTCGGACTTCGAGGAAACTCCAAGACTTTTGCCTTGAAGGTGAGAGGCGAGTCCATGATCGACGCCCATATCTGTGATGGCGATACCGTAGTTCTTGAATTTCGCGAACCCAAGAATGGGGACATCGTGGCGGCCCTGATCGATGGCGAGACGACCTTGAAGCGCTACATTGTGAATCGCGGCAAGCCTTACCTTCAGGCGGAGAACGAATTGTATCCCGATCTCATACCTGCCCGTGAACTCGTGATTCAAGGCGTGATGGTCGCGTTGCTCCGGAACTCACGCTAGTAGGGGGCAATAAATAGTCGTGGGAGTTGGGAAGGTTTTCCTGCTTTCGTTTTTTAGCCTGCTTCTCTGGAAGGAGACAGGGAGCAGGGAAGCTGCCCTTGGAAGTTGAGTCTGTTGGCAAATGAACTAGCGATGCCGTCTGCCAATTTACTCTTTATCTCGGTTTCCGATGAAGTGAGTGAAGGCGAGACTTCAGAGTGAAGGAATCAGGGAATTGAAAAGCGTTGGAGCAGCCTTTTTGCTCCGTCTGGTCGTTGGATGTCTGGGCTGGGAGGTTCTGCTTTTGGCAAAAGATTATTCTTCGCCAAAGGGCTTAATAGCCTTTTGGTAGGCGAGTGCGGCTTCGCTGGTGGATTGGCCGTGTGCTGCCCGTGGAGTGGCAAAGGGAGGGACGAACCAAGGGTAGCTACCAAGCAAGTCGGTAATTACCGCGATTTCTCCGTGGGTATTACCGTTACCACAACCGATGCCGATTGTGGGTACTTCGAGTTGTTCGGACAGCTTGCGTGCCACTGAGGGAATCACGGACTCCAGGACCAAGGCGTCGATTCCAGCCTCTTGTAATGCGAGTGCCCCTTCCAAGAGCGCGGCAACCTGCTCTTCCGTTTTCCCCTTTTTCTTGTAGCCGCCCTCCTCTTTGACTCGTTGGGGGAGCATCCCGAGATGCCCAACCACCGGAATGCCATCCTCGGTAATGGCGCGCACTTTTTCCGCCTGTCGGATTCCGCCCTCCAGCTTCACCGCTTCAGCTCCAGCCTCAACGAGACGCCGGGCGTTCCGGACCGCTTCCTCGGGAGTGGTGTAAGAGTGAATGGGAAGATCTCCGAGCAGGAGTGCTTTTTTACAACCTCTTGCCGCTGCCGCTACGTGATGCAGCATATGCTCCATGGTCACGTGAGTGGTATCGGGATAACCCAGAACTACCATTCCCAGAGAGTCGCCCACCAACAAGAGATCGATTCCGGCCTCGTCGAGGAGACGGGCAGTCGGGTAGTCGTAGGCGGTCAATGCCGAGATGGGATTGCCGGGAGTCTTCACGCGCGCCTTGAGCGCCGCGGCTTTTTCGAGTGCGGTCACGGAGGGAACTTCGCTGCCCGATAGGAAAAGGGCACGAAGATTTTTCAGTTCAGTCAGATTCCTCAGTCCGGGTGAAAGCTGGTCTGCGCAGCTTCTCCTTTTAACCCCCGAATTGGTCTTTCAGCAATCCACGACTTTGGAGGGCAGGGGGGCCATGTTGGAGCCACCGGTAGGCCAAAAGCCATGCGAGCCAAGTGAGAGGGACGGTGAAAAGGAGTCCAACACAAAGTGCGACAGCCCCCGCCACATTGATGAGAAAGAGGAGAACCCCGAGGCCCAGGAGATTCATTTTGTTATTTTGCGTGATACTCGAGCTGTAGCGGAAGGCCTCGAAGACCCCCATGTTTCGATCAACAATCGCATGCTGGTATTGGCCAAAACGGAGAGCGAGGTAGACGCCCGGAACGATTAATAGAATCGATCCTGCCGCGACCATCAGCCAGTAAAGGATCGAAGCCCCGAAGGCTCGCAATAGCTTGGAGCCTTCACCAAACATCATCCCAATCTCAGCTGGCTTTCCTGAGATGAAATTCAGTCCGAACCGAGTGATGCCCAAGGTCAGGAAGATGGACACGACTTGTGAAATCAGATTCGTCACAGCGCTAACTGCTAAAGCCCCGCCGGTGCTGGGGCCAGTCTGTTGTCCCGGGAATGTCGAGCTGCCCGAGGAGAAATCAGGTTGGTTGACGCCACCACCTGCGAAGGCCTCGATGACGCCAAGAACCATGCCCAAGCCAAAGCTGATCGCGAAGTAAATGACCCAAACGGCCACTAGAATTCCAAAGTGTTTTTTCGTGAGGGTGAATGCCCGGTCGATGCACTCGGTGATGCCCAGGGGAGAGCTGCCGGGTTCGATCTCCGGTAGGTCGTCGCCGGAGTTTTCGGGGGTGGGGTAGGAGCTGGCGACGGGTGCTTGATAGGGATCATGACTACTGGTTGGACGGGCGGCCGGCTGGTTCGCCGCTTCATTTGGGGGCGTCGGATTGTTGCTTCGAGTGAGATTGAGCTCAGGGACTTCTGCTACCTTTTTCCAATCGGCCATCCCTTCGCTCCACACGAGATCTTTGGTGGGATTGAAGTCACCGCTTGCGGCCAACCGAGCTAATTCTTCTTCGCTGACCGGACCTTTTTGTTCGCCACTGTGGGCATAAAACCAACTGTTCATCTCGCGCAAAGCAGTATCAGGAAAATGAGGTCGGTGGCAAGAGAGCTTGAGGTAATGCTGAATTGAAGAGTTCGCCATTTTGCGAACCCCGCGAAATCCCCGTAGCATGAGGGATTGCCGCATTGACACTTGCAAGTTCGTTGGTAAAGTCCGCGCCCTTGCGGCGAGGCGAAATCCGTTCACCCCGCCCAACCTCTGAAAAACCACTCGCGCAATACGATGGCAACCGTAAAAAAGAAAGCTGCTAAAAAGGCAGTGAAAAAGTCGGCAAAGAAGGCAACTAAGAAAACTGCAGCGAAGAAGTCCGCTGCAGCAAAAGCCAAACCTGGAAAGTATGTTTACGTTTGGGGTGACGGCAAAGCCGACGGCGACGGCTCCATGAAAGCTCTCCTCGGTGGTAAAGGTGCGAACCTTGCTGAGATGAGCAACATTGGTGTTCCTGTTCCAGCTGGTTTCACCATCACGACCGAGGTCTGCACTTACTACTATGACAATGGTAAGAAGTACCCCAAGACTCTCGACGCGCAGATCGAAGAGAACATTGCCAAGGTTGAAAAAGTCATGGGCAAAAAGTTCGGTGACCTCGAGAACCCTCTTCTCCTTTCCGTCCGTTCCGGTGCTCGCGAGTCGATGCCCGGCATGATGGACACCATCCTCAACCTCGGCATCAACGACGAAGTTGTGGAAGCTCTCGCGACCAAAACTGGCAACGCCAAGTTCGCTTGGGACTCCTACCGTCGCTTCCTCCAGATGTATGGTAGCGTGGTGATGGAAGTGGAAGCCGAAGCCGGCGAGCACCATGACCCCTACGAAGTCATCCTCGACGAAGCGAAGGAAAAGGCTGGCGTGAAAGATGACTCCGGTCTCTCCGCTGACGACCTCCGCGAGGTGGTTGAAAAGTTCAAAGCTCTCATTAAAGATCGCTCTGGTAAGAATTTCCCTGAAGACCCCCGCGCCCAGCTCAAGGGTGCCGTGAACGCGGTCTTCAACTCTTGGAACAATGACCGTGCGATCGTTTACCGTCAGAAGTATGGTATCCCAGCCGCATGGGGAACTGCCGTGAACGTGCAGGCCATGGTTTTCGGAAACACCGGAAAAACTTCCGGAACCGGTGTGGCATTCACTCGCGACCCCGCTACTGGCGAAAACGTTTTCTACGGTGAGTATCTCATCGACGCACAGGGTGAGGACGTTGTTGCAGGTGTCCGTACTCCCAAGCCTATCGCCAAGATGGCCAAGGACCTTCCCAAGTCTTACAAAGAGCTTCAGGTGATTCGCAAGAAGCTCGAGAAGCACTTCCGCGATGTGCAGGACGTTGAGTTCACCATCGAAGAAGGCAAGCTCTGGATGCTTCAGACCCGTAACGGCAAGCGCACCGGTTTCGCCGCTGTGAACATCGCCCTCGACATGGTCAAGGAGCGTCTCATCAAGAAGGAAGAAGCCATTCTCCGCATCCCCGCGGATGACTTGAGCCACCTCCTTGCTCCTATCTTCGACTCCAAGGCTGAGAAGGCTGCCACCAAGGTGGGCTCCGGTCTTCCTGCTGGTCCTGGTGCTGCATCCGGTAAAATCTACTTCTCTGCTGAGGAGTCTGTTGCCGCTGCTGCCAAAGGTGAGTCTGTAATCCTTGTTCGCCAGGCGACCTCTCCCGAGGACCTTCGCGGCATGATTGCGGCGGAAGGAATTCTCACTACCGAAGGTGGTGCTTCTTCCCACGCGGCATTGGTTGCTCGTCAGATGGGTAAAGTCTGCGTTTGCGGTGCTCACAACATGAGCATCGACTACGACAAGAAGACTTTGACCGGTAACGGCGTGACTTTGAACGAAGGCGACGAGCTTTCTCTCAACGGTTTCGTGGGTAGCGTTTACGCGGGTGAGATTCAGTCCTCTCCTTCCCAGGTCATCCAGGGTCTCCTCGAGAACAAGGCTGCGGCCAAGCGCTCCGACACTTACAAGAAGTTCATGGAGCTCATGTCCTGGACCGACAAGCTTCGTAAGCTGGGCATCCGCACCAACTCCGATACTCCCGAGCAGGTGGAGCAGGCCATCAAGTTCGGTGCCGAAGGCATCGGCCTGACCCGTGCCGAGCACATGTTCTTCGAAGGCAACCGCATCGACTCCGTCCGTGAGATGATTCTCGCTGACGACGACGAAGGCCGCGCGAAAGCTCTCAAGAAGATCAAGGTCTTCATGAAGAAGGACTTCAAAGGCATCTTCAAAGCACTCGACGGTCGCCCCGCGACCATCCGTCTGCTGGACCCACCACTTCACGAGTTCATCGGCACCATGACCGACGAGCAGAAGCAGGATCTTTCCGAGAAAATCGGCATGAGCGCTTCCGACATCACCAAGCGGATTCACTCTCTTCACGAAGAGAACCCGATGCTTGGTCACCGTGGTTGCCGTCTCGGAATCAGCTACCCAGCGATCACCGCGACTCAAGTGGAAGCCATCCTCGAAGCCGCTGCTGAAGTTCAGGCCAAGGGCACCAAGGTTCTCCCCGAGATCATGGTTCCTCTCGTCTCCTATGCTCGTGAGCTGGAAATCCAGAAGCAAGTCATCGACGAGACTGCGGACGAAGTGCGCAAGAAGTTGGGTCTGAAGAAGAGCCAGTTGAAGTACACCGTGGGAACCATGATTGAGATTCCTCGCGCTGCCATCACCGCTGATGAAGTGGCTGAGCACGCTGAGTTCTTCTCCTTCGGAACCAACGACCTCACGCAGACTGGCCTCGGTCTTTCCCGTGATGACTCCTCCAGCTTCCTTCCTGCTTACCAGGATGCCGAAGTCCTCAGCAACAACCCCTTCGCCAGCCTGGACCAAGGCGGTGTTGGCAAGTTGGTCGAGATGGGTGTCAAAGGCGGACGTTCCGTGAAGCCCAAGCTTAAGCTTGGTATCTGCGGTGAGCACGGTGGTGACCCTGACTCCGTCAAGTTCTTCCACCGCGCTGGACTCAACTACGTGTCCTGTTCTCCGTTCCGTATCCCCGTTGCCCGCCTCGCTGCTGCGCAGGCTGCCCTCGAGGAAAAAGGATTGGCTCGCGGTGAGGTGAGCTAATCGCTGCACCCAAAAATTCTTTCAAAGCCCCGTCGGAGAAATCCGCCGGGGCTTTTTTGTGGAGCATGGAGATTCCCGTCCATTAGCAGAGCCCTGGTTTGTCAGAGCTCAAGTCAAAAATAGTCGCGCCGCTCCAAGTGCACGTGGGGGTCGCGCTGTTCGTCAATTTCCCCAGAGCTTACGTTTGGGGTGGCTTTCGGGGTCTTTTTGGCTGCGCGCTCCGGCGGCAACTCTGGCTATCAGTTGATTCGATTCTTTATGAGGCCCGCTCGCCAAGCTGATTTTGTGAGTCCGTGAATCGGGGTGAGCATCCAGACGATGTCTCCCTCAACGTCTGAATTCCCAGGAAGCCCTTCTTCATCAATTTGGTTTCTTCCGACTGACCAGAGGTGTGGTGTTCCGTCGTTCTTCAGGCGGTATTGCAGGATTCCATCCGAAAAAGGATCATTCAAATCTTCGCCCAAGAGTTCGGTTAGGGCTTTGGGGTAGTTACCATGGTCAATTCGATGGCGTTCAAGTTTGAGTCCGATTCTAGCAACTTTGATTTTGGCGGCCAAAGACTTCTGTTTTAAAAAGAAGGTTGCCGCAAAATTGATGGGTTGTTGAGCTGGTTCGAAAAAGAGTCGCTCTAGGCATTCGGGCTCAGATAGGTGCATGCGAGGGTCGTATTCTGAATTCTTCCACGCTGAATCTGCATTCAGCTGAAACTGTATCAAACGAGCTTTATCGAGGTCGAACCAACCGCTCGGGAAGGCGCGGTGTCTCAGCTTTTCACATTCTTCACTGATCGCGTCGAATGCGGGAACCCCAGTATAGCTGTGCAAGCTCATGCCATCAAAACCTCTGCTGGAATAGATTTCATTGATTCGGTTACGGTGAATTTTGAATGTTTCGAGATTATGGATGGTTGCCACGGCTTCTCCCCAGAGGGCTCTTTTGAACTGCTCCTGTGTCGGAGGGTTCTCTAAGACCTTTAAGAGGGTTCCGACTTGTTCGCTGGTCAGGAGCTGGCTTTGAACGAGCTCCCAAATTGAGCCTTCCAACAGCAACCATATTGTCCGGGAGGTTGAAAGGCTCGAGTAGCAGGGAAAGCACTCTCGATTGGCCAACTTGAGTAAAAAGAGAATGTTCTCAATGGCTCGATTTGGATCCTCTTGGGCAATCGCGAGTGCAATATCGTCATTGGTCAATTCGGCCGCCTGTGTGACATTGGCCCATAAGGAATTGTGATGATAGAGGGCTCCACTTGGAGGAGGGAGGACTAGAGGCACTCCTTCCAACTGGTGCTTGAGTTCATTCAGCAACTTAAGTTCCGCACCCAAAATAATCTCCAGCTCTCTTGCTGCTTCAATTTCAGTTTTGGGAGGAAGGGCCAGCAAAGAACGGAAATCACGTCGCTGTCCTTGCCAGCGTTGATAGAAACGAGTTTCTCTGGAGTCTTTAGAAAGCTTAATCTTCAAAGGTCCATGTCCTGAACGAGAGTTAGAAATCAGATTTCTAACAGAGTGAATTCGGCGAGAGTCGAATCCGGCTAGGGAATGGAGAGGAATGGTTTCAGCCGTGATTTCTGGCAAGTAGTCTCTTTGGTTTAAGCTGATGCCAGAGTCCTTCGCGTCCTTTTGTGCTTTCTCCCAGGCTCTGGCACCTCGCCAGTTTTCGATTCCATAGAAGGTCAGAGTAAGTAGAGCGAGCACCCACGGCCCCCAAATCAGAATTGGCTTCCAAGGGATCTTGTGAGCAACGAGCCAAAGAGCTTTGTTGATGAAGCGGCGCATGGATGCGACCACGATATCCAAGTTCCAATCATTGGCGAGCATCGGAGCAGGGACATTTCTGTCCATGAGCAGAGCCCCGGAGTGTCAGAGTCTCCCTCAATGCTTTGTGGCGTGCATTGTGACTCTGTGCGCCGCCAGTAAGAATTTGTGCGGACGATTCGGTGCTCAGGGACAGGAATGTCCCCGCTCCAAGCGGAGGCTTGTTTGATGAAGGGTCGGCTCTTGGGCGAGGTCGGGGAATTCCTCCCAGTAGTCCCAGAAGATTTCGGCCGCAGTGATAGTGAGGTGAGAGCGGGACCAAGTTTGGGCGTCGGGTCGATTCATGCGCACGGTGTAGGCGCTGGAGGAGCCGTGTTTGCTGCTTTGAAAATCTTCAAGTCGCTTGGCATGGGCAAAAGCTTGCTCTCGGGCGGTCTTCACCTCTTCGAACTGATAGGAGGAGCTGGTCAGGGGCATGCGAGGCTCGAACGCGGTGAGCTCTTTTCCTTTCCAAGAGAAGCCACGGACTTGGCCGCTGGCGAAGGCGATGAGGTCAAAGGGTTTTGCTCCTTGCGAGTTGTCTGGAAGAATTTGGGCGAGATCGACGAGAGTCGGACAGTCGGCCAACTCGGTCACGACGCTGCCCCGGCTTTTTTGATAATGGAGAGTTGATTCCTCATGCCAACGATTGAGAAGGCAGATCACGATCCCATGCCCGTTGGCCAGCATCCAAGTGCCGCCCGCATCAGGGTCGATGGGGGAGAGGTAGCGGGTGCCTTTTTCACTCAAATGGGAGCGAGGAGGCTCAGCCCGGCTGCGTGTCTTGAGCTCGTCTCGATTGAAAAAGACCTCCAAGGCGTTTCGTTCGCCCCGCCACGTCAGGGTGCACATCTTGGGAAAACGTTCATTGCCCGAAAGGGTCCTCCACCTCGATGGTGGGGATCTCTTCGGGGGACTCTTTTTCGTCCACGGGACAAGATTCGTCTGGGCTGCCGACCGGCAGCGCCTTTCCTGTCACTCCTCATGTGCTCCCGCCCGGGGAGTTGCCTGAGGACATTCATGTTTCCACTCCCATCGAAGGGAGGATCCAAAGTTGGGCCGCAAAGTAGAGCCCGACAAACGCAATGACTCCCATCACGCTGGTGAGGGTGCTGCCCTTTTTATTTGTTCGATTCATCAAGGGTAAGATAGCTGGCTTTGGAAAAAATTCCGGTAAAATTTCACCGACAATCTGAGCAGGAGGCTGTTAGGCAGCGGTTTTCTTGCTATAGCGCAGGTCCAGACTCCAAGCTCCCGCGCCTTTCCAGATGACATAAAGCGAACCTAAAATCAGTGTGATGGGAAGAATGACCGGTGGCTCGTCGGCCCAGTCATAGACCGCATGTGCGTAGAGGGCCATGGCCATGGTTGGAATGGTGAGAGCGGCTCCGGCCCGGGCAAAAAAGCCAGTGATGAGGAGGGCGCCCGCGAGAATTTCGGCCCCTGTGCCTATCACGTTGTTGAGCTCGGGAAAAGGGATCCCCGCTCCGCGCAGGATAGGTTCCAAGGGGGCGGTTCCGATGAGGTGTTGAATCCCGATGCCGAGCAGGGGGAGGGACACCAGAATACGGACGATAGCGGAGGATTTCTGGTTTGTGGTTCGGGTAATCTGTCTCATGTTACTAAGCAAGACAGTTCAACAGCGGCGTTTATTCCCTCGGAGACTCCAGCCTTGCGAAAAGTTGGTGTTTCGGGCACAGTCGTTTTATTAAGCAGTTATGGAAATTTTAGTAAACCTAATCGCCATTGTGGTGGTCGTCCTTTTGTTCAATTTCATGATTTTCATCCATGAATTGGGGCACTTCCTGGCAGCCAAATGGCGGGGGCTGGCGGTTGACAAATTTTACATTTGGTTTGGCAAGCCGATATGGAAAAAGACTATCGGTGGGGTTGAGTATGGAATAGGTAGTATCCCTGCGGGAGGTTACGTGGCCCTTCCCCAGATGGCGCCGATGGAGTCTATCGAGGGTGGAGACAGCACGCGGCGCAAGGAGTTGCCACCCATCACGCCGCTGGACAAAATCATTGTTGCCTTCGCGGGACCTCTTTTCAGCTTTGGATTGGCATTTGCGGCTGCCTGCTTGGTTTGGGTTGTCGGTAAGCCCCGGGGAACGGTCGATACAACGGTAGTCGGCTATGTGCAGGCTGGAAGCCCTGCGGACCAAGCGGGTATTCAAGTCGGGGATGAGATCGTGAGCGTCGACGGCAAGGAAGTAGATAAGTTCTTCGGCGGTCTGTCTGGTTTCTCCGAACGGGTGATGTTGAGCGAGAACAAGACCGTTCGGGTGGGCGTCAAAAGAGGCGAACAAGAGCTGACGCTGACGTCCGGGTTTTTGTCAAAAGAGAACTCCTGGTGGCAGCGCAAGGCGATGAGGGAAATCGGGGTGAGCTATGCCTCCGATATGGATGTGATTTTTGTCCAAGAGGAGAGCCCTGCCGATCGGGCTGGTCTGAAGGTGGGAGACCGGGTGCTTTCGATTTCCGGAATTGCAGTGAAAAGCCATCTGCACTTGGGGGATATCCTCAAGGAGAATTTGGGGAAGACTCTTCCGATGACCATCAAACGCGGAGAGGAAGAACTCGTCCTGCAGGTGGACTCGGTGATCCCCATCGACAAGGTGACCAAGGAGCCACAACCTGATGGCCAGCCGAAGATTGGGGCCGGCTTTTCCTCTCCGGTGGATCAGTCTCTGGTGAAACCCAATCCATTCGTGCAGGTGAAGGAAAGTGTGGAGCTGATGGTGAGCACTATCCAGGCAATCGTCGCCAAGGATTCCAATGTGGGGATTCAGCATTTGAGTGGTCCGATTGGAATCGGGGGCGCGATGTTCGACTTCATTCGGAGTGACTATGCCATCCAGCTGATCCTTTGGTTCATGGTGGTTCTCAATATCAACCTCGCGATCATGAACCTTTTGCCGTTTCCCGTTCTGGACGGAGGGCACATCGTCTTTGCGATTGGGGAGTGGATCCGTGGACGTCCTGTGAAGCTCCGTATCCTGGAAGTGGTGCAAACGGGCTTTGTAGTCGTTTTGCTATCTCTTTTCGTCTACATCACGACCAAAGATATCGGAGACCGGTTCTTTGGAGGAGGGGATCAGTGGGGTGCTGGCGGATGGGCATGGCCCGAGCTGGCCTCGACTTCCGAACCCGCCACTCCCTTGGAGCCAGCTCCTGTCCCGTAACCTTCCCCCGTGAAACCAATTAAAATTCTCCGATCCCCTTCGTCGGTCAATGTCGCCCGCTTGGGCTTTTTGCTCCTTTGTCTGTTGACGGGAGTCGCACTTCACTACGGCTTTGGGGCTGATAGCGACGCACGCGACCTGTTGCCCATTTCCTCCGCCATTGGAGGGGCGCTAGTCATTGCCTTTCTCCTGATCTGGGTGGAAACTCTGATTCGCGATGTTTCTTTGCGGGAGTTTTCCACCGGAACCTTCGGTCTTGCGGTGGGCGTCTTTTGCGGCTGGCTCTTGACCCAGCTCAAGGTCGAGGAGGTATTGTTCAAGTTGATCGAGGTCAATGCCGGGGCCGATTCGCCCTATATGGATTCGAGCGTGCTCGACTTGATTACGCTGGCCTTTCGCGTGGTCTTTATCGGTGGCATGGGGTTCATTGCTTCCACGCTGGCTCTTCGGAGTGGCAAAGAGGATTTCGCTTTCGTGGTGCCCTATGTGCGCTTCCGACAGGATGGAACTTCAGGAGCTCCCATCGTGGTTGACCGCGAGGCGGTACTGGATGGGCGCATCGAATCGGTGATGAATTCAGGCTTTCTGGCGGGGAGAGTGGTCGTGCCACGTATGGTGCTTGATGACTTGCAGAATATGGTCGACTCGCCCGAGGCCCACGACAAGCAGCGTGCCCAGCGGGCCTTGGATGCGCTGGCGCGGATGAAGTCGGATGGCAAATATCGCCTGACGGTCCATGAGCATCCCGCCAACACTTCCACGGATGACCCGATGAGCCAGTTGGTCCGGATAGCCCAGATGCTGGCTGGCCGGGTCCTCACGGTGAGCGATGAGATCGCCCGAATCGCGGAGGTTCAAGGCGTGGATGTCCTGAACCTGCACGAATTGGTGGAAGCCTTGAAGCCGCGCGTGGTTGTGGGTCAACAGGTTCGCCTGGCCTTGGTCCGTAGTGGTCGGGACGAGCATCAGGCGGTGGGCTATCTCGCAGATGGGACGATGATCGTAGTCAATAATGCCGCGTCCCGCTTGGGGTCGACCCAGGATGTGGTGGTGATTTCCAAGTTGGAGACGACCAGCGGCGAGATGGTCTTTGCGGAGCTTGCCTAAGGCAAAAGTTTGGCGAGACGCTATTTGATGGGGTCAGGGTCTAACCTGCACCATCTTTCTGATACCACGCAGGGTGAGACCGATTCCGGGTATCTCGGCGTAGACACCTTCGGCAGCATCCCAGTAGTCTCTCTGGCTGGTGACTTTGCCTTCTTTGTTAAAAGTGAAGTAGCTGACTCCCGGCAATTCCCGCGCCTTTCCGCGAAAGCGGTAGCGCATCACCCACTTGAGAAAGGCGGCTTGTTCGTCGCCCCGGGAGTCGGTGATATCGAGGGAGATATTCTTGAGCTGTTTGAATAGGTCCTCGAAGATGACGCGAAGGTCATCCAGGCCGTGACCCTCGTTGATGGGGTCATCGAACTGAACGCGTTCGCTATAGTGTTCGCCGAGCTGTTCCAAGGACTCGGGTTGGAGATTTGCCAGAAAGTAGGTGATTCGGGCAACCGGGTGAAGGGTTTGCGCGTTGCGGTGCATTGTTGTTATGAAAGCTCGTACGCTATTTACTTGGCGCAAGTCAGATTCTTGCGTTTTCGTATGATCTTCCGTGGAACCTTTTCGCTGAAGAGGGAAACACTAGAAGGTGCCGTTCAGCTTGCGACCGGTCCAGAAGAGACCGAGGAGGCTGATGAGCACGATAGCCACTGCCGGATGGGCCCAGAGCCGGAGAGGGATGACCTGTGGGCGAGGGGTCGGCAAGAGCTGCAATTCCTTAAGTAAACCTGGCAAGTCGGCCGCTTCGGCAACTTGCCCGCGGGAGATGGAGGCCAGCTCTTCGAGAACGTCAAGCTTGGCTGGTTGTCCGACTTTTTCGAGCTGTTCGTCTTGAGCCAGAATGACTGTGCTCAATTGCGGGGCGTCGCTACTTTCACCGGGAAGATAGGCATCCACTTTCCATTCTCCCGCTTGATTGACCGCGAACTGTGCGTTGAACGTTCCCCAAGTGTTTTCGGCTTCGGTGGACTTCAGTTCGATTCGGGTGGTTTTGCCCGAGGGTTGGGTCAGGTCGAGAGGAATGGGTCCCTCTTTCAATGGCGCACCGTTGGCATCGAAGACGTTGGCTGTGAGGGTGACGCGGTCGCCGGGTTTGGGGCGCTCGGGGGAGAAGTAGAGGCGGATCCGTTGGTCGGTGGCGATGTTCCGTTGGTATGACATCCAGCGGGCAACCTGACCCCAGAAGCGATAGTGATAGAGATCTTCCACCCCGCGGCGCCAGCGCCAAGCCGAGTCGTGCCCGAGGAAAAGAACTTTGCCGCTACCCACCCGATTGGTGACTAGCAGGGGGATGCGTCCGTAATCATTGCGACGGTTCGAGTGGACGGCAAGGACCTCGGTGCCAGACTTGGCTCGCAGCACGGGGGCGTGCCAGAAAAAGCCGGGGAGGGAGGACCAGACCGCGGGATTCTGGTCTTCGCTATCAGCCAGCATCGTGAGAAGGGAGGAGCGCCCCTCGGTCGTGAGCTCGAGGGGAGACGCGGTTGCTTCGGCAAAACCGGAAGGTTGAGTCTTGTCCAACAGGACCGGCATGAGGTCGCCGAGGGGAGAGTCCAAGAGGCTCAACCAGTTGCCCTGACTACCGGGAATGAAGACGAGTCCGGAAGCTTGGTTTTCGACCAGGCCTTTGAGTAATTCGGCTTGTTCGACAGTGAGCTGGTTCTCCGCGATACCGATGTCGCCTAGGAAAACGACATCATACTTTTGCAGGTCTTCAGTTTTTTCCGGGAACTCCTGGATATAGTCCGGTCCGTTGCCAGCTCCCAGTTTCGGGTGGAGGAGCAGACAATCCACCTGCACCCCGGGGTCGCGTGAGAGGGCGTTGCGAATAAAGCGGTATTCCCAACGGGGCAGGGTGTCGATGACGAGGACCCGAATGTCCTCGGGCTTGCCAGAGAGGGTAAACTGGCGGCTGTTGTTGTCGGGAAGAAGCTCTCCGTTGGCGGGCGGAATGGTCAGGGTCAGCGTGTTGGAGCCTTCCTTTTGCAAGCGATAGAGGATGGACTCGTAGACGGTGCTGCGGGCTGGGATGGAGAGGTCTTTGGAGATCTCATTTCCACTGGAATCCCGCAGACGAACGATGGTCCGAAGGTCGCGGTCGAGTGAGGAGCGGATGGTAAAGGGGATTTGCACATTCTCTCCCACAATCCCGTAGGTCGGGGCCGAAACCGCGACGAGGTCGAGGTCGGGGAGGCGAACTTCAGACCCCATGGGCACGCTGAAGATGGGGATATCGCGCAGACGGAATTTTTGGGCCGCAGTCACGGGGGGCTTGCCTTGGTTCCATTCGCCATCGCTCAGGAGAACAACCGATCGCAAGTTGGGTCGGTTCTCAAGCAGGCTGGATAGGGCGCCTTCCAGATTTGTGCCAGGCTGCATCCCGGGTTCGGGATTTTCGGGAGGAATGCCGAAGGTCTCGATGTTGACCGTGGTCTTGCCGTCTTCGAGAAGAGGGAGGTAGAATTCGGACTCGAGTACTTTCTGAGTAAGTTCTGCCCGGGAGATGATCTTTGGTCGGGCTCCATCGGGATTTTCCGGCGCATCTACGGTCGTCATCGAACCCGATGCGTCGGCGAGAATCACGATTTCCGGTTCATCGGTGGGGTTGATGACCCGATGCCATTCCGGTTGCAGCAGAAGAAGGACGACTAGGGACGCGATGAGAAAGCGCAGCAGTTCCAGAGAGCCGGTCCTCACTGGACGGGTGGCTCTGCGGAAAGCGGTCCAGCAATAGAAGCCAATCGCTACAAGAAAAAGCAGACCCAGCCAGACGAAAACGCTGGGAGCGGCAAAATGAAGTTGGTTGATTTGAAATTGCACCCGTTCGGAGGGAAGAGCTTCTCCGCGATTCCCATTTAGTCAACGCTTCGTCGTCGGGAGTTTGTTCAGCAACTCGGACTTATTCGCTGCCGGCGGAGTCATTTTTTGCGCAGCGAGAAGGGAGGCGATTACGAGAGCTCCGCCAAACAGGAGGCCCCAAGTGGCTTTTTCTCCAGGGATTAGGAGCAAGGATTCCGCCACTCCGCAGATCGGAATGATGAAGCGATAGCTCGCAAGCAGATTGACCGGGTGCAAAGTCGATAGATGATTCCAAAGGGTGAAAGCCGAGGCTGAAACGAAGGCCAGCCAAGCCGTGAGGGCCAAAATCTTGGGGCTGAGCAGCTCTGCGGCATGCCCGAAGGCGGGTGCTCCGACCGTGAGGAGAATCAGGCCGCCGGCGAAAAGCGAGCTGCCGGTGGCGGCCCGGGGACCAATGGTGGGGCGAAGTTTTGAAAAAATGATCACTCCCAAAGCGCCCATCAGCGTGGAGGCCAACAAGCAGAACAAGCCCAAGGCCGAAAAGTCTCTTCCGTCGGTTGGAGCACTGGTGGCGAGGCTGACGCCAACTGCGCCGACGAGCAGGGCCAGCCATTGTCCCCGCGAAGGCCAAGGAGTGCGCAAGATGATGGGGGCCAGTAGCATCCACCAGAAGGAGCCCGTTGCGACCATCAGGCTGCCCAGGCTGCCGCTGGCCAAGGAAAGTCCCAGATAGAAGAAGAGGTATTGCCCGGTGGTCTGAGTCAGGGCGAACAAGGCCACCAGATGGAGAGGGCTCGCGCGCAGGTCCTTGATGGGTTGTTTGGAGATGAGCAGTAGTGCGGCACCGGCCAGAGTGAAGCGCACCCCGGCAAACCACCAGAGGTCGGTGAGTCCCGCTTTCACTCCCATTTTCTCCCACTCCAGATACACCAGCTTGATACAAGGGAACGCACTCCCCCAGAGCAGGGCGCAGATGAGGATTGGAGGAAGAATCCGCATCCAATGATTTTCTCCTCGTTCGGGCATGTCCTTGCCTATGGGGCCGAAAGTCGCCTTTGGCAAGATTGGCCTCGGCTTGGCCTCCCCGATTGGGGGGGGAACAGTTCGCAAGTTTCCGGGTGGTGGATTCGTTCTTTATTAGAATCACTTCCTGATTATTTTCTTCTCGTGAACATAAAATTGCATAGCAGATTGGGCTTCGTTGGTCTTTTGGTTTCACCTTTTCTGTCGGCAGCCGAGGGCTTTGAAGCTGCGATCGAGGACGCGACCATTCAGGTGCCTACGGGTCTGACTCTCAAGAGGTTCGCCAATGAGGAGCAGGTGCTCAATCCCACCGCGCTATGCATCGATGACCAGGGCCGAGTTTACGTGGCGGAGACTCACCGGTGGCGGGTGCAGGTACAGGATATTCGCGGAGGAGGAGAGTTTCTCAAGGAGCGGATTGAGGATGATATCACCTGTTGGACCACCGATGATCGCATCGCTTTTCATAAAAAATGGTCGGGAGAGAAATTTTTAGAATGGGAATACTTCACCCGCGAGGCGGAAAAAATCCGACTGCTGGAGGATCGTGATGGTGATGGTCGCGCGGACCGGGCAGGCTACTTTCGAGATGACTTCAATGACCCGCTTTCCGGGACTTCCGGAGGAATTATGGAGCGCGACGGCACGGTCTACTTTGCCAACATTCCGGGTATTTACTCACTGCGTGATTTGGATGGGGATGGAAAGGCAGAAGAGGTCAAGACTCTCGTCGATGGCTTCGGGGTGCGGGTCAGTTTCTCGGGCCATGATCTCAATGGGTTCGCCTTTGGACCGGATGGAAAGATATATTGGTCAGTCGGCGACCGGGGATATCACGTTGAACAGGATGGCAAGGTCTTCGCTTCGGCTGATACCGGTGGGGTTTTCCGCAGCAATCCCGATGGTTCCCAGTTCGAGGTGGTTTACGATCGGCTGCGCAATCCCAAGGAGATCGTCTTTGATGAGTTTGGAAACCTCTTCACTGTCGACAATGATTATGACCAGGGGGACAGCGAGCGCATCGTCTACCTCGTTGAGCACGGCGACGCAGCTTGGCAGATGGGACATCAGACCCAGACTTCCTTCGGCAATACTGTCTACAAACATCGCAAGCCGAACTCCAGGGAGCTGCACGAGCGTGAGGATCCTTGGATGGCCGAGGGAATGTGGAAGACCCGCCACGAGGACCAGCCAGCCTATTTGCTGCCGCCGGTTGCCTTGACGGTGAATGGTCCCGGGGGATTGGCCTATCATCCGGGAGTCACCTCCTTGCCCGCCCGATATGAGCGCACTTTTTTCCTCGCGAGTTATGTGGGAGCTCCCGCGACTTGCAAGATTGAAGCCTTTCGGTTGAAGCCTGAGGGCGGGGGATTTGCAGTGGAATCCAGCGAGCCATTCCTCAAGAGCATGGCTGTCACCGACCTTGATTGGGGCCCCGAGGGCAAGCTCTACATCAGCGACTTCATCGGTGGCTGGGTGAAAGCGGAGGCGGGCAATGTGTGGACCATTGCCGATGAGAGTGGACTGCGAAAGCCCGAGGTGCTGGAGGTGAAGGAATTGCTGGCGACCGGGATCACCGGGCGTAGTCCCGAGGAGTTGAGCGAACTGCTGGCTCACGCCGATGTCAGGGTGCGGCAACGGGCGCAGTTTGCCATCGCGAAGCTTCCGGAGGCTCGCGCAATATTCGAAGCCGCTACTTCCAGCGAGGCGCCTTTACTCAAGCGCTTGCATGGCATCTGGGGTCTGGGTCAGTTGGCTTTTGCCGATTCGGAAAATCTCCACATCTTTGAGGAACTGTTAGAGGACCCTGAGATGGAAGTTCGGGCCAATGCTGCTCGCACCTTAGGTTGGCATCCCGAGGCGGTAGCGAACTATCACGATGCTTTGGTCAAACTCTTGCAGGATTCTTCGCCCCGCGTGGTTTCCCTCGCAGCGCTCGCGCTGGCCAACGAAGGCTCGTCTTCCTCGGTGGAGGCGGCGCTGGCAATGTTGATCGCCAATGAGGATCGCGACCTCTATGTCCGCCATGGCGGAATCATGATTCTGACCAAGGGTGCCAGCGCCACAGAGTTGGGGGTCCTTGCCAGCCATCCTTCCAAGTCGGTTCGAATCGCGGCTGTGGTGGCCCTGCGCCGGCAGGGCGCGGCAGAGATTGAGCGCTTCTTTGATGATGCGGATCTCTTTGTTAGAAAGGAAGCTGTTCGCGGAGCCTATGATGAGAATATTGTAGAGGCTTTGCCCGCACTTGCCGGTCGGGCTCAGATGATTTCGGCTTCAATCAGCGAGCAAGACAAGTTCTATCCCCTCACTGCCAAGCGGGCGATTTATGCGGCATGGCGCCTTGGCCGCCCGGAGGATGTTGCGAGAATTTTGTCCATCGCGAGTGACACTAATGTCGATTCCAGGGTTCGCCGTGATGCCTTGGTGGCGCTGTTGGATTGGAACGAACCTCCAGTGGCGGATCCGGTGGTTGGAACCGCGGTGCCTCTTCCCGAGGGGCGGAGCGAGATTGCCGCGCGGGAGTTGGATGCGCTCAAGGACTTGATTGCTTCACTGGCTAGCGCATCCGGGGAAGGAGACTTGTTGGAGTTGGGGCTCAAGTTGGCTCGTCAGTCCAAGGTGGTTGTTCCCAACGGAACTTTGTTCGAGATTTTGTCCTCAACTCAACTCGCGAAACCGGCTCGGCGCTTGGCGGCGGAACTCTTTGGCCAGCAGGAAACGGATTCAGTTGCTCTGAAGGATGCAATGGCTGTTCTCCTGAGGGACGAGAGTGCTGATCTGCGAAGCTATGGCCGCGAGTTTTTAATGAAAACAGACCGACCTGCCGCGTTGTTGCTGCTGGGTGAGGCTTTGGTGAGTCCCAAGAGCACGGTCGCGGAGAAGCAGCAGACTCTCGAGATTCTTGGAAAAGAGCGTGGCCCGTCTGCCGAGAAGGCACTGGTGGAAACCTTGAAGAGGCTTCAGGAGGGGAAGTTGGCCAAGGCGATCGTGCTGGACGCCATCCTCGCGGCGGAGAGTTCTCCCTCCCCCGAGGTCGCGCGGGCATTGGCTTCTTATCGCGAGGAATTATCGCAGAAAGATCCTCTCGCGGAGTGGTTCGCTGCCTGCGAGGAGGGAGGCGACCCGAAGAGAGGGGAAGAGGTCTATTTGAACCATGGCTCAGCCCAGTGCGCGCGCTGCCACGTGATCGATGGCGTGGGGGGGAAGGTCGGTCCCGATCTTTCCGCGATTGGAAAGGATCACTCTCGTTCCTACCTGCTCCGTGCACTGATCACTCCGGGTAGTGAAGTTGCGGTCGGCTACGGTATAGGGACCGTCGTTCTGAAGGATGGCTCTACCATCAGTGGTTTGATCATGGCGGACGATGAGGAGGGCAATGCGGTGGTCAGGGTTGGGGAGGACGAACGGGTCATTCCCAAGGAAAGTATTGCCACTCCCGCCGCACCGGTATCCGCCATGCCGCCAATGTCTGGTCTCCTTAGCAAAAAAGAGGCCCGCGATTTGGTCGCTTATCTTGCTGGTCGAAAGAAAGACGACTCAGCTGAGAAGCACAAATAGGTCTCTAGTCGAGTTTGAGCATAGCCTTCTGCGGGGAGAGGAGGCTTCCGAACCTTAAATATCTTAGGCGTGGAAGGCACGAGGAGAGTCAGGCGACTCCTTTTCGAAGTCAATCTGTTCGACTTCAGGAGTTTGGAGCGGTGCGGTCTCCTTTTCTTCGTTCAATGTTGAGGCAACAGTGAGCGAACAAAAGAAGCCAGCGACAGCGAGCAAGACGATGGGCTTCATACGATGTGGGATGCGTTGTTAAGGCGAGTCGGAATTAGCAGTTGTTAGGCCAAGTGAAAGAAAATTAGAAGGTGAATCAAGTCACCTCGAAGGGACGAAAAAACCCGTGCCCTCGCAGAGGAGAGCACGGGTTGTTGGTGGGAATCGGCGAGAAACCTTATGGCGCGGGCGTGGCCTCGGTCAAACGAACCAAGGCGGTGGTGCCAAGCGGTGCGGTGGGAATCGAACGGGCTTCCACTGCTCCGGCTGCGGTGAAGGTCGAGCCAGCAACAGTCTCCCAAGACGAAGTCGTGGTATTGTAGCTCTCGAACTGATAGTCCGCTCCTCCCGTCAGGCCCTCCGCGCTGACGTTCAGGTTTCCACCGGAGTAGTCAACGACGCTGAGGTTGAGCTCGGCTGGAGCTTCCAGAACAGTTGTTATATCAGGGCCTGCAGCGTAGGCGGCACTCGCGTCCGCATCCGAGAAGATACCGCAGTAGACGTTGAACTCGTTGATTGAGAGGGTCGGGAGCGGGTCGTTCCACTGAGCCCGGCCCAGCCAATTGTTAAAGTCGTCCAAGGTGCTGAGAGCTTCTGTTGGGAAGTCAAAGTCGACCAGGAATCCGTCGACGTAGAGCTTACCAATTCCGTTGTCCGTATCATAGGTCACCACGAAGTGGGTCTCTGTGGTTGGCATGGGCAGGGTGTCTTCCAGCTTCATGGTCTCTCCGCCTGAACTATTGGTGGTGAAGGACGAGCCGGGGGCTCCCGTTCCCCCTTTCTGTGCAGTGAGGTAGAGGTAGGTCAGTCCCGTGCCGGAGAAGCCTTCCCCGCCTGAACTGCTGCCGAATGAGAAGAGTCGCTCCCAATTGGATGTGCTCGTTCTGGTGACCCACATCTCGAAGGAGTGAGCGTTTCCATAGGTTGTCGTATCGAGTCCCGAAATCATGCCATTCGGAAGGTCGACGAAGGGAGCGGTGGTATCACCTGCAGCGACCGCTCCACCCGGTAGGTTCAGCGCTCCGCCAGAATAGGAGAAGCCCGAGTTGACCACGACGCCATCCATACCACCAACACTGTCGGGGACTGTGGTGGGAGTCGAACCATCAGGATAGTTGAAGGTGTAGTGATGCTTCTGGATAGGCGGCTTGGCTGCGAACTCAGCAACCGTGATTTCCACCCCATCACTCATCCCGCAATATTCTGCAGAAATCGTCGCGGTTCCCGCGGCAACAGGGGTGACCAAACCAGTGGCGAAGTCCACCGTGGCAACGGTCTCATCTGACGAAGTCCAATCGATATCTAAGGCGTTGGTCACATCCAATCCGGTGAGAGAGCCGAAGTCGGCGCTGGCCGTGAATTGGACGTTGGGCTTCGCCTCGCCATCAAATCCGATCGTGGTCGTCGGGGCGGCCACGGTAACGGCGGTGATGTCCTCGATGGTGACTGGGACGACCACCGACTGGGTTCCAGAGGAGTGGGCATAAGTCACCGTGATGTTCGCGGTGCCGGGAGCGGTATAAACAATCTGACCATCTTCATCGAACTCGATGACATCGATGTCGTCAGAGGAGTAGGTCACCGCGCTGAAGTTGGTGACCTCGAAGGTGCTGCCGCCGTCGAAGGTCGCGTCAATCTTGAGCTGGTAATCCTCGTCAGGAGAAGCCTTGGACAAGACCAGTGGATTGGGAGTGGATGCGAGGCTGACCAGATTTCCCGGATCGACCAACAGGTCTTCGTTGGGCGCGTCGGGACCTGCCGCGTAGCTCTGTGCGATATCGAGCTCGTCCATCACCCCGGTAAAGAAGCGAACTTCATCGAAAGAACCCCCAAAGAGAGCGTTCCCTGACCAGGAGGGGCGGCCGATGTAATTATTGACGTCGCTGATCGTGGCGAGGTTTTCACCGCTGATTCCGCCCGTCGTTTGCCAAATCTTTCCGTCTTGATAGAGAGAAATGACGTTGCAGTCCAAGTCGTAGGTCATGACCCAGTGGATCATCTCGTTACTTGGGAAAGCGATTTGGTCGAAGAAGACGGTTGAACCACCAGTGGTATCATTGACTTCGATCCGTGTTTGACCCGCATTGCTGCGCTTGGCTACGATATCGAAGAAGTCGGCTCCGTTTCCTGTATCCGTATTGCAGTTCACATCGCTTTCACCCACTTCCAATCCTGGAGTGGTTCCGGTCGCGGTCGAGCGTCCAAAGGCGAAGAAGCGCTGCCAGGATCCGCCAGTGCGGCTGGCGCTGGCCCACCACTCGATACTGAATGATTGGCCCTCGGTGCCTGCTGCGTTTTTGGCAAAGCCGCTAAAGATTCCGTTGGGCAAGTCCACATGGGGACAAAGCAGTTCGGCGGGGTCGGTGCCAGGGACGGTGGCTGTATTGTTGAAGATGAGTTGGCCGTTCCCATCGTAGGTGGCGTCGTAGACAATCCCATCAGCGGAACCGACGAGGTCGGGCTCGATTGCCCCGCCATTGGCGAGAGAGGTGTCGGTGGAAGCGTCCGCATTATTGAAGGAATAACGGTGCACGACCACTGGCGCGGGAGGGAAGGCCTGCGTGACGGTTACCGGAATGCTCGCAGTCAGACCCTGGTAGTTGGCCGTGATTGTGGTCGTCCCAAGTCCGGTAGGAGTTACAAATCCGTCAAAGTCAACGGTGGCTACCGACTCGTCTCCGCTGGAATAGGTGATGTCGAAGTCATTTGCCGCTACTGGAATGGAGCAGGGCAATCCCGCGAATGTCGCTTCGAAGGATGGAATCTGAGTTCCCAGCGCGGGGAACTCACAAGCAGCGGAATTCACCTCGAAACCGTTGACGGTGAAGTCTGTGAGGGCTCCGGGAGAAAAGGTTGTTTCCACCGTGGGGCCGGTGATGGCGAGGGCGGGCATCCCTGCATAGCCCGCGGTGCTGGCCGGGCCCTCAACCGCCCGATACCAGTCGAACTTCAGAGAATCAGGGAGCGTTGCCGGAGTGGTGAAGGTGTAGGAAACGACAGGAGGGTCGGTGAGGTCGGGGTCATCCGCGGTTTTAAGCTCCACGCCCGCGGTGGGGTCGGAGATGTTCGTGACGTCAAAGACAAAAGCCGATCCTTGGTTGGGCTGATCTCCCTGACCCCACAGATAGATGGTGTATTCAGTGCTGGGAGAGAGGATCGCCGCGAGATTGCAAATCTCTACCGTAATGGCGGGATCTCCTCCATTCGGGAGGAAGATGTAATCGTTCTCCAAGTTGTTGATTGTCAGCGCGGAGTTGAAAGAGTTGACCCCGTTCAAGTTCGTCGTCCCCCGGTCATAAAAATTCAGAATCGAGTAACTCGCTCCGATCCGGGCGCTGGGGGCAGGTCCACTCACCTCGTAGATGGTGCCACTTGCGGTGCCAGTGGGGATTGAGCCCACCGCGCTTTCAAACTCAGATTCGACTGCCAGAATCTGGTTGGCTTGTCCGAAGTCGATCAGGACGTCGGCATGGGATGTGCTACCTGCTGCTAGGCCGAGCAGAATAGCGGTTATATATTTAGGTTTCATGGTTTTTATTCTGATAGAACACTATCAGACTGAACGTCCCCTTCCCTGAATCAAGACCTAAGCTGCTTCCTGCAGAGTTCGGGTTCTCCTTTGACTAATTTTGCCAAGTCTCCAGTCGTTTGTGGGAGTTGTTAGCGATTTTTTCTATATCGCTAAAATGGAGGGAAAGAGGGCTAATTTTCCTCCTTGAGCAGAGCTTCAATCGCTTCTTGTTGCCGGAGCTGGTGGATCTTTTTTAGCCCAAATATCAGGATTGGCGGGCAAATCAGCCATGCGGCCAGGCGGTAGGGATCTCCTTGAGAGTGGTCGCCCACGGCTTGGTCGACTGGTTTGAGATCTGCAAAACTACCGACGATTCGAAGGTTGATGGCAGCAAGGGTGCTGCCGAAAAAGGTGAAAAAGGCGAGGGGCCAGAAGCGGTGGGAACGCGCGATTCCGATGATGAATCCGACCGGTGGACCGAGAAGGAAAAGGGCTTGGGGAATGACCGCAAAAAGTTCCACGAGATATTACAAGCGGATGAGATCCAAAGTCTTGGGAATGCCGCCTTTTTCAATCTCTACCTTGACGGCATATCTTTGCTCACGCTCGATATTGACCGTATTCAGGGAGTTCGGAACGACTACGAAAATGTGCTGATCGGGGCCGGATCCTTCGACTCGCAGATGCACGAATTTGGCTTCGTCACGCGGCCGAATCGAGTTCACCCGTCCTTCCACCGAGTAGACATTACCACGCAGTGAATTGGCATTGTTCAGAAAGGCTTCCACCGGTAGAGGAGGAGAGGAGAAGCCAGCCGGCTTGCGATTGAGCAGAAAGTAACCCCCTCCCAGAAGTAGCAGAACGGCTACGACGATGCCAATGGTGGCAGTGGGGCTGGATTTGGAAGAAGCGCGACGGGCCATGGAATTGACTATGGGTGATTGGGTGGGTGGTATGAATCTAAATCTGTCTCTTAATCCCAGCGGGGCTTTTGCATCCCAATCAGAGCGGCTGCCAGGCCGATGACGAGATGAACCAGGAGCATGAAGATACAGGTGTCGCTCTGGGAAAGACTTGTCTCGGTGACCGCCTTGATGGCATTGAATTTTTCCTCATCAAGAGAATCCACCGCACCCGACCAGGCCCAATAGGCCGCGATGAATGGGCGGGTGAGGGGCTCGAAGGCCTCGGGTAGTGCCAGGACCGCGCCAGAGAGGGGCAGCTGGAAGCCCACCAGATAGATGGACAGCAGGGAGGCTTGCTCAGCATTTTTCGCCAGCGACGAGATGCCCAGGCAAACCGCAGTCATCGCCGCATTCACCATCACGAGAAAGGCCAGGTGGCTCGCAAAGTTTCCAGTGAACTTCCAGAAGATCTCTACAAAAAAGCCCATCCAGAGGGACTGCACGAGCACGAGGACGCTGAGAAAGAGGAGTTTGGAAGTGAGATAGGACAGAGATGAGAGGCCTCCGAATTTTTCCTTTTCAAAGATATTCCGTTCCGAGGCCACCTCCCTCGCGGCGTTGTTGGAGCCCATCAGACAAAGGAGAACGACTTGGAACATGATGATTCCAGAATTTGCCGAGCCGACCTTCAAGCGCGATTCGCGCACCTCGGTCCGGTTGATCAATTCCACGATCTTGTTGTCAGCCATGGAGTCCGAGAGCTTTTGCGACTGCTCATTCGCCTTGGGGGAGAAGAGCGAGACGAGCAGAGGAAATCCAATGATGAGGGCGAGCTGAAGGATGATTTGACCCTTGTCCCGGAAAAAAATTCGCGCCCGACGGGAGAGCAGGGTCGCGGTTTGTGCGAAAAAGCCGGGAGCTCGCACTTGGGGTTCCGTGGACTCATCTTCCCCGGCCTCTTCGGCTTGAGGCGTGGGGTTGTTGGCGGAGTTGGCGATGAGCTTGTCCTCGTAGTGCTTGCGATGCTTGTTCCAAGAGGACTGCCATTTGGCAGAGGGTTGTTGGGACAATGCCGGATAGATTTCTTCAGTGTCTTTCACCGAGAAGTAGTGCGTCACTCCCGAGGGGGGGCCATGATAAGCAACTCTTCCCTCATGCAAGACCAGAAGGGAGTCGTAGAGTTCGAGATGGGCCAGGGAGTGAGTAACGGAAATGATGATGCGGTCTTCCTTGCGTGAAAGGTCGTGCAGGAGATGGACAATCTCGCGCTCCGAGCGAGGATCGAGACCCGAGGTGACCTCGTCACAGAGCAGAAGCTTGGGAGAGGAGACGAGTTCCATAGCGAGACCGAGCCGGCGCTTTTGACCTCCTGAAAGGACCTTGACCGGGCGGTCGGCGATCTCGGTCATTCCCGTTTCGGCAAGAATTCGGTCCAGCCGCTCATCCAATTCCGTAGTGGTCCGGGACTTGATCCGCAGCCTGGCAGCAGCTTCCACTGACTCGTCCACAGTGAGCTCGTCGTAGGCGACCGAGAATTGCGGAACGTAACCGATCTCGTGTGGTTCGAAGTCCGCTTCTTCCGCCAGATCCCTTCCCTGATACCGAAGAGAGCCCGAGGTCTCGGGGTTGATTCCCGCAATGGTCTTCAGCAAGGTGGTCTTTCCGCAGCCTGATGGACCCACGATTGCCATGAAATGGCCGGTTGGGATATCGAGCGAAACTTCATCGAGAAGCGGAAAGTCTTCGCCATCTTTGGCGATATGGAAGCTAAGGTTGTCGAGCTGAAGCATAAGAGAACGTCTCGTGCAAACGAAGGGGAAGGAAGGCTTCTTTGAGAAAACTTGTCTTTCGCCGATTGATTGGAAGTTCAGGCTAACATCAGAGCCGGAGGGTGCCGAGGGGGTGCTCTGCTAGATCGAGTTCTTCCACAATGTGGAAGAGGAGAATGAGAGAAGCCGCAGCATCGAAGAGCGCGTCGTGCCAGTCGCGTCCGGGGACCAGTTCGCGCAATCGGGGGGTCAGGCCAAGAGCGTCACAGAGGCCCCCGAGGCGGTGGGACTCGGCCTGGGGATAGACCTTGCGCGCGAGCTTGAGGGTATCGAGCCAAGGACCAAAGGGATGGCCGGGCAGGGAGGCGAGAAAGCGTTTTTCGGTCCCGTGGGCATGCGCCACGAGGGGGCAATTGCCGAGGTGTTGCTTTAAGGTGGGATAAAGTTGCAGCAAGGTCGGTGCTCCTGCCAACTGAGCATCAGTGATGCCGTGAACGCGTTGAGCTCCGCGCGTGACAGGGCGGTCGATGGCGAGAAAGCTGTCGTAGAGAACCGGTTGCTCGCCCAGACGCCCTGTAGCAATTCCGATTTGAATGGGTACGTCAGGCTTGTCGGGCACGGCTCCGGCAGCCTCGAAGTCCAAGGCTGCGAAGGTGGTCTCGGCAATCGTCATGAGAGGTGATCTTCTGTCATGAGCCCGCTGTTTGACCAAGGTTTTCCCCGCCATCAGAACGCGAATCCTATTTTTTTGAGTAATCGGGGGATCTGTCTCGTAGTTCTGTCCATGACTATCCGCAAAACCGTCCTTACTGCTCTTGTTTTAGGTTCTTCCTTGGGATTTGCTGAGCAAGTCTTGGTGGAAGCCGAATCTTTGAGCGAGCGTGGGAACTGGAAGTTAGATACGCAGTTCATTGAGTTAATGGGGTCGCCTTATTTGTTGGCCCACGGATTGGGGGAGCCGGTTGGCGAGGCGACGGGTAAGTTCTCGCTCGGAGATGGGGGAGAGTATCAGGTGTGGGTGCGGACCGTGGACTGGTCCGAGCAATCAGGTCGGGCCGGAGGAGCGGGTCAGTTCGAGCTGCTGATTGACGGGAAGAAGGTTGGCGAAAATCTGGGTGCCGGGGAGCCGACCTGGAATTGGGAGTCGGTGGGGAAAGTGAATTTAGAGGAGGGGGAGCGCACGATTGCGGTGAACGATTTGACGGGATTCGATGGCCGCATTGACGCCATTTATCTCACCAACGAGAAGGATTCGGAGCCGACCAACGATTCTGCTATTTTGCCCGAGTGGCGTCGTGAACTGTTAGGCTTGGACGAAGAGCCGACTGAGGCCGGGAAGTTTGACCTGGTTGTTGTGGGGGGCGGCTATGGAGGCTTGGGTACGGCGATTTCTGCTGCTCGTAATGGATGCCAAGTGGCTCTCATCGAAAGCCGGGAAATGTTGGGAGGGAATGGCTCCTCGGAGATTCGAGTTTGGGCGAAGGGGGACTTTCCGCCGTCCGACTACCCGTTGGCCGATATTGTCAAAGAGTTCATGGATGAAGCCAAGGCTTCGCCCGCACCGGCGGAAGAGTTTGGTGATGCGAAGAAGGCTGCGGTGGTGAAGGCCGAGGGCAACATCACACTCTTTCTCAATCAACATGCCTTCGCGGTTGAGATGGAGGGCGAGGAGATCGCGGCGGTTCATGGGCTGGATACTCAGACCAGCGAGGTTCGACGTTTTAGCGCTCCGCTCTTTGCCGACTGCACGGGACATGGCTGGATTGCCGACAAGGCCGGAGCGGATACTCAAATGGAAGAGAAAGGCCGCATGGGAATGAGTAACATGTGGATGTGGGGCAACGGGAAGGAACCGGTTGCTTTCCCTCAGAAGGACTGGATGCTCGAGCTAACTGAGAAAGACTTTCCGTTCCCAGTTCGCTTTCATGGCCAGTGGTTCTGGGAAGGGGGCTTCGACCAGCACCCGATTCAGGACTTGGAGAAGATTCGCGACTGGAACTTGATTGCGGTTTATAGCGCCTGGAATGCGATGAAAAATGGTGGTGCCTATGCCAAGAGAGATCCCAAGAAGAAAGAATTTGCGAATGCAGAGTTGAGCTGGCTGGCCCACATCGGTGGCACTCGCGAGACCCAACAGGTGCTGGGGGACGTCATTCTAACAGAGGAAGATATTGTGAGCGGGAAGGAGTTTCCTGACGCCTGCGTGCTGACCACTTGGTCCATTGACTTGCACTATCCGAACCAGACTTACGCGAAAGGCGCACCCGAGAATCCCTATATCTCCAGAGCGGTTCACAATCGGGCGGTGGATCGTAAGATCGGTTACGCCATCCCTTATCGCTGTTTCTATTCTCGCAACGTGCCCAACCTGTTCACTGCTGGTCGCAATATTAGTGTGACCCACGAAGCTCTTGGGACGACTCGGGTGATGAATACCATCGGCATGATGGGAGTGGTGGTTGGAAAGGCGGCTGCGATTTGCACCGTGAAGGATTCAACGCCTCGCGAAGTCTACGAAGATTATTTGCCCGAGCTGAAGTTCCTCATGCTTCAGCCCGGGGAGAACCGTTACGCGACCATCGAGGAACTTGAGAAGGCCCTCGAAGCTGCCGACAAAGCCAGCTGAGTCAAAACGACTTCCGGAAAAGTGATTGATCGAAAACGGCAGCTCTTTGTCAAAATGGAGCACGACCTAGTGAAGTTTCGTCGATGCGGGAAATTGAATTGTCGGATCTCAGTCGAGAAGGAACACTGGCACGCTCGCAATGAAACGTAACCAACTCTTCATCTGGGCTCTGACTTCCGCGTTGGCGGGTTTTCTCTTCGGTTTTGATACCGTCGTTATTTCAGGGGCGGAGAAAACGATTCAGGATCTGTGGGACCTGAGCGGCTCCCAGCATGGTCTCGCTCTTTCGGCCGCCCTATGGGGGACGGTCCTGGGATCGATGTTCGGGGGGTGGCCCGCCAATCGATTCGGGCGAAAGGGGACGCTTCTTTGGATCGGAATCCTTTACTTTGTCTCCGCAATTTGGTCGGCGCTTTCCAATGACCTCATCCCCTTCGCCATCGCTCGTTTCATTGGTGGGGTCGGGGTCGGGATCTCCACGGTGGTGGGCCCGATGTATATCTCGGAAATCGCTCCGGCGGAAAAGCGGGGACGCCTGACCGGGATGTTCCAGTTCAACATCGTGTTCGGGATTCTAGTGGCCTTTTTCTCCAATTGGTTGATTGGGAAGGCTCTGGATGAAACCGCCTGGCGCTGGATGCTGGGGGTGGAGGCGATTCCGGCCGTGATCTATGCCGTGATGTGTCTCCGCATTCCGGAAAGTCCCCGCTGGCTCATCACTCAAAAGGGCGACCGGGCAGAGGGCAAGCGCGTGCTGGGGCTCTCGCGACCTGAGGCCACGGAGGAAGAGCTGGAGGCGCTGGTCCACGAGATCGAATCCCATAGTGGAGCAGAAGCCAAGACCGGCAAGATTCCCTTCAAACGCCTGCGCATTCCTCTCATTCTCGCGTTCCTGATCGCGTTTTTCAATCAGCTCTCGGGCATCAACGTGATTCTCTATTTTGCTCCCCGCTTGCTGGGGTTGGCTGGAATCGAGGATCCGCTGGCTGCTTCGATTTGGCTGGGGATCGTGAACCTGATTTTTACTTTCGTGGGGCTTTATCTGATCGACCGCCTGGGACGCAAGAGTCTGCTCTTTATTGGTTCTATTGGTTACATCGTCTCGTTAGGCGTTTGCGCCTGGGCCTTTCTGAGCTTCCCGGGGTTCAAGGTCGTATCGACCGCTATCGACTATCAGGGGGCGGCCGAAAAGGTGGAGAAACTGGCGGTCGCCGAGCGCACGGTGACGCAGGAAGAGAAAGAGTCTGCTGCAGAGGCCCTGAAAAGCACGGGAGAAGCGCTGGTGGCGGCAACCAACTTGCCCAACTATGAGGGAGAGAAGCTGGAGGCGTTGAAAAGCCCGGGCACTGTGGAAGCGATCCAAATTGCGGACAACGCGAAGAAGGATGCGTCGAAGGTTCTGGGTGGGTTGAGTCTACTGGTTCTCGTTTGCCTACTGGGTTTCATCGCGTCGCATGCCATGGGGCAGGGGGCGGTGATTTGGGTCTTCATTGCCGAGATTTTTCCAAATGCGTTTCGCGCCGCCGGTCAATCCTTTGGGTGTGCCACTCACTGGGTTTTTGCAGCGCTGTTGTCCCAGCTCTTTCCCATTGCGATTGGGAAATTTGACGCCGGATTCATCTTCGGATTCTTCGCCTTTATGATGGTCCTGCAGTTGCTGTGGGTGTTGGTGATGGTTCCCGAGACCAAGGGAGTCCCGCTGGAAGAGATGGAGAAAAAGCTCGGCATTTCCTAGTGGAGAGAGCAACCGCAAGAACAAGAAAGGGATGGGTCGGGACTTACCGGCTCGCCGTTCTTGCCGCGATTTGCGGAGCTCTATTCTACGCGATCCAAGGGAAGGAGTCCGCGCCTTGGGAGCCTTCGCGTGTGCTTTTGGAGGCCCAAGTGGTCGTTCCCGAGGCCACTGCACTAGGCGAAGCAAAGGAAGGCCTCGTCGAGATCTTGGGCGAGGGCGAGGCGGTGTTGGGATGGGTGACGATGACCAGTCCGGCTTCCGATGGGGTTGTGGGTTATTCTGGTGCGACCAATCTACTGGTGGTCTTCGATACCGCAGGGGCCATTCAGGGGATGCGCGTTCTGGACTCAGCCGACACCGAAAGCCATCTCATTCGCATTGAGCGGGAAGCTGATTTCTGGAAGCAATGGAGGGGGCGCAGGGCCAGTGAGAGTCCAAGCGAACCGGTGGTGGTGAGTGGCGCGACCCTGACTAGCGAGGCCATTGCCAAAGCGATGCGAGCCCGCTTCTTGGGGGAGTCGGATGCGGGGTTCTACGATCAAGAGCCAAGTCTTTCCCTCATTCAGGAAAGCAATGATGAGGTGGAGCGACTACGATTTGTTCCAGAGCGGCGGGGAAGCTACGAGTTGTTAGATGGGGCTGGTCAGCGAGTGGGCTACCTGCTGCGAAGCGGCAATCGCGCGGGACAAGCCCGGGGCTTCAATGCCACGCAGGACGTCTGGGTCCTGCTGGATGCGCGGGGAGAAACGGTGGAGGATGTCCGCCTGCAGGGAACACGTGACAACGAGCCTTACATCCTGGATGTCCAAGAGGAGCTCAAGTGGACGGAGGCCTATCGGGGAAAGGTAGTTTCGGAGTTGGCCTCGGACCCAAGGGGTGGTGACCTGATTTTTCCGGTTAGTGGAGCGACGGTGACGGCGGGTTCCATCGCCGAGACGGTGAGGGGCCTACTACGCGAATGGCAGCGCGAGCCGACAAAGACATCATGGTGGCAGGGGCGTGATTGGTCGGTGGTCGCTTGGATGGCTCTTGCGCTGGGCTTGGGATGGAGCCGATGGAAGGGACGCAAGTGGGTGCGCTGGGTGACGGAGGCTACCGCCATCGCAGTCGGAGGTTTGTGGCTGGGGGTGATGATTGGCATGGGCTCGCTGGTGGGATGGAGTCGGGGTGGGCTCCCTTGGGAAAGTTTTCCGGGCTTGGTGTTGGTGGCAGCGGTGGCGGTCTTGGTGCCCGTAACCACGGGGAAAAATGCCTACTGCGCCCGGTTGTGCGCCCACGGAGCGGCGCAGGGCATTCTCTTTCGATTGACCAAGTGGCGCTGGGTGCCGGGAGCGCGCACCCATCGGGGCTTGAAGAGTCTGCGGTGGTTGCTTCTAACGGCAGTGGTGTTATTGGCCGCGATGGGACTGCGACGAGACTTTTCGGCGGTGGAACCCTTTGATGTCTGGAGTGTCGGTTTTTATGCCCTTATCCCCAGTGTGATTTGGGTTCTTGGACTTGTTCTGTCTCTCTTTGTTCCGAAAGCCTACTGTAAATACGGATGCCCGACAGGCTACCTGTTAGAGCATCTCACGGCCAGTCGGGGGCGATTTCAGCCAAGGGATGGTTGGGCCGGATTGCTGGCTCTGATCGCATGGCTGGGAGTATGGGTAGCAGGGAGGATGGCTTGAAGTTCCTTTTATTGGCTGTCTTCGCAGCGCTACTTCTCTCTTGCCGACCGTCGCAGAGTGAAGCGGAACTCTCGGTGGCCCAAGGCTCTGCGATGGGGACAAGCTGGCGGTTGGTCGTTCGGGGAGGGGATGCGCCTGAGTGGCAGAGCGAAATTGAGAGTCTGTTGCTCACGCAGGAAAAGCGTTTCTCCAACTGGTCGGAGGTGAGCGAAGTCTCCCGAATCGAGCGCGGAGAAAGCGAGATGTCATCCGAGATGCGAGATCTACTGACCCTGAGCGAACAAATCCGCGAGGCAAGCGACGGGGCCTTTGATATTGCTTGGGATGGCGGGCTGGACTTGGGCGGCGTGGCCAAAGGTTGGGCGGTCGATCGAGTGGGAGAATTGCTGGGTGAGGTTGGTCTGAGCGACTTTGTCTTCGAGCTCGGAGGGGAGATTATCGCGCGGGGAGACGGGCCTGACGGAGAGGGGTGGCAGGTGGGAGTGGAGAGTCCTGACCCGACCAGCGCAGACCTCGCCCGCACCCTAACCCTCCACAATGAATGTCTCGCAACGAGCGGAAATTATCACCAGCCAGGCCACCTGAAAGATGGGAGAACCGGACAGCAGGTCGGTGGCGAGTTCCGCTCAGTAACGGTGGTGATGCCTACGTGTGCGGAAGCTGATGCGTGGGCGACGGCTTTGTTTGTATTGGGCGATGAGCCGTCGGGATTCGCCGGTCGGGCCTATCGGAACCGCTGAAAAAGGAGCCTTAGGGATGGCTCTTTTCCGTGAGGGAAATCTCTTTCTTAAGGAAGCGACAGACTCCTTGCTCGTCTTCACACAGGGAAAAAAAGAGGACCAAGCGACTGTCTTCGTCAGGCTTACGCGAGAGGTCGGCCTCCAAAGTGCGGGCTTCGCTGGAGGTGTCTTTGCCGTTGGTGAGGGGGCTGGGTTGATCAGTCAAAAGGATCGGTTCTCCCTCTTGGGGAACCAACCAGAGGCTGGCCTCCTGCGCGTCACTCGACCAATGATTGCTGCCAGTTGGCTGCAGTCGGAGGTGCAACCTGCGCTCCTCTTTCTGATCGGTGTGCGGGATGAGGGTGACGGACACTTGCAGGGCTGTTCCTGAATCCGGTAGGCGCTGCCCTGGGTCAGGAAATGTTTTGGGTGAATCCGCTTGTTCGTTTTTTCTGCGGGGCGAAGAGACTTCGGAACCAGACGGCTCGACGAGCAATGGAAAGGGGGCTTCGTCCCGAGCTGAGATTTCCCCACGGGCCTCCTCGATCCAATTGTAGAAGGGGTAGGGCTTATCGAGGCGGGGACCGAATTGCTGGATTCGTCGTCGCCAGATGTATTGGCCGGGAACCTCTTGCAAAGCGGCCTGCCAGTGGTCGACCGCGTCTTGAAATTGGGCGCTGTCACTGGGATCGTGATCGTAGCACCAGCGGTGCAGAACCCCGAGGTGAAAGAGGTCTGCGGGGCTCGCCTTGTTGGCCTCAACGACCTTCCGATAGGAGGCCATCGCTTCTTTGACCTCGGCAATTTTTCCGCTTTGCAGGGCTTTCAGCGCCTGTTCGATGTGAGGCGCTCGTGCGGGTGGCTGACTGCTTCGTTTGGTCTCGGGATAATCGGTTTCGAGGAAGGTTGCGAGGTCTTGGGGCTTGGGTCGGAGGTAGCGAATGACGCCACTTTCATCGACCAGGAGAGTGATGGGTACTGCGGTTACTCCCAAGACGTTCAAGGGATCCATCAGCACGGGAAAGTCCATTTTCTTCCACTGCAGGAAGAGCGCCATGCGGTCGCCATATTGCTCTGGCGCAATGCCAAAGACTTGCAACTTTCCGTCCGCGACGAGGTTCTTCGTTCTGTCGTGCCACCCGGGCACGTGCTTGCGACAACCTGCTCACCAGGAGGCAAAGAAGTGGACGAGCGATTTTTTGCCGAGAAAGGAGTCGGTGCTCAGGGCGCTGTGGTCCGTTGCGGTTGGCAGGGTGAGGGAGGGAAACGGTTGGCCCGGGGAGAGGTTAGCTTCTTGCGCGTTGAGACTCAGGAGGCTGAGCAGAAGAAGCCCGATCGTGGTCAGTTTCGTTCGCATAGTTGTCGTAGAGACTAAGCCAGAGTTCCCGCAAGTTCCCATTCTTTTTCCGGAAAATGGCGGGAAGACTCTCGTGCAGTTCGCGGGAAGCTGCGGGTTCGATTTTTTCTAACAGGGTCTGGGCCAGCAGGGGATCGCTTTTGAGATGGAGAAGGGTGGGAAGACGGGAAAGGTGATGACGGGCCGCGAGGTAGCCACCCAGGGTGAGGCTCAATTTGCGCAAAGCCTTCCGCTCGGAACCAGCAAGGTGCCCCTCGCCATCGACAAAGAGAATGACATCCTGTTGACCGCGAATGGACTCTAACAGTTGTCGCTGTTCCTGATCGAGTTGTCGTGAATCCCGGTGGAGGAAAAGGCGTTCCACTCGGAAGCGGGGTTGCAGGCGCTGGGCAAAGGCATCGAGAAAAGTGGTTTTTCCGCTGCCGTGATGTCCTCGCACTGCCGCCCTGCGGGAAAGCTTTTCCCAACGACTCTCGATGGCCTCCCACGTGGTGCCCGAGAGAGTGGGATCGAAGGGGAGCCGTCGTTGAATTCGGTCGGGAGCGAAAGGATTGAGGTGGGCCTTCATGAATTCCTCTCGACCGAGAAAATGGCGACCTTTCCCTTGGGAGTGGAGTCCTTGAGAGCCTCGAGTTGCATCTCTTCCCCGCTGGGAGAAAGGAGAAAGGGCACGAGGTCGAGGGATTGCTCTTTCTCATCCACCACCTCCACGGCCCACGCCAGCGTAATCAGCTTACCCGCGAAGCTGTAGGGCGCGGGCGGGAGTTTCCATGCGAAGGGAACGAGCGAGTCGTGGGGGCTGATTTCCTGCCGGTGAAGAACCTTGGCCTCCTCGTCGCCACGTCCTCGGGTGAACCAAAAGACGCGCAATTCCATCTTCTTGGCCGGGAGAGATCCGGTGATGCGCACCCGGCCGGTGAGTTCTTGAAACGGTTGGTGGTGAAAGTGATCGAGCTCGATCTCGACGCCTGGGGATGGTGTGCTCATCGGAAGTCGGATTCGGTGAGAGGGTTCAGGATCAGGTCAATCCGTTCGCGGACATCAGGTCGTGATTTGACCGCAGCGTGCATGCGGATATACCAACGGATTCTGTTGTGTTCGCCTTTGAGAGTGGGCAGGGCATCGTGGGGGAAAATGAGGTCGCACTCGCTCTGCAGCATGGAGGGCAGGCTGGTGGTGGTGAAGAGGTCCTTCTGATAGAAGATGGAGGTTGCGGTGCTGCGGTCGGTGCCCCGTTGGTAGGTGGCCTCTTCTTGACCGACGAGGGTGATGGTCATCTCGGTGAGCTGGCCGCTGCCGCCGGTCTGCTTCCACCGGAACTTGGTCGCGATGCCCGGGCGCAAATCCTCATCTTTGACCGAGAGGTCGAAGCGGGGAGAGAAGATGGCGAGGAAGGAGTAGGGGAGGCTGAGCAGGGCGATGAGGCCGACCAGAATAAAGGGAATGAGGAATATATTGAGAAACCATTCCGGGTGGCCGCTGGCCCACTTTCCCCAAGCCACCACCACAAAGACGCTCACGATCCCACACCAGAACAGAGCGAAGATGAGGTGCCCGAAAAAGTTCATGCTCCGGTTGCTGGACTTGAGCTTTTGGTTGCCTTTGCCCGGTTGCGAGCGGGCGGGAAGATGACCTTTTCGTTCGGGCAAGGCCGGTGACTTGAGCTCCCGGCTC
Organism: Roseibacillus persicicus; assembly: GCF_014651675.1. Classification (GTDB taxonomy): domain Bacteria; phylum Verrucomicrobiota; class Verrucomicrobiia; order Verrucomicrobiales; family Akkermansiaceae; genus Roseibacillus; species Roseibacillus persicicus. The sequence goes on from NZ_BMXI01000009.1 coordinate 126,229, forward strand.
TTCTTGAGTGACCACCAGACTCCTCCGAAACCCACCGCGAGGAAGGGGAGGGGCAAGAGCATAATGAGGACGGACCATCCCAGCTTCGGCTGCCCGACCGCTTGCCAAGGCTTCTTGGGGTTCACGTAACAGGTGAACTCCTTGCCTCGTGGATATTGGTCGACGATCTTTTGCTTGCTGCTCCGTCCACTGGAGCTCCCTGAACTCAGGCTAAACGTGTTGGAGCGGTGTTCCTGGTCCTGATAGCGATAGCGGTAGAAGATGTCGGGGCTGTAGGTGGTGCCGTCGTCGGAATCGTGGGAGCGGACTCTACTCCAGATGACGGTGGCAGGGGTCGGCTCCCAGCTCCGCAGCGAAAGAGCTTTACGAGCCATTGGCAGGGTGCTGCCGAAGAACACCCCCACGCCGGCCAGGGCAAAGATCCCGAAGAAAGCAGCTGCAATTGTGCCTCTGTGTTTGAACTCTTTGCTGCTCCCTTTGGCCGAGAGGGCTTTGCTTTCATCTTTGGAGGCCTTGATGATGAAGACTCCAATCGCGACAAAGAAGCTGCCAAAGAGGGTGAAGGCGATGCCCCCCCAGACTGCTCCGCGACTGCGCTGCAGAATGGATTCGGAAGGCTGATCAGGGTTGAGAAAGCAGGTGCCGCGCGCTCGGACTTCTTGCTCGAGCTCGACATAGTGTTCGTAGTCTTCGTGCCGGCCTTCGTTGGCGGTCAGGCGGTTGCCGGTGTATTGCTGCCCGTTGTGTTGATAGGTGAACTGAACGCGGGCCGAGAAAGGCTCGTCATTGGAAGCTTCGTCGAGAATCTCGAATTTCTGCACCTGGCAGGGGACCTCCTCGTAGGTCCAGAGCCTGAGCTCCTGAAAGGTCATCCAGAGACCCGCTAACACAAAGATGGAGCTAAAAGCGCACCAGCCCCAGCCAAAGCAGCCCGGGGTCTTTTTTTTGTTATTGGCGGGTTGTTTTCCGGAAGGAGGGTTCATTTTACGACTTCATCGAGCACCGTCACATTCTTGAGGTGAGCGGTGTCGCCCCAAGTGCGCAGGTTCCAATTGTGGTTATCGTAGTTGAAGATATTGAGAGCAGTATTTGGCAATTGGAAGCGGCGCGGCGGCAAGAGGTTGAGCCCAAGAGCGTCGCGCAGAGCCATGCCGATCACTCCGCCGTGAGAGACTGCGAGAACCTTTTGGCCATCATGACGGCGCGCGATTTTGCGCAGCGCTGCCGAGGAGCGGGCGAAGGTGTCAGCCCAGGATTCCCCACCTTCCGGGGCGTAGTGAGGGTCGCCGGAGGCGTGCAGCTCGGCGTCGTCAGGGAATTGTTCCTGAATCTGCTCGAAGGTGAGCCCTTGCAGGGGACCCAAGGCCCGTTCGCGAAGTCCGATGTCGATTTGAATCTCGTCGAGTTGGCCGAGAGGCTCGACCAGCAGCTTACAGGTGTTGTGGGAGCGTCCCAGGTCGGAGGTGTAGATGGCATCGAAGCGGATGCCTTCTTTGGCAAAGCGCTCGCCAAGGCATTCGGCCTGCTCGACCCCGTTTTCGGTGAGAGGGGAGTCTTCGTGTCCCTGCCAGAGTCCCGCGCGGTTCCATTCCGTTTCGCCGTGGCGAATGAGGTAGAGTTCGGTCATTTGAGGGGTTTCCTTTAACCCAACCCAATGGGGGATTGAATTACCAATCGTGTGATTTTTTGTAAGGAGTCTCCGCTTGGGCTCAAGCGTTCTTGGCAAAGAAGCTGATGATGAGACACCAGATTGCGAGGATGAGGTTCATCAACGGGAGCTGTAGGGGGAGGGGAAAGAGGTAGATCAGAGCCACCGAAGGAATCCAGACCACCCAGTTGGTCAGCAAGAGTGGAATGAGGCGCTGCAGGAAACTCTTGCGCTGCAGGGCCAGCTTGAAACGGCGCGCCGAGTGGTCTTGCTCGCTAAAGAGATAGAAGAGTAGCACCTGGGGAGTCGCGAGAAAGGGGCTCCAGAGAAACTGATCGACTACGGTCTTAAAGAAAATGGTGGAGGTCTTCAGCTCGCTGCCGAAGACCACGGACTGCAGTTCATAGAGCTTGTCCACTTGCCAGCCATGAATGGCCCAGAAGAGGAAAAGGAGGGGCACCCGCCGGATGGGGAGCCTTTTCTCTTTGGGGAGAAAGAGAGCACCTACTAACCAGGGAACCAAGCTGCCAAAGATCGCGGTCGAAATCATCGCGAACCAGGGCGAGGTGCGGTCCTTCAAATCCCCGATGAGGTCGAAGGATTGAGCTACGGGCTCGAAGCGATAGTAGCAAATGACGAGGGCGAGTCCGACGACCCAGAGGGCCAGTCCCGGGAGAATATTCTCCTTCGCGCCACCCCAGCCCAAGTGGACGGCTTCTCGAAATAGGTTGCGACGTGGGGAAGGATTCATGGGACTGACAGAGCCGTCCATGCCTCTCCGAGAGGGCGGGGTCAACCCCGTGGAGCAAGCTTGGCAAAAATGATTGAAAATAGGGTTCTCTTTGGTCTTGCGGAGGTCAAAAGAAAATGCATACTCCCCGCCCCCGAAAGGGATTCTCGCAAGAGAAGTGGCCGGCTTAGCTCAGTTGGTAGAGCAACTGATTTGTAATCAGTAGGTCAACGGTTCGAATCCGTTAGCCGGCTCCATTTTCATCCTTTCTCTCCCTAGTGTTCGATGAAAAGGGATGTGTTACCAATTCGCTCCCTTGGTGTGAATTTCTATGTTCTGCGCGATTCGCGGGGACTTTTTCTCATCGACGGAGGTTTCGTTGGTGGACCGGCGCAACTCCGAAGGGGTTTGCGGAAGCGAGGTTGGGAAGATGAGCCCGTTGTCGGTATCCTTTTAACGCATGGTCACCTCGACCACATTCTCAATGTCGCTCAACTCGTTAAGGATACTGGGGCGTGGGTGGCTGCTCCCAGGGCTGATCAAGCGCACTATCAGGGCGCTGCGAGCTATAGAGGCCCGGGGCGGGTGACTGCTGCTCTTGAGGCCTGCGGGAAACGGGTCTTTGGGTTCCGCCCCTTTGACTCGACTCACCTTCTCGAGCCGGAGGATGAACTCGATGTTTGGGAGGGGCTTCGCGTGATCTCATTACCGGGTCATACCGCAGGGCATTCTGGCTTCTATTGTGCCCAGCGTAAGCTCCTGTTTTGCGGGGACCTCTTTGCTAGCTTCGCTGGTTTTTCCCATCTTCCCCCGCCATTTTTTAATGAAAATTCCCGTTTGGCGCGGAAAAGCATCGAGACCGCTTTGGCCCTGGAGCTGGAGGGAGTGCTTCCCAATCACTGCGACGGGGCTGAACCAGAGGTGCATCTAAAGCGGTTGCTCCTTCTGCGTGAGCGCTGGTCACAGCCCTAGCGAAAAGATGGTTTTCGCTGCCTTGGTGCTGATTTTCTGGTTTTTGGCGTAGGCGGCAGCTGCTGCTTGGAGGTAGTCGTCCGGCTTGCCGTTTTTCAGCCAAACTTCGATGGCATCGTGAAGGATGAAAGAACCGGGATACATCAATTGGCTGGTGAGAAGCAGGGGATTTGCCTGATAGCGTTGAAAGTGGGGGGCAAAGTAGCGGTCACTAATGCAACAAAGAACAATTGTTGGGGTTTGCTTTTTAGCTGTTTTGGTTTGTTCGGGAAGAGTGGGAGAGGTGTCCATCAAGCCGTTGTGGCCAATGAAAGCGACGAGTTTGTCGGGGCCGCCCGACTGGAGGGCCGCAAAGTAATCTTCGAGACACTTCTTCATCTCGCTGCCCCGATAGGCGTGCGCCGTGAGACGGGTGTCGGTCCCAATATGTTGGAACTCCAGGGTCTCGATGAGATACGTTTTGTCGGGATTGGTGGAGCTGAGTAGTTTCCACTTTTTGCTCTTCTTGAAGTATCTGCTCATGCCGTCCGAGCAGCCCCAGTAGAGATTGTTCGGGGCGTCATCACCATTGCCGATCTTGGCTCCCACGGGAACGATGCCTTGGGTCTTGTTGTCACAAAGGGCCACGAACACCTCGATCGTTTTGGCTGGAAGCAGGGCGAGGGTGGACAGGTAGAGGAGGAGAAACCATTTCATCTCATTGGGTTAGCGGCAGGGAGGTTTGATTTTACCGAAAATCTTCTCTTTTGGGATTTTTGTAAACGGAAGGTTGGGGAGGAGCTTAACGTGATTTCAAATATTTAATTAAGAGTTCTTGATATTTTTGTTAACTTATTTAAAGTGCGTGCACTTGCTACTTGCTTCTAACCTATGAACCATATCGTGACCCTATTCTTGGCTATTTCCGTGCCCGCGGGATATGTTGCGGTCTCCAAGGTAAAGAAGGATAACGAAATCCGCAGGATCAGCGCGGAAGAGCTCGCAGAATCCCGTCGAACCCTGAGTGATCTCAAGGGAATCGAACGGGAGGGGGAGCGAGCGAAGCTTCCGAAAGGAATTCAGGTCATTCCTGTTTCGCGCTGATCCCTGCCGGATGGGCCTTTAGGTCGCCGGATGGGCTTTTTTGTCGCCGGATGGGCTACTCGGTGCCGTAGATGCGGTCTCCGGCATCGCCCAGACCCGGGAGGATGTAGCCCTTTTCATTGAGTTCACGATCCAGCGCGCCGGTAAAGATGGGGACATCGGGATGCGCGCTTTGCAGGGCCTCCACTCCCTCGGGAGCGGCCAGGAGGGAGAGAAAGACGAGATTTCGCACGCCCTTTTCGCGCAAGCGGTCGATGGCGGCAATGGTGCTGCCTCCCGTGGCCAGCATGGGATCGGCGAGGATGACCTGGCGCTTTTCGATCTCGGAGGGCAGCTTGCAGTAATACTCCTCGGGTAAAAGAGTCTTGGGGTTTCTAACGAGGCCGAGGTGGCCGACTGCAGCCTCGGGCATCACGTCCATCAAGCCATCGACGAGGCCATTGCCCGCTCGTAGAATTGATATGAGGCAGGGAGCGGGGTTGGGCAGGCTATGCGCAGTCATCTCCTCCAGCGGGGTCTCCACCGTTCCCGACTCGACCCGTAGATGACGGGTGGTCTCGTAGGCCAGCAGCCACGTGGTCTCGCGGAGCACGCGGCGAAAGGTGGGGAAGGGGGTGGCGACATCCCGGAGAATGGTCAGCTTGTGTTTGACCAAGGGGTGGTCGATGACTGTGAGTGTGCTCATGCTTGGCTGTTTTCTGATTCGGCTTCCGCGAGCTTTTCCTCCATCTCGGCCTTCTGCAGAGCATCGGTAAACTCATTGATTTGTCCCTGCATAATGCCTTCCATATTGTGGGAAGTGTAGTTCACGCGGTGGTCGGTGACCCGGCTTTGGGGAAAGTTGTAGGTGCGGATCTTTTCGGAACGGTCGCCGGATCCGATAAGCGAACGCCGGTGGGAGGCATGCTTCTCGGCTTCTTCCTGCACTTTGATTTCGTAAAGTTTCGAGCGCAGAATTTCGAGGCCCAGCGCCTTGTTCTGTGCTTGGGAGCGTCCGTCCTGACATTTGACCTGCAAGCCGGTGGGCAAATAGGTGATCTGGACCGCGGAGTCGGTGGTATTGACGTGCTGACCGCCGGAACCGCCGGATCGAGTAGCCTGGATGTGGAGGTCCTCGGGCTTGAGCACGACGTCGACCTCCTGCGCCTCGGGCATGACGGCCACCGTGCAGGTGGAGGTGTGGATGCGCCCCTGGGTTTCGGTCGCAGGAACCCGCTGAACCCGGTGAACGCCGGATTCATACTTGAGATAGCGAAAGACCTCTTCGCCGGTGACCTTGATGACGACCTCCTTGAAGCCGCCAACGTCGGAGGGAGAGGAGTCGAGATGTTGGGTCTTCCAACCCCGGCTGGAAGCGTAATTTTGATAAAGGCGGAGAAGTTCACCCGCAAAAAGGGAGGCCTCGTCGCCACCGGCACCGGCGCGAATCTCGAGAAGGGCGTTGCGTTCCTCGGAGGGGTCGCGCGGGAGAAGGGCGTATTGCACCTCCGAGCCAAGCCGCTCGATGTCCTTTTCCAACTGAGGAATTTCTTCAGCGGCCATTTCGGCCAGTTCATCAGTGCCCTTGGCGAGCTCGCGATTGTCCTCCAGTTCAGTGAGGAGACGCTGATATTCCTCCCACATGCCGAGAACCTTTTTGATCGACTGATGTTCGCGCGAAAGGGTGGTTGAGCGCTCTTGGTCCGAAAAAAAGTCTGGCTCGGACATTGCTGTTTCAATTTCGTCGAACCGTGCGCGCCGCTTGGCGATGAGATAGCCGTAATCCATGATTTGCGGGCAGGTTCTGGCCTTCCGCCCGTAAGGTCAAGGTTTGTGTGGGTAAGGATGAGGGGAGAATGTGACGCGAATCGACGACTTTTTGTCAGCGAGTTTGCGATTGAGTGCATTTCGTAGTTGATTCTTGTCGAGGATTCGGTAAATCCCTCGCCCCGCGTTGAGAAACGCTTTTTAGACAGCCCCATAGTGTAATTGGTAACACACCTGATTTTGGTTCAGTATTTCGAGGTTCGAGTCCTCGTGGGGCTACTCTCTCTCTTTTTTCTTTCGTCCGCTCGTTTCTGCGGGCTTTCCGAACGGCCGCTCAAGCTTTCCTGCCCGACTTCTGCGCCCATATTGAATTCGAACTGCCGCACCTGAGCGTTGAAAAGGACTTCTCTCGCGATTGTATCTCCCGAACCTTGAGCGAGAACTTGGCGACAGTATCGTCGCAATTCGAGCATCGTTTGCATTTCTGTGACTTGTTTGATTCGAGGGATGCCCGATTTTGCAACGCTTGATAAACTTCTGCGCCAGGATGGTGCTTTTTCCCGACGTCTTCTTCTTTCCTACGGGGCCTCTTTGGCGGCCATTCCTCTTTTGGGTCAGCGCGCTTTTGGTCAGAGCGAAAAGACTCCCAAAGACTACCCTTTCACTCTCGGAGTCGCTTCGGGTGATCCGGATCATCGGGGAGTGGTGCTGTGGACGCGTTTGGCGCCGCGCCCACTGGAAGATGGAGGGGGAATGCCAAGCCGTCCGGTTGAGGTTTCTTGGGAAGTTGCCGACGACGAGGCCTTTCGCTCCCTCGTCGACTCCGGCAAGGTCCTAGCCACTCCGCAGCTGGGTCACTCGGTGCACGTGGAGTTGGAGTCTCTCGCCCCTGATCGCTGGTATTACTATCGCTTCCGCAGTGGTGATGCCACCAGTCCGGTGGGTCGCACCCGCACCTTGCCGCGCCCCGATGCCAGTCCCGACAAGCTGCGCTTCGCCTTTGCCTCCTGCCAGAACTTTGAGCAAGGCTACTTCTCCGCCTACGATGATATGGCCGAGCAGGAGGTCGACCTGGTCTTTCATCTCGGGGATTACATTTATGAATACGAGGCGGGGCGAAACGGAAAGGTGCGCACCCATCAAGGAAAGGAAATTGAGAGTCTCGACCAGTATCGGGCTCGCTACGCGCAGTACAAGAGCGACCCGTCCTTGCAAAAGATGCATGCCGCCTGCCCGTGGTTTGTGACTTGGGACGATCACGAATTCGATAACAACTATGCGAACCTAATTTCCGAGGAGAAAGGGATTCCCGCCGCTCATTTCCTCGCGCGGCGTGCGAACGCTTATCGGGCTTACTACGAGAACATGCCTTTGCGTAAGCGCTCTCTTCCGCAGGGCGCCCATCTCCAGCTTTTCCGCAAGGCGTCTTTCGGTCGTTTGGCGGAGTTCAATGTCCTCGATACCCGCCAGTATCGCAGCGATCAGCCAAATAGGGATCGCAAGTCCCCGCTCAATGCGGAGGCCTTCGGACCGCGTAATACCTTGTTAGGGGAAAGGCAGTTTGACTGGTTGACTGCGTCCTTGAATAGTTCGCAGGCAACCTGGAACGTGCTGGCCCAGCAGGTGATGATGGGGATGGTCGGCTTCACCAAGGATGATGGGCAGCTTTACTCCATGGACCAGTGGCCGGGCTATCTCGCCGAGCGCGAGCGTCTCTTGCGCTACATTGCAGAGCGTCGGGTGCCGAATGCGGTGGTCTTGACTGGCGACATCCACGCGAACTGGGCCAATGAGCTGCGCTTTGACGACCGCAAGTCCGAGCAAGCGGTGGTGGCCAGTGAGTTCGTGTGCACATCAATCTCGAGTGGCGGAAACGGGGTGGAGGTTCCTAGTGATACGGAGGAGTTGTTCGGCAGTAATCCCTGCCTGAGGTTCTACAATCGCGAACGTGGTTACACCCTTTGCTCTCTGACTCAGGAGAGTTGGATTAGTGATTATCGCATTGTTAGCGACGTGCTGCAGCCCGGAGGCACAACGAGTTCGAGGGCAAAGTTCGCGCTTGAGGCCGGTTCCTCATTGATTCATCGAGCTTAGTGGAAAAGTTCCAGCGGAGCGCGAGTGCCTAGACTCTTCCCGCTGGCTAGCTCTTTGCAAGAAGGGTCGGTTGGGGAAGGACGGTTCGTTTGGGCGAGTGAGGGCACTCGCGGTCCTTCTTTTGAAGGAGGGGAGGAGGCTATTTTTTGACTTTCCCGCCGAGGGAAAGGATGCGGGCGTTGCCTTTGGCGAATTCCGCTTCTGCAATCTGCTGATCCTGGACATACATCTGCGAGAGAGCAGTCCAGGCAAGCAAGTCGTTGGGCTCGAGGGTGGTGGCTTGCAAACCGCAACCGATGGCCTCTTTGATTTTGCCCTGCTTCATGAGGGTCATGCCGAGGGCATGCCAACCGTCGAAGAATTCGGGGTCGGCGGCCACCGCTTCACGATAACAGGCCTCCGCTTGCTCCAATTCGCCAACCGCCAGATGGGTGTTGGCTTGGTCGAAGGCCGTGTCGCGCTCGCTCATCAGTTCTTCAGGGTGACCAGCTCCACCTCGGACTCATCGAATTGAGCGGTGAACCAGTGCTGAACCAGAGCCATGCGGAGAGCTTGCTGCTGGGTGGAAACCGCGCGGGTGAGACCAGCCTTGTTCTGTTCGTTCTCTTCGAAGGTGCGCTCTTTGACGAAGACGAATACGCCGCGGTCCATCAGAGGCTCGATGACCTCGGCTGAGGAAATCTCACCAGTCTTTGTCTGGGAGGCGAGACGGAAAATATCGCGGGGATTGGGTTCGCTGGGCACTTGTCCGTTGGCGGTGAAGGTGAGGTGCTCGGCGAGCTTCAGATTCTGCTCGGCAGCAGCTTCATTGAGGGGCTTGCCATCGGCGAGTGCCTTCGCAACCTCTTCGCGAGCAGATTCGATAGCAGCCTTGAGTGCTTCTTCAGCCTTCTTTTGCACCAAGTCGTTCTTGGCGTCTTCCTTGGCTTCCTCGAAGGTCTTTTCGGTGGGCTCGACCGCTTCGTCGACGCGATACATCAGCCAGCTTTCTTGTCCAACACCAAGGATTTCGCTGAGAGTATCCATCACGTTGTCGCTGTTCAGGCTCGCGTCGAGGAGTTCCTGCTCGACTGTGGTTTGCGTGCCTCGCACCGGACCGCGAATCTCGGCTGGGAGTTCGCTGATGGGGAGCAGTTCAGTGGTTTTGACCTCATAACCGAATTCCTCGGCAAGGGGTTCGATTTCGGCCTTCTTCGCGCCGTTGTCGATTTGTCCCTGGAGGACCACCCAGATGTTTTCCTCGATGGTGAGACCGAGTTCATCGACCAGCTTCTTGCGTTCCTCGGGTGTCAAAGTGAGATTCTCGGCTTTGGCCTTGTCGTCGGCAGCGATTTGCTCGGGAGTTTTCTCGGCATCGGCCGCTTCTTCGGCAGGAGTCTTTTCCTTGCCCGCTTCTTCCTCTTTCTTCTTGGCCAATGCGGCGTCGAAGTCGGGGGCTGCGGTGAAGTAGGTCAAGCGGCGCTTGGCCTCGGTCTCGTAGCGCCCTTTGTTCTCTTCCCAGTAAGTTTTGACCTCTTCATCGGTGGGGCTGATGTCTTTTTTGAAGTCGGCCAGGTCGAGGGAGAGGGTCGAAAGGGTAAACTGCTGGCTGTTGGCGATGAAGCTTTCTTGCGCGGCTTCCTCATTGGCGACTACGCCAGCACCAAGAATGTTGGTGAATTCCTTAAAGGCGAGGAGGTTGCCAATAAAGTCATTGAGGTCGTTGATGGTCATGCCGAGATTGCGCAGACCTTTGTCGGTGAATTGGTTGTAGGACTCGTCATCGAAGACTCCGTCGCGACCGGTGAAGACTTTCTCGCGTTGATAGAGGTCGATTTCTTCTTTGCTGGGGTAGAGACCGAACTCTTTCCGGGCCCGGTTGAAGTTTTCACGATGCACCAGATAGCGCTTGGTCATCTCTTCATTGCCGCCGCCTTCGAGAGTCCCCAGATACTGGGAAATGTCGCCATAGGTGTCAAAAGAGCCGTTCTGGATGGAGGTCTGGAGAATGCGTTGGCCGAGGCGAATTTCGTTTTCCGCCTTTTGCACGTCTTTGTAGGCATAGGTCTTATCCTTGGTCTTCACCATGATGGGCCCGCTGCTAGGACCTCGTCCACTCATGTTGCTTTGAAGAAAAACAAGACCAACAAAGATGAGAACAAGAACCACGATGAAGAGGCCTGTGTATTTTCTGATGTTTTCGAGCATGTTGCGGCGAACTGCTTAGCCTTGAGTGGGGCGCGGTGCAAGGCTGTAAGATGGAGATTTGGAAGGGTGGGGATTATTTTAAGGGTCAGGTCTCCAAATGCGAATCGCGGGAGGCCGAAGCCCCCCGCGACCGTGAGTTCATCAACTGGCCAGACGGACTGCTGGTCGTCTGGGGCTGAAAAACTACTGTTCACCCTTTGTTGAATGTCTCGCGTGAACGAGTGCATTCAGAAAAGTAGACCCTTTGCTCCTGCTATTGTTCACCGATGGAGGTAAAAAGATGAAGAAACTGTCTCATCTCCGTCACTTTGTCCTCTTTTCACTCCTCTTTGGAAGTCAGTCGGTTGCGGATGAGAAGCGTGAGCCCAACCGTCTGACGGGAGAAAAGACACCCTATTTCTTGTCGCCAGCGACAGAGGACTAGATTCTGGGGGGGACGGGTTGAGGAACGGCCTCATTGGCCGAAGCCAGGATGGTATTGCAAGAGGCGCGTTGCTTGGCCGCGGCGAACAGAGCCTTCGACACTGTGGAGGCTTCTTCGATGGGGAAGAGCGGAACCACTTCGTGCAGAGGTTGGAGGATGACTACGATTCGGTGATGCTCACTGTCAGTCTCTCGGAGTAGTGGAATTGGTCTGGTATGGCGAAAACGCGAAGGCAGTCTGATCGTGACTGGGATTCAGGGTTCAGTGAGCGAATTTACAGGCTATCTAGTAGTTGGTGAAGGAGTGATGACCTTTCTCGGCAAAGGAGCAAGTTGCCGTGAGCGAACTGACGATCCTGAGCAGATTTCTGCTTGGTTGTTGCAGAAAGATCGTGAGACTGCCGGAGATGAGTGACCGCATCACGATACCGCAATACGCGATGGCGTTGGCCGAGGTTGCCAGCCTGCGCTCGGAGGATCCGTTCCGCAAAGTTGGCGCCGCCGCGTTGGACTTTGACAACCGTGTCATCGCCACTGCCTATAACGGATTGGCCCCGGGATTTGATGCCCCCGAGGGTTTCTGGGATGATCGGGACAAGAGGCAGAAGTTCATGCTGCACGCCGAGATCAACCTTTGCAGTCTTTTCAAGCGAGGAGAGGCCAAGATCGTGGCGACTTCCACCATGCCTTGCACTGCGTGCATGCAGACTCTCTGCGCCTACGGAATCAAGGAGGTCTACTATCGCGAGGTGTATAAAGCGTCCGACGCTCCTGAAATTGCCGAAACTTACGGGATCAAGCTGGAGCAGGTGGTTGCTTAGTCTGCTGCCGGGATCCGAATGGATTGAGGTGAGCGATTTTTTAATGCTTCGGAGTTGTTCTACTTCTCGAAGATCATGAGGTGTTGCCAAGGGAGGTGGTGGAGGGTTTTGACGTGCTCTAGACCTGAGGCTTTCATTTCCTTGATTGCTTGAGCCTCGGTCATCTTGTGGAGCGGTTTGATAGGAACCTCGGGGTCTTCCCCTCGATACTCCAACAAGAAGAGTCTTCCCCCTGGTTTCAATGCCGAATACAGGGAGGCGAGCATCTCAACAGGGTGAGAGAATTCGTGATAAACGTCGACGAGAATGGCTGAATCGAGAGACTCGGGCGGCAATTCAAGAGAAGTGATGGTGCTGAGATGGGGTTGCACATTCTTGACTCCTTTGCCCCGGGCCCGGTTGGTGAGGAACTCAATCATCTCGGGTTGGATATCGATCGCGATCACCCTCCCTCGGGGAACGAGCGGAGCCAGTCGAAAGGTGTAATATCCCGAGCCTGCCCCAATATCGGCGATGACGTCGTCTGGCTGAATCTCGAGAGCGGAAATTGCGGCAGAGGGCGCTTCTTCAGCCTCGCGGTTGTCACGCTCCAGCCAATTGATCGCTTGATGGCCCATCACATGGGCGATCTCGCGCCCCAAATAGAATTTGCCGATGCCGTCGCGGGAAGCCGGACCGGTCGTGTAGGATTCCGGACGAGGGACAGTCGGTGTTGGAGAGGGAGGAGCCTGCCCTGTTGGCGGTTTTTCCTTTAGTAAAAAGAATCCACCCAAGACTGCGACAACCAAAAGGACGACCAGCAGGGCAAGCGAGCGATTCATTGTCGACAGGATGGCACCGGCCGGGGTGGGCTTCAATTACGGATTCTGGTCCTCGTCGAGAAACGACTTTTTCGAAAGCTCCCCGTAGAGCCCGCCCAGTTGGAGTAATTCCTCGTGCGTACCCTGCTCGACCACCCGGCCTTGATCCAACACATAGATACGGTCGGCATTTTTAATGGTGGAAAGCCGGTGGGCGATGACGAATACCGTTCGATTCTGCATGAGACGGTCCAAGGCTGTCTGAATGAGGTGCTCGGTCTCGGTATCCACGCTGGCAGTAGCCTCGTCTAACAAGAGGATGGGCGGGTCTTTCAAAAGTGCGCGTGCGATGGACAAGCGTTGCTTCTCGCCGCCGGAGAGTTTCACCCCCCGTTCTCCCACATTGGTATCGAGTTGTTGGGGCAAGGCCTTCACGAAGGACTCGCAGCAAGCGTTGGAGAGAGCGGCCCACAATTGCTCTTCGGTTGCATTGCGACGGGCAAGAAGGAGATTGTCCCGCACGGTGCCATTGAAGAGGAAGGCTTCTTGCGTCACGTAGCCGATGTTTTCGCGCAACGAGGATTTGTCCAACTCCGCCAGCTCGTGGCCATCGATGAGAATGTGGCCCTTCTGATAAGTGTAAAATCGTGGCAAGAGGTTCACGATCGTCGACTTGCCTGCGCCAGTCGGCCCTACCAGAGCGACCGTCTGACCAGGCAACGCCTGAAGATTGACGTCGGTTAGGGTGGGGGAGTCGTCGCCATACGAGAACGAGAGATCCTTGAACTCGACCTGTGCCGCGAAATCATTCGGGAGAGCTTTGGCATTTTCCAGATTGGGTTCGTTTTCAGAATCCAGAATCTCAAACACCCGATCAGCCGCTGCTCGCGAGGAGAGAAAGAGCTGGTTGAGTTGGCGGAGATTGTTGACGGGTTCATAGAAGAGAGAGAGCAGCAGAAAATACATCACCAGATCGCCCAACTCCATCTGCTCGTTGATCACTTCCCGACCTCCAAAGAAAAGCACGAGTGAGTAACCGAGCATTTGGATGAAAGACATGGAGGGGTTGTAGACCGCCCACCAACGCATCAAGCGCAGGGAAGACTGGCGCACCTTTGCCGAAAGCGAATTGAAGTGCGCCAGCTCGTCCTTCTCCGCGGCATAGGACTTGATTTGGCGAATGCCCGAGATGTTGTCATGGAGCAGAGAATTGAGGTCGGAAGTGGCATCGCGTTGGGCCTTGTGGCGGTAGCGCGCGTCCTTGGAGTAGATCCAAGCTCCGAGAATGAGGAACGGGATCGGGAGTGTTGCCCACAATCCCACCTGCAGATTGGTGTAATACATCACTGCGCCCACCGCCAGCAGCTGGATGGATGAGACTAGTCCGAGCTCGATCCCGTCAATAAGGACCCGTTCCATGGAGGTCACGTCCTCGGCAACCCGGGTCATGATGTCGCCAGTGCGCCGGGTATCGAACCAACGGAGGGGAAGGTTCTGAATCTTGCGGTAGAGATCGGAACGGACGTCGTAGATTACATTTTGTTCGAAGTGATTGTTCACCAGGATACGACCGCAATTCAGAAAATCTTTTAGAAAGAAGCCCCCAACCCCGAGGAAAACCCACTTGAAAAGTTCGTCGTGTCGAGACGGGTCGGAGAGGATCTCATCGGTGACAAATCCTGCTATAGAAGGGAAAACGATGACCGAAAGAGCCATCAAGGAAGCGCAAAAAAGTTGAGCGGCAGCCAAGCCGGGGTAACGCTTGAGGTAGGAAAAAACGCGAAGAACTGAATTCATGAACGGGCGCACCTAGGAGTAGGAAGCTGCTTTTGTAAAGACGTGTGCGGTTTGGCCACATTTTTCTATTGTCGGGTGGGGTGAATTCTCACTACAGTGTCCAAATCAATGGGAGTTGTTAGTAGGCTCCCTGAAACGCACACACGTTATGGCAAACGCTTTTGGAATTATTGCAGCACTGGTCTTGGCGGCAGCCGCTTATTTCGGCTTCACCAATAAGAAGGCTCTCGAACATCAGCGCGCCGCGCTGTCGTCCGAAGAGCAGAAACTCGAAATCAACACCAACGAATTTGAGGAAAAGAAAGAAACCCTGATTGGTCTGCAAGATGATACCAAAGCAGCTAACGAAGAGAACGCCACTCTGACTGAGCAGCTGGAAACGCAGCTTGCCACCAATAAGTCTCTTCAAACTGATATCGACGACAAGAAGTCAGCAGTCGAGTCCAAGAAGGCCGAAGTTGAAGAGGGACGCGAGAAGTTGGCCCGTTTCGGCGACCTCGATAACCTGAAGCGCAACTTGGAGAAACTCAGCACCGACCTTGCAACCCTGAAGGGCGAGCTCCTTCTCAAGGATACCGAGATTCAAACTCGCAAGGCTCTCAGCGATTCCCTTGGAACTGAGAACGAAGCCATCTCTTCTGTGCTTGAAAACTACGCCAAGAAGCAGTCTCTCTCCAGCCTCAACGCCAGCGTCTCCCGAGTCGTGAACGACCTTGGATTCGTCATTCTCTCGGGTGGAGACAATGCTGGAATCGTTCGTGACTCCATCCTCGATGTGAAGCGCAATGGACAAACCATCGGGAAGTTGAAGGTCACCGGGACCGAGCCTTCTACTGCCGCAGCTAACATCATCCCCGATTCATTCGAAGATGGCATGACCGTCCGCGTTGGTGACACCGTGGTAGCCTCCTCCAAGTAAATTAATCCTTCTCTAGCCACACACAGCACACACCAAAATGATTAAGAACATTTTCTACATCCTGACCATTATCCTTTGCGGGGCGGCGGCTTTCTTCGGTTATCAAACCAAGAATACTCTGAGCGATACAATCGGGCAGACCATTGAGACCTTCGATAATAACGAGACCGTTGCTTCAAATATCGATGAGAAGAACTCGGAAATTAAAGTTGCCAAAGACGAGAAGAAAACTGCCATCGACGCACGCAACGAAACTTCCGCCAGCTTGGAAAACGAGTCTTCGAAAGAAAGAGGTTTGAAAACTTCTTTGGCTGAGCTCGAGGGGGAAATCGAGAGCTACGATGCTGACCTCGAGACCATTCAAACCAATATCACCATCGCTCAAGAGCTCATCGGCCAGATGATTCCTGACGCGGGTGGAAATCTCAGCATTGATGATGTTGTGGGTTACATCGAGGACTTGGAGAACGAGCGTAAGGAAAAGGAATCTGAACTGGAAGAGAAGACCGAGATTGCCGGCAAGTTGGCTAAGACCGTTGCTGCAGCTTCTGACCGTAAGGAAAACCTTCAGGGTCGCCTTGGGAAGGTGAAGTCCCGCATCGCTCTGAATGGAGTGAGCGCGAGCGTGACTGCCGTTTCCAACGACTATGGCTTCGTCATCATCAATCGGGGTTCCAATAACTCTAACATTGATGAGCGCAGCGAGCTGTTGGTTAGCCGCGGTGGTTCATTGGTTGGTCGCCTCAAGGTTTCTGCCGTCGAGCCCACTCAAACCATCTGTGATATCATTCAGTCCAGCCTCAAGCCTGGTCAGCGTATCCGTTCCGGTGACCGTGTCGTGGTGAAGGTGCCTGCTTCGAACTAAGCGCGACCGACTCACTCAGATTTTTAAAAACGGCGGGCTTTCCCGCCGTTTTTTTGTGCTCGTGAGGCAAGCTCTCCTTCCCGTTGCCAAACAACTTCGTCGGTAGGGCTGTTTTGACAAAACAGCCGCGAATGTTGGTGGAAGGGCCCTCGGCTATACGCGTCTCGTCCGCTTATCGGTCTCTCGAGGGGCGATGAAAGTTCGGTGAGCTTGCATCACGGGGGCATTGGGGAGTTTCTCCGGTGCGGGGGAAAGAGGAAGCCATTCGAAGAGTGTTGGCGCTCTTTGATTCGAAGTGACAAGGAGGGCGAGCAAACAAGCTTTGCTCGACCCGGGAGCGACTAAGAACGAACTTATTCAACCTGAGGGCGGCAGCAAGCGGCAGGCACTCCAAAAGGCTCTCTCCGGCCAGGGCAGTCCTTACAAGGTGGAGGCGGTCAATCCTTTCAGTCGCCTGAAGAGCTCGGTGAATTCCGGCTTTTCTATCCGAAGAACGCGTAGGCGACGAAGATCGCTGCGAGAATTCCTGCAAAGTCGGCGGTCAATCCAGCCGTGAGCGCATAGCGGGTTTTTCGGATTCCGACTGAACCGAAATAGACAGCAAGGACATAGAAGGTGGTTTCGGTCGAGCCTTGAAAGGTGCAGGCCAAGCGTCCTTGAAACGAATCGACTCCATAGTTTTCCATTGCTTCCGAAGCCATACCTCGTGCTCCGCTTCCGGAGAGGGGTTTCATGAGAGCAGTTGGAACGGCGTCCACCCAGCGGTCATCCGTCCGGGTTATGCCCACGCCAGCCTTCAAGCTATCGGTGATGCCGTCCAAGCTGCCGGAGGCGCGGAAGACTCCCACTGCGACCAGCATGGCGACGAGAAAGGGGATGATTTTCACCGCGACTCCAAAACCCTCCTTAGCTCCCTCAACAAACTCCTCATAAACATTGATGCCCCGCATCACTGCAAGAACAAGAAAGCCGACGATAATACTGAAAATGAAGAGGGCGGCAAAGACTGCTGACTGGGCCTGCATCGCTCCTTGGGTGAGGCTTTGAAAGTAAACGGCCGTGCCCGTGATGAAAGTGGTCATTCCAATGAGCCACAGGAGTACTGGTCCTTGGAAGAGATTGATTCGCTGAATCAAGCTTGTCACGAGTAGTCCGACAAAGGACGAGCAATAGGTCGCGATGAGAATGGGGATGAAAATGTCGGCTGGATTGGG
This sequence comes from Roseibacillus persicicus, assembly GCF_014651675.1. Taxonomy (GTDB): domain Bacteria; phylum Verrucomicrobiota; class Verrucomicrobiia; order Verrucomicrobiales; family Akkermansiaceae; genus Roseibacillus; species Roseibacillus persicicus. Next base: position 143,528 of record NZ_BMXI01000009.1, read on the forward strand.
CGCGTTGAAGGGGGGAGACGACCGGAGAATCATCACCGAAACAGGAATGATGGTGAGCCCGCTAGTGTTGAGCACAAGAAACATGATCTGGGCATTCGAAGCGGTGTCTTTGAGAGGATTCAATTCCTGCAACTCCTTCATGGCCTTCAGGCCGAGGGGGGTGGCGGCATTGTCCAAGCCAAGGAGGTTGGCTGAGAAATTCATCACGATGGAGCCGTGGGCGGGATGGTCCTTGGGAACATCTGGAAAAAGGCGAGAAAAGAAGGGTGCGACCAAACGGGACAAGATGGCGACCGCGCCGCCCTTCTCTCCAATCCTCATAATGCCGAGCCAGAGAGCCATTCCACCGATAAACCCGAGTGAGAGGCTGGCCCCGACCTTTGCCATTTCGAAGAGGGCTTCGGTCATGGCGGGGAAGACGCTGAGGTCGCCCCAGATGAAGGTCTTGGCCAGCGCGACGAAAAAGGAGATTACGAAGAAGCTGAGCCAGATGTAGTTGAGCGCCATGGAAGAAAGACTCGGGATTCACTCTCCACGAGTCAAGAGGCCCGGGTGTTCGCCGGGGCTCAGTCAACCGGTCTGAGGGGGCCTACTCCGCAGGCTCGTCGGCCGTGGGCAGACGATCGACCTCTTCCAGCAAGTTGACGATATCTACCCCGCGTTCTGCGGAGACGTCATGCCGGAAGCTGAGGACAGGGGTGTTGCGCAATTTGACCCGTCGCATCACTTTGCTTTGAATCATTCCGTGTTTGCGCGTGAGTTTTTCCAAGACGGGTTCTGGCTCGCCGCCTAGAATGCCAACCCAAACCTTGGCCTCACGAAGGTCCTTGGTGACCTCTACCGCATTGACTGATACGAGTTGGCCCTGCCACTCAAAGTCCCGCTGGATCACAGCTGAGATTTCTCGCTTGAGGAGCTCATCGACACGTTGGAGACGTTGGGACATGGGTAGAAGATAGCCCGTTTCGCAACGGGCGCAAATGGGGGATTCCTAGAGGGTGACAGGGATGCTCTCCAGATTGTAACACTGGATGATGTCGCCTTCCTCGTATTCGTTGAAGGAGCCGAGGCGGATACCACATTCGATGCCTTGCTTGACCTCTTCCACCTCGTCGGTGAAGCGGCGCAGGGTAGACATCTTTCCGTCGAAGACAGGAGTTCGGCCGCGCAGGACGCGGGCATGGGCTGTGCGGGAGACTTTTCCTTTTACAACCACGCAACCGGCCGCCTTGCCGCGCTTGACCTTGAAGACCTGCTTGACCTCGGCGGAGCCGATGACGTTTTCGCGGGTTTCCGGGACCAACAGGCCGAGCATGGCTTCGCGCACTTGGTCGAGCAGTTCGTAAATGACCGAGTAGAGTTTAATCTGAACTCCTTCGGATTTTGCCGCTTTAACCGCTTTGCTTTCCACCTTGGTGTTGAAGCCCAGCACGACGGCGTCGGAGGAGCTGGCGAGTAGAATGTCGGACTCGCTAATGGCTCCAGTCGCGCAATGAAGGAATTTGACGTCCACTTTCTCGGACTCGATGTCTTCCACCGCTTGCTGAATAGCCTGCACCGATCCTTGCACGTCGGCGCGCAGAATGAGGTTGAGAGTGGTCTTTTGACCGGTCTCGACGAAGGAAAGCATGTCTTCCATCCGGCTTTTCTTGGGGCGGACGAGACGCTTTTCGCGTCGTTCGTGGATGCGTTCGTCGCTGAGCTTCTTTGCGGCGCGTTCGCTCTCCATTTCGACCAGCTCGTCTCCCACATGGGGCGCTTCCGAGAAGCCGAGGACCTCGATGGGATAACCCGGAGGCACTTCCTTAACCTTTTCCCCGTGGTCGTTGATGAGACCTTTGATTTTACCGGAATAAGGACCGCAAATAAAGGGTTGTCCGACCTTCAGGGTGCCGTTCTCAACGATCACACTGGCGGTAGCTCCCTTGCCGGCCTGAATACGGGATTCGATGACGATGGCGCGAGCGTTGGCCTTCGGGTTGGCTTTTAGTTCGAGAACTTCAGCTTGAAGGGCCATGAGTTCGAGCAAGTCATCCATGCCTTGGCCCGTAGTGGCCGAGACCTCCAGGCATTCGATGTCGCCACCAAAGTCCGTCGGAGTGAGTTCATGCTCCATGAGCTGGGTCTTGACCCGAGTGGGATCAGCCGCTGGCAAGTCGCACTTGTTGATGGCAACAATAATGGTCTTGTTAGCCGCTTTGGCGTGACTGATTGCTTCCTTGGTCTGGGGCATGATGCCGTCGTCCGCGGCGATAACCAAGACGATGATGTCGGTGACATCCGCGCCCCGGGCACGCATTGCTGAGAAGACGGAGTGACCGGGAGTATCGATGAAAGTAACGGGACGGTCGCCGTGGTCGACTTGGTAAGCTCCCACGTGTTGGGTGATGCCGCCGGCCTCTCCGGAGGTCACCCTGGAGTTGCGCAAATAGTCGAGTAGGGAAGTCTTGCCGTGGTCGACGTGGCCCATGAAGGTGATGATGGGGGCGCGGAGCTGCATCTTGTCCTCGGGCTCCTCGATTTCAATCTCGGGCTCCTCAATGACTTCTTCCACCTTGTGGACGCCGCCGCCTTTTTCGCGTTTCTCACGCTCGAAGACAAAGCCGTGGGCTTCGCAAACTTTTTCCGCAATCTCCGGTTCGATGGCCTGCTTGGGGCTTACGAAGATTTCCAGGGCAATGAGATCCTTCATGATCTCGAATCCCTTCAGTCCCATCCGAGCCGCCAAATCCTCGACGATGATGGGGGGCTTCAAAGTGATGCGCTTGCCGTCATCAGGATCCTCGGGAGCTTCTTCAGCATCGGATTCCTGTGGAGGGGCGGGAGAGGAAGAATCGGCAGTCGCGTCGAGAGATACCAGCTCGGCATCAGTCTTGATCTTTGAGATGGGGGCCAGGATATCTCTACCAGATCTCTTGGTTTTCTTGATTCCGGACTTCGGAGCGTCGTCGTCATCAATTCCCAAATCGAGAGCGGCCTTCTTTTGCTTCTCAACGGTGGGCTCAGCTGCTTCTTCGGCAGCTTGCTTTTCACGCTGCTTCTCGCGGCGCGACTTTTTGGGTGCTTGATCCTCGTCCAAGAGGCTCAGCACTTTCTTTTTCTTTGCGTTCTTCGATTTTCCGTCGTCTGCCATGCAATCTTTCCTTCGTTTTCACCGGCCTGCCCCAGATCTTTATTGTTGTGCCTCTTCCGCTGGAGCGGAATCTTCACTAGCTTCAGGGGTCGGTGCTGGGTCCTCTTGGGGACTTTCCGCACCACCGATTTTTTGTTGGGCTTTGCCCAAAATTTCTTCCGCAAGCTCGCGGTCGCCTTCCAATGCTGATTCGAGATACTCAATGGGCATCTGGGTCACCAACTCTGCGGTTGCTCCACCAGCACGGAAGATTTTGTCTGCGATGAGAGGGTCGATCCCGAGTTCATCAGCCAGAGACATTGCCGCACCAGCCACGCGGGCTTCAAATTGTTCATGCTGGGACTCGTCCTTGCGGACTTGCACGTCCCAGCCAACCAGCTTGGAGGTCAGGCGCGCGTTTTGACCCCGGCGACCGATAGCCTTGCTGAGATCTTCCTCATCCACGGTGACGTGAATGACTTTGTCTTCTTCGTTTGCCTTGAAGCTACGAATAATGGCAGGTTTCAAGGCGTCGGTGACAAAATCCTGTAGATTTTCGCTCCAGCGGATGATGTCCACTTTCTCGTTGTTGAGTTCGCGAACGATGTTTTTCACCCGGGCACCCCGGAGGCCAACGCAAGCGCCGACGGGGTCGACTTTGTCGTCGTTGGTGCCAACGGCGACCTTGGTGCGGTAACCAGCCTCGCGGGCAATGGCTTTGAGTTCCACGGTGCGGTCGGAGATTTCTGCAACTTCCGCTTCAAAAAGGCGTCGCACGAAGGCGGGGTGACTGCGGGAAAGGATGATCTCCGGGCCGCGGGTGTCGTTATCAACTGCTACCACGTAGCAACGAATGCGGTCACCGACATTGTAGTCTTCGGTGGAAACCCGTTCGCGGGAGGGCATGCGGGCTTCGAATTTGCCCAAATCGATCATGACGTCGTTCTTTTCGAAGCGACGAACCGAGCCGCTGACGATATCGCCGGCGCGGTCCTTGAATTCATCATACATCATCTCCTTCTCGGCGAGTCGGAGGCGTTGCATCATTGTTTGCTTCGCGGTTTGGACGGCGATGCGGCCAAAGTTCTTGGGAGTGACGTTGAACTCCATCCGGTCGCCGACAACGGCTTCCGAGTTGCGTTTCTGCGCCAGGGAAAGGGGGACTTCGTTGAATTTGTCCTGATGATCATCATCGGCAACGACCTCGAGATCGGCGAAAATTTTGGTTTCGCCTTTCTTGGTGTCGATTTCCGCACGGAGAATCTCGATGGCATCAGCACCTGGCACCATGCGGCGGTAGGCCGAGGTGAAAGCGTATTCCAAAGCCTCGACCACTCGCTCGCGAGTGATGGCTTTTTCCCGTTCGTAAAAATCGATGAGGGCAACGATGTCGTTGGTCATAAGGTCTTGAGGTTAACCTCAGGAGACAGAAAAGAGCGGGTCCTTAGAACCCACCCTTGGCCATTTCAAGAGATGTCTTCGGGCGAAGTCTTAGGGGTGGGGGACAGTCAAAGCAAGTGCGAAATCCTTGCTGGCCTCTATAAGTCGGCTTGGGCACAGTGAATGGGTGCAAGCTATCTTCCTCGATGCCGCCGGAACTCTCTTCGACCTCGCCGAGCCGGTGGGAGCGGTTTATGCCCGATTTGCCGACCAGCATGAGCTCGCATTGACGGAGAAAGAGGCGGAGTTTCGATTTCGAAAAGCGTTTCAGAGTCTTCCCGCGCCAGTGTATCTGGACGGGCAGGAGGGTCATGAGAGTGAACGCCAGTGGTGGCGGGATTTGGTTGGGGTGGTGGTGGAAGGTGTTGAAGGCGAGAGGTTTGAGGAGTTTTTTGAGTCTCTCTTCGCTTACTATGAGAGGCCGGAAGCTTGGCGGCTTTTTCCTGAGACTCTTTCCTTTCTGGACAGGTCCAAGGATCGCTTTCGTCTGGCGGTGGTGTCGAATTTCGACGGACGGCTTCACACCATCTTGGAGGGGCTGGCGCTTTGTGATTACTTCGAACTCGTGGTTTCATCGGCAGATGCGCGGGCGCGAAAGCCGGATGAAAAGATTTTTCAATTTGCGCTCGGAAAGATGAATCTTTCTCCCTCCGAGGTAATGCAAGTGGGTGACTCTCGAAAGGCGGACTACGAGGGGGCCTTGCAAATGGGCTTGAGGGCCTGGCACCTGCAGCGGGGCAAAGGCGGAGACCTGCTGCAGGTTTTCGAAGAACTCGATTAAGACTGCTCTATCGCGCTGGCAATCTGCAGGACCAGATCGTCGCGCAAGTGGGGGGCCATGATTTGAACGCCGACCGGCAATCGCGTTCCGTCGCCCGAGTCCATTTCGCCACAGGGGAGGGAGATGGCCGGGAGTCCGGCGAGGTTGGCGGAGATAGTGTAGACGTCGGCGAGGTAGTCTTGGAGGGGATCCTCGTCCGCGACCCCGATTTTCCGAGGAGGAGAGGGAGTGGTTGGGGTCAAGATGGCATCGACTTGCGCAAAGGCGCTGGCGAATTCCTGTTGAATGAGGGTCCGCACTTTCTGTGCTCTGGTGTAGTAGGCGTCGTAGTATCCAGAGGACAGAACGTAAGTGCCGAGTAGAATCCGTCGCTTCACCTCTGGTCCGAAGCCTTCTTCGCGCGACTTGCGATAGGTGTCGATGATGTCCGTGGCGTTTTCACTGCGCCTTCCGTAGCGGATGCCATCGAAGCGAGAAAGGTTGGAGGAGGCCTCGGCCGGTGCGAGGATGTAGTATGTGGCTACCGCCGCGTCGGTCAGAGGGAGGTCGATGTCGACGAGCTCGGCGCCTTGTTCTTCGAGGCGGGCGGCTGCCGCGCGGACCAGCTTTTCGATCTCGGGATCGAGCCCTTCGGCAAAGTATTGCTTGGGGAGACCGATGCGCAGTCCTTTGACGGATTTGCCGAGGGATTCAGAGAAATCCGGAACGGGTTCGTCAAGAGAGGTTGAGTCCAAGGGGTCGTGGCCAGAGATGATTTGCAGGAGGGTGGCGGCATCCTCGACGGTGTGGGTGAGGGGGCCGATTTGGTCCAAGGAGGAGGCGAAGGCAACGAGGCCGTAGCGCGAGACTCGTCCGTAGGAGGGTTTCATGCCCACGATTCCGCAAAAGGCCGCGGGCTGGCGAATCGAGCCCCCGGTGTCCGAGCCCAAGGAGGCAAGCGCCATTTCCGAGGCCACGACTGCTGCAGAGCCTCCGGACGAACCTCCGGGAATGCGGCTGGGGTCGTGGGGGTTGACGGTTTTTCCCAGAGCTGAGTTTTCCGTGGCGGAGCCCATTGCGAACTCATCCATATTGGCGCGGCCCAAAAGAATGGCGCCGGCTTCGCGCAGCTTGCGAGTGACGGTGGCGTCGTAGGGGGCGGTGTAGCCACTTTCCAGAAAGCGGGAACCGCACGTGCAGGGTTGGCCGAGGGCGTTGATGTTGTCCTTCAGGACGATGGGAATGCCGCCCAGAGGTTTGCTCAAATCCGCGTTGGCGGCGTCGGCGAGGGCTTGCTCGGTATTGAAGGAGAGGAGGGCGCCGATGGATTCATTCTTCGCCTCCATGCGTGCCACGAGGTCGGCAACGAGGGAGGGGGAGTCGGTTTCGCCGGACTGAAGGGCAGCACGGGCTTGCGAAAGAGTAGTCATGAAAGGTCTTTAAAAATAGAAAGCGAGGTTAGGAAGCGTCGACAACTTTGGGGACGCGGATTTGGTCCTGCGCGGATTCGGGAGCGTTCTGGAGAACGGCTGCGGTGCTCAGGCCCGGACGGGTGGTGTCAGCTCGCATGACGTCGTAGACCGGTGTGGGGTGCGCAGTGGGTTCGACTCCATCAACGTCGATAGCCGAAAGGGTATCGATGTGCTTGAGGATGGGAGTCAGCTGGCTTTCGAAAGTGGCCAATTCCTCATCGGTTAGGTCGAGGCGGGCCAGTTCTGCAATCCGTTTCAGGGCAAGTTCGTTATCGGGCACGCAGCGTGTCTAGCGCGTTGCCGCTGGATTTTAAACCCTTTTTGAAGGCTTTGCCAAAGTGGCTCAGGCGAGGGTCTTGATGAACGAGAGAATCCAGCCCGCAACCGAGAAAATTGCGATCACAAGGAGGACGAAAAGAAAGGTCGAGCGGGCTTGGTAGCGGTGCTCATTGCGGATTTCTCCCTTGGAAAGGTGGGCGTTGAAGCGTTTGGCTCGCTGGCGATCCTCCCAGTCATCGGGTGGGGGCATCAGGCTGCGGCTTTCTTCATACTCGCGGCGAATCCGGTCCGGAGCGCTCGAGATCATCTCCTCCATTTTGGCGATTTGTTCCGCCACGGCGCGTTCCTGCTCGGCCAAGGCGGCCAATTCGGAGGCTCCGATGGGAGGTTCTTTCTTCTTTTTACGCATCACTAACATGGCAGTGGACGGTCAAAAACACTAACGGCTGAGATAGACAAGGAGGGCAATGGAGCCCAAGACAATAATAGGAAGATTGAAGGCCAGACCCTGACGCACGGTACTCACGAAGGAGTCTTGGGCGGCGGACTTGGGAGTTGAGAGGAATCCTCTTCGTCGTCCCTCGCTAATGGTGGCAACGACTTCTTCGTAATCATTTTCACACGCCTCCAGGATGTCCATCGCGTTTTGAACCTCCTCTGGCATTTTAGTCTTTTTCCACTTTCGGGGATCGATGCCCTGCAGGGTTTGGAGGTGGGAAGCGAAAGTCTTGCGGGCGTCCTCGAGTTCCTTGAGTCCCTGGCGGGCTTCAAAGATCTCCCGGTCAACAGCTTGGACCGAGTGGTCCAGGCGTTCGAGAAGTTCGATTTGCCCGTCGATGAAATCTTGTCGCTGATGCGTAATCTCTTCGGCCTCCAGTCGCTTGCGCTCAATTTCTTCGCGTTGTTGTTGGAGCTTCTGAAGCTGTGACTCAGCCTGTTCCAACTGGCGATTGTACTCGTCTCCGACTTTGGGGGTGGCGGAGGCGACGTTGAGGTGTTGTTTACGCGTTGTAGACATGGCAAGGAGGGTCTCGGAGACTACAAAACTGACAAACTTTTGGCTACTAGAATATTAAGATAGTTTAAGGTTTTAGTAACTCATGTCTTAACCAAAGGACGGAGATCGTTCAGAATCAAAGCGGATTCAGCGTTAGAAGGAAGTCGTTCGATTGTTTCGCGGGAAGGTGTATGGTCGAGAGAGCGGGAGCTTGAGTCCGCGCTGTTCTTTTTTAAACAAACTGTTACTGCTCGCTCGCTGTGCCTGATGACGAGTCAAATAATGTGATTGCAGCAAAAGCACAAGATGTCGGGGCTTTGACCCTGGACTGGCAAGGCTGGCTGCGGGTTAACGGCCCGCGGCTGCTTCTATTTGCCCGTCAACAAACGAGGAACGGTCAAGATGCCGAAGACGCGTTGCAAGACGCGCTGGTGAAATTGGCCAAAAAAGTCGACGAAGGAACTTTCGTTGGAGGCCAGGAGGCTTGGATGCCTTTTCTCTATACCCAAATTCGCCGCGAAGCGATCGACCGTGGACGCAAAGACGACCGGAGACGCAAGCGGGAGGAGCACGTGGTAGAGGATGCCAAAGGCTTGGAAACTACGGAAAGCGGAAATTGGTTCCTCGATAGTAATGCCGACGGAGAGCAGGCCGAGTTGGTAGAGCAGGCTCTCAAGGAGCTACCGCCCAAGTTTTCAGAAGTGATCGTGATGAAGATTTGGGGGGACCGAACTTTTGATGATATTGGGAAAGCCTTGGGCATTTCCCTGCACACCGCCGCGTCCCGGTATCGCTATGGCTTGGACGCCCTCAGAAAGAAACTTGCAGCAGCCCGCATTCGAGGCGATATATAACGACCCAAAGTAAGATGGATTCAGAACTCAAACAGTTGGAAGAAGAGCTTCGCGGATTCGCGCCGAGCCCCATGTCAGGCGATGTCTTGGCAAGAATGGTGGAGGCGATGGACCGTTGGGAGGAGGCAGAGGGTGAGACTGTTGAAGAGACGAGCGGCAAGGTTGTTCCTTTTCCCCGTGAGGAAAAAAGCTCCAGTTGGAGGCCCATGTGGGCGGCGGCAGCAGCGGTGGCAGTGCTTGGCGCTGCCATGGGTGTTCTGCTCCCCGAGGGAGAGTCCCCGCAGGTGACCGCGATGAGCAACCTGGGTCCCGTGCCAGTTCTGAGGCAGGCCTCCCTGGTGCCAGTTAATGTTCAGCGCAAAGTGCGCTCGATGGATGCGGGGATGGTTTCCAACAAGGATGGGATGGAGTATCAGCTCATCCGGGTAGTCCGTCAGGAAGAAGCAGATTTCAAGGGTGGGGGAGATGTGGGCTTGAAGATTTCGCGTCCCAAAGTGGACTATTATGTTGTCCCTGTCTCTTACTAACAGGCAGGGATAAAGCTCGAATTCTTTAGACAAAATTGAGAGATTTGTTCGCTCTCTTTGCACAATGAAAATGATGAAGATTGGTACAAATAAGATCGGCTGTTCGATTTTGTTTCTGGGGCTAGCCTCATCGCCGCTGCTGATCGCTGTGGAGCGCCCGGCAGAACTCGATGAGAAGCCGCATCAGTTAAAAAATGAGGCGGCACCATTGCCAGCCCCCGAACCGCAACCGGAAAAGAAAATCGCGGTGGTGGAGGCCATTCCTGGAGAGAAGGAGCAGGCCCAAGATGTGATTCCCTACTTGGGAATCGGGAGCACTCCCGTGGATGAACTGGTTTCCGGCCATTTGGGAATCGACCATGGAGTGGTGATTCAGCAGGTTCATCAAGGGAGCGGAGCCGCCAAGGCCGGCCTGCAGAAGAACGATATTTTACTGAGCTTTGACGGTCGTAAAATTTCAACTCCATTGGATCTGCGCGATGCGGTGCAAGGTCGCGAAGTTGGAGATGAAGTTGCAGTGAGCTTGATTCGCAAAGGGAAGGAGCAGGAGCAGAAAGTCGTGCTCGAAGAGCGGCCGGCAGGGCTTCCTGGAATTCCACGGGGAGTTCGCGGCTTGGGGCAATTGCAACAGGTTTGGCCGGGTGACGGTGAGATTCCTGCCGAGGCCCAAGAGCAAATCGAGCGCTTTCGAAACATGATCGACCAAGAGTTCGACGGGGTTGCCCTGGGGCTAAAGCTCAATGAGCTCTTCCACGGAAATCTCCCCGAGGGCGATGGCCAGATTGACCTCGATATGAATACCGAGAGCTCGGTGACTTGGTCAGATGGAGATGGAACCATCACCATGAACATGAAGAACGGGCAAACCGAGGTGAAGGTCAGAAACAATGCCGGTGATGTGGTCTACGAAGGGCCTTGGGAAACACCACAGGATAAGGAAGCAGTCGACCCCGAGATTCGCGAACGAATCGAAAATATGGGTGTTCAGCGCCAAGGTAACCAGCTGAAGTTCTGGATGGAAGGTCTCCCGGGAGGCCGCTAGAACCCAACGATTTTATTCTTAGCCCGCAGTGATTCGATTCGCTGCGGGCTTTTTTTGTCCCGATATCTGAGGTGCCGCGCTGAGTGCTGCCTGGGGTGATAGGTTGGTCGCGGTCGAGTGCAGAAGGGGAACGGTGAGAGCTCCACGGAGGTTCCCTTGGTTTGTGAAATTGCTTCAAAAATGAAAAAAAGCGATGGGTTTCTGCGCTGATGCTGCTACCAAACTCACGATGTCGCGACCGGGGGTGAGTGTAGAAGCAGAGGCTCGGTCGCAAGGTAAGCTGGGAGGTCGTTTGGGGAGGCTTTCTTTGAAACGGCAGGTAGCCTCGTTGGCGCTTTGGCCATTTTTGGAGCAGATTCTGGGGTTTCTCGTGGCGACGGTTGACCTCATTTACACGGGTCGATTGGCCGAAGGGGATTTGCGGGTGGCGATGCTGGATGCCATGGGCTTGGGTGGTTACACGGCCTGGCTGTTGATGATTTTTCAAGGGGCGGTCGGAACCGGGGTGATGGCTCTGGTCTCTAGGGCGACGGGGGCGCGTGATGGCGATTTGGCTCGCAAGGGCCTGGTGCAAGGTCTCTTGCTCGGGGTGGCTACGGGGCTGGTGGTATCGGTGGCGATGTATTTTTTGCTGCCTGTAATCATCTCGGTTTTCGGGCTTTCCGGGGAAGCCGCGCGACAGGCCCACCGTTATCTGGGGGTGCTGGTTTGGAGTGCGCCATTGTTGGGGGTAATGTTTGCCGCAACCAATGCGCTGAGGGGATCGGGTGATACGCGGACGCCATTTTTCGCGATGGTTTTGGTCAATGTGGTGAATATTGGCTTCAGCTGGTTGTTCGTCTTTGGTCCGGAAGGGGTCGGGGGCATGGGGGTGGCGGGGTTGGCCTTGGGCTCGGTATTGGGGTGGGCCGCGGGTGCTCTAGCGATGGTGGTTTTCCTTCTGGTTCGAAAGGAAAAGGACGTTGAAGAGACTTTTCTCAGTCTGCGCGGGTGCCGCCTCGAGCCGGAACGGGATGTATTGGATCGAATCGTGAAGGTCGGGCTCCCGCAGGCCTTCGAGATGGGCGGGATGTGGGCGATTCAAGCAGTGATGGTTCGTTCGATTTCCAATTTGCCTCAAGACGGAACCTTGGGCGCACACATGATTGCCATTCGGGTGGAGTCGATGAGTTTTCTCCCTGGCTTTGCCATTGGCTCGGCTGGTGCAGCCTTGGTGGGGCAGTATCTGGGGGCGGGAAACCCTGAGATGGCGATGAAGGCAGCCCGGTTGTGCTGGAGGTATGCCGCCATTTTCATGGGCTTGCTGGGGATGCTGTTTCTGGCCTTTCCGAGGGAGCTGGTCGGCTTGATTGTGCCCGACGGTCCTGACTCCCTGCTGTTTCAGAATTTGGCTGGTCCGTTGGTCTTTCTTTGCGGGATGTCGCAGCCTTTTCTGGCGACCGCCCTGGTGATGAAGACCACGATGCGGGGCGCGGGTGCAACCCGCTTGGTGATGCGATATTCCTTTTCCTGTATGCTGTTTTACCGGGTGTTGGTCGTGCCTTTGGGAGTAACCTATTTTGGAATGGGGTTGACCGGAATTTGGATCGTGATGTTCGTGGATGTGGGAACTCAGGCGTTCCTTTTTGCCCGGCTGCATTTCAAGGGTGATTGGTTGAAAGCAAAGGTTTAAGAGAGTGAAATCCTTTCGAAATGCTCGTGAGATAGAGATTGACAGAGGGTGGTCACTTTCCTAGCTTCCGCGCCCGCCCGAGCCGTGATGGCTCTGGTAGGAAATGGTCTAAGAGCCCCTGCTCCCATTCAAATATGAAAACATACTCAGCAAAAGCCGAAGAGGTCGAGCGCGCGTGGCATCTCATTGATGCGACCGACAAAGTGCTCGGCGATGTCGCCGTCGAAGCCGCCCGCCTCCTGCGTGGCAAGCACAAGACAATCTTTACTCCCCACGTTGATACCGGTGACCACGTTGTCATCATCAATGCGGAAAAAGCCCGTTTCACTGGAAACAAAGAGTGGCAAAAAATCTATACTCGCTACACTGGTTTCGTTGGTAATCAGAAAGTTGAGACTCCCCGCAAGGTGCGTGAGCGTCGTCCCGAGCTGCTCCTCGAGCGTGCTGTCTGGGGGATGATTCCCCACAACAAGCTGGGCCGTCAAATCATCAAGAAGTTGAAGGTATGTGTCGGACCTGAGCATCCCCACGAAGCCCAGAATCCTGTTCCTTACGAGGTCAAGTAATCCTCCATTTTCCTAATACTTTTACACTTTTAATCTGATGGCAACTGCTACTGAATACACCGCTACTGGCCGCCGCAAGACTGCCGTAGCTCGCGTCTACCTCACTGAAGGTTCCGGCCAAATTGAAATCAACGGCCGTGGTTTCGAAGAATACTTCGCGACCCTTCCTCTCCAAGGCATCGTTCTCGCTCCTTTCCAGGTGGCGAACCTAATGAACAAGTTCGACGTCCGCGTCGTGGCCAAGGGTGGTGGACTGCACGGTCAAGCTGGAGCGACCAAGCTCGCGATCGCGCGTTCCCTCCTGCAAGTCGACCCCGAGCTTCGTCCTGCTTTGAAGGCCGCTGGTCTTCTTCGCCGTGACCCACGTGCGAAAGAGCGTAAGAAAGCTGGTCAGCCTGGTGCACGTAAGCGCTTCCAGTTCTCCAAGCGTTAATCTCCCGATTCCATTTTTCAAAAAGCCGCTTTCCTGTTCAGGGAAGCGGCTTTTTTGTTTCCTCCAACGCGCTCATTCGAGTGTTTGGGGAATGTCTTGAACTAGAGTGCGGTCCTCTACCAACGCCAAGGTTCCGCCGCCCAGCGGTAGCCCGGGCCGGTCTCGATGATGGTGCCAATCCCGGGGAAGGGGAGGTGGAAGCCATAACAACGGGTTTTTTTAGCCGCGGCCTCGCTCCAGAAGACCTTGCGGGTTTCGACCGACTGCTTGGGATGGTGGTCGAAGGCGATGGTCCAATTGGGGTCGGCAAACATGAGCAGGTCGTGATGCGCAAGGTCCATGAGATGGAGAAATTCTTCGCCACCGGAACGGATGCGAAAACAAGCATGTCCGGTCGTGTGGCCGGGAGCGGGCTCAATGGTGACAAGTCCTCCCAAGAGGGTGGTGGTTTCCTGCTTGTGCGGAGTAAGAACCTCTTCCAGCATATCAAAGTGGTTGCGAACGGTCTTGATCATGTTCGGGAGGTTTTTCCGATTGCGTTTGGTTTCGGAAAAATCTGGTTCAGGGCTCCGCCAGAAATCGATCTCCGATTGCAAGAGATGAATTTCGGCGTTGGGAAATGCGGGCTTTCCCTCGCGTGCGAAGCCATTGAGGTGGTCGCTGTGGGAGTGGCTGAGAAAGGCCGCAGTGATGGATTCAGGAGAAATACCGGCCAAGGCGAGTCCGCTCGTCAACCAGCCCATGCGCTCGTTTTCCTTTCCGCCGAATCCGGCGTCGAAAATTACGGTCTCCTTGTCCGTGCGAACTACGAGGATGTTGACGTAGAGAGGAACGGCATCCTCCTTTCGGCGTCCCTCCTCCTGGAGCAGAGCGTCCATTTCGGGGCGCTTTTCTTCCGGCCACATCAGTCCCAGGCCTTCGCGAAGGGGAAAGTAGGCGTCGGAGATCGACCAAGCCTCTGCATCGCCAATCTGAAATTTATAAACGTGTGGCGCGCGTTTGAGAGCCGTGGGCTGGGGATTGGATTCCGGCTCTTGCCCCGAGGAAAGGGCGGTTAATCCGATACTGGTGCCCAAGGCGGAGGAGAGGAATCGGCGGCGGCTGGGTGAAAGGTTTTCAAGAGACATTGCGTGTCTACGAACAAGCTTGGGGAGATCTTCCGCCACTTTGACAATGGACAGTTTGTAGGCTTGTTTCGTTGCCGCCTTCGCTAGAATCAGCAGCATGAAGTTGATCTCTTGGAACGTGAACGGAGTGCGTGCGGCGCTGAACAAGGGGCTCGCCGATTTTGTTGCGGCCGAACAGCCGGATGTCCTTTGTCTGCAGGAAACCAAGGCGCGCGAGGAGCAGGTGGACTTGCCGTTGGAATTCGGGGGATATCAGCCTTTTTGGAATAGTGCGGATAAGGCGGGGTATTCAGGAGTGGCTATTTTTTCCAAAACCGCGCCAATCGCGGTGACTCCGGATTTGGGGATTGCTCATCATGATACCGAGGGCCGGGTTTTGACAGCGGAGTACGATGAATTTTACCTCGTGACTGTGTATACTCCCAACTCGCAAGACGGGCTCCGACGTTTGCCCTATCGCCAGCAGTGGGATGTGGACTTTCTGACGTTTTGCAAGGAGTTGGAGACTCGCAAGCCTGTTATCTTTTGTGGCGACTTGAACGTGGCGCACACGGAGATTGATCTCGCCCGACCCAAGGCAAATCGAATGAGCGCGGGCTTTAGCGATGAGGAGAGAGCGGGGTTCGATGCCATGATGCGGGCGGGGTTTGTTGATACTTTCCGGGCAGCTCATCCGGGGGTCGAAGGAGCTTACTCCTGGTGGTCGTATCGGGGCGGCGCGCGATCGCGGAATGTGGGATGGCGTCTGGACTACTTCAATGCTTCGGACGCTCTTGCATCACGCGTCAAGGACCCCAAGATCTACACTGAAGTGCTGGGTTCCGACCACTGTCCGGTTGGGATGACCTTGGGTTAGTTCCCTGCGGCATCTGGGATGAGTTCTTGAGGTGGCAGCATTAGAGAATGGCTTTTCTCACAAAGCGAATCACCGAAAATTCCTCGTTCTCTTGGAGAGTTTCCGCCTCAATGAACTGTTCTGAATATTCGGGAAAGTATGTATCGCCTTGGTAAATTTTTTTGACCGAGGTGACCATTAACTCATCGAGAAGGGGTAAGAATTGCTGGTAGACCTCGGCGCCTCCAATAATGAAAACAGGGTCTGGCTTTTGCCAATCAACAGTATTCAAGGCAGCGGGCGTATGAATGATGGTGACTCCCTCCGCCTGCCAGTTGTGGTCTCGAGTGAGGACGATATTTTGCCTCTTTGGGAGGGGGCGTCCGATTGATTCAAAGGTTTTGCGACCCATCACGATGGGATGTCCGCTGGTGGTCTTTTTGAAAAAGGCCAAGTCTTCCGGCAGGTGCCAAGGAAGGTCTCCATCCGCACCGATGAGGCGATTGGGGTCGTGGGCAACGATGGCGATGAGTTTCATACCCGATTGATGCAGCGGATCGCCGCGCAAGGCACGAAATTTCTCACTTTGAAATTGCTAGCCAGCGGAAGAATTGAAAAGGCTGGGAGATGAAGGAACCTCGGTCCGAGCAGCAGGAGACGGCTCTTCGCAAATATAATGCCAGCTTGTTTCTTTCGATGATAGCGGGGGTGGTCGCATCAGGGAGCGTACTTTTCGGGCAGTCCCTCGAGCTTTCGCTGATGGCAATCATCTTCGGAGTTGTGGTCGGGTCTGTGACTTACATCTTCTTTCTTTGCCTCATGATTTTACTCGGCTTTTTCCTGCGAGGAAAATTCGGGCAAGCGATTTCCAATCCGCTCTGTTGGGCAATGCTGCTGCTCTCCCCCGTGGTGACTTGGTTTCTGACCACGCAAGTGGCGGGGCGCTTTTGAATAAAATGAATCACACTGCCACCGGAGCCTTGATGCCAGGGTGGGGATCGTAACCGGTGAGGGTAAAGTCCTCAAAAGAGAACCCGTCGATGTCTTTAATCTGAGGATTCAGTTTCATTTGAGGAAGTGGCCGGGGTTCGCGACCCAGCTGCTTGCGGGCTTGTTCGAGGTGATTTGAATAGAGGTGCAAGTCTCCGAAGGTATGGACAAAGTTCCGAGGCTCATATCCGCAGACTTGAGCGATCATCTGGGTGAGCAGGGCGTATGAGGCGATATTGAAAGGGACTCCCAAAAAAAGGTCCGCCGAACGCTGGTAGAGCTGGCAGGAAAGCCCTGGTT
The DNA here is from genome assembly GCF_014651675.1 of Roseibacillus persicicus. Taxonomy (GTDB): domain Bacteria; phylum Verrucomicrobiota; class Verrucomicrobiia; order Verrucomicrobiales; family Akkermansiaceae; genus Roseibacillus; species Roseibacillus persicicus. The sequence goes on from NZ_BMXI01000009.1 coordinate 159,934, forward strand.
TATCGGAGTCGATATCGTGAACATAAAATTGAAACAACAGGTGGCAGGGAGGGAGGGCCATCTCGTCCACCAAACCCACATTCCATGCCGACACCAAGTGGCGCCGCGAATGGGGATTGTTTTTAAGTGAGTCCACTAACCGCGCAATCTGGTCGATTGTCGTTCCGTCAGGTTTTGGCCATGAGCGCCACTGTTGCCCGTAGACCGGGCCGAGATCGCCATTTTCGTCCGCCCATTCATCCCAAATGGACACTCCATTTTCTTTCAAATAGGAGATGTTGGTATCGCCCTGTAGAAACCAAAGAAGCTCATGAATGATAGAGCGGAGGTGAAGCTTTTTGGTGGTCACGCAAGGAAATCCCTCGCGAAGATCGTAGCGGTTCTGGTGTCCAAAAACCGAAATCGTTCCCGTGCCAGTGCGGTCTGTGCGGGGTTCACCGTGGTCCAAAACATGTTTTAGGAGATCGAGGTAGGCACGCATGGTTGGGTTGGGGGAGATTGGAGAAAGACCGGTTGAGAGTCGAGGATGAACGGCCGGTTCCTTTCTTGGGCTGGAGGGCAGCGCTGTCATCACTTTGTCTTGGTGTGGACTCCTGGCTCTCTTTCGTCTAACCTCGCTCACTCTTAACGAGCGTCATGGAAGATCCCCCAAGCAGAAGACCCAAGAAAAAGTTCCTCACTTTGTTGATGGAGATTGTCGTTTTGCTTTGTGTGGTCGCAGTTGCGGGTGGCATGGGGTGGTTTATCGGCAACGGGGACGTTAAAGATGTGAGGGCTGTCAATCGGCAGCTCCAAGAGGAGCGGACCCGTTCTGCCGAACTGAGAAAGGAAAGGGCCGCACTCCGTGAAGAGTTGCGAATTGCCAAAGAAGGGGGAGTGGAAAAGAAAGAGACGGACTTGGACAAGTTGCTTGCTCGCAAGGAGGCCGAGTGGAAGAGAAAACTCAATCAGGTGCGAATCGAGGCTGAAGTTGAGAAAGTGAAACGAGTCGAAGATTTGGAGCGGGAGATTCGCCTCCTGAAAATGGACGAGCGCATGAAGAAGGAAATGGCCGAGGGCGATGATTCTGCCGTTCCCGAAGGGGTCGCCCAAGGTTTGACGCCCCGCGCTCGACAGGTTTGTGCCGAAATGCTCGCGTGGGAAGGGCTTGAGTCCGATGCTTTGGCAGCCGCGAGGGAAAAGTTGACTCGTGAGTTGGGCGCGCGCTCTTTGGTTCGGGTGAAATTTGGGAGCGGAAGTGCTCACGTCGGGAGCGACGACCTCGATGCCATTCGTGTCGCGGTTGCCGACACTCAAGACTACTCCTTGCTCCTCGCAGTTGGATTTGCCGACACGGGAGGCGACGAGGAATTGAACAGGGAGTTGGGTAGCCTCAGGGCCCGCAATACAGCGGACTCAATGCAAGGATTGATTCGAAGAGGGCAGATAGTCGAGTCCGTGTATCTCGGCGAGACCTCTCGGTTTGGAGCTAAGGCCGAAAACCGTGTGGTCGAGATTTGGGAGCTTCAGCGGTAGCCTCGGAAGCTGGGTGGGGTTGTTGAATTTGGCGAAATTGCTATCGCCACGTGAGGTGTTTTTGGCAGTATCCCGGCCATGTCCGACTACTCAATCTCACTTCTCCGTCAACTTACTGAAGCTCACTCTGTCCCAGGCTTTGAGGATGAAGTCAGGGCTATTTTTCAGAAAGAACTCTCCGAGTATGGGGAATTGGGGAGCGATCGTCTGGGTTCAGCATACTGTCAATCTAGTGCTGCCAAAAGCGGCCCCAAGATTCTTGTGGCAGGACACATGGATGAAGTTGGTTTCCGTGTTCAGGCAGTCAATCCGGCGGGTTATTTGACCTTCGTTCCGGTGGGAGGGTGGTGGGGTCACAATTTGCTGGCTCAGCGCGTCGAAGTGAAAACCCGTTCCGGACGCAAAATTCTCGGGGTTGTTGCCTCCAAGCCGCCGCACTTTTTAACAGCACAAGAACGCGGAAAGGTTCAGGACCTGGACGCAATGTTCATCGACGTAGCGGCCAGTTCTGCGCAGGAAGTCGCAGATTGGGGAATACGGGTTGGTGATCCGGTAGCTCCAGTGAGTTCCTTTCAGCCCACAGCTCACAAAGATCGCTATTTGGCCAAGGCTTTTGATAATCGGGTCGGGATGGCTGGTGCAATCGAGGTTGGAAAGGCCTTGATGAAGAGTTCGAAGGGCAATCTGGTAGTCGCGGGGACAGTTCAAGAAGAAGTCGGTCTTCGGGGCTCCCGAACCTTGGCCAATGAGCTCGAACCCGATGTCGCGATCGTCCTCGAGGGCCCGCCGGCGGATGATACCCCGGGGCAGGATTTATCAATGAGCCAAGGAATCCTCGGGGGAGGGGTGCAAATTCGACTTCATGATCCTTCCGCAATCATGAATCCTCGACTAGTTGATTTGGCGTTGGGTATCGCAGAAAAGCGTGGAATCAAGCATCAGGTCACGGTGAGAAGAAGTGGTGGAACTGATGCGGGCGGATTTCATCTCTCGAATACCGGCGTTCCCTGTATTGTGTTGGGGGTCCCTGCGCGCTACATCCATTCGCACAACGGAATTATGGACCTCAACGATTACCAGGCAATGGTGGCATTGGCTTCCGCGCTTGTTGAGGAGTTGGAGCAAAGTGGCGGTAGTCATGCGGCCTACTAAGAAAGGCTCAAAGCGCATTCCGTCTTTTGCCACGTTCTATAATAGGAAACGGTTCGGGAATAACACGACAAGAGGAACTCGTGGAAGCCGCTTTTTTAGGAAAAAGTAGGGACCGTGGGGCTTTGGAAGCGGGGAGCAATGAACTCGCTGCAGAGTGCCTAACTCCCGTTATTTAAGGCAAATTAAAGAAAAAGTTTTTCAGTTCTTATCCAAAAAAAAATTGACTCGTTGGCATCACGGTAGCTACAGTGCCCGTGGATTGCCTGCGGAATACAAATAAGACCACCCAAGTCCAGAATGATTCTGGCAAAAAATTACGAATAAAAATCATGAAAATGACTACACTGAAATCAGTGGCCATCGCAGTGGGCCTTTGCTCCTCTGCCTTCGGTCAGGCAACAAGCCCCGTTGTGGGTTATACTACCGAAAATCTTCAGACTGGATTTAACCTGTTTGGTGTTACTCTCCATAGTAAGCCTGTGGCTAGTGGTACTTTCGAGTCGGATTTGACCGACGATGATGCGGATTTCGCCGCTGTGTTGGTTGATGCGGAAGCGACCTACTTGCTAGAGGTTGAGTCTGGTGCTCAAGCTGGTGCTGTTGCTGAAATTTCCGGTAATACTGCCACTTCGTTGACTGCGGGAGGGTTGGTTACTGGCGCAGCCGAATATTCCATCAGGGAGGCTCTTACCCTCGAGGATGTTTTTGGTACGAGCCTGACTGGTAGTTTCAACGCTACTGCTGCTGATATTGTCTGGATTCCTGATGGGCTGGGCGGATTCAATCAGTATTTCTATTCTACTACCGGAAGTCAGTTTCGTCCTACCAATGCTCCATTCGCGGTAGCAGAACCTGTGCCTGTTTTTTACCCAGACGGGATGTTTGTTGAGGTGAAGTCGGGAAGTCCTTCAGTGACTGTTTCGGGTGATCTCAAGGAGGGTGCTACTGCGGTATCGAACATGCAGGGCTTCAATGTTGCTGCGAATCCAGGGCCTGTTGGAGTTACGCTTGGTACAATCGGTTTGGAGGCGACTCTCACTGGTAGCTTTAATGCTACTGCTGCTGATATTGTCTGGCTGCCGGATGGCGCGGGTGGGTTTAATCAATACTTCTTTAACTCAACTGCTAGCGTTTGGCGTCCGACTTCTTCTCCTTTTTCCGGCGACTCTTCAGAGGTAGTTGTGCCAAGTGCATTCTTTATTGAGCGCAAGACTCCTGGCACTACGGTTGTTGCAAATACTCCAAGCTACTATGCTGGGCTTTAGTTGCCTGGGGATTATTTAAATTATTCTAACACACAAAATATATGAAAATTAGTCTATTAGCGTTTGCAATCTTCGGAAGCTCTGTTCTTTCCGGTTTTGCTGCCTCCATTACATTTGATAACATCTCGTTCGGAGGTGGAAATAGCGTGTTGCTGTTTGATAATTCCGGAGCTCCTTTGGCTTCCGGCGCGATTAGCCTTTATTCTGGAGTCGCCCCGACTTCCTTTGACGAGGCTTTGACGCTTTCCGCAACAGCCCCTCTTGATCGTCTTGTTTTGGATGGCTCGACAGCTCTTCCAGGTGGTCTTATTTCGGGTTCTTTCGATACTCCCAACGCGGGCGAGTTAACTGGCGTTAACCTCTTTGTATTGATTTCCGATGAAAGCGGCACTCAGTTTGGTGCATATGACCTAGTAGGGACGTTCACGAAGGCTGATACCCCTCCTCCAGCAAGTGCTTTTACCGAAACTTTTAATAATTCGAGTTTAGTCACTTTGGCTGCACCAGAGTCTGGCAATGTTCAAGGCGATTTTTCCGCGATTGCGGGACCTGGCGCAACTGATGGTGCGTATGGACTACGACTGGCTGCTATCCCTGAGCCATCTTCGGCTCTTCTTGCGGGTCTTGCGCTCGTTGGTGGACTTGTTCGCCGTCGTCGCTAGTCTTCTAGCAATCAACTGATTTCAGTGCCGCCTGCTTCTTCGGAAGCAGGCGGTTTTTTTGTGATTATCTCTTGGGGGGGGAGAATCGAAATTTATTGGAAACCGTGACGAATTTTGTTAAGTTTCGTCCGCTAGTTTTCTGAGGAATACTGCGTAATCTCTGACAACAAATGGCAATTAGGAAAATTTTACTCTTCAGTTTGATCGGGTCATTCAGCCCATTGACCTTCGGAATGGAGGGAAAGGCTGAATATGAGATGTTTTGTGGTGCTTGTCACAATCCAGACGGCAAAGGCGCTGGCGAAGGAGCGTTTCCTCCTCTTGCGGGCAGTGAGTGGGTCAAGGGGGATCCAGAAAGAATGATTCAAGTTGTTCTTCATGGCCTGGAGGGCCCCGTGAGCGTTTCTGGGAAATCCTATAATCTCGCAATGCCGCCTCAGGGAGGGGTGCTAAGTAACGAACAAATCGCTGCAATCGTCACTTATGTTCGTGGTTCTTGGGGAAACAAGGAAAAGGGAGTGGACGCTCAGTTCGTAAAAAAGGCTAGAGAGCGCACCGCGAGTCAGCAGAAAATGTGGAAGGCCAACCAGCTGCTCGATAAGTGGCCGCTACCTTCGCAAAAGGGGCCGGTGGAGCATCTGATAGCGACCGTTTATAAGGGGGAATTTAAATCGATGCCCGACTTCTCAAAGTTGGAGCCATCAGCTGTTGAAGAAGAGGCCGAGGGGTATTTTGACCTCAGTAATTTGGGGGAAAAGGATCATTTTGCCGTCGTTTGGGAAGGAGAATTCAATGTCGAAAACGGCGGCGACTACACCTTTCAGTTAGACTCTGATGATGGAGCTCGTCTCTTCGTAAACGGCGAGAAGGTCACTGAGGTGAAGGGCATTGGTGCGATGGGTCGCACACGGGAGGGCCGCGTGCTTTTGGAGCCGGGAGTTTCCAAGATTCGACTGGAATATTTCGAGTACAAGGGGGAAGAGGGGATTGCTCTAGGGATGCGAAAGGGCAAGCAATGGGTCTATTTTACGAAAGATAAAACCAAGAAATCGTCCGCACCGCCTTCCATCCCACTTGTAGTGAAGGATGAAGCGCGAATTTATCGCAACTTTATCAAAGGAACGACAGCCCGAGCGATCGGGGTGGGTTATCCGGGGGGAGTGAACTTGGCGTTCAGTGCTGATGAGCTCGGACTGGGGCTTGCTTGGACCGGGGACTTTATCGACGCTGGTCTGCATTGGACCGGTCGCGGGCAGGGCTTTCAATCACCGGGTGGGCGGCGTGTTCTCGGCTTCGGGGTTGGTCCGGCTTTCGCTCTCTCGGCCGGAGAGCTATCTCAATGGCCGAAGGCTTGGCAGAACGAGCTGAAGCCACGCTTTCGCGGGTATGTGCTAGACGACAAGCGGCAGCCCGAGTTTCGCTATGAGGTTGCGGGGATTCAGTTCTTCGATAAACCCGAGGCGGTTCAAGGGCGTGAATTGGTGCGCAACATCAAGCTGCTTGCTGGTGACAGTCCGCCTCAAGACATCAGAATGAGGTTGAGTGCTGGAGGAGCCAAATCTCTGGGCTCCCACTCGTTTGAACTCGGAAACGGGGTGCGATTGGAAGTCGCCAAATGTGATTCAGTGCAGACGAAGGTAACAAACGATGGGGTGATCCTGGAGTTGAAGCTAAAGCCCGGTGAAAATCGGATTGGATTGCGTTACGTTTGGAAATAGTGGGAAAAAATTGAAATTTTGAAGAGGATGAAAAGAGGATTGTTAGGAGCCTTCGCGGTCATGAGCGGTGGATTTGTATCGGCCGAAGAGTATTATCAGACTGAGGTCATTCCGACTCCGGAGGGCGAATTTCTTGAGTTGGGCTCGATAGCTTTGTTACCCGAACGGCGTGTTGCAGTGTCCAGTCGCCGGGGAGATATTTGGATTTGTGAAGGGGCTTATGAGGAGGACCTTTCAAAAGTCAAATGGACCAAATTTGCTGAAGGTCTTCACGAACCTTTTGGGATGTTTTGGCGTGATGGCTGGCTGTGGCTCACGCAGCGACCAGAGGTCACCAAGATCCGCGATTTGGATGGAGACTGGCGGGCTGACGAGTTTGTTACAGTGGCCGCTCCCTGGGGAATTAATGGCAACTACCACGAATACGCCTTTGGAACTGATCCTGACAAGTACGGCAATGTTTGGGTGGCCCTGTGTCTAACGGGATCCGGCGCTGCAGCTGATGATTCACCTTTCCGCGGTTGGGGATTTCGTATTACTCCCGACGGGGAAGCGATTCCAACGGTCAACGGCATTCGTTCGCCAGGAGGAATCGGGTTCAATGCGGCTGGAGATACCTTCTACTGCGACAATCAGGGCCTGTGGAATGGGAGTTCCTCGTTGAAGCATATGAAGATTGGCGGCTTCATGGGCAATCCAGTCGGAAACAAATACGCCTCCCTCCAGAATGTGCTCAAGGACCCGGGAACCCCGGAAAGTGGGTCAAGAATTGAATCTGAGAGAAAGAAAATCAAAGAGCTCGTCCCGCCAGCTGTCGTTTTTCCTCATGGTTTAATCGGGCAGTCGCCTACCGGGGTGATTCCCGAGCAAACGGGTGGTCAGTTTGGACCTTTTAGCGGCCAGACGCTAGTCGGCGAACAAACTCATTCTCAGGTTCAGAGAGTCTTCTTGGAGAAAGTGAATGGAGTTTATCAGGGGGCGGTTTGGCATTTTCTGGAAGGCTACCGCTCTGGGATCGTTCCACTCCGTTTGAGTGAGGATGGAACTCTCTTTGTTGGTGGGACCAACCGGGGCTGGGCCGCACGAGGAGGGAAACCTTTCACCTTCGAGCGGACCCGTTGGAAGGGCAAGGTCCCTTTCGAGATGAAAGAGATGAAGCTCACGAAAGACGGTTGGGAGCTGACTTTTACTAAACCTGTAGATGCTGCCACGGCGGGGAATCCATCTTCCTATCAAATGGCCGCATGGACATATATTTACCAAAAATCCTACGGAAGCCCTCAAGTGGATCAAGCCGAGCCCAAGGTGGTGAAGGCGGAGGTCGCCGCGGACAAACTTTCCGTGAAGCTCACCGTAGAAGGGCGAGTGAAAGGTCACGTCCACGAGTTGGACGCATCCGGCATCAAAGGCGCCGAAGGTTCTGCTCTCTGGCACCCCAAGTGTTACTACACCATCAATGAGTGGATCCCGTAAGTCGGGATGGAGGATTGGCAGGTGGGAGACTGCCTGTTTTCCCGCTTGGAAGGAGGCCGGATAGCCGCCATGTTTAGGCCATGAAGAAATGCTTGATGCTCTTGAGCCTGGGTGTGCTGACAAGTTGCAGTTCGTTCAAGGGGGATGCACCGCCTCTGCAGGGAACGGTCAGAGGGGATAATCCTCAGGCTGCCACGTTGTTCGATTCCGGACGAGGGTGGGAAGCTGCAGGGGAGTCCAAAAAAGCGTTGAAGAACTATCGTGCTCTTTTGCGCGATTATCCTGCGGACAAGCGGGCTGCGGAGTCTCGTTTTCGCGAAGCAGCTATTTTGACGGCGATGGGAAATGAAACAGACGCTTTCGATTCCTATCAATTGTTCATCGAACGCCATCCCGGCGATCCGCTCTACGCTCAAGCGGTTGCGCAGCAGGAAGCGGTCGCGCATGCGGCGGCGAAAGGGGACATTCGCACGAGTTTCTTGGGGCTTAAGTCTAGGTTGGAGCGAAAAACCATCGTTGAGATGTTGGAAAAGGTTCGGGACAACGCGCCTCGCGCCAATTCAGCACCTCGAGCCCAGTATATGATTGGACAGGTCAATGAGTCTCGCAAAAATCCGGTGGCTGCAATTGCGGCCTACGAGAAACTTGTGGATGATTACCCCAACTCGAGCGTCGCACCGGACGCTCAGTTCCGCATAGGAGAAATTCTCTTGAAGCAGGCTCGCGAGGGCAATCAGGATCAGGCCAACTTGGAGCGAGCCAAGAATGCATACCGCGATTTGCTTTTGGCTTATCCCAATTCACCTTCGACTGCTCAGGCCAAGCAGCGCATTGCGACCATCGGCTCTCGGGATCTGCAGGCTTCATACAATGTGGCTGAATTCTATCGCAAAAAAGGCGAACTGGATTCTGCCTCCTACTATTACCAGGAGGTTGTCGATGGAGCGGCTCCCAGTGACTTGCGCAACCGTGCGGCAGCCCGCTTGGCTGAGCTCAAACGTTAGGGGATGAGAGTCGTCCTTTCATTTATTCTGTTGGCTGGGACTCTCCTGTTGAGTTCGTGCACAGGCTATCAGCTCGGGGGAACGAAGCCGGATGCCATGGCGCATGTGGAAAGAATTCACGTTCCTTTGGCGAAAAATTTAACTCAAATTCCCCGCGCGGGTGCATTTGTCACCAATGGGGTGGTCGATGCTTTAGTGCGGGATGGATCCTATCGCCTTGGCACAGCCGACAATGCGGATGCGACTTTGGAAGTTGAATTCTATCAAGTCGACTTCGATGCCATCCGGACCTATGAGGCCAATCGCCTTCGTCCTGAAGAGCTATCGATGAAGGTGAGTTTGAAGTGGAAGGTTATCGACTCAGCCAATCCGCTCAAAGTGCTGGATTCCGGAGTTTCGTCAGGCCGAACCAGCTTTTTCGTCGACCCTAATCTGCAAACAGCCCAACAGTCTGCGATTAATGACGCCATCCAACGGGCTTCCATCTCATTGGTCGCACGCTTGGCCGACGGATTCTAACAACTGCTATGCTGACCGTCGTTCCCACCCCTATCGGCAATCTTGGCGATATCACTCTGCGCGCTCTTGAGGTTTTAAAATCTGTTGATTGGATTGCCTGCGAAGACACCCGTCATACCAAGCGCTTGTTAGATCACTACGAGATCAACGCCCGCTTGATGGCCCTGCATGACCATAATGAGGAAAAGCAAATCCCCGAGGTCTTGAGCAAGCTTCGCAATGGCGAGACCATGGCTTTGGTATCGGACGCGGGGATGCCGCTGGTCTCGGACCCGGGCTTTCGCGTGATGCGTGCGGTGAAGGAAGCCGATTTGCCGGTGACTGTTCTGCCGGGGGCATCGGCTCCCATCACGGCTTTGGTTGCGTCCGGCTTACCTCCTTATCCGCACCGATTCGGTGGCTTTCTTCCTGTGAAGAAGGGCAAACGTGGGAAAGAGCTTTCCGCCGCATTGGCAAAAGACGAAACCGCGATCTATTTCGAATCTCCCCACCGGGTGATGTCTACCCTCGAGATTCTGTCGGAGTTGGCACCCGATCAGCATGTGGTGGTTGCGCGTGAATTGACCAAAAAGTTCGAGACCATTCACGCCGGTCCGGCGAAAGAAATGTTCGAGCACTTTCGTGATCATCAGGCCAAGGGGGAGATCGTCCTCTTGTTTCATCCCGATTCTGCATAATATTACCTCATGAACTACATTGAACCTCATGCCCATATGGTCAGCCGCACGACAGCGGATTACCAAGCGATCGTCCAAGCCGGATGTGTCGCCCTCTGCGAGCCCGCCTTTTGGGCAGGATACGACAGGGCCTCGGTTGATGGCTTTCATGATTATTATCGGCAACTGACGGAATATGAACCCGCGCGGGCGGCCAAATTTGGTCTGCCCCACTACACTTGGCTTTGCATCAATCCCAAGGAGGCGGAGGATGCTGGTTTTGCCCGCGAGGTGATGGCGATCATCCCGGAATTCTTGGACAAGCCCAATGTGCTCGGGATAGGCGAGATTGGACTCAATAAGAACACTCGCAACGAGTTGGCGATCTTCGAAGAGCATGTCGAAATCGCGAAGAAGTATGACCTGCCGATTTTGATTCATACCCCTCATTTGGAGGACAAGTTGAAGGGCACGAAGATGATTCTCGACGCCTTGAAAAATGCGCAGGTCGATCCCAATCGGGTGATCGTCGACCACGTCGAGGAGCACACTGCAGGACTGGTCTTGGATGCGGGCTTTTGGGCGGGAATGACTCTCTACCCAGAGTCCAAGTGCACCGCTGCCCGTGCCATCGACATTTTGGAGACGTTCGGATTGGAAAAAATCTGGATGAACTCGGCCTGTGACTGGGGGATTTCAGATCCTCTGGCGGTGATCAAATGCGCCGTCGAGATGCGCAAGCGGCAACATGCCCAGGCCATTATTGACAAGGTGATCTATGAGAATCCCCACAAGTTTCTCAGTCAAAGCCCCAACTTCAAGCTCTAGCCCGAAGGAGGCAAACAAAGAGAACTCTCTCTCCATTGTTCCTCGGATTCCCGCTTGCCCAGCGGGACCTCCGCTTTAGTCTTTGGCCGTGCGCTTCGACCAACATCACCTCGCCTATTGCACCAATATTCACCCTGCTGAAAGCTGGGCTGACACTTTTCATGTCCTTGAAAGCGACGTATTGGCCGTTCGCGATCAGCTGCAGGAGAAAGGGGTGATCGAGGGGCCTTTTTCCATCGGATTGCGTTTGTCTGCTCGAGCGGCCAAAGAGCTGTTAGAGGGGGGAGGATTGGCGGATTTTGCGAGTTGGCTGGGGAAGACTCAGACCTATGTCTTCACCATCAACGGTTTTCCCTATGGGGACTTCCATGGCACCCGGGTGAAGGAGAAAGTCTATCAGCCGGACTGGACGACGGTCGAGCGCCTGAACTATACCAAACAACTTTTCGATATCATCGCCGTGTTAGCTCCTGAGGATTGCGGGGGCTCGGTCTCCACCTTGCCGGGCTCGTTCAAGGAGTTTGGCGCTGACGAGGGGGTGATCTTCCGACACTTGGAGGAGTGTGCTGTCTATATCGATGCTCTTGCTCAAAAGAGCGGAAAAGACCTTCATCTGGGATTGGAGCCGGAGCCTCTCGGTCACTTTGAGAACACTGCGGAGACTCTCGCTTTCTTCGAACGATTTCTAGCCACCGTCAATGATGTCGATCTTGTGAAGCGAAGGATTGGTCTGAATTACGATTGCTGTCACTTCGCGCTGGAGTTCGACCAATGCCGCCCTTCGTTGGAGGCCTTCGACAAGGCGGGGATTCGTATTTCCAAAGTCCACCTTTCCTCAGCTCTCACATTTGATCCGAACGATGCTGACTCTTTGGAATCTTTGAAGCGTTTCGACGAGCCGACTTATCTCCACCAGGTGATTGTCAGTGGCAAGGATGGGCTCAAGCGTGTGCGCGACCTTCCGGAGTTTTACCAGAATCTGGAATCCGGCGAGTGGACCCTGGATGGGCAAGATCAAGCGCGATGTCATTTCCATGTTCCGCTCTATTCGGAGGCGGCGGCCCCGTTGGGAACGACCCAATCCCATGCCGTCGATATGCTCGCTTACCGTCGGGAGCATCCCGATTTTTGCAATCACTTCGAGATTGAAACCTACACTTGGGGAGTTCTGCCAGATGGGCTGCAAAGCGATCTGACGAGCCAGATTGTGCGGGAGTTTCAGTGGGTGCTCAACACCGTGAGCTCGCAATGAGAAAGCAAACCATCATCGACCTTCTCGCGGCAGGTCGGGTCGCGAACCTTCCCTCTGTCGTTAGCAACGTATTGTTAGGCTGTGGACTGGGGATGTTTTTGCGGAACTTCGGACAAGATCCGGTTTTCCTTTTTCCCTGCTTGGCTGGGTGTTTTCTTTATGTAGGAGGATGCTTCTATAACGATTGGGCGGATCGCAAGTGGGATGCGGAGAATCGACCCGAGCGCGCCATCCCATCCCAGCGGTTGAAACCGCTGGCGATGTTGTTGGCATCTCTGGCTTTGATGTGCCTTGGGGTAGTTTGCGCCTTTGTAATTGGAACTGGGGCTCTCTTCATAGCGGGGTGGATCGTTGCATCCATCCTCGTCTACACTTGGATTCACAAGAAAACGGCCTGGGGAGTTCTCCCGATGGGACTTTGTCGAGCCTTGCTTTACCCTCTGGGTTTTGTGGCTCAAAAGTGGGACCCCAACTCGTGGTCGAATCACTTTCAGATACTAGGACTGAGAGAAGGGACCGAAGACAAGGCGGAGTTGGCCCCGAAAGGAATGTCCTACGATTCCGAGGTTTGGTTTCAGACTCAGACCGTTTCGATCTTCGCGGTCGGACTGCTTTTGTATGTGGCCGGACTTTCGCTTTTTGCGCGAGCGGAGTCCAAGCCCGTGGTGCCACAACTGAATCGCGTGTTGGGAATCTTGTTTATGTCTCTGGTGGTGATCGGACACTCGCACTTTCTGGTCTTTGAATTTCCGGCTTGGAGCGCTCTTTCGTTGGTCCCGTTCTTGGTTCTTCTCATTACGGGAATTCTGGCCATGAAGAAATCGGTGGGAAAGGGAGTTTCGCTTCTTCTCGCCAACATTTGTCTTGTTGATTTCATCTTCGCGCTGCCGCTGGCGATTGGCTTTACACAATGGGATTTTGCACTGACCACCTCGCAAGCTTTGGTCTTTCCGCTGGTCTCTTTTGGCGGGTTTCTTCTGGCACTTCTGCTGCAGAAGATTGCTCCCGCTACCTAGGTGAGCGCTTTTTGCTGAAATATTTTGGAGAGGGGCTATCGTGTTGCGATAGGCCATGAAGATTTCTTTGCTGCTCCTTACCGTTCTTCTCTTTTCCCCGTCGCTTCAGGCGATTCCCAATTCGGTCTTTGGCGGAATCGCGAATGTGGAGAGTCCGTTCAATGGGCGAGATTTGACCGATTCTTTGATTGCGGCAGCCGCCGGTGGGGTGGGGGAGTTGCCCGGGGAATGGCAGGACGAGGCCTCGGTTCCGGGGACGCGTTCGGCCTATCTGTTGGCGCGGCCGAAGGTCTTTGGTCAAGAGGCTTTGCTCGTGAGAGGTCTCTGGCGGAAAGAGAAGCTGGAGGAAATTCAGATCACCTTTAATGATGCGGGATCCTATTTTGGCTACTTCAGCGAGGAAGCTCCTGAGAACTTGAGTGCTCGAGCTAAAGTGGATTTTTTCCGCGAGAAAATGGCTCTCCGCCAACAAGAATTCGCGGAACTTCATGAGAAGAGCTACGAGTCGATTCGAGAGCAGTTGGAGCAGCGGGGGACGGGACGAACTCGCGAGATACGCTTTGGGAAGAGTCGGTCGATTCGTGCCGAGGTGGAGCAGTTCGAGTGGGATGGGGTGACTGCACGACTCTTTCATGGCAAGGACCGGTTGGTGCGAGTGTCTCTGTCGTCGAGTGAATCATTGCCCGAGACCTGGATGGACCGCGAGGTGGCCGAGCTCGATAGCCGGGCCTACTCCAACTGGTTAAAGGACCGAGTGGAGAAAAAGCAAAACGGTGATCTGCTTCTCTCGGAACTCGCGGTGGTTCCCCAAGGATATCGACCTTATTGTGGTCTCAATACCCTCGTGATGTCAGGGCGTTACCTGGGACTTCATCTGGACGAGGACTGGTTGGCTTGTGCTGGTCAGTTCCAGAACACCGGCTCGGCGGCGGGCTCCCAGATGCTTTCACTCTATAATTCTGTGGCCAGCGAAGCGGGGCTGAAAATGAAGCGCTTGAATCGCTTCGATACTGCCATGGTCAAGCGCAGCTTGCGCGAGGGCCTGCCGGTAATCGTTTGGCGTCGTTGGGATCGGGAGCGTGACCAATTGCACTCTTCCATCACTCGGCAGGTCGCGTCGGGGGCAGAGGCCGACTGGGGACCCATTGAACCTTCCGCTTTGCCTACCGAAAAGGCACCCCTCCATGCTTCTGTGATTGTCGGCTTCAATGACGAACGGGAGGAATTTCTCTTTTTGGAAAGTTGGGCTGGGCTTGAAACGCCCCGACGAATGCTGGTTCGCGAACTAGATTCCACTGCCTACCTGACTTTTTGTTTTCAGAAATAAGGTTGGCTTATTCTTTCCTGAAACGAATCGAGAGTCCCTTTGGTTTCCAAAACTTGGCCAACCGCTCTTCCAAATCATTGGCGATGATGGGAGGGGGATTCGTTTGGATCCTTGGATTGGTTAGTTTTTCAGTGAGGTAGTTGGAGAGTTCGTTTCTCCGTTCCGGGCCTCCTTCAAGATGGTAGTGGATCAGGAGAAGCGCCGTTGCATACGGGCGGTATCGCTCGTTTGCATCCATTGTATTGTTGGACCGAATCCATTCCCGTGAAGTCAGGGAGGTGAGAGCCTGCAGAGATGGGAGTTCGAGGATGGGGAATCGTTCGACAGGATAGAATTTGCGAATGTGCTGTGGGATTCGTCTCGTGCTCTCTGAAAAGTTGAAAGCCCCCTTGCCGAGATGACTACAGGAAAAATATTCGGCGAGTCCCTCGGAAAGCCAAGGGGGAAGGTTGTGGTAGCGGTGCATTGCGAGATGGCAGAGCTCGTGCACCAATAGGTCTCCGTCAGGTCCGATGCGTAGTCTTGTGGCCCGGGCCTGTGGCGGGTTAAGGAGCAAGTCGCCACGGATCAAGACCGTGGCTTGCCTTCCGTGATAGAAACCTGCCGCTCCAATTGGCCCTCCACGAGCAACAAAACTGGTCTCGTCTTTGCAGATTCTAATCTCTGCTTTACCTCCCTTTGGCGGGGCCCAGAGGGGAAGGGGCAGTTGACGAAAAAGGAGAGGAACGCTTTCAGCAACGCGAGCGAGATCGTTGAGATGGGGGCGAGAGACCTCTCCCTCCCAGCTCATCAGGTAGTGGGCTGTTTCCCAAGCTTGCACACCTTCCTTGTCAGGCAACTGCTTCAAGGCGGGTTGAGGCGCTTGCAATCGGATCGGCCACTTTTCCTGAGCTGTTAGAGTCACGGCGGTGAGAAAAAAGAAGGCAAGGATTGCTGGCACGTAGCCAATTTACATCAAGAAGTCTCCATTGAAAATTCGCCATTTTCTCCTCTTCTCCCAGAGGGAACACACGAAAAAAAAGATGAAAATAATCTGAATAAAAGAATCCCGAAATTTCTGCGACTCCCCATTCAAACGGTTGTTTGATCCTCTGCAACCAAAGCAAATAAAGATGAACAAATACCAAACTATAATCGCTATCGCAGTCTCCGGAATCTTGAGTGCAAGTGCACAAGCCCGGCATGACGACAAGGACGTTCGCCGCCACGACAACCGTTCAACGAACAAGGTAGTGGTGCAAAAAACAATCCATCACGGAAGCCATGGATACCGGGTGCAAAACAGCAAGAAGGTGGTCAAGTTGCCTCGCAACCACCGCCGGGTATCCCATCGTGGAAAAACCTACTATGTTGTGGGAGGGGTCTGTTATCAGGCTGTCCGATCCGGCTTCATCGTGGTGAAGAAGCCATGGTAGATTGGGATTTCCAGCTAGCTGGAGAACTTCTTTCCGTATCCCACCCGGTTCCGCGTTGCGAAGCCGGGTTTTTCTTCGTTGGTGGTTGAAGGAGAGTTTTTCGCTCTCGTTGAGGTAGGTTTAACTGTCTAATCCTCAGTTTTTAAGGGGTGTTTTGGCGAAGCGTCCGAGGGGAGGAGCTTTGATTTTGAAAAACTCCTGTTCCTTGCAGTTTCGGATTGCATCGGGGTGCATTCTACGCTTTCTTCCGTCCTCCCCGCACAAAGGGCAGGCTGGCAATTCCGCTGGCTTGAAGCGTACGACTCAAGATGAGCGAAGTAAAAGATAACAAAGCAGCTGCGAAAGCAAAGATCCTGGCGGAAGCCGTGGATACCTCTTCCTACAAGCAACACGAGAACGATACTGGTAGCGCCGACTTCCAGATTGCAGTTCTTACTGGCCGCATTCGCGAGCTGACCGAGCACCTCAAGTCCCATCAAAAGGACCACTCGTCCCGCCGTGGCCTTCTCAAGATGGTGGCCAAGCGCCGGAAGCTGCTCGACTACCTCCGGGCGAAGTCCGAGGACCGCTATCAAGCCTGCCTCAAAGGCTTGTCACTGCGCCGCTAACCCCTTTCAGAACGGCTCCGATTCAATCAATCGGGGCCGTTTCTTTTGGCACCAAATTCATGGGCGAGCCGTTGGGCTCGCCTGTTTGATTTCGGCGGCCTTCTGAATGACGAACGAAAACAAGAAGATGAACATAGAAAAAATTGAAATTCCGGTGGGTGAGAATCCCATGATTATCGAAACCGGAAAACTGGCCAAGTTGGCCGATGGCGCGGTTACCGTGCAATGTGGCGAGACCGTAATCCTGGTCACCGCTGTATCCCAAACCAAAGTGCGTGCCGGGCAGACCTGGTTCCCACTTTCCGTTGAATATAAGGAAAAGGCCTCCGCTGCGGGCGTCTTTCCTGGTGGCTACTTCAAGCGTGAAGGCCGCCCTACTGAGAAGGAGATTCTCACTTGCCGCATGACTGACCGTCCGCTGCGCCCCCTTTTCCCAAAGGGTTATCTCTACGACACCCAGATTGTCGCCCTTCTGCTCTCCGCCGACGGCATCAATGACGCCGACGTTTTGAGCATGAACGGTGCCTCTGCCGCTCTCAGCCTTTCCGACATTCCTTTCGCTGGCCCTATCGGTGCCGTGCGCGTGGGCCGTGTGAATGGTGAGTTCGTCATCAACCCGACTCACGAGACTCGCGAAGAAAGCGACCTCGACCTGGTCTACGTTGGTAACAAGACCGACGTCATCATGATCGAAGGGGCTGCCAACGAAATTCCTGAAGAGGACTTCAAAGCCGCTCTTCGTTTTGCCCAAGAAGCAGTCACCAAGATTGTGGCTGCTATCGAAGAGCTCACCGCCAAGGCTGGTAAGGCCAAGCGCGAATACGAAGTCTGCGTTGCAAAAGAAGACCTCCTCGAGATTGGCTACCGCGTTGCCGGTGACCGTATCGAAGACGCCATCTACGCCGCCTCCAAGGTTGAGCGCGGTAAGAAAGTAGGAGCCCTTCGCGACGAAGTGGAAGCTGCCATCAAGGCCGAGCATCCCGAAGTGACCGAGTTCGAAATCGAGCAGGTCTTCGAATACATTCAGAAGAAAGCGTTCCGAATTTCCATCATGGAAAAAGGTCTTCGCGCCGACGGCCGCAAGCCGGAAGACCTTCGTCCTCTCTTCGGTGAGGTCGGCAGCCTTCCTCAGGTTCACGGTTCTGCCATCTTTGCCCGTGGTGAGACCATGGCAATGGGCATCGCGACCCTGGCTCCTGGTGACGAGCGCCAGTATCTCGACAACTACGCCGGTGGCGAAAGCGAGAAGCGCTTCATCCTGCACTACAACTTCCCTCCTTTCTCCGTGGGCGAAACTGGCCGCATGGGTGGTCTCAACCGTCGCGAGATTGGTCACGGCGCGCTCGCCGAGCGTTCCATCGTTCCCGTCCTTCCCGACGAGGACGACTTCCCATACGCCATGCGTGTGAGTTCCGAGGTCATGGAGTCCAATGGCTCGACCTCGATGGCAACCGTTTGTGCGGGCGTCATGAGCCTTCTCGACGCGGGTGTTCCTCTCAAGCGTCCCGTAGCAGGCATTTCTGTCGGCCTCGTGACCGAGACCACCGAAGACGGAGCAATCCAGCAGTACAAGACCCTCCTCGACATCATCGGCAGCGAGGACTTCTACGGCGATATGGACTTCAAACTTTGTGGTTCCGAAGCCGGCGTTACTGGTTACCAGCTCGACCTCAAGCTTCCCGGTCTGCCTCTAAGCATCTTGGAAGAAGCCATCGACCAAGCAATTGGTGGACGTGGACTTGTTCTGGCGAAAATGGCGGAAAGCATCAGCGCTCCTGGTGAGCTTGCTGAGAACGCGCCTCGCATCGAGTCCATCAAGATCGACCCCGATCGGATTGGCGAACTCATTGGACCTGGCGGAAAGAACATCAAGGGCATTCAGGCCGAGTCTGGCGCCGACCTCAGCATCGAGGACGACGGCACCGTCCGCATCTACGCGAGCAAGGGCGAAAGCCTCCAGCGCGCGAAGGAAATGGTCGAGCGCATGTTCAAGGAAATCGAAGTGGGCGAGATTTATACCGGCCGCATCGTTTCCACCAAGGACTTCGGAGCGTTCATGGAAGTGTTGCCCGGCAAGGACGGTCTTATTCATATCTCCGAGCTTGCTGAGAAGCGTGTCGACAAGACCGAGGACGTTTGCAAGGTGGGCGACATCGTCACAGCCAAGTGTATCGGCATCGACGACAAGCGTCGCGTGAAGATGTCCATCAAGGCTGCTCTTCGTGACGGGAAGGGAAGCGCTCCCACCAAGGAGCAGTCCCAGCCTTCCAAGCCAGCTGGAGATATCCCCGCTGATGAAGAGACTTTCACCCTAGGTTAATTCTCTCTGTTCAATCGAATTTTCAAAAGCGGCTTCTCGAAAGAGGAGCCGCTTTTTTTCGGGCCTCGTGAGAGCTCCTGTGCCGAAAAGTTTTCTGACGGGGTCGACTCGCTGGACCTCTCGACTCCTGCACCGCTGGAAATGTCCTTGCTCTTTCTTGTTCCCATTCGGTGCGGAGATACCCTCCGCAATTCATGCCCGCAGAATATCACCAAACCCAAGTCGGCTCGGATCGCTTTTGGCTCATGAACCTCGATCACCCGGCTGTTGAACAGAAAGTGATGGCTGAGATGGAGGCAGGGGTGGAGGTCTACTATGACCGTCGTTGGGGAGCCACCGCTGTGCTCACAGACTGGCTGGCGCAAAACCTTTCGCTCGTCACCGACCAGAACATTCTCATCCTTGGTGCCGGAGTTGGAGCCGAAACTCTTCTGTTAGGTAATTATGGAAAGCATGTCTGGCTCAATGACCTTGCTCCTACCGCACTGGAGCTTTGTGCGGAACAGATGACCCGCAACAAGCTGTCAAATTTCACCCTATTGGAAGGGCGATACGAACAACTCAATCTACCCAAGGTCGACCTCGTGGTTGGGAGTTTTCTCATTTACAACGATGAGACTCATGCCGCGATGGAGAACTTTCTCCGCAAGCACGAAGGCCGGGTCATTTTGGTCAACGAACGCCTCGCCCCATTTCCCAAATTTCTTAAGAACCACGACCACGAAATTGTCTTTGAAGACGAATCCGGTGCGGTCGGGGTTCTTTGTTAGAAGTTGTCCAGCAGCGTTTACTCGGGCTTGAGTTCGATCTGAATGGCGCGGTCTTTGGTTAGAAACTTGTCTGCCAGGGCATTGATCTCTTCCAAAGTGATGTCGCCATAGTCCTTGTTGCGACCACGGGCCCAATCAATACGCTTGGGCTCCGCCTGCGAGCGGGACAGGACCGTGCCGAGCCAGTAGCCATTGTCGCGCTCGACTTCCTCCAGTTGGGAGAGCACGGGATTGAGTGCGCGCTCCAGTTCGTCCTCGGTTGCTCCTTTTTCTGCGAGTTCCGCACCGAGGTCCAAAGTGATGGTATTGATTGTTTTGAGATCCTCGGGCTTGGCGATCGAGTATCCGAGGAGGAAGCCGAAGTCGGGCATGCTGTCGGAAGGCTGCGACTGGGAACTTGGCGAATAGGTGGCTCCCAATTCTTCCCGAATCTTTTCCCGCATCCGGTTTCCCAGGATGTCGGCTAGAATGTTGAGGCGTCGGGCAGTGGAAATATCGTCGCCGACTCCTTGGGTCTTCCAGAGTAACATAGCGGCCGCTTTGGGGATTTGGGACTCGTAGGTGAAAGCCTTTTCCTGAGGGGTGTTGGGGAAGGCGATATTCATCTCCGTCGAATAGTCTTTGGCCTGCTCCGCACGCTTGGGGAGAGCTCCAAAGGTCTTGAGAAGAGACTCACGCAAGGACGCAGGGTCAAAGTCTCCCACGATGCTCAGCTCGAGGTAGTCTTCCTTGAGTTGCGTCGTGATCCATGACTTCACGTCTTCTTCCGTGTAGGAGAGGGCTTTCTCGAGGGGCGGGATAACGTAGCGTGGATCGTCCCCATGCAGCCATTGGCTCATCTTGGCCTGCGCGCCGCCCATATCATGGCGCAGTTGGTCATACATGTCGGGAAGGGCCTTACGGAACTGTCGGAGGGCTTCCTCGCGGTAGCCGAGGTCGGTGAGGTAGGCGCACATCAGCTGCAGCTGCAACTCGAGGTCTTCGGGGGTCGCGCGTCCGGACAGCGCAAAGGCCGTCTCGTCGATTCCGAATCCGGCCCCTACATTGCGCCCGGCCAGGATGCGCTGAAGGTCATCCTCCGAGTGCTCGCCGAGGCCACCGGCATTGAGAAGGGCTCCAGCAAGCTGGTCGAGACCAGGCTTGTCCTTGGGCATGGTTGCCTTGCCCCCTCCGAAGCGGGCGACGAGGCTGATGGAGTTCTTTTGAAACTCGGTGCGCTTGAAGTTGACGCGCACCATGTTGGAAAGAACCAGTTGGGTCACGTCGAGATCCTCGATGCGGCTTTCGGAGACCACTGTGCCGGGTTCTCCAAAGTTGGTGTAGGCAAAGGCGACCATTTCTTCCTCTGCTTTGGGCTCAACTTTCTCGTTCTGGCTTTGCTCATAGAGCCCGAGAAGCTTTGCCTTCGTTTCGTCGGATTCTTTGGCAGTGGTCAGGATTAGGGTGAGGTCCGGAGTGTCCCAGAATTGCTTGAAAGCTTCGTGACAAGCCTCGGGGGTCAAGGTCAGGAGGCCGGACTTGGCAATGCGGAGATCGACTTCGGGGGAGGAAAGGGACTTGAGGTCGTTGATGGATGAAATCACTTCCATGGCCAGCGCGGACGATTGCTTGGTTGCCTCGCGTTCCACTGCCTGCTCGTAGGCGTTCAGGAGGTTGGCCTTCACTTCCTCGAATTCAGATTTGGTGAAGCCGTGCTCAAGGGCGCGCCGGAATTCCTGCTCCAGAATGGAGACCGCATCCTCCCAACGGTTCTCGGCGGCGGTCACGTCGATGGACCCAAAGTCGAGGGTCTGGAACCAGATGCCGCGCGAGGCACTGCCGTTTTGGATAGGAGAGTTTTCTTCTTTGGCCAAAATGGAAAAGCGGCGGGAAAGCATCGCGTGGGCAATGGCCAAGGGCTGCTTCTCCAGACGAACCGCGATGGAGTCCGACTTGGGTTCAGCAGCTTCAATCTTGAGAAGTGACAAGTCATCGCTAGGGACCTCGGGGTCAGAAAAGACCACGGCGCGGAATCCGGTGCCGCTGGGAATCTCGCCAAGGTCGGGTTCTGGAGCAGGCTTTTCTGGGTTTTTCAATCCCGCGAAGGTCTCTTTAATACGCTTCTCCATCTCCGTGATTTCGATATCACCGACGACCACAAAGGTCATTTTACTAGGAACGTAGTAGTCGTCATAGAAGGCGACAAAGCGTTCGCGGACTGCGTTCTTAATGACCTCCTCGATCCCGATCGGGAAGCGGTTCGTGATGAGAGAATTTGGCATCAGAAACTCGAACTGCTGTTCCATCAGGCGAGTCTGAATCGAGTCGCGGGAATTCTTTTCCGACAAAATCACGCCGCGCTCTTTGTCGATTTCCTCGCTCTTGAGAAGAGCCCCGTCAGCGAAATCCTGCATTACGGTAAAGGCCAGTTTGAGAGTGGGCTCCGCAAGGTTGGGGAGGTCGAGCATGTAGACCGTTTCATCGAAAGAGGTGTAAGCATTCGCGTGGGCCCCAAAGGCGATTCCGAGTCGCTCCATCTGGGGGATGAGCTGCTTGGGGTCCGGGAAATTGCGTGAACCATTGAAGACCATGTGCTCCAGAAAGTGGGCCACACCGCGCTGGTCATCGGCCTCATAGAGTGAGCCTGCGTCGATGTGCATCCGGAGGGAGACGCGCTTGGGAGGTTCCGCGTTTTTGACGATCACATAGCGCATGCCGTTCTCTAGGGCGCCAAAGGTGAAGCGGTCGCTGGCAGGAATGTCTCCGGTTTCGTGAGGCCATGCGGCGCGGGGGGCGGTGGCGAACTCTTTCTTCTCATCTGCCGGCAAAGAGCTGGAAAAAGAGAGAATCGTGGTCAAACAGAGGGCCGAGAAGCTCGGCAGAATCGATTTCATGGTAGATTTCTAGCCCCAAGCGACACCGAGCGCACGAATCATTTTTTTGATTCGAAAAATCCCGTGCTGTTCCGCTCCAGCAGGATTGAGACCGGAAACTCACAGAAATCAAGTGGCAGCGTGAAAGGGCCGGAGGGCCGGAGGGGCGGGGGGAGGGCGAGAGTTCCCTATATTCGGCGACGGCAGGTGCCTCATTCAGTAAATTCTTGGGACCCCCCGATGATTTCAGGTTGATTCGTGGGCGTAATCATGATTCTTTCCCCGCCTACCTGCAACGTGCGCACGTGGCGGAATTGGTAGACGCGCTGTCTTCAGGCGGCAGTGCCCTTTGGGCGTGGAGGTTCGACTCCTCTCGTGCGCACTTTATCTTCAATGGGTTACGAATATTTCGCCTTCGAAATTGGCGAGTGACAACACCAAGTGACAACACCCCTTCCCTCGAAGAGCTGTTAGATTTGCCCTGAGGTCGAACCTCTACGCTTGAGGTTCGAGGTTTCAGCTCGAAAAAGCCCGCTTAAGATTACGTGGAAGATTCGCAATTTTCAGGTGTTTATCAGCAGATTGAGCCGCTCACAATCCGGCTCCCGAGAAGCGGCGAGCGTTGCCCTTGGACTGGCTTGACTCGCTCTGCTCTCAATGAGCTAATTTTGCCATGTAAAGCCAATGGGTATTCACCTCCCGTCAAATCCAAAGTCATTAAAGCTGCTGGGCGCTCAAGAGGAATTCGTCTGGTGAGTTTTCAAAGCTTGAAATCCTATCTGGGTTGCTAACATTCGTTGGAAAGAATGAAGCTACCTCCTCCCTCGGCAGCGTTCCTCGATTATGCCGAGGATCATGGCCCTGTCGTAACGGAGTTCGATCAATTCACACAGGTGATTTCTCTTCCTGCTTTGATTGCAGCATCAGGTCGGGCGAGGAGTTTTAAGGAGCATGTGAATAGCCGTGGTAAGGAATTCTTATCTGCCGGATGCCACTATATTGAAAACAATGTAACCGACGCACAGGCGGCCCAGAGTGATGAGGGATTCTGCTTCACTATTTTTGATGTCGTTCCTTTTCAGCTCATCGATATTTTTTCTTTGGCTCTCTCTGCGCCGTCCTTCTTTGCGGAGATCGGTGACTCAAAGCTCGAGGATTTGGGGAGAGTGCGTGCTCGCGAGAAACCTGCGGGTTATGGATTTTTTCGGAAGAACCCTGAGGAAGCTCTTCTCGTTCGTTCGGAGCTCGCTTACCCACTTTGTCCCGTTCGAGAAGAGGCTGCACTCTATTTCACAGGATTAGCGTTGGATGCCATTTGGTCGCACGAGCTGTCTCATGCATTTATGGGGCATCTCGATTATGCTTCCGAAAATCTGGGAGTCCGAGCACTCAACGAGCTTCCAGATGAGAACGGTAGTCTTCGACAAATGCCTTTGGAGGCTGAGGCGGATCGGTTTTCGGCACAGACTATTTTACAAGGGTCTTTTGGATCGACTCCCTATTTACCTCTCAATTTGCGAGGGTTGCCAGTTGAGAGTCGTGTGAAGGCGGCGTTCGTAACCTCAGCGGTACTCACTTGGTTTTGGGCCTATTTGCAGCGTATTGACCGGACTTTTGATGGTTTCGACCCTTACGAAAGGGGAGGTCACCCTCCTCCGCTCGCACGTTTGCATCTCGCCTTCGAAGGGAACCGTGATTTTCTGAAGTTACTAGGTTGGAAGACAAGCTCCATCGAAGAACTTACTTTGCAGGCCATGCAGGAGCTAGAGAATCTAGCTTCGTCTAAGGATTGGTTTGCCATTTTGCATCCAGAGACAGTTTTCTCCGAGAAGGGCCGCCAATTTAACAAAGACATTAAAGAAATCATGGGACATGAATTTCGGCAGATGCATCAGGAGCTTGAGACTTACCGTTACCAACCAAAGGATAAGTGAATGGGCTATCGTGTTGTAGATGCTTTCTAACCGTGATTCGGGATATCAAAGAACCAGACTTTCTTGGCTAAGCCATCAAGGTCACGGGCTAGGCTTTCTTCCCACGTTCTTCGGGGTGTGGGAGCACGAACGTTAAGTGATGTGATTTTTTTGAGGCGTTCCGGTTTGTAGGAGTTCATCGACAAGATCTGTTTGGGGAATGCTTGTTTGCGAGAACTCAACTTGTCTTCTAGCAAGCTCATTATTTCTTCTCTGTCGTCTTTGAGGTAGGCCTTGTCCCGAATTGCTACGAAGCAGGTATCGATACCAGGTCCACGATCTACTTCAACGTAGCCTTCTTCGGGAATGGTGATGACTTTTTTTCCTGCATCCAAATTATGGCCCGAGCTTGGGTTCTTTAATTTGAGAGAGTTCACAGGGTAGAGTTCAACTGGCTTTTTACCGAGACAAGTTAGCCAAGCGACAAAAAGGTGTTCGTCCTCCTTGCAATGCATCTCGATTTGCAGGGCTTCTCCTTCTTCGATACTACCCTTCCTTTGCAGGCTTGAGATAATGTCCCAAGGAGTGATGAGGCGGATTTCAAATCCGGCTCTCATTTGCTGTTCGTGGCGTTGTAAAAACTGCTCAGTAATTTCCTTGAGAACCTGTTCTAACTCTTCCTTCTTGCCTTTGGGGGGCAGAAAATGAATTTCAATATGCTCTGCGAATTTGACCGATTTTTCACGTTGGATTTTGTATTCGATGAGGGCTTCATGAAAGCCTTTTGGACCAAAGAGTGTTTTGAACCACTTGTTACCCTTTCCGTTCCAGAGCGGGCTGAGCAAATCCGTGACTTGCCTCGCAATGGTTGCGGCTTCTTGATTGGGTTTGTCGAGGTAAGTGGCCACGGCAAGAAGGCAAAGTGCGTTAATGCCAGCTGTCCCATTTCGGGGCAGTGCTGAGTCCGAGAGGTCAATAGGAAGTAGACCGCTTCTATCGTAGCCGATACTTTCGAAGAGCCACCCTTCTTCAAAGCGGTCCTTTGCGATCTTAATTTGCAAAATTTTCTTCATCTAATACGTCCTGTGTTTCTCTCTAAGAAGTCTACGGGAAGTTCACCGGAAGTCTAGGGTGAGGTCGTGTTACGGAGTCTGAGCAGTCTCGACAGGCTCTCCGTTGCAATGAAGAAAACAACTGGAGACGGAAACAATGTTGCTGAAGAAGAGGAAAAGGGGCTTCCTGTGGATGATGCGTTTTGGATTTATTTCACAGACGAAGAGAGCCAGAGTTTTCTCAGAAATTTCCTGCGGAAGACTTTCCCTAGACTCACTGAGGAGGACATCGAAGACGTTGTAGCTGACATCAAGCTAAAGTATGCGAAGTCAGGGGCGAGGCGTCATGAGGTGCTCGGCTTTTCTGTGCTGGCGTGTCTTGCTCGGAGGGCGGCTATCGATTATGTGCGTCGTCTTAACCGGAAGAGAGCTGGAGGAGGAGTTTTCCACGACTCAATCGAGGATTCTGAGGGGATTCTCAACTTGGCGGCAGATCCAATTGTGGACCAAAACCGTTTAGATCGATTGGAGGAGTTCTCGAACCTCTTGGGGTTGGCCAAGCCTCAGTGTAACGGAAAACCGCTGATGGTTGTGAATGCTCTTCAGCGATGGCTCCAAGGAGGTTGTTCGTCTGATTATTGGACTGATTTTTTGCTTCCTGAAGAAGTGGAAGAATTCATGAAGCTGAAGAAGGGGGTGAGTCTTGCCGGTAAGGCTTCGCCTGCTTTTTGCGCAGTGAAGAAGATTCTTCGAGAAATTTTGGAGAAGAAGGGGATGAGCGAGGATTCAGCCGCTTAGGAGAGTATGGGCCTGTATTGATGGCCTGAGAATAGAATACTATGAATACAATAATTGAATTATTCTTTGACCCTAGCTTAGCGCTTTTGGCGCAGGCGCAGGCGGAGTTGGAGACTGGACTGGGTGGAGTTCTTCGCCTGTTGAGAATGGTTAGCTATCTGTTGTCAGTAATGGCGCTCATTATAGGCGGTATTATGTTTGGAACGGGCAGGACTGAAGCAGCACTGTTCGGAGTAACAGCATCAGGGATTTTGGCTCTGGCTCCAAGCATCGTGAACTTTGCTTTTTCTGAAACAGACGGAGAACTCGCAATTCCTGACTAGGAGATGAAAAGCTCGATTCAAGTTCACCCGGTCATTTCGGGTGAGAGCCAAGGCCCCACTGCGTGGGGCCTTTCTGTTCGACAGACCTTTGTTTTCGGTGGCTCCGTTGCCGTCGGGTTTGTCGCCTACTCGCTTCTCGCGAAGCTGGGTGTTGGGAGCATGATTGCTCTCATTGTCGCGGGTCTATTCCCGCTGATTGTCTTCCTCTACTTCCTAACCTTGGTGGTGAGGAAGCCTGCCACTTACGCCCGAAATTGGCGGGAGTGGCAACATCTTCGGCTTTCTCAAAAGCCACTTCTTGAAATTCAAATTCATACGCAGAAAAATCATGAAATTTAACGACGGTATCATCAGCAATAATCTGATAATTTTTAGAAATGGACGCGCTCTTGCGGATGTGAGCTGCGGGTTCTCAATTGTAAGTCCGGCTTTGCAGAATGCGCCGCTTTCGTTTTTGGCACAACTGGAAGCTGAAGAGCGGGTTTTCTTGCAAAACTTAGCTCCCACTGAACGTTTGCAACTTCGGTGGTGGCAGGATGGGGATTTTAGCGAGCCCCTTAAGAGCTACTACGAAGACACTGAAAGGTTTGCCGATAGTGAGTGGAGTCGGCATCAGCGCAATGCCAAGTTTGTCTTCAACACCGAGCTTCAGGAAGACGGAAGACTTCGTAGTGAGAGAGTTTCTCTTTTTCTTTTGAAAAAGAATGTCGAGTTGGGACGAGCTGATAAAGACCAAATGGCTTCCTTGGAGACTGTTGGAAATAGCTTCCAGCTTCATGAGCGTTCTCTTCGGGACATGGTGAAACGACTGGGTGGAGAGTCAGCGAGGTTGAGTAATAGTGAGCTTTTTGAAGAGAGCTATCGACACTTCAATCCCTTGGCAAAGCCGCCCTCCTCCGACTTCTTCGAGAAGAGTCTACGTCCTGAATCGTCAGTTTTAGAAAACTGCTTGGACGGTGATCTTGTCTCCGTTTCAGGGCAGCCTCATTGCTTCTACAATAGCGGCTGCTTTCATGGCTACTTGGCACTTTCAGCTCCACCCTTAAATACGTTTAGCGGACTCATTGCTCAGCTCACCAGTCTATCCGAGCGGAAGTTTGCTCTTGTGGTGAACATTGAGGCTTTGGACGTAGCCAAGGAGATTGAGAAGGCGGAGTCATCAGTAACCAAGTTGCGGCGGGCGGCTCGTAGTCATCCAAAGGCGACCATGCTGCAACAGATCGAGAAAGCAGAACAGCGGGTACGGAGACTGACTTCACGTGAGCAGTTTCCTATGAAGGTTCAAGTGCTCATTCACGTTTGGGCTGAATCCGCTGAGGAGTTGCAGCACAAGTTGGCTTCCTTACGGGTGGGTTGTCAGTTGATGCAAGGAGCCAAGGCCTACGAAGTGGCACTGCCTACCATGAATCGAAACCTTCATCTTGCCGCGATGCCGGGAGCATCCTTTAGAGATGATTCCTTTTGGTTAAAGGTTGGCGACCACAATGTGGCTAACCTACTTCCTTTTGTGGGAGACTCGGCGGATTCGTTGAAGGGTGCTCATGCTCTCTATCATGGCTGGCAGGGGAATCTAGTCGGGGTAAAAATCTTCAAAGGTGAGCCGGGACATGAATCTCCACAGCTCGCGACTACAACCGGCAAGGCTGGCGGAGGAAAGTCAGCTTTTCTTGTTGACGCTCTCACTCAGACCGCTCCTCATATTGACTTTGGAGTCATCATCGATGAAGGGAATTCGCATGGAGCGTTTCTTGAGGTGAATTCCAACCGTGCGAGTCGGACCTTCACCGTTGATGTCAATGGTGGAGAAAGTTTGAATTATCTTTCGACCGGTGGTCTTCCCTTGTCTCCCTTCCATCTCACTGATGTGGTGAGCATTGCCAGGTGCATGGCGGGGGAGCGTCAGGATGAAGATGCTAACAACCGTAGACATGCAGTTCTGGGTCGCGTGTTTCATGAGTTTTACCGAAGTTGGTTTGAACGCTGGAAGGCGAATCATCCAAAGAAGATGGTTGAGCTTATCCAAGCCTTGGCAGCGATTCGTTGCTATCAGAGGCTTTTTAAGAAGGATGAGGCCTTGGCTGAGTCTTGGAGTGATTTTAAAGAATGGCAAAAGAGCGAGCCAGAGGAAATCGGTTTAGATTCTGAGGACTCTCGTATTCAGTTGAAGAAGCTCTCAGAGAACCCTGATGATCCTGAGTTGGTGTTTATCGCCTATGCTTTTATGGAGCGTGAGGAGTATCCGGTTCATTCTGATTTCCATGATTTTTTGGAGGAATATGAAAAGTGGGCAGAAAGGGATCGTGATGAGGTGACCGCTCTAGTCACTCTGCTAGAACCTTGGAGAGCAGATCGGGGAACCAGAGGTCGACTTTTCGATGGCCATAGCACCATCGATTTTTCGGCCAAGTATGTTCATATTGAACTTGGGCGAATGCAGGATGCGGACCCGACTCTCAAGGCCCTCGTTTCTCGGGTCGTATCGGGAACAATCCGAAATGAAATCATGCGTCGTTCTCGTGCGGAGAAGAAGCTGCTCATCATCGAAGAGCTGGGAGCCTTTCTCACCATTAAGGGTGGCAAGGAGTTGGTTCAGGATATGTATCAGCGGATGCGGAAGCACAACACTTGGGTTTGTTCCGTTATTCAGCAGATCAGTTCCTTGCCTCTCGACTTAGCTCGCAGTGTGGTGGGAAATTGTCGTCAGGCTTATCTTTTCCGACAAAAAGAGGAGCGTGATTTAGAAGCTCTTCAGAAAGCCTTTGATTTGCCGGATTCTATCGTCGAGTTGATGAAGCAGTTCCCCGAGCCGAGTAAGGAGAGAGGGGCACCTTTTATCTTATGGGAAGACTTAGGAGGAAAAACGCGGGCCACGCCGTGTTTCAATCATGTCAGTCCCGAGATGCTCTACGTCGCTGGCACGAGCGGAACCCACTTTGAGACGAGAAAGCAAAGGTTGGCGACTTACGAATCCGCTTTCAAAGGGGTCTTGGAGGAGACTGCGAAATTGATGGAGGAGTAGGTCTATCACGCAGGGCAATGCGTTCTTATTGAAATCCTGATTTCTGCGAGGGCAGAGGTCAGGATTTCTCGCTTTTAGGACTAGAGGTGGGCGAAGCCCGCTCAAACAGAACTCAGAAATATGAAATCGAAATTATTGTCATTGTTGGGGGCTGCTCTGCTACCGCTGATGCTTCCGAGTTGTTCCTTGTTAGGGATTCCGACCATGAACGACTTGAAGCGTGTCGAACAGTCCTCGTTTCAAAGAGGTCAACAAGCAGGCCGTGCCACAGAAGTCCGGCGCGCCTATCACCAAGCGCAGTTGGAAAAAGAGCGCCCTGAACCACCTGTTCCCACGCGCTACTACGAAGTGGATGTTCCAGCACATACAGCCAGTGATGGAGTGAAAATCGAGGCCCACAAACTCACCCTTGCTGTTGTTCGATGAAAGCGATTTTCTTTATTCTATTTTATCTCTTTTGGTTTGGCGTAGTTCCCACCGTCAACGCTGCTATTTCAGTAGTTGATGTCGGGTTGATTCAGACAAACTTGTTCAATGCGAAGCGAGATTTAGCGGAGCAAATCCTCCAAGGACAGAGAGCCTTGGAGCAGATTCAGCACCTTCGTTCACAGATTGAACAGGTCGACGATTACCTCGACCGTTTTGGTGATCCTGAGTCGATCACGATTGAAGTCTTCAATGAGGTGGTCGGCTTTCTTAAGGAGATCGAACTCGCTAAGACGACTGCTGAAATTCAGAAAGGAGCGACCGAGGATGAGGTTTTTCAATCTCAAGGCTCCTCGCCCTACTCTGAGGTCTCAACCGAAATCGTTGTTGATGGTGAAAGTGTTTCTTCTCGAGATGCCAGGGTCTTTGCTCCTGAGGTCGCTGCGAGGCGTGCCTTTGCTCACTATCATTCAGTTCAGGAATCTGTCCTGCAACGTCGTGAAAAGTTAAAGGCAGAACTTGAGCGGAATCTTCAACAGGTCAAACAGGCGGCGACTTCCAGTGAGGTGCAGAAGCTCGATATCATCACGCGTAACCTTGAAGCTCAGTTGGCTCTTGTAGACCGTGAACTTCAGTTTGCTTCCAATGAAGTTCTCATCCAGTTCCATCGGAACGAAGTCGAAGCACAGGTTCAGGCGAAAGCCCGTGTGCAAGAAGAGCGGGCTCGTCACCGAGTGGCCGAGCAACGTAATGCTCAACTCTATCAGCTTCCTAACTCTCCAATTTATTTCAAGCGATGACTCCAGATTTCACACAGCTCAATGGTCTCTTTGAGACCATGCAAGTTGAGGCTAACCAACTCTATTCGGTAATGACCGGAGTTGCTATTTTACTCATTTTGGGAAGTCTCATCGCGAGGGCTTCTCAAGCGGAGAGCAATCCAGCTCAATTAGTGCGCTCTATTTTAGCAGTAGGCTTAGTCTCCTTCAGTATTCACTCCTTTCCTGATTGGGTAAATCAAGCTCAGTCTCTTGCTCAGGGGTGGGTGGAGGAGTTGGATGCAGATCCCTCGCAAACTCATCAAAAGTTTTCAGCTCTTCTTTCTGGAGCAGCCAAAGGCGACGAACGTCCCGGAATTTGGGATGTCTTGTGGTCTCGAGACGGTGGTTTAGGGCATGCGGTCCTCTATGCCATTGTTCTCCTCGCGGCCAATCTCGCCATGGTCGTGATGTGGATTCTCGCCTTCGTGCAGCAATTCATGGTGCTACTGCAAACTTCCTTGGCTCCTCCATTTTTGGCGATGTTCCTCATTGGTGCTCTTTCTTCTAGAGCGTGGGGATATCTACTCAATTTGGTTTCGGTCACTCTCATCCCTCTTGGATGGGCTATCATGCATATTGTTACTGTTGGATTGATGGGATGGGCCGAGGCAAACCAAGTTTACACGGTCGAGAATGGTTCGGTCGTTGTTGGAGCGCAGACCGTCTTTTTCATTTTGTTGATAAGCGTCTGGATTGTGATCGGAACGATTGGGGCTCCGTGGATGATTTTCAAACTTCTCACAAACGGCGCTAATGTTGGCGCGACGCTTTTGTCTCAGGCAGGAATGGCCATTGGTGGGGGAGTGGGGGGCGCAGTTTCCGCTGGAGCAACGGCTCATCTCACTGGTGGTTCGGCCGCAGCGGTCGGCACTGCCGGAGTTCTTGGCGGCGCAGCCGGGGCTCTCACCGGAGCTGCCGGAGGGTCTTCAGTCGTGATGCCCGCTCTTGTTGGTGCCGGAGCCAGTTTAGCCATGCCCTCCTCTGCTTCCACTGGCGAGGGTGTGAATGCCAAAGCCCAAGAAATCGCAAAGAAAGGATAAATGATGAACAATTCAACTAACCCCGCTATCGCCGGACTTTTGACTCAGAACCGAGGAGGAAAAATCTGGCCCATACTCTACTTCACGACTCTCGTCGTATTCGCGACGCTTCAAGTCATCCAACAGAAAGCCTTCGAGCGCAAACAGCGCTTTATCGTTGTGGATGACCAAGCCTACTATGTGGTTAAGGAAGTCGGCTTCGCTGAGGCCAAGACCATGCACCTTGAC
Source organism: Roseibacillus persicicus (assembly GCF_014651675.1). Classification (GTDB taxonomy): domain Bacteria; phylum Verrucomicrobiota; class Verrucomicrobiia; order Verrucomicrobiales; family Akkermansiaceae; genus Roseibacillus; species Roseibacillus persicicus. Next base: position 191,906 of record NZ_BMXI01000009.1, read on the forward strand.
CAGGCCGAGCTGGCTTCTTTGTCGCTCTTGAATCGGAATCCTTCCGGTTTTGATTCTGAGCGTCGTCTTAAGTATCTCTTCAACAAGCCTTGCTTTGAAAAAGCGGTCACGCTTGCGAAACATGATGCTGGTGCCTTTGAGGAAAAGTCCCTTCATCAGAAGGCCGAGATTCTTGAGACCAAAATTCAGAAGATGAGCGGTCGCTCGGTGCAAGTTCTCGTGAATGGACAATTGATCCGCACCGGGATTTTTGAGCGAGAGGTTTTCAACGAGGTTCTTCGCTTTCAATTACGGATGACCTTTGTTGCCAATCCTTCTCTTGTGGAAAATGGACGTTTTCCAACCGTCGTCACCGACTTTGACCTCCAAGTAGACCCCTCATGAAACTTCTTTCGAAAAGCGCTCTCGTCGCTCTAGCTTTCCCTTTGATGGGGGAGCCCTTGCCTCCTATCGAAGCGAAATTAGATGCACATAATATTCTGCAAATTCCTATTCACCCAGAAGTGCAAACCTTGTTGTTTTTTCCTGAGCCCGTGGCGATGGCGACTGGCGAAGGAGTCACGAGCGGAGCCAAAGATGGTCAGGTTTATGTTCAGCCAGCCGAGGATGAGCGTGTGCTCATTGTGAAGCCACTCAAGGCAGAGGCCGAAGTCCTCATGCATGTTCTCGTGGGCGGCGAAGCTTATGTCTTTCGTCTTAAAGAGAGCAACCGCCCGGCCAGTGTGGTGAAGTTCGCGGGCAAGGTGAAGTTCTCCCCAGCCCGCGAGGTCTCGCGAGCACACTTGGAAAAATCGGAAGGCATTCCTTCTGAAGAACGTCAGCTCCAATTGGTGCGCTTTGCTCAAAATGCAGAGGTTCTCAAAGAGCAGTTGCCCGAAGATTTTAAAAACTACGATTCACGTAATTTTAATAAAGTGCATCACGGAGGGAGCTTCTCGACACAGCTTCTCCACATCGCCCGATTTCCGAATGAACGCACCATGGTTGTCTTTGGGCTGGTCACAAACACCAGCAATCGGGCTCGGCGACCAACTCCACTCTTTCTCGAAGTCGGTGGCGTTCGGCGCTATGCGCTGCCGTCTCAATATTTGGTTCAGGACAGCTTAAAGCCAGGGGAAGAACATCGCTGCATCATGATCTTAACCGGCGAGGAAGACCAACGGCCTGCTAATCTCAGCTTGGAGAATGACTTCAAACTCGTCTTTTAAATCTCACCACAGACAAAATAATGATTTGGTATCGCGCACTCGATTTTTTCAAAACTCGCAATGGTCAGATGGTCCTCTTCGCATTGGCACTAACAGGTCTCTTTCTGGTTGCTGCAAGAGTTCACAAAGCACGGCAGCAAAAAAAGCAAGAAGAGGAATCTCACCTCCCTCGTCTGTCTCAAAATGAGTTTTGGGAAGGCAAAGAAGCAGGGGACCACTTCGGAAGGAAATTGGAATTTGAAGTGGGTGAAGTAAAGCCCATTACTCAACTTTTTCGACTTCCTCCGAAAAAGGATCAGCCTTCACCGCAGGTGAGAGTTCAAGAGTCACCAAAGCAAATTGAGGAATCCTTCATCGCTCCTCTGCCGATGATCGCTTTCCAACGTTCAGTTTCTCCGATTGCTGTCCCTGAAGAGCCTGAGGAAGAATCTCTCGCCAGTGAGTCTGGCATAGAACTTGAACCCGGTCGTCTTCTTTATTGCCAGCTTCTGGCTCCTGTTTTCTCCGGACAGGGAAATGCTCCTGTTCTCGGTCAGCTTACCCGCTCCTATGTTTCCCAAGGTCGAGTCATTTTACCAGCAGGAACAACCGTGACCGGGCAGTTGCAGGGGGCAACCGCTGAGCGACTCAATTTCAATAGTCAGTGGATCGCAACTTTACCTACGGGACGGCGAATTGATTTCTCTGCCCAGCTTCAAGAGGCCGCGCGGAACGCTTTCACGGGGGAATATGCAGTAAATGACGGTCTGGCAGGTTTGCCTGCACAGATTTCCCAACAAGATGACGAGCCAAACCGCTGGGGAGAAATAACATCGACTGTGGTCGGCGCAACAGGACGACTTGCGCAGGATAGGTTCGAGACCGAAATTGGAGAAATTGTTCCTTCGAGTGGCCGAAACACAGCTATTAAAGCTAGCACAGCGATTCTGGAGGAACTTTTCGAAAACGGTAATGGGTCAGGTGAGAAGAATGCAGCGGGTTTGGCTGTGCCAGCAGGGGAGTGGTTTTACCTCTTCATCACGTCTAGTCTGTAGTCTGAATCTCACTCAAAATTTCCCTAGAAATTTTCACCTCGTATTTATTGTTTATAAAATAGGCTACGCGCAATTCCCCCGCGCCAATCAAATTGAGCTTATAACATCCCAAAAAACAAAAAACGACTCCTGGCCTTCGAATAGGATGGAGCTGTCTTTCGACGGTTTTTCAAGCCATCAGCCTTCGAAAGACCTCTCCACCAAGGGCTGTGAGCGGTATTCTGCAAACTCGATTGACAGCTCTCGGCGATAACTCGAAAGAGTATTCCAGCCATTCATTCCGGAGCGGTTGGGCTACAACGGACAATGGCTGCAAGCGCGGGTGTCTCAATGCAAGCGATCATGAGTCAGGGAAAATTGGTCGTCAGCGACGATTATGGTGCGATACATTCGGGAGGGTTCTCGAGGGAGTAACCTATCGGTCTATAAACACATCGCTGCCGCATTTCGCTTTGTATTTTTCCCTTCTGCGGAGCCTTTAGATATGGCGTTTCCAAAATCCAGAATTTGGAAAGCGATGTGATGCTTTTCGATAAGTGTCAAGGCACAGCTGGAACTCTTGCTTGTGTGCTTGTTGAATCCAGCTTTCATAGGATTTTAAACCTTTTTCTGTATTCAGAATACTATGGAAAAGTATCGCTGCGCTTTTGATAGCCAACAAGGAACCCTGACCTGAAAGAGGATCTAGAGCCAGAGCAGCATCACCAACTGCAACTGTTCTGAGATTGATCGGGTTCTCTAGAGCTGCAAATCGTGCATCTACACCGTAGACGGAGTTCCAATCTGGGTCGGTATCAAGAATATCGCAAATAGTCTCAGATTTTCGGAGTTGCGCTGAAAGCCAGTCAGAACGTTTGCAATTTAGCGATCGAAGGGTCTGTTTATCTGTCACAAAAACCAGATCTCTCCTTTTCCCCGTTGCTGGTGACAAATACCACCAGCCGTCTTCGACGGCATCAATTAGAAGCGCTTCAGCATGTGAAGTCGCCTGAATAGGCAAGGCCAAAGCTATATTTTGACTGAAAGTAATGCGCTTGGACCGAGTGATGTAGCTAGTGGAGTGACCACGACCTGTCGCATCAATCATCCAATTACCACTATGTTTTTCGCCGTCTAAGAGTATTTCTGGACCTGAACGAGATGTCGATGGACTAAGAAGTTTTCTTTTTGAAATGGTTGCGGTAAAATTTTGAACACCAGAGCGTTCTGCCTCTATCTGAAGTGCTTGATGGAATGAGCTCCGGTTGACTGCTAGGCCATGTTGGCGATCAATCATTGTCAATTCGTTTACGTCCGCTTCTTCACCAGTCCAACTAAAGACTACTCGATCACATTGACCAATGCCAAATCCGGGTTCGCGAAAACCCAAGCCATCCAATAATGAGCGAGTGCTAGGTAGCAGCAGCTCTATTGGACCGTCCCGATCGGGGGCTGAGCGACTAAATTGAGCCACGCTGAGTCCGGCTCGTGCTAAGAGAGACCCAAGAACGGCTCCAGCCGGACCAGCACCAACTATTATAACATCCCAAAGATGTCTGCGCATTTAAGATTCTTCTAACTGTGGATCACGCTGTTGTTCGAAAATTGTTCCATCGTTACCTGCGTGTATCACACCAAGCCGCATAATTTCGTCAATTAGGCGTTCATGATCCATTGAAGGTCTTAACCAAGGTTCGAAACTTCCGTCACGCTGAGGGGCTCGGTCGGGTCTTTGGGCGGGCCACCAGTTATTGTTGCATTTAAGAAAGTCAGCCTGCCAAGGGAGTGCCATGAGAGCGGTCAAATCACCGGCTTCGAGCTTGGAGTGATCTAATCGATACTCGAACTTGGGGCTGTCTTCATATATTTCAGAAGCCAACATGTTGACTCCTGCCTCGATACCTGGGAAAAAGCCCTGCCCAATGGCTGTATCTAAAACCGCTCGAGTCATTTCATCCGATTGATTTACTTGTGGTAAATTTGCTGTATCGAAATCTCCAGAAGCCCAGAGGGCCAACGCATCATTTTGCCATTCACGGAATGTAAAATTCTGTAGAGCTTCGAACTGTCCAATAGCATCGAGAATTCGTTTAGTCTGTTGACGTAAGCCTTGCGCAGCTGGCGAAGGATCTGACAGCTGTTCCCAGTCTTCGCTAATGGCTCCCCACAATGGAGAATTGTTAACATGTTGATGACTGACTGCCCGTTCAATAATGGGGCGAATATCGGCTTCAAAATTTGGCCTTTCTGTGCGATTAATCCATCCTTCGTCTAGAGCTACCTGCTGAATGACATCGTATAATGTGACAATCGGGATGGCTGCTGGGGCGAAGTCAGGTGGGCCAATAATTACCCAAGAGGGAGATGCTGTCTCTTGGGTTCCATCTGCAAGCTCAATAATAGCCGTAACAGGGCCATCGCACGTGTCATCTATCCAGCCTGGATTGTTGTAAAAATCTTCGATGCGTTCCCCAGGTGTTCCAGCTGCTTCAGCCACTCCTTCTCCGCCAAGGACAACTAGGCGCCCTTGTGAATCAGAAAAAATCTCGCCCAATTTAATAGGGGTCTCTTGGTAATTTCCTTTGAGCTCGGCTGAAGTTGTCGTACCATCCACGTTTGCCGAAGCTTTGATTACTCTGTCGTCGCGTCCATCTGCCACCGGGATCGGCATTGAAGCGGGAAAGTCTAAGGGGGCATTTGGCCGTTCGACAGCGTCCTTCTTGTTAGTCAGAGAAACGCTCCACTTGACGATCGCTCCGGCAGGAAGTTGAGCAGGTCTAGGATCCCCCTCTTCAGGAATCTCAAACAAAGTAAATCGTGAACCTTGTCGTTTTACTTTATACTCATCGTCTTTAAATTTGGTGACTGGAGTATCTTGGCCGTCATTGTTAACCTCAATTCCAGTTAAGTCTTTAGTTTCTGGACTGAGAAAATAACTATCTGCACTATTTCCTAAGCGGGAAATACCTATTGGTGGGTAAATTGCATATTTCATATGATGTTTTCTTGTGGTTGAATTATTTCAGCCCGTTTTTGAGTGACTCCCTCAATGCTCTGCAATGGAATTGTTGCTAGGAAGTCATCGGGGAAAGTAGGGGATTGCTTAATTTCAAAAATTGCCGAAAGGCTTGTTGATTCAAGCTGTTCGTATCGTTGTAAAAATTCTGAATCAGATTGAGGCATTAATTCATTGTCGAGCCCATATGGAGGTCCCGCAAAAGAGTCGGAATTTTCACTTAGTGGAAGCTCTGATATTTTCTTTGTCAAGACCCCAATAACCTTACTCATCTGCTCCCTACAAACATCAGAGATCATAGCTTGTCTCCTAACGTCAGCAACTGGTCTGCTGATCGCATAGGCAATGTCGACAAGCATCAATTCATATTGGACATTAAAAAGTCTTGCCCAGCTAGCTGCGTATGTTGCACTTATTCTCGTAGCGTTTGGATCCTCTGGAGCCATTTGACCATTTACGAATGGTGTACGAGGCAAGTCTTTAACATCTGAAGCGCCGTTCTCTAGGAAATCTATGTATGCGGTATAGAAACGGCTAAAATGAGAGTCCGAATCATCTGCACTAGCGGGGCCTTCTCCCTGCTCTGTTATGTCATCGAGTGCTTCTATCGCTTCATTATGATTTCTGACTTTTTTAATAATAAGGTCTGCGGAAGCGGTCCACTCGTTTTCGTTGCTCACATAGCGGTCGATTGTTTGCGTATCTGCAAAATCTTCGGCTTTAAGATGATGCCCTGGCTTAAATCCCATCTCCACTGACAATGAAACTCGACCAATGGGAGCATCACTAGGTTGAAATATCCAACGGATGGCTGCATACAGAGCAAAAACTGGGTTGGGATCGATTTTATCAGCAATGAGGTCATTCTCCATCTGCTCAACCTTTTCTCGAATTGTTTGATCGAGAATTTTTTCTGGTTTTTCAACGACTGTGAATTTTGCCAGAGTAGTCTTAGACACTTTTTCCAAGGTGAATGGCAAAGGATTGAAAGAGCTTTGCCTCCTTAGAAGATCGCGTCCCAAATGAATCTGAAACGGTGTTGATGACCCTTCGCGGCCAGTGAGAGCAAGTAGAAGATTTTGTACAGTAAGCAGATGGGCCATTTCTTCAACAGCGATATCGGTAATAGTTTTTCGTAACGATCCGACAACAGAGGCAGATGCATAGAGATACTGGACCATGAGTGCGTGTTCTACTTCGGCGGCTAACATTAGTAAACCGATTGCTTCTTCCTTTGGTGTTTTGGCTCCTTCTACCGTAGGGATTCCTACGGTAGCCAATACTTGGGCAAGGTGCTCTTCGTTACCGAGGAGAAATTCATTCTCTTTGATCGTCGGGCCAAGGTCATTTAGCGCTTTGAACTGATCAGGCTGACGCCATTGAACTCTAGGTATTACCATTGCTAGAAATAATGAGTTATAAGAACGGGTAGTAAAGGAAATTTACGCAGATCTTGCCCCACCTCATTAGCGGGATGAATACTCTCGATGAACCTTGAAAGCCTCCATGAGAAAGTCGAAATCGTCATAACTTCGCATAAATAACATACGTAGCGGTGAATTTTTCTATTCAGTGAACCAACTGGGAATCGATCCACTCGGATTTCTTGGGCTCAATTTGATTTTCTGAAATCTCTTGCTGGGGTGAACGATCACTGCTTGATGAGGGGCGAGTGACTCCAACTTTGTAGGATGAATTTTGAACTCTTGCTCCCGTCGTCGCGAAGTCGTTCGGGTCCCAAACGTCTTGCTGGAAATTGTTCGTTTCCAAATCCGCTTTTTTCCAATGAAATTGGCGCTCAGAGTTGCTCCTTCGTTTTCGGCAGCTGCAAAGATAAGGCGACTGCGGAGGTTAAGAGTGAGAACTTTTCGTTTTTTTTCACCAAGAATGGGGTCGGCTGAGATTTCCGACTGCATTCCGGCGATGATGCAGGCTCCGGCTTCGCGGATGCGGTCGGCGGCTTTGTGGTCGCTGAAGCCGTCTTCGGAGGCCGTGCAGAGGTCTTGGAATTCGTCTCCGACGAGAAGGAGGAGATTGTCTTGTTGGCGTTGTTCGGCGGTTTTATCGAAGCGGCGCAGGACGTGAAGATAGAAGAGAATCTTGAGGTAGGTCTGAAGATAGCGGCGTTCGGTGGCGAGAGCTTGGGGCATTCCCACCGTAAAGATTGTTCCTCTGTCGAGAGCGGAGAGGGAAGTCGTATTGGGCTCGTCGCTTGAGAAGACCTGGGCTAAGTCGGGGTGAATGAGAAATCCCAATTGAGTTTGTAGGGTGCCGATCACTCCGTCTCGCTGTTCATGTGATTGAGTGCCGGTGAAGGTTGTTTCAAAGAAGTCGATGAGTTCATGTTCTTTCTCGGATGTGTCTCGACTCTGAAGCTCTTTGATGGCGGAGAGCGCAGCTTTGGGTGTGGTGAGGAGCTCGTAGGCACGTGTGATGGTGATTTTTTTGCCCAAGGCATCAAGTAGCTCAAAGGCATTGGCCAAAGCCAGCTGAGCCATGGGGCGAAAGAAGGCATGTTGTTTGCCTTCGGTGAGGCTGGCAACGATGTCGGATATGATCTTAGCGTGTGTTGTCCAAGAGAGGGATCGGTCGGAAAGGAGGTTGTAACGGTGAGTGGGTTTCCACTTGGTAGATGCATCTGCGGGTTTAGTTGCGAGATGAACATGGTCGGTAGCTCGCCCATGGTGAGTGAGGAGTTCTCGGATGAAATGATGTTCGGTTCCCTTGCTTCCTAGCACAAGTCCGCCCCAGTCAGGAACGTTTTGGGTGATTTGAACTAAAATGGGGTTGAGACCCGAAGTTGTCTTGCCGGATCCGGTGTCACCAGTAATGAGAAAGTGTCTGCAAAATTCCTCACGAGTCCAAGTGAGAGAACCAATACGCAGGATAACCTTGCGCTTCTTTTTCCCGATGAATTGCAGAAACCCGAGTCCTGCTCCAGCTGCTGCAGAAACCCAATGATAGGGCGGGGGAAGGTAGAGTGATCCCCCTACTCCCACGCTGGCAAAGGTGATTGCTCGGCAAAGGCGTTTCATAGCGTGAAGAAGGAGAGTCCATAGCCGACTGCTCCACCCACGAGAAGAATAGTAGCCAGGAGGAGCCTTAAGCTTGGCCAGTTCTTGCTAGGAACCACTAAGGCCTGCAAAGTCTGTTTGAGTGCGAGTTCGTGATTTTCGAACCGTTCGGAGATACGCTTGAGATCTTCGTAAGAAGGGATGCTCTCCGAAACTGCTGCTTTCACCAACTTGCTCAAGCCCTCGTGGGTTTCGTTGATGGGGTTGGCTCCTGCCAGAATTTTCGCAATCTCGTCAGGAACCTCCTTGTAGAGCAAAGTCATGAAGCCAATCGCTTCCAAGATGAGCAAAAACTCATCGTCATCAGGGACCGATTGAAAGCGAGCGACCAAGTGCAAAAATCGCTCCCGTCTTTCGACTGGAAGCAGTTCAGAGATGGACTCGAGTGTTGAAGTGTCAGCCATCAGTCTTGTGGAGGCAGTAGAATAGAAGACGCTTGTTCGAACCCTTCGTAGAGTTCGCGCTGATAACGTCTCGCTCGAACACGGTTCTTAGTGAGGCGAAGAAAGTCAGTTTTTACCTCGCCTTGAATCACCTTCTCAAGAGTGGCCGCTTGATTGCGAAGCTCGGCCTGAAACTCCTGAATCCGCGCCTGCATAGTCATGATGTGCGGAGAGAAAATTTCTTTGAATTCCGCGACCTTCGGTTCAGCGTGCCAATACTTGAAATCGGAGCGAGGATTGAGTTGCTCATTGAGCACGATGAGATATTCGACGCGGTCTTGGAGCTGTGCTCCCCAGGTGAGAATCGATTGCACGGCACCCGCGTCTTCGGTTGTCACTCCCACGGAGGTGAAGACGATGCCCTCCTCCTCGGCTTCTTCAAAGGCCTCGTCAAACCACTGGTAGGTGACCTCGCCAGCCCCTGCTCCCAAATCTGCTACCACGAGGTTCGTAGAATCCTCTCCGCAAATATCGAAGAATTCGTCCAATGCGCCCTCGCGGTGAACATCTAACTTGAGCGCCTCCGGAAAGAAGTTCTTCAAACCGCTCTTGTTCGTGTTCTCGATATCAAAATCGAGCAAGACAGGAGCGATGCCCTTTTCGTGATACCACTTGATGAGAGAATTTAGAATCTCCGTCTTCCCAACCCCGCCTTTACCTCCTTGCGTGAATACAACTCGCGTTTTTTCCTTCATGAAAATCTCCTTCTTCCTTTGGAAGCGGGAAAACACATGCGGAACCTCAGTGAGCGAAGTATTTGTCGCAATTTGACACCGAAGGACAAATCAGGCTGAATGCAGAGAGAAAGGATTTTTCAGATGAATTGGAGTCTGACAGATGCCAAGCATCACCTTGCCGAGATTGTGAGCCTTGCTCTGACACAAGGTCCGCAGCGAGTCAGTCGGGGTGAAGACACTGTTGTCGTGATGGCTTGGGATGAATACGCGAAGTTGATTGATGAGAAGCCAAGCTTCAAGTCGCTCCTCATGGATGGTCCGGATTTTGAAGGGCTGGATCTCGAGCGTAGTCAATCGACTATGAGAGAGATCGAAGGAGCAGTGAACTGAATGGAGTGATGGAAGTAGTCCTCGGAGGCGTCATTGAGAGTTGAAGGAGAAAATTTGCTTTTTTGTGTCCCATTTGGTAAAATAGGGGAGAAAAACGAAATAAGGAGAAATCATGGAAACTTTGACCCTCAATGAAAAAGGCCAGATCACCATTCCTGCGTCCTTGCGGAAGCAATTGGGAATCAGTGCAGGGAGTCAGATTCGGCTATTCTCAGAACCAGGCGAGAAGACGCTTCACCTCACTCCGACCGGCTCGATTAAAGATGCGTTCGGAATCCTTCCAAAGCCTAAAAAGGCGCTCACGATTGAGGAGATGAATGAGAAAATGGAAAAGGCCGTGGCCGAGGAGGTGATGAGCTATGAGAGGGATTGATACCAATGTTCTCGTGCGCTTTCTCATCCGAGACGATGAGAAGCAGGCCAAGCGCGCAGCGGAAATTTTGATGGAGGAATGCACTCCTGAGAGTCCGGGTTTTCTAACAAACATAGTATTGGTGGAGCTTGTTTGGACCCTGTCCCGCATCTACCAATACACTCGGCCTCAAATCGTTTCCGCGATGCGTGCCCTTCTGAATTCCAAGGAGCTTCGCTTTGAGTCTCCAGATGAGTTACGTGCAGCATTGGAGCATTTTGAAGAGGGGAGAGCTGATTTTGCAGACTACCTCATTGGCTCGCTTGCCGTGAAGAATGGTTGCGAGGATACTCTAACTTTCGACAAGAAGGCCGCGAAGTTACCCTTCTTTTCTCGTGCTTAGACACAGTCCTTCCGCCTCCGGCGTGTGACCACTGGCCTCCGGCCTATGGTCAACTAGGAAAATCACATGGGTCTTTTCTTACCCCGTAGAAAGACTCAAAAGTCATTTGGAAATCTCGTTTGAGCCGATTGAAGGGTGTATTCGGCTCAATAATCTTTGTTTCATGAGCCGATTAGGTCGGAGGATCGGCTCACAACCTCCACTCGGTGGCTCTTTAGCATCCTCGAACACTGATCCGAGGCTCCTCTACCATCCAGTGTTCGGAACCGAACTCCCTTCTATGGTAAGCAGCCTCACCTCATCCTGCCCTTTGTGCGAACTACGTCCGCACAAAATTGGCCCTAAATCAATTCTCAGACCTGTGGTCATCAAAGCCGCCTCACTCTAGAAATTTCCTCCGCTTTGCCTGCTTGGGGGCAGTCTACGGAAATTTCCTTCACGAGTAAGGCGGGTATGCGTGAGTGGAAACTCAGCACCCAGCGTCGAGTTCGGCTCGGATACTGTGGTTATGGGAATGGTCTCAGGCCAAGACACAATACCCCAAGCGCTCACGCGCTTGGGAAAGGGCGAAAAGATCAATCTCTCTTCAAGGATCCTTCAAGGAAATTTCAAGTCGTTCTCAAGAGCCCTTCACCTCGTCTTCAAATGCTTTTCAAGACGATTTCAACGGGGCGGCGAGCGTTTTTCTGCGCTTCCGATGGCAGAGTGCAGGAAAACTTCCAACCCTATCAGGCGATCAACAAGAGCCGTTTGGAGCCGTGGCGAAATCAGATTGCCCAGATGCGTGGTCTCAACTGGCCCTATCTGAAGATCGCGCAATGGTTGGCTCAAAATACGGAAGTCTCCGTATCTTTTCAGGCCGTTCAGCAATTTTGCAAAGTGCGTGGGATCTTGAAAGGGGAGCAGTCTAAGCCCCCTCCTCCCGCAAGAACCACTTCAGTTCCTCCCAGAAGAATGCGCAAAAAATCCGCAACGAAGCTCTTTGAATACAACGAGTCTGACCAACCCATCGACCTCTCCAATCTAAAGCGAGAAAAATGATCACCGTCAGTCAAATCCGAGGAGGCAAGGGTTATATGTCCAAGCACCTCTCTGCTAATGATTACTATTCTGAAAACGAAACCGTTATCGGTCACTGGCACGGGAAGTCAGCTTGGGCTTTGGGGTTGGAAGGTCAGGAAGTCACCGCGCAAGCCTTTGATTCCTTGGCCATCAATCGCCATCCTCATTACGGTGGCAAGTTGAGGCCTCGAGATTCCAAGGTGTCTTTCCATGACTTTGTGGTCTCAGCTCCTAAGAGCGTCAGTGTGGTAGCCTTAGTGGGAGGGGACGAACGCCTTCGAGAAGCTTATGACCACTGCGTCGAGAAAGCTTTCGCTCGTTTAGAAAGCTTCGCCGCGCGACGGGAACGAAAGGGAAAGTTTCATGGCAGTGAAGAATACGTCCGCACTGGAGATACGGTTGCCGCCGTATTTAAGCATGATGCCAGCCGCCTTCTCGATCCGCAGCTTCATACCCACCTGGTTTTTGCCAATCTCACTTGGGACCAAAAGACCGGGCAATGGTTTGCTCTCCAACCCAAGTTGATGGCGGAAGAAAGCAAGGCTTGGATTCGAGGCCGCTTCTATCGCGACTTAGAAAAAGCCTGCCAGCAACTGGGTTACCGCACGCAACGCGATTATGAGGGCTTCCGCCTTCTCGAAATGAGAAAATCTACCGAAGTGGCCATGAGCCAGCGAGCCGTTCAGCGACAACGCTTTGAACAGCGATACACGCAAACCTTTGGACGGCGGCCGAGTAAGAAACGAATCGAGTATTTCATCAAGGACCGCAAAGGCGCAGCCCTGAAGCGATTCCGCGATGAATTCGAGGTTGCGTTTGGCACGAAGCCGTCGGCCCAACAGGTTTCCGAGTTCGTCGTCGATTGGCGTTCAGATAAAATGGCGACATCCTCCAAAGATCAAGTCGCTCAAGTCCGTCATCACCGTCTCACCGTAGAACAACGAAGCGAAGTGCAGTATTTGGTGAAGCAGGCGCAAGAGAGGGAAAGGGAGTCGCAGCAGAAAACAAATGCTCAGGGAATTGTTCCCGACAACGAGCCTCTCTCGATGACCCCGCCTTCGATCTCTAAAGCGAAGCCATTCAAGGCGGCAAAGGAGAAATCCATGCCACCTCGTGTAGTCAAATCAAACCAGCGAATCGAGGCCATTCGACGAATGAAGCGAGGAGTTGCAGTGGCACGGGCTTCGCAAGGGCATCCGGCCAGTCTCCTAGCGGCACAAATCAGATTAGTAGCGAAAAAGAACAATGCGAATCAAAGACGAATTTGAAATCAGGGAGTGTTTTGAACTGGAGCCGGGTTGCCCTACTCTCACCGTCTCCACTCCCTTCCGTGAAACGATGCTTCCTTGGAGTTCGTTCACTTCAGGAGAATGGGTGCGGGATAAAGTGATCTTGGAGTTCGGACAACAGGGGGCGGTTCAAATTGTAGGTCAGAACTTGCGCGAAATTTGGAGAGCGGCACAGATGCAAGAGCTTCGATTGATTCGCCCGAGTCGGGATACGGACAATGGGAATTGTCGTATTGAATCTCTTTCAAATGTGGCATTTGAACTCGAAGATGACATACCGTTCTAAGGTTGTGGAAATCTCATCGACTCCCTCTTTGCAAACAAAACGCTACTTGCTAGAAATCGAAGCGTTCGACTACGAGGAGCGAGATGTCTCTATGCAACCATTGCTGCGCATGTTTCGCATAGAATCACTCGCAAAGGGGAGAACCCCGTTTGATCCCCTCCTCCCGCCTGCGTGTTTACTGTGTTTCTGAGTTCGCACCCACAAACAGAGGAGAACCCTTGCCCATGAAAACCTTCAACCGCCAAGCCACTCCCCGGCGACGCCACCAGGTCATTTTTCGGCTCAACGACATCGAGTATGAACCCTTGCGGGTCAGAGCCGAACAATGCGGTCTCACCGTTAACGAGTTTGCCCGCGCCTTAGCGCGCACCTCGGACGGACGGGTGACCCTTCAGGTCGCGAACCGATTTGACCCGCTTTACATCGCGCAAATCAAACGCATTGGCAATAACCTCAACCAGCTTGTGCACAACGCTCACATCTTCGGACGCTTGAGCCCTCGGGTGGAAATGCTCTGCAACGACATTCACGACATCGTCATTCATGCCGCCAAGGAGCAATTGCCATGATTCCCAAAGTCTCGCGCTGTGGCCGCAGCTTCAAAGGCGTCTTTGCCTACTGCATGCACGATAAGGATAGAATGGGGAGCGACCGCGTCGTCTGGTCCAAGGCGCTCAATCTTCCCGACCTCGGAAAAGAGACCTGGCGTCTCATGGCTCACACCGTGCAATCCGCCGAACTCCTCAAGCGAGCGCACGGAGCCAGCCGGAGCGGACGCAAGCTCGAGCGTCCCGTCTTCACCTATTCTTTATCCTGGGCACCCGACCAAGATCCAGATCAAGAGCACATGGAAGAAGTCGCCCTACGCTCTCTTCGGGCTCTGGGCTTGGAGGAGCACGAGGTTTGGCTGGTCAGTCACAACGATACCGCACACTCTCATTTACACCTGATCGTCAATCGCGCTCATCCTCTCACCGGTTATGCCGCTTCGGTCGATTGTGCTGCCAAGAGGCTTCAGAAATTTGCTTCTGACTACGAGCGCGAAACCAAGCTCTACTGCTTCGCTCGTGAACAAAAACGAACCCAAACCGAACGCGCAGCCCCTCCTCGGCTGGCTGAACTGCAATCGTTCTGGGAATCTGGTCTTGCTGGGGAACTTCTTCTCTCCGCAATTGAAGAGCTTGGATTTCGTCTCATGAAAGGTCGCAAGCGTCTCGTCTTGGTCAGTTCATGCCAACAAGCGTTCAATCCAGTTCGTATTTTGAAAGGAGTCACCTCCCGTCAGTTTCGGGCCCGGTTGGGAAAGGTTACTCTCAAGAATTTGCCGGACGAGAAACCATCTGTCGATTTCCACCAAAGAGCCGTTCCCAGAACGATTTCTCACGCTCCATCTGAATGACTTTCTTAAGGCGAAGGTTTTGTTTGCGCAGCTTGAGAGCCAGCTCCTTCTCTTCCTGTAAGCTGAGTTCTTGTTGGTTCATTCGTTTTTCCAAGCCATCCAGAGCTGTTTGCAGGGCCCCTCCTCCCGAGGAATTGTTTTCTAGCAGTAAGGTCGCTCGGTTGTGTCCTTCTTGAGCTGCTCCCAAAGCTTCCTGCAGATGCTCAATTTGATTGAGGTATTGTGTCCTCTCGCGCTCGCGTTCCTGGCGCTCATTTTCGAGCTGTCGCTTGATGAAATCGGATTCTTGTGGAGATTGCTCCGATGGAGTTGGCAGAAGCGTTGTCTTCTTTCTGGCCACTCGTTCGAAGTCACAATCGCTTCCGTAAACTCTCATCAGCTCCGCTGCATCAATTAGTTTCTTGTCGCCTTCCATTTCGTAGGAAAGTTTGCCCTCCTCCATGTGCTTGCTAATCGTGGTGCGGGATTTTCCCGTGATACGATGAACTTCAGAAATTGAGAACTTGGATGAGGACATGAGTGGACACCTGTGCAGAAAAAGTTGATCAGTGAACACGATTCTAACAGGTTTTCTCCGTGTTTACAAGAGGTCGAGGCTCTCCGTTCACTGTTGAACAGGTGAATCAACTGCTGAACAAGTTTCTGTCCATTGTGGAGTCGAGCAGTCTTTTGCGCAGGTGTTCAACGCTGAACAGGCCAGTGTGCACCGCAACCCCTTGATTTCATTGTCAAAGTGCAAAGGTGTTCAATGTCCAATGTCTGTGCACTGGTCACCACTGAACACGGGCTGTGCGATCAGATTCTGGGCACAGGTTGTGTAAAACTGTTCAATCAGGTATAAAGGAGAAGAGAATCGATGCCGAATCTGCATAGGCTCTCAATCTGAGTCGGAAATTCTTCCGGCTTTCTGAAAAACCAACTATCAAAGGAGGAGCGAGAGACTTCCAAAAGAAAACCGCCGTTGGCGCGGCGGTTCCTCAAAGGCTTTGATTCAAAAACTAAAGCCATCGTAACAGAGTTTGATTTGTCCTGCAAGTTTCGTGGATTCTTGCAGCGGCTTTTTACAACCTTTTACACAGGGGTTTTTGGAGTCGTGCTGAAATACCCATGGAACATAATTTCAAAACAATCAGGTCTACCCAAGAAGAGGAGGGCGGTCTGCTGGAAACCGCCGATCGTTACCATCTTCTCAAACTTGTCGAGCGAGTAGGGAAGGGGGCTGGCTTTACACCTCGTATGGTCGATCTCCTCGCTTATTACCTTCGCTTCACTCGTGAATGCGATTGGGAGGAGGGGGCTCGTCCCGTGGTCTATCAATCCCTTTCCAAGACTGCTTTGGATATCGGTGTCAGTGAACGCCAAATTCAGAAGCTAGAAAAAGCTCTCTCAGAAGTTGGTGCTCTCACTTGGAGAGATAGCGGTAATCTCCGTCGCTATGGGCAACGTTGCACGCAGTCAGGAAAAATCCTCTACGCCTTCGGAGTGGATCTCTCTCCTTTAGCCGAAAGAGAAGAGGAACTCACTCAACTCTTGGAGGAGAAAGAGGCCTATGCGCGTTCATGGATGGAAGCGAAGCGTCAGATTTCCTTCTATCGCCGCCAAGTGAAGGCCTTGTTAGCCGAGGCAGCCGAGCAATCCTCACACTTAGAGGTTGCGAAGCTGGAGGGATGCTATCAGGCCATCGCGATTCAGATTCGCACTCATCTCAAGCTTTCGCGCTTGAAGACGATGATTATTGAACACCGGGAACTGTATCTTGCCACCAAAGCCTTGGCAGAGCAGGGGAGAAGCGTCGCTCAGGACTGTGCACAAACGGAGAAAGAGACGCCTAAGAACGAAGAAAAGTTCGCTCACAACAAAGATACAAATCAAATCCCATTCAATAAATTGAATACAAGTAGGGCTGCGCCCAATCGCTTGGCGAGGGGGAGAAAAGGAGAAGCCAGTTCTTCAAAGGAGACCTCTTCACCTACCGACAGTCCATCAGCCCAAAGGAGAGCAGGGGAGACTCAACCCCATTCCACTCCAACCGAAACCTCTCAAGGTTCAGGAGCAGGGAAGATTTCTCTCAATCAAATTCTCAATGCTTCCTCCTCTCGCTTTCGCGAATACCTGCCGCGCACCCTCAATGCCGTGAACGAATATCACTTGGTGGATGCCGCTGACCGCTTGCGCACGACCCTCCAAATCAGCAAAGGAAGTTGGAGCCGAGCTTGTCAAACAATGGGGAGGGTGGGAGCCGCCATCTGCCTCATGCTTACCGATCAAGCTGCCTTGCGCGAAATCAATCCAGCCCGCATCCCCGGCGCTTACTTCAATGCTCTCATCAAACGCTCACAAAGCAGCGAACTCAACCTCAAGCCTGCCATCTTCGCCCTCCTGAAGCGTCAGAAAAGGGCTGGGATTTGCTCCTGATGATCGGGATTTTGAGAGTTCGGGAGAAGAATTGCTTAGCGAGACGTGGAGTTTCGGAATTGGTTTTTCCTAATGAAATCAATCACTTGCCTGCCCATATGAAAGCAGTATCTGAAACTACTGGAGTCACAATTCTAAGGCCGGTTTCCAATCAGCCCCTATTGCGTGTGAAAATGGTCTCTGGTATATCGGGGGAATTGAGACGATTCGAGAGGATGAGGAGTGAGGAATGGCCGAAGAGACGGCACTACGTCAACCAAAGTATGAGTTTAGAAAGTTCTTAGAACCGATTGCCCGTCGTAAGAGCAGCCCCTTGGAAGTCTTCCGCGACTTCGCAACCATGGCCGCTTGTTCTTTAGCGATGCAGACTCGCGAAGAAGAATATCTCCAGATTGCGGGGAAGTATGAGCGCAAAGAGTTGGGTGATATCGCCAAGGCTCTGGGAGCCCTTGTTGTCGAAATGGAGGAGTTTCCCTTCACCGATCTCTTGGGTCATTACTATTGCGAGGTGAACGCTAAGTCTGGCCGCGACCAAAGAGGGGAGTTCTACACCCCAAGAGAAGTCAATAAGCTCATGGCGCGGATGTCCGTGAATACGGAAGAGATCGTCGAGAAGGGACTTCCTTTCACCATGAATGAACCAGCCTGCGGAAGCGGTGGTATTGTACTCGCTCTAGCCGAAGAACTCGCCCCTCACAATGCCGTCGATCTGATGCGCGTCACCGCACAGGACATTTCCAAAGTTGGTTGCGACATGGCCTACGTGAACCTCACCCTCTGGGCCATTCCCGCTCACATCATTTGGGGAGACACCTTACGAAACACCGTCAATGAGTCTTGGAAAAACATCCATTGGGCCCGAGTAGGCGAAGATAGTCGCTTGGTCATGAAGCAAGCCTTTGACCTCGTTAGGAAAGGAGTAGCTTCAAGTCCGGAGGAGCCAGAACCAATCAGCGAAAGCACCTCATCAATACCTCCGGCAGAAGAAGTGAACCAACAATGGCTCTTTGGAGGCCCTGATGTATCGTGAAACTGAATGGAGAATGCGGGTCCTGCTTTCAATCGTAACAGCCCCCGGACATCGCTGTGAAAAACAGAAGATCGACGGCACCGTCTACCACTGCAAGGCTGTCCACTTCGACGGGGAAGGACTTGTCGAAGTATTTCGCAAAGCTACTGCCGAGTCAGACGACCTCAGTATTCAATTTTCCATCTACGGCCAAGCCCTTGCCATTTTGCAAGTCGAAGGCGAGCGAGAGCGCCTCCTTTTCGAGCGTGATATGAATCTCGGCAATCGCGAACAAGCTGATGAGTTAGCCCTTAAAGTTCTCCATGAGTTGGAACCCACCATCACCCACCAAGAAGCCATGGCTTACTACCTGTGAGGAAGCATGAAAATCCACGAACACCGCATCAAAATCCTGCTTAATACGGAAGAGTTTTCTCAGTTATTCCAATACCACAGCGAGGGAAAGCTACTTGGGAGCCCAGTTGATTTGGAAACCGACTTAGAGAGCTATTTTGAAGGAGTTGGAGTGGAAGACTTAAGCGGATGTTTTGGAATGGCTGCAGGTGACTTAGTAGAAAAGTTGCAACTGTTTTCTGGTCCTTTAGTGGAGACTGAGTTGGTCTTCGATTTGATCGTCTCTCATTGAAAAACGAACTTTTAGGTGGGATTCGTAGTAGAATTTGGTCGAAACAATCCGGCTTCCTCACAGGCTTTTAGAAATGGGCTTTTCAAAAAGTTAGCTTCCGCCTCAGGATATTTTTTTGCGTTCTCGTGAACTTTCTTTGCGATCTCTTTTGGAGAAGCGTCGCATTTTTGCGATTCATCGAAAACTTGTTGGAGCCAGTATTTTCCATCGTTTTTTCCGCAGCAAATTGCCTTGTAGCGTTCTCGAATATTGAAGGTGTCATCCCAAGCTTCAATTTCGGTTTCGTATCCAGATGCTGAAAAATTCAAGTCAATTTCGCTCGGCTTCAGGCAACTGATTTTGTTGCTGCGAAGGGTGAGAGAGCATTCTAGGTCGGGATGATTTGTTGCGTAAATGTAGAATGATTTGCGATATTGGCGGCTATTTCGGCGCTTAAGTGGGTCTTTGGTGCCTTTGTAGGTTGAATTACAGTCGTGGCAGATCGGAGCGAGATTGTGGAAGTTGACGGTGTTGAATGGGTATTTTGCTTTGGGGAGAAAATGATCATAAGCCTCCCGTTTTCCCTTGTTGTATTGGTTCTTCAGTCTTTCGATACCGCAACATGGGCATCGCTCTGCGTCGTTCGTTTCGATGAATTGTTGAAAATGGTCGGAGACGGATCCGAACTCTCGTCTTACAGCGGAAAGGTTCAGAACGTCGGGGTAGAGCATTTTGAAAAAGGCTTTGAGTTTTCTTGATAAATTTGAATCAAGTTTTGTGATCTGAGAGTAAGTCACGGGTTGCTTCTCTGGATCCGCTTTACAGAGAGCTTCAATATCGTTGTTAGTTTCGCACCAATCTTGAAACTGGGATTTTTGCTCAGGGTCGAGAGTTTTGAAGAGGTCGAAGATTTCTTTGATCGGCTCGAAGAGTTTCGTTTTCGTGACTGAGTCATCGTGGAATATCTCTAAGACGATTTTTTTGAGTTCAGGATGAAGAAGCTCAATGTCGAAATCGCCAGAAGCTTTGCACCAGACTTCTTGCACGAGGTGCTTTATACACTCTTGAAGCCCTTCAAGTGAGTGGGGAACGTATGTGTAGGTAAAAAGCATTTTTCCTATTTAGAATTTTCTGTGTTCGCTGCTTCATTCACAAAAAGAACTTTTTCGACTGAGTCTCCGAGAAGTTTGTTAGCCTCTCGGATGAGAAGATCGGGAGATTCTCCTGCTTCGAGTCGAGCGCGGAGTTTTTCTAATTGAGCGAAGGAGTAGTCACCGATGGTTTCTCCCTGCCCAAAGACTTTGATGGTAATTTTGTTTGCTGATGCGCCGAAGGTGTTGAACTTCGGTCGGTCGTAGCTGACTTTTCCTGTCTCTTCATCTTTCTCGAAAACTAGGACGTTATCCTGTTTGCAATCGGAAATCACAAAGGGCGAGTGGGAAGTGAGGAGAACTTCCCGCATGACTGGGGGGTGGTTGGGGTCATTGACTTCCATAGCATCTCTTAGGGTGGAGATGTAGGAAGCGCGCCAATCGGGGTTGAGGTGGGTTTCTGGTTCGTCGAGAAGGAAGAGGCAGGGTTTGTGGCGGAAGAGGAGGCAGAGGCCGATGGTGTGGATGAACTGGTATTCTCCATCAGAGAGGGACTTGATATAGAGCTTCTCTTTGAGTCCTGTCTTTTTCAATGAGCCGTCTTTGAATCGCATGATGCGTTCATGAGAAGCGGGTGTTGAAATCGTTTCGTTTACGTAGAGACTGGCTGATTCGTAGACCTCTCTTTTTGTGATTGGGTCGATTTCGTAGGTATTGAGAGTGAGGAGGGTCTGGAAGGCTAGAAAGAGATTCAGGGCTGAGGCGGCATTGGCGTGGTTGTTAGATTCGTTGGAGCCGGCAGCTCCTTCTCCGAAGTGGAGGGCGAAGGCGTCCTGCGTGGCTTCATTTATCCAATAGTCAAGGTAGAGGTCATAGCTGTCGTCATCTTCGTGGGCACTGTAGTCCTCGTAGTGGGTGGTGGAGCATTTGATGAATTTCTCAAGGACTCCGAGTTGAGAGTTTGAATCTGTTTCTTCTTTTGCAAGCAGGCTGGTGAGTTCTGGGTGAGTGAGGAAGGAATTTTCTTGTTCCGCCTTGCTCATCGTCTTTCGACGCTGCTCGGAGACTTCGATGCGTTGGCAGCGGCGGATGATGATGCGGAATTGGGTGATTCTTTCGATTTTTATTCGTTCGCGGAAAACCTTTTTGATGGCCTCGGTCGGGAAGAGGTAGTGGCAGAGAAGGATGGCTTGGCTGTATTGCTCATCGAGATAGATCATTCGTCCTTCTGGGGAGCCATTGTAGGGTGTCGACTCGCGGAGGTGATGGCAGTATTCATCGAAGTGGATGAAGCGCATCTTTAGGAAGGGCAGACTAAGGATTTCGTTGTGGCCGGAAGAGTAGCCGAGGATGAAGGTGGGGAGGTAGGATTTGATCTGGACGCTATCGAGTTCTTCTCCGTCCGAGAAATCGGGGAAACTGGGACTATGAAAGACTTTGGGAGGCTTGCCCTTCTCCTTGACGATCCGGATGTGCGCGAGAAGTTGAGCCTTGTAGTAGTTTAAGGCTGATCTCTTCTGGGTCTGATCATCGGGGATGAGGTATTCGAGTTCAAAGGCGTTGGGGGTGCAGACGCTGGAATCGAACCCTTTGGATTTGGTTTCTGGGTCTGGCTCGAACTCGGCAGGTTTGACGTCGAGATGTATCGCTTCGATATGATAGAAGATCGCAGCGAGCGCTTCTAGGACGTTGGATTTGCCCGAGCCATTGAGTCCGGCAAGACAGTAGGGATTGAATTGGTCGTAGTCCTCGAACTCCCACTCGCGAAGGAAGTGGATTTCGAAGCCCTTGGTGAGGCTGCGAAAGGTGTCGTTGAGTTTGAGGCGCAGGAGTTTCATCTAGGCAGGCTGGAGGATGATTTCCTTGCGATTCTCGTCGAAGGTTTGGGTGAGAAAGGGTGCGCCTTGGGCGGGATCGAGGCAGTCGAAGAGAATGTCGCGGATGGCGTCGTAGTTCGGCTCGGTGAATATACTTTCTGCCTGAGACATGAGATTCGTAATCGAGATCTCTTCTGTTTGTTTCGCGAGGAGCCGGAATTTGAAATAGTCGGGTGACCAAGGGATTTGCTCGTTCTCCTCGATGACTTTGTCTTGGCTCTTGAGCTTTTTCTCTACGGATGCAGAAGGCTTGAGCGCCTTCAGTGAAATGCCACTCCCGACCGTCCTCGGAAGCGTTTCGTGGACGAGTTCGTTGAGTTTGTCGGTAGCTTCGATGATTTCTCCGGCTTCCTCTTCGAGAATCAGATTCCTGAGGTCGAGGTCGCCACGGAAGGCGCGTTGTTGAAGAGAGCGAAAGAGTTGTTGATCGAACCCTGAGGCCCTCTGCAATAAACCTTCATGATCTCGAATTTTTCTTTCTGCATCAGAGAACTCTTGCTGGCGCTCTGGCGGAGGGATGGGAATGTCCAAATCATTCAGCATCTGCTGGCTGATGTTTTGGATATTTGCGCCCCTTCCGGTGCTCAGCATGTAGTCGCGGAATGACTTATTCCTAAAGAGATGGACGACGTAGGAGGGGTTCAATTCATCCGACGTGATCCGGTATCGAATACAGAATCCGCTATATGACACGGTTTGCTCTCTAGGGTAGACACTCAAGCATCTTCCAACAAGTGCACGATTGCCGTTCGAGCGAACTAGTAGTAGGTCCCCATCCTCTAGGAAGTAGTCCTTAGACGGTGCTTCCTTTAGCTCTAGCTCAAGAATCTCAGATACGTCTTCAATCGTTGCATGATTCTGGAAGTCACCCACTCCTATACATCGTATCCGAACACCAGAATCTCCCTTTTTGTAATTAAGCCCATTTTTGAAGCTCCCATAATCTTGGAGTGATCCTGTCTGCCATTTGTTCGGATTTCTCACGGGATCCCCAAACATGTCGAGGAAGGTGGATTGGATGAGTTTTTCGGTGAGGTTGAGGGATTGCTGGCGGAGGCGGCGGAGGGCATCCGCCTTTTCCAAGACCGCCGCGATCCGCTTTTGTTCGTCGAGGGGTGGGAGAGGGATTTCTATGCCTAAGAAGACGTCCTTCTTGATTGTCCTACGACGAGCGACGCCACCCTGCATTTTTGACGCGTAAATGCTGCGAGCTTCGTCTGAGCGTAAATACCGTTCAAGGTAGGGAATGTGGACTCTGTCAGGATGTTTTAGGCACCATATACCATAAGCCGGGCTGACTATTCCAATCGGATATAGCTGCTGGAAGCCGAGGACACCTTCATCAATTGGGAAGCCCACAACGAGCTCGTCACGATGAACAATTCGATAGGTTGATGTGTTTGAACTGGCTATGCGCTTTTTGAATTTTTGTGCCTGATCCACCAAGCCTTCGCGCATGGTGATCGAGAGAATCGGAAACTCGCCACTACCTGCTCGTTGAGTTCCAGAAGACTCTAAGATATTCCCTAGGGATTCCATGTTCATTTCAAAATTCCCTCCAGTTCTTCGATTCCGGCCTGAATCTTGGTTTCTATCTTTTTCAGTTTGTCCAGAATGACAGCGGGCTCTTCATACTCTGTTTCCTCGTGTTCGACTTTGGCGTAGCGGTTGAAGGAGAGGTCGTATTTCGTCTCCTTTAGTTCTTTGACAGGGACAAAAAAGTGATTGGCTTTGCGGTCGCCGACACATTTCTTCGGGTCACGAGCGTTCCATTTCTCGACCACGTCAGGAAGCTCGCTGCCTTCGATGCGTTGGCGTTTGTCGTCGAGGGAGAGGCCGTCGTTTTCGAGGTTGTAGAACCAGGTGTTTCTGGTCTTGCCGCCTTTGGTGAAGACGAGGATGGCGGTAGCGACTCCGGCGTAGGGCTTGAAGACGCCACTGGGAAGTGAGATAACGGCTTTGAGTTCGGCCTTATCGATGATAAGTTTGCGTGCGTCGACGAAGGCTTTATTTGCACCGAAGAGGACTCCTTGAGGAATGATGATGCCTGCGGTGCCACCCGTGACGAGAAGGGTGTGAATCCGTTCGATAAAGAGGAGCTCGGTCTTGGTGGTCTTGAGCTTGAGGGATTCGTTGATGTCGCCCTTGTCGATGCTGCCGGTGAAGGGCGGATTGGCCATGATGATGTCGTAGCCGCCTTCTTCGGTGAAGCTTTTGCTGAGGGTGTCCTTGTAGTCGACGACAGGATTGTCGATGCCGTGCATCATGAGGTTCATGAGGCCGAGACGCACCATGGTGGTGTCGATATCAAAGCCGCGGAGGCCTTGCTCAAGGATGTCTTTGTTCTTCTGAGTGAGGAGCCCGGCGACGCTGGTGCGGACGAAGCCATCATCGTCTTTCTCGAAGGTTTCGCCTCTCTTCGCCTTGCGGATGGCAAGCTGGGTGATGATGTATTGATAAGCCTCAAGGAGGAAACCGGCTGTGCCGCAGGCGGGATCGCAGATGCGATGGCCAAGCTGAGGATTCACTAATTCGCTGACGAGCTTGATAATGTGGCGAGGGGTGCGGAATTGGCCGTTCTTGCCTGCACTGCTGATTTCGCTGAGAAGCATCTCGTAGACGTCACCCTGGATGTCTTGGAAGAGGTGCCCTTCCTCTTTGGCGTCGCGCTCTATCTCCTCGTAGATTTCCTCAATATCAGCGATGGCTTTGCTGAGAAGTTCGGCCTTGGGAATGATGAAGACGGCATTGGCCATGTGCCGAGTGAAGGCAGAGGTCTCGCCATTGAGGGTCTTGATGAAGGGAAAGACCTTTTGCTGAACATGAGGGAGCATTTCATCAGCCTTCCAGTTGCGAAAGTGACTCCAGCGAAGTGTCTGCTTGTCGATGGCCAATTTCTTCAGTTCAGCTTTGTTTTCTCTTTTCGCCTTGGCGGTTTTGTTGTTTTTGGGATCAAGGAGTTCGTTCGCCTTGGCTTGGTCGTGTGGAAGATAGAAGTCGCCCTCAAAGCGTGAGGTGAAGGTGTCGCCGGTGAACTCGGCATCGCTCTGGCGCTTGAGATCGAGTTCATCGATCTGCTTCATGAAGAGAAGGTAGGTGATTTGCTCGATGGCAGAGAGCGGATTCGAGATGCCTCCCGCCCAGAAGCGATTCCAGAGGCGGTCGATGAGGGCTTTGAGTCTTGGATTTAAATGCAGCATGGCTTAGGCGATGAGACGTTCGGTAAGAGCAAGGATTTGGTTGATCTCGGAGGGAGAAAATACCCCGCGAATTCCGTTGGGGTGGATAACGGTGAAGGGTGCTTGGATGAGATCTCGTTTTTCAACGCCTCCTCGGTCGATGAGAACATCGCGAAGCAGGTTAAGGAATTGAAGTTGATGACTACTCAATGAGGGGTGTTCGACCATGAATTGGTCAATAGAGCGTGAAACGGTATCCGGGAAGCTTTCGAGCACTTCGATGCCAAGGATGTGACGGATGAAGCGAAGGAAGGAGGCATGTTGATGGCTGTAAACTCGACGGAGGAGCTTCAGGGTGATGTGGGGGTGTTCATCGTGAAGTTGAGCGGCAAGGGTATCAGCTTCTTCCTCGGTGACAGGGAGTTGTTGGCGGATTTTTTGAAGGATGGGATTGCTCGCAGTAAGTTCGTTCACCTTTTCCTCAACGAGGGCTCGGTATTTCGCGATACTGAGGGATTCATGCTCGGGCCCGAATTCTACGGTTTCCTTGGTAGCAATGAGATCTTCGAAATTGAAGCGAGCAGGGCCACCTTCTCCTCGGCTGTCGCGAAAGCTCATGAGCGGAGCGAGTCGCTTGGTAAGGTCGTCGAATGTCTGGTCGGTCATGTTTGACCAGTAGTAGGGAGTTTGGGCTTTTTGAATGAGGCCTGACTCTTCGGAGACGGTATTGACGGATAGAGGGAGTTGGGCGATCTGTGCGGTGAGGTTTTCGGCGAGAGAATTGTATTTATCTTTGTCCTTTTGCATGTGAGCAAGGGAGGCTTCTAAAGCGTCTTTCTCAAAACGCATGGCTTTGAAATCGACTTGTGAGACGACTCGGAAGAGCGGCTGAATGGCGTGGCGTAGGAAAGCAATTTTATCGGCGTCGAGGGTGCTCCAGAATGATTCGTCTTGGCATCGTTCGAGGTGCTTGCGGGCTTCGGTGATGGTGACCGATTGTGAGGGGAGAGCCTCGATTTGTTTGAGGATGGTGGCCGCCTCCTTGGATGCGACGTTTTCTTCAGATAAGGCGAGAGCTGCTTCGATTTTGTCGATGCGGACGGCTGCGAGACGAACGGGAAGAGGAATTTGGGCCTTGGGTTCTTTGCCCTTAGGGCTGAGCTTGAAGTATTCGAAATTGTCCCAGCAATCGATGATCTGGAAGCAGTCTTTCTCGGGGCACCAGGCTTTGATTTTGTTTTCTTCGAGGAGGCGGGTGCCGCGACCGATCATTTGCCAGAACTTGGTGTAGGAATAGACTGGCTTAGCGAAGACGAGATTCACGATTTCGCGGACGTCGATACCGGTGTCGAGCATGTCGACGCTGATGGCGATGCGCGGCATATCACTGTGGGTGAATTGGCTGATGAGGCCGTCTTTACCATGCACTCGGGGATCTTCGGAGACGATGACTTTAGCAAGTTCGCCGTTGTACTCGGGATAGAGAGAATCGAAGATTCTTTCTAGGCGACGAGCATGATCTTTCGACATGCAGAAGAAGATGGTTTTCCCTGGAAGAACGCCGTTTGGGTCCTTGATGGCCTCTTCCATGAATTGTTTCACGATGAGGGCGTTGGTGGGCTCATTGATGACGGCTTTTTCTAACTGAGAGCCTTCGAAGGTGATTTCATCGACCTCTTTTCCTTCGAGAATGAGTTTCTTCTGATCTTCGAGAGAAATGGTGCGCTTGCTGATCCCTTCTTTCTGAAATTTGGTTTGGATTTTCAGAACGCTAAAGTCGCAGAGGTAGGGAGGAACGTGATCGATGGCTTCGTCATAGGAGAAGGCGAAGGAGGGGAGGCCGTCTTCGCATTCGAAGAGTTCGAAGGTGTTCCGATCGATGATGTCTCGAGGAGTGGCTGTGAGTCCGAGTTTGATAGCGTGGAAGTAGTCGAGGACGTCGCGGTAGCGGTTGTAGATGGAGCGGTGGCTCTCATCGATGATGATTAGGTCGAAGAAGTGTGGGGAGAGGGTTTCGTCGTTCGACTGCACGATATTGAGCATCGTGGGATAAGTAGCAACGTAGATTCGGCGATTTCCTACGATGGACTTTTCTCCTAGCTCCGGCCAACGAGGTTCGTCAGGAATGTGCTCTTTGAAGGCGTCGAGTGCTTGGGTGCGAAGTGCAATGCGGTCAACAAGGAAGAGGACGCGCTGAACATGGCCCGCACGCATAAGAGCATCGGTGAGAGCAATGCAGGTGCGGGTCTTTCCTGTCCCCGTTGCCATGACGAGGAGGAAGAGGCGTCGATTGCGTTCGATGCCTTCCATGACAGAGCGGATCGCCTGCATCTGGTAATCACGACCGGCGATGTCGGTGTTGATGAGTTCGTCAGTGAGTGATTTCTTGTGCTCGCGAATATGGAGGAGGCGTTCGAGGTCTTTTCTGGACGGGAAGCCGTGGACTTTCTGAGGAGGAGCGTGACCAAGATTCCAGAAATAGATGTCGTGGCCGTTGGTGTAGAAGCAGAAGGGCAGGGCGTCTCCCTCCTGTTTTTGGATGCGCTCGCAGTATTGTTTGGCTTGTTCTCGACCGAGTTCGGCGTCTTTGGAAGTTTTTTTAGCTTCAACGACAGCCAAGGGTTTACCACTCTTTCCAAGGAGAACGTAGTCGCTGAATTCTCGAGTGCCGTATGTTGTCTGACTTTCAGCCAAGACGGAGCCTTTTGGTCCGCTCACGAAGTATTCCTCTACGACTTGAGTCCGGTCCGAAAGATCCCATCCCGCGCTCGCCAAACGGCGATCTACGATTTCTTTTCGGGTTTCAGATTCAGAAGAGGACAAGGAGGAAGGTTTTGCTGAGCAAATTTCTATCGAGACTTCGTAACGAAAGGAAGAAAATAGGTTCTGAGTTCAAGGGTATTCAGCAAGTACCTATAGGCTCTTTGAAGCCTGAAATTGTGAAAGAGTTTACCTGACTGCTACCGGACGAGCTTTGTCGATTGGAATGTGAGAAAGTGGGTTCCGAACTTGGTTGCAATGTGGACACTCAAATTTAGTAAGAATGGCCTCAGAAATCGAGATAGGTAAATAAATATTGAATATGAAACAGAATAGACCATTCTGTTTCATTTCCTTTTTACTAGTCTTTAGGAGCTACTGGAGCAAGGAAAAGGATCAAAATATGCGGCTGCAGCGGTTCTGTGAGATCTCGTTGTCAGCGGTCTTCTTTGAGCCAAATTCGACTGGCGAGTTTGCGTTCTTCTTTCCCTAAAACATCGATGTAAATGGCGGTATTACTGAAGTTCTCGTGGCCCATCCATCGTTGAATTTTTGGCAGGGGAACGCCCAAGCAGGAGTGGGCAGTGGCAAAGGCGTGGCGGAGACCTTTCGAGGTCGCTTGAGGGCCTGTGATTCCGGCTTTTTTCATACAGGTTTTAATGGTGCGCCAGCTTGTCGTCCGGCTGAACTTCCAGATTTGGTCTTCAGCTTGCAAGTCGTGAGTAAGCTGAGCCACTCGCGATGCGAGTTTGTTGGGAATGGGGAGGATTCTCAGGCGATGGGCCCCACGTTGTTTAAGAGTCTTGATGACGACTGATTTTTGCGAGAAGTCGAAATGCTCTTTGCGAAGATTGGCCGCTTCGCTTGGGCGACAGCCAGTGTAAAGGATGGTGAGGCAGAAGGCTTGCTTGGCCGGGCATGTCAAACTCGAGACCGCTTTGCGGAAATTTTTCCTCTCCTGTTCATTGAGATAGAGACGCTTACCTTGTGTGTCGAACAATCCTGGGCCTGACCTTCCTGCGACCACCTTGGGAAACAAAATGGTCTATTCTGTTTCATTTTAGCAGATGCCGAAGATCGGCGCAACCTACCTAAAATTATGACGATACAGAAAATTATTGGAGAGAATGGTCCTCAACAAAAAATGTGCAGCGGAGGAGCCTGCCCGGCTGCCATCGTGGGCAGCGACGGCAATGTCTACGTGCAGGGCTACCTGCCCACCAGCGAAGCCGAACGAGCTCTCAAGGCACCGAGCGGGGAGGGTTTTGTGAGTATTCCTCTCGAAACCGCCAAAAAGATCGCGGCTCAAGTTTCCGAACTTTGAGCCGCCTTCAGCGAGGCCTCCGGCTTCGGTCGCGAGGTCTCAGCTTTCCCCGACATATCATTCTTCTTCATCACCCTTTTCTCCACCTTCTTCAACAACACATCCTTCTCCATGAACTCCCGAAAGTTCGCCGAGTAGAATTCCCCATAAGTCGCCCAATGAGATCTCATGTGCGGCATCTCCATAAAATCCCGCACATCATTCAGCGTGCCCTGCCAGTGAGCCTTATCGAACAGCTCCCGCTGCCGAAATATCATTTCAATATGGTTCAGCCAAAGCTGCCGATACCGCCGCTGCTTCTGGCCTTCCTCCGAACCACCCCCAATGGCCCCCAAAAGATCCGGGTCATCCAAAGCCGTCAGTAACAAAGTCCGCGTCCCCTCATGCAACCGCACCTTCGAGTCCATCCGACTCTGTTTCCGTGTCAAATGCTGCTGAATCGCGAATGATACAAAGGCGATAATAACTGAGATGAGGGCAACAATCTCTGTGATGCTTATCATCGTTTTCTCCTCGTGAAGCTTCCTTTGTATTAGAGGATCAGTGACTTATAATCAAGGAGGCATCGAAAATTTTTCTAGGAAAGCGGGCCATCGCCAGCCGTCATGTCGACTCGTTCTGCACAATGCGGCAGGGTTGAACCCAATTGTGGGGGGCATGTCCCTTGGGTGAAGAGATTCGTTGTCAGAAGGCCTAGCGTCTGTAGCTTTAAAATTTCATTTTGCCTACAGATTCTGCGGAAAGGGCATGAGTATTTGGTCTCCGCTTTAATGGTCGACAACAGTTTCACCACAGTTTGTGATTCTCATCCCACGTTTTTTCAGTTTTCTTTCCAGAGGATGTTAAAAGGTAGAGGTTCGTATCGATTTTGGTTACCAGCGGCTGTAATATTGGGGGTAGTCTATTGTCTGTGGAGATTTGGAGAAAGGAGAGTTCAGGATTCATCAGAGCGATCGGATACGAAATCGAGCCGTGAACATGTGGAGCAATCGTTCTTGTCGCGAATTCAAAGAGTTGCGTCGGCTCGACTTCCTCAGTATCCGTTTCGCGGAGCTGAGACTTTGGTGTTTACTCAGATTAGCGAGGACTTCACCGAGTTGCAGACAAGGGAATTGATTCTGGCTGTGGAAACAGAATTCAATGTTGACTTGGAAAACTCACAGTTCAATGAGCGTCTCGGCTCCGAGGCCTATGTGTTGAACTTACGGGATAATCTTACTTTGCAGATTTTAGCGGAGTTGGTGGAGTTGGAGCTGAAGTCCCGCGAAGAATCTTCCTAAGATTTTTGTAGTTTTCCGGTGAGGTGCGGTCTTCCGGCAATTGGTCGATCCAAGCCTTAGCTATGATAGCTCCTTCACCTTTGTAATTCTTTCGAAAGGCGTTAAATTCTTGTGAAGCATTCTCGTCAGCATTGTCGGAAATAATCCGAAAATGAACCTGATTGATTGGTTGTGATGTGAGACTTGTCATGATTCCTATTAAGTTCATATCTACCACCTGAGAGCCTGTGATTTTAGCTATTTCTTCTCTTTTAGTTGCGGACGCGATAAAAGCGTCTCCAGATGCTACGGATATAGGCGGGTGATCAAGCGGCGGACCAAGTTCTTCTAGTTGAATTTTCCATGTCGGTCTTGGCTTGAATCCTGCTTCAGTCCACGTTCCTGACTGCCAAGGAACAACTTTCTCAACTCGAAACCAATCACTCGTCAAGGCTTCCGAAATCGCGCCCACTGGGCCTATTGAAACAAGATGGTCAATTGGATATTTAGTTACAAGGGCCGTTACGTTTTTTGTCGTGGAAGTAGTTCCTGATCCCATGAGCATTGCGTATACCTTATGTCCGGACACGAGGTATTCTTGAACGGGCGTGCCACTAAGTTCAAATGATCTGATAGCCGGTCCGTTTTCCTTCTCAAATCGGGCGCCATCTGCCTCTAAAGCGTAAAAAAATGCAACCGAGCTTGCGGTCATCAAATCGAGGCCGCAGCTGCTGAATAGAAGAATCAATAATCGCAACATTGATTTGATTGTCGGACTTTCTCTCCCGCTTGGCTATCAAATAGTTTGGGGGTAACTGCAGAGAATAAAAGTTTTGTCACAGCTAATTCGTAAGACTAAAAAATATTAATTAGTTGTTTTGATCTTGCTAGTTGAGTGGGGTGAGTTAGTTCTTGGTCTGGTTAACGAAATGTCAGAGTAGAGAAGGCCAATGGATAGAAGGACGGTATTAAAGATGAGTTCGGCGATTGCGCTGACAGGAGGTATAAGCTTGGCGGCGAGGCCTTCGGGTCTTTACCGTATAGTCCCGGTCGAAGATCAGTATTATTCAGAGGCGTTTCTAGCTCGCATCTCAAATGCGCGATTCTCGACCCGTCAAAAGGCAATTCAATTTGTGAGCAACAAGAAAATTAAATTCTGCATTGACTATGTTGGCTAAAAAAGTTTTGTTTCGTTTAGGGCGCACAAAAAGTGCGAGCTTGTATCGGCCAGCCATCAGGCATCAAGGGGGCCGAGCGCCCGATTTTTTTCTGTTTGGAGGAGTTTGCTTTTCCGGCTGCGAGAAGGCCGTTGAGAGGAGGGGCCATGAGTGATGGAGCTTTTTTCCGAAAGCGGTCGATTCCTCAAAATCCAACTCTTGATCCGCTTGCCGCTGAACTGGCGGACCTTCAAGTTCGCGTCAACCATCGAAAAATTGGTCCGGTATTGACCCGACTTGATGAGTTGGCCCTCACACACTCGGGCGACTCGGTCGCCTTGGGGAAAATCGGTTCTCTTGCCGCTGACACCCAATTCCGTCTGGGCCGGTTTCACGAAGCTGCCGCTTACTATTCGTCCGTATTAGCAACCTTAGTTTCGATCCCGAATTTGCCTCGCGCCTGGTATCGTCCCGCCTTGGGCGAAGTGCGTTCTCTCGCCAAAGCGGCCTCCTTCGAAGAGGCTAATTTAAAGGCTGCAGCCTTGTGGCAAACTCGGGCTGACAAGGAAGTCGAATTTGATGCTCTCCTCGCAAGCTCCGACGGGACCGTCGTAATTGAGCAACAACCGGTGTTGGCCAGCGAGGCGGCCACTCAGCTAGGCAATCTTTTCCTGCAGGAGGGGCAAACTTCAGAAGCGAAGCAATGGTACGAGCAAGCAATCGGAAGTTCGCCCAAGGCTTACCAAGCACATCTTGCTTTGGCACGTCTCGCTTTGGCTGCGGACGATGCCGCTACTGCACAAGACCGGGCAGATTACGTGCTGACCGAATCAAATTTCCAAGCTGTAAGCGTGGCCGCATGGCCTCTCCTAATAACTTCACGGGTTCGGCAGGAAGCCCCGGCTTTTCCAGAAGCTCTCTATCAGTCCATGATTGGAACTGCTCGACAGAGTGTGCGGGATCGTTGCATTGTCGATATCGT
Source organism: Roseibacillus persicicus (assembly GCF_014651675.1). Classification (GTDB taxonomy): domain Bacteria; phylum Verrucomicrobiota; class Verrucomicrobiia; order Verrucomicrobiales; family Akkermansiaceae; genus Roseibacillus; species Roseibacillus persicicus. Next base: position 224,196 of record NZ_BMXI01000009.1, read on the forward strand.
AAAGACGCTCCGCTCTTTCGATGACCCAAATTGGAAAACGATTGCCGAGCATTGGCTGCAATCTGATTCAATGACTGATGAAGTCCCTGCGGTTGAGTTGGCTAAAATGGTTTTAGCTGACGAAAAGATCAATGGCGGCGCGCCCTCCGTGATTGCGCTTGCAGCCCATCGTGTTCTTCACTCGGACCGAGTCAGCCCATCGGAAGTGATTTCTTGCTCGAAGTCCATTGTAAGGAGTTTACTCCAGCAAGGTGAGCTTCTCCCTGATTTTGCCGGGCTTGCAGCTAAGGCCGAACGCCTTTTTGGGCTGGGGGCCAAGAGGGATGCCATCCACGGGATGGCGCTTTCTGCTGCCGGAGCGGGTTCCCTCGATCTAGCTCGTCCCATGTTTCAATCCATCATCGACGAGCCTGGCGACGGGGGCGCGGTCAGGAAGGGAAAAGCAACTTGGGCGCTTGCGCGCCTCGAATCAGAAGCTGGAAATCACCATCAGGCCGCACTGCTGTTTCTCTCCGTTTCCGAGGGGCCGGGGCAGTCTGCCCCTATCAGGATGCAGGCTCTTAGACTGTGGTTGGAAGAACTGCGCAAGACCGATTCTGACGTTGATGATAGCGAGGTCATCTCGCGTATCGACAATGTCCTTGCTGGCATCGCGCAACCCGCTCTCCTTCTTGATATCGGTCGGCAGCTTAGTCTCATTCCCGGAACGCAACTGAATGCTCTCCGAGAACATGTTTATGAGATTGCGGAGACATCAGCTTGGGAGGCTTTTCTTGAAATTGAACAGCCTTCGACAGCTCTCAAGAAACTCATCCATCTCACCCGAAGGCAGTACTTCGATTTCGTGCACACCGCAAAGATCGTTTCCCAGTGGCATTCTCTTTCGACTGAGAAGAGAGCTTGGTTGCGAAATGATGCCAGTCATTGGTGGGAGTATCTTTCTTTGGTCTTCCAATCTCTAATCGCTGAAGGGGACCGCTTGGGCGGCGAAGATTTGGCTGCCGGGCTCCTCAATAGTGATGAAGTCACTCCCGAGGGGTATGTTTGGCTGGGCTCGGCTTACGCCAATTGGAAGATTCGAGATGGTGATCGTCCAAATGAAGGCTTGTCCCACTTCGATTGGATCATTCAGGAGCAACCAACCCATCAACAGGCTTCCTGGGGTTACTACTGGAAAGGTCTTGCGGCATGGAAGGCTGGAAGGACAGCGGAAGCCGCTGAAATGGGTCGCCGTATTCGTCTTTGCTATGCTGGGAAACCAAGCTTCACCTGGCAGTGGATCCTCGATGCCGTTGGTTGCCTTCTGCAGTCGTCCTTTGATGTTGATACTGCGATGGAAAACTTTCCAGAAACTCACACACGAAGGTTCTTTGAGCAGTCAGCGACTGTTGCCAATCGCGAGATGAGAAAATTTTAAAACCTAAATCAATACTTCATGAAAATAATCCGAATGAATTTCTTGAAGCTTTCCGGAAGTTTGATTGCTCCCGTAGCTCTCTTCGCGACCTTGAGCCTCCTTATTGCAAGGCCTGTCCCAGCCGGACATGATGAAGATCACGATGGACTCCACACCAATTTTGAACTCTTGCTCGGTACCGATCCTTTTAACAAAGATACCGATGGCGACGGTCTCTCCGACGGCGAGGAAGTTACCAACGTTGAATACTATGGTGAAACAAATCTTGCTGCCATCAACTATGATGTCCTCTCTAACGCCTTTGAGGTTGACAGCGATTTTGACGGCATTCCTGATGGTGAAGAATTAGCTTTGAAAAGATTGGACGCCGTAAACTTTGATCTCAGTGGCACTGAGGTAACAGTTCTCACTCCTTTCGAATAATCGTCTTAATATTCGAAATTCTCATCCCAATTTTTTCTGCCAACTATGCTCTCCCTTCTTTACTTTAGCAACCTTAAGTGGGGAACTCTTTCTGGAAGCCTCTTAGGTTTGGTGGTTTTGTTGTGTTCGCAGAATCAAATGTCGCCAATGGCTGGTTTCAAGGTGGATTAGATAGCTAATATCCAAAGGTGTTACACCGCCAAGAGAAAAATTTACGTTTTAATACCTTCAGAAATGAATTTTAGATTTCTTCAATGCTCGAGCTTGCGGCTCCTTGCCTCTGTGTTTAGTTTGCTGTGTTCGAGTGCCCAGTCTCAAGAATCATGTGCTAGTGAATTTGAATGGACCATCACTTTCGACGGGCAAGAGCGAGGGAATATTTTTTTAGGGCCGGGAGATATCTGGGATGTTCATGGTGCCTTGGCAGGCGATTTGGCAGGCATAGGGCAAGGCGGAGGGGGGGGCTCTGGTAATGTTGGCTCTTCCAGCGTAGATGTGGGAGGATTTATCTACGAAATGCCGGAACTCTCATCCTGCCAAGCCGGAGCATGCGGGTTCGAGGCAGAGGAAAGTAATGGAGTAATCAAAATCGTTCCTGTTTCCAATAAGGGTGCCCAAAGCACTGGAGGAGGTGAGGACGAGGAAGGTGATGGGGGCAATAAGTCTTGGGGCGGTGGGGGCACTGCGAGCTGTTCTTCATGCCAAGGAAAATTGATTTCAGAAGCATCCACAAATACTACCGAGTTTCCGTCGATCTCACTTCCCCAGTTTTCTTCTTACGCCGTTTGTGGAGGGCGATTAATGCTTCTTTTTGATATAGACCCTACTCAAGCATCTCTTCTTGGCAATGCTGATTGGCTCAAGCATTTCCGGCTTTCAGAAGCTGGGAATTTGAACCTTGAAAGTCTAGCAGCTGAAACCTCTTTCTCTCTATCAAACGAGCAATATGTCATTGTTACTCCAGATTCTGGTCAGATGATGATTCGCGTATATGAGAGTCAAGAGGAAGTCGAACCAGTTTCGAGTCTCAAGCTTTCACAACAGAACGATACCGTTGTGGTAGAGGGATTCAGCGGTGATGTAGTCGGGGGAGAGCAAGATTTTGCATTTCATTTCTCATCAGCTCCTGACTTTGATGGTGAGTCCAATCTTTATGGGATGGTCGTTTCGCAAGGGTTGGAATTCACTTCTGTGCGTGGAGATGTGACTAAGGTTTCGCGTCATTATAGCCGTTCCAACGACAATTTATCGACCGACGATTCAAGTAATCCTTCAACTTTGGTTTCAAGACTTTCGGATTCTTGGTCACGGGATGAGTGGATCAGTGAGAATAGAGTTTCTGAAAAACTGGAGATTTTGAACATTGCCACCGATGGCACTGCTGCCAACGAGCGTTTCAAGATTCGTGCAAAATACGATTTGGTTGGAGGCCAGGAGATCCTAGTCAAATATGACCGTAACCTTTATGATATTCTCGTGCCGATGCAGCGGGCTGTGTCGGTCCACGAATTAGAAGAAATTCTTGCTGCCACTGGACTCTCAATAGTTAATGGCTCTGTTCTGGTAGGGAATGGTCAGTTTCATGAACTTTTAGTGGAAGAAGAAAGTAACGGCCGGTTGACTCGCCACTACTATGATGATTTTGACAATTCCCATTTCGGCCAAATCGATTACACCAGTGAGAATAATAGTAAAACTTATAATGCCGCATCTCAGGATCCTAGATATACTAAACGGATGGCAACGGTGTTTCCGGACGGCTCTTGGGAGCGGTATATCTATTCTTCAACTTTCGGCGAGAGAATTGCTATTTTGCGGCCCTTTTTGGACAATGGACTACTGACTAGTGAGGGTGGTAGTCTCCCAAGTCCCTTGAGTATTACCTATTTTCTTGAGGTGTTAGTTGGGGAAAACGGAGAATCGGAGATGCAAGAAATAGACCTTGGAAATGCTAGTCGATTTGTAGTTCCACTTCCGGCGTTATTGACGGCAGCGCATTTTCCCGACTATGATTTCGAAGCTGTCAGCGGCAGTGATGGCGTGTCTGAGTCTACGAATGATGGTGAAATATTGTTGGAAGTCCCATCACCATGGAGCGAAAATGGATTTGCGGAAAGGGTGGTAGAACGGGACTCAGGCTTAGGGGTATCCGATCTATTTTCTTATCAGTATGGCACGATTGCCGAAGGCAGTGGTTTTTTTGTTGAATCGAGTAGCGCCAGCGATGCGACCCATTACCGTGAGATTAGCTACATAAGAGCGGTTGGAAGCTCAGCTACTGAACTCGAAGATGCTGTTTCAACCAATACTCAAATCGATTATGGAAGTGATCGGTTTTTACGTGGTAAAACAACCCGGCGACTGCGGACTTTTGAGATTGAGAGCGATGAAAATCAGCTTACGACTGATTTGAATGAAATTTTCTCCTCGCTATCATATTGGAATGGGGTGATCTGGGCATCCCTTCCTGAATCTGATACCGTCCAAAGCGAGGATGGCGACGGCAATCAGGTATCGACCGTCTACTTCGGAGGACTGGTTCAATCACAAACGGTGGAAATCGATAGCACTACAACTGTTTTTACCGACCAGACTGGGCTCAAGACTACCAATAGTTACGACCCCGTTTCTCGAACCAGCACAAGTGTCACCGCTGCGGTCAACGACGGGGCTCCACAGCGTACTGTCACGGTGGTTTCAACTCCAGGGTTCCTTACTCTTCCCGTCTGGTTGGGTGGTGGGGATCTACCAGTTCGTACAACAATCACGACTGAGCAAGTGGGTGCCCTTTTTACAAGCTCTACTCAAGTGTCCGATTGGAACGGCCGTCTCCTATGGGAAGAGAGTGAAGGGGGCTTCATTCGCTCAGTGGCCTATGAAGACTTGGGTCGAACCACCAAGAACTATCGAGGAAACATCTACTTTGATGAGAACGCCATTCTCCTCGCGAGCAATGCCCGGTATTTGGACGGCAAGGCCAAAAGTCAGACTGCGGGGCCTTCGTTGACGACCTATTCCTACACTGTTGATGCCGCCACCTCTCAACTGACAACGAACATTAATCGCGATGGTGTGCTTTCAACAACCGTGACGGACGATGAAGGTCAACTCTTATCACAGTCGAGACCTTCGGCAGAGGGAGTGGGAGATGTGGTTATTACAGAAGTTGATTCGAATAACGATGGGGTGGTGGACCAGGTCAATTCCACGGATCCCTTGTCGCCTTCAATTTTTTATGGGAATGACGGTCAAGGGAATCAGCTCGTCGGGATAGATGTCGATGGTAGTGGCTCTCTCACTGCCGATTCGGCTGACCGCTATTCTTCATCTGACTCCATGTTTCAGCAAGACATTGGTATCCTTTGGAGAAAGACCGAGCAATTTCGCCTATCAGCTCCCACTGCTAAAAAGCCCTCTGATACCACAGTCTATTATTCCCGTGTCTCGTTGCCGGCGGCTGAATTTGGTCAGTTTCCCCGACTTATTGGTCACAGCAGGACTGAGTTTCCTTCCGGCGAGACCAGAGAGGTCGTTACTCAAGTCACTGCTGTTGGGGAAGTAACCACGACCACGACATCGTCTGCTGAGGAAGGTGCTGAGGTTGTTGTAACTCGTGGCGGGCAGGTTGCCTCACGAACCACCTCAGATGCGGAGGGCTCTGAGAATTGGGTTTATCGATACAATCCTAATGGACTGGTCACAACTTACACCGACGCCCGTGGAGGAGTCACCATCACCACCACCAACCGAGTAGGACAAGTGGTCAGCGTCGAGCAACCTGCGATAAAACAAGCTGTCAAATACCAATTTCATCCAGCTGGAATCAATGGAGAAGGGCAAGTCCGGTCTGTTACTAATAATGCGGGAGAGACCACATTTTATCAGTATAACTTGAGCGGTCGAGTTAGCGAGGTCAGTGGAGATACTTATCAGCTTTCGTATACTTACATCCCCGGTGGTCAGATGGATACCTTGACCACCTACCGCGACGAGGGCAATTCGACTATAACCAAATGGAAGTACCAGGCTGGCACGGGTCTTTTGGAGGAGAAGCTCTACGACTCGGATCCAACGGGGTCGACTGGTCAGGGCCCGCTGTATCGTTACTATCCCGGTGGTCAGTTGAAGGAACGCCTGTGGGTAAGGGGAATCAATCCCGACGGGTCCGGGGAGCGGATCAAGACAACTTATAGTTATTCCAATCTGGGCGATCTTGAGTCGATTTCTTATAATGACGGTGTCACCGCTGACGTCATTTATAGCAATCATGATCGCTTGGGACGCCCGATGAACGTGGCTCAAGTACTGGACCAAGTCACGATTCACTCAGCCACCTTAGCCTATTCGTCGGAATTCGGAGGACTGGCCTCAGAGGCTTACGGGGTCGGGTTTCTAGAGAATAAAGTGCTGAACTATCAGCGGGGGAGCCGTTCCCAGTCGGGATTTCAAGATGTCACTTCGGTCTTCGATGTGGGTAGCAATACTCCCGAGTATGAGCGGACTTGGACTGCGATGGCCACTCGCTCCGACTCTCCTGCCACGATTGCTTTAAGCAGAGGGCCTTCCGCTACTTATCACGAGTATCTCGAAGGCACTTCGCATCCTCGACATTATTCGGTTTCTCTCGGAACGGGATCGACTGACGTTCATCATCACCGGCATTTCGACCTCGGAGGACGGGTAACTGGGGTCTTGGCCCGCCAAGGTTCCGCCACGGGCTCGATTCTCACCTCTGCTGGCTATAAATACAACTCTGCCGGTCGCCGAGAATGGCTCACCCGCGAGGACGGAACTCGCTGGGAGTTTGGCTACAATTCAAAAGGGGAAGTCACATCCGGGAAGAAGCGGCTTCCCAATGGGGGCGACTTACTTGCGGGACAGCAGTTTGAATACGACTATGACGGTATCGGTAATCGGAAGACGGCTAAATACGGAGGCGACCAGAATGGAAGCAACCTTCGCAATATCACTTACGCTCCTAACGATCTTAATCAATACGGTACCATAACCTACTCCGGTCACATCTCCTTGATTGGCTTCGGGGATTCCTCCACCGAAGTGGTTTCGGTATCGCCCGGCATCCTAACTGAGAGTGACCGAGCCGACCAGCTGGGTAATCGATGGTGGCGCGAGTTGCACTTGCAAAGCCCCGCCACGACCACCGGAGTCTTGGTTGAACTAACGCTCGAAGAAAACGCCACGGCCATCCCCGGTTCTGGAGGAAAGCTCTGGCTCGATCCCATAAGTTACGTGCCTAGCCACGACCTCGACGGCAACTTGACAACGGATGCTCGTTGGAACTATAAATGGAACGGTGAAAATCGCCTCATTGAGATGACTACCAATTTGTCATCGGGACAACCTTGGATGCGTCTGACCTTTGCCTACGATTGGCAAGGGAGGCGGGTTTGGAAGAGGGTAGAGACGGGAAGCTCAAGTAATCCCTCGACCGAAGAGGACCTGCACTTTCTTTATGATGGCTGGAACTTGATTGCTGAATACGATTCTCTTTCCACAGGTCAGATGTCCTTGAAGTCATCCTTTCTCTGGGGACCGGATGTGAGTGGAAGTAGTCAAGGAGCTGGAGGTGTGGGAGGCTTAGTGGTAGTTATTAGCGAGGATGAGAACTATCAACCTTCTTATGATGGAAATGGGAATATTATCTCTTGGCTGAATGAGTCCGGAGCAGTTGTCCAACGTAACGACTATGATCCCTTTGGTGATTTGATTTCGAAGCATGGCTCGGTTGAAGATTTGAATTTTGGATTCTCAACGAAGTATACCGATGAGGAAACCGGATTAGCCTATTACGGCTACCGATATTATGACCCGGTTACGGGGAGATGGCTAAGCAGGGATCCGATTGAAGAGCGGGGAGGCATTAATCTCTACGGGATGGTTGGGAATAACGCCGTGGGTAAGTGGGATGTTTTAGGAATGGTTGCAGCACCGAAATGGTATTCTCGGGATGCTGCAAAGAGTGATTGGGGCGCAAAAAAGGGTTTTGGACTAAGGCCTGATGTGCCGGGTGCCAGTAACGTTGGCCCTTATCAACTTGGTTGGGAGTGGCTGACTGGCAACGGACCAACGAATCGTGAGTTTGGCCCCGGATCAATGATGGTCAACCACCTAAAAAATCATCACCACATCGCTTCGATGCGAGAAGAAATTAAAAAGAAGGTGATTGAGATATGTCGATGTGAATCTGACGACTCAATACTCTTGTGGCCGCTGAATCTAGGAGGAATCGAAGGCATGTTTTTGTATATGCGAGATTATTCGGTCCTTGCAAAGGACGGCCTCAAAAAAGCAATTCTTCTTGATCGTTCAGCTTCTCATGACGTTGTTGTTGCATATTTAGGTGGATTTGGAGCTAAGGCCTATGTGAATGCTGAATGCGGATCTCTTTCCAGTGGCACCGAAACAATCGCGCATACTCGGTTCCAAGTTTGGAATGAAAGCACTGTCGGATCAATTACTCATCCACCCGTTATTGGCTACACTCAATTTTGGGGGGATTATATTGAACCTTATATTGAAGAAGCGCACCAGAATCATGTTGAAGTCAATCCCACCACTGGAAGACGACCCGGCGACACGACAAGGCAGGATTTTGTTTGGGATGAACAGATAAATGGAGGAAACTTTTTGGATGGTTGGAATTAAACGATGTTCGGTGAGATTTTTTCTAGCCTTGATTTTGCTTACTATTTTTTCTTGCGAGAAAAATCCTGCCGAAGACTCCCGATTGTTTGGAAGTTGGCGAGTGGAGTATATCGATGGAAAGCGCTATGCTGGAGAAAGAAGGGAGATAACCTTCGCGGAAGACCAAAGCTTCGGTGGATGGCTGAAAAATTCCGAAGGCTTCTTTGAAGTTGAAAAAGGACAATGGAGGGTGCTGCCTACCAAAGATGGCAACGAAATTTTAGTTTCATGGAGTGATAAGAATGGAACCGAAATTGAACGAAAGTTAAATTTGGGACGATTTTTAGAAGACAGATGGCATCCACCATATCGAACAGTGAAGTATCGAAAAAATGCTGAAAACACAGATTGAAAATGGAAAAGGGGTCGGGAAAAGATTTATGGCAGAAGAAAATAAAAAAGCCTGACCCGAATGGCGCTTGGTTAAGCGGGTTTTCGATAAGTGGAGCGGTGCGGGATTTCTTCAAAGATTGGGCGAGGCTGGGTCAATAGTTGGTAGCTTTTGGGTATTCTTTTGACGCCTCGCGGTTCTCGTCGATTTTGCCGGATCTCCAAGACCTTGGTTGTGCAGATTTCTAACAAACGTTCTCGTAGGTTCTTTCTGCTTCGATGATTAAGGTTCTTTTGCTGGAAGGTTGAAGTGGTCCCGGGAAACGGAGCCAGGAGCTTGTTGAAAAGTTGAGCTGGTCTGAAGGGGCAAATGACCCCGAAATCAGACCAATGAAACGAAAAAGAAGACATCTCAGTGCGGAGTTCAAAGCCCGCGTCGCAAAAGAAGCGCTTAGAGAAGAGAAAAGCATCCAAGACATTGCGCAGGAGAACGAAATCGCGCCCTCCCAAGTGAGCGCGTGGAAGAAAGAGCTCGAAGAACGCATGGGCGAACTCTTCGAGCGCAAGAACGGCGTCAACGAGACCGCTAAGCGCGAGGAAAAGCGCGCTGAGCGCTTGGAACGCAAAGTCGGCCAACTCGTTATCGAGAAGGAGTTCATTGAAAAAAAGTGCGAACAGCTGGGGATCGATCTTAGCGAAAAGCCATGATCGAAAAAGCCCACAAGAAATTGTCGATTCGCAAGCAGTGCGAGTTGCTCAATGTGAATCGAAACCGCCTGGAACCGCGAACCGAACGAATCACCCGTGA
>NZ_BMXI01000010.1 GCF_014651675.1 Roseibacillus persicicus
TTTGGAAACTGACGTTGACGGCCGATCTGCGATTCTCAGAAAAAACACCCTAAAAGTACAGTTTGTTTTGCGTCTTTTTCGGCAACTTCATCTGGAAAACGGTCTAAACGTCCGGAAGCGTTTGGGTTTAGCTCCAAAGGAAGAAAACTTCGACCTATTCGACTCGCGTCCCTTCGTTGGACCTTCCGATGGGACCATGGTCCGGGGGATAGGATTGGGTTTCGTCAATCCAGACGAAAGGTGATTGGCACGGTCACCTGGTGGGTGATGGGCTCACCTAGACTGTTTCTGGCAGGGGCGAATTTCCAGCGTTTGACCGCAGCCAGTGCCGAGGAATCGAGAGCGCTGTGCCCGGAACTTCGGCTGATAGAGGCAGCGGAGACTTTTCCTGAAGGTGAAATGGTGGCGGTGATCTGGGTGGTCCCTTCCAGACCGGCTCTTTTCGCAGAGCTGGGATAGAGAGGGGCCTTCTTGCTGATAACGGTGGGGGCAGAGCTCACTTTGGAGGCGAGGGCTTTTTGTCTGCGCTCGGCGGCGGCGATTCGGTCCCGTTCCGCTTTGGCCTGTTGTTCCTTGGCTCGCTGAGCGGCCAGAGCGGCGCGTTGTTTTGCTTTCCGGGCTTCTTCGACGCGTCTGGCCTCCGCCAGCTCTGCTTTTCTTTGAGCTGCTTCAGCTTCCTCTTTTTTACGCTGTTCTTCCGCTTCGCGCTCCTTTTGCAGGATTTCGGCGAGACGGGCTTCTTCCTCTTCTTGGTATTCGGCGAGCAGTTCGAGGTCGAGGCTCGCCTGGTCTGTTAGAATCTGGGTTTTCAGCTGAGAGCTATCGGTGCTAATGGGCGGAGTGGGAAGGGGACTTGCGAGTTGCACTCGCTGTAGAAGCTTGGGAGGGGTCGGGTTGCGGTGAGGTTTGGCGATTGGGTTGGGGGCGTCCTCCGAAAGGGCTTCGTTTGGTTTTGTGAAGGGAGTGTTGACCGCCTTAACCTCAGTGAGATTGTCAGTGAGGTTGCTGACAATTGGAAAAAGCCAGAATCCGAAGCCTAGCAAAGCAACCGTTGAGGTTGCCAGCAAAACGGAGGAAAGCCCTTGTGCTGCAACTTCGCGCGGGCGCGGGGGCGGCAGCGGAGTGGTTTCTTTGGGCAGCTGGAGGAGGCGTGGTCGCATTTTGCACAAACAAGAACGTGACGCACCATACTTTCATTTCAAATCGGAGCAAGGAGAGTATCGGCTCCTGCTGGCTATCGGGAGGGACCGCCCCAACTGTAACTCTTCTATTGAGAGACCTCCTAGTGTTCCTCGACTTCAACCTTGAAGAAGGCTTTGACCAAATTCTCTCCGGGAATTCGATAGCTGACGTATTTGTATCCGGGAGGAGGCACGGGGAGACCTGCAGGATTATTTACTGGTTCCAGTGGTCCTTCCCATTCTTCGAGGTCAGGTGAGCCGAGTGGCTGGTAGACAAATTGCTTGGTCAGATAGCCGGTTTCGGTGCGCCAGCCTCCCAACCGAATCAAAAAGGTCACCGCGCAGATGTCTTCGGGACCATCGTGAGAGATGGTTAGTCGAAGCGCTTCTCCTTCAGAGGGAACACCGTCCCAAGAGCCGAAAGCCAAGGCGAGCAGGGACTCCTCGCTGCGTGGCAAGCGGAGGGCTGATGTGCCGGGGAGGTCGTCTGTCTTAGTAAACTCAATCCAGTTGAAATTGATTCCGTTTCCAACGGTCTCAACTCGCAGAACCTGCTCTCCGCCATTGGGGAGGGTGATGCCTGTCAGGGTGGTGGAGACCCAGTTTGAGGGGCCCCCGGTGTCGGGAATGTCGAAGGTGACAATCTCGCTGCCATTCAGCTTTAGGCGGAGGTCGCCGGGATTGGCTTCTCCCGCTGCGGTGCGAACTGTGATGTCGTAGATTCCCGCTTCGGGGGAGACCGTATATTCGACCCATTCGTTGGCATCGAACCATCCCAGACTGAAGGAGCCGTCGACGTCGCCCGAAGGCTCGATATCCACTCCGTCACTGCGGTAGGCCCCAGTGATGTTCTGGACGTCGTTATCTTGATAGGCGACTCCCGCCCCTCCTAGATCATAGTCCTCCGCTTGAATCCGACCAGGCAGACTCGGAGTGGTTCCGAGGAAGGGACCTTGTTCGATTGGTGAGCCTCCTTCGCCACTGGTTTCGGAGAACTCGACCCAGTTCAGATTGTAGGGACCTCCAATATATTCCAGTCGCAGGACCGCTGAACCAGCTTCGGTAACTTCAATATTGGGGAGTCGCGCGTCCTCCCAGAGATACCAATCCGCAGTTCCTTGGACGGTGATGATTCCCAGTTCCCGATCATCTAACAAAACCCGGATCAGACCGGGCGTGATCTCTGCGCTCGCAATCCGGGCGGTGATGTCATAGCTGCCGGGAGTCACGTCCACAGTGTATTCGGTCCACTCGCTGTTCTCGATCCAACCTAGCGAGAAGCCGTCCTCAATATCGTTGGAACGTTCGATGTCGACCCCGCTGTCGCGATAGGATCCACCGATATTTTCCGGATCCAAGTCGAAGAATGCTTCCCCGGCAGGACCATCATCAAAGTTCTCCGCCTCCACGCGTCCGGGAAGGTTGGCGGCAGTGCCGTTGTAGGGTCCTTGGGTCGTGCTGGAACCGCCCCCACTCCCAGCGCCACCACCGTTGCCGCCATCCGTGGTGCCGGGTTCGCGGAATTCAATCCAGTTCAAGTTGTAGGATGCTCCCGAAATCTCAAGGCGCAAAACGCCCGGTCCGGTGCCGTCGATTGTGACAGAGGGGAGGACAAACTCTTGCCAATTATACCAACCACCAGTGCTCTTAATATCGATTGTCCCTAACAGGTCACCATCCAGCAGGACTCGCAAGGAACCGGGTGAACCAAACTCACTGGCCGCACGGGCGACAATATCCCAAGTGCCTGGAGTCAAAGTGACAGAGTAGTGCAACCACTCGCCATCCTCGGCCCATCCAAGGCTGGGGGTGTTGTCGGTATCGAGTGAGGGCTCGAGGTCCACTCCCGTGTCGCGGTAGTCGCCTCCGATATTATTACTATCCACATCGTAGTAAGACACTCCGGCCCCACCGGTGTCGAAGTGCTCGGCCTGAATGAGAGTCGGTAGCAATGGTGCCACTCCACCGTAGGCCAGGCTGGGCTCGACGACATCGCTTTCCACGGTCCAAGTAAAGCTTCGCGAGGAAGTCAATGAGCCGTCGCTGACCGTCACAGTCACAGTCGAAACTCCCGCACTCAGAGCAGCCCCGGAGATGACTCCTGATTGCGGCGCGAGGTTGATGCCGGTAGGGAGACCGGAGGCGCTATAGCTGAGCTGGTCGCCATCGGGGTCGGTTCCATTCAAGTTCAGGGTCACCGTTTCGCCGACCTCACTGGTCAAGTCATTGACCCGTGCCAAGCTTGGCCCGTTATTGGCCGCTCCCTCGATCGTCCAGACAAAGTTCTCGGAGACAAACGACCAGCCATCACTGACCGAGAGGGTCACGTTGAAGACTCCGCCAACATTCGAAGTCGTTCCGGTAATGCGGCCGGTGTTGGAGTTCAATGAAAGTCCGGTCGGCAGATTGTTGGCCGAGAAGGCAAGAGCGTTCCCATGCGGATCACTCGCCGAGAGTTGCAGGTTGACGGGGGAGGACGCATTGGTCGTGAGGTTGCCGGGATTGGTCAAAACCGGAGCAGAGGTGTCGCCTTCGACCAAAGTTAGAAACTGGTTGGCTTGCACATTGAAGGCGGTATCGACTGTTCCTGATGGCCAGCGCACAACTAGTTTTGAGGCAACCGCATTGTTCCCCATGCCAAAGCGTTGCGAGAACGAGTTGGTGATTCCATAGCCTTCACCTGTCCTTACTTCCCGCAATTGAACACCCCAAGGACCGTGTAGCTCCAGCCAGGCACCGGAGGCGAGCCGGTTACTGGTGCGGCCTTTCAAGGTGATAGAAAGAAAGCCATTTCCATTCGGTTCGGAAAGAAACAGTTTGTCGGGGCGGGAGGAGACAGGCGTGTTGTAGAGGTTCGCATATCCCGCGTAGATGTCAGGAAAGCCGTCGCGATTGAGGTCGCCAACTGCGGCAGACTCGATCGCAGTGGAGGTGAAGGGGTTGGAAATTTGAGTGAAAGTGCCATCGCGATTGTTCATCCAAATCCCGTGCTGAGCTCCAGTGAGCAAAAGGTCGGTCCAGCCGTCGTTGTTGAAGTCGCGAAAGATGGACTGAATCACATTCCACGTCACATCGATACCGCTGGCACTAGTGATGTCGGTAAAGGTCCCGTCACCATTATTGCGCATCAAGCGGCTGGCTTCTCCGTGATTGCCGATGAAGCAATCCAGGTCTCCGTCGTTGTCGATGTCGGCAAAGTCCGCGGTCCAACTTTGGGCCCCGTCTGCCAGGCCGGCTTCCGCTGCGACCTCGGTATAGGTGCCATCTCCGTTGTTTCGGAACAATTGGTTGATGCGGCGTGGGTCGCTGCTGCTCGTGACCCCTCCACGGCATTTTGAGATATAGAGATCGATGTCGCCATCGCCATCGTAGTCGGTCCACACGTTGCCGTAGTTGCCAGAATTGTCGCTGGCGGGAGTGGTCGTGGTGTCGATGAGGCTGGCGTCGTGCACCAACCCTCCATTGCCGGTATTCCTGAAAGGGGGATTGAGGCCGACATCGTGGCAGGGGAAGAGGTCGAGCCAGCCGTCGCCATTGATATCCGCGAAGCTCACCGCTTGCAGGAACACTTTCGGGCTATCCAAGGTGCTGGAGGAAAAGGACGTTCCCGAGCCATTGGCCCGTTGGTAATGGAGTCCATCAAAGTAGCCCCCTGAGATGAGATCAGGGTAGCCATTGTTGTCGGTGTCCCCGATGGCGAGTCCCCATTGATTGGTGTTGCTCGGGGTCCCGAGCGACAGGGGGGTGAAGCTGCCGTCAGCATTCTGGTAGTCCACGAAAAGGTTTCTAGCTCGCCGGAAGCGTATAATGTCGTCCCTCCCATCCTGATTCATATCCACAACTCCCATGGCCACTCCGCTGTATGAAGTGGGGTCGGCCAAGCGGGATGAACTATCCGTAAAGGTGATGGAATTGGAGGTGACGGCGGCAGTAACTACGACGCGAATTGTGGCCGTCTGCGATGCTGCTCCGGTGCTATCGATGATTTGGTAAGTGAATTGATCACTACCAATGAAACCGGGGTCAGGCGTGTAGGTCACCCGTCCGTTGTTGCTCCACACGGTCGTCCCGTGTGCGGGAGCGCTGTCCTGGAGGAGGGAAAAGCTGTCTCTATCAACATCGTTGTCGTTGGAAAAGGCGTTGATGGTTACCGCAATGCCAGAGCGGGTCAGGCCCTCATCATCATTGGCCAGCGGGGGATTGGAGTTTCCACTTCCAGGTTCAGAGAGAGTCATGATCCATTGGTTGAGAGTATCAACCGCGGTCTGGTCAATGACGTTGCGGCCAATGGGGGGCATCTTGTGAACGTCAGTGGTATTCATCCGGCGGTGAAGGATGCTGGTCTCCGGATTTTGGGGCGTGATGACATGTGCGCCGCTGATCCCGAGGTCGTAGAGAAGTTCACCATTGATGAGATTGGTATTCTCCAGGGTGGTCGCGAAGCGGAGGTCGAAACTGGTGTTCAGGCCCCCGGCGGGATTGTGGCAATTCGAGCAGTTGGCTGCCAAGTAGGAGCGCATACGGAGTTCGAGGGACGCGGTCGCATCATCAACAGCGACCGCCGCCGGGTAGCTGGAGGCGGCCTCCAGAGAAGTAGTAAAGAGTCCCTCCGCGTCCCAAGCGCTCAGTTGATTGCTGGGAGAGCTTTCACCGGGATAGGTGAGATTGCCATTGAGTTGCCAGGTGTTGATTCCAAGAAAGATGCCCGCACCCCAGTTGTGGCAAGAGCGACAGTCCTGACGCCCGGGGTAGTCCCAGGTCTGGTTGCGGATGGTGCCGTCGGCGTTGGTGATACTGATGGTGTCGCTCGCTCCATCGGGCAAGAGGTCGGCATCACTTCCGTCCGCCCGCCAGCGATAGGAGACTCCGTAGAAATCACCATTCCCAATCGCGACCAGGAAACGAGTCTCCAAGCGTCGAACTTGGGCGGAGTCATTGTCGTTGATGGGGAGTTCGAAGTGCTTCACGGCAACCGTTCCCACAGGAAAGGTCCAAGGCTCGTCAGCATTGAAAACCACCTTTTCACCTGCGGAGTCGCGGGTTCCGTCGGAAGGAATGGCAATCCAACGCTTCTTACGAGCGCCATCGGACCACAGAGGAGAGTTCACGTCGTAAGGGATGAGTCCGGGGGCGGCCGTCAACCTTGCCAAGTTGGAAAACGCGCCAGTGGCAGAAAGGGTGGCCGGTGGCTGAGCTCCTCCGTTGGTCGGATCGCTCGCGGGAAGGACACCGTTTAGATAGGCGCCAATGCTGGCAGTAAGAGTCGAAGTGGGAGCGGTGTAGTCCACGGTAAGGGTGACGGACTGCACCGCGTTGTCGTTTCCTGTATCGTTGTAATCCTCCGTGAACCGCAGGGTAAAAAGACCTGCCGCGTTCCCTGACAATCCGCTGGGAGTTAAATTTCCGGTGTCCCAAGAGCCCGCGCTGTTTGGAAAGCTCAGGTTGGTTCCGAAGTCCCAACTGGCCGTGTTTCCAGCAGGGTCGGTGACGCTGAGGTCGATCTCGCTTCGATAGCTGGGAGCCACTGCGCTACCGTTTGCGCGCAGTGTAATGGAATTGATCGTAGATGCCGTGGGTATTTCCGACGAGGTATCGAACTGAATCTGGAGAGTGGTCTGACCGTCGGAATACCAGGGAGATGTCGAGTTCCCATCGGCATCGCCACTGACCGAAGTGGGCACGGTAAAGGTAGAGATCTCGGCTACAGCGCTAGCTGCCAGCACAAAGCTCGCGAAAAATTTAAAACAAAAGCGGAACATGCTTGGAACAGGGTGGACTTGGTGCAAGTCTCTCGCGCAATGGAAAATCAAGGCTTGCGGGCAACTTTTATAAAAATTTAGTTCTGTTAACAACTAATTTTTAAAGAAAATCGACTAGTTCCGACGCGATTTATTAATAATTTGTGTGTTTTCAGGCGATTTGGTGCAAAACTTCAGGTTTTGCATTAAGTTGCAGGGGTGTAGGTTTCAGGAGGCTAGTCCAAACGCCCCCGGCAAAGTTGGGGTTCCGCACAGAAAGGCGCTTCGGATCATCCTTCAATCTCCCGCTCCAAGCGGAACGACCTTCCTTTCAGCTGATTTCCAAAAATCCCCAGCTCAGTCGGAATTGGGCTGTCCAGCGGGGGAGCGTTTCCATCCCCGGATGCGACCCGATCCTTTGGCAAAGAGTGTAGTAGGCAAGCTGCGCTTTTGAATTGAGGCTCGAACGCACCGGAGAAAGGTTTTCCAATGCCCCAATCCCGGAGGCTGCAGCTAACCCAAGTCCCCATCACGGCTCATAGCGGTGAAAGGGTGGAGCAATTTTCCCGATTCAACCCAAGCCAACCTCAAGAAATTCGTTGATGGCGTCCGAGCTGACTTAGCACGCCTCTAGGTCAGAATCTGCTTCACGACCTTGCCGTGGACATCGGTCAGTCGGAAACGGCGGCCTTGGTATTTGTGGGTGAGCTGAGTGTGGTCGACGCCGAGCAGGTGGAGTATGGTCGCTTGCAGGTCGTGGACATGGACCGCATCGGGATGGTAGTGATGCTTGTCTGGAGAAATAGGAACGCCTCCCGCATCGACGATATTGTAGCCGTAGGGATCCGTTTTCCCAAAGGTCAGACCCGGTTTGACCCCACCGCCAGCCAGCCACATGGTGAAGCAGCGGGGATGGTGGTCGCGACCGTAATCCGTGGCGGTTAGAGTGCCTTGGGAATAGGCCGTCCGACCGAACTCGCCACCCCAAACGACCAGAGTGTCTTCCAACAGCCCGCGCTGTTTGAGGTCTTTGATTAAGGCTGCAGAGGCTTGGTCAACTTCTTGAGCCTGATTGCGAATCCCTTTCGGGAGACCGCCGTGGTGGTCCCAGCCCTGGTGATAGAGTTGGATAAAGCGGGTCCCTTTTTCGGCCAGGCGACGGGCTAACAAGCAGTTGGCGGCAAAGGTTCCTGGCTTGCGGCTATCTTCACCGTAGAGCTCGAAGGTGCTGTCTGGTTCGTCGGAAAGGTCGGTGGTATCTGGCACGCTGGTTTGCATGCGATAGGCCATCTCGTATTGAGCAATGCGGGATTCAATCTCGGGATCGATCTCGCGTTCGAATTGCTGGCGATTCAGCTTGTTGAGCGCATCGAGAGTTGAGCGCCTGCTGGTTCGACAGATGCCTTCGGGATTGGAGAGATAGAGGACGGGATCTTTGCCTGAACGGAACTGCACTCCCTGGTGTTTGGAATCGAGAAACCCCGAGCCCCACAAGCGGGAATAGAGAGGCTGACCTCCTTGGCCGGCGGACACCAGAACGATGAAGGAAGGCAGATTTTCGTTCAGCGAACCAAGCCCGTAAGAAATCCAGGAGCCAAAGGAAGGGCGCCCGGCAATCTGGGATCCGGTTTGGAAAAAAGTGATGGCGGGATCATGGTTGATGGCCTCGGTATACATCGACTTCACGATACAAATGTCGTCCGCGATTTCGCGATGATAGGGGAGAAGTTCGCTGAACTCGGCACCGCTCTGACCATACTTGCCAAAAGAGAAATGGGACCCTGCCAGAGGAAGTGAGGACTGCATGGCCGACATCCCTGTGAGGCGCTGGCCGGCCCGGACCTCGGAGGGCAACTGCTGGCCGTTCATCTCGCGTAAGAGGGGTTTGTCGTCGAACAAGTCGTGTTGCGCCGGTCCTCCGGACTGGAAGAGGTAGATCACGCGTTTGGCCTTGGGGGCGAGGTCGGCCAACCCACTGGGAATCTCCTTGCCGGCCCCGAGGGAGTTTTGAAGGAGACTGGATAGCGCGATCCCTCCTACTCCTGCCGCGCTGGATTTGAAAAAATGGCGGCGGTTGATGCCCAGAAAGTCGTCAATGGTGGGAGTATTCATCGTTTCCAAATGGTTGCGTCGAGATTGAGGATTGTTTGGCAAATCACGGTGCTGGCCGCGAGCTTGGCGGTGGGGTGGTCGCTTTCGACATCGGATTCCCCGAGTGAGACGAGCTTCAGGGCAGCTTCCGGATTCTTTTGAAAGCGGTCGAGTTGTTCCTGATAGAGTGATAGCAAGACCTCCTGTTCTTCAGCGGTGGGCTGTCGGCCTACGAGGCGGAGGAAGGCCGCTTCGATCTCCTTGGTCGGTTCGTCATGCGCGATTTCTTCCGCCAAGTGACGGGCCGCCTCCACGAATTGGACATCGTTGAGTAGCACCAAGGCTTGAAGGGGCGTGTTGGTGCGGGAGCGGGCCACGCTGCAAACCTCGCGGGACCCCGCGTCAAAGGCAAGCATGTTAGGCAGCGGTGCGGTTCTCTTCCAGACCGAATAGAGGGAGCGACGGTAGAGCGCCTGACCAACCGATTGGCGATATGGGGGGGACATCCCATTGGACTCGGTCCAGAGATCTTCGCCCGGTTGATAGGGGGAAACGGGTGGTCCTCCGGCAGCTGGATTAAGCAGTCCCGAGGCGGCTAAGGAGAGGTCACGAATCTGTTCCGCCGACAAGCGATGGGCTGGGCCACGGGCGAGGAGTCGGTTCTCGGGATCGATTTCGGCAAGCTCGGGACAGTGGCGAGAGTTCTGCCCATATGTCGAGGAGAGCACGATTTGGCGACAAAGAGCCTTAATGTCCCAGCCGCTCTCAACGAAATTGCGGGCGAGCCAGTCTAACAATTCTGGATGGCTGGGGAGGGCACCTTGCAGCCCAAGGTTCTCGGGAGTATCAATGAGACCTGTTCCGAAGAACGCTGCCCACATTCGGTTGACGAACACCCGGGCCGTGAGGGGATTGTCGGGATGGGTGGTCCACTGCGCCAAGCCCAGACGATCCCGGGGAGCATCTTCCGGAAAGGGCATGAGCATGGCCGGAGTGTTTCGCGGGACAATCTTGTCGGGGGTCTTGGGCGCATCATAGGCTCCCCGGTCGAGAATGTAGGCAGGCAAGGGATGGTCGAGCTCCTCCATTACCGGAATTTCGTTCACGGGCTCTTCGGCATCTACGAGGGCTTTGACCGCTTGGTGCAGAGCCTCCTTAGCTTTGCGGGTTGGCTCATGCACTCTAAGCGTGAAGTAGTCCTTCAGACTCACCTCTCCCGAGTAGTCGGCGATCTTGGCGACCTCGGCTTGAGATAGGGTGCGATCGAAATGGCCAAAGTCAGCAATGAGAGCTCCGGCAAGTCCGGCATCGCGCCAGCGAGAGCCGAGCGCAAACTTGCCGCCGTGCTGGGTTGTTACACTGGCGGATTTTACTTTCTTATCCCTGAGGATCTCGGTGGCGAGTTCAATTCCGTTCAGGTAGAGTTTGAGTCCACTCGCTTGATCAGAGGCATCCCAAGTGGCGACGATATTCTGCAGTTCGCCGGTGGGAATTGGTTCCAGGGTGCGGACGCCCATCCCGTTGCCTGGCCAGACGCGGTAGAGTCGCGATTCGAGAAAACCTTTTTCCAAGGTCAAATCCCAACCGTTGAATCCCGCATCAGTTCCCCGGCTGTGGTGGGCCAGCACCGCACGATGCTGCGTCGACTGTGACTGGAGGAGAGTGATGGAGATTGAGAATGGCGTCCAGCGATCGAAGGAGGGGATGTCGTGAAAGCTGAGATAGCGGTCCCCGTCCAGAGCGAGAGCGAGGGGCTCGGGCTGGTTTGGGTGCAGCGGCTTGAACTCCAGAGGAGGAGCATTGCCGTGGTCGCCTTCCGCAAATTTGGCGAACTTGGGGTTGAGTTCTCCGGTGGAAAAGTCGAGGCCGATCTTCGGCATTTCCAGCCCGACTCCACGTCCGTCCAGCGTTGTGAGCCAGTTTTGAAAGGCTTCCTGACTGGCTTTCAGCTCGTTTTGATAGTTACTCCGTGCTTCGGCCAAGCGGCTTTCAGCCTGGTGCAATTGGTTTTCTTGCTTCTCGTCGGGAAGGAGCAAGGTGGGCGAGGGAACGCGTTCGGTCCGGTCATACATCCCGTTCTCGTCGATGGAGTTGAAAAAGGCGAAGAGCGAGTAGTAATCGGTCATCGTCAAGGGATCATACTTATGGTCGTGGCACCGGGTGCACTCCATGGTGAGACCCAGGACGGCGGTCCCAAAAGTGTGAACGCGATCGGCAATGTTTTCGGTGCGCCACTCTTCGAAGATGGCTCCTCCCTCGTTGTTGAGGCGGTGAAGTCGATTGAAGGCAGTGGCGAGTTTTTGCTCCCGGGTGGCATTCGGGAGCAGGTCTCCTGCGATGTTCCAAGTGAGAAAATCGTTGTAGGGAAGGTTCGAGTTGAAGGCCTCGACCACCCAGTCGCGATAGGGCCACTGTGTATTCAGCTTGTCCGACTGGTAGCCATAGGAATCAGCATAACGGGCGGCATCCAGCCAGCCGACTGCAAGGTGCTCACCGTAGGATTGGGATTGCAGGAGGCGTTCGACCGCTTCCTGTTTGGCGGTTTGAAGGTTGTCGCGGGCTGCGGTCGCGAATCGTTCGATCTCTTCCGGAGATGGAGGGAGGCCGGTGAGGTCGAAGGTGGCACGGCGCAGCCAACGAAGGGGGCTGGCTGGCTCGGAGGGGGCGATGTCTTCTTTCTCCAAACGTGAGAGGATAAATTGGTCAATCGCATTGTTCGGCCATTCCTGGTTGGCGGGTTGGGGGACCTTAACTTCTGGTGGGAGATTGGCAAAGGCCCAGTGCTTCTCGTAGGGAGCCCCTTGCTCGATCCACAAACGCAGGATCTCTTTCTCATCATCGGTTAGAACTAGGTTGGACTTCGGAGGGGGCATGACCTCGTCGGGTTCCGATGAAATGATTCGATGCCAGGCGACCGACTCCTCGACCTTGCCGGGAACGATGGCAAATCCATCTGATTCCTTGAGGGCAGCAAAGGCGGAGGCGGCATTGTCCAGTCGCAGGCCGGCGCCATTTTCTTTCTCGTCAGGGCCGTGGCAGAAGAAGCACTTGTCCGACAGAATGGGGCGCACGTCATAGTTGTAGCTCACTTCGGCGGAAGCAGGCAAAAGGGCGAGGATTCCAAGGAGAGAGAAACGCATGGAGGGTGGCGGGTTTGTTAGGGGAAAGTTTTTAGAGAGAGCGGAGGGTTCTCAATACGGCAGAACCAATCGTCACTTTTTCATCTACAGTGGATAAAACTTCCACCGAATTGTTCTCTTGCAAGAGACTTGATTCGATTTTGATGATTCGGCAGGAGGAGTAGGCTCCCTCTTTGTCTACGAATCGCGCGGCGCTGTCTTCCACTTGATTGGGGATTTCTTTGCCGTTCAATTTGATGACAAGCGATTTGTTTTCAGCTTTTGGGAGGTGAAAGCCAATGCGGAGGGTTGCTTCTTTCACTTCGGCAGGATTGGGGACGGTGAGGGGGATGGACGTTCCAGCTGGAACCATGACTTTCCCTCCATAGTGAATGGTTTCGTTGAAGTGCTTCTCTTCCGCAATTGGAGCGGCGAATTCGGCAACGAAGACAATCGTTTCTTGTGGAGCCAAGTCGTGGAGCATGGCTTCAGTTTGTTCTTCGCGATAGGAAAGGGTCAGATCTTCGTTCTGGCTCAAGCGCCGGACTTGTAGATTGTTTGGCTGACTGATGGAGAGGTCGAGGTTCAGTTTCTCTGGTTTGCGCGAGAGATTGTGGGCAATGACGAAGAGCTTGTTGCCATCCACAAAGCTGCGGCACATGACGTCGGGGTCGTTGGAAGTGGCGTCAATTCGTCTTCCGTTGACTCCTGCAAAAAGGCGATAGTAATTGTGAAGGCCGGTGGGCACCCAGTCCTTGCCATTCTGTTCGAAGTCCCGGGGGGCGTAGAGAACCGCGTAGTATTTGGGATCCCAGTTGGCGGAGTGGAGGAGGACAAAGGGCACGGCCTTGAGCACGGTTTGTGGGTGGTCCATGAAGACCAGGGCGTTGGCGACCATTGAGTTGATGTGAAGAAAGTCGTGGATGGAGCGCGCCCTCAGGGCATAGTCGAATTCGCTTTCACCCTCTTTTCGCTCCATCACTTCCTCCGCCACTTTAAGGATAAGGTCATGATTGCTGTCGCCATTGCCACTGGCGGCGTAACCACCTTGCTCACTGATGACGATGGAACAGGCTTTTCCCTGCGAGATGAGGGTATA
Source organism: Roseibacillus persicicus (assembly GCF_014651675.1). GTDB lineage: Bacteria > Verrucomicrobiota > Verrucomicrobiia > Verrucomicrobiales > Akkermansiaceae > Roseibacillus > Roseibacillus persicicus. The sequence continues at coordinate 13,229 of NZ_BMXI01000010.1, forward strand.
GTTGGGAACGAGGTCGATTATCCCTTCCAAGGGCAAGCCGCTTAAGATCATTCCTCCGAAATTCTGACCATTCCAGCTATGGTAGTCATAAGTGTGGAAAGAGTAGAAATCGAGGCCGTTGGCAGTGTTATCCATGAACTTCCGCACACCGTTGAAGGCCTGGTAGTCATTGCGGTAGAAGTTGCCGACTGCGTTGCAGGGGCCGCCTACGAGGACTTCCGGCGTGCGAGCTGAAACAGCCTTTTTGGTCTCAAGGTGCCAGTTGGCGATTCGTTCGGGACTGTTGAGAAGAAAGGACCAGTGGGGTTCATTGATAGGCTCGAAGTAGCGCGGGCGGGTCAGATCCGTGAAGTTATGATCGAGGACCGCCGCGGCGAGTTCTGCTGCCGCTTCGGTATTGACTGGAATCACCGGGGGACGGTGACCGTGGCCGCTTTTTTTGGCTTCCTCGGGCATCCATTGTCCCATGAATTCTGGGTAGCCTCCGGGAAGACCATGGGCGGCGACCTCGAGATTGGGGGAGAAGTCTCTCGTCAGCTTGGGAGAGTCCTGGTGGTCCTGACTACCGAGTTGCTCTTTTAAGAATGCGAGGTCGGCGTGGCCGGGGCGAGCCTCGTCTTCGCGCACGGACTTGGTCCAACGGACCACGGAGCGAACGGGGCCGAGGTCCCGCCCGAACGAGATATCAAGTTCCTCCACGAGTTCCTGATAGCGTTTGCCTTCAGCGGTTTGTTTTTCAAAGTTTTTTCCACCGTGAGCCAGTGCGAAGTAGCGGTGGCGTTCAAGGTCAGTGTGACCCTCGATGCTTCGGGTGACCTGAGGGCGGATTGATAGAGTGACAGATGCAGCCGGCAGGGCGGGAGGCTCAACCGTGCCGGAATTCTGCGACCAAGTGGTGACGGTTGAGCTCAGGAGGATGAATCCGAGGAGATGGGTTTGGGACTTCATTATCTTGGAAAGAGGATTACTGAGCCGAGGACCACTCGCCAAAGGTGCCAGGCAAGGTGGAAAGAGTTTCGGACAGAAGGCTTTTCATCTGTCTCAGTTGCTCTTGATGGGCCGGGTCGCCGGCTAGATTGGTGGTTTCGGTGGGATCGTTCCGCAGGTCGTAGAGTTGGTCCGCATCGAAGTAGTTCTCCAGATAGGGCGGTTTGGCAGCCATGGTGAGGCGGACGAGGAAATTGCCTCCGGGAGGGCCTCCAATGTGGGGAATCTTGGCGTTTGGATCGAATTCCCATTTCACCCAAGCATGGTTTGCTTTGATCTCATCGAGAGTTTCCTTCTGCAAGCGATGGGCTTCTTCAGCAGGGGGCACTTGGCTGGGAGGGAGGCGAAAGGCCAGATACTTCCAGTCCTTGGTGACTACTGTGCGGGTGAAGCCGATTTCTCCATAGACCGCTTTGCGCCAATCGACTTGTTCGCCACGCAAAAGTGGCAAGTAGCTCTCTCCGTCCAGCGGCATGTCGGGAAGAGGCTCTGTTCCCGTGGCGTCGAGGATGGTTGGAGCAATATCGACGTTGGAAACGAGAGCTTCGCAGACTTGGGGCTCGATAGTGCCCGGCCAGTAGGCCGCGGAAGGGGTGCGCAAGGCTCCCTGATAGAGTGAACTCTTGCTCGCCATTTCCATCCCGTGGTCGTTGAAGTAGATGACGAGGGTGTTTTCGGCCAGGCCTAGCGATTCCACCTTGTTCAAGATTGCTCCAATGCCCGCATCCAGCCAGGTCTGGCCGGCACTGTCGCGCGAGAATCCTGCGGCCTTGGCTTTGGCGAACAGGCTTTCGCGGGATGGCATTCCGACGGGGGCTTGGTCGAGAATCCCGGCGGGAGTACTGCGGGGATCGGTCGTCATTCCGGCCACGGGATCGGGGAAATGGGGGAGAGTGGTGGAGAAGTAGAGGAAGAAGGGTTTGTCTTTGTTCGATTCGATAAACTCCAGAGCCCCTTCGGTGACCCAGTCCATATTGTGGTGGGCCAAGCCGGTGTTTTTCAGTTGGGGCGAGTCAAGGGGGTTGCCCGCATAGGCCCGTGCGACGTGGTCGAAGCCGAAGGTGCGGAGTTGCGCGCAGAGAGCGGTCTGATTGGCTTGTAGTTTTTCTCTGACCGACGGATCTGTGGGGTCGGAGTTTTTGGGGATTTGCTCAAGCTTGACCCGCGTGCCGATGTGCCACTTTCCGATCAAGCCGGTCACGTAGCCCGCAGCCTGCATCGCCTTGGGGAGATTGGGACGGTCGGCTTCGAGATGTGTATTGAAGTAGACGTTGCGTACGCCTTCGGGGGTCACGTCACGGAGCAGTGCGGGAGAGGAACCCCGGCTGGGGTAGCGTCCGGTGATGCAGCCGTAGCGACTGGGGGTGCAGACGGTGGAGGAGGTGTAGCTGTTGGAAAAGAATGCTCCTTCGTTGGCCAGCTTGTCCAAACTCGGGGTTAGAGCCTCGTTTTTGATAAAACCGAGATCTTCCTGACGTTGGTCGTCGGTGATGATGAAGATGACGTTGGGTCTCGATTCCTCGCCCTGACTGGGCAAAAGGAGTAACAAGGAGACCGCGAGAGATTTTCGAAGAGGGCGAAGCATTCAGGAGGGTAATGTCCTGATTCTCAAATTTCTCCAAAAAATGAGGGGAAAAACTGGGTTCGGTTCCAGGCTGGAACCCGGGGAGGCGAGCTTATCGCTTGGGTGCCCGCTCAGTCGCCATCTTGTATTTGACCACCGCTTCAGCGATGGAGAAGGCGAGACGGTCCTGATAGTCGGAGCGGGCGATGTAGGAGCCTTCCGTCCGGTTGGATAGAAAGCCGCCCTCCAAGAGGATTGCCGGGTGCTTGACGCCTGAGATGACCGAATAGCGCGCTCTCCGGATGCCCCGGTCGGTTCGCTGAGTGGCCTTGATGACATTGGAGTGAACGGCTGTCGCCAACGCAACATTGGCGGAGTCGTTGTTATTGCCGGGTTTTTCCTGATAATCTGAGGCTTTCAATCCCCGGCCGTAGTGGGCGACTCCTTTGGGGGAGAGGGTGAAGGTCTCGATGCCCTGGGCGCGTCCGCCACCGCCGGAATTGAAGTGCAGCGATATGAAAATGGCGTTGGGGAATCTGTTGGCGTAGTCGACCCGTTGCTGGAGGGTGAGGTAGCGGTCCTTGTCGCGGGTCAGTCCCACCTTGAAGCCGCGCTTGCGCAATTGCAGAGAGAGTTTTCTGGCAAGAGCCAAGGCGTGGTCCTTTTCCTTCCCGTTGCCATGAGGGCTAACCGTTCCCGGGTCGTGGCCACCATGTCCGGGGTCGATGATGACGGTGTCGATCCGGGAGGGGCCCCGACCACCCACATTGTAGGGACGCATCACAGGGTCAAGCAACTTGACCAAATCAATACGGTGCACCAGATAGCGGTTGCCGGAGCGTTTGACGGGAAAGGAAAAGACGAATTTGATTTTGTTCATCCAGACATCCTGTTGGCCAACGAGGAACTCCACGCGTATTTCCTTTTTCTCGAGGATCAGCTTGGAGCCGGAAGTGCGCATGGTGGAGAATCCGTAAAACTTCTGGATACTACGAACAGTGACGTAATTCTCCTTGCCGACTACAACATTCTCCCACGCGGCGGTGCTCTGGGCCGACAGTTGTGGCACCATCAAGGAAAGAAAAACGAGGGCGAGTAATCTGGAAATCATGGGGAAGATTGCGCCCAGACTACCTTTTTGAAAGAGGAATACAATTTAGGAATCGGTCAAAAGTCCGATTTTGGGATTTGTCTCCTTTCCGCCAAGGGGTTAGCTGGGGGCATGGAAATTGAATTGGCAGGAAGCTATCGGGCAAAGTGGGGCGAGGGACCAATCTGGTGGAGTGGAATGCTGTATTACGTTGATATCGAATCTCATCGCGTGATTTGCTTCGACCCTGCCAGCGGCGAGGAGCGTCTCTTGGAAGTGGGAGAGCGAGTTGGCGCGGTCGTGCCACGGAGTCGGGGGGGGCTGGTTTTCGTCGGCGATACGGGCTTTCACCTTCTTGATGAAGAAACTGGAGAGCAGAAGCCCATCGTCGATCCGGAGCCAGACAAGGACGACAATCGCTTCAATGATGGAAAGTGCTCTCCGGACGGGCGACTGTTTGCGGGGACCATCTCTTTGGTGAAAAAGGAGGGGGACGCGGCCCTCTATGAGCTCAATCCAGAGTTGGGAGTGCGTGAAGTCTTTGGGGGAGTCACCAACTCCAACGGCATTGCATGGAGTCCAGACGGAAAGCGTGTTTATTATATCGATACTCCCCGTCGAGAGATCTGGGGCTTCGACTACAACTCGGCGACGGGGGAGTGGAGTAATCGGGAGGTGGTGGTGGATACCAAGCATCATGACACTTCGCCGGACGGAATGGCAATGGATGCGGAGGGGAAAGTGTGGGTTGCCTTCTGTCATGGTGGTTGTGTGGCTCGCTTCGATGTCGAAACGGGCGAGGAACTGCAACGCATTGACCTGCCTTGCGTCGAGACCACGGCCTGCACCTGGGGCGGCGAGAACTTGGATGAGCTCTACGTCACCACTGGAATTCACAAGAGTATCGTGGAGGAAGATGCCGGCCGTTTGTTTGTGATCAAGGGGCTCGGGGTGAAGGGTATGCCCGCGAACCCGTTCGCAGGCTAGCCCGACCGCTGGAGCTAGTTTGAGATTGTCCCTGCTTGAATCGAGCCTCAGTGTCTGAACATGTATAAAGTATTTCTAGTCTTATTCTTGGGGTGCTTACTTTTCGCGATGGCGCTTTTGCTCGATGATCGTATCGGGGCTGGACTCTATGTGCCGGATCGTCAATCGAGCCTCTTCCTCGGATTTTCCATTCTGGCTGGTTCGTGTTTGCTTGGCTTGTCAATGGATTCCAATGGCGCTGAGCGTTCCCTCCACCGGACCTACTGTCGGGTCGCGGCGGAATTGGAGAAAGGCCCCCTGACTCGAACGGAGTTAGGTCAAGCGATTGGTTCGGAGAGCACCCAAGTATCTTCCAATTCGCCCGACAATTCGACGATCTCGTTTCAGCAATGTTTCTCGGCCAAGGAAAGCGCATTACTCGATCGGATGATCTATGAGGGAAAGGTCATTGAGCGAAACGAAAAGCTTTCCTTGCCGGGCTAGAGGCTCGAGTGTGGTCTCTAGTTCTCAAGAAATGGATTGTCCGTCCGACTGCTCTTGATGCTGGACTGGTTGTTAGCACTCCCGGTGCTCGTCGAGTCGGATTCGCGGGCAGCCTCGTCAATGGAATCCATCCAGTGGGTGAGGAAGAACTTCTTTTCCTGTGGAAGAAGGGTCTCCGAAGTTCCGAGAATCGGGCGCAACGCGGTCGACATTTGTAGGGTGACTGTTAGGAAAATGAGTAACCAGAGATGAACCTGCCACGAGCTGGTGGCCCGGCGGCTGACCTTGCGGAGCAGACTGCCCGCGAGGAGAAAGGACAGCAACCAGACCACAAGCGCCAGAAAGCCGACGAACGGCAAAGAGTTGGAGGACTGGGTAAAGATCCAAAGAATGGGCGCGAAGGCGATCAGGAGCAGGCCCAAGAGCGCGAGGAAGCAGAGATAGGCGGCGGCAACTCCTCCCAGTCGCAGAGGCGAATTGGCCAGGCAGGAAAAAACGTAGAGACTGGGGAAACAAATCAATGCCCCCAAGAGAAGCCCTCCTCCAACTTTCAGCGGAGCAGCCCAGAGCTGGGTTCCACCGGAGTAGGAGCCGAAGACTAAACCCAGCACCCCCGCGCTGAAAAGGGCGAGTAGCGCGAGGGGGAGAATGAGCTGTCGTTTCTCCGGCAGCGCTTTCAATAGATTGAGGGGACTTCGCAGCAGCGCCTCGATGGCGGTGGCCAGGTTGGTGACCTCGACGGCTTGACGGCCTTCGTTTGGGTCCTTGGGTTCTTCGGTTTGTTCCGGTAGGTTGGGTGGATTCATTGCTGGTTTGATTTTGAGGTTGGATGTTTCAAAAGAGAGTGAAGAAAGAGAGCGGCGAGAGCTCCGGTCGCAAGCAGGACAACGACGGTGAGCTCCTCGGAGAGCAGGCGATTGAGCGCGCGCCAAACGGCTTCGTAAAAGGTGCCGTTGAACATGTCTTTGCGCAGGAACTCGACCTCCAGGGAGGGGGAGCCGAAGAAGGGACGCATCAGATAAGAAAGCTGCGCGCCCACGATGGCATTGGACCCCAGCCAGGAGAGAAGAGTCAGACGGGCCGCCCGGAAGTCCGGAGTGAGAGCGCGAATCAATCCAAAGAGGCGCACCACCGCAAGAAAGCCGCCAAGGCCGATAATTGCGGTATGAATCAGGAGATAGAAGCTATGGGAGGACGCGGCTTCGGGCGAATCAGCGGGCGGGGCTTCCAGTGCCAGAAAGAAGGTCACTGGAGCGAGGGAAGCGAGAAGGAGGGAAGCCAAGGAGAAGGCCAGAAGCTGGCAAAGCACGGACTGCCGGAAGCCAATTCCGGTCCCAAACAAAAGTCCGAGCATCCCATTGAGCAATCCGGTGATGAGAAGAGTGAAAAAGAGGAGAAGGGGGGTCTTGAGTGCGACATAGCAGGCCATGTCGAGTCCCCGCCAGAGGCCAACCGTGAACCCGTAGAATCCGGCTCCGAGGATAATGAGCCCCACTGCTCGGGGGATGGACTGGCGGAGAGCCTCGGGTGCGAAAAGAGGAAGAAGATCGCGAGTTTGTCCGCGGGCAAGGGTGGCGGGAGACATCGGGTGGAGAGAGTGGGAGAGGCGCTCAAGTCAAAGCGCCTCCCCCGGTCTAGATAAAACAATCGAAGGGTCTGTTAGTCGGAGCCGCGGGCCTTTAAATCGGCTGGAGCGAGGCGACCTTCTTCCAATGCTTCAGGCGAAAAGATATTGGTGCTCCGTCCGTTGATGGTGTCGCGCACGGGACCCGCATCTGGATCGCTGCCGCCGATCGGAATGGTGGCCGTCGAGCCATCCAAGCGAGCTACTAGAATTCGCCCGTCCCAGGTTTTCTTCGAAAAGCGTGGGCTGTCCCCCGTGCTGATTGGGGTGTCGAAGACGAGGGGGAGATGGCTGGCGGAAGTGTTCATCAGGTTGGCGGTGTAGCCCCACACGTTTTCACCGCGGTCCACTTTGCCGTCTTTGTTGGGGCGCTGGAGATCGAAGCTTCGCCGGAAAGCGGAGTTGTAAAGAAGCTCCTCGTTGTCGAGCCCGCGCGACATCAGTTGGTTGAAATAGTCGTTGGAGGTTCGTTGTTGTTCTCGTTGCCGAGAGCCACTCCCTGCGAGTTTTTTAGAGTCGAGTTTCCACTTGCCCTCCAGCTTTCGTGTAGAGGAGCGGGGCTCATCATCGCGCAAGAGTTCCTCTAACAGAATAGCGGTCGAATCACTGGGGTATTCTCCCTCGAAGTCGGCGGCAAAGAGGTCGAGTGCACCTTTGATGTTCCGCACATTGCTGAGGCCTTCGACGCGTTCGGCGTGTTTGAGCCCTCGCATCGCCGCCGGAGTGGCAATGCCGGCGAGGACGACGATGATGGAGATGACGACAAGAAGCTCCACTAAAGTGAAGCCTCGCAGCCCTCTGGGTTGGGCGAGGGGTTGGGTTGGTGTTTTCATGCTGTTAGTTATTTCTACGGTTATGAGGAATCGCTTCCCCGGGTTAGGCCGTTAGATGAACAGATGAAAATGAAGGAACGGTGAAGGGAGTGTGAAATGGGGGTGAAGAGTTGTCGGTTGTCGGTTGTCGGTTGTCGGTTGTCAGTTGTCAGTTGTCAGTTGTCAGTTGTCCGATAACCGATAACCGATAACCGATAACCGATCTCTGACAACTAACACCCCCCTAAACTCACCGCGATTCTTCTCCGCTCGACACGAAAAAGGCCGGTCTCACGCGAGGTGGGACCGGCCTGGAATTGTGAATTGTTCGGAAACTTAGTTGCCGGAGCCGATACGCTTCAGGTCGGGAACAGTCATGACTCCTTCTTCCAATGCCTCAGGCGAGAAGAGGTTCATGCGGTCTCCGTCGATCTTGCCGGTCACGTTGCCTTCTTTGGCATCGGTTCCGCCAATCAACTCGGTACGAGTCGAGCTGTCGAGGCGTGCCATGATGACTTTACCGTCCCAAACTTTCTTCGAGAACTTGGGGTTGTCACCGGTGCTGATAGGAGAGTCAAACACCACTGGAAGGTGACTGCTTGAAGTCTGCTGGAGGTTCTTGGTGTAAGCCCAAACGCACTCGCCCTGATCGACCACTTTGTCGTTGTTAGGCTTCTTCACGATGAAGGCCTTTTTGAAGGCTTTCTGGAAGAAGAGTTCTTCGTTGTCGAGACCACGGCTCATCAACTGCTGGAAGTAGTAGTTGGATGGCTTGTCCGAAGAAGAAGAACCGCGACCACCGCGGGAACCACGGCTATCAAGACGGCTTCCGCCGTCCAAACCGCGTCGGTCCAAACGGCTGCTGCTGCCGCGCTTGGAGGCTCCGGCGCTGTCGTCGGAGATTTCCATGATTTCCTCTGCGGTGTCATCGCTGGGGTATTCCCCGTCGAAGTCACTTGCGAAGAGGTCAAGAGCTGACTTGATGCCCTTGACGTTGTTGATTCCGGTGACCTGCTCGGCTTTACCGAGGGCCTTCATCGCGGTCGGCACGGCGAGGCCGGCCAGAACGACGATGATCGAGATAACGACCAGCAGTTCCACCAAGGTGAAACCGGACCGCATTTGTCCTTTTGTTGCTTTCATTGTTTTATCTAGTTTTTGTGGTTATAGGGAAAAATCCCTTGGTTTAAGCAAACGACAAACGCCATTTGCACCCTTAAAACTAGACTTGATAGATGGGGTGACAAGGGAAAAAGTGAGGGATGGATCACAGGTAGTGACCTTGTGAATGCATGGCGGGTCTATCCTCAATTCCCGCTTTGCAAACCGCCTGATTAGGCGATGTCCTACCCCTCGAACTTGGGTGGATTGGCGTGCCATTCAGCGTAGACTTTGGGCGAGATCTCCGAGGGCTTGATCTCGGATCGCCCTCCCCAAAAGACGTTGGTGTAACTCACTGGGATCCCAATGGATTCGAGGTGCTTGTCGATGGCCGCCTTGTGCTCCATGACCTTGGGCTTCTCGGTGCCGTGCACCACGCCCATGATGTTGACGTTGCCGAACTTGGGGCCGCCTTCGCGCCAGTAGGCGTGGGTCATGCAGTGGTGGCGTCCGACTTCGGCGCCGGCCTGTTCCTGCATGCCATCGGGAACGGCCCAATGGAAAAGTCCGTTGAAACGGGTGACCTTTTTGCCGGTCTCGGAGGGCTTGACGTGTTCGAGGAAGGTGGAGAAGCGACCAATGACCTTCTTCGCATTGAGGGTCGCGGCAACTTCGCAAAAGCGGTCGAGCGAGACTCCGGCGATTTCGGCGCGCTTGTCCCAGCAGTTGGAGACGATTTCCTCAGGCGTGAGCTCTTCTTTCAGAGCCAAAAGGACCTCCCATTCTTCGTCGGTCAGCTCGACGGTGGTGGTGGTCATCATTTCGGCAGGGGCATCGACCTTTGCACCGGGCTCGAGTCCTTTGCGGCGGGTGTGGCCGACTCCCAGGGCGAAAACTCCATGGGCAGGCATCAGGATATACTCGTCTGCACCTACAATCTCCTTGAGGACGGTCGCGTGGTGGTCGAGAGACTCGCCCTGTGGTACTTTCAAAGTGGTCCACAGACGGTAGCCCGAACCAGAGACCTCGGTGTCGGTAGAGCGGGTGACCACGTGGCCCGAGAAGGGATCATGTTGGAACATGTAGTCGAAGATTGCGGTCAGCTTTTCCTCCGGCACTCGCCAGGCGACCAATGCCCCGTGGGCCAATTTGGTCGCGAGCAGGGTTTGCCGCACCCGGCGGATGACTCCCGCTTCGAGCATGGCGCGAATGCGCTCGAGCACGACCTCGAGCTCGACGCCGGACTTCTCGGCAATCACTTCGAAGGGGTGGCGTTGAAAACCGGCTACGAGGTCTTCGGATACTTCAAGAATCTTGGCGTTGATGGGGTCGTCGTGCTCGGTAGGAATCATATCGTGGGACGTTTCTAAGCATGGAAGGACGTTTGTGCCACCTCCAGAATTTCATTTTCGCCGCAATAATTGCTCGCGAGGGTCATTCTGCAATCAGTCTCGAGAGGCGAAGGCCAAGGGGAAGCGGGTAGAACGCTTTCCTGTTTTTCCAAGTCCTTGACTTCGAATGGCACAAAAAAGAGCAGCCCTGTCGAGGGCTGCTCCTGATATCGGAAAAAGGTTCCGGATGCAGTCAAGTCGTGAGCCCACGAAGAGGTTCTCCGATCTGGCTGGGAGGTTGGCTATTTGCGTCGACGCAGCAGTAGAGCGAATCCTCCAAGGCCGAGTAGAGCGGCGGAAGATGGCTCGGGAATGGTGGTGATGGTCACATCACCCAAGCTGAGGCCGGGATTTCCCTGAGAATAGGCTACGAAGTAGAATTCTCCGTCCGCCGAGTCAGTGAACAAGCTTGAGAGTGATCCTGCTGGCAAAGTGCCACTGGCAGCATCCAGGCTGAAAGATGCGCTGCCATCCGCATTCACCGTCATGGAAAACGTTTGGGTCGTCCCATAAGCGATCGCAGTGTTCAGAGCAGTAGATGCCAGGGTCAAGGTTCCGAAATCGGTGAAGATGCCTTGATCAGTAGAATCCCCCGAGGAGTGAGCAGGTCTGTTGGCTGCGGAGAAGCCGACCGTATTCAAGGAATCCTGATTAGAGAACAAGTAAGCTCCGATGTTGTTGGCGTTTCCGGTTCCGTCTGCAGCGGGAGTGGCGGCTGTTACTTCATCAACGATACCGAATGAAGAGGTGAATGAAGGAAAGGCGTCAGCAAGTGCGGAGGTCGTGAAAGTCACGTCGAGGGTGAAGCCGGCGGTCAAGTCGAACTGATTGGTGGTGTGGACCCAAGCCAGGCGGTTTCCAAAGTCCGTCTGAGCCGTGGCGCTGCCAGTGGCGTCGTCGAAGGGGTCCGCAGCTGTAATGTTGGTGCCGCTCACCATTCCTCCACCGATGCCGGTGTTGATACCAATCCCGTCGGCGGCATCGAAGGTGTCTTGATAGACAATCGCTCCGTGGAGAGGGGCGGCTATTAGAGTAGCCATACTTACTCCTAATAATTTAGCTGTATTTTTCATGTTGTATCTTTGTTGATGGATGTGTATTTTTCAAGAATCTGAACTTTTGCTGGGAATCACAGACAGACGAGGTCCAAGACTTGACGATCGACTTATTTCCCGTTCAGTTCGCTCCGACGAGGCCAATACTTTTGAGGACTGAACCCGTGGAGGGGGTAGATTTTTGCTGAATTTGAAAGGGTTCCGACTTCAGTTGCCGAATTTTGTCCTCTGCCAAAACAGGGGAAGCCCACTGCGACCCTTCGCTTCTTTCTCTTTGGGAACGCGAGAAAGACCCTGATTTTGCGATCTGTGGGTCATTCCGCAGTCCGGTAGCACCCTTTCACTGAATGATTTATGCGCAGGCCCTTTTGAGGACTAGCCAAGGAGAGGCCAATGCGTCGAGTGTGGCTGGACGGGGACGGGCCCCAAAGGTCTCTTATGGGGCGATAGGTCGCTTGGACCCAGAGATGCCGGGTCGTAGCGAGCTTGTGTAGCTCATCAACGGCAGAAAAAATCTGAGCCGAATACCTTGGGGAGAAAGCGTCAGGCGCAACGGGGACGCTGCTTTCTCCTGTCTATGAATTGGGAGCAGGGGATGGGTAGGCCTCTTGCGGAGATACCTAAACCTACGACGAAGGGCGGAGCCAGTGGGTGAGTCTGGGATATTGCTCCGCCATTTCGAAATAGGTGATGAGGGGGATGCCCGGGCCGGTGCCGGCACGGTAGGCTTCAATCAGAGCGGTGCTTTGTCCATGATAGCCAGAAGGGTGGAAAACGTGCTCGGCCCCCACGCCAGTCTCTTCGGCTGCGGCAAAAGCCCAGGCCATCGCGGCCATTTCAAGGGCGGGCGGTGGCGACGGGTTGTCGTCCAAGTCGGGGCGCTCGGCAGGAAGAGAGGCCGCGATTCGTCCGGCGGCGTAGTAGAGATCTCCAGGGAACTGAAGGAGGGCGCGATCAATCTTCAAGGTTCCACCGAGGCAGGAGATGCCCGGTACGCAGGAGGTTTGGCCTTCTTCGAAAGTAACTTCTCTGGCTTCAATACCGATTTTCTCGAAAAATGTGAGAGTCTCTTGGATCTGTTGCTCGGTCATTGTTGTCGGGTAATTGTCTGATGAAGTGGCAGGAAGGTACCTTGCACAACGGTGAGGGGGAGAGTGCATGGTTTTTTTGCCGGGATGGGTAGAAAATTCGGGAGTGAATTTTTGGCTCAAAGCGCAGGGAGCCCGGTCTCTGGAAAAACTGGAAGCTTGAGGACTTGGCTTGAATCAGGGCAGCCAGCCGCAGTATCACTACCAGTTGAAATGGCCAGACTATCGGATGTTTCAGGGAGACGGGGTTGGACCGAGATTGCCCGGAACAAGGTCTGGAGAGCAAAAAAGTAGGTTTAGGCACGCTAGGGGCGAAAAAGGGGTGACAGCGGGGGATTCGGTTTCCATGCTGCGCACTTCGATGGCAGGCGAACTGACTTACAAGGATTCGGGCGTGGACACGCGCAGGGCAGCAGCTTTTGTGGGCGACATTGGCGCGCACGTGAAGAGAACCCAGCAACAGCGCCAGCTCTTTGGGGCGTTCGGGCTTTTTGCCGCTCTCTATGACCTGAGCGATTACAAGGCGCCGGTTCTGGTGACCGGCTGCGATGGCGTGGGCACCAAGTTGGAGCTCCTTCTCAAGCACGATATGCTGGAAGTCGCGGGCAAAGACCTCGTGGCGATGTCGGTCAACGACATCATCACCACCGGCGGCGACCCGCTGATGTTCCTCGACTATCTGGGCATTGCCAAATTGGACGAGGCCAAGCTGGTGCGCCTGATCGCCGGAATGTGTGATTATCTCGAGTCCTGCGGCTGTATCTTGGCCGGGGGCGAAACCGCCGAGATGCCGGGCATCGTGCCCGAGGACGTGGTGGAGCTTTCCGGATTCTGTATCGGCGCGGCCGAAAAGCCCGACTTGATCGACCCCACCACCGTGGAGGTTGGCGATGTCTTGGTGGGCTTTCACTCCGATAGTTTTCACGCCAACGGTTTTAGTCTGGTGCGGCGCGTGCTGGCTTCCCGTCCGGGAGAATTTTCTGAGGAGGAGGAAAAGGCGATGCTGGCTCCGACCCGTCTCTACTATGATGTCGTGAAGGAGATTCGCGAAGCCGGCGTGACGCCAAAGGCCTACGCGCACATCACCGGCGGTGGTTTGCCCGAGAACTTGGAGCGCTTGTTCCAGGGGAAAGGGGCGGACCTGACCATCCCTCACTGGGACAACGCGGTTTGCCAAAAGGTGCTCGAGAGCGTGGACGCGGAGGACCGGTTCCACACTTTCAATATGGGCATCGGTTGGGTCGCGATTGTCTCGCCTGACGAGGTCGACAAGATTCTTTCCGCTGGCCCTGGCGGCGTGGCGCTGGGAACCGTTCGCGAAGGCGATGGGGTGACGGTAAAGGTCGCGTCCTAATCGTGACCCCAATCTGACCTGCAACTGCTCATTAGGAAGGACCACAGATGGACGCCATCCTGATAGCACTCGCCTTTGGTTTCGGCCTCGTCGCGCAGCGGTTTCGTCTGCCGCCCATGGTCGGCTTTCTGGGCGCGGGCTTTGTCCTTCAGGCCGTGGGCCGGGAGGGTGGCGAGACCATTGAGAAAGCCGCCGAATTGGGGGTGACTCTGATGCTCTTTAGCATTGGGCTGAAGCTGAGAATCAAGAACCTCCTGCGCCCCGAGATCTGGGCGGGCACGACTTTGCACGCCGGGGCGGTGCTGCTGCTCTTTTCTCCCCTCATGGTGGGGTTGGCGGCTCTGCTGGCTCCGGCTGCTGGACTGGATTGGTCGGGGGCGGTTCTGGTGGCCTTTGCCTTGAGCTTTTCGAGCACGGTCTTTGCGATCAAGGCGCTGACTGAAAACGGCGACCTTGGGGCCATGCACGGGCGGCTCGCGATTGGGGTCCTGGTGATGCAGGACATTGTCGCGGTTCTTTTTCTGACCATCTCGAAAGGGGTGATTCCGTCTCCGTGGGTCTTCGCTCTCATCCCGGGCCTGCTACTGGCGAGACCGCTGTTAGGGTGGATTTTAAACCACTCCGGTCACGGTGAGCTGGTGGCCTTGTGTGGGTTTTTCCTCGCTCTGGTCGTGGGAGCCAAAGGCTTTGATTCCGTGGGGATGAAGGCTGATCTGGGCGCGCTCTTCATGGGGGTTCTGGTTGGGACGCATCCGCGCGCGAAGGAATTGAAGAAGTCTTTGTCGGGCATCACCGACCTTCTTCTGGTGGGCTTTTTTCTCAATATCGGGCTGGAGGGCGAGCTCTCGTGGAAGGCCGTAGGGTGGGCGCTGGCGATGTTGGTTTTGCTTCCCTTGAAAGGGCTGGGCTTTCTGGTCTTGTTCACGCGTTTTAAGCTCCGGGCGCGCACCGCCTGGATGGCTGCGGCGTCGCTCTCGACCTACAGCGAGTTCGGGCTCATTGTGATGGCGCTGGGTGCGGGCAAAGGGTGGATTGGCGAGGAGTGGTTGGTGGCGGTGGCTTTGGCCCTTTCGCTCAGCTTTTTGATTGCCGCACCTCTCAATCGGAAGGCGGAGAAGCTCTACGATCCAATCAGCGACTCGTTGAAAAAGCTGCAAACCCGCGGGCGGCACCGGGATGATTTGCCCATCATCCGGCGGGGGGAGAAGGTGGCGGTTTTCGGAATGGGACGAGTGGGTCTGGCAGCTTATCACTCGCTGGAGCATCGGTTTCCGGGTCAAGTGATTGGCTTCGATCGTGATCCGGGCAAAGTGGAGTTTCATCGCGAGCAAGAGCGCAACGTGATGCTGGCGGATGCGACTGATTCGGATTTTTGGGAGCGCGTTAGTCCGAAGGAATGGCTGGAGCTGGTGGTGCTGGCGATGCCTTCCCATCAGTCGAACCTTCACGCAATCGAGACCCTGAAGAGACATGATTTCAATGGGGTGGTGGTGGCCAGTGCGCAGTATGATGAGGAAGTGCGCGAGCTGCGGAGTCTGGGGATCGATGCGGCCTTCAACCTCTACACTCAGGCGGGCGCGAGTTTCTCGCGACACGTTTTCAATGTCTTCGTGCAACAGCGTCCCGACCTCGTCGCGACCTGGGAAGAAGCCGGCAATGAAAGTGAGCGCTGACTCGACCCGGACCGCGAGTGCCTCCACTCGCCCCACCGAACCGTCTCTTTGAATCATGATTCTGCCAACGAGTTGGCAGAGAGCCAGGCGGTAGGGCAGTTTTGCCAAAACAGCCGCGAATGTTGAGGGAAGGTCCCCAGGCTTTCAGCTGCCGTCCGAGGGATGATCTTTCGGACGAGCCAGAACACTCGCGGTCCTTTTGTCAAAAGGACCCTACCGGCGGGGGTGGAAAGTGCGGGGTGGTGGTCTTGGTTATTCGGTGATCATCACTCTTTAAATCGCAGTCGTGCGAGGTCGAGCAAGCAAGCTTTGCTCTTCCCGGGCGGGTGAGAGAACGGACACATCCACCCCAGAGCGGCAGCAAGCGGCGCGCACTCCAGAAGGTTGCTTAGCTCTCGCAGCTGCTGGGGAACCGATGACTTTCGCCAAAAATCCAATACGGAACAGAGCTTGAGCGGGTTTTGTAACAAAGGATGGATTGGGGCTTGGAATCGGGAGGGACTTTGCCCACCTTTCGCGGGTCTGGTTCACTGAATAACAGTTTTGAGCGATTTCCTGAAACACGAGTGCGGGGTGGCGGTAGTGCGTTTGCGCAAGCCGCTGCAATATTACTACGATAAATACGGCACCGCATTGTGGGGCTTTAACAAGTTGATGCTCCTGATGGAGAAGCAACACAACCGCGGACACGACGGTGTCGGGATGGGGTGTGTGAAGCTGGGGATGCCGCTCGGCGAGCCCTACATCTTCCGTCGCCGCGATGCGGCCAAGGATTCTCTGGCGGGCATGTTCCGCCGCGAGATGAAAAAGTTCAACAAGATGGAGCGCAACGAGGTGCTCACCCGCGAGGATCCAGCGTCCATCAAGAACAAGTTCGACTTCGGCGGCGAGGTTCTGATGGGGCACTTGCGATACGGAACTTCGGGCGAGTTCAGCGAAGGCTCTTGTCACCCTTACCTCCGTCGCAGCAACTGGCCGACGCGGACTTTGTTGGTGCTGGGAAATTTCAATATGACCAACGCGGGAGAGCTCAACCGCAAGCTCATCGAGCGGGGACAGCATCCGATCTTCGGAACCGATACCCAGACCGTTTTGGAGGAGGTGGGCTTCCATCTCGACGAAGCTCACACCGACATCTACCGCCGTCTGCGCGATGAGGAAGAAGTCGATGGCCAGACCAGGCAGGACCAGATTTCCTCGGAGCTCGATATCGGTAAAATCGTAGCCGAGTCCGCCGAGAACTGGGATGGCGGCTACACCATCGCCGGGGTTGTAGGCAATGGCGACATGTTCGTCACCCGCGACCCGCGCGGCATCCGTCCTTGCTTCATGTATATGGACGACGAGGTCATTGCCTTTGCCAGCGAGCGAGTGCCTTTGATGACGGTGTTCGAGACCGAGCAAGACGATATCAACGAAGTGCCTCCCGGCGAAGTGATCACAGTCAGCAGCAAGGGGGAGGTCCATCGTTCCAGCTTTCATAAGGGCGAAAAGCCTTCTCCCTGCTCCTTCGAGCGCATCTACTTTTCCCGCGGAAACGACCCGGGCATCTACAAAGAACGCAAGGCCATGGGAGCCGCGCTGGTGCCTCAGATTGTGGAAAGTATCGGCGACAATTTCGAGAAAGCCGTCTTTTCCTTCATCCCCAACACCGCCGAGACGGCCTACTACGGTTTGATGGATGGCTTGCGTCTTTATCGCCGGGATCAGGTGAAAAAGCGCATCGCGGAAGCTGCCAAGCAGGGGATCGTCACCGAGGAGCTTCTCGATGAGCTCATCATGAGCAATTGGCCACGAGGCGAGAAGATTGCCCACAAGGACATCAAGATGCGCACCTTCATTTCGCAGGAAAAAGGACGCGCGCAATTGGTCTCCCACGTTTACGACATTACGTACGGTCTAGTGGGTCCCGATGACGCCCTCGTGGTGTTGGACGATTCCATCGTTCGGGGCACCACTCTGAAGAAGTCGATTCTCAAAATCCTTGCCCGCACCAAGCCGCGCAAGATCGTCATTTGCTCCACAGCGCCCCAGATTCGTTATCCCGATTGCTATGGCATCGACATGTCCGAGATGGGCAAGTTCATCGCCTTCCGCGCGGCCGAGAGCTTGCGCAAGAAGCGGGGCGAAGCGGCCTTGTTGGAAGAGGTCTATCAGCAGTGCAAGGTCGAGATGGCCAAGCCTGCGGACGAGCGCATCAATGCCGTGCAAGGCGTCTATGAAGGACTGACCCCGGAGGAAATCTCCGCCGAGGTCGCGCTGCTGGTCACGCCCGAGGACATCGATTGGCATGGCGAAATCGAGGTCATCTACCAAGGCATCGCGAACCTGCACGCCTCCATCGATGAGGAGTCAGGCGACTGGTACTTCACCGGCAACTACCCGACGCAAGGAGGGGTCGCGGTCGCGAACACCGCCTACATGCACTACTACGAGGGCAAGGACGGGCGCAGCTACGACTTGCCGCTGTAGTTCTTTTTTCGTTCGAGAACGGCGACAATCCCGAACCACAATCCGACCACCAGCAGAGCGTCCACTTCGTTGGGCTTCTGCGTGGTCTTGTTCATCTGTGAGGGGATGGGAGTGGCGCGGAAGGGTGCGGTAAAGTCGAAGTTGCCCACCTCGTCCTGCATCCGGAACAGGGCGGAGCCAATGCAGAAGCCCACGATGGTGGGGAGCAACCAACTGGGCTGCTTCCATTTGATCATGGCACCGGTCAGAACTGCGGCGGCCAGATAGAAAAAGATCCAGAACCACGAGTCATGATTACCGTATTGGGCGGCATCATTGAACTGCAGCGTCATGAAGTAGAGAAAGATGAGGCCGACGATGATTTTGGCGATTTTCATGGAGAGGGATGGTTTCCAATCAGCCTACGCAGATTGAGAAGATTTTCAATCAAGGGGGGGACAAGAAAAGGGTTTTGCCCTCGGGTTTTTCCGCTTAAGTTCCTGCGATGGCTGAAGCGAATATTCTCTTTGTGTGCACCGGCAACACCTGCCGCAGTCCCATGGCGGAAGGCCTCTTTCGCAAAGCGGCGGAGGGGAAAGACTACCAAGTGTCCTCCGCCGGAGTTTCGGCCTACAACGGCTCAGCGGCCAGTCCCGAGACCCTGGAAATTTTGCAGAAAAATGGGGTGAGCCTCGACGGCTTCGGTAGCCGCATGGCCAGCGAGGAAATTCTCGAGGAGGCGACCCACGTCTTCTGTCTCACCCGCGGGCACTATCAGATTCTGGCGCAGATGTTTCCCGAATTTGAAGAAAAGCTCTACCTCGCAGCGGAGTTTGCCGAAATCGATGGCGAAGTCGGCAAAGACATCAGCGACCCTTACGGCTGTGGGCGTGCGGCCTACGAACAGGTCGCACAGGAACTGGATGCAGCCATCGCGGGGATCCTGGGCTTTCTGGAAGCGAAAACGGATTAGGCGACGGGGTCGGAGATGCCGACCTCTCGTTTGGGACGGCTTGGATTGCTGCTTTTAGCCCAAAACCGGCTCGAAACCCTTTTTTCGCAATTGCCTTTCGCGCTGGGAAGGGGCAGGGAAGGGGGGACGAATTGTCGATTCTATGAGCGAGGCAACATTCCCAAATATCAGAGTGGCCCTGGGCGCCGATCACGGCGGCTTGGAGATTAAAGCAGCCCTTCAAACCTTCTTGGAAGGGGCAGGGTGCACGGTGCAGGACTTTGGGACCAACGAGGAGGATTCGGTCGATTATTCTGATTTCGCCAACGACGTTTGTCGCGCGATGACCGATGGTCGTTTCGACTTCGGGATCCTCGTTTGCAAAAGCGGAATCGGCATGTCCATCAGCGCCAACCGCTGGCACGGTATTCGCGCCGCGAAGGTCAATTCGGTTGAGGAAGCGACCGTCACCCGCAGCCACAACGACGCCAACGTTCTCTGTCTTGGGAATATGTATGCCTCTTCTGAAGAGGCGATTGCGATGGCTGAGGCTTTCTTGAAAACCTCTTTCGAAGGCGGTCGTCACGAGCGCCGTCTCATCAAAGGATCCGGCAGCCGCCTCGCGGTCACCGATGGTAAAGTCTACGACATCATCGAGGGCGAGCACGCGCGCCAGCGCAGCCACGTGGAGCTCATTGCTTCCGAGAACTTTGCCAGCCCGGCGGTGATGGAAGCGCAGGGCTCCGTCCTCACCAACAAGTATGCCGAGGGCTACCCCGGCAAGCGCTGGTATGGCGGTTGTGAAGAGGTCGACAAGGTCGAGACCCTCGCTATCGAGCGCGCGAAAGAAATCTTCGGGGCCGAGCACGTGAACGTGCAGCCCCACTCCGGTAGCCAGGCCAACACCGCGGTTTACTTCGCGGTTCTCAAGCCCGGCGACCGCATCCTGACCATGGACTTGGCCCACGGCGGTCACCTGACCCACGGTCACCCCGCAAACTTCTCCGGCCGCCTCTACGATGTCGTTCACTACGGCGTCACCGAGGGCGAGGAAACCATCGACTACGATGCCCTCGAGGCCTTGGCCAAAGAGTGCAAGCCCAAGCTCATCACCAGCGGGGCGAGCGCATACTCCCGCATCATCGACTTCGAGCGCATGGGGAAGATTGCCAAAAGCGTGGGAGCCTACCTGATGGTCGACATGGCGCACATCGCCGGTCTGGTCGCAGCCGGGGTGCACCCGAATCCCGTCCCGCATGCGGACTTCGTCACCACCACCACTCACAAGTCCCTCCGCGGACCTCGCGGCGGCATCATTCTTTGTAAAGAAGAGCACGCCAAGAAAATCGACGGCCGGGTTTTCCCGGGGGTGCAGGGCGGACCGCTCATGCACGTCATCGCGGCCAAGGCGGTCTGCTTCGGCGAGTGTCTCAAGCCGGGCTTCAAAGAGTATCAGCAGCAGGTGGTGAAAAACACCAGCGCCCTCGCCAATCGCCTTGCCCATCACGGTCTCCGCATCGTCTCCGGCGGTTCCGACAACCACGTCTTCATGGTGGATCTGCGACCCATTGACATCAACGGCAACGAGGCGAGCATTACCCTCGATAAGGTCGGCATCACGGTCAACAAGAACGCCATTCCTTTCGACACTGGTAGCCCCATGAAGCCGAGCGGAATCCGCATCGGAACCCCGGCGGTGACCACGCGTGGAATGAAAGAGGCCGATGTTGAAAAAGTGGCCGACCTGATCTATGAGGCCCTCACCAACAAGGACGACGAAGCCAAGCTCGCGGACATCCAGTCTCGCGTCTTTGCCTTTAACGAGGCCTTCCCCATGCCCTACTGAGCGTAAACTCTGGAAACGAATAACTTAATAACGAAAATTCTCTGACTATGTATGATTTGATTGTGATCGGTGGAGGCCCTGCTGGATATATCGCCGCGATTCGCGCCGGACAGCTCGGGAAAAAAGTAGCTTGTGTCGAGGTGGATCGCGCGGGCGGAACTTGTCTGAACTGGGGATGTATTCCCACCAAGGCATTGCTCAAGAACGCCCACCTTTATCATCAGATGAAGCATCACGCTGCGGACTTCGGCATGAAGTTCGACAACCTGAGCTACGACTGGTCAGAGGTGATTGGTCGTTCCCGCAAAGTGGCGGATCGTCTCGCGGGCGGAGTGGAGTTTCTCTTCAAAAAGAACAAGGTCGACTACTTGCGTGGTTTTGGCTCCATCGAGGGCGAAGGCAAGGTCGGCGTCACCGACAAGGACGGAAAGAAAGAAGTCTTCGAGGCCAAGAACATCATCGTCGCGACGGGTTGTAAGCCCCGCGAATTGCCTCCTCTTCCTTTCGACGGCAAGGCGGTTCTATCTTCCAAGCATGCCATGAATCTGAAGGAGCAGCCCAAGTCCATGCTCATCATTGGCGCGGGTGCCATCGGAGTGGAATTTGCCTACATCTACAACGCCTTCGGCACTGAGGTGACTATGGTCGAGATGCAACCTACTATTCTTCCCGTAGAAGATAGCGAAGTGGGCAAGACCCTCGAGCGCTCTTACAAGAAGATGGGCGTCAAATGCCTCACTGACACCAAGGTCACTGCCTTCAAGAACAATGGCAACAGCGTAACCCTGACCGTCGAAAGCAAGAAGGGGACGCAAGACATCACTGCCGACACCTGTCTCGTCGCGATTGGCGTCGCCCCCGTTTTGCCTGGCGGCGAAACTCCGGAGCTCGACGAGCGCGGATTCGTCAAGACTGACGAGCGTTACACCACCAATCTTCCCAACGTGTTCGCCATCGGCGACATCGACGGACCTCCCTGGTTGGCGCACACCGGCATGTTCGAGGCCGTTCAGTGTGTGGATGGAATCTTCGTCGAAGGTCACAACCCTCGTCGCGTCGAAAACTTCCCGGGCTGCACCTACTGTCACCCTGAGGTCGCTTCCATCGGTAAGACCGAGGACGCGCTCAAGGCTGAAGGAGTGGACTACAAGGTCGGCAAATTCCCTTACCAGGCCCTTGGTAAGGCCCAGGCCATCGGCGAGACCGAAGGCTTCGTGAAGCTTCTCTTTGGAAAAGAACACGGCGAGCTGTTAGGAGCTCACATCATCGGGGAAAACGCCACCGACCTCATCGCCGAGATGGGTCTCGCGTTGGAGATGGAACTGACTGCGGACGAGATCCACAGCACCATCCACGCTCACCCAACGATTGCCGAAGCCATCCACGAGGCCACCCTCGATGCCGACGGCCACGCCCTTCACATCTAAGCCTCTGCTGCAGGGCCCTTAAGGCTCTGCGTGGTCCTGATAGATTTTTTTGAATGGAACAGGGGCAGCAATGTCCCTGTTCTTTTTTTGTTAAAGATGAATCTCTCCAACTATCAATCGATGGATCCCCATCTTCTCGTGGGGCTGGTCAATACCGAGCTACGCAACAACGCGAGCAGCCTCGAAGACCTCTGCAAAACCCACAATCTCGAGCCACAAGAGCTCCAAGCCCGTCTTGCCCAAGGCGGCTACGAATGGCGCCCCGAGCAAAAGCAATTTCGTTAGCATCCAAGTCCCTCACACCTCCTGAAAACCAGCGGACGGTGAAAGGTGAGCGACCTTCTGGAGTGCGCGCCGCTTGCTGCCGCTCTGGGATGGACAGGTTCGTTCTTCCTCCAATCCGGGATGAGCAAAGCTTGCTTGCTCGAACTCATGGGACCGCGATTCAAAGAGAGCAGCCCATCAAATAACCAAAGCCCGCACCCCGCACTCTTCATCCCTCACCGGTAGGGTCCTTTTGATAAAAGGACCGCGAGATTTCAGGGATGTTCGAAAGGTTCTCTCGCGATCGAAGGGCGTTAGCCTGGGGATCCTCCCCAAACATTCGCGGCTGTTTTATCAAAACAGCCCTACCGCTCGCAGGTTCTTTGGCGACTGCGAGAGGTGAGCGATCTTCTGGAGTGCGCGCCGCTTGCTGCCGCTCTGGGATGGACAGGTTCGTTCTTCCACCCACCCGAGAAGAGCAAAGCTTGCTTGCTCGAACTCATGGGACCGCGATTCAAAGAGAGCAGCCCATCAAATAACCAAAGCCCGCACCCCGCACTCTTCATCCCTCACCGGTAGGGTCCTTTTGATAAAAGGACCGCGAGATTTCAGGGATGTTTGAACGGTTCTCTCGCGGACGAAGGGCGTTAGCCTCGGGACCTTCCCCAAACATTCGCGGCTGTTTTATCAAAACAGCCCTACCGTTCGCAGGTTCTTTGGCGATGGTGAGAGCTGGGCGATCTTCTGAAGTGCGCGCCGCTTGCTGCCGCTCTGGGATGGACAGGTTCGTTCTCCCACCAACTCGGGAAGATCAAAGCTTGCTTGCTCGAACTCATGGGACCGCGATTCAAAGAGAGCAGCCCATCAAATAACCAAAGCTCGCACCCCGCACTCTTAATCCCTCATCGGTAGGGTCCTTTTGATAAAAGGACCGCGAGATTTCAGGGATGTTCGAAAGGTTCTCTCGCGGACGAAGGCCTCGGGACCTTCCCCCAAACATTCGCGACCGTTTTATCAAAACAGCCCAACCGCCGTTTCACTTCCACCAATCGCCATCCCGCTCCCACTCTGCAACCGGCTTTGCACTCTTTTCCTTCCGGGCAGAGGATGGCTTCTTGGGCGCTTTCTCTTCAGGAAACTCCGGCAGGTCTTGCTCCGCGTTTCGGCGTCCATTGCGCGCCATAATCAGAAACATCGTAACCAGAGAACCCAGCGCAAAGGCCAATATCGCCACCATCGTCAGAGCGTGGGCATCTGCGGGAGTGATGGCGATGAGAGAGGTCATGATTCACTGAGAGATTCCGTAGTAAGGATCAAGCGCATCGGAATGAGGCTGGAAAACTGGAAGCCGTGCTGCTGGAAAAAGGCCTGCGAATCGTTCGACAATCGATCGGCTAACAAGGTGATGCGCTTAAAATCCTTCTCCTTGGCAAAAGCAATCACCGCTTCCAAGAGCATGGCACCAAAGCCCTGACCGCGATGTTCGGGATGGATGATGACATCTTCCATAATCAACACGAAACCACCCATCGCCGTGGAAACGGTAAAAAGCAAGTTCGCCATTCCCACAATCCGATCCTGCGCCCGAACGACAAAGATGCGTCCCCGAGCCGGTTCTTCTAGAATGTGGCGAATCCCTCTTTCCTGCAGGGCAGGGTCGGGAACGAAATCATCCTGCAGTTCCAAAAGATCGACCACGAGTTCGGTCAATGAAGAGAGATCCTCAATAGTGGCTGGTTCGATATGCACATCCGGCGTCACGCCAGAATTATGGGCAGAATTCACGAAAATGAACAGAACGGGTTTTGCTGGATTGGTCGCCAATCCCTTGCGAGGGAAAAAACAGAAAAGACCACCCTCATCCCGCCAATTCCTCCGCAATTGCGTCGACCAACAGCGCGCCCGACCGCGTGAGCGTCAGGTGGGACTCGCTGACAGTAGCGAGCTCGTGCTCAAGTAGCATTTGCCAGCTCACTCCCTCGGGAAGATAGCGCAGAGGCAACCCCGTATCGGTGCGGAGCAGCAGGGCGATGCGCTCCAGATTAAATTGCTCCTCGCTGAGGTGCTCGCTCTCGTGCATGGCGTGACCCACGGACTGGATTTGCTGAATGTAGCGCTGGGTGTCGGGCGCGTTTTTCCACCGTGTCGCAAAGCAGTCGGAGCCGTGGCTCTTGATGGTCGAAACCGCCGAGGGCCCCAGACCCAGATAGTTGCGGCCTTCCCAATAGCTCAGATTGTGCCGTGAATGATGCCCCGGCGTGCTGTAGTTCGAGGTCTCATAGTGGCGAAACCCGGCCGAGGTCAGGGTCTCGTGCGCGAGGGTAAAGAGACGGGCGTTGAGGTCGGGATCGTCGCTCAGTTCACCTTTCTCGAATTGCTCGAAGTATGCGGTGTCCTCTTCGTAGGTCAGATTGTAGCAGGAAATGTGGTCGGGCTTCAGCGCCAAGGCCTGGGTGAGATTGTCCTGCCACGACTCCTCGGTCTGGTGGGGGACCGAGAACATGAGGTCGAGATTACAGCTCGGGATTTTCGCCTCGCGCAACAGCTTGAAGGACTCCGCCGCCGCCTCCGCCGTGTGGTCCCGCCCGAGGGCCTTGAGCTCGTTTTCTTGGAAGGACTGCACCCCCAGGGAAACCCGCGAAACCCCCAGCTCGCGAAAAAGCTGAGCCTTCGAAAGATGAAAGGTGGAAGGGTTGGCCTCCAGGTCGACCTCTTCCACTTGGGAAAAATCGAAAACCTCCTGCAGCCCGAGGAAGAGGTGGCTCAGGTGCTTTTCCGAAAGAAGGGAAGGAGTTCCGCCCCCCAGGTAGACCGTGCGAATCGCCGGCGCTCCCAGTTCCTCGTTCTTTCGTCGCCCTTCCTCTAACAGCGCATCGATGAAGGCGGTAAAGTCCGTCTTGCCGGGCGTGTGTTTGTAGAAAGAGCAGTAGGGACAGATCTTGTGGCAAAAGGGGAGGTGGAGATAGAGGCTCAGCGGTTCCGACACCTCGTCTCCTTAGCGGGATGTGCCGCTAATGAAACGAAGATTTTACCAGAATAGCACCAGATGGACCTATTGGGCCACAGCTGGGGCAAACATCTTTTTCTTCAGAAAGAGCGAGACGTGCACCAAGCCGATGAGGGCCGGAACCTCCACCAGCGGCCCCACCACTGCGGCAAAGGCGATGCCGGAATCGATGCCGAAGACTGCGATCGCCACCGCAATGGCGAGCTCGAAGTTGTTGCCAGCGGAGGTGAAGGCGATGCTCGCGGTGCGTGGATAGTCCGCCCCCAACTTGGCCGCCATCACGAAGCTGACGAAGAACATGATGGCGAAGTAGAGGAGCAGCGGGATGGCGATGCGCAGTACATCCAGGGGCAACTCGACGATGGCATCGCCTTTGTAGGTGAACATCACCACGATGGTGAAGAGGAGAGCGACCAGTGTCAGGGGAGAGATGCGCGGGATGAACTGGTTCTCATACCACTCCACACTATTAACCCTCGTTAGGACCACCCGGGTGAGCATTCCGGCGAAAAAGGGAATCCCGAGATAGATCATCACCGAGGTGAAAATCTCACTCATCGAGATATCGACCACCGCGCCCTCCAGACCCACGAGAGGAGGCAGGACAGTGATGAACAACCAGGCATAGGCTCCATAGAACAGAATCTGCGCAATGCTATTGAAGGCCACCAGTCCGGCGGCGTATTCGGATGAGCCTTTCGCCAAATCATTCCAGACGAGCACCATCGCAATACAACGGGCCAGCCCCACAAGAATCAGACCCACCATGTAGTCCGGTTGATCGCGTAGAAGAAGAACCGCCAGCACCCACATCACCACTGGGCCAATGATCCAGTTCTGGACGAGAGAGATCCCGATAATGCGGGGATTGGAGAAGACCCTCGGGAGCTCGCTATAGCGCACCTTGGCCAAGGGAGGATACATCATTACGATGAGCCCGATGGCGAGGGGGAGGTTGGTGGTCCCGACCGTGAAGGGCTCGAAAAAGGCCTTGGGATCACTGATGAGAAAGCGGCCGATCACGATACCCAGAGCCATTGCGGCGAAAATCCAGGCCGTGAGATAACGGTCTAGGAACGACATTTTGAGAGAGATTTTTTCAGACATGAGAAAGTGTTGTTAGAGAGAAAAGAGAATTAGCAATCGCAGGCGGAAGTGTCCTCGCCGATGGATTCGATACAGCGGAGAAAGGTAGGCAGGCATTCACAGGAAAGTTGGTAATAGACCTGGAGCCCCTTCTTCTCGCAGGACACCCAGCCCGCCTTTCGCATCAGGGTCAGGTGCTTGGAAACGGTCGACATGTCGCAGCCGAATTTCTCCACGAAATCCGAAACACAACGGGGGCCGTCTGCCAGGCTCTGGGCGATCTCGAGTCGAACCGGATGAGCCAAGGCTTTAATGATTTCGACCCGGCGGTCGGTGGTGATGGATGTCATTTACTTGGCGAAAATGCCAAGTAGTTCGAATTTGTCAATGGGGAATTGAACGAGTGTGGAATCAGGGAGCGGACGGGCGGGTTACGCCTGATTGAAGAACTGAGCCCCTCAAACTTCATTTGTCAGGGTCCGTCCCTCGCAGTCGAGAAACCAATCTGTAGTCCTCAGGCAAAACGGAGTCCGCCATACTTCCGCAATCCGGCAACATCGAGTCCACCTCGTTCGTCCCACAAATCACCCTGCTGAACCTGTCAACAACTCCCGGGTCAATCAGGAACCGATTACGAGGATTCTTTTCTAGAGCATAACGGCATCCCTCCTAGAGTCTCAATCAGTGCGGACAAAACAAGATTGATGGTGCCCAATCCGGTTTGCACGGTCTCAGTCTCATTGACATTGGCTTCGGCACCGTATAATTAAAGTTCTGGTAAAAGATATTGAATGAATGGACCAACTGAAAGATTTATGCCGATGGTCGAAAGTAGGTTGGTGGACAGCTTGGTTCCTTATTTTCGTCGCTTCATTACTTCCGCCTTTGGTCTATTGGTGGGCGAGCTTAGAGGAGAGAATCGAGCCTCTTCGTTATTCTTGGGGGCTCACGCCTGCTGAACTCTTGTTTCTCCGCTATTTTTCGCGGGTGTCCTATTGCATCCCGTTAATTTTAGTTGGTCTATTTTTGCTCGCAATCAAGTTGCGAAAGAATCGCAAGAGCTTGCTGGTGTTAGGCTCATTACTTACGACAATTTTCACCTCATTCTATTTGGGATACTGCCTGATAGTGCTTTCTATGTATTTGTCAGGTTATGCAACGGTTATTGAAACGAGCAGGAAGGAGACCGCTGGTCCAAGCGCAACAAATGCCGACCAAGGCGTGCCAGCAAAGTCCGAGCACTCTGGTGGGTAACTGATTGACCGGTCGTTTGGGAGTGCTAGCGTGCAGGAAGTTGTAGGGTCTAGCTGCACTCGAAAGTTCAGCTGAAAAATAGATTTCTGGAATGAGCGTTTATAGAAAAAGCAGCTTGAATGCCTTGTTTCAGGTTTTTCTTGTAAGCCATCTATTGCTAGTGTCTTGCGCGCACAATAGAAAAAGCGTCGAAAGGAGCGGCCCTGAGGTTTTGGTAGAGCGCGATGAGATTGATGTTATCATCATCAAGCCTAATATGCTTGTTGAACTGCGTCGAGGTGATGTGGCACGTCTATGGTTACAAGGTGAACCTTATCAGATAGTAGGTTTGAACGAGAGCTCAGTTATCCTCAGGGAATCAACCAGTCTTACAGAAATTAGTTTTAGACTGGATGAGGTTTCTCCTTTCGGGAAAATACGTGAAATCGACCCTGAGAAAGGAACGGTGAAAGTGTTTAATCGAGTGGTGTTTAACGAACTTTAGCTGACCATAATGCGAACAGCGTGGCAGAGTAGACTTTGAGTTCTTCTACGCATGCTCTTATCTGAGATGCGGCAAAGTGTGCTGAACGAAACGCAGTATCACAAATCCGAATGCGCTCGCGAATCGGAAGTCGACGGGGAGGTCGGGCGTGGAGTGAGATTTCGTGCAGATTGGTAGGCATTACAAGCGAAGCGCAGGATCAGGATGGGCAGGACCAAAGCGGCGTGCCCCGAGGGTGCTGAAAGCATTAAATATTCGTAAGGTGGTAGAGCAAGTTCGAGGCTTGGTGGGTAACACAGTGTTTCGCCTTCACCGTTGGTCCGTTACGGAAATTTCATCGTATCAAGGAGGACGTGGCTTAGATTGTCTACGTGATGCGTTCCGAACGGGACCTAAAGTTGACCGAATTTCTAGAGCGTGAACGGTAGGCGAGGGAACAATGCGCTGCACGACAAAAACCGACCGCGTTGATGAGTTGGTGGTATTACGGCTGTGGCGAGTCACTAGTATGGAGTGTTTCTTCAGTTAGGGTGCGAGGGGAAATTTCCCAGTAATCTCTTTTTGCCGAACAAGGGTGAATGAGGAGGGAGAAGGCGAGGCATGCTCAAGTTGAAAGCCTGTTGAATGGTTTTCGAGAGAATGGCTGGGGGAGTTCATGGCGGAGAGGGGTGGCGTCGATGGGAGTTGCGATTTTGTCTTCGGCGGAATCCAAGGTTGTGACAGGCGGGGTCGAAGCGCTAAGGTCCGGCCGACGATGTCAGCCGCCCCCTCTGAAAATCTTGGAACCGATGTCCTGCGGGATGTTTCGCGTTCCTTCTATCTGACCTTACGTGCGTTGCCGGCTGGAATGCGGGAGGCGACGAGTGTGGGGTATTTGCTGGCGCGGGCGAGCGATACCATTGCCGATTGCGGGGGCGAGCGGGTGGAGCGCCTGGCTTTGCTTAGGCAATTTCAGCAGGTGATTGCTGGTGGCGAAGCGGGGGATTTTTTTTCAAAGGCTGCGGCCATTGCTCGAGAGGACGGGCTGAAAGAAGGGGAGCGTGTTCTGATGCCTCGGCTCGAGGAGGTTTTTGTCTGGTGGCAGACTCTGCCTGGGGCCGAAGGCGAGGCGGTGCGTGAAGTCGTGACCACAATTACGACGGGCCAGCTCTGGGACTTGGAACGATTTCCGGAAGGGGAGGTGGTCACTCTAACAGATGCCGCCGAGGCTGAGGAGTATTGTTATCAGGTGGCGGGTTGTGTAGGTGAGTTCTGGACCGTGATTGGATTTCACAACGACCCTCGTTTTGCCGTGCGGCCGAAGGGGGAGATGCTCCAGCTGGGGCGGAATTATGGAAAGGGACTGCAGCTGGTCAACATTCTGCGGGATGAGGGGGAGGACAAGGAACGGGGGCGACGTTATCTCCCCGGTGAGCGGAAGGAATGGCTGGAAAAGGCGCGCGGCTATCTGGAGGACGGGCTCAGCTACTCGCGAGCGGTGCGAGGTCGGCGGGCGCGTTTGGCGACCGTTCTGCCTGCACTCATAGGGATGGAAACTTTGACTCTGTTAGAGAAGGCCTCGCGCGAGGAGAGGGCGCAGGGGGTGAAGGTGAACCGCAAGGTGGTGAAGAGGTGTCTTTGGCGGGCGTTTTGGTTCTAGGTTCGAAAATGAATTCTTGGTTAGTCAGAGCGGATACGGGAGGGACCTTCACTGATGGTTGGGCGCGGAGTCCGGAGGGGGAAGAGCGACGCTGCAAGGTGCTGTCAAGCGGCTGTATTCGAGGGCAAGCTCGGGAGGAAATTTCTGAGGGGCTGTTTCGGGTGAGTGGGATCGAGGGTTTTCCAGACGGTTTTTTGGTTGGGTGGTCGGTGAATGGTTCGTTGGTTGGGGAGCATGCTCAAAGTTGCTTGCGATTGGTTGCGGGCTTGCCAGCGGTTGGAGAGATTCTGGAGTTTACCACAGGGGAGGAAGCGCCCGTCTTGGCTGCGCGAATTCTGACGAGAACGCGTCTGGAGGATGAGTTTCCGACAATGGACTTTCGCGTTGCTACCACGCGGGGCACCAATGCACTTTTGGAGGGGAAGGGCACCGAGCCGGTTCTTTTTATCACCCAAGGATTTCGCGACCTGCCGGAGATTCGGGATCAGCGTCGGCCGGAGCTCTTTGCCCGGGTGATTGAGAAGTTGCCTGCAATTACTAGAAAGATAGTAGAAGTCAGTGGGCGGCAGGCCGTCGATGGGAGGGAACTGGTGCGCTTGGACGAGGAGGGGCTTCGTGCTGGGGCCCGTAATTGGGTGGCGCAGGGCGAGAAAGTGGCGGTGGTGGCTCTTCTTCATTCGGATCGCTTTCCTGCCATCGAGTCGCGGGTGAAAGAGATTCTGTTGGAAGAAGGCTTCCAGGAAGTCACAACCTCGACCCAGTTGGGCGCGCGGTTGGGATTTCTTCCGCGTATGGAAACCGCGCTGGCGAACGGCTATCTCGGGCCGGTGATGAACGAGTTCAAGCGGCGGGTTGCCTCGGCGGGGGAGGTGTCCTTTCTCACTAGTGCCGGGGGGCTTCAGGTGCGAGAGGGCTATGAACCGGTAGATAGTTTGTTGAGTGGTCCGGCGGGTGGGCTGGTGGGGGCCCTGGAAGTGGCGCGCGGGGCTGGCTTCGAGAAAATTTTGACCTTTGATATGGGGGGCACCTCCACGGACGTTGCCCGGCTGGAGGGCGCCATCCCCCTCCGCTACGAGCAAGCGATTGGCCCGGTCCGGGTGCGACGGCCGGGGGTGAAGATGGAAACGGTGGCTGCTGGGGGAGGTTCGATCTGTCGGTGGCATCAGGGCGGCTTGGAGGTGGGACCTCACAGTGCGGGTGCTGATCCCGGGCCGGCCTGTTACGGGCGGGGTGGGCCTTTGACGGTGACGGACGTGAACTTTTTGTTAGGCTTTCTCGATGAGACTCAGGTCGAGATTCCTCTTTCCCGTGAGGACGCGTGGCAACGCTTCGTGGAGTTGAAAGAGACGATGAGGCGAGACGGCGCGGAGGTGCCTGAGGACGAGGAATTGCTTGCTGGGCTGCGAGCGATTGCGGTTGAGCGAATGGCGGAGGCGGTGCGCTCGATCTCGGTCGGTGAAGGTTTCGAGCCCGCGGAATACACGCTGGTCGCCTTTGGCGGAGCCGGGCCCCAGCATGCTTGCGAGCTGGCAGATAGTCTGGGGGTGAAGAGGGTGTTGGTGCCGGGCGATGCGGGTTTGCTGAGTGCCTGGGGGCTTCATCGTTCACGACGCGAAGGGGTGGAGGAACGGCAGGTCCTCCAACCGTTGGAGAAGCTCACGCCGAGTTGGGCGTCTCTCTTGCAGGAACTCAAGGAGCAAGCTCTTTCCCAAGTGCCTGGAAGTGAGATGGAGCGATGGCTGATAGAGGTTCGCGTGGCTGGTCAGGCCTCCACGATTGAGTTGGAGTTCGAAGGAAAACTTTTCCCTTCATTGGCTCAACTGGCTGAGAGGTTTTCGGAACGTTACTGGCAGCTCTTTGGCTATGCTCGTTCGCAGGAACATCCCTTGGAGGTGGTGATGGTGCGCGCGGTGGCGAGCGAGGTTCGGCCCGATGTTGTGAGAGAATCTTTTGCGAATCCGGAGGCTGTCTCCGGGCTGCTGAATTCCAGCTACTGCACCATCCTCGTCGGCGAAGGTTGGCAGGTGAGGCGAGGGAAACGGGGCAGTCTCTTGCTTGAGAAAACGCAGTCCGGCCGGATTCGGCAGCAGAGTGGGGCGGTGGGGGAAGAGCTGATGCGCGCACGCTTCGAGAGCATCGCGGAGAGCATGGGCGAGTTGCTGCGTCGCACCGCGCTGTCGACCAATGTGAAGGAGCGTCTCGACTTCTCTTGTGCACTTTTGGATGGGGAGGGGAGGCTTCTCGTGAATGCTCCTCATATCCCGGTGCACTTGGGGGCGCTGGGGGTGTGCGTTCGGAAGGTTTCGCAAGATCGGGTTTGGAAAAAGGGCGATGTCGTGGTGGTGAATCATCCCGCATACGGTGGCTCCCATCTGCCGGACGTCACGGTGGTAAGCCCGATTTTCGGCGCTTCCGAGAAAGTCGTCGCCTTCGTTGCCAACCGGGCCCATCACTCGGAGATCGGTGGCCGGACTCCCGGCTCCATGCCAGGTGATGCTCGAAACCTGGAAGAAGAAGGAGTGGTCATCGCGCCACGACTTCTTTTCGACGGCGGCGAAGAAGGTTTTGATGAGGTGGAGTATCTTTTGCGTAACGCGCCTTATCCGAGCCGCGCGGTGGCCGAGAACCTCGCCGATCTTCGCGCTCAAGCGGCGGCGAATTTTGCGGGGGAAAAGGCTATGGCAGGGCTCTTTGCCGAATTCGGAGAAGAGACGGTGAGTGCCGGGATGGAGTCCTTGCGTCTGCGTGCTGCTCAGTTGATGAGTATACGCTTGCAAGAAGAAGGTTCTTGGTCGGCGGAAGATGCGCTCGATGATGGCACCCCGGTTCAAGTTCGGCTCACCGCTCGAGAGGGGCACTTGCACATCGATTTTGCGGGGACGGGCTCTCGGCATGCGGGAAATCTCAATGCCACCGAAGGAGTGATTCGCAGTGCGGTCCTTTACGTTTTGCGGCTTTGGCTGAACGAGGACCTGCCGCTCAACGAGGGGCTCATGGAGCATGTGACGGTGGCCGCGGAAGGCACGTTCCTACAGCCCGATTTTCCCGAGGATGTGGCTTCGTGTCCGGCCGTGGTGGGTGGCAATGTGGAAACGAGCCAGCGCATCGTGGAGGTTCTCCTCCGGGCCTTGGGAGTGGGGGCGGAGAGTCAGGGTACAATGAATAATTTCCTCTTTGGCAACGAGCGCTTTGGCTATTACGAAACTATCGGAGGTGGTTCGGGTGCAACGGATTGTTCGGATGGAGCGAGCGGGGTCCATGTCCACATGACCAACACCGCCATCACCGATCCCGAGGTTTTTGAATATCGCTTTCCCGTTCGGCTGCACCAATTTTCTTTGCGAAAGGAAAGTGGGGGGGAGGGACGGTTTCGAGGGGGGAATGGTCTGGTGCGCGAGGTCGAGTTCCTCGAAGACATGACCGTGACCTTGCTCACCCAACGTCGGGAAGAAGCTCCACGAGGGCTGGCCAATGGAGGAGATGGTCTTGGTGGGAAGCAGGAGCTTTTTCGTGCGGGAAGTTGGCAGATTTTGCCGGGAATTGTCTCTCTCGAAGTTGCGGCCAGCGAGCGCATCCGCGTCCAGACCCCGGGTGGAGGAGGCTGGGGCTAGCTTTTTACCCTGTTCATTGGGTTAGGTTTGCTTGATAGTCTTCACATGTTGAAGAGTTCTTTGTTTGTCTTACTCTTTCTCTTGATTGGGGGAATCGGGCAGGCTCGCGTGTGGACAGATTCATTAGGAAGAAAGTTCGAGGGGACTCTGATTCGAAAGGATGGCGACTCGGTCGTTCTCGACATCGGTGGCCGTCAGCGCACCTTGGCTTTTTCTCAGTTGAGCCCGGCGGACCAAGCCTATTTGAAAGGAGGAAGGAGTCGTCGGTCCTCTGCAAAGGAGTCCGTGCCTTCGGTCCAGGCATCGAAAGCCCAGATTCAGGCGAATACTGGGATTCAGGTAGTACGATTAAGCGCGGATACGGTCAACAAGCGTTGGAGCTATGGTAGTCCGAACTTCGAGTTCATCTGCGATGACGATTTGGGGCTTCCGGTTGTTAGGGAGTTTGCGTGGATGTTCGAATCCGTGTGGCAGTTCGCTGCTCGCAAGCCCTTCGATCTTCCACGCCTGCGGGCGCAGCAGAAGGTTCGGATGAAAACGTATCTCATCAAATCCTACGCCGACTATGTGAAGATGGGGGGGCCTCCCAAGTCGGGTGGGGTCTTCATCTCTTCGCGCGACATCATTCTTATTCCTTATCAAAGCCTGGGAATTACGAACCACGGAGGCCGCTACCGGGTCGATTCCAAGGTCGGAAATTACACCCTGCGGCACGAGGTGGCTCATCAGCTGATGCTCGGTCAGAGTCAGCAGGCGGGCTGGTTCATTGAGGGGTCGGCCGAATACATCGCGACCGTTCCCTACCAGCAAACGCGGATGTTGGTGAGTCATCACCAGAAGTCGGTCATCGACTATCTGACAGCCTATGGATGGAACGGGCAGGGGGGACGGAATCTGGGGCGCAATCTCAAGCTGGCTCGATTGGAGAGTTTGATGAATCCGGATTATGCGACTTTCCAAAAGCAACCCAATGCCTATGCCTCTGCGCTGCTGCTCTACTACTATTTCATGAAGTTCGATGGGAAAAAGGACGGAGCCGCCTTGGCCGCCTATGTGGGAGAGCTGCAGTATGGCCGTCCCGAGTTTGTTGCGCGCGAGAAACTCCTCGCGGGCCGAAGCTATGCTGAGCTGGAAAAGCAGATGGCGGCAGCTTGGAATCAGGTGGGAATCCGGCTCACCTTCGAGTGAGAGCAGTCTTTTAGCCGGGAAATCCGAGCAAAAAAAAGACCTGTGAGCTTGGAGTGCTTACACAGGTCAAGAGGAGGAATGGTGCTCGATGCGGGATTTGAACCTGCGACCCCCACAATGTCAATGTGGTGCTCTACCCCTGAGCTAACCGAGCGTTCCTTTCGGGGCGGAGAAGCTATGAGCATTTTGCGCCGCTGGCAATGTCTTTTTTACGGTTCTTTTCAGTAATTTGAGTCGGGTCGTCCGGAGCTCCTAATTTTGGACGCGGGAGGAAAACTTGATAGACGTAGGAATGGTTTCCCGTTAAGGCTCCTCAGGATGGACAGACGAAAATTTGTGACCGCTGCTGGATCCGCTTTAGCCCTTGCTGGAGCCGGAAAGGGATTTGCTCAAGAAGCTGCTGAGAAGGAGGTCAAAGGGGGCTCCGAGCCCTTTAAAGTCTTGTTCGCCCCGACGGCCAAGCACTTTGGCCAGCACAAAACGATTGAAGAGTATCTCGGGACGATGCAACAGGCCCACGATGCTGGTTTCCGCGCTTGGGAAGACAATTGGCTGAGCCGTCGTTCTCCCGGTGATCAGGAAAAGGTGGGTGAGTTTCTGCGAAGCAATGGCATGACCATGGGGGTGACGGTGGTGACCACTGGTGGTGGTGCGCGGTGGGCTACGGCGTCGAAGGAACAGGCTGATGGTATTCTGAAGGATTGCCATGCCGCCGTGGAGGTT
Source organism: Roseibacillus persicicus (assembly GCF_014651675.1). Classification (GTDB taxonomy): domain Bacteria; phylum Verrucomicrobiota; class Verrucomicrobiia; order Verrucomicrobiales; family Akkermansiaceae; genus Roseibacillus; species Roseibacillus persicicus. Next base: position 48,370 of record NZ_BMXI01000010.1, read on the forward strand.
GCCAAACGGGTGGGGCACAAGTGGTTCACCCTGATTCCCGGAGCCCGGGTGGAGGATGAGCCTCTGGAGGCACAACTGAAGGCAACCGTCGATATGATGAAGCGTTGCAGTGATATCTTTGATGAGGCGGGCTTGGTCTACGTGATGGAGCCTCTTTCGCATCCCATGGGCGGGAAGCCGGTTCTCCTGGAGACCTTTAAACACGGATACGAAATGGCAAAGTTGGTGGACCGTCCTTCCTGTAAGTTGTTGGCTGACTTTTACCATCAGCAGCAGGTGGGTGGAGACTTGATCAAGAACGCCGACGAATGCTGGGACCAGATAGCTTACATTCAATACGGAGATGTTCCCGGGCGGAAGCAGCCTGGAACTGGCGAGATCAACTATGCGAATGTCACCAAGCACATCAAGGACAAGGGATACACCGGAGTCATTGGCCTGGAGCATGGAGTGCAAGGAAGCTCCCAAGATCTCATCGACTCCTACCGGGCGATCGATGCGGTGTTATAGATTCTGAATTACTCGCGATATTTTTCGGGCGTGCTCACCAAGTGGGCGCGCCTTTTTTATGTGCCACAGAAGGTCTCATGCACGACTTGCTCTGGAGTCGGGCGCTCTTCGTATTCGGCAAATTCGGGGGCTTCTTCGAAGGGGTGGGCCAGCGCGGCTGACAATTTTTCAAAGGGCTCGAAGTCTCCTCGATAGCCAGCCTGAATCACTTCCTCGACGCGGTGATTGCGTGGGATGCGAATGGGGTTGGCGAGCCGCATCTTCTCGAAGTTGGGGGCAGGTTCGACTGTTTGCCAAAGCTGGAGCCAGTTTTCACAGGCGGCAGGGTCGGAGAAAAGGGCCAGTAGGCCCTCGGTGGATTCCTTGTTGGCAACTTGCGTGAGACGGCGAAAGAAGAGGGTGAAGTCCACGGAGTGATTGGCAAGAAGCTCCAATGTGGTGCGGACGAAGTCCTCTGGTGCGCCTTCAGAGACCCCGAGCTTGGCACAGAAGCGGGCGTGATAGTTCTTTCCAAATTGTCCCGCGTATTCCGCCAACGCTTCTTCGGCGAGAACTTTCGCTTCCTCTCTATCAGAATCTAACAATGGGAGCAGAGCTTCCGCCAAGCGGCTCAAATTCCACAGGCCGATGTTGGCCTGATTGCCCCAGGCGTAGCGCGCATTGCGATCGATGGAGCTGAAGACGCAACCGGGATGAAACTCTTCCATGAAGGCGCAGGGACCGTAGTCAATGGTCTCGCCCGAGATGGAACAGTTGTCGGTATTCATCACCCCGTGGATAAAGCCGAGGCTCATCCAGTGGGGAATGAGGTTGGCCTGGGCGGCTATGACTGCCTTGAGAAAAGCCAGAGGGGGATTCGCGGTCTCGGCGGCGGCTGGGTAGTGGCGGTTGATGGCGTAGTCTGTGAGAACTTGAATTGCTTCCAGGTCCTCACGCGCCTGAAAGAATTGAAAAGTTCCCACTCGCAGATGACTGGCCGCCACCCGGGTAAAGACTCCTCCCGCGACCATGCCTTCCTGCCTCAGCACGGTCTCGCCAGTGGTTACCGCGGCGAGAGCCCGCGTGGTGGGAACTCCCAGCGCATGCATGGCCTCGCTGACGAGGTATTCCCGCAACACCGGACCCAGAGCGGATTTGCCGTCGCCTTGTCGGGAAAAAGGAGTGCGCCCCGAGCCCTTGAGCTGAATGTCGCGACGTCCTTCCGAACCAACCACTTCACCCAAAAGGATGGCACGTCCATCACCCAGCTGTGGTGAAAATCCACCGAACTGATGCCCGGCATAGGCTTGGGCGAGGGGCTCCGAACCTTCCGCGACCGCATTGCCGGAAAAGACATCCAAGGCTTCCGTTGTGCTGAGCCAAGAGGGATTGATACCTAAGTCTTGCGCCAGATTGGGATTAATTTTGATGAGCTGGGGGCTGGGCACAGCTGTTGGTTCTTGCTCCGCAAAGAACCGGTCCGGCAACCGTGCGTAGGTATTTTGAAACGGAATGGGTGTGGTAGGCATCGTTTTGAGAAAGGTAGGGGGCATTCGAGAGATGGCAACTCGAGAGGTTTTTGCCTAGTGAAAGTCGTGGGAGGAGACGTCCAGGGTGCCCGGGAGGCCTCCCAAGGGCCAGAGGTTGTGGGTGTAGACGGAGGCGACGCCGCCTCCGCCGATTTGCACTGAGCCTTCGATGCGGAGGAAGGGCTCGGTGGTGATGGTGAGGAGGTGGTGCTCGAAGGTTTTTTTAGGGAACAAAGATATTGGCGATTCCGGTCTCGTCTTCGAGAGAAACGAAGCAGTGGCCTTTCGCGGTCAAATAGGGACTTTGACCAAAGGTCTATGAGGCGTCTTCCCCCTTGCTGCTACTTGAGGACGATAGCGAAACCAGAATGATTCGAGAGATGCCTCTTTCCAATCCTGGTAATCACAGATTTTAGCTCTGGGTGTTGTGAAGTTCTGTTTGAGTTTCTAGCGCCTTCTGTTCGCGGAAAAATTTCGCGAAATTTTTTTGTAACCTCTCATCATCTTTGACGAAGGGGAGGGTGAGATGAAAAAACCCAATGCCTTTCCGCTCGTTGTCTTAATGCTTCTGGTCGCCATTTTGGCGTTCGTAACTTCCCGTCGAAGCGATGAGGTGGTCACCGGTTCCGAACCCGGGGCTAAGCCGTTGACAGTCATTCCGGTCAAGCGTTCCGTGGCATCGGTGACCGTCGACCAGAAGCTGCTTCCCGCGCTCACGGAATTCGACCAGTGGTTGGAGGGGCATCTGCAGGCTGGTGCGGAGGCTGAAGTCGATTTGGCGGTGGTTCGTCGACTGGCCGAGGCGCGCGGGGAGGCGATGTTGGAGCTCGTGCAGGCCGAACCGCAGCGCGCCCTGCAGCAGTCTTTGAAATGGCATCAATGGGTGGCTTTGCCGGAGGAGATTCAGGAACTCGTGGAGCAGCCTTTCAGTGAGACCGGATCGTTTTTTCATTTGGCCAATTGTCTTCTCGAAGGGCATCGCTCGGATTCGTTCGAGCCCTTCTACATCGAGGTTGAGGGGGAGACTTCTACTGCTCATGTTTATGGCCGTCGATTGACGGGGTTGTCGGAGGTCGACATTCCGTTGCAGGGGATTCGTATTGGGGGACATGCCGCCTTGTGGTCCCGGCCCATCTTTGCTCTCGACGAGGCTGACTATGCTGCGGTGACGAACCTTTTTGGGAAAGGGAACCAGCGGGAGGACTTGGGTGAGGTGGCGGTTCCTTCTTTGATGGGAGGAAAGATTTACTATTTTGCTGATGAGGCCGAGCGGGAAGCCGCGGCAAGGAGTCTAGCTGAAGCGGAGGCTCTCCCTGGACCCTATGGGGGGCGGAATCTGCTGGCAGCGTCGGGTGGAGTTGGAGATTTCGGGGGCGGAGGAATCGGGCATGGCGATCTCGCAGCGAGTGAATGGACCGAGACCAACAAGAAGGTGTTTCTGATCAATATTAAGTATTCAGATACCCCCTCGACCACTCTCACCGCAGCTCAGCTGCAGACTCGATTGAGCGATGCCTCCGCTCGCATTTCGGAGATTTCGTATGGGAAGACTGCTCTGGAATTTCATGGCATTGCTGAAGTCAGTTTGTCGAGCGACAGCTTCTACTACGAGAACAGTAATCTGGGTGTTGATACGCGGGTTGAGACAATGGCGGCGGAAGCGCGCCTAAAATTGTCGCCAGCGCAGCTCGCGTTGTATGATTCAGCAGATCTTGTGGTTCATGCCCACCCGCAAACAAGCATTGGCTATTTGGGCTTGGCCACTACTGGGGGGCCTAATCTTTGGATGAACGGAACCGCTTCGGTGCGGGATTATGTACATGAGTTCGGTCATAGCTATGGTCTGGGTCACGCTAATTATCAGTGGGCGGACGCGCGCGGGACTTATGTTCGAACCGACCATTCCTTCCAATCTGGCAATAATATTTTAAAAGCAGAGCACCTGGAGTATGGAGATCGTTTCGACATTATGGGTGGGGGTGCAGACCTGGCTACGGGTGATTTTCACGTCAGAGGTAAGAGGCTGCTGAACTGGATCGAGCCCAACGGGGTGCATGAGGTGAAGTACAGTGGAAACTATCGAATCTCGGCTTTCGACCATGGAGCCGCGTCGACAACGAGCAAGCTTGGGCTGCGAGTGGAGAACGGATACGGTGATATTTTTTGGGTGGGCTATCGCGCGAACTATGACACCAGTGATCCTGAAAGAAATGCTCATCTGGGAGCGACCATCGTGCGCCAAACGGGGAATTCACACAGCCTCATCGATGGCACTCCATGGTCGCAGGATGACGAGTTGAACGATATCAAGGATGCCGCTTTGCCAATTGGGGAATCTTGGACCGATGCGACAGGAACCCTACGCATCAAGGTCATCGGCAGTGGAGGCACGCTGCCGAACAAGACTTTGGACCTTCAAATTTCGCGCACCGTGGCGCGAATGGAGCTTTGGCAGGATGCGCAGGAGACTGCCGAGGGCCTGGTTGGAAGCTATGTCGATTCAGTCGTGAACGCAGTGGGAGAGCCGGATTGGCGAACCACGAGAACGATCGCCGGAACTCGCGTAGACAGCGAACTGGATTTTATTTCCGAATCGTCTTGGGGAACTCCTTCGGATGTGAACCTCACCGGAGGAACGGACGGAGTTTGGAAGGATTTTGCGGTGCAGTGGGATGGCTATCTCAGAGTCAACAATTCGCTCAGGCTGCGCACGCGTTCGCAGGACGGTTCTCGGATGCTGATTGACTACAATGGAGACAACACCTTCGATCTAGCTACTGAAGTCGTGGATAACAACTGGGCAGGCGAGTCAACCTTGCCCCTCGAGGGGGATCGGAGCAATCTGCTGTCGCCAGGTCTGTATAAATTTCGAGTGCAATACAGTTCAGGCGCTGGGCTAGATCATCTGGAGCTGGTAGTCGACGATCACATCTTCGACTTTAGCACGGACTTGGCCGCTACACAGCCGGGACTCATGGGAAGCTTTTTCAATCAGAGTCTCCGGAGCAATTCTTCGCTTGATTGGACAAGCGGGGTCAATGTTGATGGCACCCGAATTGATCGGCTGCCTTTCTATCGCACGAGTAACTTTAGTCAGCCCGAAATAGCTGATCCTCTCCCGGGGATGGGCTCTGACTGGGATGGTTTTTCGGTGCAATGGGATGGCTACCTCACTTTGAACTCTGGGGCTAGTTTCACCTCGCGAAGTGACGATGGGAGCCGGTTCATGATCGATTGGAATGGCAACGGTGTTTTTGGCCCAAATGAAATCACGGACAACGGATTGGGTGATGGTCAGTATGTGACCCTCGGGGAGACTACTTTTTGGCCGAGCGCTGGAACCTATAAAATGCGCATTCAATATGAGGAGGGGACAGGTGATAATATCTATCAATTCCTAGGGCGAGCCGGGCAGGATGACCATGGGAACTTGGCTGATTTCGCCTCGCTGATCAATGATAGCTTAGTGGTGGATGGCGAGCTGTTCGCCAATGATAAGGACTACTTCCGTTTTGAACTCACGAGTGAGACCACCGTGGCGTTGGGGACTACCGGTTCTACCGACACCTTTGGAACCCTGCGTTCTTTATCGGGAGCGGAGATCGACACTGATGATGATGATGGTCCTGGAAATAATTTTCTGATCACTCAAACTCTCCAGGCAGGAAGCTACATCCTGGAGGTGAAGGGATACAATGAGACGGCAACGGGAGGGTATCGGATTGTCAACGACAAGATCATGCCCGAGATTCAGCTTTCCGGTTCCATTGGCCTCACCATCGACCGTGGCGATAGCGTTCCGGACCAGACCGTCACGCTGACTAATGTCGGGAATGGGGTTTTGAATTATCGGGTTTTTCCGGTGGGAGCCTGGTGGGTCACAGCTTCGGTTTCAGAAGGGACCTTGCCGCCGGGGCAGTCACAGGACATTGTTTTGGAATTTGATACCAGCACTCTGGGTGGTGGATTCTCGCTCTCCTCTTCACTAGGCATCGAATCTCTTGACGATCCCTCCTTATATGAAAGCACAGGGGTATCGGTCACTATCAATGGACCAAGCGATGACTATGGTGGGCGACCGCAATCAGCGAAGACTTTGCCTGCTACCGTCGGCGTGCTTCAGGCGGGTAATATCGAAGTTGGTTTTGATGAGGACTGGTTCGAATTTGTGCTCACTGAGGCTGCGACGATGGAAGTGTGGACCTCGAGCTCAATGGATACGGTGGGCGCGCTTTACGATTCGGAAGGAATGGCTTTGCCTCCAGGCAATGATGATGCGGGCGGAATTTTTGGAGATCAGTTCCGCATCGTACGCGAGCTTACGGCCGGCACATATTATATCGGGGTGCGTTCCTTCGGTGTGGGTACCGGGGACTACTTGCTGCACGCCAATATTCATCCCGAGGAGCTTCCCTTTGACTTCACGAATCCGGTGCTTTCCCCTGGAGATACCATTATTCCCATTGGTTTGGCGGATGGCACCCCGACCAATCCCAGTAGCTCTCCGGCATCGGGGGACGAAGATGTCGCCAGGGTGATTGATCGGCGGTTTGATACCAATTATCTTAACTTTGGGCGCAATAACACCGGTTTCATCGTTACCCCGAGCGTGGGGTCGAAGCAGGTGAGGGGATTTGTGATGGTTACTGCGGACGATGAAGAAAACCGTGACCCCGTGGGTTGGGAACTCTTTGGAACCAATGAGGCTATCGTGAGTGCCGCGCATAGTGAGGGCACCGCTGAGAGTTGGACCTCCATCGCGGCGGGAACGCTTTCGTTGCCTTCGGCTCGCGAGACAATGGGAAGCCTGGCCGTGTTCCCTAACGATATGCCCTATGCTTCTTACAAGTTGTTGGTGACCAGTCTAAAGGGACCCAATCCAGAGGCGATGCAGGTGGCGGAGGTGCAGTTCATCACGGGCGCCGATGTCCCTGAGGTGACGAGCCTTGCCGATTCAGGTGCCGGCTCTTTGCGGAGTGTTCTCTCAACCTTACCCAGTGGTGGCACCATTATTTTTAATGAGAGTTTGAGTGGCGGGGTGCTGCGCTTCGAAAGTGGTGAGATCGCTCTTGATAGTGAGGTCACCTTGGATACTTCGGCACTAGCAGACGGCTTGACCTTGCAAGGAAATGGTGAGAGCCGCTTGTTTAATATTTCAGAGAACGGAGGCTTGCACCTCTCGGGAGTCAATATCACCGGTGCCAATCCCGGCACGCTGTGGGGAGGCGCCATTCGGTCGGAGGGCGTGCTGACGATTGAAGATTCAGCGGTCTTTGGAAATAGCGGCGGGAACGGCGGTGCGATCTACTGTGAAGACAACGCTCAACTGGTTCTCCGCAATGTCACCTTTGCCCACAACCATAGTAGCGGTTTTGGTGGCGCGGTGAGGTTGCGGCATGCCACCACCGAGGCTTTGATTGAAAATTGCACCTTCAGTCAAAACACCGCTGCGACTGATGGGGGAGGGCTGAGTTCATCGGGTGTACTCACCATTCGCAATACCATTCTGGCAGATAATGATGCGGGTGCGGCGGCAAAGAATTTTCATCGTCCAACCACTCCCGTTCTTCAAGAGGGGAACTTGTTCGATGTTGAGGTAGCGTTGCTTCCCCTAGGCTTCTATGGCGGGACGACCGCTTCGATGCCTCCGGCCAATGATTCGCTCGCCCTCAACGCGGCCACTGGAACGAGTATTCCGGTATTCGATCAGAATGGCTTCGCCCGCTTGGGGGTGGCAGATGCTGGGGCTGCAGAGGCTCGGGAAGTTCTCTTGGAAGGAGTTTTGACGGGCCCGCCCGGGGAGATCACTTTCACGACCAGCGCTCCGGCGAGTGTGATGACCATGCTTGAGTTCAGCTTCGACTTGGAGGCCTTCAACCCGGATCCTACTACTCTCGGGAGCGGAGATTCGGCGGCGGAAGTTGTTTTTGGAAGTGACAAAGCCTTTGCGCGAAGCCGTCTCATGAGCAGCTTCTCAGAAGGGTTGCGCGCTTATTGGGGGTTTGAAGGGGATGCTGATAACTCGGCCTATGCCCTTGGCGATCTTGCGAATAGTGAAAACCTGAATGGAACCTGGGGAGGAGACGCGCAAACTGGTGACGGAGGGATTCTTGGGGATGCCGCCTTGTTCGATGGTGATGGAGACTTCATCGCAATTTCTGGAGAAGTGGTGGAGGATGAGCCTGATTCTTCCTTCACTGTCTCGTCTTGGTTCCGTGCTGATGCGGTGCCGAGTGGAAACGATCGGATGTTTGTTTATGAAACGAGTCCAATTTTTACACACTCTCTAAGCTTATCCGAAGGTTCTGTTTTAGCTAACACCACTATCCAATTCTTCCTTGATATTGCTGGTAGTCCTGATGATGGGGTCATTAAATTCGAGCTGCCCGATTCCGAGGTTGTAGGCCAAGTCTTTCATAGCGCAGTGACTTTTGACCAAGGCAGTAAGACCTTTACGGTTTACCTCAATGGTGAAGAGGTGGGCTCCGAGGTGCTTACTGGTACGCTCTCGAACTTCGACTCCTTCCGAATTGGGACCTATCGCGATGCCGATGGCCGCTGGTTTGATGGCGTCATCGATGAGGTCGCGATTTGGGAGAGAGTTCTGTCGCCCGCCGAGATTCCGCTGCTTTACAATGGAGGAGAGCCCGTTCGGTTGACTCCGTAAGAGGGCTTCGAATAGGGAGCGCGTGGTTTAGGACTCTGCTTTGCATAGATCTGTAAGCGAGTCCGTTCGGCTTGTGCGGGTTTCTTGGGTGGGCCGTTCCTTTCGGGGTTTTTGTTCAGCAGCCGTTGAAGGAATGAAGGTTTTTGGCCTGGAGAAGTCGACCAGTCCATCCCAAGCGAGGCGCAGTCTCCAACGGCAAATCTTTTTCAGTGAAAGTCGTGGGAGGAGACGTCCAGGGTGCCCGGGAGGTCTCCCAAGGGCCAGAGGTTGTGGGTGTAGACGGAGGCGACGCCGCCTTCGCCGATTTGCACGGAGCCTTCGATGCGGAGGAAGGGCTCGGTGGTGATGGTGAGGCGGTGGTGCTCGAAGGTTCTTTTGGGAACAAAGATATTGGCGATTCCGGTCTCGTCTTCGAGAGAAATGAAGCAGTGGCCTTTCGCGGTCTGCGGGCGTTGTCGGCAGATGACCATGCCGGCGATCTGCACGTAGGAACCGTGGGAGAGGTCTGTGAGTTGGGAGGCGGTCTTTAGGTGTTGGACGTTCAGCTGTGAGCGTTCAGCGCTGGACTTTGAATCCTGAAGTTGGCTGCGCCAGAGCTTCATGGGATGGGGGCCGGTGGTTTGGCTTTGGGTTGCGAAGTCAGAGGCAATGCGTTCCCACGCGGTCATCATGGCGAGGGCTTCCGCTCCCTCTAACGCGCGCTGTTCATCGTTCGGAGTTTGGTGTGGTAGGTGCGTGAAAAGCTCGAGCTGAAGGGGGCGTTCGACTTGCCAGAGAGCATGGCGGCGGTGTTGGACGTCGGGGAGATTGTTGAGGGCACCGGTTTCGGCCAAGAGGCGGCGCTCTCTTTTGTTGAGTCGAGCTCGTTGGAGGAAGTCGGCGAGGCTGGTGAAGGGCGATTTTTCGCGTTCTGTTAGAATGCGTTCGGCGGTGGCTTGGGGGAACCCTTTTAAGCGGTGAAGTCCGAGGCGGAGGGCTTCCAGGGGGGGATTTGGGGATGACGGGATTTTGTGATTAACCGCAGAGTCGCTGAGGTCGTTGAGGTGCGCAGAGTTTGGCTTGGTTAGAGTTTTTCCAACAGGAGATGAGGAGGAGAGGCGAGGTTGGATGGATGAGGGTTTGCTTTGGTTTTTGAGTTTTTGAGTTTTTGGTTTTTGCGGGCTAGTAAGAGAACGATGTTCGATTGCTGGCTCTTCTTTCGTTTTTGGTTTTTCCGAATCCTCAATCGTTGTCTCCCAGAAGCTGTTCACCACACAGACTGGTCGCGCGCGCACCCCGTGGCGCTTGGCATCCTGCAGGAGGGTGTTGACGTTGTAGAATCCCATGGGCTGGTTGTTGATGAGTCCGGCGTAGAATTCCACCGGGTGATGGACTTTGAGCCAGCAGGAGGCATAGGCGATGAGGGCGAAGGAGATGGCATGGGATTCCGGGAAGCCATAGAGGGCGAACGACCCGATGGAATGAACGACCTTTTCCTGAACTTCCTCCTCAATGCCCTTGGCAGTCATGTTGTGGCGGAGCTTGTCGGTGACCGCTTGCATCTTTTCATCCGAGCGCTTGAAAGCCATCGCGCGGCGGAGCTCGTCGGCCTCGGTTCCCGAGAAGTCGGCGATGAGCATGGCCATGCGGAGCACTTGTTCTTGAAAGAGCGGAACGCCGAGGGTGCGCTTGAGGACGGGCTCGAAGAGGGGATGAATGTAGTCCACTTTTTCAAAGCCCTGGCGCCGATTGAGATAGGGGTGAGCGAGCTCGCCTACGATGGGGCCGGGCCGGATGATGGCCACCTCTACCGCGACATCATAAAAGCAGCGGGGGCACAGGATGGGCAGGGTGTTCATCTGGGCGCGGGACTCGACCTGAAAGGTGCCCACGGTATCGGCGGCGCACATCAGGTCGTAGGTGGCGGGATCGTCTTTCGGGATTTTCGCGATATCGATCTTCTTTCCACGCTGGTGGCAGAGCCGAATGGAGTCTTCCATCGCTGCCAGCATCCCGAGCCCTAACAGATCGATTTTGACGATGCCGAGGTCTTCGCAGTCGTCCTTGTCCCACTGCACGATGGTGCGGCCGGGCATGGTGGCGGGTTGGAGCGGGACGACGGCATCGAGCCCGTCGTCGCAGATGATCATCCCGCCGGAGTGCTGGCCGAGATGGCGGGGTAGGGATTGGAATTGCTCGAATAGATAGGCCAGGGCCTTGAAGCGGGGATGGCTTTCGGGGACCCCGGCTTCGATGATGAATTGGTGGTGGGGAGTGTGTTCGGCGATGCGTCCCTCGGGGACTTCTTTCGCGGGATCGGAAGCGCGCGGGGAGGCGTGCACATCGGAGAAGCGGTTGGCGGTTTCTTCGGAAAAGCCGAGGACTTTGGAGACTTCGCGAAAGGCCGAGCGCGAGCGGTAGGTGATGACGTTGGCGGTCATGGCGGCCCCGCGGGGAGCATACTTTTGGAAGACATATTGAATCACGGATTCGCGGCGTTCGCCCGAGGGGAAGTCGATGTCGATGTCGGGCCAGGACTTGCGGTTCTCGGAGAGGAAGCGTTCGAACAAGAGGCCGGACCCAATGGGATCGGCGGCAGTGAGTCCGAGGAGGTAGCAGACCACGGAGTTGGCCGCCGAGCCTCGTCCCTGGCAGAGGATGCCCTGCGAGTTGGCGAAGGAGACGAGGTCGTGAACGATGAGGAAGTAGCCGGAGAAGCTGAGCTTGCGAATGAGGGCAAGCTCTTGGGTCAGTTGAGCGGTGACTTTTCTACTAGATTTCCCGTAGCGGCGGGGGATGCCTTGGTGGCAAAGCTGAGTCAGCATAGCGTGGGCGGCATCGGGGTCGTCGCGATGTTCGGGGAGGAGCGAGGGGAAGCGGTAGCCGAGATTTTCGAGAGAGAACTCGAGGCGTTCGTGGAGGCGGAGGGTTTCGTGGAGGGCTTCGGCATGGTCGGGGAAGAGGGCGGCCATGGCACTGGAGGACTTGAGGTGGCGCTCGGAGTTCTGGCCCAAGAGGGTTCCGGCTTCGTCGAGGTTGGTGTGGTGCCGCAGGCAGGTGAAGACGTCGGCGATGAGCTTGTCGTGCCGGGTGGCATAGAGGGGGGCGTTGGAGGCAAGGAGGGGAATGCGATAGCGATCGGAAAGCTCGCGCAAGCAGCGGTCGAGGAGTTGGTCGTTTCGGGTGAGGTGGCGGGTGAGGACGAGGTAGAGGTTTTCGCGGCCAAAGACTTGGAGGAGGGTTTCGAGGTGGGCGCGGGCCGCTTTGTTTTTCCCTTCTAACAGATAGCGGTGCAAAGGGGTGCCGGGGTGTCCGGTGAGGGTGATGAGGTCGCGCACGCGATGGCGCGCGAGGTCGAGGTCTTCGCGAAGGAGGGTGGTGGCGAGATGATGATCGGTGAGGAGGCGGGAGAGATTTTGATAAGCGAGTCGACTGGGGCAGAGGCAGGCGAGGGTGAGAGGATGCGGGTGGGGAGAGTAGTCGGGGTGAGGAACGGATAGCTCCAGACTGGCGCCGACATGAGCCTTGAGCCCGAGGCTTTGCGCCGCCTGATGGGCGCGGGCGGAACCATGAAATCCCAAGTGATCGGGCTGGGCAAAGCCGGGTTGCCCCAGGTCTGCCACGCGTAGGGCGAGGGCTTCGGGGTGGCTTCCGCCGCGGAGAAAGGAGAAGGCGGAGAAAGCGAGGTGTTCGACGAAGGGGGGCATTGTTCAATAATCTGGATGCTGGTTTTTTGAGGGGTTTGGGGTTGTTCGTTTTTTGACGCAGAGGCTCAGAGTTGCGGAGTGAACGCAGAGATTTAGGATTTGAGATTTGAGATTTGAGATTTGAGATTTGTGTCTTGTGTCTTGTGTCTTGTGTCTTGTGTCTTGTGTCTTGTGTCTTGCTCGAACGGAGCCATTCGATTTTCGAACCATCAGTAGTGCCCATTAGTAGTATCCCTCAATTTGCCAATGATGCGGAGGCTGGTGCGTGAGGCGGGAGAGGGGGCCGCGATGGAGTTGCACGTCCCATTCGTGACCCGTCCAGCGCTGGGCGCTTTCCCACCAAGTGCTTTGCAAGATGAAGGGGCCGGAGACTTCGCGGAGGGGGCCGGGGTAGGGGCCGTCGAGGAGGACTTGCGGAGTTTTTTCCGGAGTGGTGAGAACTTGCACGGCGAGGGGCGGACGGAGTCTGCGCAGGGGAAGGGTGCTGGTGAAGAGAGCGTGGGCTGCGGTGTCGCCGGGCTTTTCCCGCGAGCGGTCAAAGAGAGATTCGGGAGGCAGAAGTTGGTAGCAATCGGGGCGAAAGCTATCAGTCGCTTGCGGCACCCCGAGGGCGTCGCGGCCGAGACAGGCGGAGAGTTGATTGAGGGTGTGGGCGAATTGGTTGGGATCGCGCAGGGCCTTTTGAAAGAGATCGTGCTGGGAGCGGGAGGGACGGGTGACGGAGGCATCAAGGGTGAGTGCGATGACCGGGGCGGGAGCGGTGAGACCGTTGAGATGGGTCTCGATAATGCGCAGGAGTTGGTCCTGATCGGTGGTGGGTTCGGGGATACGTAGGGTCGAGAGATGGTGGGTGTGATCTTCGAAATGAAGGGTGAGAAAGAGTCCGTCGGGGACGCGTTGGTGGGCTTGCAAGCGGGCGGCGAGAGTGTGGAGAAAGCGCCGGAGCAAGAGGAGCAAGGAGTCGAGGGTCTCGAGTGGGTAATCGAGGTCGAGGTGTTGGCGGTAGTCTTTGGGAGGGCGATAGAGGGTGAGGAGGCGATGATGACGACCGGTTGCGATGTCGTGCAGGAACGCGGCCTGGCCTCCGAGCCGTTCCTGCAAATCAGGACGTGGCAAAGTGGTGAAGTCGTTGATGGAACGGAGTCCCCAGGAGGCGAGAGTGTGGGCGAGGTCGTTGTGTTCAGGGCCAGGAGGGAGAAAGGTGGCAAGCAAGAGGGGGAGGGGGGCGTTCTGAAAATTTGAGCCTGCGATGACGCTGAGGTGGGCGAGGTCGGGGGTGGGGGCGATGGCTTGTTGTAGAGGGAGGCTGGTGAGGGCGGAGAGAGTCGGGGGAGTGTTTTTTTTCCAGCCTAAGAGCAGGGTGTCGGGGCGAGTGACTTCGAGGTCGGGGGAGAGGTTGCGGGCGACGTGAAGTAATTCTTGGCGAAGGAGGATTTCGTTCTCAGGTTTGGGTTCAAGGATTTGTAAGGTTGGGCAGCGGGCCAAGGCTCGTGGAGTGGGAATGCCGATGAAGAGCCCCCATTGCAGGGCCGCGGAATTGAGGCAGGTGAGCTGAGATTTTTTTGCGGCGAGATCGTGGCCGTTGCTGAGGGCCAGGGGGTGTTCCCAAGCGTCGGGTAATCCCCAAGTCGCAGCCCGGAGGGGAAGGGCGGGGAGATGGAGGGCGAGGAACATGGGGGGTGGTTGTCGGTTGTCAGTTGTCAGTTGGGCAGGAGGCAGTTTTGGTTGTTATTGGGTGATTGGGTGATTGGGTGATTGGGTGATTGGGTGATTGGGTGATTGGGTGATTGGGTTATGGACGTGGGACGTGGGACGTGGGACGTGTTTTGTTAGAATTAGAGAAAGAGGCGTTCCGTCAGCCCCAACGGGGCGAAAGAGCAAAGCCCGGGGTGAAACCCCGGGACAAAGGCTGAACCGATGATTGAGCGAGGTAGTGATCCGAAAGTTCTGAGGGGTGGACACGAAGCGAGAGGAGGTTGCGTTGGGGTTGGCAGGGTTGGGTGTTGAGAGGTCGGTCGCAGGCTGGCGCTGGGGCGGGAGTTTTTGAACAGACTTCGAGAAGGGGAATGAACTGTCGGATCATTGGCTCGTCTGGAATTTCTGGGTGGGTGAGATCTCGGGGTTGCACCCCGGGCTTTGCTCTCTCGCCCCGTTGGGGCTGGGGGAGGTTGCGGTATTTGGGCTGGGGCTGCTTGAGCTGGGGCGATTGGTCTTTGGTCTTTGGTCTTTGGTGATTGGTGATTGGTGATTGGTGATTGGTGATTGGTGATTGGTGATTGGTGATTGGTGATTGGATCTTCTTTCCCGGTTTTCATCCATGACTTGTTAGGATGGTTTGGGTTTTGAGGGGGTGGCTTTGGAGTTTGGTGAAGAGTTGGTTTCGCAGTTGGCTCAGGTCGTGGAGGGAGAAGCTGTTTTCCAATTCATATCGAGCGGCAGCGGCGGCGATGAGCGGGGCGGGAGTGAGGGCGAGAAGGGAGGTTCCCGAGCTTTCCGCCAAGGTGCGGAGGCGATACCAGGAGGAGGAGGGAATCTGACGGAGTTCGCGCAAAGGGGTGAGCGAGCAGTCGAGCAAGACGAGGGGAATGTTACCGTCGCGAACTAACAAGTCGGCGGCTTGAAGTGATTTTTTGGGATTGGCCGAACGGAGCCAGAGCAAGGGCCGTCGCGGGCGATAGGAGGCGGGGTCGAAGTGATCGCCGGGGTCGATGAGGGCGAGAGGGAGTTCGCGGTTTTCCGGTTCGTCTTCCAGTAACTGCGAAAGGAGTAAGGAGGATCCCGAAACCGAAGGTGGGGTTACCAATTCGGTAATTGTTCCCTTTGGTAACGGGGGCATTCCCCGGAGTTGGTAGCTTTCCGCTGCCGGGCGATCCTCGTGCGCAGCCGGAAAACGCTCGCGCAATTGGCGGCGCAGCTCGGAAATGGGCACGGCAGACATGTGTTCAAAAGAACATTTAAAGAGGGGGTAGTCAAGAGGATTTCAAGGGGGGAGTTGCTTTGAAATTGGACCAGGATTGATGAGATAGATTAGATTTGGGTGGCCGAATTGAGAAGGGGGCTTGGCAATAAGCTGGGGTTGTTTATTGGAGCGGTGGGGGCTGGGTTCGTTTCCGCTTGGTTAGGGCCCGGGTGTGTTGGGCCTGTGATTTCGTGACGACTGAAGTCGACACTCCGTGACGGTGTTAGGTGGGGGGCGCGCTAGAGGCCGGGTAGTTGCGTTTTGCCCAATTCTTCTTCGATGATCGCTTCGCAGATGCGGATCTGTTCTTGTCTGCGTTTGCGGGCTTCGGCGGCGAGGACCTGGAGGCCGTCGACGTCGTAAAGATAGACTTCGTCGATGTCACCGACGAGGGGATCGATGTCGCGGGGGACGGCGATGTCGACCATTAGAATGGGGCGGTATTTGCGGCGGCGGCGCACCTTTTCGATGTGCTCGGGCTTGATCACGTGGTGGGGCGCGCCGGTGGAGGAGATGATGATGTCGACCTTTTGCAAGGACTCTTCCCAATCGTCGAAGCGGATGGCAGAACCCCCCATTTCGTCGGCGAGCGCGACGGCTTTGTCGTAGGAACGGTTGGTGACGAACATGCTGTGTGCGCCGCGCGAAAGGAGGGACTGGGCCGTGGTGCGCGACATTTCGCCCGCCCCAATGACCATGACCTGGGAGTCCCGCAGGTGGCCGAAAATCTTTTCCGCCAAGTCGACCGCGACACTGCCGACCGAAGTCTGGCCTTCCTGAATGCCGGTGGAGTTGCGCACTTTTTTCCCGACCGAAAAGGCGCGCTGAAAGAGTCGGTTGAGGACCCCACCGGTGACTCCGGCTTCCAGTGCGGCGGCATAGCCTTTCTTCACTTGGCCAAAGATTTCGGTTTCGCCGAGGACCATGGAGTCCAGTCCACTGACCACGCGGCAGAGGTGGAAGGCGGCTTCGCGAGCGTGCTTTTCGTAAAAATGCTCGTCGGTGGTGAGCCCGAAGCGGGTCTGCAGGTGGTCGGCGAGGGCGACGGCGGCAGCCTCGATGGACTCGGCAGCGAGGTAGAACTCGGTGCGGTTGCAGGTCGAGATCACGACCCCTTCCGCGATGGTGTCACAGGCGACCAGCGCGGTGGATTCCTCCCCGAGGTGGGTGTTGGCGATGGAGACTTTTTCCCGTAGCTCGACGGGAGCGGTCTCGTGGTTCAGGCCCAAGCAGAAGAGTTTCATGGTCGTGCTGCTAGAGGATGCCAAAGGCGAAGATGGAGACGAGGAAGAGGACCACCGATGAGAAGGCGAGCTTGTGGGGGGGCAAACCGCGAACGTAGGCGAGGGAGACCAGAACCGCATAAGCGATCCAGACAATCGAGGCGACCACGAGGTGGACGTTGAAGCCCAAGTTCGGCGTCAGGAAGCCGGCCACGATCCCAATGGTGAGAATGACGAGGCCGATCAGCAACAGGCGTTTGGTGGAGTCGATGAGGTTGTGGACCGAGGGGAGGTTGTTGAAGAGGTTGCCGGTGAGCTTCTTCTCCTTCAGCAAGTGGTCGAGAATCACGAACATGATGCCCGAGACGGCCGCGAGGGTGAGGGAGCCGAAGGAGAGGACGGAAAGGGCGGCATGAGCCTCGCGCCAGGCATCGGTGCTTTCGACGTGCGGGGGATTGGGCGTCATGAGCTCCGGGATGAGAGCGATGAGCTGCAGAATCACCACCAGAGGGGCGGTGAAAAGGCCGAGCAGGGACAGGCGATAGGTCGGGCCGACCATCAGGTAGAAGAGAACGAGGGACCAGGAGAGAAAGGCCAGAATTTCGCCCGGGTCGGAGAGAGGGCAGGCGCCTCGCATCTCGCCCCGCAGACCGAGAGCCATCAATTGGGCGATAAAGGTGAGGCCCAGCAGGGGCAAAGTCCATCGGCTGCGGTGCCCGCCGAGAAGGGAGCGCCAGGCGTTAACAGCCGCAAAGGCAGCGAAGGCGGTAGCAAGGGCAAGAAGCCAGCGTTCGGTCATGGGTAAAGGCGCTAGGAGGGGTTAGTCGAGACTGAGGGAGGGTTTTCCCTGCGTCCGATACTGGGCGCGTCGCTCTCTTTTCTCACGAGAGTCACTGTAGTAGTGATCGTCTTTGTCGCGATCATAGCCAAAAAGACCTTCGACGGCGGATTCCGCAATGGCAGCGCAACTGGTTAGGAAAAAGGGCAGAGCCATCGAGCAGGAGAGTAAGAGAATTCTTTTCATCCGAAGGGCGAGGGAGCGAAGCTAACATGGCGCGAAGTTAGGTGCAACCGATGGAAGCGATTAGATTTCAGTCCTCACTGGTGAACTCTCTTTAGCGTTTTGGGATGGGGAGGAGGCTGCTAGGGATGGAGGTGATGACCCCTTCCTACCCCGACTATCCCACCGCATTGCGCGAGGTCTTCGGCTTTGATTCCTTGCGTGGGGGGCAGCAGGAAGTGGTGGAGACTTTGTTGGAGGGGCGCTCGGCCCTGGCGATTTTTCCCACCGGGGGTGGCAAGAGCCTGTGTTATCAGTTGCCGGCGCTGATGTGGCCGGGATTGACTCTGGTGGTCTCGCCCCTGATGGCATTGATGCGCGAGCAGGTCGATGTGTTGCGGGGACGGGGAGTGGCGGCGGAGCGGTTGGACAGCTCGCTGGATAGGGACGAAGTGCAGGAAGTCTATCGCAAGCTGGGCGCGGGGGAGATTCAGCTGCTCTACGTGGCGCCCGAGCGTTTTGCCAACGAGCGCTTCCGGAATGCGCTCAAGGGAAGCTCCATCGAGCTGCTTGCGGTGGATGAAGCCCACTGTATCTCGGAGTGGGGCCATAATTTTCGACCCGATTATCTGAAGCTGGCGGAAGCGGCGGTCCAGTTCGGGATCAAGCGTTGTCTGGCCCTCACCGCGACCGCGACCCCCGAGGTGGCCAAGGATATTCAGAGGGCCTTCGGGATTGCGAAGGAAGACGCGGTGCAGACCGGTTTTCGCCGCGAGAACCTGGCGCTCCATGTCACCCCGTGTTCCTTGGCCGAAAGAGACGAGCTGATTGCGGAAAGAGTCGCGGCCACCGAGGGCCCGGCCATTGTCTATGTGACGCTGCAGCAGACCGCCGAGATAGTCTCGGGGATTCTTCAGCGGGCGGGGATTTCCGCACGGGCCTACCATGCGGGGATGCGGGCGGAGGCTCGCGAAGAAGTTCAAAGCGGCTTCATGGAGGATAAAGTGCGTGTCGTGGTAGCCACCATCGCCTTCGGGATGGGGATCGACAAAAGCGGGATTCGTGCGGTCTTTCACTACAACCTGCCCAAGACCTTGGAGAATTATGTGCAAGAGGTCGGACGGGCGGGGCGTGATGGCCAGCCAGCCCACTGCGAGGTGCTCGCCTGTCTGAATGACCTCATCGTCTTGGAGAATTTCATCTATGGAGACACTCCCGACCAAAAGGCGATCAAGAGCGTGGCCGAACACGTTCTCCTGGTAGGGGAGCATTTTGACCTCAGTCTCTACGACCTCAGCCGCAGCTGTGACGTCAAGCCCGTGGTGATGGAGACCTTTTTGGCCTATCTCGAGCTGGAGGGCTGGATTGAGGCCTTGGGAGCCTTTTACGCTGAGCGGGCGGTGCGTTTTCTCCGTGGGCAGGCGCAGACTCTCTCCGGACACAGCCCGGAGCGGCAGGAATTCTTGCAAAAGCTCTTCGTGACTGGTCGGGAAGGCCGTAGCTGGTTGTCGTTCTCGCTGGAGGACTCGGCAAATACGCTCGGGGAGCCTGTCGACAAAATCGCCAAGACCTTCGATTGGCTCGAGTCCCATGGCGACATCATCGTGAAACCCTCCAAGGTCCGCAAACGCTACCGCCGCTTGAAGGAGGCGAATGCGACCATCGTGCGTGAGCTTGCAGAGAAAATGGCCCGAGTCTTCACCGGACGGGAAGAACGCGATGTCGCCCGCCTCGAGAGTGTCGTTGACTTTCTGGGAGAGACCGAGTGCCTCACGACCCACCTCTTGGGTTACTTCGGAGAGAAAGATGCTGAGCGTTGTGGAAAGTGTAGCGCGTGTCTCGGCCTGGCCCAGCCTTTGCCGGAGAGAGCCTATCCGGAGCTCAGTTTGGAAGATTTGGAACTGATTCAAACTCTGATGGCAGAGCGGCAGGCGGCTTTGCGAAATCCGAAACAGATGGCTCGCTTTCTGTGCGGAATTGCCAGTCCGGCGAGTGCAGGAACGGGTCTCAAGAGGCATCGAGCCTTCGGGATTTTCGCAGATTTGCCCTTTCAGGAGGTATTTCTTGCGGTGGAAGCACTTGGGAATCGACGAATATAAAGGCCGGTTTTCGCCCTTTGTTCTTCAAAGATGGGCTCCCAATCGGGGTGAGAAGGCCTCTGTTTTTTCTCGGGAGAGTTCGTGTGGTTGGCTCTTAACTCTCTGTTTTTCAGCTTATTGCTCTTCTTTTTGAGAGGAAGTTGACTGGGAGAAATTATTTAAGATTAATTAAATGTCATGATATTTAGAACCTTAATCTTATAAAATTAATAAGAGCGCGTTATTAAGAATTTATAAAAACTACTTCCCTTTCCGGATAATTTTTATAAAACAGATGTGGCCTTTGGAACGAAACACTGCTCTAAAGCGCCGAACACCCGTTCAACCCGTTCACCCTGTTTAATGAATTCTGCGAAAATTGTTCCCTTCGAGGCCGCGTGTCCCGAACCCGAGGAGAAGCCGCTCTATGAGCTTCGGTCTCGGAAGCGGCCGGGCATGGCTCATCAGAAGTTAGTCGTCACCAGCTTCATGGGCGATCTGTTGGCGATCATCCTGGCGCTTTGTGTGGGCTATCTCATCCGTTTTGAAACCGTTTTGGGCTCGATTGGAGTCGAAGACTTGAGCCTGACGTTGAAAAGTTACGTTGGGCACTTGGTCTTTGGAACCGTGGTGATGATGGCTCTGGCGATCAACTATCGTCTCTATGACCCCAAGCGCTTTTTGACCTTCCGTCCAATGGTGAAAGCGATCTTTCAGGTCTGTGTTTCCTGGTCTGTTCTTTTCCTTTCGTTGGCTCTGGTGCTGAAGATTGACCCTGCGATTAGCCGGATTTATTGCGTAGTTGCCGGCAATGCTGCGATGGTGGCCCTTTTGGGATGGCGCTATGTTTTCCACACCGTCATTCGCTCTTGTGCATGGGGCAAAGCGCTTCGCCAGAAAGTCGTATTCCTCGGATGGAACGAGGAGTGTGAGGCCGCTGTGAGCCGCATGACTGGTGGAAGCACGGAGTTGATTCAGGTCGCTGGAGTGATTCGCCCGCAGGACGGCAAGTTCGAAAGCGAGCCTCCATTCAATGTTCCGGTTCTGGGTGAGTTCGCGGACTTGCGTCAGGCGATTCGCGCTGAAGACGCTGACATGCTTATCGCCGTTAACGGGGCCGCTGACCGTGTTACTTTGATGGAGGTTTCCGAAATCTGTGGTCGCGAGTTCATCGATTTCAAGCTGGTTCCGAGTTGCTTCCAGGTTCTTGTTTCCAGCCTCAAGCTCGAGACCGTCAACGGCATGCCACTTCTCGGAGTGGGCCAGCTTCCTCTTCACCATGCCTTGAACAGCATCATCAAGCGTGCCTTCGATATCGTGGGAGCACTTGCTGGTCTCGCAATCTTTGGCCCAGTGATTGGTCTTTTCATGGCCATGGTGCGTGCCGAATCCAAGGGACCCCTCATCTACAAGCAGGTTCGCCTTGGATTGGACGGAAAGCCCTTTGAAATCCTGAAAATTCGCAGCATGAAAATCGACGCCGAGGCCAGTGGTTCTCCCGGTTGGACCGTCAAGGACGACCCTCGCTGCCTGAAGGTCGGAGCCTTCATGCGCCGTTGGAACATCGACGAGCTGCCTCAGTTCTGGAACGTTCTTCGTGGCGACATGAGCCTGGTCGGTCCTCGTCCCGAACGCCCTGAGTTGATTCAGGACTTCAAAGAAGAAATTCCGCACTACAACTTGCGCCACAACATCAAGCCAGGCCTGACCGGCTGGGCTCAAATCAACGGCCTTCGCGGTGATACCTGCCTGAAAACCCGTATCAAGTTCGACCTCCACTACATGGAGAACTGGAACTTCCTCTGGGACCTTCGCATCATGGCCCTGACCTTCTTCAAGCGCAGCGGAGCCTGTTAATCTAATCTCAAGGAACAAGTAGCAAAAAAGGGGCGGTCTGGGTAGGCCGCCCTTTTTGTGTCCGAGAAAAAATCCAGGGCCGAAGAGTTTCAAACCCAGACAACAAGGGGATTTTGCAGCTTCTCTGCCGAACTTTTCGATTGTCATTACATGGTTTTGGGGCCATCTTATCGACGCGCGCCGCTCTGGCCGCAGTTTAACTAACCAAAGGAAAATTATCGCAGGACCGCCAAGAAGACGAGGAGGGGGAGGCCGCAGACGCGGCGGAAGAGGCCGTGGAGGCCCGGGGTTTAAGAAAGACAACATCCGCGCCAAGGATGGTGAAGCTAAGGCCGTGGAGGTCGAAGGAACCGTTAGCGCGGTATTGGCTGGCACCATGTTCAAGGTGGAGTTGCCGAGCGGTCACGAAGTTCTCGCCCATATCTCGGGCAAAATGCGCAAGCGATTCATTCGTCTGGTCATCGGGGACAAAGTCAAAATGGAGATGTCTCCCTACGACACCTCCAAAGCCCGTATCGTCTACCGATTGGGTTGATAGAGGCGAGGCGGCTTCCGCTGGTCCTCACGACTTCTTCAGAATTGAACTGACGAAAAGAGCAGTTCCAGGTTAAGACTGAAGCTATCGAATGCCGCAACACTGGGAATACTGGTTTCTGGCGATCCTGATTGCGGTCGTCTTTCTTTCTTTCATCAAAGAATGGGTGGCCGTGGAGGTCGTTGCCATTCTGGGGATGTTCCTTTGCGTTGCCGTTGGCATCCTTCCATTGCAGGGGATTGCGGGGGCGTTGAGTGTCTTTTCCCACCCCGCGCCGCTGGCCATTGCCTGCATGTTTGTGCTTAGCGCCGCGCTGGAGCGAACCGGTGTGATCGAAACTCTGGGGGACTGGTTTGAGGAATTGGCAGGCAAGACGGAGAAGACGATGTTGCTCTGGCTCATTGTCATTGTCGCCTTGCTCTCCGGCTTCGTGAACAACACGCCGGTTGTAGTGGTGTTCATGCCCATCATTTTGGGAATCTGTCGGCGAAAGGAGTGGAAGGCTTCCCGCTTCCTCATTCCGCTGAGCTATGCGGCGATTGTGGGTGGGACGGTGACCATCATTGGAACTTCGACCAATCTCATCGCAGCAGGCATAGCCGAGGGACAGGGATTGGAGACCTTTGGAATGTTCGAGGTCACCAAGATGGGAGTGATCTACTGCGTCATCACTGCGGTCTATCTCTACTTTTTCGGTCGCAAGCTCCTCCCTGATCGGACGACCTTGGCCTCGCTCATCGACACCGAGAGTTCCCGCGAGTTCATCACCCATGCTTACCTCAGCAAGGGTTCTCCCTTGGTCGGGAAAGAATTTGGCGAGACTCCCTTTGCCAAGATTAAGAAGCTCAGGCTCATTGAGGTGCGCCGCAACGGTCTGCGGGTTCGTGTTCCGCTGAAGGAGATACGCTTCCGCGAGCTCGACGAATTGTTCTTCAAGGGAAGCCCGGATGGTGTGCTTGACGTCTCCAAGACCGAAGGGATCGAAGTGAAGGGGAGCCAGGATGAATTCGGGCTCGAGGGGGTTCAGACTGAGTCCGCCATGCTGATGGAGGGAATTGTGGGCCCGGAATCGACCTTGGTTGGCAAGTCTCTTTCCGAAATCAAGTTTCGCCAAAAGTTCGGGGTCATTATCCTGGCGGTGCACCGCCGCGGAAAAAACCTGCAGGAGAAGTTCGAGGATACGAAGCTGGCCTTTGGTGATACTCTCCTGGTCCAGGGATCTGCGGAAAAGATGCGGCGCCTCTTCGAGCAGCGTGACTTTGTCAACTTGAGTGCTCCGACGACCAAGGAGTTTCGGACCAAGAAGGCTCCTTGGGCCATTGGTTCTTTGCTGGTTTTCGTTCTTTTGGGGGCTCTGGGTGGCTTTGGAGTCATTGACAAGATCCCGACGGTGCAGCTGGCCCTGGGTGCGGTTATCTTTGTGATGCTAACGGGCTGCTTGGATCCCAAGGAGGCATATGAGTCCATCGACTGGCGCATCATCTTTCTGATCATGGGCATGCTGGGAATCGGTCTGGCGATGATCAACTCCGGTCTTCTGGGGGCAATCGCCACTCAGGTTGAAGCCATCTGCGGAGGGATGGATCCACGCTTGATCATCGCGTTGATCTATCTGCTGGCTGCGGTTCTCACCGAGTTGGTTAGCAACCAGGCGGTGGCGGTCTTGCTGACTCCTCTGGCAATGCAATTGGGAGTTCAAATGGGGATCGAGCCCCGGGCGCTCGTAGTTGCAGTGATGTTTGGGGCCTCGGCCAGCTTCTCGACCCCGATTGGTTATCAAACCAACACCTATGTCTTCGGGGCTGGGGGATACAAGTTTGGCGACTTTTTCCGGATAGGATTCCCGCTGGCCGTCATCCTCTGGATCACCGCCAGCTTCCTGATTCCAATTTTCTGGGGGATCTAGTTTTGAACGGCTGGGCCGGGATTGTTGGCATACATCAATGTGCACCAGGGCAGGCAGCCGCCAGCTCTGGATTCAGGACGATTTTTGAGAGCGGCTTTCTTTGTCCAAGGCGCATCGAGAGATCGGCGGTTATGATAGTGGTTATAGACCTTCTCATACATTTTGCGGAGACGGCCGCGCGAGTCGTCAGAGATTTTCTTGTAGTGATATCGACCCTCGAAGCTCTTGTAGGGCTCGTAGGGGACCTCTTCGCCCAAGTTGTATTTGGCGGTGTATTCGAAGCCCTTGAGTAATCGGTTGTCTGCTTCGCCGTAGAGGTCGACTCCTTGAAGCCATGCAGTCTCGGCGGTGTTGGCAAGGAACTCGAGACCCATTTGGGTGTGACCCTGATCGCGGCCACTTTCCTGACATTGCCCGGATTCCTTGAAATAGTTGCGGATTGCTCCATTTCCCTGACCCTTCCGGTAGTAATCGACGGCGCGGTCAAAGTATTCTTGGTCGTCGAGGTAGACGCCCATCGCGATCATAGTTTGCATCATGGAGGCATCCCAATTGCCATTCGCGGAGGGGTAGAAGTCTTGAATGATAGGATAGAAAATCTCGCGAAGCATTCTGGAGAACTGCTGCTGATTACTCTCAGGCCAACCGTCCCAAGTGTGCTTGAGTAATTCGGCGGCATTGACGAACTGATGACCTGACATCCCAACGAGGAGGCGGGCGTCCTTGTTGGAGATCGACTCGAGAGTAGACGACCAAGCGTCTAGAATCTCGGCAGCTTTCTTGGCGTGGGCGGCCTCGCCCGAAAGGGTCCATTGAAGGGCGTGGGTGTAGGCGGCGGAGCCATCGGAGGTGAAGTCGCTGGAGCCGATGTTTGGGTTGTTATAGGAGCCCCGCTCGACGTGGGGGTAGGGCTGCGGCTTCCAAGCGAGACTGGCAAAACGCGAATCCTCGAGCTCCTCCCAGGCCTGCTTCCATGGTTGTTTCTCTTCCGCGATCATGCGGCGGACAAAGTCGAGGCTATCCTGACTGTGAGCGACCCCGGGATGGGTAAAGTTGGCCTTGGCCAGAGTAGAAAACAGGAAAACGCAGAGAAGGCAGCGGATTGGGGTGATGCAGAAGCGAGCGGACATGACGGGTCGCCATGTCTACGTCTCTTCTCAAAAAATCTCGCAGGAGCCGCTCTTTTTATGGCCGAACGACAAAAAGCAGAGCGCGGTGATCGGAGGCTTCGCCCCAGCGAGGATCGTCTACGATGCCGCAGGCCTTGCCATCCAATTTGGACTTCAGGCTTTCAGAGAAAAGAACGTAGTCGAAGCGAGAATAGACGTCCTGATAGTCCCAAAAGTGGGTCCACAATTCACCGCGCGAGTCCTTGAAGTAGAAGTCCGGCATGTGAGTCTTGGAATTGCGCCTCCCACGCACGATGGAGAGGGTTTTCGAGCCAATGGTATCGTTGAAGTCGCCGTAGGCGATGAGCATGGTCTCTGGTTTCTCTCGCAGAATGGCGTCGGCGTGTTCGCGCAGAAGGCGTCCCTCCGCCTGGCGGATCAGCTCTTGGTCCGCATCTTCAATTTCGCGCTTGGACTTCAGGTGGGCTCCGAGGAATCGCAGTTCACTGCCGCCAATATCGACCGTAGCATCCAAGATTCCACGACCAATGACCCGGGACTGACCAGTCAGTTCGAAGCTGAGGTCGCTCTGCGAATCGGTCGCGACAATCGGGTAGCGGGATAGGAGCGCGAGGTGGCGGGTATCGTCGGCTCCGCCGGTGTGTTCATAGTGAGGGAGGTCGATCCCGACATTTTTGAGGCGGGTTTGTAGGTCGAGAAGGTCATCTTCTTTGCCAATCTCACAAATGCCCAGAATGTCCGGCTTTTGGCGGGCAATAATGCCGATCAGGGCGTCGATTTCTTTCTCAGGCTTGGGCAAATACGATTTGCCACGGCGCATCGTCAGATAGTTCTCCAAATTGTAGGACAAAAAGCGAACGGTCTCTTCGCCAGGCGCAGTCTCTGGAGCCGCTTCCTCAGCCTTTTCCACTTGTTCAGTGGGAGAAGCGGCGAGCTCTTTTTCGTCCGGTTTACTGATCCATTTGTCGGTTTGCCCGGACTGTTCCTTGCAGCCAACATTGGAAAAAAGCAAAAAAAACGCCCCAGCCATGAGGGGGGCGTTTTTGAAAAATGGAATCAAGGAAGAGCGCATCTTAGCTTTGGCGAGGTTCGCTTTTTGCTGGAGAATCAGATTTCTTGTCGAGATCCACATCGTCCGCAGCGCGCTTGATTTCGTCCTCGAACTCTTCACGAGCTTTCTTGAATTCGCCCATCGACTTTCCAAGTCCACGTGCAAGTTCAGGAATCTTCTTCGCTCCAAAGAGAAGAAGCACGATCACGAAAATGATCAGAATTTCAGGTCCACCTAGGTTTGGCATGTCGGTAAGTTAGCTGGGGGTTGACCAGCTTGCAAAACAATAAACGGATTCGTGGCGGTGCCCCTTTCAGGCGATTTGGTTTTAGAAAGCCAACTGCTTTCGTTCTTCGCTAGCCTCAACAAGAGGCCGGCGCGAGAATTCGCTCGATCTGCTTGCGGTGCAGGTCTTGGTGAAAGGCGATGAGCCGGAGCCAGTCGAGGGAGGTGAGTTCGCCGAACCACGGGTGATGGTGGGTGGCTTGGGAAGTGAACTCGAACTGTGCAATCTTTTTGGGAGTTTCTTCCAAATACTGTCCAAAGGAGCGCAAGCGGTCCAACCCGATGCCGCCGGACGGCTTGACGTCCTGCGTGCGGACCGGCAAGTCGAGCGGGCGATTGGATTCGAGTTTTTTGATGATGTAGAGCGCAGCCGCGGTGACGATCTGAATGTGCTCGAGGGTTTGCTCGACGGACCAGTTGCGCGAGGAGTCTTCTAATCCAGGCAATCGCTTGATGAGAACCGGCGTGGTGAAGGTCGTCAAATCCAGGTCACTCACGAGCGGGAGAATGGTTTCGCCTGATTTCTTGAAAAGCTCCAGCGAGCGAGATTTGGAGAGTCGCATCTGCAGGACTGGAAAAACCAACCGGCGAATGACGAAGGCTTCTGGTGCTGGCAGGCCTGCGCCGGGCGGGGCGAGGGTGGGTTCGCTCATTGCCAGAGTCTGGCACAGAAAGCGGTCGTTCGGCAAAAAAAATGCGCCCTCGCGTGAGGACGCATTTCTGGAAGGAGCAAATGTTTGCGATGCTATCGGCGTCGACGCAGCATGCCCAGGAAGGCGAGTCCGCCCAAAAGCGCCGTAGAGGGCTCGGGGATGACATTCAGGCGAACATCATCGACTAGAACTCGAGTGCTGCCAGAGGAGTTCCCAAGCCGCATGGTGAGATTGACGGTGCTGTAGGAGCCGGTGGAAATGTAGCTCTCGGAGATGGTGTTTGCTCCGGTGCGTGAGGTTCCGGCAAGAGACCGTGTGGTGAAGGTAATGGCCTGTTCGCTGGCCAGACCACTGTCGAGAGTGAGAGTGGCAGTGGATATGCCGCCGGCGCTGTCGGAGCCCAGCAGATAGGTCAGATCGAAGGCGTCCCCAGCTCCACCAGTGTGATTGATGGTATCTGCAACGAGGTCAATAGTGGCATTGGAGTTTCCGTTTTGAAAAGCCTGCCCGGAGCCTGTGTTGGCGGGCTCGAAGGTCGCGTCATCGAATCCGAAATTACCGTCCAAACCAAAGGCATTGTTTCCTCCACTGTAGGAGACGCGGACAAAGGTCCAGCCGGAGATCGTGATGCTTTGTCCAGTGGTAGGGGTGCCAATCAAAGCTCGATCGCGGGGAATGTTCTCGTTCACCGTAAGAGAGCTCGGATTGGTGGTAGCTCCTCCCGCATAGTTGAAGTCGCCGTTGCCTGCTCCAATTTCTGCCCCGATTAAGACCGCGCCTGACGCTTGGGGTAAGGTGGAGAGGGCGCATAGGGCCACGAAGGCGGTAAGCTGGGACTGGGTTTGTGGTTTTTTTTTCATGGTTTGATGTTTTGTAGGTCGGAGTTCTTGACCCCTGCGCCCGGGAGTGAACCGAGGTGCGCGCTGAAAAAATATTATCTCCAGCGCGAGGGTTAGGATGTCTCCTTCTAAGTAACTGACGTTCAGGTGTTTTTTTGCCCAAATTTCTTGCGGGAGATTTTTTCGTGCCCTGAGAAGTGTGCAAGAAAGATGGAGGAACGGATTTTTCTGGCTGTTAGAAACTCTTGGTCTTTTTTTGGACGATTTCGCTTTTGCGGTGGAGTAGAGAGACGGAGTGAAATTTTTACCAAGAACATTCAGCTGTGGAGCCCTCATCTTGGGGGCGGTATTTTTCGGGGGAGTGCACCAGTCTTTCGGAGAGGTTAAGCCTGGGGATCCATTTGATTATCCTGCCATGGCTTTTTATCCCGAGAGATGGGAGGCCAAGGGGCTGAATGTTCCTATGATTCCGTGGGCCAGTGAACGAGTGACCTTGGTCACTACCGAAGGCGATTTTGATCGCGAGACCTTGACGGCATTTCTTGGCCACTTGGACGACGGCTGGGCGCTCTACGAAAAGTTGACGGCTGGCAAGCCACGGCCGCTGAAGGTTCATGAGGGCAAGCCCACGATTGTCGCTCTGCCTGCCAACGACCTGAGTTGCGGCTATGGCTGTGGTTATGTGGGAGCGACCGGAATTGAGATGACCCGCTTCTACGATGGTCACTATCCGGCTTTGCAGAAGAACCCGAAAGCTGTTCCGCACGCCTACTTCTATGAAATGGGGCGGAATTTCTATACTTTCGGCGACCGGCACTCTTGTTTCACCACCGGTTTCGCGGTCTTTATGCGTTATGTGTGCGTGGAGACCCTCGGGTTGGTCGATAACGACAAGCGGACCAGGGACATCATTGTGGGAGCCGTCGATGGATACGAAAAGAGTGACTTGGACTTCGTTGAGGCATTCACCACCCATGGTGGTCTCTCGGAGAAAGTGAACCGATTGAAGGATGAAAACGGGAAGGCCATTGGTCCCACCGATCAGAATGTGATCTACGCCTCCTTGTTGCTGAAGTTGCGGAAGGAAAATGGCGGGAACGATTGGGTGGCCGCTTTCTTCAAAAATCTGCGAACCATACAACCCGAAAGAGCGAAAGATGGTGATGGCGCCCTGCGGCAGTGTGTTTCGATGTTGGTTTGCTCATCGGTCGCGGCCAAGAAGGACTTGAGCCCGCTCTTCTGTGACCGATATCGTCTGCCCTTGGACGGGGAAGCGAGAGAGGTTTTGTCAAAGGTCGACTGGTCGGCAGGGAAGGCGAATGCGGGGGAGATCATCTCTCTTCTTCCGAAAAAGTATCAACAAGGGGCGAAATAGGGGACGGGCGGCAGTAGTTTTCCCGAACTACACCGACCCATGAAAACCCCTCTATTTCTCATCCTTTCAGCTCTCACCCTTATCCCTGCGGAAGGTCGCTTCCGCGTGGGACCGGAGGTGTTTCCGAGCCTCGAAGCCGCCCGCGACCATGTGCGGAGCCTTCCCAAAACCAGTCCCATCGAGGTTCTGGTAGACGGAGGGAACTACCAGATTGACCGTCCCATCACATTCGGTCCACAAGATAGCGGGACCTCCGACGCCCCGATTACCTACCGTGCGACCGGTCCGGTGACTTTCGGTGGTTCGCAGGCGCTTTCTTTGGAGGGGCTTTCGTTGGTCAAGGAAGAGTCCGAGCTGGCCCGACTTTCCGAAGAAGCCCGTGGAAAGGTCGTGCGATTGCCCATTCGCGACGAGGTAGCGATTCGGACCTTGCAGAAGGCTTCGCCGACTTCTTGTCTTCTAACGCAGGGAGAGGAGCTTCTTCATCTTTCGCGCTTTCCCAACGTGGGCTTCGCTCACGCCAAGGAGCTGTTAGAGGCTGATGAAGGCACCCGCTTTCAGAAAAATCCGGTGATGGGGACTTGGGATGAACCCAAAGGGGCCCTGATCACTCTCCGGGAAAAGCCGGCTGGAAGTTTTTCCCAGTGGGCGAAGGAGTTGGAGGAGAGCCGCAAGGTGATGACCTACGGCTACCTTTCCGCGCAGTGGTATCGCTCCCAGCTACAAGTCCGCTCGGTGGACCCGGCGACGGGGGCCATCCGCTTCGTGCGCCAATCCCGCTACGGATTGGACGAAATGGTGCACAAGTTTCAGTCCCGTCAGGCCTACTATCATCTACTCTGCGAAATCGATGAGCCTGGAGAATGGTACTATGATTCTAGTAGCAAGGCTCTCTACCTTTGGCCGGTCGATGAGATTTCCCCCGAGACCCGTCTCGCCATCAGTGCGGGGAGCGGTTTCCTCCATTTGGAAAATGCCAGTCATCTCAGATTCCTGGGATTCAGCGCGCAAGGCTTCGCCAGTGGTCATATTGTCAAGATTGCGGGCGGAACCGACAATCTGGTTGCGGGCGGTAAGCTCTTCAACTCCACCGCTTCTGCGATTTCCGTGAATGGACAAAACAACACCGTAACCGGCTATGATGTCTTTGACGTCACTCGATTCGTAAGCTTGTCGGGAGGCGTCGCCAGTCCGACTGAGATCACTCCGGCGGGCAATGAGGTCTCGAATTGCCACTTCTATCTCGACGCTCTCAATGGAGTTTCTCCGGCGGCTGGGATTAGTGGAGTGGGGAATGTTTTTCGGAACAACCTGATGCACAATATTCCGGGGCAGGCGATTGTCTTCCGGGGAAATGATCACCTCATTGAGCGCAACGAACTTTTCAACATCGGTTTCGAAGAAGGGGATGGTGCGACCATTTATTCTGGGGCGGAGTTTTGGGGCTATGGGGTGCAGTTGAAGCACAACTTCCTTCATCACATCATGTCGACAGATGGTCTCATGACTCGTTCAGGCATCATGCTCGACGACCATCAGTCAGGAACGGAAGTCATCGAAAACATTTTCTATAAAACCGGGCATGGCTCGCTCGCCATCAACGGGGGCACCGGTCTGAAGGTGTATGGAAACATCTTTCTCCATGGGAACTATGGAGTGTGGGTGCGGATCATTGGGGATTGGAAGGGAAGGGTGAAGAACCTGGCCCGCTTTGACTCGGGGGAGCTGAAGCGTGGTGACAAGCATGATTACATTTGGCGCTGCGAGCAGGTCGTTGGAAAGGAGGGCTGGAATCAGGAGCCTTGGATCAAGTACCCCACCTTCGCCAAAGTGATGAACCAGCCCAATGAGTGGCGTTTTCTTCCAATCGAAAATGATGTGCGCGGCACCTTGGGGCATGGGATGCGCAATCAATTGACCTATCGTCATCCCCAGATTCCAGAGGACCGCTTGCAGTTCCATGATACTCGTGAGATCGAGCCACGGGAGATCTTCGCGGATGTGGACGAGTTGGACTTTTCCTACAGAGGCGAGCGCGAAGATTGGATGCCTGCGATTCCATTTGCGGAAATCGGTTTGGTGGCGGACCAGTATCGCCATGCGGTTCCTGACAAGTCGAAATACCGAAAGCTAGTGAAGGAAAGATTTGAGGAAAGGCCGTCCTCCGAACCACGCGCGAAATACGATTTCGATCACGTCAACGAGACCATCTACTGGAATAGTGGATCTGTCTTGAAAAAGCTCTGAAGAGCAGAGTTGATGAAAAAAGACCGGCTTGTCGCCAAGCCGGTTTCGATGCGAAAGCTCTTAGGCCTTGTTGTCGTCGGGCCTAACGATCGTGGTTACGGTTGTCTGGCTCAGGAGCTCCTTGGTGAAGGCATTGACTTCCTCCAGTGGGATAGACTTCAGTTTTTCCAAGCTTTCCTTCGAGTGCTCCAAGCCCAGCCCGAGAACGCTGTCCAGGGCGGCTTGACGTGCTTGTGAGGAGATCGATTGTTCATCCAAAGCGTGTCCGGAGAGTGCCGCGGTGCGGGAACGTTCCAGCTCCTCGCAGGAGAGGCCTTGTTCGCCAATCTGCTCCAGGGTGGCTACCAACTCGCGGTGGGCGAGGTCGAGTTGATCCGGCGAGGTTCCCAGGTAGGTCGCGAACATCCCGGTTCCTAGTCCATGGAATTGGCTACTAGACACATAGTAGGCCAAGCCCAATTCCTCACGAATACGGGTGAAGAGAGGTCCGGCCATGTTGGAGGTGTGCTCTTGCAAAAGCTCCGCCGCAACCGCTTGAGGAGAATCAAAGGAGAGACCGGGAACCGCCATCGCGAGAACGGCCTGTTCACGGTCAAGTCGGTGGATGTGTTCACCCGCCGCGAAGGGGATCCGTGCGATCTCGGGGGAGAAGGCGAGTTTTTCTCCTTTGGGAATGGCGGCGAGGTTTTCTTCCAAGAGAGCAAGCACCACCTCGTCTTCGGGCAAATCCCCATAAAGCGCCATGACGGTATTCTGGGCGTGGAAGGCCCGCTCGTGATGGGCTATGAGGTCGTCGCGACCGATTCCGGCAACCGATTCTTCCAAGCCGAGCTTGGGGATACCGTAATGCTGTTCGCCAAAGAGATGCTTCCGCAGGTGGTAGAATGCCATGCGGGCGGGATCTTCCTTGGCCTCTTGAATCGCTGCGATCTGAGCTGCCTTTTCCCGTTCGAGGGCTTCGGCGGGGAAGAGGGGCTGGCAGAGGCTTTCCCCTGTCAGCGAAAGGAAATCCGGCAAGTCCATACTGAGACAGAAACCCGAGAGGATGGAGGTGTTGTTGCCGGTTGAGAGCCTGAGCTTGGCACCCAGTGATTCCAGTGAGCGGTTGAACTCAAGGGCGCTCTGCTTGCTCGTGCCCTTCAGAAAGTTGCTGGCATGAAGCTGCCCCAAGCCTGCCTTGGACATGGTTTCGCTCGGAAGGCCGGCTAGGAAGGGGCTTTGTAAGAAGACTGCCGGAATCCGCTTGTCACGCTTTAGCAGGACTCGCAGGCCATTGCTGAGAGTGTGTTCCGAGATTGGCTCGGCGGCCGCGCCGGTGATGACGTGGAGATCGCGTTCGAGTTCTTTTTCAGGATCCAGGGATGTGACCGTGAGGAGTTCTTCGCGGAGATATTTGCGGGCTACGTTCTTCAGGTCGGCAAGGGTGACCTTCGAAAGAGCGGTGAGGTAATCGCGGGTCAGATCCAAGTTGCGGCCTTCGTGCCAGTTGGAGCCCAAGTCTGATGCCCGCCCCGAGGCCGTGGTGAGTGAACGGAACTGGGCAGCCGCGATTTGGCGAAACGCCTTCGAGAGATCCGCTTCGGTTAGATTCTCGATCATCGCTGGCAATTCGGCGAGAATCTCCTCCTCGGTCTGGTCCCGCTTTTCCAAATCGACTTCTGCCGAGATGGCAAAGAGCCCGGGCGGGTCCTTGGGGGTCCAAGCCCAAATCCCGATGTGGTGGGTGAGACCGCTTTCCTCGCGGAAGCGCTGATAGAGCGGACTGGAAACCCCGCCGCCGACTGCCTGGGCGAGGAGTTCCAAGGCCGGACACTCGGGATCGGCACTGGTCGGAATGGGCCAGGAAAGGGTGAGGTGGGAGACTGCGGTTGAGAAGGTCTTCCGTTCCGTGCGACGACCTAGCGCGCGGACTTCGGTGGCGTCATGGAACTCGTCCACCGGCAGATTGGGGATATCCGAGGTGAGCTCGGTGAGCTTTTCCAGAATCGCTTCGGTTTCAAAGTTACCAGAGAGAACGAGGAAGGCGTTGGACGGGCGATAGCGCGCGGCATGGTAGGCCACCATCTCGGTGTGGGTGATGGAATTGAAGCGGTCGAGATGCCCGATGACAGGGAAGCGCCGGTGATCGTGTTGGAAGGCGGTGGAGAAGAGCAGCTGGGAGGCCACGCTATCGGGGTCGTCGAGCCCCATATCGATCTCGCGTCGGATGACATCTTTCTCGGTTTCGAAGTCTTCCAGAGGGAAGGTGGGAAAGAAGACGAGTTCGGTGAGGGCCTGGAGGAAAAACTCCGTCGAGCTATCCGGTCCATCGATGTAGTAGACGGTGCGGTCGAATGAGGTGTAGGCATTCCAGTGTCCGCCCTTTTCCTGCACGGATTGGGCGAGAGTCGCACAATCAAAGGACTTGGTGCCTTTGAAGACCATGTGCTCCAGTAGGTGGGAGATTCCTCCGCCCGCGTGCTGACGCTCCCGGCGGGAGCCTGCTTCGATCCAGATTTGGGCCGAGACGACTGGCGCGCTGGCATTGGGATCGAGGATTACGGTCAGGCCGCATGGCAGAGTATGGCGGGTGGCGGAAGTGGCGGGAAAGGTCATGGAGGATCTTGGTGGGCGGGAGGCTGGACGACTTCCGGACGAAATTGAAGCCGTTTTCTTGCCGCGCTCGGCAAAGGAATCGCTTTACCTCAGGTTGGGGCCGGCCTTAAAACAATTCCGTGAAGGCATTTATCGCGTTTGTTGTTCTACTGCTGCTGGTTCTCGGTGGAGTGGGAGGCTATCTATTCTTGGGAAAGATGAACCGGATTGAACCTCGCGGGGTGGGCCTGACTCTTTCCAATCCCATTCCATCCGAGGAGATCGAGTTTCAAAAGCAGCGCTATAACGAAATTCTGGATCGCGATGAGGTTTTGCTGAATACCGTTACGAAGCATGGCTTGAAAGACTACTACGGGGTTGCCAGTGATGAGAAAGCGCTCGAACTGTTTCGCGATGACTCTTTCATCGAACTGCCCGGAGGAAAGAATCTCCATGTCTTGTTCCGTGGCAAGCGTTCGACACGGAAAGAGCGTGAATCGGCAACGCGCACTCTGGCGGAAGACTTCGTGAAAGCCGCCCAACTGATGGGGAACTAGACGGGGGAAGCCCTAACCCTTCTTATCAGGCCTCCGTCGTGAGCGAGCCGACAAGTTGAGCGGTACTCCGGGGTGGGGGTAGCGTTCGCGAATCTGGTTTTCCAAATACTGGGAGTAGTTGTCGGAAAGCAGCCTTTTGTCGTTCACGAACAAAATGATCTCCGGAACGGGAATCGCGCGGTATTTATCGTTCACGGCCGGGGTCGCATATAGGATCTTGAGTCGCTTCTTCAGCGACTTGTTCTGCGGTGGAGCGTTCTTGAGCAGGGCATCTCCGAGTAGACGATTGAGCTGTCCGGTGGTGATGTGCTTCTGGGCCTCGCGGCGGATCTCGTTGATCATCTTGAAGACCAGACCGAGGGACTGGTTCTTCATTGCGGAGACACAGGTGAAGGGCGCGTAGTGGAGAAAGAAAAGTTCGCGTTTGATGTGGTCGGTCGCCTTTTCCAAGCGCTCGTGCTTGGGGAGGTCGGGGTGATAGAGGTCCCACTTGTTGGCCACAATCAGGCAGGGCTTGTTTTCCTTCTGGATGGTGCTCGCGATTTTGCGGTCCATGGCCGTGATGCCGGCATCCAGATCGATGACCAGGAGGCAAAGGTCGGCCCGTCGGATAGAGCGCTCGCTGCGCATGGCGGAAAAGACTTCGACCGAGGTGTCCATCTTCGACCGCTGCCGCAGTCCGGCGGTGTCGATTAGGGTGTGGCGTTCGCCGTCGCGCGAGTAGGGGATGTCTACTGCGTCGCGGGTGGTGCCGGCGATGTCCGAGACGATGGTGCGCTCGTCTTTCAAAATGGCATTGATCAGCGAGGATTTGCCCGCATTAGGCCGTCCTACCACGGCGATCTTGAGTCCATCGCGTTCGGTGGATTCCGCAACTTCCTCGATCTTCTCCTGGATGGGGGAAAGGTGTTCGTCGACTAGATCGGCGAGGGCCTGAATATTACGTCCATGCTCGGCCGAGGTCCGGAGACCGGTTCCGAAGCCCAAGCGTGCGAATTCGCTGCCGTCGTCTTCTTGGGCGTCGGTGTCGGACTTGTTGATGATCAGCTCGATGGGAGTTTGGGTTTTGCGCAAGACCCGCCCGAGAGCTTCGTCGACCGAGGTCAAGCCCGAGCGGGCGTCGACGACGAAGAGAATGAGGTCCGCCGAAGCCATCGCCAATTCCGCCTCGGTCTGCACGGCATCGGAGAATGAGGCATCAGCGCCTTCACCGATTCCGCCGGTATCAATCAGCTCGCAGGGAGTCTGTGGCAGAGAAGCCGGCGCAGAAATGCGGTCCCGCGTCACACCCGGTTGGTTATGGACGATCGCGATCCGGCGACCAGCCAAGCGGTTGAAGAGGGCGGATTTGCCGACGTTGGGTCGGCCTACGATAGCAACAGTGAGCACGGTGGGAGAGGGGTTGGGGCCATGGAGCGGCCGGACCCCTAGCCTTTATCAAGGAAGACTCTTTTGTCGAACCTTTTACCGAGAGCCCCCGCCAATCACTCTTCGCATAGTTTCGCGAGAAAGCGGGAAGCAGCGCTCCGGACCGCGGAGTCGGATCCGTTGTAGTGGTTGATGAGGAGGGCAAAGGCAAATCTCTTGTTCGACTCGGTTTTCAGATAACCCGCCCAGGCCCTTACGCGTTCCATCGAGCCGGATTTGGCCATGACGCGTCCTTCCGCAGCGGTTCCCCGGCCAAAGCCACGCATGGTGCCCGTGCGGCCCGCAATGGGAAGAGAGGCTCGAAAGGTGGCGGCGTGCTCGGACTCATTGGTGAGCTTGAGAATCGCTGCCACCTGTCGCGCGGTGAGGGTGTTTTGTGGCGAAAGTCCGGAGCCGTCGTGGGCGAGGAAGCCAGTGAGGTCCACTCCCTGCTCTTTCCAATGGGTATGGAGGGCCTTCTGTGAGGACGTGGTCTTTCCCTCTGGGGTCAGCGCTTTGAATAGGCACTCCGCGTTCAAGTTGACGCTCTTCATGTTGGTCGGGACGATGATTTTCGCGAGAGAGGGGCTTTCCACCGCGAGCAAAAGGTCCTCTTCCTTTGGGGCTGTTCCCCGCTTCACTTCGATGTCATTGACGGGAAAGTCTTTCTTTTTCAGATAGGAGCGAAAGGCCGAAAGGCAGGAGAGCGCCGGATTGGGGAGGGAGCCCTTGATGGAAAACTGACCACCTGCGGGAACTGTCCCGCGGAGGGTGATGAGGTCGCGCTCCGGACCACTGTAGGCGTAGCCTTGGTCGCCGCTGCCGCTGGTTCCGGTCTTCATGTGGTTCCGGAAGGTCACCCGGGGCGGCCGGGGATAGGCCGAGAGCATCTTCGCTTCCTGTCCCACTTCGCCAGGCTGGAATGTGATCTCGAAGCTGTTTCGGTGAAAGCATAGTCCACAGGCGCCAGCCCCGTAGTAGTTGCCGATATCTCCCCAGAGCCACTGATTGGGGGTGGTGCAGTCTTCAAAGAAAGAAGGGTCGGCGATGAGCGAGCCTTCAATGCTGGTCATTCCGGCATCTAACAGGGCTTGGTGCCAGGCGGGGAACTCGGCGTCGAGACTGGTGGAAGCCAGCAAGGGGTCGCCCCCACCCATGATGATGACATCGTCGCCCGAGCGATAGAGTTTGGTGACGAAGCGGTAGTCCGGACCCAAAATTTGCAGGGCGGTCGCGGTAGTGATCGCTTTTTGCACCGACGCCGGGGTTAGGGCCTGATCGGGATTGTGCAGAACCTCGGACAAGGGATCTTCTCCTTCTTCCGGGGGATCCAGGGGGACCATGGCGAAGCCAACCGAAGCCGTCTTGAGGGCAGGCGACTTCAGAAAGTCATCCAGCGGTTCCGCGGCGCCGATTCCGTTGAGAGCGAACGAGGCGATGAATCCTAAAAGTCTATTCATGGTTGGATGGCGCTTTGCGGATGAGGGTGAGCCCCAACTGGAAGTAGGAGACCCCGGACCAGATGGTGAAGATGGAGGCGAGGACCGCAGGATAGAGAGGTGAAAAGGGGACCCACTTCAGCATCACCCAACCCAGCGCGATCATTTGGGTCACGGTGCAGACCTTGCCCGACCAGTGAGGCTTGATTTGAACGCCGGTTTGGTAGTGGTGGAGAATCCAGAGTCCCCCGACGATGATGATGTCGCGCACGACTACGAGCACAATGAACCATACCGGCAAGCGCCATCCTTCCGGTCCCCATGGAAAGACTGCCAAGGTCGTCAAGGCGAAGAGCAAGAGGCACTTGTCGGCCAAGGGATCGAGGAAGGCACCGAGCTTCGAGAATTGCTTGAGCTTTCGCGCGAGATAACCGTCGAGGGCATCGGAAACCGAGGCGATGATGAAGATGGCTACAGCAGACCAACGCAGAGTTTCGTCCGCCGCTCCATCCTTAACACTCAGGCTGTAGCAAATGGCCAGAGCGACGAAAAACGGAATACACAGAAGCCGAAAGATGGTGATGTAGGTGGGAATGGTCACCGGGAGAAGTGGTAAGGGGCGGAGCGAAATTCCTGCTCAATATGTCGATGAAAGCGAGGGAGGACAAGAGCGGGCTTTAGCCAAAGAGCTCGGGTTTCCCATGCTCCGGAGCGGAGGAGTAAGGGAAGTAGCTTGTCCAACGAGATACTCGATTCAGTCGCGGGAACCCCGGTTGACAAACACGCGGGCACCAGGCTTGTCGACGAGGTAAGCATAGGCCCACTGGAGCAAGACAAAGAGTTTTGCCCGGAATCCCACGAGGAAAGCCACGTGCACCAGAAGCCAAGAAATCCAAGCGAAAAGGCCTTTCATTCGGATTCGTTGGGTTTGCATCACCGCGACGTTCTTGCCGATGATGGCCATCGTGCCTTTGTCCCAATAGGCGAACTTCGGACGGAGAGAAACCTTGCGACCGGCGTGGGTGGTGGTCTCGAGCCGGGCCTCCTCTTTCAGGAGCTTGGCGATGTGCTTGCCCGCTTGGGCGGCGGCCGGGGACAGCCCCGGGACCTGCACTCCGTTCTTGTCCACCAGGTTGATGATATCTCCGGCCGCGAAAAGGTCGGGGTGACCGGGGATGGAAAGGTCGGGTTTGACCGAGATTCGGCCGCCGCGATCGGTCTCGACACCGATTTGCCTCGTGAGGTCGTTGGCCTGCACTCCGGCGGCCCAGATGATGGTCTCCGCCTCGATCCAATTGTCGTCCGATACCAGAGGAGAGCTGGAGCCCTCGTTGAGGTGGGCGCGGCCGGGTTGAATATCATCCACGCGCGGCCCCAGCAAGATCTCCACCCCGAGGTCTTGAAGGCGGTGTTTTGCATAGGCCGAGAGCTGGGGGTCGAAGGGCTTGAGCAACCGATCGCCGGATTGAACGAGAATGATGTTGAGCTCGGCGGGGTCGATGTTGCGAAAGTCAGAGCGCATGGCGCGACGCACCAGGTCGGAAAAGGCACCGGCCAACTCAACGCCCGTGGGACCGCCTCCGACTAGGAGGATGGTCATCAGGCGTCGTCGTTCGGCCAGATCGGTCGTGATCTCGGCACGTTCCAGAGCGGAGAGGACCCGCGCCCGAATGCGATGGGCATCTCCGAGGCTTTTGAGTCCAATGGTGTGTTCGGCCCATTCGTCTTTCCCGAAAAAAGAGGTCCTCGCCCCACAGGCCAGCACGAGATAGTCGAAGGGGTATTCCCGCCGGTCGGAATAGGCGATCTTGGCATCGGGATCGACCTTGTTGATCGAATCCATGAGGACCTTCACGTTCTCAGCTTTGGACAGAATGCCCCGCAGCGAACGGGCAATGTCCGGGGCGGCGAGGGAGGTGGTCGCCACCTGATAGAGCAGGGGCTGGAAGAGGTGATGGTTCTCGCGATCGATGAGGGTGACGCGAAATCGCGGGTCATCAGCCAGCTTTTGGGCACAGGCGAGTCCGGCAAAACCGCCACCGATGATGAGAATTTGTTTAGGGCCAGGCACGGCGGAGCATAACGTATTTTGAGAAGAAAGAAAGGGCCTGTCGTCGCACCCGTCCTGATGGCTGATTCTAGATGGCTTCCTCGACTGCGTTGATCACGGAGGAGGCTTGGGGAGGGTGCAGTAAAATCGTGCGGAGGATGCCGCGGAGGTTCCAATCCTTCACCAGAACATCACGCGCGAGATAATCCAGGAGCGCGGGGTCGGCAGGGACCTGCCACGGGTCGGAGATGTCTTTCTCGGGCAAGAGGTTCACTCCGTGAATCATTTGATAGAGCCGCGCGGCCATTACGCGGGGGGTGATTGGGTTGCGATCGTCAAAGAGCCATTGCGCGAAACCCAGGCGGTCGGGGTCCGCCGTGAGAGGGAGTGGGTAGAAGGGCAAGGTGGGACGAACTTCAGGGGAGGGAGTCGCCTCGGCCACGGGCACCAGGAGGGCGGTGTCTTGCAATGTCGCCACCTCATTGGAGGCCGAAACCGCTCGTTGGCGGTTGCTTCGGGCGGCCTGACTCTTGCTACGCAGATAGTAGTTGAAGAGCAGGTCCTCGCGCGGAAATTCGTCCCTCACCGCCTCCAGCAGGGCGCGGCCATCCCGGAGGTGCGCGATTTCGATTTCACTCAAGACATCGCGATAGACTTGTAGCTCGTCGATAACGGTGGGGGCAAGTTCCTCCATCGCCGGGAACTGAAAGCGCATTTCACCGCCCTTGGCTCGTGCGATGCCGTAGAGCTCGTCGTGCACGATGGTCAGGGGAATCGGCTTGGCATCGATCCAGAGCTGCAGTCCCTTTGCCTGCCGGGAGCCGTCGTATCCGATTGCCAAGTGATGCCAGTGGCCCGGCTGAGGCAGAGTGAGGGCGTCGACGGCCAGGCAGTTGGTGGCCGAGCCTTTTAGCAGCGCGATCTCGAGGCCCCGGGTCGAGATATCCAGGCGAAACCCTACTGGAGCACCCTGTTCTGTCTGAGCCGAAAAAAGAGCAGTGGGGTGCTCGGGCAAGTGCGAGAGCTTGAGAAAAAACGAAAGCAGGAAGGCCTGGGCCGAGGCCAGGGGGAGACCTTCAAAGACTGCTGGGGCCGCCAGCCCCATTCCTTGCACCCCTTCCGCAAGAGCGAAGGGGGCTCGCAGTCTCGCCACGGGAGCAGGACTGTGGTCACCGGGCTCCGCTTCATCGAAGGCGAAAGCCACCGCGAGGTCGGGAATCTCGACCGCAGGCGTTTCTTCCGCAAACCACGCGGCAAAGTTCGCGGTTGCAGTTTCCGGGGCGGTCTCTGTGGCCGCCCACGCATCGGGCTCTTTGGTGAGAGCCTCTTTGAGCGCTTCGCGTTGTATCGGGGTGTGCACGGGGAGGAAGGGGGGATTGGCAATCTCGCCCCGGGCAGCAGGAGGGAAGTCGGGTAGGAACAGCGGCAAAGTCTCACTCGCATTGGCCCAGAGATCATTGGGGCTGTCAGGTCGGGTCAGGTCGATTGCCAGGAGACCGTGCGCAACCCGTGCCGCGAGGGAATCAAGGCCCGCACGATGGGGCAGGCGGACCCAAGCGGTCGCGATCGTTCCCTGCTGGCCAGCTTCCGAAATCAGGTCGCCCGCTAAAGAATCGGTGAAGAAGTCGTTGAGGGAAAAGCTGGGGTTGCTGATTTGCGTCTCCAGCCAACGCAGATAGGGCGCGAAAGGTCCTTTCGGTGAAACCGGGCTGGCACCCGATAGGAGCAAGAGACGGGTTCCGAAGTTTTGACCGAAGTCGCGGTGGCGCATCATGCTGTCGATCAGGTCGCCCCGTGCCGGCTGGTGCTGCTTGCAGTATGCCATTTCCGCAGCGGTGGCCTCGCGCCCAAAGAGAGAACGGGCGAGAAAGGCCAGCTCGCTGTCGGTTACGGGTTCGCCGGGTTTGAGAGAGGGAGGAATCAGGGAGGTGGAGGGGTCGGTCAGCGGAAGGGCCGCCCAGTGACCCTCCGTGGGAGTACCTTGCTTGATCCAGCGCCACAGGATTGCCTGCTCGCTATTGGGAAGCGCCACGGGATGGTTCTCGACGATCTTTTCCCAGAGGCGGGACTTTTTCGGGCTATTGTCGCTGGTCACCGAAGCGACTCCCGACGGCCGATCCAGGCGGAGCCCGCCATCTGCTCTTTCTGCCCCATGGCACTGGAGACACTCGCGGGTGAGCAGCGGCCGGATGTGTTGATTGAAGGAGATGGTCTGCGGGACCGAGGGATCTCCGGCCCACGGGTCTTTCTCCCGACAGGAGGTCAGGCAGAGCAGACTGAGTAAGAATAACCAACGCACGGAAAGAGAGGGAAGCAGGCTCGGGCCGGGGAGAGAAGGGGGCTTTGAGTCAGTGTGTCCGCTTGGTCTCAACGAAAAAACCTCCCCCAGCGTGAGCCAGAGGAGGTTTTTTTGAGAAATGACAAGAGTGGGAAGCCCCTTACTCCTTGTCGGGGGCCAGAGAGTGAACTTCCTCTTCAGCGGGGACCTCGGCCGGGGCCTCGGTTGCTGCAGGCTTGGCTTCCTCTTGGGCCTGTGGTTGGGGGGAGTCTCCTCCCTCTACCTTCTTCTTCGCTCCATCATTGGGTCCCTTGGAGCGTGCTCCATTGACGATGAGCTTGCGTCCCATGAAGGGCTGGTCATGGAGGACCTCCACCGCGCGTTCGGCTTCTTCCATATTGGCCATGTTGACAAAGCCGTAGCCCTTGGACTTGTGGGTGTGGCGGTTGTAGACCAATTCCACTTTCCGCACCGATCCTACGCCTTTGAAGAGTTCTTCCAGATCATACTCGGTGGTGTCATAGGACAGATTGCCCACGTAGAGTCGGGGAGTCTCCACCTTGGTGGGGGGCGCCGGCTTGCGCTCGCGACGAGGCTTTTGACCGCTCTTCTTGGCGGTGCCGCCTTTTTGGTCGACCCGTCCGCCGCCTGCCACGCGTCCGGACTTCTTAGCTGCGGTTTTTTTCGCGGGGCCGCGCTGGTTGCCTCCGGCGGGCTTTGCGGTTGGCTCCTTGTAGATACCGATCGCTTTCAGGATTTTCTGCCAAAAGGTCAGCGGTTTGGGCTTTGCGCGGCGACCTCGGGAGGGCTGCAGCTCATTGCGCTGTTGGCTCGGGCTTCGGTCTCCTCCGCCATTCCCACCGCCGCCATTGCGATTGCGGTTCTTTCCGTTTCCGTTGCGGCCGTTGCCATTGCGGTTGCGTTGACCTCCATTCCCGCCACTGCGGTTTCGGTTCCGGTTCCCGCCATTGCGGTTCCGACTGTTTCGATTTTCGTTTTGTTCAGACATTGTCTTGTTTCGGTTCGTTCGTTCGAACCGGGAAGACTGCCTCAGGACAAGCTAGGAAAAGGCGTAGCCGTCGAATCCCCACTGGCCCCGGATGCCCCACAGGACCTCCGGGTGCGGTTCTTTCGGCGGAAGAATTTCCAGAAAATTGGCAGCGATCCCGGCGAACGGATCGTGGGTATGTCGTTGACCTATTGGGTGCGAATCCAGCAGTTCCCGCTGCGACTTTCTCCCCGACTGGGGGCGCGGGCATCCTGACAGATAGAAACGACTCCAGCGGAGCAAAAGTGCTTGGGTAGTCGTTATTTTGCATCAATCTTAGTCTTCCGACAGCGCGACGCTAGGCCAAGAACGCTCACCCGGCAAGGGTGTAATCGGCGCGGGGAGGCATCATTTTTCTTGCGAAAAAATGCTGGTAACCTTGCATTCGCCCCGATGAAAAAAGTTTTTCAAGTGTGCACATTGGGACTGCTGGCCCTCTTGACCTGCAGCTGTGCCGGCCTGGGTGGAAGCAGAATGGGGGGCGGACCGGACTCCGGTGGCGAGGCCTACATTGCGGTGGAGGCTCACTCGGGGAAAATCCTAGCCAACCGGAATTCCCGTGCCACCCGTTCGGTGGCGAGTCTCAGTCAAGTCGCCACTGCGGTTGTCGCCTTCGATTGGTCCACCGCGACGGGAATCAGCCTGGCGCAACAAGCGATCGTGCCTCCGGATGTCGCCACTTTGACCGGCCCCAACCCGATGGGCCTGCAACCCGGTGACCAGATTGCTCTGCGCGACGCCCTTTATTCCATGCTGATGGGCTCGGATACCGCCTCTGCTCAGACCGTAGCCGTCTTCATTGGCAACGAGCTTCAGCAGAGACGTGGTTCTCGCTACGGTTCCGTCAGTGGGACCTTCGTCAATGAGATGAATGAGCTCGCCCGCGCTCTGGGCATGTCCCGCACCCGCTTTGCCAACGCCCACGGCAGCGACGGGGGAACCTCAACTGCCGAGGACATGGCTCGCCTCGCCATCTATGCCATGCGTCATCCTGGCATGGCCTTTTACACCAAGCAAAAGTCCCGTCAGATCGGATTTCAGCGGGCCGGGCAGGCGGTTAGCTTTCGGGTCTCCAACACCAATCAACTGGTTGGCACGCAGCGTATCGATGGACTGAAGGCAGGCCAAACCCCACTCTCGGGACCCTGCATCATGATTTCCGCCGAACGGGATTCCATTGTGGAAAAGCTTCCCGATGGACAAGCACGCATCACTCCGCAACGAATGATCGTCGTAGTGCTCAACAGTGCTGAGCGCGAAGGGCGGGCGCTAGGGCTGCTCAACGCCGGCTGGGCTGGTTATGATCAGTGGCGCACGATGGGGGGCGCTGCCATCAGTCAACCAGAAGAAATCCTTTCCGTACCCAATCTTCAATGATTGGATGCGGTCTCACACCAAACTTTTACACAAAATAGCAAAACATGCGCATTGG
Organism: Roseibacillus persicicus; assembly: GCF_014651675.1. Classification (GTDB taxonomy): domain Bacteria; phylum Verrucomicrobiota; class Verrucomicrobiia; order Verrucomicrobiales; family Akkermansiaceae; genus Roseibacillus; species Roseibacillus persicicus. The sequence goes on from NZ_BMXI01000010.1 coordinate 92,664, forward strand.
AATTCTAAATAGCGGAGGCGACTGCCCTGGGTTGAACGCGGTCATTCACGGAGTCGTTGGAGCTGCCAGCGAGAGAGGTTGGGAAACGGTTGGATTCCGTGACGGCTTCGAAGGTCTTTTGCCTCCCGGCGACTTCAAGTTTCTCAAACGTTCCGACACCGCTGGCATCCTGAAGCTGGGCGGAACCATTCTTGGGACCACCAACAAGGGTAACTTTGCGGCGAAAGTCGGTGCCGGCGATGTCGCCAAAGTGCCGCAAGAAATCATTGATAAGGCCAAGAAGACCCTCGACCAGCTCGAAATCGGGGCCCTTGTCATTGTGGGGGGGGACGGCTCTCTCACGACCGCGCATCAGCTCTTCGAAGATGGCTGGCCCGTTATCGGCGTGCCCAAAACCATTGATAACGACCTACAGGCCACGGCGATGACCTTCGGTTTTGACAGTGCCGTGACTTCCGTCGTGGATGGGCTCGACCGTCTCAACACCACTGCCTCCAGCCACAAGCGCGTCATGGTCCTCGAGGTCATGGGTCGTCATGCCGGTTGGATCGCCCTTTGGGGTGGCATGGCTGGCGGTGCGGACGTGGTCCTTCTTCCCGAGATGCCCTTCAGCATGGAGAAGGTCGCCGACTTCATCAAGCTACGCGAAGCTCAGGGTCATCACAGCTCCCTCATAGTGGTAGCCGAAGGAGCCAAGATGCCCGAAGGCCTAATTGCCAAGGAGAACGAGCACGGCGGCGAACTCCGGCTCGGTGGAATTGGAGCCATGGTTGCCGAACAAGTGGAAAAATTGACCGGCAAAGAGACCCGCTCCTGCACCCTCGGACACCTCCAGCGGGGCGGGGGACCAACCGCTCTCGACCGCATCCTCGGATTGCGTTTCGGCGTGATGGCAGTGAAGCTCGCCAGCGAAGGCAACTTCGGCCAAATGGTGAGTTATCAATCCTACCACGTGGGCTCCGTCCCCATCCTGGACGCCGTGCACAAAATCCGGACCGTTGACCCCGACGGCGAGGTCGTCAACGCTGCCAAGGCGATCGGCATCTGCTTCGGTCAATAGGCGAAACCCAATCTTTCGCCAGAAATCATTTCCAAGGCCGACGGATTCACCCCGCGGCCTTTTTTGTGCACTCCAGTCTCAACCAAATGAGTGGGGGAGTGGTGCCGAACAATGCAAAATACCAAAGGGTCTGTGGCAAAGGCTTACTGGCGCTTGACTGGAATGAAAGCAGTGGTAGGGGTGACAAAGGCGCGCTGAGTTGATGAGATTGAGTGGGCTGGAATGTCATTCAAGATGCAGCTGAAAATTCAATCGAGAACCAGTCTCCTAGTATCACTATGTTCGTAGAGGAACCAACTATAGATTTATTCGTGCGCGGATTTGCCCTTACTGCGTTGGGGATGCTCTGGGTGGTCGTCTTGGTGCGAATCAATGGACTGAGGTCGTTTTCGAAGATGACCAACTTTGATTTTGTGATGACTGTGGCGGTTGGGTCTTTGCTTGCAGGGGCAAGCCAGTCGACGAGTTGGGAATCCTTCGGCCAAATCTGTGCCGCGATGACCGGTCTCTTTCTCGTTCAATATACAACCGCTCGCCTCCGGCAAGCTTCCGACCGCTTCGAAAACCTGATGCAGAACGAACCAGTCATTTTGATGCGTGATGGTCAAATTATTGAAGAGGCTCTTTCCCGGACCCGGGTGGCGCGAAGTGACTTGTTCGCAAAACTCCGTGAAGCGAATGTGCTCAATCTGTCCAAAGTTCGAGCTGTGGTTCTCGAAACAACAGGAGACATCTCTGTTCTTCATGGAGATGAGTGTGCGGAGAACCTCTTGTCTGGAACCAAGCGCATCGACCAATAGGACTCGGTTGCCATGATGGGCGAATGAGAGTTTTCTGATGAATAGTGCCGACAGTTCATGTGGTCTACTCCGTTTTAGAGTCAATGAATGCTCAAGAAATTGTTTTTGCGCAGTGCCTCTGTCTCCCTGGATTCTTGTTTGATGGCTGTCGGTCGGATGTGACTGCAAATGAGATGTCCGAAATGCTGGTTGGGGGAGTTTCCGCAAAGGTGAGAGAATACGAACTCTTGTGTGGTGAACTTCCTTCCGAGGAAGATGGTTTGTCGGCCTTAGTGACGAGACCAGAATCCTTGGCTGAGGATGCGAAATGGATGCAGCTGTATCCTGAAGTTCCCACAGACCCTTGGGGTGCGCCTGTTAGGTATTTTGTCGATGAGGAGCTTCCACAAGGATTTGGAGTCTATGTCTGTGGTCGCGATGGAATCACTCGTTCGAGGGGGAACGACCCGGATGACAGCAACAATTGGGACTAAGTGGGTCCCCGATGATGGGGTGGAGTTGCGACGGTCTCCCGGCAACGGGAAATACGAACTGGTAACGTGGCTTCAAGCGGCGACTGGGCTCCCAGTCACGGTGGAGACCAACCCGGGCTAGCCCTTGTGGTGTTTCATTTCGAAGATCGGATTTTCTGCCTCAGCCTGCTTTGTTGCTGAGGAAGGGGTGATTGTTCTTCTGCAGTTGTGCGGACCACCCGGGGCTGTTCTTTCGAGCTATGCTGACTTGGAATTGGGGACGTTACGATAAAGGTAGGTGCCCTTTTATTGAATCAATTCTGCTTTGCCGTAGACGCTGACGACTTCCACGCCGCGTGCTTCGATGACTTCTTTGGCGCCTTCCTGACGGTCGACGAGGATGAGGACGAAGGCGACTTTGCCTCCTTCGGCTTCAATTGCGTCCATGGCCTTGATAGTGGAGCCGCCGGTAGTAGCGGTGTCTTCTACTAGAATGATAGTATCTCCCGAATTGAAGTTGCCTTCGACTCGTTTGCCGGTGCCGTATTTCTTGGCTTCCTTTCTTACCGAGAACATTTGGAGAGGATTGTTCTGGCGGGAGGACTCCATGGCGATGGCGAGAGAAATAGGATCGGCACCCATGGTCATGCCTCCGATGGCAACCGGCTTTTCAGAGAGTTCGGCAATCATTTCCGTCACTGCAGCATAGCCGACTTCACCGACGAGAATGGCTCCGCGGCAGTCCATGGTGGTGACCCGGCAGTCCACATAGAAGTCACTCTTTTTACCGGAGGCGAGGGTGAAGTCACCGGTTCGGATGGATTTTTTTTGGAGAATGGCTTTGAGCTCGTCGCGTGCGGTCATGGGGCCAGTCAATCGTTCGGTCTGGGCGAGGGCCAACAAAATTTTCGGTCGGGAGACGAATTTTGTTTGAGGCCGGCGGCGGGGGCGCGGGTTGCTTCTGGATGAAGTCGGGCTAGTCTTGGACATGGCTGAAATCTCGATTGTCATTCCGGCGCACAATGAGGAGCGCTTTCTCCCGAAGTGTCTGGCGGCCTTTCGCAGAGCAGAGGCTTATGCCGGGATCTCGATTGAAGTGATTGTGGTGCTCAACCGTTGCAGCGACGGCACTGCCAAGTTGGCGGAAAAGGCTGGCGCGGTCTTGGTCCATGAAGATGAGGCGAATTTATCGAAGATACGAAATGCGGGGGCGGCGGTTGCGTCGGCTCCGGTGCTCTTGACTTGTGATGCCGATAGCGTGCCGCACGAGCGGGTTCTGGCGGTCATCTTGCGCCGGCTCCAGTCAGGGAAAGTGGTCGGGGGAGGGTGTCTCACCTTGCCGGAGCGTTGGTCGCTGGGGATTGTCTGCAGTGTGGGTGCGGTGATGCCGTATTTGATTTGGCATGGGGTGTCCTTTGGTTTGTTCTGGTGTCGCACCGAGGACTTTCGGGCGATTGGAGGCTTCAATGAAGCGCTGGCGTCCATTGAGGATCTGGATTTCGCCAAGCGCTTGAAAGCTTTGGGGAAGCAAAGGGGGCAAAGATTTGGGACTGTGCTGCGGGCTCCTTTGGTGACCTCGTGTCGCAAATTTGATCAGTTTGGCGACTGGTATCTCTTCCTGAATCCGCGTTTCGTGTGGAGGGTATTTCGAGGGACGGATCGCGCGGCAGCGGATCAGTTCTGGTATGAGGTGGGGAGGTAGGGCTCTGTTAGAGAGGACCCTCGGCCCACTTCAGGTCACGGGGCTCGGCGGCGAGGTCGGGCCAGATGGCCTTGGTCAAGAGCATGGACCCGGTGACTGTGATGATGGTAACGAGAATAACGGCCAGAAAGGGCATTACGAGCTTGGCTGCAAAGCGGAGACCACCGAGAAAGCCCTTTTCATCCTCATCTTTTTCCAGAACGCGGATTCGAATCTGGTTTTGAACAATCGCAGAAATCAGACCAATGAAGAGGCCGGCAATTCCCAAGAGGGGCCAGGCCCACCATGGCGCACGAAAGGTATAGCCGCCAGCGACAGCTCCTCCCAACCCTGCGATTAGGGTGAGGACAACAGCGACATTCAGACTACTCACGGTGGGGAGCCTAAGGAAATTGAGAAAATAGCGGTAGATCCTTTTCTGCCATGACTGTTTCAGACACCAAAAAAACCGATCAACGGACGGGCCGCTGATCGGTTGGAGATCTGAGGGAGGGCGAGACTATGCTTCGCTGAGCGCGGCTACGCCTGGGAGTTCCTTGCCTTCGAGGAGTTCGAGGCTGGCACCGCCTCCGGTCGAAATGAAGGTCATGTCGTCCGCAACGCCGAACTTGACCGCGGCCGTAACCGAGTCCCCGCCACCGACGATGCTGAGGGAGTCGCTAGCAGCCACTGCTTCAGCAAGCTCCTTGGTTCCGTTGGCGAAGCTGTCGATTTCGAAGACGCCCATTGGACCGTTCCAGAGAATGGTTTTGGCTTCGGCGACCACTTTCTTGAATTCCTCAATCGCGACCGAACCGATATCGATTCCTTCCCAGTCGTCGGGGATTTCTCCGCCTTCGGCATAGGGGGCGATGTTCTTGGTCTCGGCCCCGTTCTTGAATTCCTGGGTGATGAGGGTGTCGGCGGGGAGGAGGAACTTGACGCCTTTTTCCTCGGCCTTCTTCAGAATGTCAAGGGCGAGCTCCTGCTTGTCGTCTTCCACGAGGCTCATGCCTACCTTGTGGCCCTGGGCCTTGCGGAAGGTGTAGGCCATGGCGCCACCGATGAGGAAGGTGTCGGCCTTGTCGAGCAGGGCGGTGATGACCTGAATCTTGTCGCTGACTTTAGCTCCGCCCATGATGACGAGGAGGGGACGCTCCGGGTTGCCGACCTTGCCGACGAGGTATTCGAGCTCACGCTCCATGAGGAAGCCCATGGCGCTCTGGCTGACGTGGTGGGTGACGCCCTCGGTTGAGGCGTGGGCGCGGTGAGCGGTGCCGAATGCGTCATTGACGAACACTTCGGCGGTTGCGGCGAGGGCTTCGGCGAAAGAAGCGTCATTGTCGGTCTCAGCCGCGTGGAAGCGGGTGTTTTCCAAAAGGAGGATGTCGCCATTGCCGAGGGCGGCGCGAGCGCTGGTGGCAGCTTCGCCAATGCAGTCGCTGGCGAAAGCAACCTCGCAACCGAGCAACTCGCTCAGGCGGGTGGCGACGGGCTGGAGAGAATACTTGCTGTTCGGCTCACCCTTGGGGCGACCCATGTGCGAGCAGAGGACCAGCTTGACTCCCATTTCCTTGAGATGCTGGATGGAAGGGAGGGCGGCCCGAATGCGGGTGTCGTCCGTGATCTCACCAGCATCATTCAAAGGGACGTTGAAATCTGCCCGCATCAAAACTTCCTTTCCTGCCGCGTCTAGATCGCGAATCGATAGTTTGTTCATCAGGGCGTGGTATCGCCCCAGCTCCGCCTGACTGTCAAGAGTGGGTTCGTTTCAAACCGGTCGTCGGTTAGGAACTCCTTAATATTACGTGGTCTTCATGGTTTGAACATCCGTTGTTCAATCTGATTGTGATGACCCAGCTTTGTCGATTTAGTGTCATTTAATGTTACCTCAATTTGCAGACTATCTGGAAGTGTTCGGCTCCGATGAGCGCTTTTTCGTCTTTGCAAGTTCGTCCTTTGTTCTCGCCCTGGTGATTTGCCTGTTTCTGAAAGGGGCGTGTCCTGCCACTCGGCTGCTTTTGCTCAGTGCTGCTTTCTTGATCGCTTTCGCCTTTGTGGTCCTGGCTCCTCTGGCCGCCCTATCCACCGTTCAGCAGACTGCAGAGCTGAGTCCGGTGAATTTGAATTTTAACTTTGGCTTTTTGGCCCTCGGGCTGGGATTGATGCTGAAGTTCCGCGACCTGCCCAAGAGCAAAACCCCAACCCCCGTAGAAAACGACTAATGGAACATCTTTTGAATTCGGGTAACCTCGCTGGTATCTGTGGGCTCCTGCTGATGGTGGGAGTTGGTTTTCGCCTGGTGCGGCATGGGCATCGGGGAGGGTGGTTCCTATCGATGGGCGCGAGTTTGATTTGTTTCTCCATTATCTTCCGCCTCTATCTGGAGCCACTTTTGGAGAAGCCTTTGCATCTCACCTTCGGGCGTTCGTTGATTACCATCGTCACGATGACTCCGACGATGACCCTTTCGCTGGGATTCATTCTGATTCCGCTGGGGCTCCTAATGGTGGCGGCCCGGCAACAGGCTGAGCAGAAGATGATCCCGGTGCGGAACCGCTACTCGGAGAAGTAGTCGGTGAGGACCTGCTTGCGGTGCTCGAAGATTGCGAGGGTCCTGGGTTTGACGAATAGGGCTTTCACCGGAGCGGAAAAGGGCTCGAACGGAGCCTTCCAATGAACCTCGTCGCGAATGAGAACCCCTCCCTCGGTCTCTTCGAATGAATGACGATGGTGCCAGAAGCGATAGGGGCCGAAGCGTTGCTCATCGACAAAAGAAAAGCCCTCGTCCACCGCTTTGATCTCGGTGACCCAAGGGATGGCGAGGAAAGGAGCGAGCTGGAGGCGGTGAATAATGATTGCGCCAGGGTAAATGGCACCGTCGGGACAGCTGGCGGTTGAAAAGCCGAGTTCGTCAGGGGTGATCTTGTCGAGATTGAGCGGGTGGGAGAAAAATTCCCAAGCTTCGGCACGGGAGATGGGGAGAAACTGTTCCTGAACGATGTGTTCCATGGTGAGGCAGTCTCGCCCTGAAACGCTGAAATGCAACGACTACCATTTCTCCTGCAAGAGGATGGGGGGGAGCTCCGGGGACTCGCAGAGCTCCAATAGAAAGGATACAGGATTGGCGTGTGTGGGCGGCACGAGTGTGGGGGCGAGGTCGCGGAGGGGAAAAAGTACGAAAAGTCGTTCGTGGAGTCGGGGGTGGGGCAGGGTCAGTTCACTTGTCGCACGGATTTCCTCGTCGCAGATCAGTAAATCGATGTCGACTGGGCGGGGGGAGTTGCGGGCCCGTGTATCTTGGGATTCGCGACCTAGTTCTTGTTCGATTTCCTGGCTCTTCGTGAGAAGTTCCTCGGGAGAGAGAGCGGTCTCAAAGGCGATTGCGGTGTTGAGAAAGGCTGGGGAATCAGGAGGGCAGTCGAAGGGATCGGTTTCGTAGAGACCTGCTGATTGGATCGGGTTGAGCGCGAGGGAAGACAGGAGTTCTCGAGCTTGCCGCAGGTTGGCAAGCCGGTCGCCAAGATTGGAGCCGAGGGCGAGGAAGACTTTCATAGCGGATTCGGAGCGTGGCTTTGTAAGCCGCTGGGGTTGATATCGTGAGTGGGGTGGTGGAGACGTGGGTCTGAAGCTTAGAAGAGGTCTGTCTTTGACGGGGATCTATGCGGCTTACAAAGCCACGCTCCGTAGTCTAGGGCCTCTGGTAGATTTTGTATGTTTGGGGAGGGAGTTTTTTGGGATTTCGTTCGATGTAGCTGCGAGCCCAAAGGAAATGATCATGATTTCGGATGAGTCGGTCCCAGTATTCTGGTTGCCAGAGCGACCCTGTGGTTTTGTTGCGTTTGTTGATTTCGCGGGCGGAGAAGCGCTTCCAAGAGTGGATCACCTGGGAAATAGATTCATTCTCGAAGAGAGAAAAGAGGATGTGCACGTGGTTGGGCATGACGATGAAGCTATCGATGAGATATCGTTTTTCGTCAAAGTGTCGGAAGGCATTTGCCACTATTGATGAGTTCTCAGGATCTCTAAGGCAGCAGCATCCATGTCCAGCATCGAGCCATTCGTCAACTTTGCTCCCGAAAAATCGATGGAACTCCTCTTCCTGTCGCTCATTCCAAGGTTTGGGATTGTGATGAAGCCATGCTTCGCGATGTTCTTTTAGTTCGGATAGAAGGTGTTTTGGAAGCGAGTCCGAAAGGCGGTAAGTGACAAAGGTCCAAACCTGTTCTTGCTGCCAGTGAGGAAGTTTATGAGAGGTTTGGAGCTTCTCTTTCTCAGGTTCGTAGAACATGTCAGGAGCGTGGCTTTGTAAGCCGCTGGGGTTGATGTCGTGAGTGGGGTGGTGGAGACGTGGGTCTGAAGCTTAGAAGAGGTCTGTCTTTGACGGGGGGTTCTTGACGGGGCTCTATGCGGCTTACAAAGCCACGCTCCTAAGATAGTCCGAGGACATCTTGCATCGAGTAGAGGCCGGCGGGCTTGCCTTGCAGCCAGAGAGCGGCGCGCACTGCACCGGAGGCGAAGGTCATGCGGGAAGAGGCTTTGTGGGTGAGCTCAACTCTTTCGCCATCGGCGGCAAACATTACGGTATGATCTCCGACAACATCACCTCCGCGCAGGGTGTGCATGCCGATCCGGCCTTGGGGACGGGGGCCGGTTTCGCCAACTCGCCCGTGGTCGATGTCGTTGTTGTAAGAGGTGTTGGTTTCTTCGTTGAGGATTTCCAACAGGGTGCGGGCGGTTCCGGAGGGGGCGTCGACCTTGTGGCGGTGGTGCATCTCCGTGACCTCGATGTCGAAGGTCTCGTTGCCCAGAATGCGGGCCGCGTGGCGGGTGAGCCAGAAGAGGGTATTGACGCCGACCGAGTAGTTGGAGGCAAAGACAATGGGGAGAGTTTCCGCAGCTTTGGCAATGGCCGCGCGTTGCTCGTCACTGTGGCCGGTGGTGCCGATGACGAGTGGAGTGCCCGCGGCGAGGGCTTTTTCGAGAAGGTCGTCGGTCAGCGAGGGCAGGGTGAAGTCGATCACGCCCTCCGAGCCCTGCAGCGCGGCCACGAGGTCCTCGCCCTTGTCGTGCGAGGAATGAAGCTCGGCATTGGCCTCTGCCTCGATGGCTGCGATTACCGATTGGCCCATGCGGCCGGAACGTCCTGTGACTGTCAAGTTCATGGCTTCCTTCTAGCGGGGATTTGAGAATCTAAAAACGAAAAATCCAAAAACGAAGACCCTGCGAAAGGCGCTAGGTGGAGTAGATGCGGGTGACCCGCGGGGTGATGCGGGTGAGGACTTCCCAAGGGATGGTGTCAGCCCATTGCGCCACCTGGGTGACGGACAGGTTGGGTCCAAAGAGCTCGACCTCGTCTCCCGGTTGGCAGTCGGGCAGATGGGAGACGTCGGCCATGATTTGGTCCATCGTGACTCTGCCGAGAATTGGGGCCGCCTTTCCGTTGATAAGGATATGGGCTCCTTTGCCAGAGATATTGCGGGGATAGCCGTCACCATAACCGACCCCGATGGTGGCAACGGCACTGTCTTTCTCCAAAATACTAGTGCGACCGTAGCTGACGCCGTGGCCCTTGGGCAAGTTGCGGACGAGCGAGACCCGGGACTTGAGGGTCATCACCGGTTGCAGTTGGTCTTGCCATTCCGCGAGAGGGGAAACGCCATACATGAGGAGCCCGGGGCGAACCAGATTGGTGGTGGTGGAGCGGTAGTCGAGAAGGCCTGCGCTATTGGCGAGATGGACATGGAAGTTCTCGCGTTGCGCAAAGTGCTCCCGGACGAGATGGTCGAAGGCCGCGAACTGGCTTTTGGTAAAGTCCTCATCCTCGTCGGCAGAAGGAAGATGGGAGCCGATTCCTTTGAGTTCTATCGACTTGTTCTGCGGTAGTGCGAGGTGATTGAGGGCGGAGGGGATCTGGTCGGGTAGAAAGCCTCCCCGACCCATCCCGGTGTCGACCGACAGATGGGCTGTTAGGCTGCGGTTGTGCTTCGCGCAGAGGCGGACGAAGTCGTCAATCTCACTCAAAGAGGAAAGGCAAGGCGTCCATCCGCATTGCACGATTTCCTCCCGCTCTTCGGGAAAGGTGGCTCCCAATAGGTAGATGGGAGTTTGGATTCCAGCATCGGACAATTGTCGTGCTTCGTAGACGTTGGCGACTCCGAAGTAGGGCAGGCCCTTGCTATCGAGATGGCGCGCAAAGTTGACCAAGCCATGTCCGTATGCCCCCGCCTTGAGGATCGCCATCGTTTGTTGCCCCGAGTGCTGGCGGGCAAAGGATAGATTGTGGTCGAGGGCCTGAAGGTTGATCTCGGCGCAAGCGCGGGGGGGGGATGGCATTTCTGGGCGGCAGTGGTTCGATTCGGAGTCGAAGCTTAACCACGGAACCGCCAAGGTCACGGAGTATCAAAGGGCTGACGAGATTAGTCGAGCCCGGGCGGTGGAAGTCAACCAGGCGGCGCTATTTTCGCGAAAGGGAGGGCGGCCTGTTCCAGTCGAGGAGAATATTCCAGCGATACTGCTTGTCGGCAGGGAGGGACTCGGTGGTCTCGTTGTCGACCTGTTGAAAGACGTTCTTGGGCGGGACGACGGTGGCGTCCTTGCCGTAGATGTAGTCCTGGTCCTCGACGATGCACTTGTATGCCTTGTTGAGCATGAGGGCCCGCTCCCGCGAGGGGGTGATGAGCTCGTAGACATCTTTGGCTTGCGCGATTTTCTCATGGTCGACGGAGCCATCGGGCTTGAACCAGCGTTCCAGCATTTCGGGATTGTGGCGGAATTCGCTGCCTCCTCCCACGCGCTCCAGATAGGTTGCGATTTCGCCTTTTTGTTCTCCTTGGGTCGGTACGTCGGGCATGCCTTTCAGGTCGAGGTAGCCCCAGCCGGCGGCACCGTCGACTTTGCGGGGAAAGCTGAAGGTCTTGTCGATGGTGGAACCGATGGAGTTGTGGCAGCCCATGCAGGAGAAGTTCTCCTCGTGGGTGAGGGCGCGGAGACGTCCGTTGTAGCTTTCGATGAAACCCGAAATCGACCAGCCATTGCCGTTGTCGAGACCGTGTTCCCGCAGGTTCATGTAGGCGGGCAAATTGCCGGCTTCTTTCTCGAAGCCTTCCAGTTCGTATTGACGGCCGTAGACGGGCTTGCTGTAGGCGCGCCATTTTTTCATATAGCGCACTTCCTTCATCCGGGTGGAGGGCTGGATTTGTCCTTCATCGTCGATTCCAAGATAGCGAACGGTGTGGAGGAATTCCGTGCCGGCTGGGTAAAGGTGGGTCTCGATTCGGTCCTTGGAAGCGGAGCCCACATACTGGTTGATGCGGGTGACTTTGTGAATGGTGGTCAGCTCGCCGTCTCCATTGAGGTCTTCGCCTACCGCTTTTTCATCGACGGGGAGGCAGGTGATTTCGGAGAGGCCCTTGAGGTTGGCTTCCACGATGGCGAGATTGGCGCGGTAGGTGTCGGCGCAGGGCGAGCCTTCCAGATTGGAGCGAAAGGGTTCCGCGAGGCGAATCATGACGTCGTCAGTCGCTCCATTGGTGGGCCAAAAAGTGGAGGGAAAAGGTTTGTATTGAAAGGCCACCCATTGACTGCCGTCCTTGGCAAACCCCTGTTCATCGAAGGCTTCCGCACCAAGCTGAAGATTCGCGAGCTCGGGAATCCAGCCTTTGAACTCGGCCTCTTTCAAGCGACCGGCAAGCTCGCTGTAGTTGTCTTCGTTGACGTAATTGGTGATCTCCTCGTCGGTGATCTTTTCCACCCGACTGCTTCGGTCCTCGAAGAGATTTTTCCAGTGATTGGCCAGTCCGACATCGGAGAAGCTATAATCGGCCTGAAGGTCGTCGTCGTTCATCACATTTTCCCGGCCGGGAATAGCTGCTTGGTGGCAGACGTAGCAGGCGTTGTAGGTTTGGTCGTGGCGGGTGTAGCACTGGGGTGGAATGACGGCCTCGCGGTTGGACATGTTGCCGCGAGGAAGTCCTTCGGGAGCGGGAGGAATCACCGCGTCGGTCTCACGGAGCTGGGCGATGAGTTCCTCGTGGACGGGGAGGGACGCAGTCTTGTCCGAAGAGTGTTTGGGTGAATTGTTTGCCAGAGAGTAGGCCACGAGCAAAGAGGAGAGGAAAAAAAGCGGTTTTCGCGGAGTCATATCGGCAGAAAGTGAAAAGGTGAAAAATTGGGAAAGGGTAGGGTGAAACAGGGAAATGCGGGGAAGAGCACGAAGCCCCTCCCCGCATACATCGAGCAGCTATGGGAAAGCAGATGACTACTTGGCGCTGGCGTGCGCGTAACGAAGCTGGTTGAGGAACTGCTCGTTAGGAATGTTGGTTAGGTTGAACATCCACACGGCATCACCCAGACCGTTGGGGACGTTGGAGAGGTTGGTGCTGTCGGGGTGCTGAACCGCGATCACGAACTCCTCGGGATAAGCTGGGTTGAAGACCATTCCTGTCGCTTCGGAACCATCGACACGGAGGCTGAGGAAGTGGTCGTAGGACTCGGCCACGCCATCGTTGTCGGTGTCGCGAGCGAACCAGATGTCACCACCAGTTGTGCTGCCATTGGGAGCGTCTTCGATGATGTAGATGTTGCCGAGAGCATCCTGCGCGAGGTTGTCGGGAGAGCTCATGGTTCCAGTGGTCGGTTCGAAGCCGAGGTTCTTCGGAGTGCCGTCATTGTTGCCGTTGACGAAGGTGCGGACGATGGTTTTGTCCATGGAGGTGTGGGCAGGAGTCCAGACCCAACGACGTCCTACGCGGTTCCAGCGAGCGGGAACGGTGGTTTCCAAGATCTCGATGGTGTAGACGGTTTTCTCGGAAGTAGCGGCGAAGTAGACCACCTCATTGCCGTTGGCGAGGGTGCCGATTTCCATGTCCTCGGGGCGGCCATACGGGGTCGCGTTGACGTCGTCCGCTGCAGGGCGCCCGCCGCGACAAGTTGGATCGGTGCGAGGATCGGAGGTCGGGCCATTGCGGAAGGGATCCGTCACACCGGGAAGAGGAGTGCCATAGGTGTCGGTCAAAGGAACCCAGGTAGCGGCTCCTACGCGGGTCGCGCTGGCATTGGCTCCCTCGTTGTAGTTCAACTCGGCATTCCCGCCGGTCGAAGCGAAGTCATCGACTGAGAGAGCAAAGGTCTGGCCAGTGGTGTAGACACCAGGAGTGCTCATGACGAATTTGTAGAGCGACCCTGAATTGTACTCGTCGACGAAGTAGACGGTGTCGTTGTATTTCTTGGAGAAGGAGATTCCTTCGTGAGCCACGTTGGCGATGCTGTCGAGCTCGCGGATCTCGATTTCCTCGGGCTCGGCATAGGGGTTCATGATCTCGATGATCCGGCCTTCAGCAGTCCACTCTTCCCCGGCGATGACGGTGCCGTTGGGAGTGAAGCGGCAGGGGTCGAAAGCACCGTAGTCATTGCTCCAGTCGCCGACGGATCCACGATTGTCCCCGCTGAAGAGAATTTGGCTCTCGCAGCTGTAGAGGTTGAGGCGGGTGACGCCGGCGCCATAGGGCGATTCGTGTGGAATGAACAGGAAGTTGCCCGAAGGATCGTAGTCGATCATGTCGAACATGGAGGCCGAGGTGCCCGCGCCAGGCGCACGCACGATGCTCTGACCGGGGCTGAGGACCGCGTCCTCAACCTCACGGAGGCTCAGAATATTCTTCTGGTGGATTCCTTCGGGGGCGACCCAAGGCTGGCTGAGCTCCTCGATGGAATTGGGAGTGGTTACAGGTGCTGATTCAGTCAAGGGAGTGAACCAGGTGTCGGTGCCAGCTTGCGCGGAAGTGGCGTAGGCGGCGAGTGCGAATGATATAGATAGCTTTTTCATCTTCTTTGGTTTCGCTGAAGAAAGGATGGTGAGATGCCTTTGTTTCAACGCTTCTACGAGTTATACTTTCGGGTGGGGTTTTGAAGGGTGAAAAGGTGACGAGTCCGTGACTCGGTGACAGCTTCGTTTCGAAAAAAGAGTTCCGGTTTTTTGAAGCGAAAAAAAGCCGTCTCCGCAGCGGGAGACGGCCTCATTGGAAGGTCGATTGGAGAGTCGGTGCCTAGCGGCGACGATAGAGAGTGGCAAGTCCCAAGCTGCCAAGAAGCAGGAGGGCGGAGCTGGGCTCGGGGACGACTGTGGCAGTCAGGGTTGCAGGGTAAGAGGGTTGACCGCTGGCTGCAGGCGCGATGTCGATCATGAATTCGACGATGCCGGGGGCATTGATGGTGATCGGATTGCTGGTTGTAGGTAACTCGCTGGCAATGAATGTGAAAGCCAGTTCGCCGGTTGGGGCGAAAGAAATCACAGGGAAGAAGCCAAACTCGGATTCGTCCAGCTGGGTGAAGGTCTGTCCGAAGACCTCGAGGGTGAAGGTGGCATCGGGAGAGAAGAGGTCATTGGGCGCCCCGTTGATGAGAAGGCTTTCGTCATAAGTAAGTGTTCCCGTGGCAGAGGAGCCATCGTAGGGAGTGCCGGTGCCAACCACTGGAGCCGTGAAGTCAAAGGTGGTGACGGCTTGGGTCGTGGCGAGAGAAAATCCGAGTGCGGCTGAAATGAGAGCAGTGAGTTTCATGAGATGGTTTCTAGTTCCGCGAGGGTTCTGGCTAGGCATCGAAAATAAATCGATAAAATATAGAGTTCGAGAGGTGACGATTTCGTCAGGAGAGATGATGGTTTTTATCCTTGTAAGAAGCCGAAGGGAAATTGGGCGATTGGAGGAGGCGGTATTTCTCGCAAGCGAGGAAAAATTTTTCCAAAAAGTTGGTAATGTCTTCCCAGAGTCAGGCTAGTCCCTGATATGATGGACAAACGCGTGGCGAAATTTGGGGTAATTGGCATGGTGGCTTCGGTCTGCTTGGCGCCAATTGGAGAGTCAGCCTTCCTGCCGGAGGATGTGCACTGGTTCTACAAGATGGGAGGACCTCGGCCCGAGCCTTTTGCTTTTGCGCAGCAAGGACGCTATCTCTACACAGGCGGCATCTTTACCGATACAGATGGACTGACTAATGGGAAGAATCTGGTTCGATTTGATATGGTCACCGAGGCTTGGCAGGAACTCCCTGGCTTGAGTCCTGAAATCAATGGCAGTGTGAGAGCGCTGCATGCCGGAGACGACGGCCGAATCTATGTCGGGGGCAACTTTTCCAATGTGGCTGAGGTGCCGTCTTCGCGGGTCGCTGCCTACGATCCCCAGACTGGAACCTTTGAGGGGCTGGTCGGAGGAGTGGGGGACCTCGTGTCAGTCGGGCAGGAGAATGGACCGACCAATGGCGATGTGCGGGCGATCCTAAAGGTGGATGATTTGGTCTATGTGGGAGGATTCTACACTGGGCCTTCCGGGTCGCCGGCCAATGAGAAATACATTCGAGCCTTCAATCTGGATACCAACACTTGGCTGCGACTAGGCGATGGATTGGATGGGCAGGTGAACGCGCTCAAGTTGCTACCGGATGGCAGCATTCTGGCTGGAGGAGAGTTCAGTGAAGGTCTAGCCCGTTGGGACGGGGTGTCATGGGCCGCCTACGGGGGCGGGGTCGGGGGAGAAGGGGTCGTGCGCGACATTGAACTGACTTCTTCCGGACGAGTTTACATCGGGGGCAGCTTCAATGAAGTCGGGTCGGGAGCGAATCAGATTTCGGCCAATTTTATAGCCTACTATGAACCTAGTAGTAACAGCTGGAACGACATGGCGGGAGGCTTCGACGACGAATACATCCAGTCCAATAACACAAACTTCTCTGCAGATGGGGTCTATGACTTGGCGTTGGCGGGCGATGGAACCCTCTATGTTGGCGGGGACTTTCAAGCCGATGTTACCCGGACTAATACGAATCTCGACCATGTGGCTTGTTGGGATAGCACCGGCACCTGGCAGTCTTTGGGCTCAGGTGCCGGTACTAGCGGAAGTCAGATCGTCAATTGCGTTGCAGTGGGGCCGCGTGGCGAGGTCTATGTGGGCGGGACCTTTTCCGAAGGTTATCGCAATGCTTCCTCCGCGAACTCACAGTTTGCAGTTTGGGATTCGACGATTGACTTTCGTGGCGAAGCGTCGGAGCGCAACTATGACTACGTTCCCGGAGCACGAAACAATACGACGGTGGAATTTGTCCCCGGCGCTTCTCCAAAATTCCAATTTGAGAGTCGTCCCGGGACGGATTATCGTCTGGAAGTGACCACTGATTTGGCTTCTTCGCTCTGGACCCCGACCGGGCCAACGGTGGCGGGTGATGGCGGGGTGAAAACTCTGGACGTGACGATGAGTGGGGAAGCAGAGTTCTACCGCCTGCGAGCAATAGACTAGTCAGGTGGAGCCACGAAATGAAGTGGGGGAGGCGATTTTCGAAAATAATCTGAATAGAAGACCAGCTTCGACCGTCCTCCCGTCATGGCCAACAATCGTCACCATCCGCTATTGCTCGCTTTTCTTTCCGCATTCTTCCTTGCTGGTTCGCTGGTGGGGTCGGAACTTACCCGTAGTCCGCTCAATCCGCCGGCCACTCCGTCTAAAGATCTGGCGGTAGAATTGCTTAGCCTTCGGGATGAGCGGTTTGCCAAGGACTACACCGTGGCGCTCATTGTGCCGGGCGAGGCGAAGTTCAAGGACATCACAGTCAGCAATGCGGCCAGCGTCACCTACTTTGGCCCTGAGATTGAGAATGGGAAAAAGAAGCGGCAGCTTCTTTCCGAGACGTTCCTCTGGAATGAGGAGTATGGCTGGTTCCTCTACGAATTCGGCGAGCGTCTGAGTCTGACGACCGTCTTCATCTGGAGCGAGTTGAAAGGGGAAGTCGAAATCGACTGACCCCGATCTTTATGCGTTTCGATTGATTTTGGGTTTTGCCTTTTCCAAAGACGTGGCATCTTGCGCGCGTGACTTTGGAAGAGATGAAAGCATTGCCGGATACCACCGGTCATTATGGTGATTTCGGTGGAATGTTCGTGCCCGAGACGCTGATGGCTCCCCTGCGGGAGCTGTCGGAGGAATACGCGAAGGCGAAGGCTGATCCAGAGTTTCAGAAGGAACTTGATGGCTTGCTGAAGGATTTTTGTGGGCGCGAAACTCCTCTCTATTTTGCCGAACGCCTGACGGAAAAGCTCGGAGGCGCGAAAATTTATCTCAAGCGGGAGGATCTTCTCCATACTGGAGCGCACAAGATCAACAATGCTCTCGGGCAAGTGCTGATTGCCAAGCGGCTCGGCAAGACCCGCATCATCGCGGAGACCGGCGCGGGCCAGCACGGGGTAGCGACCGCCACGGTCTGCGCCCGGTTCGGCATGGAATGTGTGGTCTACATGGGCGCGGTGGATATGGAGCGGCAGGCGCTCAACGTGGCTCGCATGGAATTAATGGGCGCGGAGGTCCGCGGGGTCGAGGCGGGGCAGCGGACGCTGAAGGAAGCGGTCAACGAGGCCATGCGCGACTGGGTCGCTTCAGTGGAGAACACCCACTACATCATTGGCTCCGCCCTGGGGTCGCATCCTTTTCCGATGATGGTGCGGGACTTTCACCTCGTGATCGGCCGCGAAGCTCGCAAACAGATTTTGGAGAAAGAAGGCCGCTTGCCGGACCTGTTGGTAGCTTGCGTGGGGGGAGGATCGAATGCGATCGGACTTTTCCACCCCTTCCTCGATGCGCCGGACGTGCGCATGGTGGGTGTGGAAGCTGGTGGCGATGGCATCATCCCGGAACGTCATGCGGCACGCTTCCAAGGTGGCAAGCTGGGAGTGCTCCAGGGAACCAAGACATGGTTGCTGGCCAACGATGATGGTCAAATCGAGCTCACCCACTCGGTGAGTGCGGGTCTCGACTACGCTGCGGTGGGGCCGGAACACGCTTTTCTTCAGCACGAAGGTCGGGTGGAATACACCTACGCCACCGACGACGAAGCCTTGGCTGCCTTTAAGGAGTTGGCCCAGACCGAGGGGATTCTTCCCGCGTTGGAGACCAGCCACGCCATTGCCTACGGGATCAAGATTGCGGGGAGTCTGCCGAAGAGCGACATCATCGTGATCAACTGCTCTGGCAGGGGAGACAAGGATGTCGCGACTGCGGCGAAGCATCTGCTTTAGCACTGCACTTCGAGGAAATTCTCGCAGGCTTTTTCGGGTCTACTTCGTCGAGGTGGTCCACCCCGTCTCGCTCGCTGAATAGTTCATCTGATGAGGGGGGATGCTCACGAATCCCTCTTGAGAGACTGACTCCAGGGTTACTTCTAGAGCACCTCTGTTTTGGACGATTTTGACGGCTCCTGTGACAACGAAGCTCTTCTGTTTGGGCGAATACCTGAGGTCTTCGCCTGTAATGACAGTGCCGTCGGGGCTAATCACCTTGAGAGCGCCTTCCGCACTGCTCGGGGTGATACGCGTGGCCGAAATCTTAAAGCCGAAGTCGCGGAGGTGCTGGAGAGAGAAGTTTGTCTGGTTTAGTGGCTGATTGCTTCGGCCTCCGTTTTTTTCCTGAGAGTAGAAGCCCGCAGCTTTTTGATTGGCGGGGTCTTTCTGTCGGGACTTACTTAGGGTAAGGGGAAAAGCTTCTCGTTTGAGAAAGGTCAGGAATACTGCGGCTAGACACAAAAAAACCGCGACTACGGAGTAGGCACGGTTTTTTGACATTTGAGAATCGGTTGAAACTTAGGCAAACACTTCGCCTTCGCCGAAGAAGCGCTTGATCTCAGCGGCGGCTGCTTCCGTGCTGTCGGAGGCGTGACAAACGTTGCGCATCTTGGAGTCTCCGGATTTGTCGCCGAAGTCGCCACGGATAGTTCCGGCGGCAGCTGCGGTGGAGTCGGTTGGTCCGAGGAGGTCGCGCACCTTGGCGATGACGTCTTCGCCTGCGAGGGCGAGGGCGATCACGGGAGTCTCCTGCATGAAGCCACGCACCTCAGGGAAGAATGGCTTGTCAGCGATGTGGGAGTAGTGCTCGGCGAGAATCTCGTCGGAAAGGGTCATCATCTTGATGCCTTTGATCTGGAAGCCAGCAGCCTCGTAGCGAGCAAGGACAGTTCCGACATTGCCCTTCGCTACTGCGTCGGGCTTGAAAAGGATAAGTGTGGTTTCTTGTGCCATGTGATGCGGGAGGTAGCGGGAAAATGTCCTGCTGGCAAGGCTGGGATCCCCGATTTTTTACGATTCTGCCGCGATGAACGGACCCGGCGCGAGTGATTGCACCGCGCGGTTCCTCTCGTCCGATTCCTACAATGGCTGGGCGTAGGTCGCGCAACGGTTTTGCCAACCGGCGTGCCAGCGCTGGTCCTTTCCGCCGGAATTGGCGACTCGGCGAGCCATCACGCGCATGGCGGCTTGGGAGAATTCCACTGCGGCTGCCTTGCCGGTGGCGGTGCCATTCATCTCCTGGAGGACCTGAAGGAGTCCCCAGCCCTGACCATTGTAGCGCTCGTTGGGGTTGATGCCTTCGCCCTTGAAGTTCACGTAGTCGATGAGCGCATATTGGCCACTCGCGCTGGTGGCGGTGCGATTGTAGTTGGCCTGCACCCTGGCGGCGTCGCTGCCGGCTGCTTTGAGGATCTTGGGAAGGGAGGCCCGAGACTTGGCGATGATGAAATCGGTTTGCAGAGAGACATTGCTCGCGAGCCAGTCACGCAGGGAGGTCATCGCCGCGCTATTGAATTCGCGCTGGAAGGCGATGCGGGTGGGCCATGGACATCCCCGGTTGGAGGCGATGGCCGGGGGATTGGCGCCGCGCTGTTTGGCGAAGGCGATGAACTGGGGAAAGGATTCGGTATAGGGGCCAGTGGTGCCGGTAGGATACCAGATGAAGTGACCGATCCCGAGGGAAGGGAAGGCTTCGCCCGCATTCCACGCGGTGAGGCCATTGCGTGAGCCGCCGGACTCGTTTTGCCAGATTTTTTGGCCGATGGCTGCTTTTTGCGCAGCACTCAAAGAGCTTTGTGAAGTGGCCACCGCGGCCGGGCGATTTCCGGTTGGGGACTGGCCCATGCGGGGCTCGTCGACGGGGGTGCAGGCCGCGAGACTGGCGAGGGGGAGGAGGAAAAGAGCTTTCATCGTTTGAACAGTAGCAGAAGGAAATCTGCCTGTAGAGTCAAGACGGCTTGAGGACAGTCATTATTCAGCTAGATTCCTGCCCATGAAGATTGATTGGGCGGCACTGGGCCGTGAATTGACGACGTGGAGTTGGATGGACGGGGCCAAGCTTTTTCTAAGTGCCCTGATTATCGTGCTGGTCACCAAGGTGCAGGTCGTGAACGACAAACTCTCGGCCCTCTTAATTGCACTGCCTCTGACCTCATTGTTAGCAATGATTTGGATGAATGCCGAAAAGCAAAGCAATGAGCGCATTGCCAATCATGCGGAGGGGACCTTCTGGTTCGTGCTGCCGACTCTACCTATGTTTTTGGTTTTACCCTGGATGTTGCGCAAGGGCTGGAGCTTTGGGTGGTCTTTGGCGGCCAATTGCCTGCTCACTGCCATTCTTTTTTGGGTCACCGTCTGGTTTCTACGCAAGGCTGGGCTCAAGGTGATTTAGGTTTATCGCCTAGTCTGCCAATTCGCAGGCGATATCATCTCTTTCTCTGGGCAGTTATAATCTGCCTTTAAATTTCGAAGGCGAAGTTCTTGTCCTTGGGGGTGGGACTGCTATGCCTCAATGCGATGAAAAAATTAGCATTTTCGCTATGGGGGGGGCTTTTCTTAACCTTGTGTTCCGGGGCGCAGGGGGACGACAACACGTTTGCTAAATATCTGCCTGGCGATAGCGCGGTCTATTTCGAGGCGTTCAACGAGCAAGGGGTTTTGCCTGATTCTTTGGTGGGGCTAGTCCTCAACCAAGCAACGATTACGCTCGATGAAGCGGGGAATGCGGAAAACGAGGAGATTCCGGAAGAAATGGAAAACTTCTCCGAGCTGATTAGTAGCCTCGGAAACCATATCGCAATTGGGATTGGGAACGAGGCCAATGGTTTCGTGCGTGAGAGCGGCAAAGTGTTCCAAGAGTTCAGTGGAGTGTTGGCGGGGGCCCAACTGGATATGTTGCTTTCTTTTGTGGATACTTTGCAAGAGAGCGGAGAGTTCTCTCCTGAGGCGATAGAAGACTTGGACGATCCGGGAGAATTTTTTCAAGGAATCAACAAGTTTGAGTTAAGTGGTTTGCTGGATACTTTGGCCGAGGAAGGCCAGTTGGCGATGCCGTCCGCATACCTAGCCGTCAAGCCGTCAGCTGAAGGGATGGCCGAAGGTTGGACCTCCTTGAATGAATTACTGGAGTTGGCCCTGGAGGAGGAGGGAATGGAGCGAGTGGTGACAGCTGGCAAGTGGCCTGCCAAGGGCTTTGCGCTCGCGGGCGACGAGACTATGGCCAGCGAACTCGAGGAGTGGTGGCAGAATGCGAGCGAGGACGAGCGCGGACCTTTGGATGAAAAGCGTTTTGAAAAGCTGAAGACCGCCTTGGCCAACTTCAAGCTCACCGTGATGTGGGCGAAGGTAGATGGTTGGCTGGTCTTCTATCTGGGGAATGGGAAGGAGGGATTCCGCTTGGTTGAGGATGTTGCGGACTCGGTTGCCGCCGATGGCAAGTTGGCCGAGTTGACCGAAAACGGCAGCAAGGGTTCGGGTTGGATGCGGTGGCGAGTGAGTGAGGACTTTCTGAATGGGCTTCCGGTTTGGTTAAATGATTCTCCATCCGTGAGAGCCCAGGCGATAGCGATGTCCAAGCATGTCGAGCTGAAGAAGCAAAAGGAGATGACGGATGCGCTCTACGAAATGGCGAAGACCCGGAGTTTGCTTTCCCGTCGTGAGGTGACCGGGGACTGGTATGGTGTCGGGTGGCTGGAGGACGGAGTGCGAATCGAGACCGTAGGCGGAATGCGTATGCCCGGGGTGGACTATGAAACAGAGTGGACTCTGGGCGGAGGGGCCGCGGCAGCGGGAACCTTTTTCAAGGCCCATTGGGTCGCGGACAAGTCGCGCGTGCGGTGGAATTGGGAGCAGGGGGAAGCGATCGTCGAACTGGTTGCGGCAGGATTAGCGGAGTGGATGCCGGAGGAGTTGCCACTTTCCCGTGACTTTGTGACTGAGGGGGTCTCCTCTTGGGCCAAAGAGATGATGTCTCTGGGCAAAGAGATGCAATTGGAGGGCTTGGGTGGTGAACGGGTAGTGGCTATCGATTTGTTAGGAGAGATGCCTCAAGTGCCGGACGCGCCCAGCGCGGTGCTTCGCGATGGTCGCATTCCAAGAGTTCTGATGGCTTATACCGTGGAGGACCGGCCCAAGGTCGAAGAGTCAGGAAAGGCGATGTGGGCGAGCACGGAAAATCTTTTCAAGAAGTTGGAGGCTGAGTTGGGAGAGGGGATTCCCTTGCCCGGGGTGATGACGAGTGAGGACGAGGGATTGAATTCGTCTTTCATCTTACTTCCTTTCTCGAACGATGATTTCGTCTTGAATGCAGGTTTGAATGATGAGGTATTCATTCAAGGAACCTCCCGCACACAGGCCCGTCTCTTTGAGTTGGGGCGCAAGCGGAAGGGAGAGAAGATGACTGGCTACCTCTTCGAAATGGATCTCAAGCGAGGGGGCAATTATCTCAAACTCTGGAATCAGTTGAGCGACTCGGCTTTGCTTCCCTTTGGGCAAGCGGAGATGCTCTTGGATGATGCGGGTCTGGGCGGTGAGGAAAAGCTGGAAGACCAAATGGCAAAGGTCGGGAAGCTGCGTTACCACCATCGGGAAGAGGGCGGCGAATTGCGCTCCTCCTTCGTTCTGGAAATTGCCAAGTAGCAGGAGAAAGAGAAGCGGTTATGGACGAAGAGACTATCTACAAGATTCTATTCTTTTTTGTGGTCGTTGCATCGGGCGTCTTTATGGCGAGCGGCATGAAGGCTGATTCCGGTCAATCGACTTGGGCCACCAAGTGTCAGCTCTTCGGGGGGCTGGGGCTCTTTGGCCTCATGGGGCTTGTCTTTTTGCTGGTTATCGGAGAGGAGTTTTTTGACGAAGCGGGAAGTATCGCGCTCGCCTGCGGGGTCGCGGCGTCAGCTTTGGTCTTCACCATTGGCCTCTTTGGATTCTGTGCGCGTTACGGGGCGACTTGCCGGAGAGTGACCCAGTTGGAGGAAATCGAGAGCGCTTTGGAAGCCGCAGTAGCTCACTCCCAGGCTCAAGACAGGGGAATGGGGAGTCAATGAACACTCAGATTATTTTTTCGATCCTCGTGTTGCTCGGGTTCATTATCGTTCCCATCGTGCCACCCTTGCTGATTCTGCGTGGACAGCGCTTTTGGGCTCCTTGGTTGATGTTGGGGTCTGTTGGTCTTTTTATTTTGGCGGCGGGGACGAATCTTGGGCTTCAATATTACTTTAGCCAGCAGATCCAAAAGATTACGGCTGCTTCAGCGACGGGGGCTCTCATCATGGATTCGCCTGAATGGGGGAAAATCTTCGCGCAAATGAGGCTGACTGCTGTTCTTTGTGGGGGAACCAGCGTCCTTTCGCTTCTCACTTATAGTGCGGGCTTGTGGGGTGTTGCTTCGCGATGGGGAGCACTTTCGCGACGAGCCAAGAGCTTGGAGGCCGTGACCGCGAACTTGGCGCAACGTCGCGAAGGGGTTGCGAGTCGCTGAGCAGGCTGTCCTCGCGGGCGAGCTGTTTCTGCAGGCTACGAACTGGCTCGTTTCAACTCGGAGAATTTCGCTTTTTTGACGAGTGAGATTAACTCCTTGCGCATGCCATTCGGATCGTAGTTCAGGCCTGGTCGGGCCCATTGCAATACGTTCTCCCGAGTGGCGCTTCCTTTGTGGCCGGAGTCACGGAGAAGCATTCCGAAGGCGGCGACCGAGGAGGCGAACTGGAATTCGCCCGAGGCTTCGCGAAAGGTCTTTCCGGTGTCCACGATGGGCACGGTTTGCAGCTGGCTGCGGGTTGATTTGGGGGCTTTGTGGCGAATCTTCAGGGTGAAGAGTTTGCCGGTCGCTTGCTCTCTGGGTTCGATTTCGTAGAGGGCGGTGACGCGGTGTCCGGCCCCCATCTCGCCGGCATCCTTGCGGTCGTTGCTGAAGTCGACGTTGGTGAGGAGCCGGGTTTCGTAGCCGATGAGACGGTAGCTTTTGACCTTTGTGGGATCGAAGACCACCTGAATCTTCACGTCCTTGGCCACGGTTTGCAGCGTGGCGCCCAGTTCGGTGACGAGAACTTTTTTGGCTTCTAACAAGGAGTCGATGTAGGCGGCCTGACCATTCCCGTTCTGGGCGAGGGTCTGCATGGTGTCGTCGCGATGATTGTTCATTCCGAATCCCAGCGCGGTGAGATAGATTCCGCTTTGGGCCTCTTTCTTGATGAAGGTTTTCAATTCGTCTTGATCGCTGAGACCGACGTTGAAGTCTCCGTCGGTGGCGAGAATAATGCGATTGATTTTCTCGGGGCTAAACTCGCTTCGCGCAATGCGGTAAGCTCTCTTCAAGCCCCCTTCGCCATTGGTCGATCCCGCAGTCTCCAGGTCGTCCAGGGTGCGGAGAATCTTGTTGCGTTCCGAACAAGAGGTGGACTTTAAAGCCACTCTATCATCTCCAGCGTAGGTCACGATGGCCACCCGATCGCGGTCATCGAGTTGGTCGAGTAGGAGACGGAAGGATTTCTTGAGAAGGGGAAGCTTGTTGGGATTATCCATCGAGCCCGAGATATCGAGGAGAAAGACCAGATTGGCTGGGGGACGCTCAATCGCGGGAACTTCCGCCGCACGGAGACCGATTAGGGCTATCCGGTTGTTAGCCCGCCAGGGGCACGCGGCAACTTCTGCGGCGATGGCGAAAGGAGCATCGCCCTTTGGCAGGGGATAGTTGTAGTCAAAGTAGTTCACCATTTCCTCAATTCGAATGGCGTCCGCAGGGGGGGCCTGCTTGCGCTTCACGAAATTGCGCAGGTTGGAGTAGGAAGAAGTGTCCACATCAACGGAGAAGGTGGAGGTCGATTCTTTGTTGGCTTCGATGAAGGGGTTTTCCTGAATCTTGGGATATGAGCCTCTCTCCGGAGAATCCAAGGGAACTCCCATCGAACCGATGAAGTCGCCGCCGTGCCGGTTGGGATTGTTGAGGATGGCATCGATACTATTTCTTGAGACCGCATAGTCACCTGACCGCAGACCAGAAGTGATCGTCCCTCCTACTGTTATCGAGGGAGCCGGAGCCACCGATGCGGGCACTGGAACGCTGGCCGGGGTGTAGCCTCCCGTGGTTCCATTTTGCGAACAGCTGGTGGCGAAGAGTATGGCAACAAGAGGAAGGCGCTGAAAGTTCATGGCTAGAGAACTAGCATTTAACGAAGCTGTGAAAAGCTGAAAATTTAGCATTTTCGAGTTGGGTTCTTTCTCAGCTTTTAGTCGGGGTGATCCGATCGTAGAGGCGAGTCATCGGCAGTGAAACGTCAATCTCGGGGAGGGGAATTTCAGTTTCGAGGGATTTGAAAACCTCTATCGTAAACTCGCCGGAGGAGTTGCGACGATGAAGTGTGACGTGAGGGAAATCGGGTTCGATTAGAAGAATCGCTCGGAGAGAAGGAAGGGAGAGGTAGGCCTCAAGTTTTTCTCCCAAGTCGACTCGGCGGGTTGAAGGCGAGAGAATCTCGGCAACAACGATGGGATTGTCCAAGTAAGTAGAATCTCCTTCAATCTGATCGCATGAGACCATTGCGTCAGGGTAATAGAATCGAGTCTGAGACTTGAGGTCGATTCGGACCTTAAAGTCGCAATTGAAGGGGCGGTATCTCTTTCCACTCAGTTTTGCATAAAGCTCGCCAGTCAAATTGATTCCCAAGGTAGAGTGATTTGCGCTTCCTGTCCTTGCTGGTTCCTCGTGACCTAGAGCCCTTGAAAGGCCAGCTTTCGCGCTTCGGGCTTGCAAGAGAGGCGGTGGAATGGTTTTTCGGCGGGAGCAAGATGGCAGACGAGAAACAGCGGAAAACTTTGGAAGAACGGCATGGCATGTCGGACTTGGAGCGATTGCGGCATTCCTGCGCCCACGTGTTGGCGACCGCGATCGCGCGAATTTGGCCTGATGTGCAGTTCGCAGCGGGGCCTCCGGTCGACGGAGGGTTCTACTATGATATGCAGTTGGAGCACCGCATCTCGCCCGATGACTTTGAACAGATCGAGGCGGAGATGAAGAAGATCGTGAAGGAGAATCAGACCTTCGAACGCATCGTGGTTTCCCGTGACGAGGCTATGGCCATGGCCAAGAGCGGTCGGTTGGCGGCGAATGGCGAGCGCGAGGTGGAGTCGATTTTCAAGGTGGATTTGCTCAATAGCATTCCCGACGGGGAAGAGATTTCGATCTTCAAGAACGGCGACTTTTGGGACCTTTGTGCCGGACCTCACGTGGGACGGACTGGCAACTGCAAGGCCCACAAGCTGATGAGCGTCGCCAGTGCCTTTTACAAAGGGGACAAGGACAATCCCCAGCTTCAGCGAGTTTATGGAACTTGTTTCCCGAACAAGACCCAGCTCAATGAGCACCTCGAGCGCCTGGAGGAGGCCAAGAAGCGTGACCACCGCAAACTGGGTCGCGAGATGGGTCTCTTCACTTTCGACGAAATGGTGGGGCAGGGGCTTCCGCTGTGGAAGCCGAAGGGTGGTCTCGTGCGTCGCGAGTTGCAGAACTTCATTACGGCGGAGCTCGACAAGCAAGGTTACTCGCAGGTCTTCACTCCGCATATAGGTAAGCTGGACCTCTACCGCACCAGCGGACACTTTCCCTACTACGAGGACAGCCAGTTCCCGCCCATGGCCGACCGTGATGTCTGGCAGAAACTGGCGGAGGAAAAATCCGATTGCGGAACTTTGCTGAACGGTCTGCGCGATGGCGAGATTGACGGCTTCATGCTGAAGCCCATGAACTGCCCGCACCACATCAAGATCTACGCCAGCGACCGTCACAGTTACCGCGACCTGCCGATCCGTCTGGCGGAGTTCGGCACGGTTTATCGCTGGGAGCAAAGTGGCGAGCTCGGGGGACTGACCCGCGTGCGGAGCTTCACCCAGGACGACGCCCACCTTTTCTGCACGCCCGACCAAGTGGCGGCAGAGATTCAGGGATGTCTGGGACTCGTGAAGACCGTCCTCGGCACTCTCGGGATGGAGGATTACACCGTGCGCCTTTCGCTGCGCGACCCGGATTCCGACAAATACATCGGCGACCCGGCGAATTGGGACAAGGCTGAAGATGCCTTGCGCGAAGCGGTCAAGGTGATGGGAGTCGAGGCCATCGAGGAGCCGGGAGAAGCGGCCTTCTACGGGCCGAAAATCGACTTCGTGGTCAAAGACGTCATCGGTCGCGAGTGGCAGCTAGGCACCGTGCAGGTGGACTACAACTTGCCCGAGCGCTTTGACCTTTCCTACATCGGAAGCGATAACAAGCCGCACCGCCCTGTCATGATCCACCGCGCGCCCTTCGGTTCGCTGGAGCGCTTCACCGGATTGCTCATCGAGCACTTCGAAGGGAAGTTCCCGACGTGGTTGGCGCCGGAGCAAGTTCGCGTTTTGCCCATCTCCCAGCAGTTCAATGAGGAGGCGGAAAAGATAGTGGAAAAGCTCGCTGAGATTGGCGTTCGGGTGAAGCTGGACGGCAGCGGCGACAAGGTGGGGGCCAAGATTCGCCTTGCGAGGCTGGATCGAGTGCCTTATATGTTGGTCCTAGGTGCACGCGAGGTTGAGAATAATCAAGTGAGTGTGCGCCACCGGGACCGCGAGGACCTCGGAACCCAATCGGTGGATGACTTTGTTGCAAGTATACAAAAAGAAATTTCTGAACGGTCACTTTGACCGTGTCGTCCACTTTTGCGCTCAACGATGAACACTCTATTGTTAATCGGGTAGCCTTTCGAAATCCTGCAGGGTTACGTTTTTCTTAAAAAGAGGAACATATCCTGCGGTTTCAACAACTGAACCAAAACCACAAAAGCCATAGCTAAGAAAAAGAGACCGAAAAGACAGCGGAGAGAAATCATCCGGATTAACGACAAGATCCGCGCCAACCGGGTGCGAGTACTTGCCCCCGATGGAGCTCAGCTGGGAGTGATGGACCTGCGCGATGCCGTGAAGGCGGCGAAAGAACGGGGTCTAACTTTGGTGGAAGTGGCAGGAAAAGTAGATCCTCCGGTCTGCCAAATCGTTGACTACGGCAAGTGGCGCTACGATCAGTCCAAGCGGAAGAAGAAAAAGGATACCACCACCAAGATGAAGGAGGTGAAGTTCCGCGTCCGGACCGAAGAGCACGACTACAATATCAAGATGGGTCGCCTCGAGGAGTTCTTGGATTCTGGTTTCAAAGTTCGGGTTCAGCTGCAATTCCGTGGTCGCGAAAACGCGCACAAGGAGTTGGGTGTGGAAGTTCTCAAGAAGGTTAAAGAAGATGCCAAGCTGATGGGCAACTGCGACCAAGAGCCCCGGATTGCGGGACGAGCGGTCAATATGGTGCTTTCTCCCTTGCCGAAAGGGCAGCGCAAGCGCCGCTTCAAGCTCATCCACGGTGACCTCATCGATCCTGATGAAGACTACGAGGATGAGGATGAAGATTTCGAAGATGACGACCACGCTGACGACGATCACGCGGAGGACGCCGATCACTCCGACGACGAGGATTAGTCATGGCCGCGAGCGACCGGCTCTTACTTTTCGACATTGACGGCACTCTGGTTGATACCGGAGGGGCCGGAATGGCGGCCTTGGTGGATGCCACCCGTGAGATCTTTGGAGACGATGGTCCTCAACTGGATTTGGCGGGGGCCACCGATAGCGGCTTGTTGAAAAACATCTATCGGGCCTTTGGTCGCGAAGAGGATGAGGTGACCACCGCGCGCTTCTTTGACCTTTATCTCGCTCGACTGGAGCTCAATCTGCAGGACGCTTGCTTCGGCGGGCGGGTCTTGGATGGGGTAATCGAGATCCTGAAGGAGGTCGAGGCGGCGAAAGTCAGCAAAGGTCTTCTAACCGGGAACATCGCTGCCGGTGCCGAGGTGAAAATGAGGCACTATGGGATGGATGGGCACTTCGCCTTTGGCGCCTACGGCGACGATCATCACGATCGCAATTTGCTGGGGCCTATCGCTCTTGAGCGGGCGAAAAGTCTCTTGAGGCGAGAGTTCGATGCGAGCGAGACCATCGTGGTGGGGGACACGCCGAAGGATATTTGGTGCGCTCAAGCGTTTGGCGCCAAGTCGATCTGCGTGGCCACCGGCAGTTTCACCGCTGAGGAGTTGGAAAAAGAGGGAGCGGATGTCGTCTTTGAGGATTTTTCAGAAGTAGAACCGGTTCTATCCCAGCTGTTAGGGTAGCCCAGTCGATTTTCAAATTCACGGTGCCTCTTGCCGGCGAAAAAACTTGGCAATCACCCTAGGCTCTAAAGCAATCCTGTCATCTGGATGTTGCCGGTGTGGCGGGCACCTTCTTCGATGGAGAGGGAGGCTACGGTGAGATCTCCGTCGAGAGTAGCGCGCTTCTTGAGGGTGAGTTTTTTACAGGCGACTGAGCCGGTGACATGGCCATCGATGATGACTTCGCGGGCGGTGACGGTGCTCATGAAATCCACCTCGGCGCGGCGCTCGATGATCACTCGGTCGCTGGTTACAGGGCCATTGATTTTGCCCGTTTTCCGCACGATGAAGTCGCCCGAACACTCGGCTCCTCCCTGGATTTCTCCTTCAATGGTGAGATTGTGGCACTGGATGGTGATGCCGGTGATGTAGCCCTTCTTGTGAACAAAGACGTTGCCCCGCGTTTGGATGCGCGAGTTCACTTGATCCTTGATGTCGTAATGCTTGAGGCCGATGTAGGCGCCACAATGAGGACAAAGGGCTGAGGTCGAATCGGCTAAGATTTCATGTTCCTGGTCGCACTCAAAGCACCTCACGCTGCGTTTCTTCTCGCGATTGATGAGCGGGACGATGGCAGGCTTGGAGGGTTCAGGAGGGGCTGCGGCCGGACGGTAGCGTTCGGTCGGAGGAGGGGTTGGGACAGGTTTAGCTGCTTCGACCGGAGTGCGCTCTTCCGACTCCTGAGGAGGGAGGGGGGCCGGCTTGGGAGGGGGAGGCGGAGCCTTCGGTTTGTTAGGTTTCCTGCGAAGCGGGTTGCGAGGTCCAGTCTGCGGGATGCTTGCGGCGGGAGCAGCTTCCTTATTCGGCGAAGTGGCCGGGACAGGGGGGAGTGGTGTTTTGGGACCGGGCTTCTCCTTGGCTGGTGCTTCGTTTGTTGGCGGAAGAGTAGTTAGGCTGGGCTTGGAAGCTGGTTTCGCTGCCGGTTGGCTGCTCTTTTTTACTTCAGGCTTCGGTTGGGTCGCCTTCTTCGACTGAGTGGGGCGGGCGGTTGGTGGAGAAGTCTCCGTCTTTGGCAAGGCTCTGCTTGCTTCCGTGTTTGGGAGGTAACGAGGCTGCTCGTGATTGACTGAAGGCGAGATGGCCTGCCCTTTTTCGATCTTGAGGTAGCTATGACAGCCCCGGCAGTTGGTCGACTGCACCAACGAAGACTCCCGCTGTGTATGCCCACAATTGGGACAGCTGAGATCAATGAATTCAGGAGCTCGACGTTTACCGAACAGAGAGGTGGGGCGGATGGTGGTTGAGGCGCTCTGCGAGCGCCATATCCTTAAGCGCTTTTAGCGACTTCCTTTTGTTGGCCGTTGGATTGCGGCTTGCTGGCACCCTGCTGGGGAGCCTTGGTCGAATTGGCAGGCTTGGCGCTTGGCTGGCTGGAGGGAGCTCCAACTTCAGACTTACCTACAAAGATTGCGCCCGCTTCCATCGTGAGGATAGCGGCCTTGATGTCGCCGACGACTTCGGAACCCGCACGGAGTTCGACCGTGGAGGTTGCGGTGATGTTGCCGTGGACCTTGCCTTGGATAACTACGGAGCCGACTTTGACTTCAGCTCGGATGCGAGCATTTTCCTGGATGGTCAATGCGCCGGTAGAGGTGATTTCACCCTCAACTTTGCCGTCGACGATCAACTCGTCCTTGAAGCGGATCGAGCCCTTGATCTCCACATCGGATGAGAGGCGGTTACGATGTCCACCACCGGATTGCGGCTGGGGTGCAGCAGCGGGTCGCTGAGGTGCAGCGGCAGGCTGGGCTGCTTGTGGAGCTTGCGGGCGATTGGGGAGGTGCGGGGGCTTGTCCGCATTCGCATTCGCTTCGTCGTTATTGATGATCTTTTGAAACATTTGGTTAATAGAATAAATTTAGAATTCAGGTGTCAACGCCTTACTCTGCATCCGTGCCCAATTCTTCGGTCTCATTGGAAGCGTCGCCGTCGGTCTCGGAAGTGGAACTTTCTTCCTCTTTTTGTGTCTCGTCAACTGGAGCTTCGAAGGTGGGAGTTTCTCCTTCCGGAGAGGAGGGGGGAGTGGACTCGGCTGGAGTTTCTTCCGCGGGAGTTTCGACCGCTGGCGCAGCGGGTGCGGGAGGGGTTACGGGGGAAGCGACTGGAGGTGCGATCGGTGTGGTGAAAGATGATGGCATTCCGCTTTCCGCTCCGGGAGCAGTGGGCTCGGGTGCTGGTGGCGGAGAAACTTTTTCGGGGGCGTCAACTCCAACTAGGTTGAGGCGGGTGACGGCAATTCCCTGGTCGGCGTATTCCTGATAGTCGTCAATCTTGCGCTGGTAGTATTCCTTTGCCTTTTCTTCTTCGCCGGCAGCCTTGGCGATATCGCCGAGGGCGATGAGCGAGAGAGGATGCAAGTATTTGGCGGAGCTGTCGGCTACGATCGCTTCGTAGCTTGCTTTGGCTTCCTCGACTTTCCCTTGTTTGAGGAGGATGCTGGCGAGGGAGAATTTCGCCTGCATGGCGGCGGGGTGATCGCTGTCGCTGGCGAGGGACTTGAGGGTCTCGATCGCTTCGCTTTCTTTTCCTTCTTCCCAGAGCTGTCCAGCCATGAGGATTTGGGCGGAACCGGAGGCAGCACTGCCGGGATAATCGGCAGCGACTTTCTTGTAATCAGCAGGGCTCTCGGCTTGGGAGAGGGCGTTGCCGGCTTCGCGGTGCTTGGCCTCCTTCAGCTGGCTGGTGATAACAAAGGCGGCAACCGCGACCACGATGAGAAGAGCGAGAAGAATCAGCTTCTTCATGTTCTTCTCCATGAATTGATCGAATTTTGAGGGGCCGTGCTCAATTTCGCCGAGCGGCGAGGGAGTGGCGTCTGAGATGGACTTTGATTCTTCCGACATGCGAGGTGTGGAATTAACGTGTCAGAGGACAGGACGCAAGCTCTTGTCGGTGCGTGTTTACAGGTTATTGTCGCCGTGGATGGCGTTGATTTATCTGGTAGCAGGGGAAGTGAGTGGTGATTTGCACGGGGCGGAGTTGGTCTCGGCGCTGAAAAGTGGCGGCAAACATGAGTTTGCAGGCTGGGGCGGTCCTCGCATGGCGGAAGTGGGGGGCACGCGCGATTGGGTGGAAAAGGCGGGGGTGATGGGGGTCTGGGATGTCTTGAAGCAGTATTCATGGTTCAAAGCCAGGTTTCGTGAAGCTATGGAGGAAATCGAGCGATTGAAGCCGGCAGTCCTCGTGCTCATTGATTACCCGGGCTTCAATCTTCGCTTGGCGAAGGCTGTGCGGGCGCGTTTTCCCGAGGTCCGAATTTTGCAATATGTTTGTCCGCAGGTTTGGGCTTGGAAGCAGAGTCGCATTCCGAAAATGGCCAAATGGCTGGATCAGGTCGTCTGTCTTTTCCCCTTTGAGGTCGAGGTGCTGGCGAAGGGTGGGTGCCCGGGTATCTATTTGGGTCATCCCATTGTGGAGGAGTTGCGGGAGAAGGAGGAGGACCTTGTCCGTGAGGAGAATCTCATCGGCCTTTTTCCCGGTAGCCGGGGACGTGAGGTGGATCGGCTCTTTCCGGTTCTGGTTGAGGCGAGTCGCCTTCTGCGAAGAAGTCATCCAGAGCTGCGCTTCGAGGTTCCCGCGATTTCGGAAAAGCTTGCCGAGACCATGAGGGGCATGCTGGGGGAGGGGGACGACATCACAATCAAGGTCGGATCCAGCCAGAACCTGATGCAGCGGGCGACTTGTGCGGTGATGGCCAGTGGAACCGCGACGCTGGAAGCTGCTTGGTTTGGGCTGCCGTATTGTGTGATTTATCGGGTGGCTCCCTTGACCTGGCAGGTGGCCAAGATGGTGGTGAAGGTGGAGCACATTGGGATCGTCAATATTCTAGCTGGTCGTCAGGTGGTGCCAGAGTATCTCCAGCATGACTTGAGCGCTGAAAAGCTGGCGCAGTGGGTAGTTGGTCAGATGGAAGACCCGGCAGGCAGGGAGAATCTGAGTCAGGACTTGCTTGCGGTTGCGGCAGAGCTGGGCGATGGAGGGGTGCATCAGCGGGTCGCCGGTGAGGTGGAGAAATTACTAGAAATATAGTAGGATGAAGGAAGCAAAGGAAAATGTGGAGAAAGCCAAGAGTCCTTGGATTTGGAAGGCTGCGGTGGTGGCTCTGCCAACGGGATTGTTGCTATCCATTGTCATCGCCGTCGCGCTGCGTATCAATCGTGGTCCTGACAATGGGATGTTGAATCTCAGCTATACAGCTGCCGAGTTGAATGTGGCCAACTTGCGCGATGCTGTGGGCAAGGCCGAGGATCTCATTGGAGTGCGGGACTTTGATACTCCGGCTGGTCAAAAGGCGATGCAGATGATGACTGCCTTTATCGAAGGCTCCATTGGTCCCAACAATATGGGGTATCAGGTGTATACCGACGAAGGAGAAGTGAGTGGTGGTCGAATTTGGAAGAACTACTGGATCGATAGTAGCAAGGAAAGGGGGGATGGCACGGTCTTGGTTGCATGTGAGTATGGTGCGGAGGATAGTTCGGCTACGGTGGCGGCGCTCATCAGTCTGGCCGAGTGGCTGCGTGGTCGCACCTTCGAGCGGCGGGTTCGGGTCGCCTTTTGTCGAGACCTGGAGTTGACAGACTTGCAGGCGGACTTTTCTGACAAGGGACGGAATACGGTGATTAGGGTTGGGCCCCTGGGGCAGGGAACCGAAGGATTGCTCAAGACCGGAGGGGCTACCAAAGACGCCAGCGTTCCGGCCTACTATGAAATCGTGGGCAACCCCGGGGTTTCCTCCGCAGCTGATTGGAAGATGACTACCGCGTGGGAAGAGTATGAGAGTCAAGTTCGGGCGCTTTGCGAGGAAGTGCGCGACGAGGCAGTTGAGAAGGTTGTGGTGGAGCGATAGAAAAGCCGACCTGAAAAAAAACTCGTTACCGAGTAAAACAAGGCTTGCACGCCTGACGAGTCTCGGGTAACGCTCTGCGCCCGCAAGTGAAGGGGCATTAGCTCAGTTGGTAGAGCACCTGCATGGCATGCAGGGGGTCAGCGGTTCGAATCCGCTATGCTCCACTTTTCCGAATACGTTTTTCGCAAAAGAGGATTCTTGCGGAAAATCATTCTCACTTGTGAACCCCGCAGAATCCAAAGGTCTGGCTCTCGCCATCGAATGTGCGAAAGCTGCTGAAGAAATCCAGGCAGAAGATATTCGTATCCTCGACGTGCGTGGGATTTCGACCCTGACTAATTATATGGTAATCTGCTCAGGGAGTTCCATGCCCCACTTGAAGGCGATTCTTCGTGAGGTGAACAAGGGCGTTGTCTCTCGCACAGGCGATATGCCGTCTCACAGCGAGGGCAAGGCTGTCACCCGGTGGGTGGTGCTCGATTACTTCGATGTGATGGTGCATATCCTACACCAGGAGATGCGCGAAACCTACGCTCTGGAAGAGTTGTGGGGGGACGCCAAAGAGGTTTCCTGGGCCACCGTCGAGGAGTAGTTAGTCGATTTGTAGTGAGAGTCTATCTCTCTTCGGAATCGCTATCTTGAAAAGGCTGAATGGTTCCCACCAAAAAAAGCGAACCCTCTGTCGAAGGTCCGCAATAGGTGAAAAGGTGTGGGCGAGATTGCTTTACTCGGACGCCTCTTCTGCGATTTCTTTAATTTTGGCAAAAGCGGCATCACCAACGTGGGTGCCTGCCACGACCGTGTTTCCGTCGCCATCAATGAGATGGTATTCGGGCACTGAATTCGTGGTCTTGTAGGCGCTCAGACCGCTTTTTTCCGCATCTTCGGGAAGGACCGTAAGCCAGGGAAAGGACTCTTTGGCGGCCCATTTTTCAGCTTTTTCGGCCCCGTCATCCCCGTTTTCCAGAGAGATATGAATGAATTCGACGTTGGGAAGGTCGGCGATGTGTTTCTTGTATTTTTCCACTAACTGTGGAGCTCCCGCGCGGCAGGGGGGTCACCAGGAAGCGGAGAAATAGAGGAGGTAATACTCCGGCGCTTTGGTCATGGAAACGCTCTCGAATTTTTTCCCATCGAGGCGGCTGAGGACTTTGTCGGTGAGCTTTTTGCCAATCTTTTGGTCTTCCAGGGATTCAGCAGGGGAAGGGGCCTCTTTCTTGGTCTGCCACTCTTGAATGTAGGCTCGATCGTCTTCCGAGAGCTTGTCTTGGGAGAAGATGAGGTTTTGTCCGCCAGCGAGCACGGTCACTTTGCCAGTGGCTTCGTCGAAGTTTTTGAGGTCGCCCTCAAAGGTCCGGGTTCCATCGGCGCTGGTCCAGGTGCGGGCCGAGGCCCAACCCAAACTCGCCAGAAGGCACCCCATAAGGAGGTATTTGCGTTTCATATCATTCAGTTAACGGGTGGCACCGGAGCCTTTGTTCATTAAAGGGTTCATGCCACTTTCCACCCGATTCTGACAGAAACTAGAATTGGAGACCAACGCCAATTTCAAATGCCCAGGAATCCTCAGTCACAAACTGGTCTCCCAAGAGCGAAAAATCCTCCCGCATGAGGTAGCGGGCGCCTGCTTGCATGAGGAATCCGTTTTGAAAGTCCGCGCGGAGGCCCATGAAGACTTGCGCAACAAAGTTTGTGTCGGAATCCAGTTCGATATCAAAACGGTCGTCTACCGTCACGATTTCAGCTCCGATACCCGCTCCCGCGTATACCGAGATGGGGCCGAAGAGCTTGGCTTCCAGCTCATAGTTGGCAGTGATGTTGATGAAGGTAACGTCGCCGTCCTCGAAAACGGTTCCTCCAGGGGTGTTGAAGGAGAGGGTGGCGTCGTCCGTGTGCCCTAGAATTTCCAAGAAGGCGGTGTGGGAAAAAGCGTCGTCCTCGTAGAAGGTTCCTCGAAATTGGCCGAAGAGGTAGGCTTTCTCCGGATCTTCCAGATAGCCTCCCCCGAGCATCAATCCTCCGGAGACATTCGAGAGTTGGGCTTGTGCCGAGCTTGCGAAGGCGACTCCGGCGATGATAGCGGTAGTAATCGTTTTTTTCATGTTGTTGAGAGTTTGGTTCTAGTTGCTCTTGCGATAGGAATCCGGGCGAACCGAGACTGACCGCGAAGGGGGGCGCGAGTGATGGTGACGATTATAATGCCGTCCGGAATGCCAATAGCCTCCATAGCCAACCGCAGAGCCAACCACGACAGTGCCGCCAGGGCCGGGATTGGGGCTTTCGGCATCGGCTGGGAGAAGTTTGCGGAAGCGGTCCTGAAAAAGTTGGCGGGCATCCTCGGCGGGGACTACCCGGACTGAATTCAGCTTTCTCACATTCGGATAGTTGGCTCCGGGCTCTGCGTAGATGGTGCTGTTCGCCGCTCCTTTGAGAAAGCCGGACAGAGTGGAGCCGGAGGTAAGAAAGAAGCGGTTTCCAGAGGCATAATTGACCTGTAAGACCGCACCGTCCTCCAGCAGAACATCACTATCAATCAGTGAGCCGACGGCATGTTGGCCGGGCTCAAAGACGCGGTCCTGATCCACAAGCCGCGAGGTCGAGCAGCTGATCAAAAGGAGTGGAGCAACCAGGATGGAGAGAATAGCGGGAAATCGCACGGTCGGTGAAACGATAATTGCGGTGAGAATATTCATCCTCTTTCTCCTTTGTCTGAAGGCGATTGGAAAACAATCAAAAGCGGAGGGAGCCTTCCAAGCCAAACACGAGGCTGGAGTCGTAATCTTCTTCCGTGAGGGTATCGCCAGACTCGTTCTGGAGCTCCAGTTCGCCACCTATGGTCATCCCCAGATGACCTGTTAGGCTGAAATTTTCGCTGAAGCGGTAGGTCGCGGCCAGGGCCACGCGGCTTTGGCGGGTTTCGCCCACTCCGTTGGCGGCAGCAAGAGAGTCTTCATCGAGTCTTTGTTGGTCCCGCTGATAGAGGTAGACGAGAGAGAGGCTCAAGTCATCCCGAAGGTCCCAGCGCAAGGTGGCCCCCGGCCCCAAGTTGAATCCTTCGGGCGGGATTGTAGAGAGGGTCAGGGTGTCGGTGATTTGCCAATCGAGCACGAGGATTGGAAAGACGCTCAAGTCATCCTCAAGCTGCGTGCTAAATCCCGCTCCCAATCCAATGGAAAGGTTGTCGCTGTAGCGATACCAAGCTGCCCCCAAGCCGCCATACCTCAAGGATTCCCCCCAGTCGGCTCCACTTTCGGCATTGGTTCCAACATAAGAGAGAGCAAGCCAAGTCCAATCGTTGGCGAGGTCTTGTTTGGCGATCAGGCCAATGCGGGCGCGATGAATGTCCCCCCATGGCTCCGTGGTGCGATCGTCGAACTCGAAGCTATCGAACCGGTAGCTTCCACTGACTCCAATGATGGTGTCTTCACCGAGGAAGAGAGGAGCGCTCAGACGAGTGCGAACACTGCTGCGGGAGAAGCTGCCTCCGCCATCCAAGTCGGAAGAGAGCTGATGCTCACCACCCAGAAGAAAAGGGGCGGGGGCGAGTTGTCCGTGTGCGGCGGTAAGGGAAGTCAACAAGGAAGCAAAGAGGGCGGTGCGTAACATGACGCGCCAAGTTGAACCCTGTTGCCAATCAGTCGAGGAGTTTTTCAGGCTGTCGGGCAATAATTTTTGCCCTCCTTCTCGAAATCCTCTGTTCTAAATGTAGGCGAGGTTAGCCGCAGTGTTTTCAATCGCCTCATTGTTTTCTAGCAACTCGGCCAAGGGATCGTATTTGGCAGTTGTGAGGGCGCTGCGCGCTGAATCCGGAAGGGTGATGGGGAAAGAGATATCGGCGTAGTGAACCTTTTGAGCGTCAATATCGATGGTGATCCGCGTTTCGGGGGCCTTGGAGACCAACTCGGCGAGGGCGGCAATATCGGCGGCACTGGCGCAGACACAAGGCATACCAAGGGTGGTGGAGTTCCCGAAGAAAATCTCAGCAAAAGACTCGGCAATGACCGCGCGGTAACCAGAGCGGTAGATGCTCTGGGGAGCGTGTTCGCGGGAAGAACCGCATCCGAAGTTGGAGCCGGAAAGAATGATGTTCGCTCCGTCGAAGCGGCTGTCGTTGAGAGGATGGTCGGTCTTTTCGCCTGTCTCGGGGTTGACTTTGACGTCATAGAACATGCCCTCGGCGAGGTCGTCGAAGGTTACGCACTTCATAAAGCGGGCGGGGATGATGCGGTCTGTATCAATATCATGACCGAGAACAGGAACAGCAGTACCGACGACTTGAGAGATTGCAGGAAGAGACATGGACGCGGGAGCGATAAGAGGTTTTCGGCTTTTGAGCAAGCCTGCTTTGTCGCGAAACGGCTTGCAGATAGGGCCGGAACGGGGTGGGCCGGAATATTTTCGCTCGTGAAATGATTGGGTCGAGATATGGTCGGCGGGGTGAAGGTTCGGTCCCTGTGTTTCTTCTCGTGCTTAGCTTTTGCCTCGGTCGGAGTCTCGGAAGAAAGAACCTTTCGGACGATTCATCAGACGGTTTCGTTTGAAGGTGAAGCGGTCGGTTTCGATCCCGACGCCAATACTGTCACCATCCGTCGGGAAGGCGGTCGGGAGGTGAAGTATCAGTTAAGTTTTCTTAGCAAAGAGGATCAGTCCTACATTCAGAAGCATCGTGAAACGCTCATACTGGCCGCTTCAATTCAGATTGGTCTGACAGAGGTTGCGGGAGAGGCGAAGGCAGCCGAAGCGAAGGATGGGGAGGCGACCAAGCCGGTCGGATTCACGATTTCTGTTCAGAATTCTGCCGAGGTGGTGAGGAAAGGACTGAACGCGGAGTATACTCTCTATTATCGCAAAGGATTGAAGGCCGGCATGGGGCCGATTTTGCAAAAAAGCGGCAGGATCAGCTTGGGTGACATTCATCCCGGGAAGTCCGTATCTGCCTCCACGGCGGCAGTTGATTTAGCTCGGGAGGAGGAATTGGGCGATGATTGTTGTAGCGGTCGCGTCATGCCGGGAGGGGGCTGGCCGGATATGCTGTTGGGATGCAAAATCGAGCTCAAAGTCGACGGAGAGGTGGTTAAAGCTTACTACAGCAAAGGAAATCTCCCTGCTTTGCTCGCGGAGGAATGACCCTGCCTAAGGTCATTGCGCCGCTCTCCGAAGGGGAGAAAGGGGCTTGATTGCTGGTTTCTCGGCAGAATGAGAAAACTTTGCTTTGATGTTTTCCCGTGTTTTTTGAAGAGTCCCACGGGTTCCAATATAATGAGCGACGAGCGATACGAAATTCGGGGGAAAATTGGTCAAGGAGGGGTTGGTGCTGTTTACCGGGCATTCGACCGCAATTTGAATCGTGAGGTTGCGATTAAAAGAGTTCTCACTGAGGAGGGGTTTGACCCGAAGAATAGTGAGGACGAGGCCACCAAAGCTCTCCTGAAGGAAGCGACCGCCCTGTGTTCGGTCCAGCATCCGCACATTGTGACCGTTTATGATGCGGGGGTGGACGATGATGGTCCCTATGTTGTGATGGAACTGCTTTCCGGTCGCACTCTCGACGAGATGGTCGAGCGCGGGACGATGACGTGGCCGGACTTTCGGGAAACGGCCATTCAGAGTCTGGAGGCACTGATTGCAGCCCAAGAGCTGGATCTCGTTCATCGCGACATCAAGCCCTCCAACGTGATGGTCACCTGGTTGCCGTCCGGAAAGTTTCAGGTCAAGCTGGTGGATTTCGGTCTCGCCAAGTTCTCGGCCAAGCCTTCTCTGCAGACCATTGACCATGGAGATGCCGTATTTGGCTCCATACACTTCATGGCGCCCGAGCAATTCGAGCGCATTCATCTGGACCAGCGGACTGATATCTACTCGCTGGGTTGTGTCTTTTTCTTTTGCCTGACAGGGCAGTATCCCTTCGATGGAGAAACCGCTCCCATGGTGATGGCCGCGCACCTCCAGAACACCTTTACCCCACTGCAGACCTATCGTCCTGACTTGCCGGACTGGGTTTGTCAATGGGTGGAGTGGCACATCGCCCGGCAACCGGATGATCGTCCGCGCGATGCGCGTGAGGCTCTGGAGCGCTTTCTGGCCTTCGAGCAACCGGTCTCCCAGACTGCGCCAGTGGCAGTGCAGGCCGTCTCCGCCGCCAGTTTGCAAAGTCCGATGTCGCCTCAGCCGATCGATCCCAACCTGCCTCCCAGTCGTTTGACTGGTCCAGTGCCGCTACATGCAGTGGCCTCCATGCAGGCATCCCAACCGGAAGCGGCCCCCGTGCCCGCACCCCAGGGAGTGCGTCTAATTACCGGTGCTCCCATCCCCGCGAACGAAGTGCCAACGCGGACTGATGCGGGGAATAGCGCTGCCCCTGGTCCTGTCGTCCCGCAACCCATCACCCCTCCAGAAGGGGCCAAGCCTTCGGTCGAAACTGGAGCGCAGATGGTCCGAGAACTGACCGGACCAGTCCCGGTTCACGCCACGAGTCCGATTTCCGATTCCCCGCCGTTCCAACAGCCTGGAGCCGCCCAATCCGTCCCCCAAGCATCATCCCTCGATCCCACCATGTCAGATTCCCCCCAAGTCAATATTCCGAAAAAAGGTTCCCAGAACAACGGTATCAAGGTTGCCATCGCAGCGGTCCTTTTGGTCGCCATTGTGTTCGCCACCATCTTTTTGATCGATGCTGCCGGTAACAGTAAAAAGAAAGAAGAGCTGCAAGGGCTTATGAACCTGGCGGCGGATCCAACCACCAGAGAGATTCCTATCACGGAGGAAAACTTGGAAGGATTTCTCGCTGCTGCGGCCAGCATCGACTTTGATACTGAAAAGGGCGCGGTCTACCAGACCCTCTATCTATCGAAGGCCAGTGATGGAACCGATATTGATCGCCGCATTGCGGAATTTGCCGCCACGGAGAAGATCAGCGAGCAGATTCGAAGCAAGTTGTTTCAGGTCCTTGGGAAGCGTGGGAATGAGTCGTCCATTCCTTTCCTGGTGAAATATGCCAATGAAGGAGGCGACGAGAATTCGGTCGTTGCTGCCATTGACGCGACGGGGGAAAATCTTTCTTCGCGGTATCTCACTGACTTTTACAAGATCATCGCAAATTCAAAGTCAGCCAACGTGCGGTCTGCCGCGGAACGGGCGATCAAGCGCCACCTGGTTTCGCAGACCAGCAACACGGCGGCGGCGAAGGATTTGCTGAAAGCCTTTGAGAACACCCTGGAACCAACCGTCAGGGAAGCCTACCTTCGTCTTCTCGGCGCGACCGGGACAGAGGAAGCCGAAGAGGCAGTGGAAATTGCGCTGAATTCGGAAGAGAATACCCTGAAGGTCTCGGGTTATGCCGCCCTCGCCAACTGGCGGGACGATTCCATGTTCGAGCGTCACTTCAGCGCCCTCCAGTCCGAGAATACCCGCTTCCTTCGCACTCACGCATTCGATTCCATGATCGCCTTCCTCAAGGGGGGAGCGGACTTCGACGAAGATAGAGAGGAAAAGATGTGGACCCAGCTTTCCAAGGACCTGCGCGATGAGCGGGAAAAGAAGGAATTCATCAGCACTCTGGCCCGGGGATCGGAAGATTGGGCCATTGCTTTGATTGAGCCTTTCACCACGGACGAGAACGAAAGGACTTCCTTTTTGGCAGAAAAAGCGCTCGAAGCGATGGAACGGCGCAAATAGTGCTCCACATTCCGACGGAATGGAGGTCCTTTAGAATCGTATCGTATGACTGGACTTCTAGGGATCGCTGTTTTGCTCGGGTTGGGCTACTTGTTTTCGAAAGATCGGAAGGCCATTAAATGGCGAGCGGTGGGGGGCGCCTTTGCGATCCAGTTTCTCATCGCGGTCATCGTTCTCTTTGTCCCATGGGGGAGGGCCGCCTTACGCTGGATGAGCGAATTCGTCAGCGCCATCATCGGGGCGGGGCAGGAGGGGATAGATTTTCTTTTTGGCAATTTGGGGAATGGCTCCATCGGGTTCTTCTTTTTCATCAATGTCTTGCCCGTCATCATTTTCTTCAGCTCGCTCATTGCGGTGCTCTATTATTTGGGTGTGATGAATTGGGTCATCACTCTGTTGGGAGGCCTCGTGAGCAAGCTTCTCGGGACCAGTCATGCGGAATCCCTCTCGGCTACGGCCAATGTCTTTGTCGGTCAGACCGAGGCACCGCTTGTCGTCCGTCCTTACATTTCGGGTATGACCCGTTCGGAGCTCTTTGCGGTCATGGTGGGAGGACTGGCAAGCATCGCCGGCTCGGTGATGGCTGGATATGCCAGCATGGGGGTGGAGCTGAACTACCTCATCGCCGCGTCCTTCATGTCTGCGCCCGGTGGCTTGTTGTTTGCCAAGCTGCTGCTGCCTGAGACCGAGCAGCCGGTCCGCAAGGTGGAGGTCTACAAGGATGACGAGCGTCCAGCCAACGTCTTCGACGCTGCCGCGCAGGGGGCATCCAGCGGATTGAATCTGGCGCTCAATGTGGGTGCGATGTTGTTGGCTTTCATCGGGTTAATTGCGGTCATCAACCTGGGATTTGCCGAGGTGGGTTCGTGGTTTCAGGCCACTTGGTCGCTGGAAGGGCTCTTCGGCTGGGTCTTTGCGCCGGTAGTCTGGTTGATGGGGGTTCCATGGCACGAGGCTGCCAACGGCGGGAGCTTGATTGGCACGAAACTGGTCGCCAATGAGTTCATCGCCTTCAAGTCCTTGGAGGGCTTTCAGGAAGCTGAAGCGATTTCGGGGCGTTCCCATGGTATTCTGACCTTCGCGCTTTGCGGTTTCGCCAACCTTTCTTCCATTGCCATTTTGCTGGGTGGACTCGGTGTGATGGCTCCCAACCGGCGTCCGGAAATTGCTAGGCTGGGGCTGTTCGCGGTCTATGCCGCAACCTGCTCCAATCTCATGAGCGCCTCGATCGCCAGTCTCTTTCTCTAACATTACGCTCACGGGTTAGCATTGCGAATCCCGCCGCAATGCGGTTTGCTTTCTTCCATGGGCGAGGTGATGAGAATTTTTTTCTTGGGTGATATCGTGGGTGAACCAGGGCGCGAGGCGATTTACAAACGGTTGCCCAGTCTTCGCAAGGAGGAGGACATCGACTTTGTGATTGCCAATGGGGAAAACATCGCCGGAGGCAGGGGGATCACTCCCAAGCTGTCCATCGATCT
Source organism: Roseibacillus persicicus (assembly GCF_014651675.1). Classification (GTDB taxonomy): domain Bacteria; phylum Verrucomicrobiota; class Verrucomicrobiia; order Verrucomicrobiales; family Akkermansiaceae; genus Roseibacillus; species Roseibacillus persicicus. The sequence continues at coordinate 135,975 of NZ_BMXI01000010.1, forward strand.
TCTTCGGGCTGGGATCGCAGTCGTGACGACGGGAGATCATGTTTGGGACCAGAAAGAGATCGTGGATTACTTTCCCACGGAACCGAGACTGCTTCGACCAATCAACTGGCCGGAAGGCACCACCGGTTCGGGAAGCGTGGTCTTGGAAACGGCAAAGGGGAAAGTGGGAGTGATCAATGCGCAAGGTCGCGTCTTTATCCAGCCTCCGCTGGAAGATCCATTCACCCGCACCGAGCGGGAAGTCCAACGGCTGCGCGAAGATGGGGTGAAGGTGATTTTCGTCGATTTTCACGCCGAGGCCACGAGCGAGAAGATTGCCTTCGGGCATCATCTCGACGGAAAAGTCTCCGCTGTTGCCGGGACCCATACCCACGTGCAAACTGCCGATGAACGAATTCTCCCCGGAGGCACCGCCGTGATTACGGATGCCGGAATGTGCGGGCCCCACTACTCGGTTCTCGGACGGGCAGTCGACAGCGTGGTCTGGCGTTTCCGCACCGGTATGCCGACCCGCTTTCCGATTGCGAAAGGACCGGTCGAGCTTGGAGGCCTCATCGTCGATGTGGATACCGAGACAGGGCAAGCGCTTGCCGTGAAGCGCTTTCGCGAAATCATCGACGAGGCTACGCCCGCAACTTAGGTTCAGCGATTTGCCGGACTGGGGCTCTATTTCTTCGGCAGATTGGGCAAGTCGATTTCCGCGCTGGGGGTGGTGTCCGCCTTCAAATCGCCGAGGGCGAACTGTAGTCCGGCTAAGTAGTGTTTGAGAACCAGAGGGTTCCAGTAGACCTCGTCGTTGTGGCCGAGGCTGCTATAGAATACCCTGCCTTTCCCCACCGATTGAACCCAAGAGACCGGGAGATCTCCCTTCTCCCGCTTTGGTTTCCCTTTAGGTTTATCGCTTTGTTCCGGGTCTAGGTTCAGGAGGATGCGAAGTTTGTCCCGGGTGGCGGTGCCTTCCGCAAATTGATAGATCTCGTCCTGAATTTGGAATTGCTCCATGCCCTCAAAGACAGGCTTGATGACGGCATGTTCGGGATCTTCGACCACGATGGTGACGTTCGAGCGGGCGTTCCACGGATGGCCGTCGAAAACTCCGCCAATGGTCTCGGTATAGCGATGGTTGCCTTTGCAAGAGTCGGTGGCGGCGTGGATGCCTGCCAGTCCGCCTCCTTGTTCGACGTAGCTGACCAGGTTCTCGACCAAGCGATCGTTCTGTTCCTGCAGTTGCTTCCACTGCTCATCGCTAAACTTTTTGCGCTGGGATTTGGCGTTGGGCATAAAGACGTCGCCAGTGGTGTTGAACATTAGAACGGTGTCAAAAGTCTGGAGGGCTTCGGGCTCGAAGTTCTTCAGGTCATCGCTTACGACCGCTTCGTAAGCTCCAGTGCTCTCACCGAGCCTTTCGAGGGCGACTTTGCCGACTGGTATACAGCCATGGCGGAATCCGGAGGTGGCGCTGTAGACGAGTAATCGCCGTTTGGCCGTGGGCTCGACAATGGGTTGATCCGGAAGAGCATTTTCAATTGCAGAGAGGCTCGATTCTTTGGGAGCTGGCTCATCGTGGCTAGGGTTCCAGTCTACGGTTTGGGCTTGGAGGGGAAGGAGGAGGGAGGGGAGAGTGAGGAGCAGGCTGATGCGGGTGATTTTCATGGATATTTTTTGAGTCAAAGACTGTTTAGTGAACGTCTGAACTGCAGAGGAGTTTGCAAACATTAGCTCGCGAGCGGGAGCGGTAGACGTCGAGACGGGGGACTTAAAGGGCTTGTGCCGATTTTCGTCAAATGGTTGCGGAGAAACGCCTAGGGGAAAGGAAGAGGAGTGACAGAACCGTGCCGAAATTCGCGTTTTTCTAGTCCATTTTCTCGACAGAGAATTCAACCACTTTAGTCATTTGAATAAGAACACAATTTCTCTCACCGGTCTTGCTCTATCGCTTCTGTCTCCTTGGACTTTCGCCGAGACCGTAGCTACCGGCGGCAATCCCGCTGGAACCGAAATCTATCAGCGCGGTTACTTGAGCCAGGAACAGGCCCTCGAATCCATCGAACTCCAAGAAGGATATTCCCTGAAGCTCGTTCTCTCCGACCCCGATATTAAAGAGCCCGTCGCGATGGCTTGGGACGGCAATGGGGTGCTGTATGTGGTCGAGATGCGCACCTACATGCAGGACGCGGATGCCACTGGAGAGCAAAAGCCCACCTCACGAATTTCGCGCCACGAGGATGTGGATGGGGACGGAATCTACGAGAAGCATTCGGTCTTCGTCGACAACTTGCTCTTGCCCCGCTTTGTTCTTCCCTTGGACGATCGGATCTTGGTGGGAATTACCAACACGAAAGACCTTTGGACCTATCGGGATACGGATGGCGACGGGGTGGCGGACGAGGACGTCAAGGTCTTCGAAGGAGGCCCGCGCGGTGGCAATATGGAGCATCAGGCCTCGGGCATGATATGGAATATTGATAACTGGCTCTACTGCACCTACGAGCCCTATCGCTTGCGTTTTGTGAACGGCAAAATGGAAAAAGAGGTTTTGCCCAAGGGCGAAGGTCAATGGGGATTGGGGAAAGATAATGTGGGGCGAATTTTTTATTCGAGAGCCGGTGGTGAACGTCCCGCAATCTCATTTCAACAGCCCATGATCTATGGCCCTCTCGAATTGGATCCGAAGCTCCAGGAGGCGCCCGGATTCCGCAATGTCTACCCGATCGCGGCAGTCCCGGATGTGCAGGGCGGATTGCGCCGAGTTGGCGAGCATGGTGGTCTCAACCAGTTCACCGGAGGGGGCGGACAGTCCATCTATCGTGGCGACCGCTTGCCGGAGGATTTGCAGGGCAACCTCATCCTTCCCGAGCCTGTAGGCCGTCTGATTCGCCGGGCGAAAGTCACCCGCGAAGATGGCTACAGCGTGGTGAGTAATTATTATGAGGAGGACGAGTTCGTTCGTTCGACTGACGTGAACTTCCGTCCGCTCTGGTCGGCGACTTCACCCGATGGCGCGATCATGCTTATCGATATGCACCGGGGAATCATTCAGCAGGGCAACTGGACCCGTCCGGGCTCCTACCTGAGGGGGGTGATCGACGAATGGGGATTGGCTGAGAATGTTGGGAAGGGGCGCATCTATCGCTTGGAGCACACTTCATACGAGCCTGATGTGAAGCCTCGGATGTTAGACCAATCTACTAGCGAGCTAGTAGCCCACCTCTCGCACCCCAATGGTTGGTGGCGCGATACCGCCCAAAAGTTGATTGTTCTTCGCGAAGATGGGGCTTCGACTATTCCTGCGCTGGAGAAGCTGGCTCGGGAAGGACGCTCCGAGCTGGGTCGTCTGCATGCGCTCTGGACCTTGGAAGGTCTGTCGGCCGCCAAGCCTGAGTTGCTCTTGGACGCACTGAACGACTCGTCCTCAATCGTTCGCGTGGCAGCTGTGCGAATCTCCGAGCCCTATCTCAGCAGGGACCACGAAGTCTTGGCCGGAGCGATCCTGGGGAACTCTTACTTGCCCAAGGATATCGAGATGCAGTTGCAGGTATACAATTCTATCGCTTACTCAGCGACAACCCAAGCCAAGTTGGTTGAGTTTTCCGCAAAGCTTGAAAAGGCCAAGGCGGAGCACCCGGTCTTCAAGCGCCTGGCCGGAATGCATCGCGAAGTGGCGACTGCTAGAGCAGCTTCGGCGGCGATGCGAGCCCGCAACAAGTCCTTCGGTGAAGCGATGGATAGAGGGAAGGTTGCTTACGAGCAGCTCTGCTTTGCATGTCATGGCGCGGATGGCAAAGGGGTGCCGATGCCAGGCGCGGCCGGCCAGCTCTTGGCTCCCTCTTTCGTAGGAAACCCACGCGTCGTGGGTTCGGATCACACTCCAATCCGCACTCTCCTTCATGGCCTGACAGGCGATCTGGATGGGAAGGAATATGAAGGTCTCATGGTAGGGATGGGCAATAATTCCGATGAGTGGATAGCTGATGTCGTGACCTATGTGCGCAATTCATTTGGGAACGAAGCCCCGCAAACAAGTCCCAAGACTGTTGCCGGTTTGCGTTCCCTGCACAGCAAGAGAACAGAGCCGTGGACCCAATCCGAGTTGGAAGCCATCGCACCCAAACCTTTGTCCCGAGAAGGGTGGAAACTGACAGCCAGTCATAATCAGGAGTCCTTGCCGGAAGCCATCGATGGGAAAGGCAAAACCCGCTACACGACAGGAGTCTCCCAGAAGAAGGGAATGTGGGTTCAGGTGGAGCTGCCCGAGTCGACTTGGCTCTCGGGCGTTAAGCTCGACTATGGCCCGTCCAAAAATGATGGGCCGGAGTATTACGCTCTTTACCTCTCTGAAGATGGCAAGAATTGGAAAAAGCCGGTAGCGGTAGGCAAGGCCCTTCAAAACAAGACCGACATCTTCTTTGCTCCCCAGAAAGCCCGCTTCGCAAAGATTGAAATTACGAACGCGACCACTCGTCTCTACTGGTCTATTCACGAGCTGGAGTTGCTGGGAAATTGAGATTGTTGGGTTGCAGTGTGAGAAGATCGGTATTGCGCTGAGACCCACAAGCTGGTTCTGTAAAGCGTGATTAGTTCATCTCTTGTTCTTCTCGTTTCGAGTTGGGTTGCCGCCACCGGTGAGGAAGTTTCGTTGTTCAACGGAAAGGACTTTGAGGGGTGGCGACTCATCACGCGGAAGAGTGAAGCAGGGCTGGGCGAGAAGGTTTTTTCCATCACCAAGGAAGAGGAGATCCACGTTTACCGGGATTTTCCGGACGGGTATCAGCTCGACGAGGGGAAGGATGAGACACACGCCATCATGCTCACTGACAGGTCGTTCGAGAATTACCGCTTCAGCTGGGAGTATAGGTGGGGAGCGAAGAAGCTGAATAACTTTGGCAAGTATCAATACGATGCTGGCATGTTCTATCACGTGCAGAAGGGCAAAGTTTGGCCTCAGGGATTCGAGTATCAGATCCGTTACGATCACCGTTCAGAGAAGAATCACACTGGAGACGTTTGGAACTGCGGGGTGGGTTTCGAGTGGAGCAAAGGACCAAAGAATTCCTGGCTTTCCGAAGAGGAAGGAGGACGCCCGACTCCTCATGGGGGAGGAGAGCATTTAGCGAAGGCGGATGCTAAATTCCATGCGCTCGACGGGGAGTGGAATCAGTGTGAGGTCGTCGTGATGGGAAAGGATTTTGCGATTCATAAATTGAATGGTGAAGTGGTGAATGTGATCACCAGGTTGGCCTTTTCATCGGGGCCAATCGCAATGCAGGCGGAAACCGCCGAGATCTTTTATCGGAATATGCGAATCGAAGAGTTCGAGAAGCCACGGTCTATGGATGAGTTCCTCGTGCAGAAGGATTGAAGCAGGCGAAGGAGCATCAAGAGAGCGAATGGAGTAGAGTCGGCCGATTAAAGTGCGTCCAGTATTGGAAGATCATGAAATTCCTGCCCTTTCTGTTAATCGGATTCACTTCAGTGGTTTTCGGTTCTGAACCGATTGTTGAAATTGATACAATCGGTGAACTTGCGAGCAGCGTCGACAGAAGGGTTGTTCTGGAAGGAGTTTACCTCAATCCGGGGAAAGGATTTCGAAGTGTTGATTGTGGCTTCATGCGGCTGAGGATTCGGGATCACAGCTTCATGACCGAGTCAAAGGGAGGGGTCTCGATCGAAGAAATCAAAAGCGGGCAGAAAATAAGATTCGAGGCTGTCGTTCGGTTTTTTAAAGGGAGAAAATCGCCCGTGAAGAACCATCCTGTGGTTCAGGAAGAACGACCGCCAAAACAGACCATCGACGGTGTGGATTACTACGTCTATCCGCCATCATACAGTATCGCTGAGGCCAAATTAATAGAGGTCGTCGAATCCGACGAAGAAGTTCACCTCCAGGTAGTTCCCAACCCGAAGTCGGAGGAGAAGGCCGAGCCTTAATTCCGATTCACTAGTCCAGTCCACTCGTTCAGCGCAGCCAACGAGCGTCTCCGCTGCTGAGAGGCGAGATGGGTGCTTGAACGAGAGGGAGGGAACTAAGGCTGCGGAAGCTCTCCGATAGTGTGGCTCAGCTGGACTGAACCGATGGAGGTCTCCGGGCCTGCCTTTCCCAACTAGACCTGACTTCATTCTAATGGTCCGCCACAAAGTCTTCTTTCCGAGAGCCCGGAGAAATCTTTTCGACTGTCGAAAAGCATAACTGGAAAGTGCAATCGAAATCGGAATTGCTTAATAATTCCTCGAATGATTTTAGTGATTTTGATTAGTCAAGTGTTTTTTTTGACGTCGTGATGCTTTGGCACACCAACTGCCCTGTCTCTTATTATCCGGACGAGTGTTCCGTAATAATAGACCAAACTACGATGAAAAAAACTATCAGTATCCTTGCCTTAGTCGGTGTCGCCGCAACATCTGGAAATGCACTTGCTGGGGACCTCAGTGCTACCCTCGCGCTTGATGCGAACTCACACTTTATCTCTTATGGTTTTGATGTTTGGGGTGGAGGGGATGAACCCGACTTTATCTTCAACCCTTCGTTGAATATTGATTATGCGGTTAACGATACCTTGACTCTGAATGCGGGGATTTGGATGGATGTGAACAATCAGACTGGTTCTTTCGAGACAGTCGAAACCGATATCTGGGTTGGCGCGAGCTATGACCTGGGATTTGGCTCGATTAGTGCGACTTTCCAGAACTGGCAGTATGGTGGAACCTCGGAGGAAATCCTGGACGTAGGTCTCTCATTCGATACGATCTTGAGCCCATCCATCACTCTCCACAAGCGCTTGGGAGCAGGTGCTAGCGGCGGAAACGAGGGGCTTTTCGTAGTGGGTGGAATCAGCCACGATTTTGAGCTGTCATCGTCTTTGAGCTTGGGTCTGTCTTCATCTTTGGGGATTGCAGCCACCGAGTTTCATACTGATGAGACCGGATTTGGTTTCGCTTCCTTCGGGGCGAGTTTGACCTATGCGGTGTCCGAAACGGTATCTGTTTACGGAAGTTTGACCTACTATATCACTGATGATGAGGTGGTAGGCAACGCAACCGATGATTTCCTCACTTTCGGAACCGGCATTTCTTTCAGCTTCTAAATCCGGAGTTCAAGCTCACCAATCAAAGGTATGAAAAAATTCACAAGCGCCCTCGTGGCAGCGACCCTCGGTTTCGGGGGGATCGCGGCGGCGGAAGATACAGTTAAGGTCGGAGTGCTTCACTCATTGAGTGGCACGATGGCGATCTCGGAGACTTCTCTTCGTGACATTTTGTTGTTCACCTTCGACGAAATCAATGCCGCTGGTGGCGTGATGGGTAAGAAGATTGAACCGGTTGTCGTGGACGGAGCTTCCGATTGGCCTCTCTTTGCAGAAAAGGCGGAACAGCTTCTTGCTCAGGACAAAACGGCGGTGACTTTCGGCTGTTGGACCTCGGTTTCACGAAAGTCCGTGCTTCCCGTATATGAGAAATACAACGGACTGTTGTTCTACCCGGTGCAATATGAAGGTGAGGAGATGTCGCCAAATATCTTCTATACAGCGGAGGCGGTAAACCAGCAGGCGATTCCCGCGGTCGACTTTCTCTTGGAAGATGGGTATAAGAAGTTCTATCTGATTGGAACCGATTATGTTTATCCCCAAACGACAAACCTGGTTCTCTTCGAGTATCTTCTTTCGAAGGGGATTCCTGTCGAGAATATTGGTGGGGGACTCCGCAAGGACGCGGATGGAGAGGTGATTTCCGCTGGTAATTACACTCCTTTCGGTCACAGCGATTTCCAGCAGATTGTCGCAGACATCAAGAAGTTCTCCGCTTCGGGTGACGCGTGCGTGATCAACACGATTAATGGCGATGCCAATGTTCCTTTTTTCAAGGAGTTTGCGGCTTCCGGCCTGACTTCCGAGGATTGCCCGGTGGTTTCTTTCTCGCTCTCAGAAGATGAGTTCCGCTCTCTGCCAGCCAAGGATTTGGTTGGTCACTTGGGCTGCTGGACCTACTTCATGTCCAATGAGTCTGAGGCGAACAAGAAGTTCATTGCCGACTTCCAGGCGTGGTTGCAGAAGACTGAGGTGCCCGGTATCGTGAAAGAGAACCGGGTCACTTGTTCTCCCATGGTCCTCTCCTACAACGGAGTGTATCTCTGGAAGGCTGCGGTGGAAAAGGCCAAGTCTTTTGAGCCGGAGAAAGTCATGGCTGCCCTGAAGTCCGGAGTCAGCTTCGATGGCCCGGGTGGCACAGTGACTTCCCAGTCGAATCATCATCTCACTAAGAACGTTTATATTGGAGAAACGCTCGAGAATGGACAGTTTTCAGTCATCAAGTCGTTCGACAATGTAGTAGGTGAGCCCTTTTTGAAGGGAACATTTATGAAAAAGTAGTAGTCTGTCTGGTAAACGAACTCTGCACGATTCAGAGCCTACTCTTTGCCGGATTTGATGCTGATTTGACCCCTGTTGATCACGTTCGCGTGTGAGGCAGGGGTTATCTCTTTCGAGATAAGAGTGATGATGAATTTTACTAATGAAAAACAAGGTTTGGCATCATTGATGCTGACTCAGGGTTGGGGGTTAATCACGATTTGAAACGTTTACTATTCATTGTGGCGCATCTGGTGCTGGTGGCGTCCGCAGTTTCGCAAGAAATACGGGATCCAATAGTGCCAACGACTGAGAATGAGGAAGCAGCGTCGATGGATCAGAGGCTAAGCAAGCTCTCGACGCGAGCTCTTCTTATTCAGGTCATTTTGTCGACGGGCGAGTCCCAGACTGCAGCCATCGATGTCATTCGGGAGCGGGGGGAACCGATTATCAGTGAAGTGGTCGAAGCTTGGCGGATCGGACGAATTTCGACTCTTGGGGAAGGGGAAGAGGTTCAGGTTTTGATTCAGGTTTCGGAAGGCCAGTACGAAGACCTTTTAACGGGCAGCGCGCTGACTCCTTCTGGAGAGCCGAAGATCAATCGGGCGACCCGGAGTCTACGTAAGGTTCTCAAACGCATTGTGGACTTGCTGGATCTAAAGTCCCCGGACATGTCGAAGCGGATTGCCGCTGCTGAGAAGCTCGGTCTCAGTCAAAATGAAGAATATCTGCCGGAACTACGTGAGCTTGTTCCCAAGCAAAGTGACAAGAAGGTCAAAGCGGCATTTCAGGAGGCAGTGTGGATTTCGGAGCTCAAGAATGGCAGAATCGACGAGAAGATTTCAGCGGTTACGAGCTTGGGTGAGGTGAAGAGTTATCCCGCCCGGGACTTCATCGAGGCGCTTCTGAAAGAGTCGCGCGAGGCAAAAGTCGAGCGGTTGGATGAATTGGAAGCGGTAGCGGAGATCGCACTGAAGAAGATCGATGACCACCAGAAGTTGGTGGAGGTTGCGAGCACCTTGGTCCGAGGTCTAAGCACCGGGTCTGTTCTGCTGTTAGTCTCCTACGGGCTGGCAATTACCTTTGGCCAGATGGGTGTGATTAATATGGCGCACGGGGAGTTTATTGCGATTGGGGGGTATACAACCTACGTAGTGCAGAATTTCTTTGTTGGTGTCTTCGGGGTGGAGTCGGCGGGATTCGGTTGGTATTTCATTGCAGCTCTGCCTGCGGCCTTTGTGGTCTCGGCTCTTTGCGGAGCGATTTTGGAGAAAGGCTTGATTCAGTTTCTCTACAAGCGGCCGTTGGAGTCCTTGCTCGCGACGTGGGGGGTGTCCATGGTTCTTCAGCAGGTGTTTCGTCTTTGGTTTGGGGCGGCGAATGTCGCGGTGGCTTCTCCCGAGTGGTTGTCGGGAAGTTATGAGCTGGCAGGGATCTCTCTTTCCTACAATCGGATCTCTCTCATTGTCTTTGCGTTGATTGTTGTTCTGGTGACCTGGTTGTTGTTAGCCAAGACCAATTGGGGACTTCATGTGCGGGCTACGATGCAGAATCGTCAGATGTCATCTTGTCTTGGGGTTCCGTCGTCGCGGGTCAATATGCTAACTTTTGCGTTTGGTTCGGGCTTGGCCGGTTTAGCTGGGGCCTTTTTGTCGCAGATCGGCAATGTTGGGCCCTCGATGGGGCAAACTTATATTGTGGATAGCTTCATGGTGGTAGTTGTCGGAGGAGTTGGCAACTTGTTGGGAGCGGCTCTTTCCTCAATGGGAATTGGAATGTTGGACCAAGGGCTGCAGCCTGTTTTGGGGCCGGTGATGGGAAAAATCACGGTTCTCTTCGGGATTATTCTATTTTTGCAATTTAAGCCCGGTGGCTTGTTTGCCGCACGCTCGAGAAGCCTTGATGATTAGACTATGAGTGGACGAAATTCATTATCGAGTCTCGCCAAACCGTTCGATAGTCGGACGGAGTGGGTGACATTCTTTCTCTTGGCTGCTTTCGTAATTATTTTTCCCATTCTAAGCCAGATGGGGATGATTTCCTCGTTTCAGGTAGGGGTGTGGGGCAAGTATCTTTGCTACGCGGTTCTAGCCATGAGCTTGAATATTCTTTGGGGGTATACCGGATTGTTATGTCTCGGGCAGTGTCTTTTCTTCGCCTTGGGGGGATATGCCTTTGGGATGTATTTAATGCTGATGATTGGGGAGGACCCGGTCTACAAGACTGCCTTACCCGACTTCATGGACTTCCAGGGATACAAGGAACTGCCTTGGCACTGGAAGCCATTCTACAATCCGTTTTTCGCTGTCTTCGCGGTGGTAGCGGTCCCCGGGGTGGTGGCCTTTATCTTCGGTGCTCTGGCCTTTCGCTCGCGGATCAAGGGGGTCTACTTTTCTATTTTGACCCAGGCATTGACCTACGCGGCGACCCTTCTCTTCTTTCGCAACGAGTTTACCTTCGGGGGGAATAATGGCTTTACTGATTTTAAGTTTATCTTCGGTGCGGACATTCGGGAAGAGTCTACCACCTTGGCTCTGTTTGTCGCTTCGGGGATCCTCTTGTTAGTGGTTTACTGGGGGTTGGCCTGGCTACTCAAAACAAAGTTCGGTAAAGTCCAGCGGGCGATTCGCGATTCGGAAAACCGGGTTCGCTTTTCCGGATATTCGTCCACCCACTACAAGGTCTTCATCTTTGTGCTGAGCGCAATCATTGCGGGGTTGGCGGGAGCGCTCTATGTTCCGCAGGCTGGGATTATCAATCCTGAGGAGATGAAGCCCTCGAAGGGGCTCGACATCGTGGTCTGGGTCGCGGTGGGCGGGCGCGGAACAAAGTTTGGCCCTGTGATTGGAGCGATTCTCATCAGCTTGCTGAAGAGCTGGAGCACACGTGCCTTTCCTGAATATTGGCTAATCATCCTCGGGCTGGTCTTTGTTTTCGTAGTCCTCTTTATGCCGGATGGAATCGTGGGATTATTTGAAAAAGCAAAAGCCTATCTGCGGGCGCGCAAGGGAGGGGAGTCGGACTCCGGAAGCTCTAACATTCCAGTAGAGGCAAAGTAATGGCAGTTCTTTATCGTGATACAGACCTGACTCTGTCGGCGGAAGGTGTGAGTAAATCCTTTGATGGTTTCAAGGCCATCAACGACCTCAATTTCTACCTGGGGGACGGGGAGTTGCGCACGGTCATCGGTCCCAATGGCGCTGGTAAGAGCACCTTCATGGATCTCATTACCGGTCGCACCACGCCTGACGTGGGTTCTCTGACTTTCCATCAACCAGATGGCCATGATGTCGATTTGTGCAAACTGCGGGAGTATCAGATTAATCGTCTCGGCATTGCGCGCAAGTTCCAGACCCCGAGCGTCTATACCCAGCACACGGTGCGGGATAATATTCTCCTTTCCCTTAACCGTGATCGTGGGGTTCTGAGGGCGCTTTTTTATTCCGAGACACAACAGGACAGGGATGAGATCGATGAGGTGCTGGAGATTATTCGCCTGGGCGACCGGCGTGATGAGCTGGCGGGCAGTTTATCCCATGGTCAGAAGCAGTGGCTGGAGATCGGCATGCTACTGGCGCAAAAGCCGAGGGTACTTCTCGTCGACGAACCTGCAGCCGGGATGAGTGACGAAGAGACCGAGCGCACCGGTGAGTTGCTACTGAGTCTGGAGGGCAAGCATAGCGTAGTGGTGGTGGAGCATGATATGGAGTTTGTGCGACAGATTGCGCGAAAGGTTACGGTGCTTCATCAAGGGCATGTTCTGAAGGAGGGGTCCTTCGATGAGGTGGCAGGTGATCCCACTGTGAAAGAAGTTTATTTGGGAAGGCAAAAACACACCGACGCCGCATGATGACCGAACCGCAATTGACTCTAGAGGGAGTCCAAGTCTCCTACGACGAATCACTCATTCTTCGAGGTGTGGACATCTCTGCCCCGAAGAATTCCGTGGTGTCTCTTCTGGGCCGCAATGGAGTGGGGAAGACGACCGCGCTGAAATCCATCATGGGGATTGTGCCATTGACTGCGGGCGAGATCACCTTCGAAGGAAACTCGCTCACAGGCAAAAATACGGAGAAACGTTCACGGTCCGGGATTGGCTATGTGCCCCAGGGGCGCGATATTTTTCCCAATCTCAGTGTCTGGGAAAATCTCAAGGTTAGCATCAGTGTTCACGGACAGGCGGCGCGGGATCGCTTGGACGAGGTCTATGAGCTTTTCCCGGTTCTCGCTGAAATGAAGGAACGAAAGGGTGGCGTTCTCTCAGGTGGCCAGCAGCAGCAACTCGCCATTGGTCGAGCTCTTTTGACCAATCCCAGTTTGCTGATTCTGGATGAGCCAACGGAGGGGATTCAACCCTCGATTATTGACCAAATCGAAGACGCCATTTTGCACCTCAAAAAGACCAGCGAAATGACCATTCTCCTGGTGGAGCAGTATCTTGATTTTGCAAAATCAGTTTCCGACCATTTTTACATTATGGAGCGTGGGTCAGTCGTGGAAAGGGGAGAGATTGCGCTTCTCTCCGATGAACTTGTCGCGCAGTATCTCAGTGTTTAGAAGCCTATGCACCTCACTCCCAGAGAACGAGAAAAACTGATGGTTGTCGTCGCGGCCGATTTGGCGCGTCGTCGTCAGGCCCGCGGATTGAAGCTGAATTATCCTGAGGCCGTTGCAATCATCACCTACGAGGTATTCGAGGGTGCCCGCGATGGCAAAAGTGTCTCGCAATTGATGGATGAAGGAACGCGCATCCTAACGCGCGACGACGTGATGGAGGGCGTTGCAGAGATGATACACGAGGTCCAAGTTGAGGCCACCTTTCCGGACGGGACCAAGCTGGTGACCGTCCACAACCCAGTCCAATAGCGAAGATGAAGCCGGGAGAATTGATTGTGAAGAAGGGGGACTCCCTCCTGGCCAACGAAGGGCTTGCGACCTTGCGGTTGGAAGTTGCGAACACGGGAGATCGGCCCATTCAGGTGGGCAGCCACTTCCATTTCTTTGAGGTGAATTCCAAGTTGGCCTTTGATCGGGAAGCAGCTCGTGGATTTCGTCTGAATATAGCTGCTGGCACAGCGGTGCGATTTGAGCCCGGGGACGAAAAAGAAGTCGAGCTTGTTGCCCTGGCCGGTAATCGAGAGGTCTGGGGCTTGAATGGCAAGGTGAACGGTCCGTTGTAGTTCGTGCGGCCGGAATTTCCGGGGACGGCTGCTGCTCCAGGTGGAGTGGAGGAGGGGGAGCAGAAAAGATGCACGTCGGTAGGTGAGCTTTGTTCGAGGTGGCACGTTGGTTGCTGACTGCCTGTAGTACGATATTGGAAAATCTTAATATCGGTCACTGAACAAACTCAAAAACACTACCATGAAATTGATGAAAACAATGCTCTGCGGAGCACTCGCAATGGGCCTCAGTGGCTTTGCGCCAGCCGACACTCTGAAGATCGGCTATAGTGATTGGCCCGGTTGGGTTGCCTGGGAAATCGGAATCAAGAAAGGTTGGTTCAAGGAGGCGGGAGTGGATGTGGAGTTCGAGTGGATGGACTATGTGGCCTCGATGGAAGCCTATGGTGCTGGCCAGATTGATGCCGTTTGTATGACCAACGGTGATGCCCTGGTCACTGGAGCAACAGCGAAGCCGTCAGTTTGTATTGTGATCAATGATTATTCCAATGGCAACGATATGGTTGTTGGCCAGCCCGGGATTGAATCGATGAAAGACATGAAGGGTAAGAAGATCGCCTTGGAAGAGGGCTTCGTGCCGCACCTTCTTGTTTTGAAGGGGCTGGAAGCTGCGGGGATGTCCGAGTCCGATATTGAGATTGTGAATACTCCCACTGACGAGACTCCCAGTGTGCTTGCTTCCAAGAAAGTGGATGCCATCTGTGCGTGGCAACCGAGCTCTGGAACCGCATTGAAGGAGGTGGAAGGCTCCAAGCCAATCTATACTTCCGCAGAAGCTCCGGGCCTGATTTATGACTGTCTGTTTGTTAGCCCCGAGACCCTCAAGAGCAATCGTGAGGATTGGGTGAAGGTTGCCAAGGTGTGGTATAAGATCGTCGATTTCCTCAAAGATGAGGATAACATCGATGAAGCTTTGGAAATTCTTTCCGGTCGGGTCAATGTGAAGCCTGACGAGTATGAGCCATTCCTCGATGGCACCTACATCATGACTATGGAAGAGGCTCTCAAGGTGTGGGAAGAAGGGGAAGGATTGAAGTCTATTTATGGCTCCACCAAGATCTCCGACGACTTCAACGTCAAGTATGAGGTCTACGAGAAGCCTCTCGAGATCGGCGTCTATCTCGACCCGAGTATCACAAAAGAAATCGCGAAGTAGGGTCTCTGCCCCCAATGATTTTTTCACAGGGGTCGGGAGTGTTTGATGAGATCTTCCGGCCCCTTCTTTTCTCACAATAGATGATGAGCAAACGAACGAAACCTCGTGAACCATGGTTTGCGGTCGGCAAGCCACTCAGTGGCTATCAGGCTGCGATCCCAATGGCGCTTTCGTTTGTGATTCCGATTCTCATCTGGTGTTTTGCGGCTTATGCCCCGTTTCTCTGGCATGTTGATTATCGCATCACCATGACCTCCGAGCCATCTGACAAAGAGGCTTTTCCGGCTACCTATGTGGTCGACGATACGATGGAGGAGAGCTTCTTCGAGAGCTTCCAGGATTCCATCAGACAGGATAACAAGATCTTAAAAGAGCAACGTGAGGCTGGGACCGTCGAAGTTGCCAGTGCGCGGGCAGGCCGCCGGGCAAATCAAAAGGTTCTCAAAAATTTCGAACCGGTCATGCGGGCGAACGGTTGGTTCACAACCGAGAAAACGGAGGAGAATGTGAGCGCCTATTTCAAAGCCTACTTCGCAGCCACTTACGAGACGTGGGGCAAGTTGGCTGCGGGAGAGTTGAAGCCGGCTTCGGGTACTCTTTCGAGAGAGAACCTGGCGATCGTAAAGGACAATTGGGCGCTCTTGAGTTCGGTCTCGCCAACCTATGATTCCGGTAACTTTCTAAGCGAACCCATCTACCGGCTGATTCCCGAGGGTAAGAAAGTGGTGGGGCGTCCAGCCTATCTTCCGGCACCGCACGAGGTTGTCGTGAGGGGGTGGCAGGATTTTCGCGGGGAATCAGAACTGGGTGAACTGAATGTCTGGGAGAAGTATGCATCCTCCCTGCGGGTGGTAATTAGTGGCTTCTTGCTCTGCGTTTTGATCGGAATTCCGTTGGCTCTTCTGGCGGGGACTTTCTCGTTCTTCGCCAGGCTCTTCGAGCCTTTCACTGATTTTTTCCGCTACATGCCAGCCCCGGCCTTCGGGACGGTTTTAATGGCCATCTTTGGCGTGGATCAGCAACCCAAAATTGCGCTCGTGTTTCTCGGCACTTTTCCGCAATTGATTCTGATGGTGGCCAACACCACTCGGCTGTTGGAGCAGCCTATGCTGGATGCGGCGCAGACCCTTGGGGCCCGCAAGGGACAGTTGGTCTGGCGGGTGGTGGTGCCGGGGATCCTTCCCAGTCTCTACAACGATCTGCGCATCCTATTGGGCTGGGCTTGGACCTGGCTGGTCGTTGCGGAGTTGATTGGGACAAAGAGTGGCCTGACTGAAATCATTGATACCCAGGGGCGCCGTTTCCACTTCGATCACGTGTATCCCATTATCCTTTTGATTGGTCTAACAGGTTTTCTAACCGATCAGGTTTTGGCCAACCTGCGGGACATCTTTTTTCCTTGGGCCACAGAGGGTAAGAAGTCTCCCTTGGCCCGTCTTTTCCGATGGGTTGGCAGCCGGGTGCAAGCTTGGCGCGATGTCGATCCCCCCGTTGCGCCTGTGACTGTTGAAGCCTCAACCGAAGGAGAATCTCACCCATGAACGAGCAGATCGAACTACCCAGCTACCTCGAGCAATCACCGGAGGTCGCCGCTCGCTTTCAACGGATTCAGGCGCGCCCGGAGGTGCTCAAGGTTGCCAATATGGGGAGGGTCTTCGACTCTAACAAAGGGCCGGTGCAGGCGCTCAATGACATCAACTTTTCAGTAAGGCGTCGTGAGTTCGTGTGTGTGATTGGCCAGTCCGGATGTGGCAAGTCGACCTTGATTCGTATTCTGGCGGGGCTCGACCAGCCGACGTCCGGGCAAGTTCTCTGTGACGGGGAGCCGGTAACTGGGCCGGGGAAAGATAGGGGAATGGTCTTTCAGGGCTATACCTTGTTTCCATGGTTGACGGTGAAGCAGAATGTGATGTTCGGGCCTGCGATGGAAGGGCGCAAGGGGCAGGCGGCTGAATCCGAGGCTCTGCAGTGGATCGAGATGGTGGGCTTGGAGAAATTCGCGGAATCCTATCCAAGCGAACTTTCGGGGGGCATGAAGCAGCGGGTGGCTATTGCCCGAGCGATGGCGAATCAGCCACGTATTCTATTGATGGACGAGCCCTTTGGCGCGCTTGACGCTCAGACTCGGGCGCAAATGCAGCAGCATCTTTTGCAGATCTGGCGAGCCGTTGATGCGACCATTTTGTTCATCACTCACGACTTGGATGAGGCCGTTTTGCTGGCGGATCGGATATTGGTTCTGGGGGCGAATCCAAGCCGGGTGCAGGAGGTGATTGAGGTTCCCGTGCCACGGCCTCGCACACTTGACCAGTGCCTTTCCCCCTCATTTCTGGCGACCAAGAAGAGACTGGAAGAGCTCATTCATCCCCAGACCGAGCGGAAGGCTTCGTTCAAGATTCCGCGTTTGGTAGCCGCTGACGACGACGTGCTCTAAGGTGATGAAAGATTCTCTCTATCAAGACCCCACTGTGTCTCAGTCCTGCCGACTGGAAAGGCTTTCGTGGACGGAAATTGCCGAGTTGCAGAAGAAAACCAACTGCCTTCTGGTTCCGGTTGGGGCGACCGAGCAACATGGTCCTCATTTGCCGATCAACACCGATTCAGTGATTGCGGAGAAGGTTTGTGATTACGCCTCGGGCAAGACCGGGGTGCCGGTGCTTCCAGTGATGGCTTACAGTGTCTCGGCGGGGCATACCACGAAGTGGACCGGAACGTTCTCGATGAGTCACGCGACCTTCATTGAGGCGATTAAGGATTTGGTGGGCTTTGCGGTAGAAACTGGGTGGCGGCGGGTTGTTCTTTTAAATGCGCACATGGGGAATGATGCTTCGCTACGAGTTGCGGTCGATGTGCTGCGGGTCAAGTATCTGGGGCAATTGCAGATTGTGGTCGTTAATTCCTTCACCCTGAGTGACGAGATTTGGCAATACTTTATCAGCGACGCAGCTGACCTCCACGCCAATAAGGGTGAGACAGATCTCATGTTACATCTTGCGCCGGATACGGTGCGGATGGAGGTGGTGGAAGACGATCCCGACCGCACCACGGCGACCGTTTTTAGCTACCCTGTCTCTCAGACCAGCCTCAATGGTGTTACCGGGAATCCGAGTGAGGGGAGTGCTGCACAGGGAGCCTGGCTTTTTGAGATGATGGGGGAGGCTCTGGCTTCCCTGCTGGAAAGGGCGCTTGAGGAAGAGCCTCCCTTGCCGAAGTCCGCCTGGGAGGGGACCGGTTTTTCTTTCTAACAAAACTAATACTTTTAAAACTATGAAAACGGACGAAGAGATTCTAGCCATTCAGGCCGACCTGAAGGCCCGGGGAGTGAAATATTGTGTGGGCGCCTACGTGGATATTCATGGTGTGCAGAAGGGGAAATTTGTCCCCATTGACCACTTCCTTCACTTCGCCCATGGGTCGGAGCTTTACACGGGCTATGCCCTCGATGGTCTGGGGCAAGGGCCGAGTGATGATGAGATTTCTTCGGTGCCGGACTTGGATCACATCATTCAATTGCCCTGGCAAAAGGAAGTGGCGTGGATGCCGGCGGACAATGCCTTTCAAGGGAAACCGTATGAGGTCAATACCCGCGTGGCTTTGAAAAAGCAGCTCGCTGCCGCCGCAGAGATGGGTTTGGGGATGAATTTGGGAATCGAGTGCGAGCTCTTTATTCTCAAGCAAGAGGAGGATGGTTCCCTAGCGATTCCGAACTCCGACGACAATCTCACCAAAGCTTGCTATGACGTGAAGCGCTTCATGGATAGGTATGAGTGGATCGACAAGATTTCCACCACGATCAACGATCTGGGCTGGGACCTCTACAGTCTCGATCACGAGGATGCCAATTCCCAGTTCGAGTTCGACTTTCAATACGCGGATGCTCTCACGATGTGTGATCGCTTCATCTTCTTCCGGTATATGGCCAAGCAATACGCGGCTGAGGAGGGTCTGATCGCAACGTTTATGCCCAAGCCTTTTGCGGACAAGACGGGAACGGGCGCGCACTTCAATATGTCCATGTTTGACTTGGAGAGCGGCGAGAATCTGTTCAAGCGTGATCCGGCTGATGATCCGAGAGGGTTGGGAATTAGCGAAATGGCCTATCACTTTGTGGGTGGAATTCTGAAGCACGGTCCGGCCCTGTGCGCAACCTTCGCGCCTACCGTGAATAGTTATAAGCGGCTTGTTCGGAGGGGGCTGATGCCCTATTACTCGTGGGCTCCGGTTTTCAATAGTTTTGGTCGAAATAATCGGACGAACTCCATGCGGGTGCCGATGGGTGGGGGGCGCGTGGAAAGTCGCAATGCGGACGCGGCCTGTAATCCGTATCTGGCAGCGGCCTTGGCCTTGGCAGCTGGGCTGGAGGGGATCAGGGAGAAGATTGATCCGGGTCAGGCGCAAGAGGACAATCTCTATGAATTGTCTCATGAAGAATTGAAAGAACGGGGGATTTCCGAGCTTCCGCAAACTTTGAAGGAAGCGGTGGCGGCCTTTGCAGGTGACCCCTTTGTTGAGCAGGCTCTGGGCAGCGAGTTGCGCCAGGAGTTCATTACTTACAAGAGTGAGGAGTGGTTGCAATACCACCAGCGGGTTTCCCAGTGGGAGATCGAACAATACGCGCGGCTTTATTAGTCACCTCAGCACTGCGATGAAAAGCGAACGCCGCGAT
Organism: Roseibacillus persicicus; assembly: GCF_014651675.1. Taxonomy (GTDB): domain Bacteria; phylum Verrucomicrobiota; class Verrucomicrobiia; order Verrucomicrobiales; family Akkermansiaceae; genus Roseibacillus; species Roseibacillus persicicus. The sequence goes on from NZ_BMXI01000010.1 coordinate 155,319, forward strand.
TTTCCGGTTCATTATCTTGCGACTGCTCCAGGGGAGTCGCGGCCCTTGTTGGCGAAGACCGAAAAGGCTTTTGGGATGATTCCCAACCTCGAGCGAACGATGGCGGAAGCGCCGGTTCTGTTAGAGGGTTATGGTCAGCTTTGGGAGTCTTTTGGGAAGAGTTCTTTTTCTGCGATTGAACAACAGGTGGTGATGCAGGCGGTGAATGTGCGCCATGCCTGTGACTACTGAGTGCCGTGGCACACTTTTCTGGCGCGTGACGTCGGAATGTCTGAGGAGGATGTTCAAGCCTTGGAGGCTGGGCGGCCTTTGACTGACGCTCGCTTGGAGGCGTTGCGTTGCTTTACGAATGCCTTGGTGGACGGTCGGGGTCATGTTTCCGAGGAGGAGTGGAGTGCTTTCGTGGATGCGGGTTGGGGTCATCAGCAGGCTTTGGAAGTTGTTTTTGCAGTTGGGATGAAGGTGATGAGTAATTTCACGAATGCGCTGGCGGGTGTTCCGCTGGATGAGGCGGTGAAATAGAGGCGGCATGGAAGTTGCTCGCTCGGAGTGTGAACTATTTCTCGAATCGTAATAAAAATGAGACTGACTGAAGAACGGGTGAGAGAGGCGTGTGCCATGGGGACCAAGAGACCTGCTGTGGGGGGTGCTCAGTCGAATTTGGAAGAATTGTTGGCTCAGATTGAGGAGTCGGCGGACCTTCCGCTTCCGCAGGCCATGTCTCTGCCTTCCGCAGCCTATACTTCAGAGGAGTTCTTTCAGTGGGAGAATGAAGAGGTGTTTCGCAAGGAGTGGCTTTGCGTGGGCCACGTTTCGCAGATTCCGTTGGCGGGGGATTTTCTGAATTTGGATCTTTTGGGCGAGCCTCTCATTGTGGTGCGTGGCAAGGACGAACAAGTGCGTGTACTCTCACGGGTTTGTCCTCATCGGGCGATGGACATCATGCCAGAGGGTTTTGGGTATGATGGTCACGGGATTGGGGATCGACGCGAGGAAGGGGGGCCGGATTGTGGTCATGCGCGGCTGTTTCTTTGTCGTTACCATTCGTGGACTTTTGAACTGGATGGGGGACTGAAGGCCTGTCCTGAGATGCAGGAGGCGGAGGATTTTTGTCGAGATGAGGTGGGCTTGAAGGAATTCCGAAGTGAAGTTTGGGAAGGGTTTGTCTTTGTGAATCTGGATGGGGAGGCACCCATCAGTGTCGGGGAGCAATTGGCAGGATTGCAGGAGAAGGTAGCGAAGTGGAACTGCGGGGAGATGGTGGTGGTGAACGCGCAGGAGTGGGATTGTCCTTTCAATTGGAAGGTGATGATTGAGAACTTTATGGAGAGCTATCATCATGCGGGCGCGCATGCAAAGTCTCTCCAGACGATGATGCCGGCTAAGGACACTTGGACGGAGGAGGAGAAGGCTCACTACATCCGATGCCATTTGCCGATGAAGGAAAAGGTGCGCAAGGAGATTGCGGAACAGGAGGCGAAAGGTGGTCAATGGGATGCTTTTCCTAAGATTGAAGGGCTGAGTGATGAGGAGCGGCATGAGTGGGGTCTTCATCTTGGGTTCCCGACCTTTATGTTTGTGGTGCTCGCGGACTGCGCGATTTGGTATCGCTTGCAGCCAGAGTCGGCGGGACGCTGCAAGTTGGTGACGACCATGCTGGTGCCTGGCGAGACGGTTAAGGAGGAGGGTTTTGCCGAGATGTTAGAGCGGGGCGTGCGGGAGGCGACGGAATTTCATTTGGAAGATATGGAGGTCTGCACGGCGGTGCAGCGGGGGCATTATTCGCGAGTGACGAAGCCCGGTCGCTTGAGTCACTTGGAGATGCCGGTGTGGTTGATTCAACGCTATCTGGCCGCGCGTTCGCGGGGAACGTGGCCCACTCAAGATAGGGAGCCGGCGCAGAGCCAGAAGTGAAAAGGGGATATGAACGCGGCGAACTTCGAGGGTAAGGTGGTGGTGGTGACGGGGGGCGCTTCGGGGATTGGGGCGGCGATTTGTGAGGTTTTTCAAGAAGCGGGAGCGAAGGTTTGGTGTGCGGATTTGGAGTTGGCGGATGGCAAAGGATGGGAGTCGCGGGTTTGTGATGTTTCGGATGAAACGCAGGTGACGGCTTTCTTTGAGGAGGTCTTTGCGGAAGAAGGTCGTTTGGATGTGGTGGTGAATAATGCGGGGATTCAGCCGCTGGGAGTCAGTATTGCGGAGACCACGCCAGAGTTGATGAACAAGACGCTGGAGGTGAATGTGTCGGGAGCTTTGTGGGGGGTGAAGCAGGCTGCGGCCCGGATGACGGCGGGGGGAAGCGTGGTGAATTTGGCTTCCTTTGTGGGAACTCTGGGAGTGCCGGATGGGATGGCCTATGCGGTGTCGAAGGCGGGAGTAGCTCATCTGACGAAGTGCGCGGCGCTTGAGTTGGCAGGGAAGGGGATTCGGGTGAATGCGGTGGCGCCGGGGACGATTCGCACGCCGGCGGTGGAGGGGATTCCGGATAACCCGGAGATTCCCTTTGTGGAAGGTCGCACGCCGTTGGGGAGGTTGGGGGAGCCGGAGGAAGTGGCTCGGGTGGTGTTGTTTTTGGCTTCGGAGGCGGCGTCTTATATTACGGGGGCGATTGTGCCGGTGGATGGAGGAATCTCGGCTGGATGGGAGCGATATGAACTCAAGTTGGGGGACTTTCCGTTGTAGATGAGAGAGATTTCGGAATTGGTGCCATTGCCTGCGGGCGAGTTTTGGATGGGTGGGGAGCAAGATGATAAGTTCGTCACCGACGTGGAGCGGCCTCGTCATCGGGTGACGATTTCGGCAGGGACTTCGCTGGGTCGGTTTCCGGTCACAGAGGGAGAGTTGTTAGGAAATGGAAAAAGGATTCCTGCAGTGGGGATTTGTTGGGAAGAGGCCAAGGAATTTGCGCAGTGGGTGGGTGAGCAGGCAGGCGGGCGGGGGCGTTTGGCAACGGAGGCGGAATGGGAGTGGGCTGCGCGGGCTGGGCAGACGGTGGCAAGGACTCCCACTGCGGAGGAGGCTAATTTTCTCTATAGTGAAGATGGGGAGAAGGTGGGAGAGGGGGCGCTGAGCGAGGTGGGGAGGTATTCTCTGAATGAGTTTGGGTATGGAGATTTGTTTGGGAATGTTTTGGAGTGGGTGGAGGACTGTTGGCGGCCGAGTTATGAAGGCGCTCCCAAGGATGGGAGTGCTTGGGTGGGGTCAGGAACCCGGAAGGTGGTTCGGGGAGGGGCTTGGGACCACTTGCCGCGATTGCTGAGGGCGAGTTGGCGTGATGGGATGCTAGCGGAGGCTCGTCAGGATAATCTGGGTTTTCGAGTGGCAGTCGATTTTCGAAAGTGATGAAGGTTGATTTTGTTCCGTTTCTGCCACCCGGGTTGCATCCTGGGATGGATGCTTTGGCTCGAGGCTTGGCGAGAGGGGTTTCTGAGCGAGGGGGAGAGCTGCGGTTACGGACTGGGACGATGGGGGAATCCGTGCGGGCGAGTATTGGGGAGGGGGTGGATGCGATTTATCTCTTTGTGACCGATCCGTTGGAGGCTGAGGAGGAGGTGAAGGAAGCGCTGGCGGAGGGGATTCGAGTGATGACCTTTCATCTGCCGGCCTACGAGGTGACGGCTTCGGTGTTGGTGCCGAATTTCTATCAGGGCGTGGAGCTTGCGACTCAATTGGCGAGGAGGCTTGAGAAGAGGGCTCGCGTAGCGATTTTGGGTGGGCCGGAGATTCTCGATGACGAGGAGCTTGTGCTGGGATGTCTTGATGGTGCGCGACGAGCGGGCTTGGAGGTATTGAATGATCCTTTTGCAAGCCAGTATCGCAATTTGGAGGATGTGAAGGGGGTTTCGGGTGCGGTTGTTGAGCGGTTGATGGGGGACCTTTATCCTTTTGATGGTTTGATTGTTTTCAATGATGAGACCCTTCATGATGTGGTGGCTTATCTGAAGGAGAAGAGTCTCGCGGGGAGCTTTCCCATTGTTTCGCGCAATGGCAGTCCGGCGGCGATTGAGTGTATTCGGCAGGGTCTGTCGACTGCGACTCTTGATTATCATTTGCCTGAGATTGGAGCGTTAGGCGCTGGTCTGTTAGATGGCGGGGGGGCGCTTGTGATGGCTCCGGCGGGTCAGGTTTATGATTCCTCGAATCTGGAAATGGCCATTTCGTGGGAGGTGCGGGCTCCATTCGATATTTCTTTGAATGTTATTTCTTGATGAAAAAATCAGTTGTTATTCTTGATTTGGGCACGGTTTACCTCACCGAGAGCCAGCAGGCTTGGCTGGCAAGGATGGGGGAGGCTGTGATTTACGACCGTACTTCGTCGGAGGAGATGCTGGATCGACTTCATGGGGTGGAGATTGCGTTGACGACCAAATGTCCCTTTGATGCGGCGCTGCTCGATCAGCTTCCGGATTTAAAGTATATTGGGGTGTTAGGAACGGGTTACGATATGATTGATGTCGCGGCTGCCCGTGAGGGCGGGATTACCGTTGCCAGTGTGCCGACTTATTGCACCGCCGCGACGGCACAGCATGTTTTCGCGCTTTTGCTGGCGATGACGAATCATGTCGGTTCGTTATCGACGGGAGTTCGGCAAGGGCGATGGTGTGAGGCGGATGATTTTTCCTATTGGGATAAGCCGTTGGAAGAGTTGGAGGGAATGAGCCTAGGAATTGTGGGCTTTGGGCGCATTGGTCGGAAGGTGGCGAAGTTGGGGGATGCCTTTGGGATGGAGGTCATTGTTCGGTCTCGGTCGGGAGAGGAGTTTCGAGAGGGCTATGTGGCGAGACCGCTAAATGAGTTGTTGGGCATGAGCGATGTGGTGACCTTGCATTGTCCCCTGACCTCCGAGACGCATCAACTGATGAATGAGGAGCGGCTCGCGTTGATGAAGAAGGGGAGTCGGCTTATTAATGCGGGTCGTGGCAAGTTGGTGGATGAAGCGGCATTGGCGGAGGCGTTGAGGTCGGGTCATCTTCGGTCTGCGGCCGTCGACGTTTTGAGTTCCGAGCCGCCGAGTCCTGATAATCCGCTTTTGAACGCATCTAACTGTATCGTGACGCCTCATGTGGCTTGGGCGACCACGGCGTCGATTGGGAGGCTGTTAGATGCGGTGTTGGACAACCTTGAAAGCTATTTGAAGGGAGAGCCGAAGAACGAGGTGCTCGACTTTGAGAAGGAGGAAGGATGATGAAACTTCGAACTTTTCAAACTCTGTGGGGATGGGAGGGGAGTGCGGAGGAGGCTTTGTTGGCAGCTCGTGGTAGAGGCTTTGATGGTTTGGAAGGACGGATGCGAGAGGGGTGGGAGGATATCTTTTGCGAGAGCGATTATATTGCCGAAATCGTGACTGGGGATGATTATGCGCCAAAGATTCGAAAGGGAATCAGAGAACATGGGGATGACTTGCGCCGAGGAATCGAAGCGAGTTTGAGAGGGAAACCCCGTTTTGCGAATGTGCTGGCGGGGTGCGACTGGTGGTCTTTTGCGGACAAGGTGGCTTTTGGAGAGATGTTTCTCGAGATGGAGAAGGAGTATCAGTTGCCGCTGTCGTTGGAGACTCATCGCAGCCGGATAACCTTTCATCCTTGGGTCACGCGAGACCTGTTGGCTGAGCTGCCCGAGTTGATGCTGACTTGTGATTTTAGTCATTGGTGTTGTGTGACGGAGCGGTTGGTGATGGATGAGGAGCCAGAACTATTACGGCTCTTAGCTTCCCGCTGTCGGCATGTGCACGCTCGAGTGGGCTACGACCAGGGGCCACAGGTTCCGGCTCCCAGATTGGAAAAGTATCGCGAGGAATTGGAGGCGCATCTGCGTTGGTGGAAAAGCTTGTGGGATTTCTTGAAACTGCATGAGCGAGATGAGTTCACGATGACCCCTGAGTTCGGACCCGATGGCTATCAGCAATCGAGTCCAGAGTCCGGAGAGGTCTTTGCTCCGCTGGGGGAGATCAATAGCTGGATGGGAGACTGTCTCCGGGCGGTCTTTCGCTAGCCGGAATCAGGTTGGTATGATTAATGCTGGATTTCGTATTACGCGTCAACTAGCGTAATCACCATGGCAGAGCGGGAACAAGTAGACCGAATTAGCTTATCGTTACCGGCAGGGTTGCTGGAGAGATTTGATATGCTGGTAGATGAAAGAGGCTTCGATAGTCGTTCGCAGGCGGTAGGGGAACTGATCTCGCGCGAGCTGGATCGTTACTCGGCTTCGCAGGGGCGGCAGATCATGACGGGGACCATTGTATTGGTCTACGGCCATACCAACGGTGATCTGAAGCGACGCTTGGCCGATATTCAATACGACCACATCGCGGAGGTGATTGGGTCTCTGCACATCTTACTCGAGAAAGAGCATACCATGGAGGTGGTGATTGTGCAGGGGAAGGCCAACAAGTTGCGAAAAATTGCCAATGAGTTGATTACGTGCAAAGGGGTGACCAGTGGGTCGATGACCCTGACCTCGTCGCTGATGCCGCCGGTGCAATATCCGGCAGAGGTGGATGATCTCACCGTATAATGCCATGGACTCAAATATCATTTATCAAGAAAAGCTGACTGGCGCGGGGATGTGGTCCAAGGTTATCGGTCGAGGCAAAGTCTTGCGCCTGACGGATCTGGAAGGAGGGGCCAATGTCGGGATGTTACTCTACAACGCGCTGGAGCGAACCGAACGCTACAACATGCCGGATACCTTGAAGGGGCAGCAGGTCTTTTACCTGACTGAAGGAGTCTGTCTGCATTCCGATATGGGAAGGTTGCTGGGCTCGGTGGTGCGGGATACCATGGGCTGGCATGATACCGTCTGCGGAGTGACCAACGAGGGAGTGGTGCGGGAGAAGTATGGCGAGTTGAGCTATCAAGAGGGAAAAAACGATTTTTACCGAAGTGGCTTCGAGTGCTTCCTGATTGAGTTGTCCAAGTGGGGACTGAGCGAACGCGACTTGGTTCCGAATATCAATTGGTTCAGCAAAGTCGTCTCGAATGAGGAGGGGGGGCTTTCCTTTGTGCCAGGAGCTTCATCGGCAGGTGCCGTGGTCGAGATTCGTTTCGAGCTCGATACTCTAGTGGTGCTGAACACTTGTCAGCATCCCTTGGACCCTGATCCAAACTATGCACCCAAACCAGTTTTGATGGAGGTCTTTCCTGCCGAACCGGTGGGTGAAGACGATCCTTGCCTGAACTCTCATCCGGAGAACGGACGCGCGATGGAGAACACCGTGAACTACAACACCCTACGATTCTAAGATGAAACAGGTCGCAAGCAATTTGAATCCAGATCAAGCGGTGATGCGCGAGGTTATTGGAGCGGGAGACTATTGGTGGGAAGTGGTGAAAGCAGGTCAGGTGATTCGAATCATTGATTCCGAAGGCAATCAGGCCGCCGATACTCTCTTTTATTCGGCCTTGGATTCAGCTGAACGCTACAGCGCGGCGGATACTATCCAGCGGCAGGGAGCTCTTTATCTGACGGCTGGTTCGACGCTCTACTCGAATCTAGGAAGCGAGATGTTAGAGATCATAGCAGATACCTGTGGTCGGCATGATACCGTGGGAGGAGCCTGTTCACGGGAGAGCAATACGATGCGCTATTCATTGGAAAAGGAGCCGATGCATGCTTGTCGCGATAGCTTCATCCGGGGCGTGCAGGAGATGGGCGGAGACAAGCGGGATGTGACCTGCAATATTAATTTTTTCATGAACGTGCCAGTGACTCCTGAGGGAGGGCTACGATTCGAGGATGGGATTTCAGCGCCGGGTCGCTATGTGGAGTTGAAGGCGCTGATGGATGTGATCATTCTGATTTCCAATTGCCCTCAGCTCAACAATCCTTGTAACGGGTGGAATCCGACGCCGATAGAGGTCGTGATTTGGGAGGGAGGCGACGATGTTTAAGAAGGTTCTCATTTCCAATCGCGGTGAAATTGCGCTCCGCATTAGCCGTACCCTCCGAAAGATGGGGATTCAGGTGGTGGCTGTTTATTCCGAGGCTGACCGCAGCGCGCCACATGTTTTGGAGGCGGATGAGGCCTATCTCTTGGGCCCCAGTCCGGTGTCGGAGAGTTATCTCAATGTTGAACGTCTGTTGGCGGTCATTGCTGAGAGCGGCGCTGAGGCTGTTCATCCCGGTTATGGTCTTCTGAGTGAGAATTCGGCTTTTGCCGATCAGGTGGAGGCTGCTGGCTGTGTCTGGCTGGGGCCTACTGGCCAGCAGATGGAGCAATTCGGAAAGAAGCATGCCGCGCGTGAGTTGGCGGAACGGACCGGAGTGCCTCTTTGTCCGGGGACAGATTTGCTGGTTTCGGTAGGTGCTGCGGTGGAAGCGGCGGAGGAACTGGGCTATCCCGTAATGCTGAAAAGTACTGCCGGTGGAGGGGGGATCGGAATGCAGGTCTGCGCGAATCGGGGTGAGTTGGAGGCCGCTTTCGCAACCGTGGTCAGGTTGGCGGAAAGCAACTTTGGCGAAGCCGGGGTCTTTCTCGAGCGCTATGTGGTTGATGCCCGGCATATTGAGATTCAGATTTTTGGCGATGGAGCAGGCAAGGTGGTGAGTTTAGGTGACCGGGATTGTTCGGCGCAGAGACGGAATCAAAAAGTGATCGAGGAGACCCCGGCGCCCGGGATTAGTTCTGAGCAGCGGGCTGAAGTGACAGCGGCGGCAGTGAGCCTGGGGAGTGGAGTGAACTACCGTTCTGCGGGAACTGTGGAGTTCATCTATGATACCAAGCGGCAGGAGTTTTATTTCTTGGAAATGAACTGCCGTCTTCAGGTCGAGCACGGCGTGACCGAGCTGGTGACGGGGGTTGATATCGTGGAATGGATGGTGCTGCTCGGAGCGGGAGACAGTCCTATCGCAAATGTGGAAACCGTTCCTTGCAAGGGGGCGGCGATTGAGGCGCGAATCTATGCCGAGGATCCTGGCAAAGACTATCGGCCGAGTTCGGGGATGATCACCGAGGCAATCTTTCCGCATGGGGTACGCTGTGATACTTGGATTTCCGCCGGAACAGAGGTGAGTGCTTTCTATGATCCACTGCTGGCGAAGGTCCAGAGTTATGGGAAAGACCGGGATGAAGCGGTAGCGATTTTGGCGCAGGCGATCTCTGAAACTCGCATCGGAGGAGTGCGCACCAATTTGGCCCTGGTGGGTGAGATTCTGGAAAGTTCAGCCTTCCGTGAGGGAGGGGTAACAACCCGCTGGTTGCCAACGCTGACCTATGCCCCAAGGACCTTCGAGGTCTTGCGAGGAGGAACCATGACAACCGTGCAGGACTGGCCTGGACGCTTGGGCTACTGGGATGTGGGAGTGCCGCCCTCGGGGCCCATGGATTCTGTTGCCTTTCGCTTGGCTAACCGCTTGGTGGGGAACGCAGAGGGAACTGCCGGTTTGGAGATCACGATGGCAGGACCAAGTTTGCGATTTGGTTGCGGGGCGACGGTGGCTCTCACTGGGGCGGAGATGCAGGCGACCTTGGATGGCGAACCGGTAGAATTCTGGAAAACCTTCAAGGTGGAGGCCGGTCAGACACTGGATATTGGAGCTTCAAAGGATGCGGGTTGTCGAAGTTATCTCGCGATTGCCGGCGGGATTGATGTGCCAGAGTATTTGGGGAGCCGTGCCACCTTCACCCTCGGGCAATTCGGCGGGCACAGTGGTCGGGCGTTGGTGGCTGGCGATGTGTTGGATATCTTTGAGGAAGGATCGGGTCAGGCTGAGAAAGTTGAGCCTTTGGTCTACCCGAATCATTGGGAGATCGCGGTGCTATATGGTCCCCATGGTGCGCCGGACTTCTTCACGGAGGAGGATATTGAAACTTTCTTCGCTACGGATTGGGAAGTGCATTTCAACTCAGCGCGCACCGGGGTCCGCTTGATTGGGCCGAAGCCCAAGTGGGCCCGTCCCGATGGCGGGGAAGCCGGATTGCATCCTTCGAATATTCATGACAATGCCTATGGCATCGGGGCGGTCGATTTCACTGGAGACATGCCGGTCATCTTGGGGCCGGATGGACCGAGCCTGGGTGGATTTGTCTGCCCTGCAACCATCATCGAAGCTGATGTCTGGAAGATGGGGCAGCTGCGCCCGGGCGATACCATTCGTTTCTTGCCTGTCTCCATGGCGGAGGCCGACCGGCTGCGCGGCGAACCAATTGGTCAAGCTGTGGTGGCACCCGATTCGATCGAGTGTGAGAACCCGGTCATCGCGACTACCGAAGTGGACGCCGTGCCGGTTGTGGTGAGGCGAACCGCCGATGAATATGTCTTGTTAGAGATTGGGGAGATGGAACTCGACTTGCGGCTGCGCTTTCGGGTTCACCTTCTTTATGAATGGTTGAAGAAGGAGCCGCGCTCCGGCTTTGTCGATCTCACGCCCGGGATTCGCTCCCTGCAGGTTCACTACAATCCAGGCGCAACCTCGGAGGGTGAAGTGGTGGCCCTTTTGTTCAAAGGGTTGCAGGAATCGCCGCCGCTGGCCGAGGCCGAGGTGAGCTCGCGGGTGGTTCACTTGCCGCTTTCCTGGGATGATCCAAGCACCCAGTTGGCGATTGAGCGCTATGCCTCCGGGGTTCGTCCCGATGCTCCCTGGTGTCCGAGCAACATCGAGTTCATCCGGCGAATCAATGGCCTCGACTCCATTGATGAGGTGAAGGAAATTGTCTACGACGCCGATTATCTGGTGATGGGATTGGGCGATGTCTATCTGGGGGCTCCGGTGGCGACTCCTTTGGACCCACGGCATCGTTTGGTCACGACCAAATACAATCCGGCACGGACGTGGACTCCTGAGAACGCGGTTGGAATTGGTGGAGCCTATTTGTGCATTTATGGGATGGAAGGTCCGGGAGGATATCAGTTTGTGGGGCGAACGGTGCCGATCTGGAATCGCTATCAGTCCACACCGGTTTTTGTGGAAGGAAAGCCCTGGATGCTGCGCTTCTTTGACCGGATCAAGTGGTATGAAGTTTCGGCTGATGAGCTGATGACCTTGCGAGAACAGGTTTTGACTGGTCAGTTCGTGCCGAAGGTCGAGGAAGGTCGTTTCAACCTCGGTGAGTATATTGACTTTCTAGAAAGAGAAGCGGATTCCATTGCGGACTTCAGGACCCATCAGCGAGCGGCCTTCCAAGAAGAGCGCGAGCGTTGGGAGGCGGCGGGGTTGAATGTGGTAGATGCCGAAGAGGTCATCGAGGCCAGTGCGGAAGTGGTTGTGCCAGAAGGCTGCGTGTTGGTGGAAGCTCCCATGGCAGGCAGCGTCTGGAAGATCGAGGCTGAAGAGGGTGATACGGTTTCCGCTGAGGAGACGGTGGTCATTCTCGAAGCGATGAAGATGGAGATGGCGGTTCCCTCGGTGGGGGCTGGAAAGGTGGAACAGGTTTTAGTGACAGCGGGTGGTCAAGTGAAAGCTGGCGACGGGCTGATGATTGTGAGAGTGGAGGCAAGTTGATGAAGACGATAAGGGATTACCGCGAAGCGTATCAAGAAGGGCAGTCAGCAAGCGAAGTCTTGCGCCCGGTTTGGGAAATTGAGGCCGAGGCTGTTTTCATCCGTAAGGCGACTTGGGCGGAAGTGGACGAGCAGATTGCGGCCCTGGGTCCTCCTGAGGAGTGTCCCTTGTGGGGGATTCCTTTCTTGGTGAAAGATAATATCGATGTGGCGGGATGGGAGACCACGGCTGCGTGCCCGGACTATGCCTACGTTGCCGAAGAAGATTCAGCAGTGGTTGCGCTTTTGCGAAAGGCGGGGGCCATTTGTTTGGGAAAGACGAATCTCGATCAGTTCGCCACAGGATTGGTGGGGGTGCGCACACCCTATGGAGTTCCAAAGAACCCTTTCGACGAGGGTTACTTGCCCGGGGGCTCCAGTTGTGGTTCGGCAGTAGGGGTGGCGCTCGGAATGGCGGCGTTTTCTCTGGGCACTGATACCGCCGGGTCTGGAAGGGTCCCCGCGGCATTCAACGAACTGGTAGGGCTGAAACCTACGCGGGGTTTTCTTTCTACTAGAGGAGTCGTAGATGCCTGCAAGTCTCTCGACTGCGTTTCCATATTTGCCAATAGCTGTGGGGATGCGGACGAGGTTTTGCGAGTGGCGGCGAAATTAGATTCGGAGGAGGCCTGGAGCCGGGAGGTGCCTGCGGAGTGGCCTCGCATCGGGCGGCAGTTTCAATTCGGAGTTCCAGCCCTTTCCCAATTGGAATTTTTTGGATGGGACGAGGCTGCGGATCTTTTCACCAATGCGGTGGCGGAGCTCGAGGAAATGGGAGGGACTGCGGTCGAGATCGATTTGGAGCCGTTTGTGGAGGCTGCCAAGTTGCTCTATGAGGGGCCGTGGGTCACGGAGAGATTCGTCGCCATCGAGGAATTCTTGAAAGACAAGCCAGACTCGGTTTGGCCAGTCACGCGTGGAATCATCGCAGGGGGCGAGAAGCCCTTGGCGTCTGATTTCTTCAAAGCCAGTTACCGTTTGGCCGACTGCAAGCGTCGCGCCGATCAGGCGATGGACGGTTTGGATTTTGTGGTGCTTCCGACGACTCCGCGGAACTTTACTTTGGAGGAAGTGGAAGCCGAACCGGTGCTGCGCAATTCGCAATTGGGAACCTATACGAACTTCATGAACTTGCTGGATTACTCGGCTTTGGCCTTGCCTGCAGGACGATATCAGGGGCGCTTGCCGTGGGGAATTACGCTCTTTGCTCAGGCGGGGCTTGACCGGGGTTTGTTGGAGTTGGGTGCGCTCTACGAAGAACATATCGGGAGAGATGAAGCGCCCTATTTCGGGGATGACTGGGATGAGGTGGCGGTTGCGGTTTGCGGGGCTCACTTGGAAGGTATGCCGCTGAACTGGCAGCTGACCGAGCGCGGAGGGCGCTTCGAGTTCGCGGGTAAGACAGCGGACTGTTACCGGATGTATCTGATTCCTGCAGGGGATGGTTTGCCTGAGCGTCCGGCCTTGGTGCGAGTGGCGGAAGGGGAGGGTGCGGCTATTGACTTGGAGGTCTGGTCTTTGACCAAGAATGCCTTTGGAGAATTCGTTGCGGGGATTCCGGCACCCTTGGGTATGGGGAAGGTGAAGTTGGAAGACGGGAGTGAAGTTCCGGGCTTCATTGCGGAAGCACGCGCTAGCATAGAAGCGCGAGACTTGACCGAATTCGGAGGTTGGCGCGGATGGGTGGCCTCGAAATAGTCAATTGCGGGATTTATTCCAAAGGCCCGATGGATTAGAAGCTGCTTAGGAAAACGTTATGCCACTGAGAATATCGAGACAGACCTACGCCGAGCACTACGGACCCACTGTGGGTGACCAGGTGCGATTGGGTGACACCGAGTTGTTTATCGAGGTTGAGCGGGACTTCATTGCGGAGGCCGCTGGCTATGGCAATGAGGTCAAGTTCGGTGGCGGGAAAGTGATTCGCGATGGCATGGGGCAATCGTCGACCGCGCTGGATGCCGAGTCGCTCGATCTGGTCATCACCAATGCCACCATCATCGATGCTGAGTTGGGGATTATCAAGGCGGACATCGGGGTGCGGGGCGGTCGCATCGTGGGGATCGGGCACGCGGGAAATCCGGGGATTCAGGACGGAATCGGTTCCTTGATTGCGGACCCCGCGACGGGAGAATTCGATTCCATGATCATTGGGGCGGGCACCGAGGCTATTGCGGGGGAAGGGGCCTTGGTGACAGCGGGTGGAATCGATGCCCACATTCACTTTATCTGTCCCCAACAAATCGACGAAGCTCTCGCCAGCGGGGTGACCACGATGTTGGGCGGCGGAACCGGTCCCGCAACGGGAACGAACGCCACCACCTGCACCCCGGGCAAGTGGAATATCCACCGCATGATCGAGGCCGCGGATGAGTATCCCATGAACTTGGGATTTTTAGGTAAAGGCAATTGTGCGACGCCGGAGCCTTTGCGCGAACAGATTTTGGCCGGAGCGATTGGATTGAAGCTGCACGAGGACTGGGGGACGACCCCGGCCGCGATTGATGTCTGTCTCTCGGTAGCCGACGAACTCGATGTGCAGGTGGCGATTCACACCGATACGCTCAATGAGTCGGGCTTTGTGGAAGATACTATTGCCGCGATCGGAGACCGGACGATTCACACCTATCACTCCGAGGGCGCGGGTGGGGGCCATGCTCCCGATATCATGAAGGTGTGCTCCTTCTCCAACGTGCTGCCGTCTTCGACCAATCCGACCCGACCGTTCACGGTCAACACGCTCGACGAGCACCTCGACATGTTGATGGTTTGCCATCACCTCGACTCCAAGATTCCCGAGGACGTCGCTTTCGCTGAGTCCCGCATCCGTCCCCAGACTATCGCGGCGGAGGACATTCTTCACGACCGGGGAGCCATCTCCATGATTGCCTCCGACAGTCAGGCCATGGGCCGGGTGGGGGAGGTGGTCTCGCGCACGTGGCAGACGGCGCACAAGATGAAGGTGCAGTTTGGAGCCCTGAGCGACGAAAGCGGAGAGCATCCGGCGGCAGACAACTTTCGGGCACTGCGTTATGTTGCCAAATACACCATCAACCCGGCTCTGACCCACGGAATGGCAGGGGAAGTGGGCTCTTTGATGGTCGGGAAGCTGGCGGACATCGTGCTTTGGAAGCCGGCCTTCTTTGGGGTTAAACCGGAGTTGATTCTCAAGGGCGGAATGATCGCGATGGCCAATATGGGTGACCCCAATGCCTCCATTCCCACCCCGCAGCCGACTTTCTATCGACCGATGTTTGGCGCGCAAGGAAAGGCGAAGTTTCGCACTTGCGTAACCTTCGTGAGCCAAGCTTCTTTGGACGCAGGATTGGAGAGCGAGCTTTCCGTCGGCAAGAAGCTGGTCGCGGTTAAAGAGACGCGTTCAGTGAAGAAAGAGGACATGCTCTTCAACGCGAGTTGCCCCCGCATCGAGATCGATCCGGAGAGCTATACCGTGATGGCGGATGGAGAGATTTTGACTTGTGAACCCTTGGAAGAAGTCCCTCTCGGACGCCGTTACTTCCTCTTCTAAAAGATGTCGAAAGCTATTCTGTTAGACCAAATTGCGGAGGAAGAAGTGGCGGACGCGGTCGCGCTCCCTGTCGCTCGCATTGTACTGTGGACGCGGCGTTGGCGGGGGACGGCGAAGGATGGCACGGTAGTGGCGGTTGCGTTGGAGAAGGCCGCCGCCAATGGCAATATTCTGCTGGGAGGCGGGCGGGCTTTTCGCATTGAGCAGATGGAGGAGGAAGTGGTGGCCATCGCCATGCCGCAGGACCCTTCCATGGCGGCCAAGATTGGATGGTATCTGGGAAATCGGCATCTTCCCATCGAGGTGCGCTCGACCGAAATTTTATTGGAGCTCTTTCCTACCCTAACAGATTCGCTGGACCGAATCGGAATCGCCTATCAGGTCCGCACCGATCTCTTGAACTGTCGCCCGCACTCGGAGCACACCCACTGAATGAGCGCAAGATGAGCACCACCAAACCAGATACCAGTTGGCTCGGTCTCGTGCTGCCCTTTGCCGATACCGCTGCACCGGTCGGGGGCTACGCGCATTCCTACGGGTTGGAAGGGCTGGTTCAAGATGGGGCGGTGAGAACCTTGGAGGAGTTTCGCCTGTTCCTGCGCCGCGACGTGTGGGCCTCCCTGCAGAAGGTCGATCTTCCTCTCATGGAGCTGACCTACGCTGCGGCAGAGTGCGAAGACTGGAGCGAAGTGCGAGCTATTGATGAGCTGGCGTGGGCGCTGCGTCCGACGCGGCAATTGCGGGAGGCAGCAGGCAAAGTGGGGCGCCAGCAGTGGCGGCTTTTTCAAAGAACGTGGGGCAAGGATGAGGAAGAACCGGATTGCTTTACAAGCTATCAAGCACCGGTGGTTGCGGGGGTGGTTTTTTCGGCACGCGGAGTTCCCTGTGAGGGTGGGGTTCGCATTCTGGCCTACCAAACCTATTCCGCCCTGTTGCAATCGGCGCTCAAGCTCCTGCCGGTGGGGCCCATGGCGGTGCAGGAATTGCTCCATGAGATGATGCTTTTGTTAGAAAGCCGCGAACAGGATTCGAGGCCGGTGCGGAAGGAGGATTTGGGAACTTTTAATCCCTTGTGGGATATCGCGGCCAGTCGCCATGAACGGGCGGAGGCGCGACTCTTTTTATCATGAAAAAGAAAGCAGTGAGAGTGGGCATCGGAGGACCGGTAGGTTCGGGGAAATCGACCCTTTGTCTGGAGCTTTGCCGTCGCTATGGCGAAAGCAAGAACATGGCGGTGATCACCAATGATATCTACACTCGAGAGGATGCGCGCATGTTGATTCGGGAGGGTGCCTTGCCCGAGGAACGAATCGTCGGAGTGGAGACCGGGGGCTGTCCGCACACTGCCATTCGCGATGATATTTCCATGAACCTCGATGCGGTGGAAGAGCTGGAAAAGCGACTTAAGGGATTGGAGTTGATTTTGATTGAAAGCGGAGGGGACAACCTGACCGCGACCTTTTCGCCCGAGTTGGTGGACATCTTCATCTACGTGATTGATGTCACCGAGGGCGATGACATTCCGCGCAAGGGTGGGCCGGCCATCGCAGGTTCCGATTTGCTCCTGGTCAACAAGGTGACGCTCGCACCCTATGTGGGGGCCAATGTCGAGCAGATGAAGGCAGACTGTCTATCCAAGCGAGGCGAACGGCCCTTTATTTTTTCCGATCTGAAAGCGGGCGAGGGGAAGGAAGCGCTCTTCAACTGGTTCGATCGCGAGGTTCTCTTTACTGATGTCGGGTAGTATCCAGAGCGCGATGGACTTGCGCTTTCGTCACGACGAGTCGCGTGACGTCACCATCTTGGCCGAACGGCGGGCAGGGGGATTGTGCCATGTGAGCAAGCCGTATTGGAATGGGCGGACCCTCGCCCTGCATTTGGTAAATCCCACGGCGGGGATTTTCGGAGGGGATGAATTGCAGATGCGGATCGAGGTCGAAAAGAACGCGCGGGCGACGCTGAGTTGCCCGAGCGCGAACCGCTTTCACGCGATGAGAAATGCCTCCGCACGCATCGAGCAGGACTTTGTCGTGGGCGAAGGGGCGTGGTTGGACTTTCGGCCCGAGTGGGTCATCCCGCAGCAGGGTAGCGAGGTGGAGTTGAACACGCGCATCGAGGTGGCGGAGGGTGGACGGTTGGTCTTCGGCGACCTGCTGGCCCCGGGTCGCGTCGCGCATGGCGAGGGGCTGGACTTCCGGTTTTTCGGCACTCGCTTCGAGCTCCGGGTGGGTGGTCGTCTGGTGGTGCAAGAGCGGATGGAACTCGAGCCTTCTCGAGGAGCGTGGCCTTTCGAAGTTTCCGGTTGGAAGCATTGCTTCTATGGTGCTTGGTGGCTGGTCAATTGCCCTTTGGGAGCGGAAGAAATTGCTCGCATCGAAAGCCTACAAAATGAGGGCCTGAAAATCGGGGTGAGTGAACTGGATGACCAGGTGATGGTGATACGCTTGTTGGCGGCACGGAGCTTGCTGCTGAAGACGTCCAGCGAAGCTTTGCGTGAAGAGCTTGCCTTGCTTTTTCCATTGCTTTCGAGGGAGGAACGGTTGTTAACTTGAACCACAAATGAATAAAATGTTTTCAAAAATCAGCGTCGGAGTGATGAGTTTGCAAATGGCCTTGGTAACTGTAGCCAGCGCCCACCCTGGACCTGCAGGTCACACCCATGATGACGAGTGGCCTTTTGGGGCTGTTGCTTTATTGGGTGTTGCGATGGGGGTTGTCGTCGTGTTCGGCGTTCGATTGGCCATGAGTAAGAAAGGGTAAGGTCGCTTCGACCTTTTCTGGATGTGAGCACCACCGCTTGGAGGGCGGGGTAGACTGTCCCTCGTCGGTTGGCGACGAGTGATCCAGCCAATGGTTCCAAACCTGTCGCATCCAAGATGAAAAAGAATATTTCCGCGCAAATCCTGTTCCGAGCGGTGATCGGGTTCGCAGGGTTCGCCTCCTTGCTCGCTGCCGACGAGGCAAAGCCGCAACCCCTTTGGAAAAAGGGCATTTACCACGAGTCGGTTCCGGAGCCGACGAACGAGAACGTGCGTTATGGCCCCGAGCATCGCAACGTCCTGGATTTCTGGAAAGCTCCTTCCGATAAGCCGACCCCGGTCGTGATCTCGATTCATGGCGGGGGCTGGAACGGGGGAGACAAGGTGCAGTTGCATAGCTTCGTCGATTCCGCCAAGCTCTTGGAATCGGGGATCTCAGTAGCCGCGATCAACTATCGTTTGATCAAGCACTGCCGCGACCTGGACCCTCCGGTGCAAGGACCGCTTTCAGATGCGGCGCGCGCGGTGCAGTTCATTCGCAGTCGGGCGGAGGACTGGAATATCGACAAGACCCGCATCGCGGCCACCGGTGGTTCGGCGGGGGCCTGCACCAGTCTCTGGCTGGCCTATCACGATGACCTCGCGGATCCGACTGCCCGGGACCCGGTCGCCCGGGAGTCCACCCGCTTGATGTGTGTGGCCGCCATCCGCGCACAAACCACTCTCGATCCCAAGCAGATGAAAAGCTGGATTCCAAACAGCAAGTATGGCGCGCACGCCTTTGGTCTGGAGGGTTTCGAAAAGTTTCTCGCCGAGCGGGACCGGTTGCTTCCGGTTATCAATCAGTATTCCCCGGTCGCGCTTTTGGATGCGGGGGACGCCGATACCTATTTGTTCTATCCCATTGTTCCCCCGGCGGGGAAAGTGGAAAGGGACCCAACCCACTCGGCAGTCTTTGGGGTTGAGCTCCAGAAACACTGTTTGGAAAAAGGAGTTCCTTGCGAGCTGGTCTACCCCGGCGCTCCCGAGGTCAGGCACGAAGACGCAACCGCATATCTCATCGACCGGCTCAAATCGAAGTGAGCAGACTCTGTTAGGATTCTTGAGGGTGTCAGGGTTCAGTTCTGATTACTCGCTTCCCAAGCTTCGAAGAGAGCCCGAAGCTCCGCCTTCAGGGCGATGATTTCGGGATCGTTGCTACTCGCCTGATTGGAGCTCTCTGATGGGTCAGTCGCGAGATTGATGAGTCCTTCTCGCCCCAGCAGTCTCGGATTGAAGGTGATTTGTGAGGTTGTGATGTTGATCCCTTTGTCGGAGAAAAGAAGCTTCCAGTCGCCCCGTCTAACCGCCCAGTAGTCGTTGAACCGCCAGAAGAGTGTCCGGTCTGTTTTCAGGATGGGCCGGTTTTCCCGCAGGGGGCTCAAGAGGGGAAAACCGCGTAGTTGGGGAGCTTCTTCCACGCCAGCTGCCTCCAACAGGGTGGGGACCACATCCAACGTGGAGACGATCTCGTCATAGACCTGGTTGGCGGGCAGGACCTCAGGCCAGCTCATGAGCATGGGCACCCGAATGCCTCCCTCGAACATATTGTATTTCGAGCCGGAAAGCGGTTGGTTGTTGGCTCCAGTCAAGGCTTCGCCACCGTTGTCGGAGAAATAGACGATGAGCGTGTTGTTCAATTGGCCGGTGCTTTCCAGCGAATCTAACAAACGTCCGATCTGGTCATCAAAGGCCTTCAAGTGGGCGCGGTAATACTTGCGCATATCCGCATCAGAGATTGGTCCGATGGGAGCTGGTCTACTATATTCGTAGTAGTAGGTGTTGTAGTTGGCAGGGTTGCCGGGCACGTTGGTTGTTGGGTCGTAGATGGGGAGTTCCGCTACGCCTACCTCGTCGAGGTAGCTCTTGGGAACCTGGTGGATCAGAGCGTGCACCGAGGCGTGGGAGAGGTAGAGGAAGAAGGGTTCGCTCTCCGCTTCTTGCTCTTCCACAAAGTCGATGGCGCGATCCGTGAATTCTTGCGTCTGCCAGATCCCGTCAGCGAGGGTCTCGTAGTTGGTGGGGGCCTCGCTGTTGAGAAACTGTCCCAGGTGGGCGCTGGCCTCACCCGGCCAAGCTGGGATTGAAGAGTCGGTAATGGCTTGGGAGTGGAGGAAGAAGTCGTGGGCGTGGGCGTTGAAGCCGAAGAACTCGTCAAAACCATGGTTGCCAGGATACTCGCGGCCTGTTGGGTAGAAGAGGTTCTGGCCAAAGTCGTTCTTGCCAATCATGGCCGTGGTGTATCCGGCTTCGTCCAAGTATTCCGCGAGATGTTTGGAAGTGGCGGGCAGCCCGGGGACCCATCCGCCGGACGGATCCCATTCGTTCTGATATCTTCCTGTTAGGAATCCGGTGCGAGAGGGACTGCAGACCGGGCTGGTGGTGTATGCTTGGGTGAAGCGAACACCGCTGGCCGCGATTCGGTCTAGATTGGGAGTGGCGATATCCGGTTGAGAATGCGCGTAGGCCGAGAGATCAGCGTAACCGTGGTCGTCTCCTACGATCATCACGATGTTGGGCTTCACGGGAGAGCCTTTGGTTGCTGTGACTTGATAGAATCCACGCTCCGCAGGTGGTGTGCTGTCGGTGAGAGAGAGTTTGCTGTCGAAGGGGAGGGGGGAACGGCTGTCGACGGTGGTGGAGGTGTGCGAGGACTCGAGATCGGATAGTCTTTGGAGCTCATAGCCACGTAACTTCTTACCCGTGACCACCGTGCTGACGCCGTCGTCGGTGACCTCAATCGAATCAACCTGCAGATAGTCGTTCGCGTTTCCGCGGTCGGTCCCCGCTTCCGCTTCTTCCAAGTCGCTCGAACCATCACCGTCGGTGTCGTGATTGCTGGTTCGGATTTCCTCAATGGCTTCCTTATCCAGCAGTCCCTGATAGATGCGAAGGTCATCAACGAACCCGTCAAAGGGGCGGTCTAGCGCACGGGATCGACCTGCGACCAAATCGTTGGCGAGGCTTTCCCCTGGGGTCACGGCGCCGAAGTCTTCCAGCAATCCATCGACGAAGAGTTGAATACTCCCGAGGGTATTCGCGTGCGTCACGGTGAGGTGGTGCCATTTATCGTCAGTGAGAAGTGAGCGCGAAAAGAGGGTCTTGCTTCCAACGGTGAAGGCAACCCGTTCGCCCACGAGGGAAACCCCCATCCCACCGTTGCCATTCGAAGCATCAAGCAGGACGCTGCCGTCTCTCCAACTCAGTGTGGTTCCCTCTGTCCCCAGCTCCGGGGTGCGAAACCAGAAAGACAGCGAGTAGCTAATCGGGAGTTCCATGGGAATGGTGAGTCCTCCGTCTTGAGTCTGAAAAGACTGCCCGACCCCAAAGCCCGACCCATACGAGAGCTCCACATCGGGAATGGCGCCTGTTCCGGGAGCGAGCGAGTCTTCGCTATTGCCTTCCGCCTGGTAGGAGGCGAGCAAGGCAAGCGGAAGATCCAACTCACCCTCACGATAGGCGGTGAGGGTGACATCATCGATGATGGTGTATTCATCCCGGTCGCCCGTATTGAGTAGCCGCAATTTTACGGAGTTCCCGATCCAAGGGCTTCCCGCCAGCACGGGATCGGAGATGAAGGTGAGGTCCTGATAGGTGCCAGTTGCGGTCAGGTAGCGAAGGCTCGATAGCAATCGCCTGGAAAAGCCCGTGCTCGAATTGGGGTCTTCGATTGGGTTTCCATTGCTATCGACGACCTCCAGGATGCACTGCAGGGCGTCTTCACTGATATCCAGATTGAAACCAGATCGGGCGGCTAACTTGACGCTAAAGACGTCTCCTTCTGCCACAGTCCACTCAGCCGCTGGAATGGTCTGGGCGGGGTGGATGCGTGTTCCGGAGCCTTGATATCCATTGACGAAACCGCGCAAGCTGCCGCTCTTGGGGTTTGTGGGGAGCACCAGATCGATTGCGTCGGCTTCCGGAAAATAGCTTTCCCAAAAGGGCGTAGTCGCGAAGGAATTACTGTCCACATCTTCGAATCCACCATTCCGAACCGTAGGAGATATGAGGACGGTCTGAGCCAACGTCGCGGAGCTGAACGCGGATAGGAAGAGAGTCGTTGCGAGGGAGTTCATTGGTCGTTGATTTCTTTCTTGGGAAGGAGGGGTTCGAGGTCTGCGAGTGAGGAAAAGGGGCCATTGTGGCTATTGAGCACGCGAAGGCTGAGCGATTGGCCGGTGAAAGGCTTTGTGAAAACAAGAGGGAACTCGGTGGAATTGAGGGGGACGGTCGCCCTCGCCAACTCTTCCCCATCGGGTGATAGCGCGACCACCTCCTTGAGTTGGCCGTTGGGATTGCCATCCTGACGTTGGGTTAGAACGAGTCCTGCGAGAGTGACCTCATCGGCGAAGTGAAGCTTCAGGGTATGCGGGTGTGGCTGAGATTTTCGCGAAAATTCGGTGTGCCAGATCTTCTTGTTAGAGCCGTCTGTTAGGTGTTCGGCGGGAAAGTTGGGTTCGGCACTGGAGGCCGAAATGGTGAGCCCGAGTTGCTGGGCCAGGGTGGGTTGCCTCAGGAGTTGGTAGACTGCGTCAGGAGTGAGTGAATGCTTGGGCTGGAAGTCTTCGCTCTCGAAGTAGCGGACCAAAGAGTGACGCAATTGGCGGGCGGCGGGGCGTTGGTCCAAGTCGCTTTTGAGGTCGAGTCCGCAGGCGAGCAATCGACCGCTTCCGACTTGGGCCTCGAAGACGAAGCCCAGTCGTCGGGCAGTGAACCAATCATCGATGAGCTCCACCACCGGCTTGATCTCGGGATGGGCTTTAAGGATGAAGGGGCGAGCATTCTTCTGAATTTCCCACCATTGCCAGTTGGAGTGGGTGTCAGTCGGAAAGTAGCGGAAGGCTGGATGCTGCGGGTCGAGCGAAAGGCCGAGAGTATGGGGGGCTTGCCAAGTGGTGTAGGCCGTGTTCCAGAAAATCGGGGAGAAGCCCTGAAGAAGGGGGTGCTCGGGATCATCCCCGATTTGGTCTGCGGGGGGCATGAAAAAGACATCTTTGCCGTCGGCGAGGGCCCGCACGGTCTCTTCCCAGTTGTCGATGATCAAGGGCTCTTCGGCCTCGGCCAAGTTGGCGGGATAGACAAAGAGATCCCAGCTGTTTGAAATTTCGGTGCCCGAAATCCCGACGGTGAAGGTGAGCTTGGTAGGGGCCTCCATTTCGCTGAGCGAGGTCTCCATCGTTCCCAATTGATGCAGCTGATAGGGAGCCAGCGATTGCCTCGGGAGTTTGCCGGAAGAAAGAACCGCTTCTCCCTTCTTGAGAGTCCAGTAAGGTTGGCAATTGTTCAAGGGGAGGGGCGCAAAGTGTGAGAGCTCGAGTTCCGCAGTCAGTTTCTCATCGTTGCGAAAGACCATTTGGGGGAGGCGGGCGAGCGCCACCGTAGGCTGGCAAAACTGGCGGAACTCTTGGGCGGTGACATAGGGCTTGGGGTCCCAAAAGACATCGACAACTCCGACCGGAGCCGTCCCTTGACCCGAGAAGTCCTGCAGTCCCAAAAGCTGGAAACCACCCAAGCCCGGGGTCCGGAGAGCGGCTTCGATATCGTGTTTGTATGCGAGGACCTGCAGACGTCCGGAGTCGTGCAAGAAGGTTTCCGCTTCCTCTCCCAAGCCATTCTTTTTCGCGAGGTCGCGAAAGATTTCATAGTTCTTGGATTTGAAAAATCCGTCGAATTTTTCGATGATCTTGAAGTCGGGGTAGGCGCACCATTGGCCTGACTCGTGGGCTACAATCGGTGCATCAGGCCGATTTCTAACAATCTGTGAAAAGTCGAAAGAGGTCGAGGGCGCGATGGCATTCAGTCGCGAACGCAAGCCCTCTCCCCATTGTTGAAGGCGGGGATTGGGGATGGAGTGAAAGTCTGAACCCGGCATCGCAGTCCAACCGGAGCCGGTAGTGTAGAGGCGTCGCTTGTCCTCTTGCTGCCACTTGGCCACCCATTGTTGCAACCATTTGGCATGGTTGGGGCCGTGCGGCTCGTTGCCGTGGGCAATGAGGAGGAAGCTGGGATGATTCCCAAAGTGCTCGATCATACGCGCGGTCTCCCGCTGTGACCACTCGTCGAGAGGGCGTCCGCTGCCGATGAAGGAATCGTTGTGTGACCAAGTGGAGACCTCCGGCTGGAGGTAGACTCCAACCTCGTCTGCTGCTTGGAAGGCCGCTTTGGGCGGACACCAGGAGTGAAACCGAATGTGGTTGAGCCCATATTCGCGGCAGGTTTCCATCACCTTTTTCCACGAAGGGAGATCTGTGGGGGGATGCCCGGTCTTGGGAAAGATAGCGCAGTCCAGCGCCCCCCGGAGATAGAGCGGTCGTCCATTGATGGTGAAACCTCCGTTCTGAGAGGAGACTTCGCGAAACCCAAAAGTTTCCTTATGAACGTCGATCGTTTTTTCCTCATTCAGGAGGGCTACGGAAACCTCGTAAAGTGCGGGATTGAATTCATCCCAAAGCTCGACTTTGCCTGAGAATTCGAGGTCAAGTTTAAGACTGAGTTCACCGTCCTCGTTGAGAGGAATATTTGCAACTTTCTTTGGCTCTTCCGTATTGTTCTTGGCGGTAACGGTTGTCACCACCTTCATGCCTTTCTCCGCGCGGCCCAGGATAGTGAGGGAAAAGCTCCCGTCGATTCTGGGGTCAACGCGAATCGTCTGAAGATGATTTTCGGGGATGAATTCCAGTTTGAGCTCGCCCACCACTCCATTCCAATTGCCTTGGGTGTGGTCGGTGACACTGTGCGCCGCGGTGCCGGGGTGAACAGGTTGGAGGCGGTTGTCGATGCGCAGAGTCAAGGAGTGCTCGCCCGGGGGAAGGTGTCCGAGTGAGAGTTCTTGGGGCGTGCCCAAGGCTTCTCCGGCGGCTTTCTTTTCGCCATCAACCCAGACGGTGGTTTGCCAATGGGC
This sequence comes from Roseibacillus persicicus, assembly GCF_014651675.1. GTDB lineage: Bacteria > Verrucomicrobiota > Verrucomicrobiia > Verrucomicrobiales > Akkermansiaceae > Roseibacillus > Roseibacillus persicicus. Next base: position 180,027 of record NZ_BMXI01000010.1, read on the forward strand.
TCGCTCGAGATGAAGGCGGTAGCTGCCTTTTTGATCGCTGGCAGGGACGGTGAAGGTTTTCTGATACCAGGCCGGACCGACGTAGTAGCGGGGAGGCTGGAGAAAGAAGGGGAACTTGAAGTTGTCAGCTGCCTGATACTCCGCAAACATCTCACGATAGATCCATCCGCCTCCTGTCCATCGGGTGTTAATGTTGGGAGGCTCTCCGAAACCCTGTGCCGTCATCATCCCTGGCAACTGGAGATGATCTTTGAAAGAGACTTTGCCGGGATCAGAGAGGTCTATTTCCCCGGCGGTGGGGAGATGGAACTTCCATTCACCCGCCAAGTCGATTTCTTGTGCTGGGATAGAAGTCAATGAGGCTGCTAGAGATGCGATAAGAGTAAGCGGGCGAAACATGGAGTTATTCTTCGAGAAGTTTGAGGGCTTCTTTGAGCGCTTTACCAAACTCGTTGCCCATCGAGGCGTCTTGCCAAGCCATCGTTCCATCCGGATTGAAGACTGCAGCGTGGGGCATTCCCTCGTGGTAGATTGGTAGCCAGCCGTGCTTGCGGACGATGATGCTGGGGTGAATGCGTTCGAGCTCTTTAAGTATATCGGCGTCCTTTTGTTCGTTCTGACGGTGAATGAGGACGATGACCAGCTTGGTCTTGTCGCGTTCGGCCTTTTTCGCAATGCGGTTGAGGTCCTTGAGACGGGCGAGGCAGTCTTGGTTCGTGATGCCAAATTCCTCAACGACTACGACGTGCCCGGCCAGCTTTTCTTTGTCGAGTTGTGGCCGTTTGTCCCCCTCAAGAGCCTCGCCCCAATTGACGGTCGAGATTGGGTGTTTGGTAATATCCTTTGGAATTTCAACTGCCGAGAGGGAAACCATGGAAAGGAGAAGGCTGAGAATGAAGGGGAAAACTTTCATGAACTACTGGGGATAGGTGACTGCCATGCGGTAGAAGCGGCGCTGGTGGAGGGAAAGAGAATCAGAGAGCTCGGCCGCCTCCGTCTGGGCGAGGGGGCCGAGGTTGTCGACGGTTTGCCAAGATTCAGCCAACAGGCTTTGCGAAGCTTCAAGGGCATATTCGTGTCCTCTAAGGGCGAGCACAGGAAAGGTGATCGTCTGGTCGTTGACTTCGAATGCCGGTGCCGATAGGCGGGCTCCCGCGCCGTTGTCGACCTGCTGATACTCGAAGGAAACAAAGCTAGCCTGATTTGCCGCGTTGGCACCAGAAAAGCTAAACTCGAGATTGTTCCCATAGGAGACTGCTGGATTGGCGAAGGTGATTGCGCGCACTTCCCCGTTGTCCCAAGGCAACGACAGCGTGAGGACCTTGTTGACCGCATCCCAATTGCTCACGCCAGCTGCGCCATTGACGGTGGCAATCGAAACTCCGGGATCATCGGCGAGTCCGGTGATATGGATATCACTCGTGGTCCAGCGCAGCGAAAAGCCGTGGAGCTGGGTGTCGGCGGCGAGGTTGACCTGCAGGGTCTCATCGCCGTCATAGGAATTCACCTTGTTGCCGGAGCCTCCGCTGTCGCCAAAGAAGTTTCCCTGACCGCTGAAGGTGTTGGTGGTGGTGAAAGTGACCAAGCCATCCTCGGTGGTGAAGGTGTTGGTTGATCCATCGATGGGAAAGTCTGAAGTCCCGACGCTAGTCAAGTCGCTCAATCCACGTAGATAGGTCTCATAGATCTCATCGGCCGCGAGTTGGTGACCGGTTAGATTGGGATGATTGCCTTGGCTGAGGAGAGCGCCCTCCGCAGTTCCAGCGTCCAACTCTTCCTGCCAAGCGGCCGAGACATCGGCGAGCATCACATCTTCTTCTTCCGCGAGAGTGCGGATCAGTTCAGCCCGAATTGTCAGGGGATCATCGGGATCGGTGAAGTCGGCATTGCTAGCCCCGGTAGGAGTAATGAGAACCAAAGGGATGCCGGCGTTCTTGGCGCTTGCTATCATACTGCGCCAAGCGGTCTCGACATCGGCAATGGGGAGAGGCCGGTCATTGAGCGCGTAGTCAATGAAGATGAGGTCCGGACGGTGGGGGAGGACATCAGTCTCGAATCGGGCCGCGCCCGCCACCGCATTCTCTCCGCCGATTGACGTGGTGATCACGTTGAACACCGCCGACTGATAGCGCTCGGCCATTGCGACGCGAAAGAGATGGGGGTAGGACTCGAAGGGCTTGACGCGGGGGGTGAGGTGATAGCCTGAGGGAACACTGTGCCCGTGGAAGACGATGTTGACGGTCCGGTTGTTCGGCCAGACTTTTTGCAACTCAGCATCAATGGCCACCGTGTCGTCAGCATACAAGAGGGGGAGGCAGACGATAGTGCCCAAAAGAAGAGGGATAGGAACCTTCATAAATTTACGGGAATTCTGTTATCACTCGATAGAACCGGCGACCGAAAAGGCCGTCCGAGTCGCTAAGTGGGAGCGAGTCGTCGATTGTTGTCCAGGAGTCTGGCTCCAAGTTGTTAGACGCCTCCAGGCGGTATCGTCTTTCGGCTGCAGGCGTGAACTGGAAGGAGAAGGTCCCATCATTCATGTCAAAGGTAGGCGAGAAAAAGGAGGTAGACTCCCCGGCGTCAGTTCCTTGAATCGCTTCATCGAGGTCGGATTGACCGTCACCGTCAGCATCGTTGTTAGGAGTCACCAAGGGAAGAGGGGGCTCTTCAGCAAGGGTGTTGACGTTACGGGGATAGTTCGCATCCAAGTTTTCCAATCCTTGGGACAGGAGCCAGGACATGACTGCATGCCGGTCGGCCTCCGAAGCGGTTAGGCTGTTGGTTTCGCTAGGATTATTGGCGAGGTTATACAGTTCCCACGACTTGTTGGCGTAGGTGTAGATCAACTTCCAGTCGCCCATTCGGATGGCAGAGTAGGGTTCGCCGATTTGGTTTGCGGGTGACCAATGCGGATAGTGGAAGGTGACCGGGTGTTCGCGTTTGAAGGGCTGGCCTGTTAGAAGAGGACTGAGGTCCTGTCCGCTGACATCGTGACCTGCCGGCGTGGGCACTCCTGCTTGACTGAGGAGGGTGGGGAAGAGGTCGTGGGTGACGATGGGCTCGGGGCTGATTCCCTGGGTGACGGTTCCGGGCATCCAGAAGATCCAGGGCTCGCGAATACCACCCTCGTAGCTGCCCCCTTTTCCATCTCGCAAAGGTCGGTTGGAGGTGGCGGAAAGCAACCCGCCATTGTCGGCGGTAAGAACGACCAGGGTATTGTCGGCAATGGAATCGTCGGTGAGAGGATCGCCATCAGGGTCTTCGAGGGTGTCGAGAATCGCTCCGAGTGAACGGTCGACGTGTTCAATCATGGCCGCGTAGGTGGGATTGTCCTGGCCTTGCCAATCCATGCCGGGATTGTTTGCCAATTTGTCCTGATACTTTGCCACGGTGGCGGCTGGGGCTTGGATCGGGGTGTGGACTGCGTAGTGCGAGAGATACATCGCGAAGGCGGTGTCGCTCGCCGCAGCATCTTTGATTTGCTCGACTGCTTGCTCGGTTAGAACGTCGGTGAGGTAGCTGCCCTCAGGGGCGACTTCGGGTCCAAGGTTGGGGAGGGCCGAGAAGCCATTGGCAGAGGCGAAGTAGCGCTCGGGAGCCGGAGGGGTGCCAAACTGATTGCCTCCAATGTTGACGTCAAAGCCGTGATTGAGAGGCTCGGCTTCGGGTTCGGTCCCGGAGCCCAAATGCCATTTTCCAACATGGATAGCGCGATAGCCACAGTCCGAGAGAACTCCTGGCCAGTTGGGCAGGTCGGTGGGCAATTTTTTGACCCACTCGGCTTCCCGCACGACCTGACCGGCATCGCCGCTGCCGGTGATCCAATCAGTCAACTTGTTCAATGCCGGGGCTTGTCCAGACATCAGGGCGCCGCGAGTGGGGGAGCAGACGGGCGTCGAGGCATAGCCGTTGGGGAAGTAGAGTCCCTGCTGAGCCATGCGGTTCATGTTGGGAGTCTCATAAAACACCGAGCCGGTGCTGGCTCCGTTCTGCTCCCAATCCGCCCAACCAAAGTCGTCCAGGAAGAAGACCACGATATTCGGGTAGGGCTGATCACCGATTGCGATAGTGAGGCTTTCGCTATCGGTAATGGGAACCTCATCACTCGCGGTGAGCGTGTAGGTTGTTTTTTCCGTTGGGGTCACTGTTATCGAAGTTTGACCGGTCACATCCAGACCTCCGGGTTCAAGGATTAGACTTGTGGCATTTTCAGTGGTCCAGCTGAGTGTCACCTCGGAGCCTGCGGGAATACGGTTCTGCGGCGAGGCTTCGAAGGCGAGAATCGTCGGGCGAGGAGGGGCCTCAGCCAGCTCGGCGATGTTTCTTCCGCCGATGGCACTGTCGTAGATACGGAACTCGTCGATCAAGCCGTCGAACCCAAGAGCTGCGCCAGGCGTCGCCGAGGAGCCAATCGCAAAGAGTGCGGCCGCAGTGTCGAGGGTCACGGTTGTCGCGCCACCGGCTTGGGGGGTGAGGAGAGAACCGTCTAGAAAGATGTCCACATCGGCGAAGGTGCTGGCATCCGCATTCACGCGAATGGCCACGTGGTGCCAACCGGCATCGGTTCCGTCGAAGTCGTAGTTACTTCCGTAGGTAATGAAGCCTCCGAAGTGTCGCAGTCTGATTCCGCCTCCTTCCAAGCCGACATCAAAAGCTCGTCCTGCGCTTCCCGCGCCATAGCCGAAGAGTTTGCTTTGCCCGGTGCTGGAAGACTGGTTGAACCAGAGGGAAAAGGTTCTCGCACTCGTGCCGCTCGGAACCACGCCGGAAGGAATGGTGACAATCCCGTCGGGATCGTCGTCAGCAGCAAACCCGAAGGATTGCTCAAAGAGACCGGACTGCGAAATTGTCGGTGCACTGGCCGAGCTGACCAGCGTGCCGGTGTGATTGTTAGGGGAGAGGTCGGTTAGGCTGGAACCCGAAACCGTGGCGTCGTCGAAGCTGTAGTGAACCAGTGGATCGGGGAGGGGAAGGGCTGGCTCTTGGTAGGAGAACTGGGTAAAGGTCGCCTGACCTTCACCGAAGCTGAAGACGAGGGTCGCTCCTTCCGAGGCGCTCGCATTGGCAAACGAGACCAGGCGCTCAGTGCCTGCGTCCCAAGGGGTGGTGAGGGTCAACTCCTTCAGCGACTCGTTCCAACTGGCGCTCCCTCCCGTCAATCCGATTGTGGTGCCAGGATCGGAGGCAAAGCCGGTGATGGTGATCGTGGTGGTCGTCCACCGGAGGGTGAAGTCTGAGAGGCTCGTGCCCGGATCGAGCTCAATCGTGAGCTCTTCATCATCATTGTAGGCGTTGACCAGATTGGCAGTCGCCCCAGCGCCGCCATCCCCCATGAAGTTTCCAGTCCCGCTGAAAAAGTTGGTGGTGGAAAAAGTGAGGAGAGAGTCCGCTGTGGTGTATGTGGCCGTGACTCCATCGTTCGGGAAGCTGGTCACAGGAAGAGTCACTGCACCCAGTTGGCCGACAAGAGAGAGTTTCAGAAGGTAGGGAAATAATGGCTTCATGTGTTTGGAGAGATTTGTGGGATGGGAAAAGCCCTGCAACCAAGTCCGCTACCGGACAGATTGTTGCAGGGCTTTTTTGGATTGCCTAGAGAATGGAATTAACGGCGACGACGTAACAGAGCGAGACCGCCAAAGGCTAACAAGGCCATTGAGCTAGGCTCCGGAATGGTGTCGTATGTAATTGAGCCGATAGGGAGCTGTGCTCCTGCCTGAGTCGTGTCAGAGATAGTCAAAAGGAGAGTCTCTCCTGCGCTTGCCGCCGGATCGAAGCTGATGACGGTAGCTGTCGAGAAAAGAGCTCCGGGCAGGTTCAGCCGAACGGTGTCGACTCCGTCCCAAACAGCGAACAGGCTCGCGTCTGAGACCGAAAAGGTCACTCCGGGATCCGAATTGAATCCGGAAATGAAGACTCCGTCAGATGCTCCTCCATCGGCACGTGCAAAGTTGTAGGCAATTTGGGTGAGGCCGACGGTAGGGGCGAAGACCATCGTCAACTCTTCGCCATTGTCATTGGTTGCATCCGTGTCGGAATCATCGAAGGCGTTGTTATTACTTCCTCCGGGAATGCCCAGAAAGTTGGCGTTCCCGCCGAATGTGGCGGGCGCTCCTCCAATCGAGGGAGTGAGTGTGACGTCACCATTGGCGAACGAAGTGTTAGTGGTGACTCCTCCGTGGATATCGCTGGGGGTGAGCGTGGTTGCGGCACTGGCAAGGCCGCAAGACGCTATCGCGACGAAGGCTGTATATGGTAATTTTTGCATCTGTTTCAGGTTTGTTACTGGTTTATCTGGTCGTTGTTATTGGGCACTCACGCGGTAGAAGGCTTTGCCTGCTGGCGCGGAGGGATCGGATACTGGAGTCGTTCCAGCGCTGGCTGTGAAGCTCGCGCCCACCGAGGTCCAGTCGCCGTCTAGGGTTAAACTGCGTTCCAGCTGATATTCACCAGCTGTATTGGTGGTGAAGTCTGCGGTGAAGGTCGTGCCGGTCCGGGCTGGATTTTCCAGAACAAGGACAGGGCCGCTTTCCGCTTCCACAATTTGCACTCCAAAGATTCCGAGGGTGAAGTTGTTCGCATTCACGGTCGTCGTGACGTCGAAGCTTTCCCCACTCAGACCACGGAAAACCGCGTAATTTGCTTGGGGGAAACCATTGGCGGTATCGCTTGTCTCCAGATAGGAACCCGGCTCTCCAGCTGCGGGAACCACTGCGGTGGTGAATGAGTAGGTCGTGCCTGCTGCCGCGATGGTGCCTCTACGTCCATTGACCTCCGAACCAAAGTAAACGTAGGCATCATAGGTGCCGTAGGGAATACCTGTTAGGGATACAGTGGCGTCGGGATTGTCTCCGGCTTCGAGAGAGCGACCGAAGATGAAGGAGTTGAAGAGACGTCCGTAGGGAGTTTGATTGTCGGGAAAGGTCGACCACGCTCCAGAACCTGCTGCAAAGTCGACACCGACTCCGGTCGCTCCATTGCCAATCACATTGCCGGATGAGTCGATGATTTGGCCGGCATTGGGCGTGCCAATTTTGGCAATGTCGCCGCTTGCCGCAGCAATATTGTTATCCAAGTCGATGGAGCGGTTCCAGTTCATCTGCTCCACTCCGGGAGCTCCCGCAAACATGGAAGTAGTGAAGTCCACGTTGCCTCCTGTTCCGGTAACCGAATTGAAGGCGATCGCAAAGCCATTGGGATTCGGGCCTCCTGGAGAGGAGATCGAGAAGGGATCGCTTCCGTTGGCCATCTCGTAGGCTGTGGAATATCCGTCGCCGTCCGCGTCCAAATCGAACACCAAAGGATTGGTACCGGTGTCGGAGGCACTCACGAAGACGCCCGTTCCAGTCTCGACTCCATCGAGCAATCCGTCTCCATCGGTGTCTGCGATGCGCGGATCGGTTCCGGGATCGGAGGCATCGACGAAGATACCTGTGTCGCTTTCGACATTATCGTTGTAGCCGTCTCCGTCGGTGTCCGGCAGAGTGGGATTGGTGCCATTGTAGTATTCGTCAATGTTGCTGATGGTATCGTTGTCGAAGTCACCATTGGCTCCCTGGGTAGGGGAGGTTGGCGATCCGTCATTGGGGTCGAGGCCGACCTCCAACTCATAGACGTCTCCCATCCCGTCTCCATCGCTGTCGATTGATTCGACAATCTGGATAGCTGCAATTCCGCCGTTGTCGACTACTCGAAGGAGCTCGATCGTTGCGTTCGGGCCTTCGAGTCCTTGAAAGACAACATGGGTTGCTTCTGGATAGTTTTCGGAAGAGTTGTCTGCAAAGTTGCTCCGGTCGAGAGAACGCGACCAGACGGGATCCTCGCCGTTCTGGTAAATCCGAGTAGTGCTTAGGGTATACTCGTTGACAACTGAGATGGGAGTGGCCTCAACCTCGCCGACAATGACCCGTCCTACACTTCCGGAGAAAGCGACCGGGTAAACGACGATGTCATAGCGGGGATAGGGAATATCTTCCAGAAAGATCGACATTGTGAGGTCGTTGGGGTCGGCGAAGAGGTATCCCGATAGGAGGCCTCCAATGGTCTGCTCTTGGTTGAACAACAGGCTGAAACTACCCGATGAATCTGAGGTGAAGAGCATGTCGGGGATCTCGTTCCCATTGCTATCGGCCAGTCGTCCCGGAATCGGCGCCGTTACGCTTTCTTCCAGTACGTTGCCGGTAGCGGCGGGAAGAATATTCCAGTTCTTCTGCTCATAGCCCGGGGCTCCCGCAACCATGCTGGAGGTGAGGTTGACGCCGGGTGCCTGTCCGTCTGGGGAGCTGAAGGTGATGCCGATCGAGTTGCGGCCACTGGGGCTCAAGGGCGCATCATCGGGGTCATTGGGCGCTGTACCATTGGCCACTTCGTAGCCATCGTAGAAGCCATCGCCATCGGTATCGACGAGGAGAGGATCCGCATTGTTGACGATCTCGTCCCCATCATTCAGTCCATCGCCATCGGTATCCGGGTTGTTGGGATCCGTGGAGGCATTGAATTCATCCAGATTGGAGAGGTTGTCGCCATCGGGATCGCCCGAGTCCCCTTGGGAAAGGTCGCCAAAGTTGTCAATCTCCCATTGATTGGGGAGGTTGTCGCCGTCGTCGACTGAGGTGACTACGGTCTGGGAGCTCACCGAAGATCCCCCGCCGGAGACCGTTACCCGGTAGGTGCCGTTGGCGGTTGGGCCTGCGGTAAAGGAATAAATTGGGCTGGTGGCGTCACCGGGAGCGGTCACAAAGCCACTTCCCATGTTGACTTCCCAAAGATAACTGGGAGTGGGAAAGGCCCCTGGTTCCAAGGTGATGGAAAGTTCGGAAACAACTCCTTCAAAGGTGCTCGTCTCAGCCGGAAGACCTTCCGCGATGACGGGTGGGTTGGCGGGCACGTCATCTTCATAGGAGAAACTGGTGATTGCCAGTTGTGCTCCAGCCTGGGTCGTATCGGTGACCGCCATGGTGAGAGTTTGCCCCGCGCTCGCTGCCGGGTTGGCCAAGGTGAGAGTGCCGTCCGCATCAACGAATCCGTTGGTGATCTGGAGCTTCAAAGTGCCGGTCGCGGCATCGTAGCTCGTGCTTAGGGTCCCGGCTCCCGAAGTACTTGCCGCCGGATCAGCTGAGAATCCTGAGATGATCACGCCGTCATTGGGCCCGGGGCCATCAGCTCGGGAGAAATCCCAACTGATGCTGGTAAGTCCGGCATTGGCCTCAAATTCCATCTGCAACTTTTCCTCATTTCCATTGGCCGGGTCGGTGTCGGGGTCGTTGAAGGCATTGTCGTTCGTTCCTGCACCATCGATTCCCAGGCGAACAGCGGAAGCGTTGAAGGTCGACGGCGCGTTGCCGATAAACGGAGTCAGTGTCACATGGCTATCCGTATAACTGGCTGTCGTCGTGTCCTGATTGTTAATCGTTCCTGGGGTCAGGGTGATCTCTGCCGAGAAGCTCGAAGAGCTTGTGAGGAGTAGACCTAGCGTTGCTACGAGCAGTGAGTGGCTGCGGAGCTCTCTTCTGAAGGGATTGAATTGAATTTTCATGGAATAGGAATCGATTCTCTTTGAGGCGTAAAGAGCTATTGGTGAAGGAAAAAACAATCGACTGGATTGTTGAGATAAGCATGCAAGGAGATGCTCAGAGGGCAATTGTCGTACTTGGCAATTCTGTTGTCCGAAAGAGGGGTGGCGTTGTTTTAGAGAGAATTCTTAAGAAGGGTGACGAGGTGTAGTTGTCCTATTTTAAAAGACTTGTGAGAAATGGGGCTGTTTGGGGATCGGATGCGGGTTTGCTCGAGTTCGTTCTTTCTGCGGGGGGATTTCAGGGTCTTTAGGAGGAATGGCGACCTTGAATTTCGCCGCGGATGTTTCTGATTTTTTTTTGAGAAAACCCATCCGAGAGGCGCTCGTCGGCGTTTTTGAGGCTTTTTGGTGGTTTCTGGCGATTATTGGAGAAGTCGGAACTCGGTTTTGCCTCACGGGCCTGCTGGGGATCAGGCAGGAACTAGTCGTTGAATCCTGGAATGATTCCCAGGTTGCGGGCGTCTCCGGGTGGGGCGTAGATGGGCGCGAGTTCGGCGCACGAAACATAGGGGCTACCGGCTTGTTCGCTGTGGGCTAGGAGACGGAGATGTTGCGTCTTGATCGGCTGGGGAAAGGTGATGGTTTGGATTTCGCCGTTGTTCGGGAAGGTCGCTTTGGAACCATAGTTCTTCCAGTTCGTTCCGTCGCGAGAGACTTGGATTTGGTAGCTCTTGATTCGGCCATTGGGATTGCCTTGGCGGGGCGTGTATCGCAGGCCCGATAGAACTTTTTCGCTGAGAAGGTCGAGGGCCAGGCTGGCTGGCAGCTTGGCTGACTGATCCCAGGGAGTGTGCCAGATCGTTTGCGCGTTGCCATCACCTGCGTGTCTCGCCGGGAAATCGGGGTGAGCTATGCTGGCGTGCATTTCAAATTCCTTATCACCGATGAGCGCTTGCAGCTCGGGCACCGTCAGACGACCAGTGGGCGCGAATTCGGAGGAAGAAAGATAGCGATGGAGGCTGCGCTCCAACTGCCGGGCCACGAGTCCTCGGGAGCCATTGACCTTGGCGTTCAGATCGAGGGTGCAGACCAGCAGGCTGCCCGCGCCGACTTTGGCCTCAAAGATTGCCGCTGGCTGCGCGTTGCGATTGAACTTGTCGACGAATCTGAAGGGGGCTTCGAGCGTGCTCTCAACACTGCTCAGGTCGACCGCCGTTGATTCCGCAGTGAGCTCCCACCACTGCCAGTTGGTGTGGGTATCGGTGGGGAAGTCTTTCCAAAGAGGGTGGTAGCTTTGGATGGAGGCTCCCAGGGTGCCGGGCTGGTTGGGGAAGTGGAGTGGTGACCAAAAGACCGGAATGAAGCGGGCGGGGATGGCCGCCTTCACTGCGCCCGGGAGAGGCTGGAGAAGCACCCGCTTTCCTGCCGCCAGGTCGGCGAGACAAGTCTCGTTCACTCCTCGATGGATGACGAAGGGGGCGCCGACAACCGCTGGGGTTTCTGCCGGATAGACCCAGATCGGCCACGAGTTTCGGATGTTCATGTCGGAGGAATATTCCACCACCAACTCCAACTCACCGGCGGTCGAGAGAGAAGCAAGGTCGGCTTCGAAGGTGCCGATGGGGATGCCATTGCCGAGGGGATAAGTATTCGGGTCAAACGTCTTGTTAGCGAGAACTTCGCCTTCTTGGGTTTTGAGGCTCACCTGGAACCGTCCACTCGAGAGGGGAGCGGTGCCGAAGTTGGCTAACTCCAGTTTCGCTTGAAAGGTCTCGCTGTTTTCCCACACGAATTTGTCGATGCGGGTCAAGGGCACCACTGGGGCGCAGAACTGCCGAAATTCTTCCGGAGTGATGAGCCCTTTCGAATCCCAAAAGGCATCTAACAATCCCACCGTGGCAGTGCTCTGCCCGGGGAAGTCCTGCAACTGGAGAAGCTGGATTCCGGACAGGTCCTTGGTCCGCAGGGCGCGCTCGATGTCTTCTTTGTAAAGTAGGGCTGCCAGTTTTCCCGAGTCGCGGGTCAGTCGTTCGGCTTCCGCGAGCAAGCCTTTTGAGGTGAGGTCGGCCTTGATCGCTTCCATGGCCGTTGAGCGTAGCGGAGTCTCTTCGTATTTGGGCAGTTCCGCCAAGTTGGGATAGACCACATATTGCCCCACCTCATGGGTCACGAGGGGAATCTGGAGACAGGAAAGACCCTCCGCATAGTCGCTGTTGCTCGAGGGAAAGGTGTTGTTGAGAAAGCCTTGCCCCCGCACCCAACCGGACTGGGTGCGCTGGGAGATGAAGAAGTCATCTTCTTTGCCGGGGAGGAGGCCCCGTGGCGAGAAGGCGTAGCTGGTGGAGGTGAAGAGTAGATCCGGAGCGAGTCCGCGGAAGTGAGCCAGAAGCGCGTCCATGCTGGTGAGCTTGCCCTTGAGCTCGTTCCCGAGGGAGAACATGACAAAGCTGGGGTGACTGCCATACTCGCGGATGATGCGCTCTCCTTCGGCCTGGAAAAAGGCATCGACTTCAGGAAGCTCTCCCATCTTGAAAGTCCAATTGGGTAATTCGACTTGCAAGTAGATTCCGTGGCGGTCGGCGGCCTCGAAGGCTACCTGGGGAGGACACCAAGAGTGAAAGCGCAGGTGGTTCAGCCCATACTCTTTGCTGACTCGCATGATCTTTTCCCATTGGGGACCCTCGGCGTCAGGGTGTCCGGTCTGGGGAAAGATTGCACACTCCAGATTGCCTCTCAGAAAAGTGCGTTGACCATTGATGAGCAAATGCCGTCCCTCGGCCTGAAAGCTCCTGGGGGCGAAGGGGATAGAGAATCGAGTGTCTCCGAGTTTGCTAGTCAGGGTCCAGGCTCCGGGCGAGAATTCCGACCAGAGCGGCCAGTCCTTCAGGGGAATGCTCTCCTGGTGAATGGTGACTCCGGGCTTTGCCTGCACTTGGCTTTGCTTTGAGCGGGGGGCCGTGCCATTGAGTTGCGGAGGATGTGCGGTCAGTTGGAGAGGCAGGGTGACCGCTTGGTCGGTGGTATTCGTGACCTCCACGGTGCAGACGACTTCTTCCTTTTCGAGATCGAAGCGGGGAGAGAGGTGACTCACCCTGACCTTGGGGAGGGCCTCCAGTTTCAACTCGCCAATGACCCCGTTCCAGATGGTTTGCGTTTCCGGGGTGTAGGCGTGCCCAATGGCTCCAATCTCAACCTTCTGACGATTGTCGATGCGAAGGGTGAGCTCGTGGGTCTGCCCCGGGGTGAGGTGCTTGCTGAGGTCGTAGCGGTGGGGGACACTTAATGAGAGTTGAGGGTCACCGACTTGTTTGCCGTCAATCCAGACGCGAGATTCCCAGAGCACGCGCTCGAGGGTGAGCTGATAGTCTTTGCCCGCCCAGTCGGCAGGGATGGAGACCTCGCGCTGATACCAGGCCGGCCCGATGTGGGGATGGCGCTGGTGCAGGTGCTGCATCGCGGGCTTCTCGAGGTTCAAGGCAAGCGAGAGAGGCTCTCCTTTGCCTTGCGCGGCGGTGGAGCCCGGCAGCTTGATGGAATCCGGAAAGCGCCAAGTGGAAGGTCCGGCTGCCAACCCCAAATCCTGGGGATCGAGCGCGAACTTCCATTCGCCCGCGAGCGACAGACTCTCGTCTGCGGATGCGAGGAGCTGGCTGGCAATGAATAGGGTCAGAAGGCGGTGCAACATGGTCTAGCGGGTAACAGGCTCTAACATTTCGCGCTGCAGATCGGCAGCCCGTTGTTCGCAGAGGGTGAACGCGAGGGTCTTCTCCAGCGCCTTGGCGGCCAATTCCTCTTCTTGCAGACCATGGTGGGCGAGCGCAAGAAGGAGGTTGTTCTCGGCATCTCTTCGCTCCTGAAGATTCTCTTCAAAGACTAACAGATTGGGGAGAGAGGTGGCGAAGTAGTCGATCTTGGCCTCGGTTGCGAGTCCCTCTTGGGCGAACTGGGCGAGTGCCTGGAAGAGTTGGCGTGCTTCTTCTGTTCGACCAAGTTGTTGCAGCGAAAGGCCACGGAAGTAGCTGAGCGGAGAATGCGCGGTCACGGCCATTTCACTGAAGTCACCGACCTCAGCGGCTGATAACTCAAAGTGCTTTTTCGCCTTCGCGCTCTCCTCGAGGGCCTGATAGGCTCGACCCAACCAGTAGTTGATGTCGGCCTTGGCTTGAAGAAGGTGATACTTTTCCCCGAGGGAATCCGGGGTCTCGGTGGCGAGTTGGAACTGGCGCAGAGCTTCCTTGGCTTGGCCTTTTTCCAAGGCTTCTTGTCCGAGGAGCAGACGGGCTGTGGTGTATTGGCGCAGGACCTGGCCTTCACCGCCTTCCCAAGGGTGGAAAGGACGGGTCATGACGAGGTCGAGTGCTTCCTGAGGACGATTGAGGAGGTTGTAAAGAGAAGCCAAAGCCACGGTGACATCGTCGCGCGTGAGAACCAGTTCGCGGCGTTCCTCCAGAAACGCGAGGCGCTCCTCGAGGGGCTCGTTCAGCCTTTGGCAAAGTTGGTCGAACTCCAGCACCAAACGCGCATCCTGAGGGTCCAGGGCGATGGCGTGCAGGTAGCTCTCGCGCGCTTCCTCCCGCTCCTGTCGAACGTTCCAAAGCGCGAGCCCCAGATTGCGGTGGGCTTGCGGGTTGTCGGCTTGGGCGGCCAGTTTCCAAGCGGCCAGCGCATCGGTATGGCGACCCAGATCGTAGTAGGTATTGCCCAATCCGTAGGAGGCGAGAGGGTCGCCGCCAGGCTGATTCTGCGCCCACTCCAAGATGGCTCGTTCTTCTGCCCGGGAGGGGAAGAAGTGCTTTGAGGCTTGCCCTTGGGCCGCCACCAAGTCCGCCGGGTCGCGGGTGAGCCACGCCTTCAGGTATTGGGTCATCTGACTCGTGGCGAGGGGATTGGGGACCGCGCATTCCTGCTTGGCCTTTTCATGATGAAGCTCGATCAGCCCCAGAGCTTCTTCGGTGAATCCGGCTTCGCAATAGTCGAAGGCGAGGTCTAGAATGGTCTGGGCGTCATTGCGGGTCGTGGTCAAAAATTCCTCCGGTTGTGCGCCCATCAAATGCAAGAGGTGAGCGCTCCAGTGGTCGAGTGGGTCGATCTCGCGCAAGTCGGTAAGCACTTTTCGAGCTTCTTCGGTCTTTCCTTTCTTAAAAGTGAGAAGCGCTATTAGGTTCTTGGATTTGTTATTGTCGCGGTTGGTAGCGAGAGACTCGTCGAGATGGGTGAGGGCGGTGTTGAAGTCGCCTTTCAAACAGTCGAGCGTTGCCAACTGATAGAAGGCACTGCTGCGCCACTCGCTGTTCCAAGTGGCTTTGTAGAAGTGGCTGTAGGCTCCGGTGGGATCGCCGAGCTGTCGCAGAACGATCCCCTGATAATAATGGGCTTCGCCAGTCACGGGATTGGGGTGGCGGAAGGTGAGGCGGCCAATGGCCTTTTCGAGATGACCGTGGGCTTCCGTGAAGAGTCCTTTGCGAAGGAGTCTTTTCCCGAGCGCGAGATTGGCGCGCGCATCGTCGGGATCGATGGCCAAGCAACGCTCGTAGTAGGGCTCCGGCTTGCGGGTCGGGTGGCGATAGAGTTCGAGGTGCTCCCCGGTGAAGAAGAGTTCGTCCGCCGAGGAGATTTCATCAGCTTGAGGGGGCTCGGTCGCTTGGGCGCGGTCACGGGTCAGGGTGCTTTCGTCAACCGGGCGATAGTCTATCACCAGTTGCCCTTCGCGGTCGCGTAGGGTGAGATAGAGTTCATGGGCTTGTTCGCCTTCGAACTGATGCTGGTCGTTCTTCCAGACCTCGCCGGGTTGCAGGGTGATGTCGAAGCGGGCCACCTCGGCATCCAGGCGCGTGAGAACGAGTTCGCCCTCGAAGCTTTCGGAGACATTGAGGCCAAGCGCAATCTTTCGGTCGTCCCCGATGTTCAGGCTCACAGCGGCCTTTTGGTTCGCGGCATGGGCAGGTCCGATGCCCTGAATCGGCCACCAGAATTGCGAGAACGTCTTTGTCTCGTAGGGAAGCAGATAGGTGAAGTCCGGCTGGTTGTCGGTGTAGACCCCAGCCATCAGTTCGACGTAGGGGCCATTGGTGTCGGTCAATTCCCGGTCCCAAGCGTGGCCGAACTCGTGGTCTCCCCAAGTCCATTGCTTCTTCCCGGGGGCGATGTGTCGGTTTGCCACGTGGACGAATCCGCCGTCGGCTTTGAAGTCGTAGCCGCCAAAGAAATCGGCCAAGGTCTGGCACACCATGTAACTGGTGGGCACGGGAATATTGCGATACCAGGAGAGGTCGTTCGCGCCCGGCCGGTTCTGGTAATCCACCCCATAGTAAGGATTGTTCGCGACGGGGAAGGAGGAAAGCGCGCGCACCGCGTGGTCGGCCACATAGTTGACGTCAGGCGGGAAGAAGGACTGATACTGGTCGTGAACCAGTGCCGCGACATTGGCCCACCATAGGAAGGTCTGGGTCAGGGGAGTGCGGTTGTAGAGTCGAGCGCGCAACTCAATGAGCGACGAACCCGGGCGAATACGGATCCCATGCATCCCCTTGAGACGGTTGAGAGGATCGTGCTCCGACATCCAGATGGTAGCGGCTCCATCGGCCTCGTTTTCGATATGGACATCCGTCGGCATGAAGGTGCTGGGACGGTGATGCTGGGGCCAGTTGAACTCGACCCCGCCTGAGATCCAAGGACCCGCGAGTCCGACCAAGGCAGGTTTGATCACATCCTGGCGATAAAAGAAATCGTAGTCTTGATTGGTCTTGTCCTGACCCAGGAAAATGCGGCCCCCGATTTCCGGAAGCATCACGAGGCGAATGAAATCGTTCTCCAGGCGGGCCGACTGGTAGGTTTTGTCGATCGGCTCATCATAGACTTTGTCGATGAAAGGCACGGGATAGACTTTCCCGGAAGATCCCTGATAGACGCGTTTGTCAAAAAAGACCGGATTCTTCTCGGGCTCACCGACGGGATAGGTCGGGATGGTCAAGGATTCGAGAGCAGCAGTAACTGAAGACATAATTGAAGAGAGGTAAAAAAGTTAACGGAAAATCCAAAAGAAGAGGGCGACGGCACAGATGACCAAGCCGCCTGCAATCTTCACGACAGGTTCGGTTTTAAGGGCAACCTCTTCCCGGACCGGCAATCTGCGAGCTTCGGGAAGGGGGGAGACAATGGTGAGAACGAGCATAACGAGTGAAACGCCCACGAACGCGATGAGGACCTGATGCAGGAAAAAGAGCTCGTGTTGCTTTTGGGTCAGCTGCAGCAAACCATAGAAGAGGGGGCCGAGTACGAGCGCCAGCACGCCGGCCAGGGGCGGGGCTTTGGGCAAAAGGAAGGCACCTAAAAATGCGGCCACCACACCCGGCCAGATATAGCCTTGGAATTGTTGGATGAAGGCGAAGACCCCATTGAACTCGGGACGGGCCAGTTGGGGCGCAATCACGGAGGCGATGGCCACCACCACCACGGTAAAGATGCGTCCCAAGGCCACCAGTTGCTTCTCGCTCGCCTGACGGTTGATCATGTTGCGATAGATATCCATCGTCGCAATGGTGGAGGACGAGTTGAGCAAGGAAGCGAGGGTCGAGGTCACCGCCCCCGCGATGGCGGCGTAGATGAGTCCGCTAATCCCGGGTGGAATGAGCTTTTTAATGAGGGTCGGGAAGGCCGCGTCGGTATTCGCGAGGTCATCGCCATAGAGTTGATTGGCCATCAGCCCGGGCATCACAATGGCGAAGGGCACCAGAAGCCAAAGCGCGCCGGCAAAGATCATCCCGAGTTGACCGTCCTTCAGGGTCTTGGCCGCCAAATTGCGCTGCACGATGAATTGGTTGAGACCGCAGTAGTAGATCATCACAATCCACATTCCCGAGAGCAAGCCAGTCCATGGCAGGTCCTTGTTATCCGCAGGGAGAAACATGTGCAGCTGGTCCGCGTTTTCTTTGGAAAAAGCACCCCAACCGCCAATGGCCTTGAGCCCGAAAAAGAAGACCAGCAACCCGCCCGCAATCAAGGCTAGTCCCTGCACCAGGTCCGCCCAAGCAATGGCCTTGAGCCCGCCAAAGGTCGAGTAGATCATCCCCACCAGTCCGATGAGAATCACCCCCTGCCAGAGCTCGATACCCACGATGGCCTCGAGGGTGACGCCGCCGGAATAGAGCACCGCCGGGAGCATCACCACCGCGTAGATGATGACTGTTAGAATCGCCATGATGCTGCGGGCAGTGGCGTTGTAGCGGTATTCGAGAAACTCCGGCATGGTGTAGATCCCCGCTCGCAGGAATCTGGGCAAGAGCGTCATGGAAACGATCACGATGAAGACCGAGCCCAGCAATTGCCAGGAGCTGACCGCCAGTCCGACCCCACCCGCCGCTGACCCTGCCATGCCGACCATCTGCTCTGTGGAGATATTGGCCGCCACGATCGAGATCCCGATCAAGGGCCAGGTCAGGCTGCGTCCTCCGAGGAAGAAGTCGGAGGAATCTTCGGAGGCACCTTTGGCACGACGGCTTTTGTAAACCGAAAGGCCGATGACCACGACGAAGAAGAGGATGAAGGAAACGATGGACAGGGTGTGCATAAATAGGAATGAGCTGGAGTTGAGAGGCCCGAACTCCGGCTCAGTCGAAGAAGTCTGGTCGGAGATGGGGAAGCTTCCAATTGTCGGATATGACAACAAGGTTGTCTTATTTCTCTTACCACAAGTGACAGAGAGGCATGGAGTTGTTGCCGCGCCCTCATCTCAAGCGCACCTCGACCGTCCCTTTGTCTAGGGCGATAGCTTTCAGGCGGTCCGTCGGGACTAGAGGAGCGGAGGCTCTCCCGCGGAACGAAACTCGGTCGGCGTTTGCTTTTCCGCGTTCTTAAAGGCGCGGCAAAAGTGAGCAGTGGTCGCGAATCCCGAGGCCTCGGCGATCTTGTGCAACGGCCACCGCGTCTGCTGCAGGAGACACCGCGCCCGTCGAATGCGCGCCGCCGTGATCTCATCCCGAATGCTGTGGCCCAGAATTTCGCGGAAGCGGCTTTCCACCGTATTACGCGAACGTCCCACGTGCTTCAGAACGTCTTCAACTTGGGTCCGTTGGTCTGTTAGTCTCCTGATGAAGCGGAGAGCTTTCACGAAAATTTCGTCCTCGCTGGCAATCAGGTCGGTGCTGGTCCGCTCTTTGATTCCGATAGGATCGATTAGGGCAGAGTGGGAGGGGAGGGTCTCGCCCTTGATCAAGCGATGCAGCCAGGCGGAGCCAGTGTAGCCGAGCAGCCGGGTATCGGGCTCGATGCTGGAGAGACTGGGGTTGGCGAAGCGGCAGATGATTTTATCATTGTCCACCCCCATGATTGCCAAGTCGTCGGGAATCTTGCGACCCACCGCAGCCGCAGCCGTGGTTAGCTGTTGGGCCCGCACATCATTGCAGGCGAGAATGGCTGTCCCCTTGGGGAGGTTGGAGACCCACTCGCGAATCGAATCCGAGCCTTGGGGATGCAGACCTTCCCGAGTGGCGACGTCCTGATTTTCGAAATTGGCTGGGGCTTCATAGACCGAGCAGGGAAAGCCCAGCTTCTTGAGCAAAGCGACGAAGGCCTTCTCGCGTTGGTCCGAAAACCAAAGACCATGGAAGCCGCAGTAGGCAAATTGGGTAAAGGCCGCATTGAGGTAGAACTCCACCGCCATCTTGGCGATCCCATCCGGGTTGGTATCGAGCCAGGGGATGTCCGGATGCTGCATTCGGCCATAGAGATCGACCACGGGGCAGGGGGCCTTGGCCAACAGTTCGGCGAGCTCCGGATTGAAAGCGCGACAAAGAATGCCATCGCCTTCCCAAGTCTGAATCCACTCCGGGATGCCCCCCCGCAAATCCCGTTCCTGCACGGTAAAGCTCCAAGGTCCGTGAGCGCGAGAGTAGTCAGCAATGCCATGGAAGATTCCCCGGCCATAGGCACGGGACGTTTCGATAAGGACTGCGATTCGGAGTTGCTCGGACACTGGTGGACTTAATACGAGAGTAACGGCTCTCCTTTTCTCGTAAAATAGGCTATTCGCGTCAATGCAGTTGTCTCAGATGTCAGTTTTTCGCGGGCAGATTGTCCATGACAGCGGGAAATTTCCTCACATGATACCGTTCGTGAAGAGAGGGAAACGCAGTGCTCGTGAGGTCTATCAGCCGCCGGGAGGAGAAAGCATTGGAGCGAGAGCTTCCGCGATGCGGTCTGCCTTCGTTCGCTCTTTGATTCCAAACGTTCCGCCCTCAGAGCGCGAGTTGGCCGACGCCTTTTCCTTGCTCAAGCTCGACGCAGACGATCTCCGATGCGTCTATTGCGGAGACCCCTCCACCGAGTGGGACCATTTCTTTCCCGTGATGCGGAAGGGCCGGCCCACAGGCTATCTGACCCGGATTCAAAATCTCGTCCCGGCGTGCGGAAAGTGTAATCAGTCAAAGGGGAATCGTGATTGGAAAGACTGGATGACGAGCGCCGCGCCACTCAGTCCGACCACCCGCGGGGTGTCTAAGCTGAGTCAGAGAATCAGACGACTGCAGGCTTTCGAAGCCTGGGGCGCGGAGGCAGTTGTTGATTTTGAAACCGTGTTGGGTAGCGATGCCATGAAGCAACACAACGACTACCTCAGACAGATTCTGAGCCTCATGAATGAGGCCGAAGCTCACTCCAAGGCTCTTCGAACCGCGCTGCTCGACGAACTTCCGTATGTGATCCAGGAAAAGAAGCTCTCGCTCTGGACGAGGTTTTGGCGGCTGGTTTTTGGCGGCCGTTGAATGAGTTTGTTAGGTATCTCGCGCGTTGCATTCTGCTTCTGTGCGGCAAGGCTGGAAGCCCGCGCACCATCTGAAGAGGGTGATCTTAACTTTGTGGGGTAGGCAGCCGCGACTGAATATCGATGCCATTTGCTAGTTTCCAAATCCTCGCCGAGCTTGGCTCGGAATTTCAGAAACAGGGGATGAGCACTACATCACTTTGGACGAATCGAGAGAATCTTCCACCGCACGGAACTCTTCCAAGGCGACTTCGAGGGACGCCACGATGTCGGCGGCGAGTTCGGCGGGTGGGGGGAGGTTCTCGGTGTCTTCGAGGGATTCGTCTTTCAGCCAAAAGATGTCGAGGTTGGCTTTGTCGCGGGCCACGATTTCGTCGTAGCTGAACTTCTTGAAGCGGTCGCTCTCCTTGCGCTTGGCGAGGTTTTTCGGATTGTAGACTTTGATGAAGTCGGTGAGGTCCTTGGTAGCCAGCGGGTTGGTCTTGAGGGTGAAGTGTTGGTTGGTGCGCAGGTCGTAGATCCAGAGGTCTTTTGTCCACGGTGTTTCGCTCGCTTCTTTGCGTTCAAAGAAGAGGACGTTGGCCTTCACCCCTTGGGCGTAGAAGATGCCGGTGGGGAGGCGCAGGATGGTGTGGACGTTGCAGCGTTTCAGGAGTTCGCGGCGGATGGTTTCGCCGGCCCCACCTTCGAAGAGGACGTTATCAGGAAGGACGACCGCCGCGCTGCCGCCGACTTTGAGCTCGCTGACGATGTGTTGTAGGAAGTTGAGCTGCTTGTTGCTGGTGGTGGCCCAGAACTGGTCGCGCTCGTATTCCTGCTTCTCGGTGGAGATTTTGCCATCATCGCCCACGATGGTGTAGCCGCCTTTTTTGCCAAAGGGTGGGTTGGCGAGGATGAGGTCGAACTTGGTGCCGCTCGGTTGAGCAAGGGCGTCGGCTTCGGTGATGGGGGAGTTGAAAAAAGTAGCCGAGGCATCTTGCCTCTGATCTTCGGAACTGAGGCTAGAAGCCTCCGCCACTCTACCTCCTCCGATGCCGTGCAGGTAGAGATTCATCGCACACAGACTGACCACCCCGGGCACGATATCGTTGCCACGCAGGGCGGTGGTCTTGAGATGTCTCATCTCCGGTTTGCTCAGCTTGTTGTGCTTGGTGATGTAGTCGTGGGCCGCCAGGAGGAAGCCCCCAGTGCCGCAGGCGGGGTCGCCGATGATTTGGCCGGGGGCGGGCTGCATCACGTCCACGATGGCGCGGATGAGCGGACGCGGGGTGAAGTATTGGCCCGCACCTTTGTCGGAGGAGCTTGCAGTCTTCTCTAACAACCCTTCATAGATGGCTCCCTTGATATCGACATCCATCCCAGACCAATCCTCGTCCGCAATCATCTTGATCACGCGCTGCAGGTCGGAGGGGTTGGAGATTTTGTTTTGGGCCTTGCGGAAGATGATGCCGACGAGGCCGGGTGCCTTGCCAAGGTTTTCGAGGGTGTGGCGGTAGTGGATTTCGAGCTTGTCGCCGGTCTCGGCAGCCAGTTTGGACCAGCGATAGTCTTCGGGGATGGGGTTGTCGTAACCTAGCTCGGTCATCTCATCGGCCAGCTTGAGAAAGAGGAGGTAGGTGATCTGCTCCACGTAGTCGCCGTAACCGACCCCCGCGTTCTTGAGGACGTGGGCGTAGTTCCAGACTTTGGAGACGATGGAGGCGGAGTTATCGGTCATAATTGAAAGAGAAGGTGGTTTTATAAGTGGCCATAAGTGCGTTTTTTTGGGAGATGTGGCCACTTATAGGATTTATTTGAAGAGGCATTCGGTCGTGATGGCGGTGTCGGCAATTTCCTGAGAATAAGCGTTTTCAGTGAGGCCATAGGTGGTGAGAAAGGTGAGGAAGACGTTCTTGTTGGTGCCCGTCACTTCGCGAAAGACTTGCCCTTTGCGACGGAGCTCCTCCGCGTAGTTTTTCTTGATGGTGAAGGGCCCTTCCGAGAACTTAATTTCGATTAAGTTGATGCTGCGATCCGCTCGATCAATGAGGAGATCGACTTGCGCGCCTTGCGGCCAGGTCTTGTTCGCACGGTGAACCCAGCTGCAATGCTCGGTCTCGATTTGACTGATTCCGAGTTCGCTATTGATCTGCCGGATATGCTTATGGGCGATGGACTCGAGGGCGTAGCCACTCCATGCCCGCCAAGCTGGCGTCTGAAATTTTTTGGCAAAGCTTCCGGTGCTTCGCTTCCCATCCATCCACTTGAGGTAGAAAAGGGAATACTCATCGGCCAAGCGGTAGACGGTGTCCCGACTCGTATTCTTGAAGGGGTGTTGGAGACTGATGAAGCCTGCCTCCTCGAGCTCGGTGAGAGTCTGGGTCAGTCGGCCACCTGACTTGTAGGCACTGGTCAGGTCCTTGCGGGTCAGTCCTTGCGGATGTTTCGCCAGCTCACGCACGATCTCGATATGGCGCTCCGAGCTGTCAAAGAGGGAAGTGTAAAGGCGATCGAACTCATCACGGAGGAGACCTGTGGGATGGAAGCAGCTGGCATCAATGGCTTGCACTGCCGACTGTCCGGCTTGGACTTCCTTGAGATAGTGGGGGACCCCACCCATGACCATCGCCAGCGTGAGCTGATCGTAGTGAGTGAGCTTGACCCCACGTGAACGCAGAAAGTGAGAGCTTTCCGCGAGGGTGAAGGGTTCGAGTTTGATGCGGGCCGTCACCCGATTGTGAAGACCGCCTTTGTGGTCAATCACCTTGGCAATCATCCACGAGGCGGCCGAGCCACAGATGACGAGGATGAAGCGCGGGTCCTTTCTCAGAAAGCTGTTCCAGAAGTAATCGAGAGCCTGCAGGAAGCGCGAACGCGGGCTCGCTAGCCACGGCAATTCATCGAGAAAGACGACATACTTTCCCTTTCCTCGGAGCGTTCTGAGGTGGTCGGTGAGTTGCTGAAAGGCCTCCTGCCAAGACCCCGGGCATACCCGATTCTTCCGGCTGCGGTCACTGAGAGCGTGGTGAAAGTTTGCGAGCTGTTCCTTCAGGGTGCCGTCCTTCTGCCCGTTCAATTGGAAGCAAAGCTCCTTTTTGAAATGTTGCTCAATGAGAAAAGTCTTCCCGATGCGTCGACGGCCATAGAGGGCCAGGAATTCAGCTTCCTTGCTCTTCAGCAGGAGGTTGAGATTCTTGATTTCCTGTTCCCGACCGACTAGCTTCATGGTCTATAAGTGGCCATAAGTGCTCAAAAAATGGACTTGTGGCCACTTAAAAGTGTTTCCGAAAGACGCTTTCTTTCTCGAGAATGGTAGTTTTCTCAAGTGGGAAAACAATGGTTTTTAGGAAATCTGAGGGAGTTGGCGGAGTGAGCGGCTGCCAGCTTGGACCAGCGGTAGTCTTCCGAGATGGGGTTGTCGTCACCCAGCTCGGTCATTTCATCGGCGGGCTTGAGGAAAAGCAGGTAGGTGATTTACTCGACGTAGTCGCCGAACCGACCCCCGCGTCCTTGGGGACGTGGGCGTAGTTCCAAACTTTAGAGACGATGGTGGCGGAGTTGTCGGCCATGTGTTTTTGAAATTATTGTTTAAGGAGAGCCGAATCCACCAAAGGCGGAAACAATGGCCGGAACCTCTCCCTGATGAACACCGAGGGTTAAGGCGTCGTAACCGTTATAGAAGGTCTCGAAATGAAAATTGTGGGTCGTGCCATTCTTGTCGGTGAGAAGGATTTCTCCGTTCCCAAGTGGTCCTCGATTTCCCCAACAGTAAGCTTTGATTTCGTCTTCGAGTTTTTTGAGAGAGGGATCAGGAAATTTTCTTTCGAATTCAGGAGAGAGAATCAGGTGCCTGAAGTTTGACTGTTCGTTGTGAAAGCTCTTGGGATGTTGTCCAATCATTCCAATGAGGGGGTTCTCTTCGCCAGAATGCTCAATGACTCGCCAGAGTGTTGTAGTGAGGGTGTTCCCATACCGTTTCTTGAGTGCCATTACAGTCTTGATTGAGGGATCGCAGTCGCGACACTCTTCTGCGAAGCGGTTACCCAGAAAGAGGAGACTACCACCCGCAAAGTTCGCTTCCGCCTCCATTTTACTATGAACCGTAACGGTTGGGGTGAGTTCATCGTCTCCTAGCATCATTTCCTGATGCCAAGGCAGAATGGAGTGCCCAATCTCGTGCGCTTGGAGCCAACGGTGTTTCGGCTTTGGAATCGTATCATCGACTAGGATGCGCTTCTGGTCCGGAATATAAAGAGCTCGCAGGTCGAACTTTTTGATGGCATCGCAGAGGAGAGTCGGGCGTCGTAGTAGCTGCTTCCCAGCTCGTTTCATTCGACTGAAGGTCTTTCTGAGGAGTCCTTCTGATTCGCTTGTGAAGTAGCCAGAGTCTAATTCTAACAGTAGACAGACATCATTGAGGTCTAGCGGTGGTTCGGGGTTGCCCAGCTCTTCAAGAATACGATCTGCGATGGACTTGATGTCCCGACGCAGTCGTGGTTTGAGGATGCGAGCTTTCATTACTATAGTTTACCTTAGGTTAATTTGTTAGAGCGCCGACAAATGCTTCCAAAGCCTGCCGTTCTACATCAGAGAGTTCCGCAAGGGGTTCCGAGCTTGCCGCAAAACGGATCGCTTCCTCTCTTAAATGAGGGGTGTGGGATTTGGTGAGTCCAGCGAGCTCCATCATTTTACCCGATGGAACTCCGAAGATAGACGCTAGCTTGTAGACGGCATCGGCCTCGGGCTCACAGTGGGGATCACGTTCGATTTCCAGCACTTCTTCCGTGTCGATTCCGGCTTCGTTGGCGAGCTTTTCGGGATTCCAGCCGTTGTTACGTCGCCAAAGAGAGACAAATTGGCCAAAGGCAATCCGAGTATCAAAGGCGGTGATTCTTTCAGTGGTGTGGGGTTCGGTGGCGCTGTGGGTGGGAGGGACACCTGCACCCACCTCCGCAATGCCTTCAATTTCGGCGCTGCGTTCAAACCACTCTTTTGGGTATTCGAGTTTCATGGTTACTAGTGGTTGCGGCGGAAATTTTCCGCCTGTGTTTCGGTCATTTCGCAGTAAGTGAGATTCTGGTGTGACGAGTCCGGGCCCAAAACGGTGAACCCGCATTTGTCTCGGTAAAATCCCTCTGCTTTGGGAAGAGAATGGAGGCCAAGTCGTCCTTTATAGCCGATGTCCAAACTGGTTTGAATTGCGGCGAGGATGAAGGTTCGTCCCACTCCCCGGTATTTGGGCGGGTCTTGGAGTTCGGGTCGGTTCCAGGGAGCGGTCGCCACGAATTGGACGTAGACAATGGGCTTTCCAAATTGGTCGAGGAGACGAGCTGAAGTGATATCGTTGGTGAGCATGAGGCCTTGAAGTTCTCCCTCGCAAACGAGGGCAAAGGACTGATATCCCAGAAGAGAGCGCCAGCTGTTCGCCTTGTGCTTCCAGTTCCAGTGCGAATCCTCTGGCGTATCTGACAAGGGAAGGTTTGTTCGGTGGGCTCGCATCAAAGGGGCCCAACTGGTATCCCAGAGGGCGAGATGGTCGTCGGTGACTTCATCAAATAATGAGGCCTCGACGACTTCGTTCGTGTCAGAATCCAGAAGGTAGACCTGAGACTCATTCATAGGATCACAAGTTCACTTTTTTCATTGGTTGCCTCGTCTTCGACCAAGAGCTTCTTTCCCGGCTCGACGCGCACGTCGATAGTCTGGAGTAGGCGAAGCGCTAGTTTCATCACCGCTGTTTTGCTCAGGTCCTTCTTTTCCGCGAGCTGTTCAAGAACGGCCATTTCCTGAGCCGTCAGATTGAGGGTCATCGTTCGTTTAGTGCTCACGAAGGAAAGATGCTCCAAATTAAATAATAATCAATTTAAAAATAGCTAAAAAATAGCCATTTATTGTGTAACTGTTTCCTGCGGACTGAATTTGGAGGTCAAAGTTTTCCGGAGAAGGCGGTGGCGAGGGTGGATTGGCGGAGGCGGGTGGCGCGGGTGAGTTGGCGGTCGAGTTCGGCTTCGAGGTGGTCGATGGCGGTGGTTCGGGCTTCGACTTCGGCGACGATTTGATGTTGTTCGGGGAGGGGTGGAAGTGGGAGAGCCAAGGATTCCACATCGCCCACGCGGAGGTGTTGAACTCCGACTCCGACTTGCTTTTCGCCATATTGAGATTGGAAATTGTGTGAGCGGATCACCGTGAGGAGATAGGACGGTAAGAGCAGATCATGGAAAGTGCGAAAGAGCATCATTCGCTGCCCCATGCATAAGCGTGTGTTTTCAGGTATAATTGCAGCCTCTCCTGCTGGCGCCTCTCTCGTGAACAGAATATCCCCAGGTTCTGGAGTGCAACGTTGAGACCAATGGGCTGCTGTCTCTTTGTTCACAAACTTCATCTTAGGCCAGGCCAACTTTCCGTTTCGGACATTTGTGGTTCGAATCAGCGGGATTCCTGAATTCTCGTATGGCGGCGTCTTGTTGTGGCAGTCTACGACAAATTGGCAACTCGTCAGGAGGCTCGTGAATTTCCAACTCGGAGGAGTAGTCCAATTCGGAGGTGTCGTGAATTTGTGCCGTTTGTGCTTCGATACATGGCGTTTCACTTCCGAGTTCTCGCTTTCAGCTCTAAAGAGTGCAGCGCGTGTCTCTGAGATCCGATTGATCAACTCTTCCGCCGGTTCGGTGTCGGGGTGTTGTTCGCGCCAGTCTTGGGTGAGTTGGCCGGTGACGGCGGCGGCGAGGACGGATTGGCGGTAGCGTTGGAGTTGGGCTTTGGCGTGGCGCAAGGCGGCGACGCCGGCGTCGAGCCGCGAAAAGAGTTCCTCAATCCGCGCCACGATGCGGCGTTGTTCGGGGAGGGGTGGTAGAAGCAGCGGGACGGGTTTAAAGTTCCGTGACGAGATTCCGGTGACTGTTGTGCCGGTTCCTCGACCTGAAATCCGTCCCTGAAACTCTGGGGACATGATCTGGTACTTGAGAAACCTTGGGTGAAGTTCGTCGTGGTCTGTACGCAAAACCATAACGCGCTGTGCCAAGCAGAACTTCTGATCCGGAACGTCGGCAACATGCCCGAGCGGAGCTTCCGTCGTGAAGAGCAGATCTCCGACCTTCGGAATTCCACGCGTCATGTATTGCTCGTAGGTGTCCTCGGTTACGTAGCGCAACTTCTCCCAAACGATTTTCCCGTCGCGGACGTTCGCGGAACGAAGATGGGGAATGCCCGTCTCGGAATACGGTGGGGTGCGGCCACGATAGTCGATGATGATCAAGGCATCGGCTACCGTAGATCGTTTCCAGCCTTTAGGAAGTTCACTCATGCCGCTAACACCTCGTTAACTTCTTTCCTCCTACGCTCTTCGATCTTCGGCGGACAAGCAATGATTTGAAATGGAAGGTTGATTGTCATCAGGCGACTAGGACTTCATTGAGTTCTTCGATAAGGGGTTTTGGATCTTGGCCAAAGACGCGTTTGGCGACGGCGAGGGGGACGCCTTCATCGGAGTCGACGCTTTGCCAGGCTTCGAGGTAGTCGCTCTGGTCGTCGGTGGCGAAGGCTCCGTTGAGGGCGATGTAATCCCGGATTACGGAAAGCCATTTGATTTGGCTTTCCGTAAACCGGGGAGTTGTGAGTGGTGAATTTTGAGTGGTGACTTCTGAACGAGCGGCTTCGCCCGGGGTGGGGTTTTGTTGCTGGGTGAGCCAGGCTTGGAAGCGTTGTTCGACGAGTTCGGGGAAGGGGGCGAGTGGGGTGGTCGCGGGATCGACGGTGTGGCGAACAAGGGTGATGAGATTGGTGAGGGTCTTGACGGGGTTGCGGGTGAGCGGGCGTTTTTCGAGGTGCTCGTAGGCGGACCAGACTTCGGCGGGCGCGATGTGGTAGGGCGGCCGGGCGACGGCATCGGCGAGGGCCTTGAGCTCTTCGTAGACGAGGTGGCGCTTGGCGTGGGGCTTGTTGTAGAGGATTTGCAGAGCGGTGATTTCGTCTTGGTTATCGTCGAGGAAGGTCTTCCACGAGGTGACCAACTGGCGAGCTTTTTCCTCGTCGTAGCCTGCGGAAATGACTTCGTCGCCGCTGAGGTGGTCAATGGTGACCTCGCGGTCGCGGCGCTTTTTCTCCAAGAGGTCGCGGTAGGCGGGATTGCTGGCTACCGGAGCGACTGCTTGGTTAGCGAGAGTAGCTGCTGCGTCCCGCTGCAGATCTTCCCAACGGGGGCTGAGGCAAGATGCCTCAGCTACTTTGTGGGCCCGGATGTATTCGCGGAATTTGTTCAGGCTGGCTTCGGAGCGCACGATGTGGTCCCAAGACTCCTTTTGCCAAACGGTGGGAGCGGTGGCGAGTTCCTGCGCAATCGGTAGCTTGAGAAGCTCCTTGGCGGTGAAACTTTTCCAAGAATGAAGAATTTCGCTCAGGGAGTGGTCCCCCTGCGGAGCGACGAGAATGTGCACGTGGTTGGCGGCGACGACGAACTCGTCGAGCTGATAGCGATCGCCATCGAAGTGGGTGATGGCATTGCACACGAGTTGATTGGCGGCTGCGTCCTTGAGAATCATGGAGCCGTAGCCGAGGTCGAGCCATTGCTGCAGGCGTTGCGGGAAGCGCTCGTGATACTCGGCCTTTTGTTCGGCGGTGTGGGGTTCTGGATTCTGTTTGAGCCAGAGCTCTTTTTCGCTGGCGAAGATCTTGAGTTTTTCCTGTGGAAGAGAGTCCGCGAGTCGGAAGGTGACAAAGTAGATGACCCCGTCCTGATACCAATGAGGGAGAGAGGCTCCTTGGGTTTTGATGGTCTCGGCTTCTTGGTTGAAGAAGTTGAAGGTTGTGGCTGCTTCTTGTTGGAGTTTTTCTGCTTCGGGGGAACTGAGGCGAGACGCCTCAGCTACTTTCTCGATAGTATCGGGGTCGGTGGCTTGCAAGAGATGGGAGGCGAGTTGCTTGAGGGAGAGGCCGCCGGTGGCTTGCAATTCCCCCTTGTCGGAATCGCTGAGGGAGCGGTCGAGTCGAGCCAGACGGTTGGCAAGGCTGGTGAGGGTGTCTTCGTCGTGCAGGCCGAGGGCGACGCTTTGCAAGAGCTTGTCGAAGGGGACGGTGGGCTTGCGCTCGAGGGGGCGGGAGTCGGTCTTGTCGGACTCGGTGACGCCGACGGCATCGACGAGGACGAAGCGGGTCTTGCTGCCGGCATCGGGGGTGACGATGGCGAGGTCGGTGGCGTCGATGGTGCGGGTGCCGCGGCCTTTCATCTGCTCGAAGTAGAGCTGGGAGCGAACGTCGCGCAGAAAGAGAAGGCACTCGAGGGGCTTGATGTCGGTGCCGGTGGCAATCATGTCGACGGTGACCGCGATGCGGAACTCGGGTGCGGTGCGGAAGGCCTTGATGATGTCTTCGGGCTTGCCGCCGGCCTTGTAGGTGACCTTTTTGCAGAAGTCATTGCCCTTGCCGAACTCCTCGCGAACAAGGTTGACGATGTCTTCGGCATGCTCGTCGGTCTTGGCGAAGATGAGAGTCTTGGGCACCCAGTCGCCACTGCGGCCGGGGAAGAGGTCGGTGAAGAGTTTTTCCCGAAAGGTGCGAATGACGGTGCGAATCTGGTCGGGAACAACGACAGAGCGGTCGAGCTGGGTCTTGGCGATGGTTTGTTCCTCGTCTTGGATAGCCCAGCGCTTTTCGCGGGTGAGGCGATCGCGCTTCTGGTAGTCAAAGCCGGCATCGAGGGTGGTGCCTTCTTCGGAGATTTTGGTTTTGATGCGATAGATATCGTAGCCGACGTTGACGCCATCGGCGACGGCCTGGACGTGGGGGTATTCGGTGACGAGATTGCGGTCGAAGAAGCCGAGCGTGGCCTTGGAGGGGGTGGCGGTGAGACCGATGAGGAAGGCGTCGAAGTAGTCGAGGACTTGCCGCCAGAGATTGTAAATGGAGCGGTGGCATTCGTCGATGATCACGAAGTCGAAGGTCTCGATCGGGATGCGTGGATTGTAGGTGACGGGAAGAGTAGCAGAGCCATCTAGGCTTTGATCAGCTAAAGAGCTTTGGCTCTGATCTTTGGAGGAAAACTGCGGCGGGACGCCACAGCCACTATTGAACTCGTAGCCTGAAATCTCGTCGGCGTCTTCGTCGAGTTCGGTTCCCTTGAGTTGTGAGAAGAGGCGCTGAATGGTGGAGACGGTGACTTTGCAGACGGGATCAATGCCGCCGGGACCAAGCATCTGGACGTTGTAGAGGTCGGTGAACTTGCGGCCGTCGTCGGGGGTGGTGAATTGCTGAAATTCGTTGATGGTCTGGCGGCCAAGGTTGCCACGGTCGACTAGGAAGAGAATGCGTTGGGCGCCGGCGTGCTTGATGAGACGATAAGCCTGCGTGACGGCGGTGTAGGTCTTGCCGGAGCCGGTGGCCATCTGCAGGAGGGCGCGCGGACGGTTGTCGGCGAGGGATTTTTCGAGACCCGTGATGGCGGAGACTTGGCAATCGCGCAGGGGAGCGATGACGAGAGGGTGGTTCGCGGGCAGAGTTTGCAGTCGCTCGCGGAGGGTGTCGGGTTGTTGGACGAGGGCGAGCAGGTGCTCGGGGGTGTGAAAGGCGAAGACGGAACGGGAACGAGAGTCGGGATCGCGCTGGTCGCGGAAATTGGTTTCGACGCCAGTGGACTCGTAAGTGAAGGGAAGAGGATCGGCCCAGCGCTGGGGAATCCACTTCCTGGCGTGAGAATAGCGGTTCGATTGTTCAGCGACGGAGCTGAGGGTGGTGCCTTCTTTCTTGGCCTCCACAATGCCGAGGGCTTTGCCGTCTACAAAGAGAATATAGTCAGCGGGACCGCCTTGAGACCGGACTTCGCGGATGGCGACGCCACGGGAAGCTGAGAGGTTGAGTTGGGAGAGGTCCTGAATAGTCCAGCCAGCGGCGCTGAGTTGAGCGTCGATGTTCTCGCGGGCGATGGATTCGGGGGTCGGCAAGATCTAGCAGGTTTCTGTTAGATATGTGTTACCGAATGTTTAAGAAGAAGGGAAGGCAATACAGAGTGACGTATGCAGAGTAGAAAACTTCTGAGAGGGCCGATTGGGTTGAAACGAGCCCAGATTAGTGAGAAAAGTGATCGCGGTAATCTCAAGTGAGAGTTTTCTAGAAGAAACGGTGCGAGACCGGGATTCCGTAGTGCCAATTCAAGAAGTGAAAATGGCTCCGGCGGTAGGATTCGAACCTACGACCTAGTGGTTAACAGCCACCCGCTCTACCGCTGAGCTACGCCGGAATTTAAGAACCGTAAGGGAGTTTTCCCTCGCGGGCGGCGACTCTCCACAGGAAGGGCACTTTTCGCAAGAAAAATCTGCCCCAAAGGCACACTTTTCAGCGAGTTTTTTTCGGTCGCTTTTTTGACTTGAACAATGGGGCGCAAAGTCGCCTTTTCGGGGCACGTATGATCGACCTGAAGAAAGATGCCAAATACGCCCTTGTGATACCGACGAGTATGGGCACTCGCCTGACTCCTGTGAATGGCCAGCCGTTCCATTGCAGTGACACTTTCAAGATGCAGGCGACGAGTGCGGAGTCCAATGTGGGCGCGGTTTCGTCTTATCTGGGTCTGCCGGTGAAGGTTTTGACCGCCTTCGTGAAGGGAAGCCCTGTTTCTCGTTTCATTAAGGACAACTTGGCGAGCCGCCACATGGACTATGAAGGACCGGAGTTCGATGCCGGTGGTCCCTGGGGTCTTCGTCACCAGATCAACTTGGCGGATAGCGGGGCGGGTTCCCGTGGGCCGCGCGTGGCGAATGACCGTGCGGGTGAGGTGGGTCGCAAGCTGGCGGCCGAGCACTTTGACCTCGACCGCATTTTTGGCGAAGAGGGGGCGCAGTTCATCCACCTCTCGGGTTTGATTGCGGCGCTTTCTCCTGAGACCAGCCAGTTCTGTTTGGAAGTGGCGCGCAAGGCGAAGGAGCATGGCACTTGCATCGGTTTCGACCTCAATCACCGCGCCAGCCTTTGGGAAGGCCGCGAAGAGGAATTGGCGAAAGTGTTCCACGAGATCGCAAGCCTGTCCGACGTGTTGGTGGGCAACGAAGAGGACTTCCAGCTTTGCCTCGGCATCGAAGGACCGCCTCCAGGTGGTGAAGGCATTGCCGGCAAGATTGATGGCTTCAAGGAAATGATTGGTCGGGTGAAAAAGGAATTCCCGAACACCTCCGTCTTCGCAACGACCTTGCGGGAAGTGGTCAGCGTGAATCTTCACCAGTGGGGCGCGATTGTCTCTGCCGGTGACGAGTGGCATGTGATGGAGCCTCGCGAAATCGGCGTGCTCGACCGCATCGGAGGAGGAGACGGTTTCGTTGGCGGTTTGCTCTACGGCATCCTGCGCGAGTGGCCTATGGAAAAGGCGGCGCAGTTCGGTTGGGCCAGCGGTGCCTTGGCGGCGACTCTTCTAACAGACTACGGTCAGCCTGCGGATGAAGAGCAGGTGTGGAGCATCTGGGAAGGCAACGCCCGCGTGAAGAGATAGTTGCGACGCGGTTGAACTTTCGCCCAGAGAACGTCTCCAGCGTTCGAACATTTGAATGCCCTGTTTTTTGAAGGGCTAAGAAGCCAAGGAACTCTCATTCCTTGGCTTCTTTGGTTTGTTCGCTTTGCTTTTTTGAAAAGGGTCGGGGTTGCTTGGCGTGGGTTGAGGAAAGGCGCCAGAGAAGAACGGAACTCCCTTCGCCCAGTTGCTCATATTGGTGCGCACAGATTCCGGGATAGTCTTCAAGGACAGGAATGTCCTTGCTCTGTTATTGGGTCTCTTTGTTGAAGTAGACCTTGATGTAGTTCATCTTCTTCTCTTCATCGTAGCCCTTTTCCATCACCTTGTCGGGGTTGGCGACGACTTTGGGTTTGAGACGAATCTCGACCCCGGAATCGAGCTTCATGATGGATTTCATGAGCTTCTTGGCCTTGGAGACGTCCTTTTGTGAGATGTCGAAGCCTTCCGCGATGGCCACTCCGCTTTCTTCCTCGAGCTGCTTCTTCTTTTCGCGGAACGCGGCCTTTGCTTCGGGGGTGCGCAGGGCCTGTTCCTCGAACTCGGCCATGCTGAAGTGATTCTTGTTGTCGAAGTAGGCGAGCGCCTCTTTGGCGGCGGCATTGACCTCCCAGGGTGGGGAAGCCTCGGCGTCGTCGCGGGGTGTTTCGGCGTTGCTGGCGGCAGCGGATGCGGCGGCACTCTCGGCTACCGCGCTGACCGCCATTTCGGCAACTTTCTTGGAAAGGAGAGCGTTGTCCGGAATGGCGATGACGTTGAGAAAGTCTTTCACCCAAAAGCGGCTCTCGGAGCTGCCGCGGTCAAAGGTGAGGACGTAGAATCCTTTGCGGGAAAATTGGTTCACGATCAGGCAGCCCTTGTCGATTTTCTCGGGGTTGATGCCGTGCTCGGTGCTGAGTTGCAGGTCGCCGTCTTGCGCGGAGATGCTGAGGAAGGGGGACACGCTCTCCGACTTGAGAATGCAAATCGCGTCCACCGTTTCTTCCCCGGCTTGAATCCCCTCGATGCGGGAGATGCACAGGTCGCCGGACTTGATGTTGGGGTGGGTGGACTTGGTGTGAAGGCGGGTGGAGATTTGGCAGCCCTGCTCGAGGAGTTTTTCCGGGTTTTCGAAGATGGCGGCGGCGCAGTTGTTGATTTCGTGCTGCTCCAGCGAGCTGTGGTGATGGAATTTTTGCCCCACGAGGCTGAAGCTCTTGAAAGGGCGCAGGAAAATGCTGGAGAGGGTGGGTTGGTCCTCGGGGTCGACTTCGAAGACATGCTTGGAGGTTTGCAGGGGCTCGTCGCGGGAGGGGTTGCCGACCTTGGCGAGAACGAGTCCGGCGATGGTGGCGTTGGAGAAGTCGAGTTTGATAGTCACGGGGTCTGCATAGAGTGGAGGGCAGGGAGCGGGCAATTCATTTCGTCTTTCTGCGGAATCGAAGCAAGGAACAGGGTTCAATTTTGTGTTCTGTCCGGTTTCCTTCTGTCATTGGGAGGGATTTGCGGGGTAAAAAAGCTCCGCCGCAGGCGTATCCTTGCGGAGAATCGCTCGGAATCATTTCGAGCGCCGTGAAAAGACATTTACGATGAAGAACAAAGTTTTAGCAGTATTGGTAGCCGGCAGCGCGATGGCCGCTGGGCACGCGGATCATGAACACCGGCCTGCGGGCAAGGTGGTCACCTCCGTGCAAAAGACCGGCAATGGTCAGTTCCAGTTTGAGACCGTGCCCGGCTTCGCCGCGATGCCCGAGGGCGTGAACGTTGGACCCACCCACGGCGGAGTAGCGGTCGATAGCGCGGGCCACGTCTATGTCAGCACCGAGGCTGATCATGGGGTGGTCAAGTTCACGAAGGAAGGGGAGTTCGTGAAGAGCTTTGGGCCTGAGACCAAGGCGCTGCATTCTCTCGCGATGGCCAAGGAAGGGGATTCGGAGGTTCTCATCGGAGCCGCGGTTTCCGCTGAAAAAGTGCTGAAGCTCGATCTGGATGGAAAGGTGTTGCTGACGATTCCCAACGAGGGAACGGGCGAGATCAAAGGCGGCTTCAAGGGCGTTACCGGAGTAACGGTCGGGCCCGAGGGCAACTTCTATGTGGTCTGTGGTTATGGCTCGAACCTGATCCACAAATTCGATGCCAGCGGAAAGCTTCTCAAGACTGCGGGCGGACGGGGCAAAGATGATGGCAAGTTCACCACCTGTCACGGAATCACCCTCGATACCCGTAGCGGCGAGCCTTTGCTGCTGGTGTGCGATCGCGAGAACCGTCGTCTCGTTCATCTCGACCTCGACTTCAACTTCAAGGGTGTTCACTCCGAGCACCTGCGCCGCCCTTGCGCGGTTTCGATTCGGGGCGATTACGCGGCGGTTGCGGAGCTGGAAGGACGCGTGACTGTTCTCGGAAAGAACGGGGAGCCTCTTTCTTTCCTCGGAGACCAGCCTGACAAAAATCTCTGGGCCAAAAAGCCTGTTCCCGAGGCCCAGCTTTACGATGGTCTCTTCACCTCTCCCCACGGCCTGAGCTGGGACAACGAGGGCAACATCATCGTTCAGGACTGGAACGTCACTGGCCGGGTGACCAAGCTGAAAAAGCTTTAGTCATCTATCCGCGCTGCTCTCGAAAGGAGCGCTCAAAGAATTTTAAGACCATTGCGTTTCCACGAGAGGCGCAGTGGTTTTTTTGTATTTGTTTGTTAGCTTGTGGCCATGTCCCTGAAGCATCAGCTCACCCAATCCACCTTTGAAAGCATCCTAACTGATCTGGAGTGGATAGAAGGGCGCGCGAGTGCGCCAGCCGGGGTTCTCACCCAATATTGCCCGAAGAATGTCGATCGCCAGCCCGTGTCGGGAGTGGCGGACCTGCGGGACAAAAGTTGCGATGGCATCACTTGGCTGAACTGGAGCGGGCTGGGGGAGACCTCCAAGATGGCCAAGCTCTTCGAGCACTACGGAATCCACCCGCTCACTGCCGAGGATATCCTCAACTGCGAAAGCCGTTCCAAGCTGGAGGAGTCGTCGGAGAGTCTCTTTGTGGTGATGAAAATTCCCGTTTCCATGGAAGAGGTGGGAGTGATTGAGGCGGTGCATTTCTGCCTTTTTTGGCAGGGCAATACCGTACTGACCTTCTCAGAGATTCCGCTCAAATTTCTAACCGATCTGGACCGTCGGCTGGATGATCCCAAGCGCAAGATTCGTAGTCATGGCGTGGACTACCTGGTGTGGGCTCTGCTCGATCTGGTCACCGATCACAGCCTGCGCTTCGTCGAGCACCTCAGTGATCGAGTGGAGGAGATCGAGGATCAGCTCATTGATGACGAGGTGGAGATCGAGATGGAGACCATCCACGAAATCAAAAACGAAGTCACCCAGACCTATCGCTTGATTCGTCCCTGTCGCGAAATCACCGCCCAGCTCAGCAGTTCGGACTCTGTAGCGATGGGGGAAAACACTGCCCGCTACTTTCGCGACCTCCACGACCACGCCGCCGAAGCCGTGGAACAGGTCGACCACTTGCGGGATAAAACCGCGAGCTTGCGGGAGCTCTACTTCACCCTCATGAGCCATCGCATGAACGGGGTGATGAAGGTCCTGACCTCGCTCTCCGCCATCTTCCTACCCTTGACCTTTCTAGCCGGAATCTACGGGATGAACTTTGCCCACATGCCCGAATTGGGACTGCGCTGGGCCTACCCGGTCTTCCTCGTCTTTCTGGTCAGCTTGGCGGTGGTGCTGGCGATTTACTTTAAGAAAAAGGGCTGGTTGTAGTGTTCCGGGAGCGGAGCTTGGCGCGTTGTAAGTTGCCGGGGGCGCAGGCGTCGGTGGAGCAGCTTGGTTGGTAGGCTGCGACAATCGAGCCGAGTTCTTCGGGCCGAAGACGAAGCAATTGTGAGACCTTGAAGCGATTCTCCGAGAGCAAGTGGCAGGTTCTTTCCACCATGGGACGAAGGCTGGGGGCGGCCAGGAGGAACGCGAACTTGCGGTAGTCCTTGAGCGCCCAGAGGCAGGTCAGCCAAGCGGGCGGGCCCTGCCACCAGCGCCCGTCATCGGCGAGCACGACAATCTCCGCACCTGCATCGAGTTCGGCAATGAGGGGGAAGCGAGTGCGGGCTTCCTCGCTATCATAGGCGACGAATTCAATGGTGAGATAAGCTTTTTGCGAAAGCAGCCAGCGGTGAAAGTTGTGGCAAAGTCCGCAGCCGGGGTCGTGGAAGATGGTGAGAGTTTGCATGCGATAATATCCTGTTAGAATGAGTTGTTAGATTCGCCCCTGGGGTGGGATAGGAGGAGCGACCGTTTCCAATTCCAGCTTTTTGCGCGTGCGGGTGAAGAGGAAGATGTTGAAGAAGTGCATGCCGCCCAGCACGAGGAGAACAAAGCCCAGTTTGCCCGCGAGGGCCTCGAAGACATCCTGGGCCTGGGTGACCTCTTGGTTGAGTTTGAGGTAGAGGGCCACGAAGCCGATGTTGATGAGGTAAAAGCCCACCACGAGGAGGTGGTTGACGCTGTCGGCCATCGCTTCGTCCTCGCGGAAACACTTCACGAGGAAGATACGGCCATTCTTGTGCAGGGTGCGCGCGACCCAAATGGTGAGCGGGATGGCGATGCAGAGATAGAGGCTGTAGGTGAGGATGAGTGGATTCATTTCTTTGTTTTCTTTTGGTTGTTACCGCTGGACTGGTTCTCAGTTCAACTGTTTCAGTAATTACTGAAAACTCAGGAATAAAGCAAGAGGATTTTAAAACAGAGAGTTCCTTCTTTGATCGAATCTGCAGGCGCAAACGCCGGAGCCTCGGTCCGAGGCTCGGATGAATGGGCCTTACTCTGCCGCGCTCTTCTAAAGCTAAAAGAGCCTTTTAGTCGGTCAGCCCGAGCTCGGCCTTGCGGGCTTCGAGCTCTTCCCAGCGGGTGTAGAGAGCGGCGACGGCTTCCTTGGCGGCATCAAGCTTCGCGGTCTCCGCAGGGAGCTTGTCGAAGTTCTCGGCTTGGAAGGTGGCATCGCTGAGACGGGTTTCGATTTCTTCCACCACCCCTTCGGCTTCGAGGATGCGATCTTCGATGGTCTCGAGGTCCGAGCGCTCGCGGTTGGAGAGAGGCTTGGGTCTTTTTCCGGAGGGGGCAGCGGCTTTCTTGGCAGCGCTACTAGATTTCTCGTAGGCGGCCAATTGCAGGCGCTCGGCGGTTTCGCGGGCCTTTCTTTTTTCCAAGTAGTAGGAGTAATTGCCGGGCTGGACCACCACGCCGCTGTCCTCGAAGGCCACGATCTGGTCGCAGATTCGGTCGAGGAAGTAACGGTCGTGGGAGACGGTGATGACGGTGCCCTTGAAGGCCGCCAAGGCTTCCTCCAGCATGCGGAGGGAGGGGAGGTCGAGGTCGTTGGTGGGCTCATCGAGCACGATGAGGTTGCCGCCGTTTTTGAGGACTTTGGCCAGCATCAGGCGGGCCCGTTCGCCACCGGAAAGAAGGTCGACGCGCTCGTTGATGCGGTCATCGCTGAAGAGGAAGCGCTTGAGGTAGGCGCGGGCGGAGAGGGTTTCTTCGCCAAAGAGAATCTTGTCGTTGCCGTTGGAGATTTCGTCGAGCAGCGAGCCCGTGCCGTCGAGCTGCATACGCGATTGGTCGATGTAGTTCACCTTCACCCGCTTGCCGAGGACCGCGTGTCCGGCGGAGGGTTTGATTTGGTCGAGGCACAGCTTCAGGAGGGTGGTCTTGCCGGTGCCGTTGCGGCCCACGATTCCGGTTGTCTGGCCGGGGCGGAATTGCAGATCGAGATTGCGGAACAGCCAGCGCGGGGCGTCTTCGGTGCCGACATTGACCCCGGCTTTTTCCAGTTCAATCACCACGTTTCCAAGGCCGGGAGGCGGAGGAATGAGGAGGTCCATCTCGCCCTCTTCCACGGGGGCGTCCTGGTCCTTGACCTCGTAGAAGGCATCCAGTCGACTGCGGGATTTGGTGGTGCGGGCTTTCACTCCGGCACGCACCCATTCCAGCTCTTCCTTGAGAAACTTCTGGCGCTTCTTTTCGGTGTTGCTGGCGATGTCCTGGCGAATGGCCTTGGACTCGAGAAAGGCGGTGTAGTTGCCGGGGTGGGAGTAGGCTTTGCCGTTGTCGATCTCGATGATGCGGGTGGCAATGGTATCGAGAAAGTAGCGGTCGTGGGTCACGAAGATCACCGCGCCGGTGAAGCTGCGCAGGGTGCTTTCCAGCCAGCTGATGGACTCGGCGTCCAAGTGGTTGGTGGGCTCGTCTAACAGCAGCAGGTCGGGTTGGCGGACGAGGGCACGGCAGAGGGCAACGCGACGCTTTTCTCCACCGGAAAGAGAGGTGATGGGGGAGTCGAGGGGCGGGGCGCCGAGAGCCTCTGCCGTGGTCTTGATGCGCAGATCGAGGTTCCAGCCATCGGCGTGATCGATGAGGTGGAGGAGGTCGGCGAGCTCGCTCTCCGTGCCATCGCCCGCTTCGTATCGCGTGATGGCTTCCGCGAGGTCGGCGACCCCGGTGGTGATGTTTTCGAGAACGGTGAGATTGGGGTCGAGCTCGAATTCCTGCGGCAAGTAGCCCACGCGCAGTTCGCGCCGCAGCGCGATGTCGCCGGTGTCGGGCTCGGATTCGCGGGAAAGAATTTTCAGCAGCGAGGTTTTGCCGCATCCATTGCGACCCACCATCCCGACCTTTTCCCCCGCTTCGACTGCCAGAGTGACGCCATCGAGGAGATTTTGGTGGCCGTAGGAGAGAGTGAGTTCGTTTGCGGAAAGGAGCACGGCCTAGACTTGGAGAGAGCGGCGGTCTGAGACCAGACTTTTCTGGTGTGGAGGGAAGCGTTTTTTACTGCTGGGGGGCGTAGACTGCTTCGAAGCGGTAGAACGCTTTGGGGGAGGGAGGAGCCAGGTCTTCGAGGTGAAAGTGGCTGTCGATATTCACGTCGAGCGGGACGCCGCTCGTTTGGCCCGGGTTGTTGAAGCGATAGATCTCGGTGAAATCTCCATCGAGAGAAGTGGACCGGTAGAGGCGCCATGAGGTTCCCCCCGGCGAGTCGAAATTGAACCCGAAGGAGACCTCGGGGTTGCCGTTGGGGCGCTGAATGATACTGATATTGCGGGGATTCTCTGGATCCGCCACCTCGGGGTTAGTTCCGAGCGCGAGTTCGGCTCCGTAGCGACTGCCATCGGCGTCGTCGTCGGTGAACCACAGGCGGGCGAGGTCTGTAATTTCGCCTTCGTAGGCTCCGATGTCGATGGGGCCGACCATGCGGGGATTTCCGAGGATGTCGGTCTCAAACGGGTTGTAAAAACCGTCCCCTTCATCGAGGGCCGGGGAATCCTCCTTGAGCCCGAGGTCGGCGAAAGCCACCGAAGGGGCGCTGGCTGCGTCGATGGGAATCAAGAAGAGAGGATCATTCGCCGGGTCGGTGCCATCGAGGTTGGTGGCGTTGCCCAAATCGCTGCCATCGTAATACTCGATGAGGCAATTGGAGAAACCGGTGTTCGAGCTGTTGAGGTCCGAGAAAAGAGTTCCCGTGGAGGGTGGGCCATCCCCGCGCAAGTTCCCCCACGCAAGGACGTTGTTGAAGCGGGTGATGTCGGATTGCCGGTGAATGGCACTTCCACTTTCGGTAAAGTTTCCTTGGAAACTGCAATTGGTGAACTCGCCATATCCTGTTGCCAGTCCGAGCGCACCCATGAATTGCCCGCGGTTGGCGAGGAAAGCGCAATTGTAGTAGCGCGAAGTTGAACGACTGGAATAAAGCGCCCCCGCGGAGGTGACGGCACTGTTTCCTTGGAAAAGGCAGTTGAGAACCAGAGAGGCAGAATTGCTCTCAAAAAATGCCCCTCCGGTGCTGGCCGTGTTTTCTAGAAAGAGGCAATCCTGAAGGTAAGTGCTGGCGAAGTTCATGGCGATGGCCCCGCCGAAGGTTGCGGAATGGTTTTTCTGGAAGAGGCAGTTGGTGAAGGAGACTTGCGCGGTTGTGCTACTGGCGTAGACCCCACCTCCATCCCGGCCAACTCCGGTAGAGCCATCGGCGCGTCCGGCTTCAATTGTGACTCCGTCGAAGTGGTCGAAGCTGGAGGATTGGCTGGCGGCAATGACGTTGTAGGCATTTCCGGACGTGTCCCCGCCATCCTGGTCGTTCTGGTCAATATCGCCGGAAAGGATGGTGCGATGGGCTTGAGGATCGCGGGCGCTGAGAGGGGGATCTCCCTGCGCGGGGAATCCGCCGAGGATGAGGTGCCCGCGTTTCGGGGTGAAGGATGCGCTTCGGGAGTCACTATCAGTCGCTCCGGACTCGTCGGGATAATAGGTTCCCGCCGCGACGTGAAGGCGGCGTCCCCCGGCAGATTGATTGAGGGCGTCTTGCAGCTTCGGGTAGGCGTTGGCCCACGATGAACCATCGGATGTGCCACCCCCGACGGCGGCGTTGACGTAGACTGGTCCCTGCTGTTCAAAGGCTCCCAAATCGACGGTGCCGACGATGCGCGGGTTTCCAAAAAAGTCGCCGCTATTGAGGGCCTCGCTATCGAGACCGGCATCGACGAGAGGAGAGTTCCCCGCGAGCCGAAGATCGCCTCCCACATTCCAGGGCGCGATTTGAGGGTTGAGAGGGGTGATGAAGAGGGGGGCGTTGGCCGGGGAAGTGCCCTCGAGGTTGCCGGTGCCCATCAGGGTCGAGGCCGACCAGTTTTCAACCAGGCAGTGGTAGAAGGCCGGGGTCGCGGCTCCATTTTTTCCCCAGGAGGATTCGGGGGACGAAGGGTCGCGTTCGGAGGCATTTTGCCAAATGATGGAGTTATAGAATTCAGGCGCGGAGTCGTTGCTATAGAAAGCCCCACCTTCCTTGAAAGAGTGATTGCCC
The DNA here is from genome assembly GCF_014651675.1 of Roseibacillus persicicus. Classification (GTDB taxonomy): domain Bacteria; phylum Verrucomicrobiota; class Verrucomicrobiia; order Verrucomicrobiales; family Akkermansiaceae; genus Roseibacillus; species Roseibacillus persicicus. The sequence goes on from NZ_BMXI01000010.1 coordinate 221,586, forward strand.
TGAAAGGTGCAGTTGCGAATTCTGGGTGAAGATTCTTCCAAGAGAAGGGCCCCTCCTTCGTCATTGGCTTGATTGCTGAGGAAGAAGCAGTCCTGGAAAGTGCCTCCTGTGGATGAGAGCGAGATGGCTCCTCCACCATCATTTGCAGTCAGAGCTTGAAAGGAAGATGCGGTGAGGTTGAGAGTGCCGACTTCGACCCGGATAGCTCCTCCCTTGTTATTGGCGGAGCCGTTGCGAAAGGAGCACTGGACCACTTTAGAGAGGGTTCCGTTGGTGTAGAGAGAGCCTCCATCGGCGGCGAAATTGATTGAAAAGTCGCATTCCTGATAGCTCACGCTCGAGCGGTCACTGGCGATGGCTCCCCCGGCAGTGGTGGCGTTGTTCTGGGCGAATTCGCAGGATTGATAGGAGACCGAGAAAGAGTCGTCATGGTAAGCCGCCCCTCCAGTAGCGGAAGTGTTTTCATCGAAATCCGTGCGGGTGAAAGTGGGGGAAGAGCTCTCGCTGTAGTGGGCCCCGCCTGCCAGCGTGGCGCTATTCTCAACGAACCGGCAGACCGAAAAGTCCGGGGAGGAGTAGAAGCTGTAGACCGCACCTCCCCGCGGGGCGGTGCACTTTTCGAATTGGCAAGCAACGAACTCGGCTGCAGAGCCGTCGATGAAGATTGCTCCCCCTTTCTGAGCGTGGGAGCCCTTTTCAAAAATCAGCGACCTGAATTCCGTATCTGAATCGTCGAGTGAAAAGAGGCGGGAATTGCCATCCGCGGAAATGGTTACGCGGCCTCCGCTCGGGGAAGCGTCGATGATGAGGCTTTTGTCGCTAATCGCAATCTCCCCCGAGGTGAGCGTGATGGTTCCATTCGCGAGACCCGAGGCGAAGGTGATGGTTTCGCCATCGGCCGCGCTCGCGATCGTCGCACGGAGGGAGCCGGGGCCGGAATCATTGCTGTTGGTGACTTCGGCGGCAAAAAGAAAAGGAGAGCAACAGGCCAGGGCTAGGAAAAGTGTTTTCAAGGTCTAGAGGGGAAGGCCTAAAAGAGGACACTGTTAGAGCGTCTTATCAAGAAAATAGAGAGCGGGCCGGGCTGGTGGCTCTTTGCTGGAAAATAGAAAGCCCCAGCAAGAATGCTGGGGCCTGCGAAGAAAGGATCAGATGGATGGGAGACTACTGCTGGTCGTATTCGCCCAAATCGCGGACCCAGATGTTGCGGAACTCGATGGGGTCGTTGTGCCACTGCAGGTTGATGGGGCCCTTGGCGGGGTGATTCTCAGGATAGCTGGTCGTGGTCTGGTGCTTGGTTGGTCCCTGGATTTTGTAGGAAGCCTGCACCACCACGCCGTTGAAGAGGACGGTGATTTCGGCGGGCTTGACCACCTTGCCGTCTTCCGAAACGGGGGCCTTGAAGATGATGTCGTAGCTTTGCCACTCGCCCTGTGGAGTGGCGGGATTCACGAGGGGTGGGGTCTGGCCGTAGACCGCGCCTGCTTGTCCGTCGGGATAGGTGACGTTGGTGTGGCTTTCTCCGATTTGAATTTCATATCGCCCCATCAGGAAGATGCCGGAATTGCCTCCCTTTTGTCCCATGACTTCCCGGTCGGCGGGGACGCGATATTCGATGTGGACCTGGCAATCGCCGAATTCCTCTTTGGTTGAGAGGGTGCCTCTGGAGGCGATCAGGATGCCGTCTTCCACTCTCCAATTGCCTTTCCAGGCCTCGGTATTGGTGCCGTCGAACAGGACCTTGGCGTCGGAGGGCGCCTTGACCGAAACGCAGCCGCCGGACTCGACCTTGCGAGGCTGGGGACGGGTGGTGTCGTGGACGGTGTATTCCGAGCCCGGGATCAGGGGGGCGTTGGGATAGAGTTTCTTCGTGGTCTGTTCGCCATGATGGTCGGCGAAGAGAAGGCCTGCGGGCAGAAGAGCGAGAAGTGCGATTTTGGTTTTCATCGTTGAGTAAAGAGACTGTCTCTCGCGAAAAAATCTTTCACCCCAAGAGCGCTAACGCAAGATATAGAGAATAACTGACAGAGCGTGGCAAGTGGAACCCGCGAGCACAAAGAGGTGCCAGATGGCGTGGTTGTAGGGCAGCTTGTTCCAAGCAAAGAAAATGACCCCGAAGGTGTAGGAGAGCCCGCCTGCAACCAGGAGCCAGAGGCCCGCCGGGGGAAGCTCGCGAATGACGGCGGGGAGGATGGAGACGATGAGCCAGCCCATCACGATATAGAGTGCGGTCGAGGCCCAGTGTTCGCGGTTACCGCGCATGAGGGCCTTGGTAAGGATTCCGCCGATGGCCAGAAACCAAATCACCCCGAAGATGCTCCAACCCAAGGGACCTCGAATGGCGACCAGGGTGAGGGGGGTGTAGGAACCGGCAATGAGCAGGTAGATTGCCGAGTGATCAAAGACTTGGAACAGCTCCTTGATCTTATGCCCCGAGAAGCTGTGGTAAAGCGTCGAGGACAGATAGAGCGTAATCATGGAAGTTCCGAACACGATGCCCGAGACCAGGGCCCAAGTGTCCTTTGCCACGAGAATCATAAAAACCAGGCAGGTGATGGACGCGGCAACTCCCAGGCCGTGGGTGATGGCCGAAGCCAGCTCTTCGCGAGGGGTGTCGCACAGGGGAGAGCGAGATTTGTTTGGGCTCACGGCGGAGACCTTAGTCGCTCGACAGGATTTGGCAAGCCACCGGGAGAGGGTGCGCTTGCTTGGAAAAAACGGGCCGGCCTCTTTGCTCTGATTAAGGCTGGATCGTCACGCGGTCACCGAGTTCGGTCTCTTTCCAAAAGAATTGGGCGGTGGAGCGAGGGAGGCGGATGCAACCGTGGGAGGCAAAGCGGGAATAGGTATTACCCTCATGGAAACCGATGGCCTTGCAGGAAAAGCGTTGGAAATAGGGCATGGGGGCCTCGTCGTAGATGTTTGAGCGCTTGTGCCGGGTCTTGTCCGTAATGACGAATTCCCCGGTATCGGTGCGAAAGCCCCTCATCCCGGAGGAGATGCGCGAGGTCTTCATCACCTTGCCGTTCTTGTAGTAGGTGACTTTCTGCTCCGAGAGATCGATGACGAATTTGCGCACCTGATCCTCGTCGCGATAGGACACCCCGATGAGCAACTGCTGCATTTTCACATCACCATTCGCGGCCGCCATTTGGATGGGGTAGACGCCCTTGGTGGTGCCGGCGAAGCGGTCCATGCCCAGTTCCAGAAGCAGCTCGGTGACCGGGAGGTTCCTGAGCATGACGGCAGCCATCAGGGGATTGAGTCCAGTCTCGTTGCGGCAATACCAATCGAAGAGTCCCTTGCGCTCGAACAGGTCGCGAAATTCTTCGCTCACCGGGTCAGCCATCACCACGTCGAGGTTGGGCCGATTGTCGTGGCGGAGGAGGGCCGTGATGGCCTCATCGTTTCGGTGGGCGAGGGCGTAGAACAGTGCGGGCTGTCCCTCGTTGCAGAACTGGTTGGCATCCGCTCCTGCGGAAAGAAGGGCCGTCAGGAGTGCGGGCTTGTTCTGACGGATGGCGTAGAGGAGGGGAGTTTCGCCGCGAGGCCCGACTTCTTCCACGGGCGAACCTTTGCCCAACAGGTTCTCGATCGCGGCCACGTTGTTGTGCTGGATGGCGAGCCACAGGCAGTCGGAGACGTCGGTCACCCTTGGCAGGATGAGCTCCAAGCCCGGGCGGAAATCACTTTCCAGGGCCGCTTGAATCGGGCGTTGGCCCTTGCTGTTGGCTTTCTCCGGATCAGCTCCGGAGACCAGCAGGGTCGCGAGGACGCGGGCTGCGGCCGAGGGCTTGAGCTTCCAGTCCTGATGCTTGTCCAGCACCGCGGAGAGAGCGGGCTCTCCGAAAATGAGTCCATTGGGGTCGGCTCCTCGCTCAATCAGTTGGCACGCCAGCTCGGGTTGTCCGCTTTGCAGGGCCAGCGCGAGAGAGCTCTGGCCTTCCAAGTCCGGGGAATCAGGATTGGCTCCATGACGAAGCAGGAAAGACATGTCTCCCTGGCGTTTGGCGTGGTGGTAGCCCGGGAGAGCGAGTTCACCATTGGGGAGGGTGAAGTTGGGGCTCGCTCCTTCTTCAATGAACTTGGTGGCGATTTCGTGAAAACCCCGGTCCAGCGCGAGGGAAAGCGGGGTGTTGCCCTCTTGGTCGCGGGCATCCAGATCGTAGCCTTCCTCGCGCAGCAGGGGCAGGGCCGAGATGTGTCCGCCATCCAATGCCAGATGGAGGGCGGTACGCCCCTTGTCATCCGGGGTGTTGAAGTCGCATTGAGCCCGCGCGAGGACTTTGAGGAGGGCGCGGTCGCCCGCGGCGGCTGCCTGACGAACGCTGGCCGCAGTGGGAGGGATTGAGCGCTTCTCGAGCTCGCGCAAGGCCACCTGGGGATCGGCGAAAAACCCCTTCTTATAGAGATATCCCCCTACGGTTCCGGCTAGGAGGAGGAAGAAGAGGCAGAAGATGAGTGAAGTCTTGAAAAAGCGCATCATGGGGGTGCGAATTGGGGCTTGGCTCAGGGAAAGATACCCAAAGAGGGTCAAACAGTCACCTTTCTTTGCGTTCTGAAGCGACTTACGGATTGGTTTCTGGTCCGGAAAACGCTACGACCTCCCTCAGGATGTCCGCGCCAGAAACTAGGGTCAGCTTGATCAGACGAGTGCGCGATGTGCACGACGAGGGAGCTTGGACCGAGTTCGTATCTCTTTATACCCCTGTTGTTTACGCGTTCGCGCGAAGTCGGGGGATTCGGGAGGCCGATGCTGAAGACATCACGCAAGAGGTCTTTCGCTCCTTGGCCAAAGCCTTGCCCAAGTTTCAGCTCGACCAGACCATCGGCACCTTCCGCAACTGGCTGTTCACCGTGACGCGTTCCAAGCTAAACAATCATTTGGTGAAATCGCGGAAAATCCCGGTCCCGACCGAAAATCTCCCGGATCAGGGTGATGTCTCGGACTGGGAGAATCTCTATATGAAAGAACTTTTCCGGCACGCCTGCGAGCGGGTGGAAGAGGTGGTGGAGAAATCCAGTTGGCAGGCCTTTTGGCGCACTGCGGTTGATTTGGAAGCTCCGGAAAAAGTAGCGGCCGAGCTGGAACTGTCGGTGGCAAATGTCTACCAGAAGCGCTCCCGGGTAGCAGCCCGCCTGCGCGAAGCCATTCGATTGGCCGATGATGAAGTTTTGTCAGGAAAGGGGCAGGGAGCCGGTATACCAATTTGATTGAGATGAGTGATCCGTTGATAGATTTGGGACCCTTCCTTGAGCAAGCGAGGAAGAATAGCCGGGAGTTCCTCCCTCCCGATTATCTGACGGTGAGGTTGATTAGCGCTCGGGGGGGAGCTCTGGAGCCCGCCGTATCCCCATTGCCCGAAGCCGAGGAACTGCCCCGTCATTTTGGCCCCTACATCTTGGAGGCAATTCTGGGTCGGGGTGGGGCCGGGACGGTCTATCGGGGGTATGACCCCGAATTGGAGCGATTGGTTGCGATTAAGATTCTCGACACCCGCCTGGCGATGGAGCGCGATGCGGGGGTGCGCTTTCTGAGGGAAGCGCGTGCGATGGCGAAGCTGGCGGATGACAATTTGATGCCCCTGCTCGCCGTGCATCAGGACACACCGGCTCCGTGTTTCACCATGCCGCTGCTGGCGGGCGAGACTCTACAGGATCGGATTGAACGTCTGGGGCCCTTGTCTGTTACGGAAACCATCACCTTGGCTATGCAGGTCGGTCAGGGCTTGGCGACCGCGCATGAGGCGGACCTCGTCCATCGGGATCTAAAGCCTTCCAATATTTTTCTAGAGGAAATCGAGGGGGGAACCCGTGCCCGGCTGATGGATTTCGGGCTCGTCAAGTCTCGGGAAGATTTCGCGATGACTCGGGAAGGCGAATTTGCCGGGACGCCAGCCTTCATGGCTCCCGAGCAGATTGATGGATTGGTGTTGGATGGCCGCGCCGACCTCTATGGATTGGGAGCGACTCTCTTCATGGCATTGACCGGGAAGCCACCATTCGAGGCGAGAACGCTCACGGCCACACTGAAGCGGGCGGCGGTGGAAGAGGCACCTGCACTCTCACCGCTCGTGCCCGATGTGCCCTCATGGTTCGCCGCCCTCGTGGCTGATTTGTTGGAAAAGGATCCCGAGAAGAGGCCGCAGAGCGCGCATTCAGTCCTTTCGCGACTCAGGGAGCGCAAGAGCAAGGCCACATCCACCGGGCTCTTGGCACAGAATCGATGGTTGATAGCGGCTGGTTGTGCGGCGGTCGGTCTATCGGTTTTGCTTTGGTGGACGGCTTCGATTTTTGGGGTGTTTGAACCGCAGGAGGAGTTCGCCTTTGACACCGCGCTCTCGTCCCTCAAGTCCGGTGACGAGTGGCAAGTGCCCGCCGGCACCCATGTGGTGGAAAGCCTCGATCTCGGTGGCAAAGATTTGCGGGTGGTAGGATCGCCGGAAGGAACGCGGCTGGTCTTTATCAATCTCACAGAGGCCGCCTTTCGCAATGCGGGCAACTTGGAGCTCGAAAACCTGACCATCGATTGTAGCCGGGCAGGGGAGGGGGAAAGTACTTCCCTAGTAGAGAGCTCCGGCTCGGCGGTCACCCTGGTGAATTGCCGAATCGATCAAAGAAAGTCCTCCGGCAACTTCCCCGACCGGATGACCCTCATCGAAGTCCCGGCTGACTCCCAGACCACGATCAAGGGGTGCGAGATTTATACCTTTCAGTCGATCACCTGGCAGATGCGGGGGGGAGCCAACCTGTTGGTGGAGGATTCGCTGGTGGTTTCGCCAGGCCTGACTTTTTCCAACACCGAGCTCCAGAGCTCCGGGGAGATCGTGATTCGGAGGTCAACTTGCATCAATCAAATCGGGTTTTCCCATCTGGTGGCAGTCGAAGGTTCACCCCCGATTCATCTGCGCTGCGAGGACTCCATTTTCGAATCGAGTCACGCCCTGATTTGGTTGCCACTGGGCACGGAGGAGACTTTGCGGGGAGGAATCGATTATGAGGGACGCAAGCTCCTCCTCATGTTGGACCGGGGAATCGTGAACACTGGAGCGCGTCCCCGGATCAAGGCACGCCGGCTGGGTATTCTCGATTCCTGGCACAAGTCGGATTGGAACGACTTTTGGTCCGACCAGCAAGAAGACGTGCGCCTTGTAGAGGGGTCCCTCATCGAGCGAGCCAAGGCTAGCGAACGGGCCACCAAAGAGATGAATGCTTTTCTACTGAATGTTCCGGACGGGAGCGGGCACCTGGGAATCGACCCCAAGGAAGTGGGCCCTCGGCTGAGTGCTTCAAAGTGATTCGCTCAGACCTTCGGCATAGGCCTTGAAGACGAGGGTGATTTGATCGCGAATGCGTCGAAACTCGGCGAGCTTTTCCTCTTGGGTGCCGACGGCGTGAGCCGGGTCATCGAAGCCCCAGTGGTGGCGGTGGACCTGGCCGGGGAAGAGGGGGCAGGTTTCCGCCGCATCGCCGCAAACCGTAATCACGGTGTCGACGCCATGCTCCAGAAACTCGTTCCAGCTCTTCGAGGTGTGATCCGTTAGATCATAGCCAGTCTCAGCCATCACTTGAATGGCTAGAGGATGAACTTCACCTGAAGGGTGCGAGCCTGCGCTTGAGACTTGGGCGAGCTTTCCCAGTTCCTTCTTGAGCACCGCCTCGGCCATGTGGCTGCGACAGGAATTGCCGGTGCAAAGAATGAGGATGTGGCGGCGATGTTTTTCGGGAAGAGTCATACTGTATTCTCATGCCTCCACCCCCGCTCGCAAAGAGTAGAATGAGCCTCTCCCGTCATGATTCTGTCACTTGAGAGGTCTTGCCAAACTCATCAAAAGTCCCGGCGCAATCCTTTCTGCGGAAATCGTAATCAATGCGAACCGCAACTCGCGCAGCTGGTTCGGTTGCACACTGGGGAAGAGGTGTCCAAGGCGTTTCCAGAAGTTCGGGCGCAAGAAGCGAGTGCAAGAGTAGCAGCGGCGGCAAAAGCGATGAGAATGGTTTTCATAAGTATAGACTGTCCGAATGGAATTGAGATTCCAAGCTGACTCCTCTGGGAGCCTTTGTGAACCAATTTATTCCCAGGAAGTTGAAGCTGATCCCAGCGATAGCTCATTCGGGTTGCTATCGTCTCGGGGAAAAGGGGAAGTCTCAGAAAAAGGCGGGCTCGATGTTCTACAAATTCATGGCTCTAGCCGGAGAGAGGTACGTCGTCCACTAACCGGTCTTTCACACTAGAGAAGCTCTCATCTGGCATTTGGGAAAAAGCGCGGAGCGAGAGAGTGAGTCGACCATCAGCAGTGAGACTTCCAGAGATGTGCTTGTTTCCACCATTGGTTTGTTAGACTCCGACGCCTCTTATGAATTTTGAAAATCTCGCGCCGTGGTAAGTTGATTTTTGAGAGGGGAGAGGGCATCACTGGGGTTCCGTGCGCCAGTGGTTCGTTTCGGTCCAAAGCGATGTTTCTATCTGTGGAAGAAAGAGTTCCTCTTCTTCATCCCCGAATTCAAACTGCCGATCTGCGAAACGATTGGTCACATGATCAATCGCCGGGGAATGATGAGCATCCTTCCGAGGAGAGCCAGCGGGGTTGAGCCATGAGGGGCGCTTGAAAGGGAGAATTCGACGGAGCGCGGCTTTCTCAATAATTTGTCTGTCCAGTTAGTCGTGAAGCCCAAATTGCTGGGGGTGGGGACTCTTGATTTCGACAAAATTGATTCCGTCTACGAGCGAGCTCAGCCCGCTATCGACCAGTTCGAAGAGGAACTTGGTCGCTTGCTCGAACTCTAAGGCTCGCGGCAATAGGCTAAGGGGAAAAAGAGAATGTTCAGAGGCGTGGACTGACCCCTTTTTTTCCCCTGCAATAGGCTAAGGGGAAAAAGAGAATGTTCAGAGGCGTGGACTGACCCGAATGGCACTGCATTAAGCCACATTTCGTTGATTTTTAGGGACGGAAAGCTGGTCACGAAAACGTAGTTTTTGTGTGAATAATAACCCGCTTCTGACCAACTTTCCG
>NZ_BMXI01000011.1 GCF_014651675.1 Roseibacillus persicicus
GGAATCCTGAAGGGGGTCGTAACCCTTCAGGCCTATCTTTAGGTGATTAAACATCGGGGACATGATGGCTTTATCGCCTCATGTCCCCAATCTTTGATGAAGAGCCCAAATGGGGTTTGCCACTTTTGGTTCCTTTGCATCTCCAGCTCGTGACCGAGGGACCAGTGGTCTTTTCGAGAGCTCTTTTTTGATGGGCAGAACACCAAAATGAGGTCCAAATGGGGCAAGGCGGCGAAAATCTTGGAATTTTTTTTGTCTGCGTGAGTGGGGAAATGACCTGCTCGTCAAGCGATTCGAGACCTTCTTGAGGGGCCGGCACTTCGTTTTGTGAGGCTCAAACCCCAACCGAGTTTTCAGTCGTTTTCATTGTAAATAGAGAGGTTTGTGTCAAAACGAGGATGAATTGCTCGCTTCGTTTTCTGAAAGATGGGAGGGAATTTGTGATTCGCAGGCGAAGAGAATCTGCTCCCGTAGGGGGGGTAGACGAGGGGCTGTTTTCGGTAGCGGCCTAGGGGAACAAAAAGCAATTCTTCGAGCGTGCCCTCCAATCACAAGGGGGGAATTGCGCTACAGGGTTCACCAGATGCCGCAACGTCTGAAGCTGAGCTCTAGTGGGAAGTTAGAGAGCGATTCAATACCAAACAATTAGGATGATTATTACACGATATATCGGGTTTGCCACTTTGCTGGCGACTGCTTCAGTCAACGGAGAGCTCGTAGTTTACGAAGGTTTTGACTATAACGCAGGCGACCCCATCTGGGATCTGAACGGTGGAAGTGGCTGGAATGGCGCCTGGTTGGGCACGGATACCGATGCCAATGGACGTGGTATCCCTGCCGTAGGGGAGGGCTTGTCTTTTAGCCGATTGAATTCTTCGGGCGGCTCCTATGTTCGTCCGCAAAGATATGGCGTGTCCGAATCTAGCCGCAGCGTCTCAGAAGAGTCTCAAGCTGCTCTTACTGCTGACGGTTCGACGATTTGGTTTAGTGTCTTGATGAAGGCCAACCCGGGTGGAAGCACCGGAGGCTATGCAGCGAACTCTCACGCGGCAATTGTCTTTGGCGACGCCAGTCTCACTACCGCGAATCCGGCGACGACTCCTCCTGCTATCGCTACGGGCGGGAATGCAGTGGGCTTGAGTTTTGACGGAGATGGAAGTGCTACAAGCGCAATCGGAATTCACGGAGTGACTTACAGTGCTGGTGTGCTGACTGCCGATTCTGTCGATGGTCGAATTGTGGTAGGGGATAGTACTGTGTTGATTGTTGGGAAAATCGAATGGGCTGAGGTGGGCTCGGATGATGTGATGAGTCTCTATCGCGTTGCGGATGCGGCTGCCGAGTTGCCTGAGGCCTTCTCTGTGATGGCAGTCGATTTGGACCAGTCCGTGTTTGATATTGTGGCGATTGCGGGTGGGCAAACAGAGATTTTTGACGAAATCCGTATGGGGAGTTCGGTGGAAGATGTTCTGCCCCTCGATACTGTGACTCCTTTCCCGAATCCGATGTCTTTCGCTACGGCTCCTACCGCGATCTCCGATTCTGAGATCACCATGACCGCAAGCACGGCGGTGAGTGACAATCCGGTAGAATATCTTTTCTCAAATACAACTCTCGCAACCGATAGCGGGTGGCAGGCCAGTCCGACATTTACGGGCACCGGGTTGACTCCCGATACACCCTATTCTTACACGGTTATCGCCCGGGAGACTTCAGCCTCATTGATTGAGACTGCACCGTCGAACGCGGCGACTGTGTGGACTTTCCCTGAGGTGACCGGAGATGAAATTCTCGCCACCGTCTTTGCCGGTCGGTCTGTTTCGGGAACGACTGCCACGATCACGGACTTTATTGTCAATGGAGTTCAGGACCCGGGCAGTCTGACGGTTGATTCGGTTGCAGACAGCACGATTACCGTGCTCGATCTCTTTGACTCGGCGGATGCTCAGAATCACTTCGCGCCCAGAACCAGCACCAATAGCGCGCATTGGCAAGTGGACGTTCCTCTCGTGGTGGATGCGCAGCCCGTTGTGATGGGCAATGTCGAATTGAATGTCCGTAGCTTCAGTTCCTCGGGCGCTTGGAAGACGGTGGCCCAAGGCAATGGTCTTCAAGAGCACTACATTACGCTCGAGCTGTTTGACTCTTCCGAAGCTTCACTGGGTTCCGAACAAATTCTTGCGACGGAGAATTTCCAATACGACTGGAAAGCGGTCTTCACCACTTTCGATGGTATTGAGTTGGCTGCGGGTGAATCTTATACCTTGAACATTTTGGTCAGCGGTCCTGACCCTGCGAATCCGGCTAATGCGGGTAACTATGTTGGCTTGGACTCTATCCGAGTGCTGACCGAGTCTGCTTCGGGTTCGTCCTTCGCTGATTGGCAGGAGAGCTATTTCCCAGGGGAAAATGATGAGGCAATCGTTGGACCTAATGCCGATCCTGACAGTGATGGTATCGATAATTTGGCAGAATACGGTCTCAATTCGGACCCCACTGATCCTTCCGACCAACCTGCGATTGTCGTTTCCACCGACGAAACCGAGCTCTCAATCAGCTATCCTACAGTCGCTGCCGCAACTGATATCAGCTATACAGTTGAATGGTCTACCAATCTGGAAGATTGGTTTACAGCGGGAGTTGTCGAAGTTTTGGGGCCTGACCCTGCGGTTGATTCTGATTATCCCGTAATCAAAGCGAGCCTCGCGAAAGATACCGATAAAGTGAAGTTCATGCGTGTGAGCATTGAGCAGCTTTAGAGATTCGATGTATATTTCGTCGAATGATTAAAATTACGGTTCTGCCCGTTGGAGATGAATCTTTTTTGTGAGTAATCGGTTTGAGGTTGCGCTAATTTTTTCTTGGTAGTTCTGGGTTTAATGATCCCTGCTTGTCTTAATTGATGAGCAGGGATTTTTTTGGTTCTTATAACGAGTTGTTTGGTCCGATTTGGAAAAGCCTTGGGAGGTGTGGTTCTGGATTGTAACCTTTTTGTATTTAGTGGTTTGCGGCCCTATTTTCTTAAGATTTTAGAACTCCGTATTTGTTGTTTTAATATGGGGTTCTCCTAGTGATGTTGTGATTTGAAGATTGTTTGGTTTTAGTGAGTTTTTTGTCGGTTTTGGTATTTTTCCTGCTCTATAGTAATTGTCTGATTTTTGGAGGGTAGGCTGAAGAAGTGTTTTCTTCGGTAGGGTGTGTTCTGAATGATAACTTATTAATAAAATGACTATCCGAGTATCACGAAGATTGAGTGTGGCTGTTGAGCCGGGTTTTACACTGGTAGCTACCATTTTATGTTTGATGTTGTTGGCCTTGATCGCAGTGGGAATGTTGAGTCTGTCAACCATCACATTGCGAGCCGCGACTCAAGACCTGGCGCTTGCCGAGGCTCGTGCCAATGCCCGGCTGGCCTTGACTTTGGCATTGGGCGAACTTCAAAAGGAAATGGGACCAGACATGCGGGTCAGTGCAGAATCCTCTTTGTTCGACAAGGACGTGCAGACTTCCTCGATTGATGGGCTTTCCCAATCTCGTTGGCTGGCGAGCTATGATTCTTGGGGAAACTGGTTGAATGCGGAATACACCAGGCCGGGAGAAAACAACTCGTTGAGGATTCAGGAGACATACGAGCCTCAGAGAAGCAATATGTTTCGCCGCTGGTTGCTTTCGCTACCGGATGATATGAAGGAAGATGTCGATCTTCCTCTTTCGTCATTGGACTGGAGTGATGAAGACTCGGTGGTTCTCGTGGGGGAGGGAAGTTTGGGTGATTCGGCAATCGCGCATCCTGATCGGGTTACTCGTGCACGGTTGTTGGAGGTGGGAGAGACGGGTCGTCAGGCATGGTGGATTGGGGCAGAGAATCAGAAGGCGAAGTTCACTCTGGCGGCTCAGGCGAGAGACTTGGCCGAGGATGCATGGGAAAGTGCGCAGGGTGGAACAGCTGAAGTGGCAGTGGGTACCCTTGAAGGATTTGATCACTTGGAAGAAGAGCCGGAGCTCAGTTCCAAGCTGGTTTCGCAAGCTTCTCTGGACTTGGCCGGAGTGGAGAGAGAGGTGGTGAAAGAGCATTTCTTCGACCTGACTGCCCATAGTGAGGGCGTGGTCGCAAGTGTGAGAACGGGCCACCTGAAGAAAGATCTAAGCTTGCTCTTGGAATCGTCGACCATGCCGGAGCCCTATGATTTCTCTCCTTCCCGAGATACCCGGGAGCCGTCCATTCGTCCCATGAGTTCGGATCTGGAGGGTAAGAATCCAAAAATACCGAATCGTCATTTCGCCTCGTGGACCAATATGCGGCACTTCTATCGCATGTATCGGAGCGATAGTGATGCGACAGTCTCGCCCGGTGGAGGGGGAGGCAGTCTGGAATGGACGGGGGCGAAGCCGTCGACCGAGGTGGTGACGACCAATAGTATATCACGGAGCACGGTGACCTGGGATGGCTCGAACAACTATTGGAGAGTGCCGATTTTGGCCAAAGTGACTTTCATCTATAGTCTGCAGTCAGAGCCGTCCCAAACGCGGGGCAAGTATGACTGCTACTTGGTATACAGTCCAATCTTCACGTTTTGGAATCCTTATAACGTGGATCTGGAAATTCCGGATAGCACGCTGGGAATGCTGACCGCGGCGTATAAGATCCTGCCCTACGAAGGGAATTTCTTTCTAGGGAGCACCCTGACGCCATCGGCGTCGGGGAACACGACCTTCACGTCCACGGTGGAAGACAAGTCCTATGTCCGGTCATCGAACGGTAGGGATATCGTCTTCAAGCCGGGGGAGATTCGGTTGTTCTCACACAAAGGCTTGTTTAGTTCCCGGCAGGATCCCGGTCTCTTCGAGGGCTTCGACCCACAGGCGATAGGTGGCACCCGCACCCTTTTTGGCAGTTACAGTGCTTCTGATTTGCCGGGGGTTTCGCTGACTTTTGCGCATTCTCATGCGGGTGGGAATGTCAACTGGGGGAATACGCCCGGGTCGCTCTGTCATTCTCCTTATTGGGGGAATGATACCGACAAGATGCCGACTATGTATCAGCACGATTGGTTTCAGGTCGGTCAGACGCTGACCCCCATCACCCCGGATCCCGTCCTGTTGCGGGGATCGATTGCTTCCAGACCAGATAATCTGGCTGGCTGGGTCTTCTCGGACTCGGAGCCAGTTCCTTTTGCCTACGCTCAACTTGTTCTGAAGGGCCTTTCTGAATTTGAGTATGAGAGCATTGAGTGGGAATCGGATTGGCGTTCCCGAAATTGGATCCAGGCCCCACCATTCTACTTTGGTAGCGCACAATATATTTCGGAGGACCCAACGATCGCCCATACGCAGCGCCTTGATAACCCTTACGTAATGAACTTCGGCCCCATGTCGATGGCCGAGATGCCCAAGGTTGTCCCGCATTTGGGCGGACTGGGTTTTCTCGGGTCTGGAGCGAGCCCCTATGAAAAAGTCACGGCAGTTCCCGCGCTCGAACTACCCACCGCGCCAGTGGGAAGTCTGGCGGGCTTTTCCAATATGCGAATCAACCCGGGTTGGCTGAAACTCGGCGAATACGGGTCACACTTGATTCAGAAGGAGCAGCGCCCCTTCGCGGCCAAATCTTCTCTCTATAGTGCTGAGTGCAAAACGGTCGCCTATCAAAGCGGAATCACCGGACCTGGGATTGGCAACTCCTTCGTCCATCCTATGATTCCCCGTCAGGACGTGTATCAGTTTTTCGACAACTCGAAGAGTCAGGATCCGAAGGTGAGAACGAATTGGAGCAATACCGAGACTGTCGACAACAAGGTTTTCAATGACTACTGGGATCACACCTTCTTGCTCAACGATGCCCTTTGGGACGACTACTTTGTTTCTTCACTCGCCGATCAAACTCGGCCTGGCGCCAGTGCTGCCAAGAGCTTGCAGGAGAATATCGATTCTCTGGTGGAGGGAGACTCGCTAGCGAACAGTCGTCTACTCTATCGACCCTCAGAGTTGGCTCCAGATGATGAGGTCAAAAAGGATTTTGCCGATGCTGAAGGCTACCTCTTGGCAGCCAAGCATTTGATGATTGATGGCATGTTCAACGTGAACAGCACCTCGGTCCCTGCTTGGAAGGCGCTCTTTATGGGGATTCGGGAACGGAAGCTGATTAAGCGGGAGAATGGAGGCTTGGGTGAGGTCGCGTTGCCCCAGGGGAAAGAGATCGCAATTTCCCGATTCAATACCCCGACGACCGGGCAAGAAATGGATGATCCAGAAACCGGTGTTGCGCGGAGTGATGGAAACCAAGCCTGGAGCGGAGTGAGATTCTTGGATGATGAGCAGTTGGAGCGCTTGGCTCAAGAGTGTGTCAAGCAGGTCAAGCTGCGTGGGCCTTTCCTCAATCTCTCCGAGTTCATCAACCGGCGGCTCTCGAACGATGAGCTGGGGACTATGGGGGCGCTCCAGAGTGCGATTGACTATGACGACCACAATCCCGATTCGAATTCGATCAATTATCGCTTTAAAAATGGACCGGGCTTTATGATTACGGAAAGTGACTTGGGTCAGCATTCATTCAAGACTCCGGAAGCGGCCGAGGGTTCCCGCTTTGCTGGAATTCCCGGCTATGTGATCCAGTCCGACATCTTGAAACCAATTGGCAACACCCTCACTGTTAGAGATGACACCTTCCGCATTCGTGCCTACGGAGAAACTTTGGCTGCCAACGGAACGGTAGTTGCCCGTGCCTGGTGCGAGGCTATTGTGCAGCGCATCCCCGAGTATGTGGACAGCAGTGATGACCCAGAGGTCGCCGCCCGTGTACTAGATGGGAACAACGACTTTGAAGACAACGGGGAGCTCTCTGAAATCAATCGGAGCCTGGGCCGAAAATTCGAAATCAGGAGTTTTCGCTGGCTCCAGAAAGAGGACGTTTAATTGAAATTATGAAGAAATCATTGCACAAGCTTTTGCTCAAATCGCTTCTCCTTTTCCTAGTCGCGAGCGGAACTTCATTCGGGCAGGAAGAGGGCGCTTCGGACAAGCCCGCGGGACGCCTTGCTTGGTTCGTAGCCACACAAATCCCAGATAAGTTGGAGAACCCCGTCAAGGTGATGAGTGGCAGTAAAATTACGGATACTCTTCTTTCGAAACGGGCGGTGAGCGCGCCGGTCAAATTTGGACAAGACGGTATTATCAAAGTGGTCAAGGCTGCCCCCGACCCCGAGGACTCGGAGAAAACTATCTACCTGACTCTGGCCCAAGCTCGCATCCCTGATGGTATGACGAAAGCACTCGTGATCTTGACCCCTCGCGCCAAAAAGAAGGGGGAGGAGATCTTTCACTGCCTCGTACAGGATTTGGCCAAGTTCAATGGAGGTGACTCCCTCTATTTGAATCTGAGCCAACTCGACGTTGCCGTGCAGTTGGGTGACAAAAAGCTGGCTCTCAAGCCGGGGACGAGAAAGGTCTTTGTGCCGCCATCCTTGGCGAAGTCGACGAGCGTTCCTGTGAGCTATCACTACTATCATCCGGTGCAGGAGAAGTGGAAGCTATTGAGCGCATCGACCATCGTCATGAGACCCACCCGGAGAGAGATCTGCATTTTCAGCTGGGACCCTCGTTACGAGCGGGTCGACTACCACGGGGTCACTTTTCCTATTCAGGTTCAGTGAGAAGAAAGAGCGCTAGGGCGAGGATGAAGTGGGGAAACGTGCTTGCTAGTTGCCCCAGTGAAGTCTGAGGCGGTAGAAGAGATATTCGGGCAAGGGCTGGTTTGGCTCGAGAGTGATCTTTTCAAAGTCGTCGCCAAGTTCGCTCTCTGGTGAGGGAATGGCTTCCTGATAGAAATCAGGAAAGGGAGTCCAATCGACTAGATTTTCTGAAAGTTGAAGCTCAAAGCCGAGGCCGGCGTCGACCACGCGATGGAATGAGAGATCGAAAAGCTGATTGCCATTCTTGTCCAGCGAAAGGCCAGGAAAGTTGCCAGGGCGAACGGGGTCTCCGCCTAGGGCCCATTCTAACAAATTAGATACTCCGTCTTGATCGAAATCACCGTCTCCGGTTTGATTGAGATCTCCAAAGACCTCCAGTTCGTAGTCGTCATTGAGCTGGTCGCCGTCGGAGTCCTTGTTCTCCACCGGAACATAGGTCACCAGAAGCTGGAGGGATTCGTCTTCGGGAGTGCCGGGTAAATCGTTCTCCGCGAAGGCCGCACCGACGAACGCTTGTGAAGAGAAGGAGATCTTCATCCCGTAGTTTGGCGTGATTTCGCTCTGCCAGGATTGGGCCATCGCAGTCAGCTGGCCATCGGGATCGAAGCCGTTCTCATCTCCCGCCCCTCCCGGTGTTCCGCTGTAGAACCCCGAGGCGGTTACTGCTGTTCCAAAGTCGCTATTGTTTCCGAAGATGAACTCATCAGTGGTTGGTGTTCCTTGGAAGAGGGGATAGCTGCCCGCTTCGGGACTCCAGTCGCTGGTGACACGCCCCAATTGGAGGGCGTCGCTGTGGAGCTCATTGAGCCTGTTAGTTTGATAGATTCGCAGACGGGCTTCGGTGATGAGACCGGGGATTTCGCTCAGGTCAAACTTCAGAAAGAGGGCGGTGCGGGTGTTCTGCTGGCTACCGCCCGAAGCACGCTCGCGCACGTAGAGTTCGCCCGAATCGGTCCAGCTTCCTTGCACTGCGGGATCGTTTGCATTCCCCGTCGAACCAGCTTGTTGCAGCACGGATGGACTGAGGGAAATAGTAACGGGGGCACCCAGGCTGAGGGTCGATTCGGCCACCCGCGGATTGGAAAATCCCGCCAGCTCCTCTTCATCATTGACTCCGTCGCCATCGGTATCGACTGCAATGGGATTGGTGTGCCAGATCAGAACTTCGTCCCCGTCGGCCAAGCCATCGGCATCGGAGTGGGGATTGGCGGGCAAGGAATTGTAGACGAGCACCTCGCAGCCGTCCGATAGTCTGTCGTCATCGGTATCGGCATCGAATAAGCTGGCTCCGTTTTCAAATTCCTGCCGATTGTTGAGACCATCAGAGTCGAAGTCCTCCAAAGCATCTGCCGGATCTGCTCGATCGAGTCCGGGATTTTCGTTCTCGAAGTAATTGGGTAGACCGTCTTGATCGGTGTCGATCGGCGGCACCATGCTGTCGCCATCCGTTCCGTAGGTGGTGTTGCCGCGAATCTCGTTGAGCAACTGATAGAGTTCCTGCTCTTTGGCCAAAATCGCGGGATCGGTCGAGGGGAGAAGGTTGTTGTCCTCGCCCACATCGCTCGAAAGGTTAAAGAGTTGGCGGGGAGTTCCAAAGATGATCCCGGCCGAGTCTGCTGCGGTGATTTCGTTGTTAGAGGAATCATAGGAAAGGGCACCATTGCCACCCGTGCCGTCGAGAAGCTTCCAGATTCCATCCTTGTCCTTAATGGCCAGCTGCCCGTTGTAGGCATGCTGAATCGTGGCCGGCCGTCGCGCAGCCGGCATGGGGTCGCCTGTTAGAACGGGGAGAAAACTTTCTGCGTCCGGTGCTTCTCCGGGGGAGAGGTCGTAGTTCAGATACTCCGCCATGGTGGCGAAAAAATCACCCTGCCAACAGGGATGATCGGAGGTTGAACCGGGGCTGGTCTTTCCGGGCCACCGGATGATGAAGGGCACGCGGGTTCCGCCTTCCCAGTTGTCGAGCTTCAGTCCGCGGAAGGGACCATTGCCGTCGTGGTTCGAGTTGAGGCCTTGCCGCATGGCATTCTTCTCCACGCCATTGTCGCTGCTCATGAAGACGATGGTGCTGTCCACCAGGCTGTCATCAGTCGCGGGGTCACCGTCCGGGTCCTCCAAGGCATCCAAAATTACTCCCGCATAGTGATCGGATTGGGCCAGGTAGTCTCCGTAGGCGAAGGGAGTTGTTCCGCTGAATTGACTTTGCACCGCCCAAGGAAGGTGAGGAGAAGGGAAGGGGACGTAGATGAAAAAGGGCTCTCCATCAGCTGCCCGATCCTTCAGCAAGTCGGCCACTTTGGCGGCTTGCACCTGAAGGTAGTCAGAGACCACAAAAGTGGGGTCGTAGGCGCCATCACGCACGTTGTTCACTGCTCCAATGGGCTCGCCTTCCTGATAGTCGGAGTTGGTAGCGGGAGTGGCTTGGGAGAAATCGACGTTCCTGCCAACCACTAGGCCGCCTTTGGAAAGCATGGTCTCATTTTCGATCCATGCATAGGGAGGCATGTCGAGGGAGGCCGAGGTCCCGAAGAAGTAGTCAAAGCCGGTGCTGCTCGGGGTTCGGGTGAGTGGTTTGGAAAAGTCGATTTCATCATCGCTGGCGGAGGTCAGGTTAGTCCCCAAAACATCGGCATCATTTCCCAGGTCCACCTCCGTGCCAGTCGGGCTGTAGAACTGCATGCCAATGTGCCACTTTCCCACCATCGCGGTCTTGTAGCCCAAGGACTGGAACATCTTGCCAATCGTCAGCCGATCTTGCGCGATGAGGGGCTTGGAGTATCCCCCGATGACGCGAGTCTTCAAGGAGGTGCGCCAGCAGTAGCGTCCCGTCAGGAGCGCGTAGCGCGAGGGGGTGCAGACCGCGTCGGCGGAGTGGCCGGCGGTGAAGCTCATCCCGCTTGCCGCCAAAGCATCCAGATTGGGGGTGTAGGATGTTTGCGAGGTGTCGTAGGAGCCGACATTGGTGTAGCCCAGGTCATCATAGTAAAGAATGAGAACGTTGGGTTGGTCGGCGAGAAGGGGGGCTGTCAGGGCGGTCCCGAGACAGGTCAGGGCCAGCTTCTTGGCTGGACTGAGGATCGTGTTGGCGCGAAATTTCAAATGGAGTCAGTGGGTGAATAGGTTTTGCACCCCAAGACCTCTCGGGTCTCACGGCATACCAAGGATTCGCGACCCAATGACGAATCGGGACAGCTGAGTTTTCCTTTTTCAAGGTCGCTGAACCTGAGCGCAGCCGACTGAGCCTCTCAGGCTGGACCTCCATCAAGTCGCATCAGAAATCAGGCTACCGATTCCATTTTCCAGTCCCAAGCACCCAGTGACGAGGGTGGATTTACAAGTCAGAGTGGTCCGGCTCGTAGAAAGGCCTTTTTCGCGGATAAACTTAAGAGCGCTGGCGTCGACCGAGGAGGCCTCCGAGAGCCAGAGTGGCCAGAAGCGCGGTAGATGGCTCGGGAATCACGTTGGTTACCTGAAAGTTATCAAAGTCGAAGTAGAGTTCCACTGGCTCATACTCCACATAGGCATCCGAGTAGATACCGAATCCGAACTGAATGGCGTCGGCACCAGAGAAGGAGACATGGGGAGTATCGGCATCGCTAATTCCTGCGAAAGTCGCGGTATGCCACTGCCCGTCAGCGATGAGTTGGGAGTCGTCCACGTAATAGATTCGTCCCGTATTCTGACTCGCGTTATCGATTACGAAAGTCATCGAGAAGTACTCGGTTGCGGTTGTGCGATAATCAACGCTGAAGGTGAGATCACCCAAGGGACCATCGACGGTTGGGATATAGCTGACGTCGTTGTTTACCGCGAAGGATTGCACTTCGGTATTGAAACTCTCGCCGACCGGGTTGTCTTCAATTTCGCGAATAATATCGTGATAGTGAAGTAGCTGGAAATAGGAACCAGGGTTGCCACTTTCTCCTGCACCGTAGAATCCCGAGCCATCAACGAAGGAGTTGTCGTCTGGGTTTGCGAAATCTCCAAAGTCCAGTTGAGAGACCTGATAGTCGGCGAAGTCCATTGTATCCAGCAGCACCTGTTGATCCTGGCCGGAAAGGGTGATGGAACTGCTGAGTCCTATCGCAAAAAGGGTGGTTTTCGTGCGCATGGTCTTGTGGGTGAACAAGACCTTTATGCCGCTATTGGCAAATTGATTCAATATTCGTTAGATATGGAATCGGTAACAGTTGATTACTATTTAAAGTAATCCAATGTTAATGGAATGTCTTAAACTCGATGCTGAGTTCGGTGGACAGGCGCTTGAGACGGGGACGCTGCTTGGGCTCCAAAAGAACGAGGGACAGGCCAGTCTTTCCCGCCCGTGCGGTTCTGCCGCTGCGGTGGGTGTAGTACTCCACTTGGTCGGGCAGTTGATGATGGAGGACAAAGGACAAGTCGGCGACATCGATGCCCCGCGCGGCCACGTCGGTAGCGATGAGGAATTGCACCCGCTCCTTCTTGAAGGCTCGCATCACCTTATCGCGCTCCAACTGGGTCAGATCGCCCTGCAGGACTTCCACCTTGAAACCCCGTTTGCGCAGTTGATTGCCCAAAGCGACCGAACCGGCCTTGGTTCGACAAAAGATTAGACCTCTTTCCTCGCCCTGGGCCTCAAGGAAGTCGATAATGAAGTCGTCTTTTTCGGCGTGCTCCATCACGGCATAGCGATGGTCGATATTGCGATTGACGACGTCTTTTTGGTCCACCTTTTGGAAGGGCGCTTTGGCGGAGAGATTGTTGTTCACGAGGGCTTCTACTTTCGGCGGGAAGGTCGCCGAGAACAGCCAGGTCCCTTTGCGGGCGGGGGTCAACTTGAAGACTTGGTCGAGCTGCTTTTGAAAGCCCATGCTCAGCATCTCGTCAGCTTCATCCAGAACAAGATATTTGACCGCGGAGAGGTCGAGCGCCTTTCGCTCAATGAGGTCGAGAAGACGGCCCGGGGTGGCCACCACAATCTGGGTGGGACGCTTGAGAGCGGCGCATTGGCGGTCGATATTGTCCCCGCCGCTGACGACTTCGACAAAGACCTTGGCGGAGTATTTCGTGTAGCGGAACAGCTGTTTGCCAATCTGCTTGGCCAGCTCGCGGGTGGGGGCGACGACGAGGCCCTGGATGCTTTTGTCCTTGGGGTCCATTTTCGCCAAAAGGGGGAGCCCGAAGGCTGCGGTTTTGCCCGTTCCGGTCTGGGCCTGGGCGATGTAGTCGCGGCCGTCCTCGATGAGATGGGGGATGGCCTTGCGCTGAATCGGGGTCGGCTTGCGAATACCGAGTTCCTCTAATCCTTGGATAAAGTCTTCAGTAACACCGAGTGCGAGAAAGGGATTGGCCATAACGAAAGGCAGGCTATCGGGAATTTTAGCGAGAAAAGCGAGCCTTATTGGGGGCGGCTGCGGGAATCTCCTCGCGCCGGAGAGAGAGCTTCTGCTATCACTCCGCCCACACGATGTCCGACAACGACAAGAATTTCAAACGCCCGCCCAAGAAATACCACCCCAAGGGCATCACCTTTCTCTATGAAGATCGCGATATTCTGGTGGTGGAAAAGGTGAGCGGGCTCCTGACGGTGAGCAGCGAAAAGGTGCGCGAGAATACCGCCTTCTACCTGCTCAATGACTACGTCCGGAAGGGGAACCCCAAGTCCCCCCACCGGATCTTCATCGTGCACCGCCTGGACCGTGACACCTCCGGAGTGCTCGTCTTTGCCAAAAGCGAGAAGGCGAAGCATTTTCTGCAGGACCAGTGGCACGACTTTAAGAAAACCTATTATGCCGTCGTCGATGGGGAGCCCCCCGAGCGCGAAGGGGTGGTGACTTCCTATCTGACCGAAAACGCCATTCACAAGGTCTACTCCACCACCGACCAGAAGAAGGGCAAGCTGGCCAAAACGGCCTACAAGGTCATCAAACAAGGGCAGGGGAATAGCCTGTTGGAAATCGACCTGCTAACAGGCCGGAAGAACCAAATCCGCGTTCATCTCTCCGACATTGGTTGCCCTGTGGTGGGAGATAAGAAATATCGCGGCGAGAAGCCCGAAGCGGAAACGCCCAAGCCTGCTCAGAAGAGCAAGGGACCTGCCCGCAAGCGACCGCGCCTGGCCCTGCATTCCGCGTCCTTGACCCTGATTCATCCCTTTTCCAAAAAGGAGATGACGTTCGATACCATCATTCCGCCATACTTCGAAAGCTTGGTGCGCAAGACTCGAGAGTGAGAGTGGAATTAGGTTTTCCGGGTTGTTCGTTGGCTAGGCGATCTTGGTGAGAAAGGACAAGAGCTTGTTCTCAGCCGTGCTCAACCCGTTCAGGCGACGCTTGGGGGACAAGTAGTCCTGCAAGGCCCCCTCCCGATGGGCTTCCAGAATCATGGGGTGAACATAGTGCTTGCGGCACACTGGCGGACGGTGACCGAGTTCGAGCGAGGTGGCCTTGAGCGCGCTGTTTTCTTGTTTAATGGTCTCCGCCTTGTTCTTCGCGGGTTCATGTTGCAGCAGGTGGCTCAAGGTGAGCTGACTCGCCCGCCAAGTGCGGAAGTCTTTCGCGCTGATGTCCAGATTTGACACTTCCTTCAGCCACTCGTTGATGTCGGTTGAGGTGATGGGATGGAGCGTTTCGTCGTCCGCATGGCGATATTGAAAAAGACGCTGTCCCGGCAAGTCGTCTAGCTTTTCCACCACCGAGGCGATGGTGGGTAGGTAGAGCTCAAACTCCCTGCGTTCGCCTCCCTTGGCCCGAAAGTTGAGTTGAAGGTAGCCGTCATGGGTTTCGACGTGTCGACTCTTCAAGGTGGTCAATCCGGTGGTGCCGTTTTCCTGCTGATAGACCTCATTGCCGATGCGGAGGGCGGTTTTGTCGAGCAGGCGGACCACGGCCGCAATGACCGAATCCTTGGAAAGGCTGTCGCAGTCGAGGTGAGCCCGGACCGCGTTTCGAATCTTGGGGAGGGTTTTGGCGAAGGGGAGAAGAGAATCGAACTTTTGCCGGTCGCGCCAGGCGGTCCAATCGGGATGGTAGCGGTATTGCTTGCGACCGCGTTCATCGATACCGGTGGCCTGCAGGTGACCCTGCGGATTTTCGCAAAACCAGACCTCCTGATAAGCAGGCGGGATGGCGAGGGCTTGCAGCCTCTGCTTGATCTCAGGGTCTTTGACGAGTTTTCCCTTTTTGTCGTAGTAGGCAAAGCCACGGCCCGCTCCCTTGCGGCGAAACCCGGAGTCCCCGTCGTGGGAGTAGACGAGGTTCGGGGGCAGGGAGGGAGTGGTCGCATTCATGGATGCGCTCTCTTTTGCAAAGCGAGTGCCAACGCGCCTTTATCCGAAAACCCGAGAATTTCGGGGAAGGTCGCGAAAGGAAATCATGCAGTATGCCCTCTCGTGAGATGCGTTTTGCCGACTCAAGGAAGCGATGGCCCGGAAGTGCGAGGCCGGATGGATTTTTATTTGAGCGGCCTAACGGTCGATTCCGTTTTTCCAGACGTAGAACTCTGCAGGTAAGTCCGCCAAAGGTCCTCGCAACTGATCGATCTGGTCCGCGGGTCCGTGGAATTCGAGGCGGTACATCTCGGAGATCTCTCCTGCTGCTTCGATGCATGATCCCACGTTCTCCAGGTGGCGAAGAACAGCCGCTGCGTCGACATAGGCTTCCCGGCAGTAGGCTTGGTCCCCGGAGATGCTGAAATCATAGTAGAGGCAAGTTTCCTCGGTGCTAGTCCGTTCGACGAAGTCTGCGATAAGGGCCTCGAAGGCGTCTTCCTGTCCCGCGTTGATTTTGAAATAGGGGTGGATACTGACCGATTGTGAGAGTTGGCTCATGGGCGGAGTTTGGTTTGAACCGAGCGGAGTGCAAGTGACTAAGCAGAAAAATGTGTATCGAAATTGTTGCTCGAAAGCGATTTGCCGTCTTGCCTGCCAATGCTGAGTTGTAGGAAATGGGCTGGGTCGGCGAGGGAAAGGTGATGGCCTCTTTCTTCGAAAGGTTCTGGTTTTGAACGGGCAAGGTTTGACGGTTTCCAGCCGAGGACAGGGAAAAATAGACGAAACGGCCTCTTTTTTCCGCTCACTTGTCTGAATACGCAGTTGCTTTTGGGTGTCCCATGGGGGAACTGTGGAAAAAATAGCCATGAAAACATTCTTCCTTACCTCCCTCCTGTTTTTGTCGAGTATTCTGGGTGCTGCCGCCCAACAACCCGACGCCGATGACATTTTAAGAACGGCCCGTTATGTGGCCACTTTGCAAGATACGAGTTTGACGGGGGTCCTGCGGAAGAACAATGCCAAGACCAATATCGCCCTCTTTCTTCACGAGAATGAAGGAATTGAGTTTCAGGTATTGGAGGGAAAGGTTTGGAAAAAGTTTCAGCTCAAGTTGACTGACGATGAGTATGATCTCTTTGAAGGGGTCGGGAACAGCATCAAGCGCTTCGACAAAAAGCGTATCACCCAGCCGGTGATGGGGACCGACTTGACCTATGAGGACCTTGCGATGTCGTTCCTTTATTGGCCGAACTCCACTGTGTTGGGAGAGGAGAATCTCGGCATTGGTCGTGATGCTTGGAAAGTGCGACTCGTCAATCCCAAGGCTGCCGGACTTTACAAAACGGTCGATGTCTGGGTGCACAAGGCGTCTGGAGCCCTAATGCGAATCAACGGATATCGCGCTGACGGCAAGTGTATCAAAGTCTTTGAGGTGACCGATATCATGCGCGTTGGTGGAGGGGAATACTCGATCAAGACCATGAAAGTGCAGTCCTACGGCGAAGACAGTCGGACGACAGGAATCACTTACCTCGAGTTCGAAAAGCCCAAGGCCGCAGGTCCTCAGGGCCTTCGATAGGCAGCGACACTTTACAGCTTCAGTTTCTCTCGAATCGTTTTGACGAAGTCCTCGGTGGTTCTGCTGATGCCATGCATCACAGAGCCGCCTTCCATCACCAGCTTGGGCATGCGATCCGTAGCGATAACCATGGTCTGATAGGTCTTCATGTTGCTTGTGAGGCGCTCCGCAATCCAAGGATCTTTCAAGGCCTCTTCCAGCTGCACTTTGTCCACCCGTTGCTCAATGTGACCTCTTGCAATGGCGGGCGAGAGCACCGGGCGGGAGAATAGGCCATTGTGGACCTGTTCCCAAAGTTCAGGATTGGTTTTCCACACTGCCAGCGACAGCCGGGCCAACTCGCAAGCTCCTTCGTGGTCCTTCACCCGCGAACTGAGGTGGGGATTGCAGGAACGGTTGAGTGGAACAGGGAGATAGACGACCGTGATTTCTTCGGGATAGCTTGCCTGAAGCTTTCCAAGGTCCCCGTGCATGTCGCGACAAGAATTGCAGGTGTAATCGAAGTATTTGATCAGCACATGAGGGGCGTCGATCGGCCCGATATGAGGGAGGTCTTTGAGCGGAACTGCTGTCTCGCTGTTGGGGAAGCTGACCATTCGTTCTCCCGTTTCCGCTTGGGAGGTTTCTTTAGGTTCGGAGGGTTGTTTTTCCTCGGTGATCAAATGGGTGTCCGGAACGGGGCCGAAGAGTTGTCCCGCCACCAGAATAGCAATCCCTCCCAAGCCGACCGTCCATTGATGAATGGATGATTTCTTTTTCTCATCCCCGTGGTGAAGGAGGAGGGCGGTTGCAGTGAGAATTCCTGTCAGGTGGGTAGCGAGGCACCATGGGCAAAAGGTTTTCAAGTAGAAGAATTGCAGCCCCATAAACCAAGCGGCAGCTCCAAAGAGGAGGATGCTGGCTGACCGTGCCAAGGTCGCGTTGAAGCGAAACGTGAGGCCGAGAATGGTCAAGTAAAGAGCGCTGGAAAAAGCACTGACTGGAATCCCGAAAAACTGCGACCATCGCGAGCCAAGCACATTGGCGCAACCTCCGCCGGAACCACATCCGGAGATCGACGAGATCTGCCCGTTCAGTTTCATGGTGAGAAGATAGAGACTCAGGAGGGCTCCGATCCCGGCCAATATCCGAACGACTAACTTGCCGCGTGTGTTCATCCTTGAGAGGAAACGTCTTTGCCGATGTCGGGGCAACTCCAATCTCTCGCGCGTGGAATTCTTGTCGGACCAGACGTCCTTGGTTAGAAGGCTACTATGCGACTGAGACTTTTTGGGATTCTTATTCTGCTCATGGGCCTCCCGCTCCTGTTAGCGAGTGAAACGGCTCTGTTGCTGCCGCAAGGCACCGCCCTCGTCGAGCAGTGGGCGCCCGACCAGCATCTCTATGTGAAGGGAGAGGTGAATTTGTCGGATGCAGAGCTTGCGAGTCTCGAGAAGTGGTTGGACCAGAATGGTCAGAACTGGGTCATTCTTCTGATGGAATCGGCTCGAGGGGAGCGCTACCGCTCCAAGACTGGAATCGACGCGGTGGAGCAGGCCCTGGAGTCTGATTTGTTGGGGAAGACAGGTTTTGGAAGTTTGCGAGATCAGTCTACCGGTGAGCGCAACGGGGTCTTCTTTGTGATTTATCTTGCCGAGCGAAAGTTCTCTTATTTCGGAGGCGATCAATATGAAAAGCGAGGCTTGGGAGGGAATCGCTGGTCCGGCCGGCTGGATGCCGCCGCGATCAGTGCGATGAGAAATGGAGGAAGAATAGCGGACGCGGTGCGGGATACCGTGACGAGTATCGAGGGGCGCTTACAGTCTCGCCTGCAGCAGGAAAAGCGGATGGCCGCTGCGGCAGCGGAAGAGGCGAAGGTCCGGCGCCAGGCCGTCGAGGCCACCATTGCGCGGGCAGAGCAGAACTTGAAACAGGTGGAACGGGAGTTGGAGCGCTTCCGCAAGGAATCCACTTTGCAAGAGGGGGACTTGGTTCGAAAGGAGACCGGAATTTGGCGCGCGCAACTTCAGCAAGCGAGAACCTTCCTGACCCGGGGGAACGTCGAGTCCGCGCGCTATCAAGCGCTTTCAACCGAGGATGAGATGAGAAAGTTCAGGCTCCTCCTACAGGACTACAATGAGGCTCCCCGTGAGATGGAACGCCTGGAGCAAAAGCTGAAGGAGCTCGAGATTCATTCGGAAAATGACCGCGGCCTGTCATCGCGAGAAGGACTTTTCGCAGAGCTGAAGGCAGCAGAGGAAGTCCATCGGAAGGGGGAGTCAGCCTACCGCACATTGCTGGATCGAGCTCAGGAGGGTGCGGAGCGCTTGGTGAGACAGGACTCTGACTTTCGCCTGGTTCGGGAAAGGACTTTGGCTCGGGCCGCCGAGATGAAGCAGCAGCGGGAGGTTCTCACCGGCGCGGCGGGAGCTGGGGTTGGCGGGCTTTTGCTGGTGGGTGGACTGGCGGGAAATCGTCGTCGCCGGAAGATTAAGGAAAGGGCGGAAGCGCTGCTGCAGAAAAGGAGGGACGAAATGGGTGAGGTTTCCGATCAGTTGATGGAGATGCTCGATTGGGCTGCCCTCGTGGTGGGTCCGGCGGACCAACTCGATGCCAGAGGCTACCGGGGGGATACTTTGGCGAGAAGCCAGCAAGGTCTTGCCGCTGTGGATCGGGCCTTCGTGATTTCGTCCTATGTGCAGGATCTGATCGAGCAGGGAGCGCGTCTGATTGAACCCCGCAGCCCACTTCCCGGGGCCCGTAATTTGGTAAGTCGGGGAGGTTATGAAAAGGCGATTGAGCTTCTGGATTCCGAGGTCGTCTGTGATCCTTCCTTGCCCCCACCGTTGCCGGGTGCGCCAGAAGAACGCTTGGGTGCAGCGATTAGTCAGGATTTTTCCCTCGAGCTGTCCCAGTGGCAGGAACGGCTGCAGGCGGCGCTCCAAGAGGGACGCGAAGCTCTGCAAGAGGTCGACGATGCATGGACCAGTATTGTAAGCCGAAGGGAAAAGCTTGCGCTGGAAATTGTTCGTTTGGAGCGGCTGGAGGGAACGATTGACGATTGGGAGTCCGACGGCTGGCTACTATTGGACAATCTTTTCTCGCAATGGATTCCAGTGATGGAAAGTGAGTTGGCAGAGGGAACCGAGCTGGCCGATGGTGATCCGGTTGCCGCGTTGCGGGGACCGATAGCGGTCGGTGAACGGATGGTGAGCGAAGCTTCAGCCTTGATTGCAGGGGTGGTTGCCTTCCGTGAGCAACGCTGGGAACAGGTTAAACGGGATGAGCGCGATCTCGCGCATTTGGGTCGGCAAACCTCTTGGATCGAGAGGGAAATGGACCTTTTGAGTGAGAGGGCTGAAGCGTTGTGTTTCGCCGGAATGCAACAGTCGGCGGGCGATTCCATCTCCTCATTTGTTGAGTCCTTGATGGCCTTTGCGGAGCGGGTCGAACAGTCGTTGGCCGAAGGTCGCAGGGCCGAGAAGGAGATTAAGCCGGCCCTTGATGCCGCTGCGACCCAAGTGCGGCAGGCCCGTTCGTCCTTGGGGCAGAGGTTGGGGGTGGCCGCTGACCGCGTGCTGAGCGAAAGCCCCGAGAGAAATCCGGATACCCACTTGGCGGAAGGGCGTGCCCAACGCGAGGCCGCCTTGGCAGCTCTGGATGCGGGGGAGCCGGGGGCGGCAGAGGCTTTTCTCGACCAGGCTGCAGGGTTTCTTGCCAGCACCCGCGAGTTGGTGACCGATTCCGAGGAGTCTTTTCGCGTTTTTGAGCAGCAGCATCGCGAACTGAAATCCAATCATGAATTCACTGCAAATCATGAGCGTGAAATTGTCGCGTTGGTTGAGTCGCTGCGTGTTGATTTTTCCTCATCGGCATTGTTAGTCGACCTCAGCGGCGGGGAGGATGCTTCTTACGCAGATGCTCCCGTGGTTCTCAAAAGACGGGCTCAGCGGGTGGCGGAGATCTTGGAGGAGGCGAGCGCCTGTCATCGGTCTGCCCGTCTGCTCGAGTCACGGGATTTGTTGCGGGAGGGCAGCGCAGTTGTCGCTTCGCGAGAGACATTGTGCTCGGAAGTGAAGGAGCGGAAATCCGCCCTTGCGGCTCTTTCCGATGAGAATGAACTTTTGTTGGAAAAGCTGCTGCGAACTTGCAAGGACCTGGAGGCTCCGGTCTCGGATCGGCGGGTGATGGCGGCTACCGTTGCGCTCTTTGTCGAGGCGGAAGCGCAACGGGACCAAGCTCGCTCCGCGGTGGAGGCTACTGGAAAAGATAACAACCCCTTTGCTGCGGCAGATTCTTTGCTTCAGCTCTCGGAGCGATTGACCGTGGTCCGGGGTGAGGTCGACAATGATTTGGTCATTTATGACAACACCGTGGCGACCCTGAGGCAGGCACGTTCGGCGGAGGAGGAAACCCAACGGCTCGTTCATGCCGCTCAGACTGATGGGGTAACCGATAGCAACCGGCTGCAGAAGGCGATGGGACATGTCGAGAAAATTACCTCGCAGCTGGCGAAGGCCGATGCCGAGTTGCAGGGCACTCACGGTGATTGGCGCGCGGTGAATGAGGAGCTGGCTGGGATTCGTGAGGAGTTGGCTGAGGCCAGTATGGTGATCCGTGAGGAGCTTCAACTGGCGCGGGAGGCCATGACCCGGATTTCCCAAGCGGAAGGAGCCCTGCGCAGCGCGGTGCATTGGAAAGGGCGATACGGCGTCCGAGTCTCGGGAACTCCCGGATTGATGGCGATTGAATCAGCCAATCGTGCCATTGTGCGAGGGGAGTATCACGATTGTATTCGCCACGCGGGATTTGCCATCGTGGAGGCTCGGCGAGCTATTGCCGCCGCCGAGGCTGAGGAAGCTCGACGTCGACGCCGGGCCCAAGCTGCAGCTGCTGCGCAACGAGCAGCCGCCCGTCGTTCCCGCATCAGTTCATCGTCGTCCTTTGGCCGCTCCTCTTCCTTTGGTTCATCCAGTCGTTCCAGTTCGGTAGGGCGCAGTTCTTTCAGTTCCAGTTCCCGGGTTGGACGTTCGGGATGGTGAAGGCTTTTCTTTTCCTCCAGACGGGCCAAGTTGTGTGGAGATGGAGTTCGCCGAGATCGATAGAGAGCAGTGGCGCCAGATCTACGAAGATCTGTGCGTCTACCGAATGCCTTTTGGCAAATACAAGGGCCTGCTGCTGGTGGCCTTGCCGGACGAATATCTCATGTGGTTCAAAGACAAAGGTTTTCCCACGGGTCGTCTGGGGGAGCTGATGACTTTTGTTTACGAAGTCAAGATGGCGGGTGCGGCCGAAGTCTTTGATCCCATCCGTCGGGCGGAGCACACCCAGGCGGAATTGAAAAAGAAAAAACGATGAAGCGGGAGGTGGTGCCGGAGATACTCGATGAGTTGGACGGGAGCGACCCGCGGGCCGTCCGTAGCCGGCGGGATTTGCGGCTCATCAACGTTTTGATGGGGAATGAGCGTTGGATTGTCCGCGAACTCGCGCGCCGAGCATCCGCCGGGGCTATTGCCGAGCTGGGAGCGGGGCACGGCGAGTTGTTGCAGGCTTTGGCTGAAAAGGGGTGGGATTGCGGAGGCTATGATTTGCAGCCCAAGCCGGCAAAGCTGAACTCTGGGATCTCCTGGGCCCAAGGGAATTTCTTCGAGACCCTTGGCGATGACCGCGCCCCGATTGTTGTTGGGAGCTTGATTTTGCATCACTTTGAGGACGATCAGCTGCAACGCCTGGGGGAGCTTCTCGCCTCGCGGCAGTGCTTGGTATTCGCGGAACCCTTGCGATCTCCCTTGGCGCTAGCAGAGGGCTATACCTTGTTCCCGTTCGTTAACGAAGTCACGCGGCACGATATGATTGTGAGTATTCGAGCTGGTTTTGAGAAAGGCGAACTACCCCGCAAGTTGGGCCTGATAGACGGGTGGCGATGGATGGAAAGGGTGACTTTGCGAGGTGGATTGCGATCGGTTGCGGTGCGGGAAGGGGTTTTCAATTGACCGGATGGTTTTCCGGTGAATGTTCGCTAGGATTTTGAGCAAACATTCCATCGAGATAGTGGGGGGCGGGATCGCGGGGTTGTCCCTCGCGGTAGGTCTGCGGCGATTCGATGTTCCGGTGGTCTTGCGGGAAGCGGGAAGTTACCCCCGGCACCGGCTTTGCGGGGAATTTGTCAATGGAGTGAGCGATGAGACCTTGGGCGCGCTGGGCTTGTCTGAACTCTTCGAGGGAGCAAAGGTTCACGAGGAGATGACATGGTGGCTGAAGGGGCGTCTGATTGCAGACACCAGTATGGAACGTCCGGTTCGAGCCCTTTCGCGCTGGACTATGGACGAAAGGATGAGGTCTCGTTTTGTTTCGCTCGGTGGAGAAGTTTCCCTCCGCGATCGTGCTGTGCCTGAGCCGCGCCCGGGTAGGGTCTGGGCGGCAGGGCGGCGCTTGCAAAAGGAAAGCGAATGGTTGGGGCTGAAAGCTCATTTTTTGGGTCTAGAGACTCGTTCGGGTTTGGAGATGCATCTGGGTGATGGAGGCTACGTGGGACTGACGCCGGTGGAAGATGGGCGGGTCAATGTTTGTGGTCTTTTCCGAAAGCGAAGAGATTTGGGCGGAAAGGGGAGTGAACGAATGATAGCCTATCTCGCTGCTTCTGGTCTTGATGAGTTGGCAGAGAGATTGCGCGATGTTTCTGCTGATGATACCTCGGTGAGTGGGATTGCGGGCATTGACTTTGGAGCACAGGGGCACGATCCGGAGATTCTTGCAATCGGTGATGCCGAGCGGATGATTCCGCCCTTTACTGGAAATGGAATGTCGATGGCCTTCGAAGCCGCCGAGTGTGCGCTGCAGCCTCTGAAGAGCTATTCCGAGGGGGGGGTGAATTGGGAGTCAGCTCGTGAGCAGGTTCATCGCAAGCTCGCGCAGCGATTCAATCGTCGAATCACCCTCGCCAAAGGTCTCCACCGCGCCATACTGGCTCCACCCGCTCAGGAGGTGCTCGCCGCGGCAGCCAAGCCCGGTCTCCTTCCTTTTGCCTTTCTCAATCGAATTCTCACATGATGTTCCTCCAATCGGTCGCAAAGGCCACTCCCCCCCACGTCTATGAACAAGAAGAAGTCTGGCATCGAATCCGGGAGGCGGAAGGGGTGAGGTCCCTCCAGCCGCGATCCTATTCTTTGTTGGAAAAGGTTCTTTGCGGAGATTCAGGGATTTCACGACGCTCCTTTGTTCTGCCCGATCCGTTGGAGTTGTTCTCCATGGGGGCGGAGGAGTTGAACAATCATTACGAACGCGAGGCACCACGTCTGGGGGTGGCGAGCCTGCGCAAGGCGCTGGACCAAGCGGGCGTGAAGGCTTCAGAGCTGGACGCGCTTTTTGTCTGTTCCTGCACTGGATATCTCTGTCCGGGGCTTTCCAGCTACCTTGCCGAACAAGCGGGGCTCTCAAAAACGGCCTTTCTGCAGGACGTGAATGGCTTTGGCTGTGGGGCCGCGATTCCGATGTTTCGGGCCGCTCAGGGATTCTTGAGCGCGAATCCGGATGCGGTGGTGGCGACAGTGGCTGTGGAGGCGTGCTCGCTCGCCTTCTTTATGAATGATGAACCCGGGGTCTTGATTAGTACCGCCTTGTTTGGCGATGCTTCGGCCTCCGCGATTTGGTCGGGTGCTGGCCGGGCGAGGGAGGGGCAGTGGCAGGCCGGGCGATTCGCGACGCAGCACGAGCCTGCGCAGCGCGAGAAAATACGGTTCGTCAACAGCGGAGGTTTTTTGAAAAACCAGCTGCATCGCACCGTCCCCAAGCTGGCCGGTGAGGCGGTGGCCAAGCTGTGGGCTCAGCGGAGTGGTGACCCTGACGCCGTGTTGTCTCATTCAGGCGGGCGGGATGTCGTTGAGGTGGTGGAAGGAGTGGTTTCGCACGACCTCCCCGAGACGCGGGCGGTGATGAGGGACTTTGGCAATTGCAGTAGCCCGAGCGTCATGATGGGGCTCGAGACCCGTCTGTTAGACGCTCCGGATTCGGATCTCCACTATTGGATGACGGCTTTTGGGGCCGGATTTTCGGCTCATTGCTGCGAGCTCAGCCGAAGGGGTTGAAATACGGCCTTAGCTCTT
Source organism: Roseibacillus persicicus (assembly GCF_014651675.1). Taxonomy (GTDB): domain Bacteria; phylum Verrucomicrobiota; class Verrucomicrobiia; order Verrucomicrobiales; family Akkermansiaceae; genus Roseibacillus; species Roseibacillus persicicus. The sequence continues at coordinate 24,595 of NZ_BMXI01000011.1, forward strand.
TGCTAGAAACTATTTCTCGGGCATCCTTGCCCCCTCGAATGGCCGATATCGCAGTATGCTCCGAGTGCAGTGGCGAAATGGACGTGACCGCCGCCGGTCCGTTCAATCGTGTTGCATGCCCGAATTGTGGGGCCGAGGTGCGGGTGAAGATTGCTTTCGGAAGTTACCGTCTCCAACAGAGATTGGCCTACGGGGGAATGAGCGTTTTGTTCGTTGCGCAGGACCAAACGCTCGGGCGGGAGGTTGCTCTCAAGGTTCTCAATGAAGAATACTCCAGTGACGAATACCGTACGGCTCAATTCGAGCGGGAGGCCGAGCTGACCGCCTTGGTTAGCCATCCCAATGTGGTGCGGGTCTACTCGGTTGGTCGGGCCTTTGAACGGTTCTATATCGCGATGGAGCTCATTGCGGGCGAGAGCTTGGAGAAGCGTTTGGAGACTGGTCTTGGTTTGCCCGAGCGAGAAGTCCTCAAGATTGCGCTTCAGGTCACGGCTGGTCTGAAGGCGGCAAAGGCCTCCGGCTTGATCCACCGCGATATCAAGCCCGGCAACATATTGGTCGACAGCGAGGGAACGGCAAAGATTGTGGATTTCGGGCTTTCTCTGGTCACGCAATCGGGGCTCGCGCGGGCTCAGGAGATTTTTGCCACTCCCTTTTATGCTCCGCCCGAGGCTTTGGAGGCGGGGGTGGAGGACTTCCGAAGCGATATTTATGCCTTGGGGGCTACCCTCTACCATGCTCTGGCTGGAAAGCCGCCGATTGAGTCGACGTCGACGAATACCAAAACCCTTTTGGAAGCCAAGAGGCAGACTCTTCCCTTACGAAAGGTGGCTCCGAGCGTCAGCCAGTCGACGTCAGACCTGGTTTCGCAGATGATGGCGTTTCGCAGGGAGGAGCGCACCGCGAGTTATGACGATGTCACCGCTGCGCTTCAGCGGGCCTTGAAGGGGGAGGCCCAACCACAGGTCACGCCCTTGGGAGTGAAGCGGAAGCGCGGGGGCAACGGGGGCATGGTGTGGATTGTAGTCTTCGTTTTGTTAGGGTTAATCGGGCTCGGAGCTCTGGCGCTCAAAGGACGATCCTCGGAAGCTCCGGAGGAGGTGGTGGAAGCCAGTGAGGTGGTTCCAGAGGACAACGGCCAGACTGATGCGATGCGAATCGCGAAGACGTATCAGCGGGCGAGGAACGCGCTGCAGGCAGGGAAATTTAATGAGGCAGAACTGAATTATCTCAAGTTGTTCCGTCAGAAAAAAGTGCCCGAGCCGACTTCATCTTGGGCTGGGTATGAGGCGGGTCTCTCGGCTCTGTTAGATGGGCGGGCGGGAGACTCGCGGCAGGTCTTCGACGACTTGAGGAAGCGATTGGGCTCGGCAGGCTTGGAAGCCGGAACTCAAGTGGCGTTGGAAGGATTGTTGGGCGAATGGGATGACTTGGAGCCCTTCACCTTGGACGAAGAGTGTTCGGGCCAACCGGAGATTGCAATGGTGCAGCTCGGAAAGGCTCTTAAGAATTGGGAGAATGGAGACTGGGGCGCGGTGCAATTTTTCGAGGCTTTTGCCGGGCAGGAATTTTCGGAGCAGAATGATTGGGTGGGGAGTTATCAGGATTGGGCCCGTAAGCTGGGCGCAGATGCTCTCCTGCTAAAAGAGAATGAACCAGACTGGAATCGGGTTTGGTCGCAGAGTGAAGTGGATGCGGAGTTGATTCGACTCGAGGAGCTTTCTGCCAAGCTGCAAACTTCGGGACGGGCCCGCTTTACCTTGGAAAGTTGGCAGCTCTGGTTCAAGGGGGAGCAGGCTCAGCGGAATGCACGTCCCTGGGATGGGAAGGAATAGGAATGACGAAAGTAGAGATTTATACAGATGGTTCGTGTCGGGGAAATCCCGGTCGAGGTGGATATGGAACCATTTTGAAGAGTGGAACTTTTACCAAAGAGTTGAGTCAGGGATATCGTCTCACCACTAACAATAGGATGGAGTTAAGGGCGGCGATGGCTGGTCTGGCTGCTTTGACCAAGCCCTGTTCTGTTGAGATCTATTCCGATTCCAAGTATCTGGTCGACGCCAACAACAAGAAGTGGATCGAGGGCTGGAAGAAGAAGGGCTGGAAGCGCGGCAAAGGCGAGAAACTGGCGAACGCCGACCTTTGGCAGGAGTTGGACCGCCTCCGGGCCAAGCATGAGGTCACTTGGCATTGGGTGAAAGGCCATGCTGGCCATGCCGAGAATGAGCGCTGCGACGATCTGGCCACCGAGGCCGCCGACGGAGAGGGACTGATTGAGGATTTCGGTTTCGAGGCCTCAGCTTAGAGATCTTCACTTGAGCTGCTGGAGAAAACTTTCGGCATTCTGACGGTGCTCGGCTTTCTTGTCGGGGCTCATTCGTTCGCAAGTTCTCGCCATCATGGAGAGGCGGTGGTTTTTGGCAAAAATGTCGAGGTGGTCATCAATGAAGGTCCAGTAAAGCCCATCCCAGATGGGAGCCCAATCTTTGCTCTTCTTGTAGTCGGACATTTTGCAAATGTAGTTGGAACCGGAGAGATAGGGTTTGGTGGTGAATAGGCCACCGTCGGCGAATTGGGACATCCCGTAGACATTGGGGACCATCACCCAATCGTAAGCGTCGATAAAGAGCTCCATGAACCAGCGGTAGACGTCATCGGGGTCGATGCGGCAGAGCAACATGAAGTTTCCCAGCACCATCAGTCTCTCAATGTGGTGGCAGTATCCGGTCTCCCGCGCATGGCGAATGGCATCGTCGACGGGGGGAATTCCTGTAGTGCCGTCATAGAAGGCCTGGGGCATGGAGCGATTGAAATTCCAGAAATTCCGATTGCGCATTTCGACGCCTTTTTGGTCATACATCGCCTTCATGAACTCGCGCCAGCCGATGACCTGACGGATAAAGCCTTCGAGGGAGTTGAGAGGAATTTCTTTCTCTTTCCCAACCTTCAAAGCGCGCTCGACCACTTGCTCCGGCGACAGCAAGCCGATGTTCAACATGGGGGTGAGAACGGAGTGAAAGAGTGTGCGTTGCTGGGTGGAGATGGCGTCTTCATAGGGGCCAAACTCTTGAAAACGTTCCGTGAGAAATTGTTCCAGCCAAGCTTCGGCGTCGCGGTGGGTTACGGGGTAGGGAAGAGATTCGCGAGGAACCTCACTCTTCCCAAAGCGATTGTCGGCCCACTTTGCCGCTTCTTTGACAAAGGCGTTGGGTTTACAGGCAGGAGCGTCGGGAACCGGGTGATCCTTCGGCAGCTTTTTGCGGTTGTCCTCATCGAATGAGTATTGGCCGCCTGCGGGTTCGCTTCCTTCCATGAGGATGTCCATTCGTTGACGCTGGTGCTGATAGAATCGAGCCATGAAGGGCTTTTTCCCTTCGGGAAACTCTCGTTCGAGAAATTCGGAAGGAGACAGGAAGTTGGGCGAGGGACTGGTGACGAGCTCAATGTCGTTTCGCTTCGCGAATCGTATGAGTCTTCGCTCAATGAGATAGTCCGAAACTTCAGCGAGGTGAATCCGGGTCAGTTGTGCGAGAGGAAGTTTCTCCAATTGGTATTCAGTCGTCGCCGGGGAAGTCGGGAGAGACACCAGTTGCACCTCGAAGCCTTCCTTTTCCAAGCGTTCCTGAAAGGCCAAGAGCGATGCCCGGTGAAGGACGGCCTTGAAAGGATGGAGCTCCGGAAGAGGCTGATGGCGGTCGATGCCATATAGCAGGGGGTCTTCCAGCAGATAGACCGGTCGTTTCTTCTCCAGTGAGGGATGTTCGGCGAAGAGTTGGTGGGGGAAGATGAGGGTCAAGTCGGCTGGCACTTCGCAATATGGCCGCAAAGTCTGTTTGCGCAAGTTGATGTGGGTCAGCTCCTAAACCTGCCCGCCGGCGAGTTTTGATAACCAATTTTGCAGTTGCGGTTGGGACTCTGCGCACCCGGATGGAGCCTGATTTTTTTTAAAGATATAAGCCTTCTTCAACCGTCAGTAGCTCCCAATCGCCGAATGCCTTCGAGTTGAGAAAATACTCCAGCCATGGGTTTGATAGCTTTGGGATCGTTGGGTAGTTTGTCATCCTTAAACTGTTTGAGTTGTAGCGGGTTGTTCTTATTGAACCATTTTGGGATCTTCTCTCGGGTCCCTTCCTTCTCGAAAAATCCGGTCAGTTGCACTTCTTGTTTTTTTCCTACCTCAACGACGAGGTAGGGTGGGGGAAGTCGATTCTGAGAACTTCCTTTTCTCAGCAGGGGGTCCGGAGCAGTTCAATTGCTTCTTCAACCGATTCGGGAGTCACTTCCTTGCTGGTGTGTGCCTTTCCGGCTTCGGAGAGGAGGACGAAGGTGCGTTGTCCGCCCGAGAACTTTTTGTCGCGGTTCATCTTTTCCACAAGAGAACTCGTCGTGAGCCCGGTTGGCAAAGTGAGAGGGAGCTGGAATTGCTTGAGGAGTGCGAGGATGCGGTCGCGGTCGCTTGCGCCGAGGGACGAGTGTTTCTCGGAGAGATACAGGGCGGAGCGGATCCCCAGCGAAATGGCTTCGCCGTGTAAAAGCTGTCCGTAGGGAACGGAGGCCTCAATGGCGTGACCAATGGTGTGGCCAAAGTTGAGGAGCGCGCGGGTTCCGGAGGTCTCCTTTTCGTCGTCTTCCACGATGCGTGCTTTGATTGCAAGGTTGCGGAGAAGAAGCTCGGGTGGAGGAGGGACGTCGTCGGGATTGAGCGCTTCCAGTTCGGCCAACATGGCGGCATCGCGAATGGCGGCATGTTTGATCACCTCGGCAAAGCCTTCGCGGTATTCGCGAGGTGGGAGGGAGGTGAGAGTTGCGGGGTCAATGAGAACGAGGGAAGGCTGGTGGAAGGAGCCAAGGAGGTTTTTTCCTTCAGGAGTATTCACCCCTGTTTTGCCGCCGACGGATGAGTCGACCTGGGAGACGATGGTGGTTGGGACTTGGACGACTGGAACGCCCCGGTAGTAGATTGCCGCGACGAAACCCGCTAGGTCACCGGTGACGCCACCACCGAGTGCGACGACGAATGATGAACGGTCGTGTCCGGCTTGCACAAGGCTGCGGCAGAGCTCGTCTGCCCGGGTCATTGACTTGGAGGCCTCGCCTGCGGGGAAGAGGTGAGTAGTGACCGCGTAGCCCGCTTCTGTTAGAGAGCTGAGGGCGGTGTCGAGATAGAGGGGGCCAACATTATCGTCGGAGATAATGGCGGCCTTCCCGCTGAGTCCGGCAATTTTAACATGTTGCCCCAGTCTTTGGAGGGAGCCTGTTTCGACGAGAATGTCGTAGCGGGCGGAAGCGAGAGAAACTGTTTCGGTGGGCACGAGGTGAGCAAAACGGAAATCGAAGCGATGAAAAACGAAAAAGAACCGGCAGAGCCAATTTCCTTCACATTTTCCGTTCGATCATCGCGTGCGCCTTCAGCGACTTGATCCACGCGTCATACTTCTCGGTCCGCTTCTCGATATCGACTTCCTTCTTCATCCGCTCGCGGACGTCCTTGTTCGACAAGGGAGGAGTGGGGCCATAGTTGATCTTGAGAATTTTCACGATCGTGAAGCCTGCCGGGTCCTTGAGGGGGCCGACTAAATCTCCCGCCTTGGACTCTTCAAAGAGGGCATCTCCAAATGAGAGAGAAAGGTCGGTTCGGGGGGTGTTTTCCCAGAGGCCGCCTTTGTCTGCAAATGCCCCGTCGGAATGCTTTTTAGCCATCTCCGTGAAGTCGGCGCCGCCTTTGAGCTCGAGGAAAATCTTTTCCGCCAAAGCAAGTTGCCGCTCGGGAGTGACGTTGGGGTCGAGCCGGTCACGGGAGACTAAAAAGATTTTTTGGAAATCGATGGTGTCCTTGGTGCGGTCCCGCATGGCGATTTTTCGCTCGTTATACTTTGCCTTGATTTCGCTCTCGGTGGGGGGCGCGATGTCGCTGAACTGCTGGGAGCGATAGGCTTGCACGAGAATCTGCTCCCGCTGTTGTTCGCGGAAACCCCGTCGGGTCAATCCATTCTCGCGCAGGAAAGCGTTGAACTCCTTTTCCTTGCCATCGTAGTCCTCACGGACGATGCGGGCAATTTCTTGTTCGACGACGTGGTCGGGGATGCTGGCCCGGCCTTCGACTTCCGAGAGGAGCAGTTCATTGTTGATGAGTTGCTCCAGAATGTTGTCGCGGAATTCCTTGAGGCGTCGCTGATAGACCTCACCCTGGCGGGGATACATGGTCTGGAGGACCTCCCGTCGGGGAGCCAGAAGAGATTCAACCTCTTTCTTGGTAATGGCGTGTCCGTTGACCTTGGCTGCAATCGAGGTGATCTCGAACTCCTTGGCCGCGAGAGTCGAGAAGAGGGAGAGGAATAAGAGGATACGCATCATGGGAGAGTAGGTTTTTGGACTGAAAGCGTTGACAGGTTGTTCGAAGTTTTTTCTTAGGCGGCGTAAACCTCATCACGCGAAATGCCACGCAGCTCGAAGGCTCTCAGGATGGTGGCTTCGATGAGGTTGGATGGGCAAGACGCTCCGGCGGTCACTCCGATGACGGTGGGTTCTTTCGAGAGCAGCTTGTTGGGGTAGGCTGACTGAATCTCGGTCTTTTGCTCCAAATCGTAATGGGCGATGGTCTCGAGAGAGGAAAGGCAGTCGGCATCCTGGATGAAGAAAGTCGGCAGCTCTTCCTGTCCGATTTCCACCAGGTGACTGGTGTTGGACGAGTTGTATCCGCCCACGACCAAAAGAACATCCATGGGGGCGGTCAGCATCTCAAAGAGGGCGTCCTGTCGCTCCTGGGTGGCACCGCAAATGGTGTCGAAAACGAGAAAGTTGGAGTCGTCGCCATCACGTTTCATGATGGCATCACGGACGCGCTTCTGGATTTCCTCGGTCTCGGATTTCAGCATCGTGGTCTGATTGGCCACTCCAACTTGTGTGAGGTGAATATCAGGATCGAAGCCCGGTGAGGTTGCGCCTGCAAAGCGAGCGAAGAACTCGTCCCGGTCGCCTCCGTCGGAGAGGTATTTGCACACGTAGTCGGTTTCCGCCAGAGTGAGAATGATGAGGTAGTGGCCATTGCCTGCTTCGCCCAAGGCCCGGGAAGCCGTGGCACGGGTTTCTTCATGGCCCTTTTTCCCGTGGATAATGGAAGTCACGCCGGACTTGGCGTAGGTGCGGACCCGCCGCCAAACCTTCATCACGTCACCACAGGTGGTGTCGATGATGTAGCACCCTTTCTCTGCCAACTTGTCCATGAACTCGCTGGGAGCTCCGAAGGCGGGCACGATGACCACGTCTTCTTCGGTCAGAGCCTCATACTGCTCGTTCATCTCTTTCCAGGGAAGAGTCTTGATATCCATCTGGGCGAGCTGGCGATTGACCTCGGGATTGTGAATGATCTCACCGATGAGGTAGATGTTTTGCTCGGGAAAGACGCGGCGGGAAGCATAGGCCAAGTCGATGGCGCGCTCGACCCCATAGCAAAAACCAAATTGTTGGGCGAGGCGGATGGTGGTGTCCTTGATAGTGAGGGTGCCGCCCAGCTTTTTGAGCTTCTCGACCACCGCCGAGCGGTAGTGCTTTTCAACTTCTGCTTGCACCAGTTCCATCACTTCGGGACGACGGACATTGACGCGTTTGGCCTTTTTGGTGGCAGGGGTAGAGCTCATAATCGGGAAAGGGAAGTCGGTCTGGAGGGGCTGCTTGTCAAGAAAGGTTAAGCCGCCGGGTGGTGGATGTTCTCCTGTGGAAGAAAGGGCAGGACAAAAGCCTCTTCGAAATCAAAGATGTCGCCAAAGTCCTCGAGAGTATCGGAATCCTGTTTTCCGAAGACTTGTTCGCCAATCAGAGCGAAGACCATTTCTCCCACATGGGTGCATCGCCGCACCCCCCACTCGCGGAGGAGGGTTGCTGCCATCGGGCCGAATTGCTCCAGGGCGAAATCGCGGAAGCCTGCCAGCAATTCAGGACCCGAGACATGCCTGTTCTCGCCCTCGTTCTCTTCCTTGGAGCGCTTGACGGTGAAGTCGAGGGCTTCCTTGAGAAAGAAATAGGCATCGGGATCGAAACGGGAATCCCGTTGGACAATGGCTGAAATGGCCTCTTGGAAGGCGCTGGCGTGCATGACGAAAGTGAAAAATGTCAGTTGCTGACAGGAAGGATGCCGGCGGGAAGAGCCGCTTCTTCCTCGTTCTGGGGAACTGGTTCGGGCTGTTCGGCCGTATTGTGATTCAGGGCTGAGCCGGGCTTGATTTTAAAACTATGGGGGGCCTTCCAGTCGGGGTGGTCCAGTCGGAGGCGTTCCTCGAAAGCTTCGGCTGCTTGACTATCGCCAGCCTTGTTGAGGCACCAGGCGGCCTTGTAGAGGGCCAAAGGTTGAATCACCGCATCGTTGAGGAAGAACTCGGCTGCCCGCACGTAGGAGGAGGCTGCCGCGCTGTAATCGGCACGCGCCAGCGAAATGTCGCCAATCGCAAGATGGAGACCGGCCTTCACAGTTCCCTGGGGCTCGAGATCGAGACCCCGGTGAGCGGCAATTTCCGCCTCATCCCAGCGACCCAGCGCGATGAGGCCATTGGCTTTGTCCAAAAAGGCGTCGCAGCGCCAGAAGGCATCGTTCTCGGTTGCGAGGACGGTCTCGATGGCTTCGAGGGCCCGCAATTCTTGTCCGGGAACCTCAAGTCGTGATTTGGCCAAAGCTTTCCAGATGCCCAATTCCGTGCTTCCGGGCTCGTCCTTGGCGGTGACTAGCGAGAGGTAATAGTCGGCGGCAGGGAAGTTGGACTTTTCATACATCTGCAGGCCAAGCCACACCAGAAGACGGCGGGGGAGTTGCTTCTCGGGGTTGATTGCATAGAGCCGGGCCACGGCCTTGCGAAGCTCTTCCGCGTCTTTCAGGCGATAGTGACAGAGCGCGATGGTGGTGCCGGCCGGGTCTTCGTAAAACTCGGGCACCAAGTTGCGGGCCTTGTTCAAATAGACCAATGATGTCTCGAAGTCGCCCTCGTCAAAGTATCCCAAGCCGATGTTGTAATTGGCGCGAGCCACCGTGTCTTGGCTCAGGCTGTCGTAATCCTTCAGGAGAGTCTGGTAGGCCTCCAACATCTTGTCATTCCGGCGTTCGAGACGGTAGAGGCGGCCGGAAAGCTGGAGGGCGAACGCTGCCAGTGCGGGAGCTTCCTCCTTGCGTTCCAAAATGCGCTCGCAGTCTGTCAAAGCGGAAATGCGGTCGCCGACTTCGAGGTAGGATTGGGCACGCTTGGCGATGGCCGCGTAGTAGTCCTCCGAATCCGGATAGCGTGAGATGAACTCGGAGAGAATTCCGATGGCGCTGTTGTAGTCGCCATTCTCGACCAGAGCCCAGCCACTCTTGAACAGGCAGGGACCTTGGAGATTCTTGGGAAGTCGGGAAAAGTTCACCCTCTCCCAAGCGGCGGTTGCATTGGCGTAATCCTCGAAGCTGAAATAGGTCTCCGCCCGCATCACCCGAGCCTGCTGAATCCAGGGGCTCTTGGGGTATTTGTCTTTATAAAGTTCGACAAAGGAGGCGGTGAGTTCCGGGAGGTTCGTGCCACGCATCTCGTAGAATGAGAGGAGCTTCCGGTAGCTGGCTTCGTAGGCCATCTTGGTATTGGGAACAGCGCGGTCCACTCCCAAGAACATCTCCACCGCGGCATTGTGCTGACCGAGCTTGGCGGAAGAGCGCCCTGCGTAGAGAAGGGTCTCCGCCGTAGTCTCGGGACGGGCGGCACGGAACGGTCCGAGTCGGAACAACTCCTGCACGCGATTGTAGTTCTCGGCGGCGAATTCGTGCTGCATCAGCATCAGCTGGGCCTCGGCTTTGGACTCATCGGGCAATCCGATGGTCTTCAAGGCGGTGTTGAGCATCTCAAGCCCCTGGTCGGTATTTCCCAGGCGCATCGCGGTCATTCCGCCGTGGACGATGGCTTGAGCTTTGATACCGAGAAGGGCGGGTTCGACGGTTTGAATCTCGGCAAGAGTGAGGTAGAGCTCGAAGGCCTCCTGCAAGCGGTTGGAGGTGGCTGCGATGTGGGCGAGGGCAAGGCGAGCCTGGTCGCGGTAGTCGTTGGGCTCATCAGGGTCGTTGACTAGCTTGGAAAGAACCTTTTCCGCTTCCGGAATCCGCTGGGTTTGCAGGAGACAGCGGGCTTCGTAGTTCAAGGCCTTGTGCCGCAGATCCGCTTTATCGGTTTGGCTGGCGGCAACCGAGAAGTGAGGCAGGGCGGTCTTGTAGTATTCGTCGTTGTAAGCCAATGCTCCCAATCGAAAAGCGGCGGCGGCAGCTGTTTGCCCCCTCTTCTTGGTCATCATCAGGGTACTTACGAATTTGGTCTCCGCCCGTTCGCGTCGGCCAATCAAGAGTTCGGCAACTCCGGCGCGATAGACGGCTTTCGGGGCATCGGGGTCCTTGGGGTAGGTGTTTGCGAAGCGCTCGAACATGGGAATGCAGGCGGCAAAAGCCCTCGCGGCTTCGGAGAAGTTGCTCTCCAATTGTTGGGCCTTTCCGTATTCATACACACGATCGGCCTCGGCAAACCAGGTCTCGGCCCGATTGGCTTCGACGATGGCTGCATCTTCTTCCTGAGCTGTTACACAAACAGTTAGCAAGAAAAGCAGGGCTGTAAAGAGTCGCAAAAACATCATCGGTTCTCATGGATAAGCGACTCAACATCGCCTTCCAGTTCAAAAAGCTAGCGCGAGACCGGAGGGGAAGCAATCATTCGTCGTGGCTTGATCGGAGGTGATGATTGAGAGCCAGCAGGGGTTCTTGCGAGGGGAAGCTGTGATAATGCGCCAACGAGCTTCGCAGATAGTCCCGACCACTTGCGACTGCTTTTTCCAGTCCCCGTCCCAAGCCCAATTCGGCGGATATTGCGGACGAAAGGACGCAGCCGGTTCCATGGAGCGAGGCTGGGCTGGACAGGCGGGAGGCGCGGAAAGTGGCCTCGCCTTCTTCCCAAACCAGAAAGTCCGAGATTTCGTCACCTTCGCCATGATGACCACCGGTGAGGAGAACCGCGCAGCGCAACTGTCTGGATAGACGGCGGGCGAGCTCCTTGGGGGCGGTGTTCGTGGGCTCTTGGGAAAGGGAGAGGGCCTCGGGCAAGTTGGGAGTAATGAGAGAGGCGAGGGGAGCGAGATGCTCAGCCAAGGCCTCGGAGGTGCCAGCCATTTGCATGGCTGACCCGGTGGAAGAGATTCCCACGGGATCGAGCACGATTGGGAGATCGAGGTTTTTCAGCAATTTGGCCAAGACTAGGACTTGGTCCGGATGCGCCAGGAGACCGATCTTGATTGTTGCGATGGGGTAGGTATGGAGAAGGAGGTGAACCTGGTTTTCCAAGTCGGTGGCGCTCACGGGGCGCGTGGCGGTGACTTCCAAAGGGGTCTCCACCACCAGGGAAGTCATGGCCGTGAGGGGGTGAAAGCCGTAATTGTGAAAAGTCAGTAGATCAGCCTGCAGACCGGCGCCCGCCGAGGTGTCGAAACCGGCGATAGTGAGCGCTACTGGGGGGCTGGACATGAAAGAAGAAAGCCGGGGCAGTCGGGCCCGGGCATTCGGTTTTTCTGTTAATTGGGCTCCGCGACTATCGTGGTGGAGGTCTCCGCCTGTTCCCCCTCGGGCAGGGCAATCACCGGAGCGCCCTCCGCTTCCGCCTCTTCAGGGGCGGCCTCGCGCTGGGCTTTCGCCAAAAGCTTTTCGAACTCTGGATTCGGTTGGCCACCGAATTTGCGGAACTGGCGATAGTAGTTCAGGGCCGCGTCCTCTTCGCCCATATTGCGGTGAAGGGCGGACAGGTTGAAGAGGGGCTCCAGCTTGGTTTTGTCCAAACGATGGGCCATCTCGAAGTGTTCGCGAGCCTCGCCGAGGCGTCCCATCTGGCCGTGGATCCCACCAAGACGATTGTGTGCCTCGGCGTTGGAGGGGTTGAGTTGGATCGCAATCTCATATTCCTTTTGCGCTTCCGCAAAGCGGCCCAGGGAATGATAGGCGACGCCCTTCATGAAGTGGGCGTAGGGGAGGGGCGCGATTTGCATTGTGATCGCGTTGTTGAAGGAATCGATGGCTTGCTCGGGAAGAGCCATCTTCAAGCTAATGACCCCCTGGTCCAGCATGGTGGGAACGTGACCGGGGTGCTCGTCGAGCAGCTGTTCGCAGAGATCGAGGGCAACCTCGGTTTTTCCCCGGGCGTAAGCCTTCTCAATCGCAGTTCCCAGCGCGGAGATGTAGCGCCGGAGCTGGGCGTTGCTGAGCTGAACCTGCTCGGGATCATTGCGACCAGTCGGGAGGGTGAACTGGCCGTCGGAGCGACTTGCCTCCACCAAAACCTGTTCGTCGGCCGTCAAAGTCAGTTCTTCGCCGACGAGTTGCTCGACTGCTTGCGCAAAGTCGGGGTCGTCTTGCTTCTCCTTTGCGATTTTCATCAACATCTCAGCTTCCTCGCGGCGACGCTTTTGCGTGACCAAAAGTTTCTCTACCACCGAACGAAGCTCGCGGTTCTCCTCGAGAAGGTCGGAGTCCATGTCGGCGAGAGACTCGCGGGCCTTGAGTTCTTCGTAAGCCTCTTTCAATTTGCGCTCCAAGCCCAAGCGGCGCTGCAGCTCGGAGTCGCTTTCTTGGCGCTGCTCGATAATCTGCGACTTGGCCATTGCCAAATCGCGTTCGGCATTGAGGAGCTCCTCGGTCTTGGCGTCGCTGTTCTCGGCCAGATTCTTCATCGCTTCTTCCGCTTCGCGCAGATTGCGGGCGAGGGTCATGTTTTGCTCGATGAGGCGTTGAATCCGGTCGCCTTGATTCAGTTGAAGAAGTTCGGCGAGGTGGTCTCTTTCCTTCAGAAGGTGATTTCGCTCACTGGTGAGCGTCTCGACTTCGCCACGGGCATCGGTCAGCAAGCGTTCCAAGCGCTCGGATTGTTTGCGCTCGGCGAGTAGCATCTGCTTGGTTTCGGTGAGCTCCTGACTCAGCTTCTTTTGTTGCGCGCGGAGACCGTTGATGACCTCGTTGGCGACGCCGCGTTCTTTCTCCAAAAGGGCGTTGAGCTGATTGGCGACCTTGCGCGATTCCTTTTCCTTGTCACCCAGTTCAGCCATTCGCTTGCGTGCTTCGCTGAGTTCGGTGCGGGTGTCGGCGAGCTGTCGGGCGAGAATGCTCTTCTCGTCTTCCACCAGATCGATGCGGTTCTTCAGCTCTTTGATCTCAAGATTCAAGGTCGACTCAGCCAAGCGATCCCGCTCTGCAGTGAGCTCGCTGATGCGCCGCTGCAGACGGGCGACATCGGCATTGCGGACATCGTCCATTTGATTGAGGCGGGCTTTGGTTTCCTTCAGCTCGCGTTGAATCCGGGTCGCTTGGACGATCTCGGCCGGGGTTAGTCCCGGGGTCGTCGGGGTAGCGGACTTTTGCTTGTCCCCTCGATAAAGCTGCAGTCCCGTGCGGTTGGCTTCGGGGAGGAGGGGGGCAATTTTTTCCAAAACAGAGACCGCTTCCTTCTGCTTGCGCTCGATCAGGTGGGGTTTCCATTGGGGGTGATAGAGCGAGACGGTATCAATGAGACGTTTGCAGCGGGTGGCTGCTTCAAAGGCCTTGGGGTAGTCCTCTTCTTTTTGATATTCATCGGCATCGCGAAGGGCCATCCACCCTTGGAAGTAGATGTCGGAGGGGTCGAGCTTCGACGGGTCGGTATTGTCCTGAGACCAAGCTGATAGCGTGGAGATAAGGCTCAGAACCAAGACCCGGAAGAAGGTGTGTGCGTCCTTCATGGGCTGTGCAGTGTAGGGAAAAGTTCCACGAGGCAAAGCTCGAATTTTTGGCTGACTAGACTTCGATGACATCGTCTTCCTCGGGCTCTGGCGCGGGGAGCATGCGGGCGCGTTTGTTGGTGCGGGGGAAGTGGAGGGTCACGCGCGTGCCATCGCCTTCTTCCGACTGAATTTCGATCTCACCCCCGTGTTCGCGCAGAATTCTTCGCACGATGAGGAGGCCGAGACCTGTCCCGCCTGCCTTGGTCGTGGAGTAGGGCTCGAAGAGAGTGCCGAGCACTTCAGGCGAAATGCCCGCACCGCTATCCGCGATCCGGACTAAGATCTCATGTTCACTCATCGTGCTGCCGATAGTGACTTCGCCCCCGGAAGCGGGAACCGCCTGATAGGCATTTTTGATGAGGTTGAAGAGCGCCTGTCGAATCTGGTCGGGATCGAGAGGCAGCTCCGGCAGGTTCTCGTGCAGGTGCAGGTTTACGCTGACATCGCGAGAGAGCAGCTCGGGCTCCAGGGTCTTTAAGGTGTCGCGAATCAGCTCATTGAGTTGGCAAGGTTGCATCACCGCTCGAGCGGGGCGAATGGCGTGGAGGAACTCTTGCAACAAGGTGTCGAGGCGTCCGATCTCCATGCGAGCGGTCGAGAGGTGTTCCATCAGTGGCTCGCTGTCGCCGGGCGGGAGCTTTTTGATTTTTCGTTCCAATAGCTGCAAGTGAATCCCCAGCGAATTGAGCGGATTGCCAATCTCGTGCGCCACACCGGCGGCGAGGAGAGTGAGGGCGTTGAGCTTTTCGGACTCCAGGTTCTCTTCATTGGTGCGGCGGGTTTCGGTGAGGTCGCGCACCAGCATCACGGTTCCCAAGTGGCGTGGGGTGCCCTCTAGATCTTCCACGATGGGGGAGAGGTAGAAGTTGAGGAAGCGGTGCTCGGGGTAAAAGACTTCGAGGTCGCGGGAGACCACGGAGGGGTTCTTTCCTCCTGAGAGAGTGTTCCAGTCCAGTCCGCGGACGAGTTTCGAAAGCGGTTCTCCGAGTGCCCTTTCCGCATCCAGGCCAAAGAGTCTGGCTGCGGCTGAATTCAGAAAAGTGACTTGCCCTTCAGGTGTTAGAATCAGAACGCCTTCGCGAAGAGCTTCGAAAACGGATTCCAAGAAGCCTTTGTCGCGTAGCAAGCGGTCTACCAACGACTGAACCTGCTTGGGAGAAAGGCGATCGAGTCGGGAGAGGAGCTTGTCGATGAACGAGGACTTCATGGGCGGGCGCAGCTTTCCTCAAAGCGGCGGTGATTCCAAGTCTGCAGGTCGTGCCTTTCTGCTTGGCGTGGGGACTTCGCTCAACTGTGATGTCGGCAATGACTGATGCCCTTGTCGTTCTTACCGCCTTCGCTGACGAAGCCAGCGCCCGTGACGTGACTCGTCAATTGGTGGAGCGAGGTCTGGTGGCGTGCGTCAATCTGCTGCCCGGCGCGACGTCCATCTATCGGTGGAAGGGTGAGGTCTGTGAAGAGAGTGAAGTGCTGGCCTTTCTAAAAACCACCACCGAAAACTATCCCGCTTTGGAAAAGGCCTTGCAAGAGCTCCACCCCTACGAGGAACCCGAAATCATCGCCTTGGATATCGCGGCTGGCAGCGAGGGTTATCTCGCGTTTTTGCGAGGGACGGCTGCCGAGTAGAAGGGACTATTTGTCCTTGTTCGCATCGTGGAAGATGGAGATGTCCGCCTGCTTGGTGCCGAGGAGTTGCTGCGCGCGGAGGAGGGCATTGCGGGTCGAGATGTTGGGGTTGGAGGGGCCAAACATGAAAAGGTTGGAGGTCCCTTCTTCTTTGCTGGTCCCTTCCTGCAAAATATCGAGAACACCCGATTTCTTAAGCACCCGATAGACCGGGCGGGGAGTTCCCGAGACCAGAACGTGGCGGTCGTTTTCCCGCATGAATTTGATGAGGTCGGCGAGGGCCAGCACGGAGGTGGCGTCGAGGTGCCGCGCGTTCTTGAGACGCAAGATGATGACCTTGAGATTGGGGTCGGCTGCGATCCGCTGAATCTGTGAGCGAAAGAGTTCGGCGGCGCCAAAGAAGAGATCTCCCTCGACGTGCACGATGGAGATTTCGGGATTGGGGCGGGGTCTTTTTTCACCCAGTTCGCGCAAGTCGCCATCGTCGTGCACCGCATACTCCACCATCTGGGGGACCGCGGCCTTGCGCAGGAAGAGCGCTACCGAAAGGGCCACTCCAATGAAGATGGCGACGTGGAGCGGAGTCAGCAGCGTGGCCAAAAAGGTGGTCACTAGAACCAAGGCATCAGAGCGGGTGGAGCGCAGGCAGACCCGAATGTTTTTTGGGGAGACCAGAGAGATGGCGATGGCGATGACGAGGCCGGCCAGCACCGCTTTGGGAATCTGGGACACGACCGGAATGGTCGCGAAGAGGAAGGTGGCGCCCAGACAAATCGCCCCGCAGAAGATGGAAGCGAAGGGAGTGCGGGCGCCGGAAGAGTAGTTGAGCGTCGAGCGAATCAAGGAACCCGAAGCGGGCATCGCGGCGAGACACGAGGCAGCGAGATTCGCCATTCCAACCGAGAACATGTCCTGGTTGACATCGGGGCGATCACCGGACTTCGAGGCCAGCGACTTGGACATCGCGGTGTTTTCCAACGAAGCGAGGAAAGCGAGGGCGAAGGCGATAGGGAGAAGCACCGACGTCTGGTTCACCAAGTCCTGGAAGCCGTTGATTTGCGGGAAGGATGGCGAGAGGTCTTTGAGGGAAAAATCTTGGAAAAAGACGAGCTGTTCGCGTGGGAAAAGCAGAGCCGCCAGTGAGGTGATGATTAATGTGAGCGCAAAGTTTGGCAGCTTTTTCAAATAGCGCTGGAGCACCAGAAAAAGGGTGAGTGCGAGAAGCCCGAGCACGGCTGGTTGCCAGGAAGCGTGTTGAAGATTTTCGCCAATTTTCGCGACGAGAGCAGGGAAGGTGCGGCCATCGGTTTTCTCAAAGTATCCCGAGATGCCGAGGAGGGGCTTGAGCTGGTTGAAGATGATGAGGGTGGCGGCTCCGGTGATGTAGCCGACGAGGACCGAGCGGGAGATGAACTGCAGAAGGTCGGCCATCTTCAGTAGCGATCCTGCCACCGAAAGCAGTCCCACCAGAATCACGAGAAAAGGTACGCTCTCTATCCCCAGGGTGCCCGCTGCAAGGCTGGAAAAGAGCATGAAGGATGTCGCATTGGTGGGTCCGAGAATGGTGAAGCGGGACGATGCAAAAATTGGAGCGACCAAAGAGGCAACTGCCGAGCACAGGATACCATTGACGATGGGCAGTCCGGCGATAGTGGCATAGGCCATGCCCTGCGGAATGGCGAGGAGTGAGACGTTGAGCGAAGCCTTGGCATCGTGGGCAAGGTTGTTCGGAGTGAAGTGCGCACGATGGTGCCGAATGGCAAACAGATCCGGCAAGCTTTCCAACTTGCTGTTGCGCGCCTTGCGCCGGAGATGTTTCCAAAAGAACCGCATCGGAGGGCAAGGCTAACAGATGGGAGAAGCTTTGGAAAAGAAAGCTCTGCCACCGGCCCTTTATTTCTGCAGGGTCGACTTGAAGGGATAGCGGCAAGCGGCGTTCCATTCCATCACGTGGATGTTGCCGTCCTTGTCGATCATCAGATCGTGGGCATGCAGAAAGATGGACTGGGATTGCGAGAGGGGAGTGAGCTTCTCAAGGGCGAGAGGGTCCAATGGTCACTCTCATTCCCTCCGAACGCGTTCCCCCGCCTACTCCTTCTTCGCCTCCGGTTTGTAGACTCGTATCCAGTCCACCCAGAAGATACTCTTCTCCACATTCGCCAATTCCTCGTCCGTCGGAGTGATTCCCTGGTCATAGCGCCACTGCTGATCTTCTTGGTTGATGATGATTTTCATCGCTTTGGTCAGACCCTTTCCATTCGTATATCCTCTGGGATCGATGATGTCTTTGCCCGACACGGTCCGCGCCAACTTCCCGTCCACATAGTACTCCAGATGCCAGGGATCTCTCCAGTAGACTCCGACCCGGTGGAAATCATCGGCCCATATCGTGCCCTCTCTCGCAAACCAACTTCCCTCATCCGTTGGCTGATAATCCTGAAATGGCTTTCGGATAAAAACATGATGACTCAAGTGCAGGCGTTCCGCGGTCCACTTCTGATCCGGCCGATCGCTGCCATAGGCCTCGATGATATCAATCTCCTCCGTCGAATCGTCACTCAACATCCACACGCACGACGCCAGAACCTGCTTGCTCAACTTCGCCCGCGCTTCCACATAAACCGGATAAGTAAAGGATTCCTTAGATGTCACAATCCCCGTGTAAACGACCTTTTCACCTTTCTTCCGACTCGATGCAATTCCGAGGTGCCCGTTGGTCGCATAGCTATGTCCCGCATTCCATTCCGTCATGCTCGGCCCCGTCCAGCGATTGATAAAGGACCGATCCCAGCGCTTGTCGAAGTCCTCAAGTTCCCCGACCGGACCGATTGCGTAGTCAAAGCTGTCCGAGGTCGCCTGCAAGACCCAGCTCTTTCCGTCGCCCGCATTGGCAGGAACCTCCAAACCCTTCCAATCCTGTGCCACACAGACTGCAGGAACCCAGAACAACGTCCGTAACAAATGTTTCACAAGGTCTAAGACGCAGATTTTCAACGATTTCTTACAGAGCTGAAGATCGTAGCTGCGACCGGTCGCGCCTTCGAGTTTGTGGAGTTTTGCCGAATTGGCTCCGAGAGAAAAACATTGGGAAAAAATCCGGGGAGGCAGCCGCGTTCCGTTCCTAGTTGGAAGGCGTGATTCGGAAATCGAGGGAGTAGGTGCCGGGGCCGAGTAGGTATTTGTCGAGGATGTTGGAGAGGGTGCCGCCGAGGCCGGTTTGAGTGGCGTGGAGGTTGAGGGTGTAGAAGCCTTGGGGCTCGAGTTCGTAGGGGTGGGTGGCTTGTTCGATGTTTTCGGCGGAATAGGGCCAGATGGAGAATCCGAACTCGGGGTCGCCGGTGACTTGGAGGCCGGAGTTTTCTGTGTTAGTGAGTTTGAGCCAACGAGTGTCGGTGCGGTTCCCGTTTTCCTGGGGGAAGGCGTAGTTGTGGAAGAGATCGTCGGTGGGAGATTCGTAGAGGCCGAGAATGGCGGAGCGTTTGCGGTCGGGGTAGTTTTCGTGAGGGCCGTTGCCGTAGTAGGTTGTGGAGACGTAGTCGGAGGGGATGCCAGTGGTCATGCCGACGCGGATGAGGTCGGGATTGCCTTCGTTGGAGACGAGTTCCATGGCGACGCCGATAGTCGCGTCGGCGTGGACGGTGTAAGCGAGAGTGAGTTGGACCTTGGGAGTCTCGCGGATGATGGTGACGACCTGACCGTTGTTCTGGGCTTCGGCTGTGGCGGAGGTGGTTTTAAGGTTCTTGAGCTGGCTTGTCCAAAAAGTAGTGGCTTTGGTGACCCGCTGGGAGTTGGCAGCACGGGCATCGTTGTCGGTTTTGGGTCTGGTCAAGTTAGGCTGGAGGGGGGTGAGGAGTTGTTCGGTGCCGTTCAGTATGTAGGAGGTGAGGTGGCCGGTGGTTTTGTTGATGGTGGCGGAAAATTTGGAGCCGGTGATGGTAAAGGTGTCGCCGGTTTCTGTTCGAACAGGAAGTTGACCGTTAGATATGGGAGGAGCGGGCCACCGTCCCGAAAAGTGTAGTTGCTCGTGGGCGACTTGATGGTTCGCTTTGCACCAAGGACGGTCGGATTTTTCATGAAGCGAAAGGTTCAAGTAATATTCTTTTTCAGGCTTCAAATCGGGGGTCATGGCGTTGACTGAGATTGTCGTGCTCTCTCCTGGTCCAAGGTCAACTGGTCCTTCGAACAACGGAGGTTTTGTGTCGTCGATCAAGCCATCGACGGAAAGCTCACAGCGGAGCGTGAATTGGTCGAGATTTGTAAAATTGAGTCGATTGGTGATTCTGATTTCACTACTTGTCTTGCCCTTTTCGAACGTGACGGGTTGAAAGACGTATTTGCATTCGTGGGCATGGGGGTTGGGAGTGCGGCGGGAGGCGAAGACGCCGTTGAGGCAGAAGTTGCCGCTGTTGGGCTCGTCGCCGAAGTCGCCGCCGTAGGCAAAGTATTTCTGGCCCGTGGGTTCATGGGTTTGTTCGAGGCCTTGATCAATCATGTCCCAGATGAAGCCGCCGATGAGGTTGGGGCGGGCGTTGATTTCGTCCCACCAATCGCCGAGCCCGCCGATGGAATTGCCCATGGCGTGGAGGTATTCGCACATGATGATGGGGCGCTCGATCTTGGGGTTCTCGGACATGTTCACGAGCTGCACGAGATTGGGATACATGCGCGAGATGACATCGACGTAATCGGCGTCGTCGGGATTGGCCATAGTAGGCCATTGTTGTGAGGTGTAACCGACGCCGGGTTCTTCGCGGTATTCGGAGTCAAAGATATCGCCCTGGGCTCCTTCGTAGTGAACGAATCTACTAGGATCGTAGTAGCGAATCCAGTTGGCGGCGGCGGCAAAGGCGGGTCCAGTGCCGGATTCGTTGCCGAGGGACCACGAGATGATGGAGGGCTGGTTTTTGTCGCGTTCCACCATGCGGATGACGCGGGACATGAGGGAGGCTGTCCAGGAAGGAGTGGTGGGGATGAGGGACCCGATGTGGTGCGTTTCGATGTTGGCCTCGTCCATGACGTAGAGACCGTATTCGTTGCAAAGCTCGAGGAAGTATGGGTCGTTGGGGTAGTGGGCGGTGCGGACGGAGTTGAAGTTGAATCTTTTGAGAAGCTTCACGTCGGCGACCATGTCCTCACGGGTCAGGGCCTTGCCGCGGACGGGATGGTGGTCGTGGCGATTGACGCCCATGAGCTTGATGGGCATACCGTTGATGAGGAGTTCGTTCTTCTCGCTGAATTCGACTTTGCGGAAGCCAATTGCTTAGGAACGGGCTTCGACGAGGCGGCCGGTCTCGTCTTTGACGGAAAGGATGAGGGTGTAAAGGTGAGGGGTCTCGTGGTTCCATTTTTTGGGGGCCTTCACCTCGCCTTTAAGCAGGGCGAAGGGGTTGAGGTCACGGGCGGGCCAGCGCTCTTTGTAGATGTCAGCGGCAGGGGTGGCGAGGGGATGTTCGAAGACGGGGGTGTTTTCGGGGTCGTAGAGCTGGGCGGTGACTTGCCAGCCTTCGAGTTTGGAGGCGGTGTCTTTGACCCAGAGCTTGGGGCGGATTTCGAGGGTGGCGTCTTCGAGCTGGTCATCGAATTTGGTGCGGACGAAGAAGTCGTTGAGTGAGACCTTCGGCTGGGCGAGGAGAAGGACTTCGCGGTGAATGCCCGAGAGGCGCCACATGTCCTGGTCTTCGAGGTAAGAGCCATCAGACCACCGGAAGACCTGGACGGCGAGGCGGTTCTTGCCACTGGAAACGTAGTCGGTGATGTCAAATTCAGCAGGAAGCCGCGAGCCTTGGGAGTAGCCGACTTGTTCGCCATTGACCCAGAGGTAGAAGGCCGAGGACACGCCACCGAAGTGGAGGATGATGGAGTCGTTGGCCCAGTCGGCGGGGACTTCGAAGTCGCGGAAGTAGGAGCCAACGGGGTTGTCGCGCGGAATGGAGGGAGGGACCGGGGGCTGGGGGCCTTTCCAATCGTATTTCTCTTCGAAGGACTCCTTGGGAGTGAAGGGATAGACGATGTTGGTGTAGATCGGTTGGCCGTGGCCCTGAAGTTCCCAATTGGAAGGGACGGGGGTATCGACGAAGCCTTCGCCTGGGAAGTCCTTCGCAAAGAAATCCGTGGGGCGCTCAGTGTCCTTGGGGCTGTAGTGAAATTTCCAAGTCCCGTTCAGGTTAAGAAGGCGGGAGGCGTCACGGTCGGCGGTGAGAGCTTCGGATTCGGTCTGATAGGAGTAGGAAGTGGCGCGGGCGGGGAGCTTGTTTTCTTCGAAAAGGACTTCGTTTTGCCAATCGGGGTTGGCGAAGAGGGGAAAGGTGAGGAAAAGAGAGAGGAGGGGGATGCTTTTCATATTAGGCGCTCACCCTCTTCTTATTAGAAAGAATTGGGAAGGTCGAGAGTGGATGTGGGATATGGCTGCTTTGCAAAACAAGGGGCCTATCTGGACCCCCGTTCATTGACTGCCTGGTTAGTGGCGGCAGTGCGCAATAAAAACAATAAAAATGCCTGACCCTTTCCAAAGAAAATTGACTCGACGAGCGAGATTTGGCAGGTTTTCGGAATGAGACGACCCCGCGTCAAAGTTCCGTCCGGGCATGCCCAAGCTTATTATCATCAATAAAAATGCCTGACCCTTTCCAAAGAAAATTGACTCGACGAGCGAGATTTGGCAGGTTTCCGGAATGAGACGACCCCGCGTCAAAGTTCCCCCCGGTCATGCCCAAGCCTATTACCATTGCGTTTCCCGGGTAGTGGGGCGGGAGTTTTTGCTGGGGGAGACGGAGAAAGAGCAGTTCGTTCGTTACATGCGTCTCTACGAAAAGCTCTACGGCTTGCGGGTGATTTCTTATGCGGTGATGTCCAATCACTTTCACGTTCTCGTGGAGGTTCCGCAGCGTCCGGATGACTCGAAATTGCCCGATGATGCGGGTTTAGTTGCCCATGTTCGCAGTTGTCTGGGGGATGAGGCTGCGACGGAATTGGAGTGGGAACTGTCCCACTATCGAGGCCAGGGAAATGACAAATCAGCTGAGGAATTGCGCGAAAGGTGGTTCAGCCGAATGTGGGATATCAGCCGCTACATGAAGGTTCTCAAACAGCGTTTCACCCAATGGTTCAACGGTCGCCACAATCGTCGTGGCACCCTTTGGGAAGACCGCTTTCGTTCGGTTTTGGTGGAAGGAAAAGGCGCCGCCATCAAGACGATGGCCGCCTACATCGACCTCAATCCGGTGCGGGCGGAGATTTGCCAGGATCCCAAGGACTACCGCTGGTGCAGCTATGGCGAAGCCTTGGCGGGAGGCAAGTTGGCGCAAAATGCCTTGCAGTGGCTGCAAAGTTTTCGCGTCGATAGCTTGGGCGGAGTAGAGCTTGCACCAGACTCAGATACGGCCGGGGTTTCTAACAAAGAAGCACTCGAGAGATGGCGATGTTACCTCTTTGGTGTGCCATTTACTGAAAATTCTCGCGAAGAAGAGCTTCAAAAAGAGAAGCAAGGCGGAAAAGCGCATGTCTTCCGGGTCCGGATCTCGCGCGAGAAGGCTCTAGAGGTCATGAAGGAAGGAGGTCGACTCAAGCGCAGTGACTACCTCCGCTGCCGAGTGCGCTATTTCAGCGATGGAGCGGCCCTTGGCTCAAAGTCTTTTGTTGAAGAAGTCTTCCAATCGGCAAGGGAGCATTTCTCGCCCAAACGTGAAGACGGTTCCCGTCCGTTAAGGGGTCTTGAGGTTGTCCCCAAGCCCCAACGAATCTATAACCTGCGGCAACTGCAAAAAGACGTTGTCACCTGAGTCAGCTTCGCCGCCTCTAGGTTGGCTTGCTAGCAAATAGAAAGCTCTGCCACCGGCCCTTATTTCTGCAGGGTCAGCTTGAAGGGATAGCGACATGCGGCGTTCCATTCCATCACGTAGATGTTGCCTTCCTTGTCGACCATCAGATCATGGACATGGAGAAAGACCGACTGGGCCTGGGATAGGGGGGAGAGTTTGTTGTCGGTGTAGAGTGGCTCGCTGCCTCCCGGGACGGAGACGACCTTGTGCGTTTTGCGATCCAAGACGGCGACGAATCCGCTTTTGTTGAGTCTTTTGCCGGTCTTGGGATCTTTGGACCAACAGACTCCGGTGTAGATGTGATCACCGTGGAAAACCGCTTGTCCGGCGTAGGCTCCGGGGAGTTCGATGGTGTCGAGATAGTCACCCTCCAAAGTGAAACGCTTCAATTGGTTTTGCTCGCGCGAGCTCACCCACAGCACGGGATTGGCAGGGTCGGAATCGTCGATGGAGATGCCGTGTCCGTTGGAAATGTCAGCGTGCTCGCCTGACTTCCGCCCACCCCAATGACGCACCAGTTCGCCATCGAGGGTGAAGTGCAGGACCCGGTTGCTGCTGTAGCCATCGATGACGATGATCTCGTTGTCGGCCGTGACCGCGACATCGCAAGGTCCGTAATAGGTGCCTTCTTTTTCCAGACCCAAATCCACCGTAGAGGGGAGGGTGCGGACGAGCTCACCATTCTTGGTCAGCAGGTTCACCGAGCCCGTTTTCTTGGTAGCCTTGCCTTCCGCGCTGAATTCCCAGCCGCAATCGACATGGATGATCAACTCGCGGTCGCCGTCCTTCACCAGGTCGATGCCGTGACCGCCCTTGAGGCCTTCACCAAAGCTGCGGACGTAGGTGCCATCAGGTTGAAAGACCAGGACCGCATTCTTGGGATGATCGGTCACGAGGTAGAAAAAGCCGTCGTCACTGGCGACCATGGCGTGGGCATTCACTACGGGCGCTTGCTCGCGATCCACTTTCGCCCAATCGCGGTCAACTTGATAGCGGAGGCCATTGTGACCGAGCACGCTCTCTTCTTCTGTTAGAGGACGAACCTCTTCGGTGGGCTGAAATTGTGCAAAAAGCGGGAGGGTCGCGAGGGTGAGGGCGAGAATAGGGGGCTTCATGGATTATCGTTAGATTGTAACTGCCCAAGAGTTCGAATTCTGACTGAAATGTCAACTTTTCCGGGCTGGACAACAACTGGAGCAAAAAGCCATCGCGTTTTCGGGGTGTTTGCGATTCACTTTGCGCAAGCGATTATGTCCAAGTACGAAACCAAGCCCGGGGACCACGTCGGAATGCCGCCGGGTATTCCCTACATCATCAGCAACGAGGCTGCCGAACGTTTCTCGTTTTACGGCATGCGGACCATTCTGGTGATCTTCATGACCAAGTATCTCTTTCTCATGGACGGGAATGGGGGAACCCCGATGAGCCAAACCGAGGCCACTGCGCATTATCATGACTTTGTGGCCTGGGTTTACTTCACCCCCTTGTTAGGTGCTCTCTTGAGCGATGTCTTCTTGGGAAAATACCGCACCATCATTCTGCTCTCCATCGTCTACTGCCTCGGTCATGCGGCCTTGGCCTGCATGGGGATGGTGGGCAGTTCTACCACTTGGCTCTTCGCGGGTTTGCTTCTGATTACGATTGGCTCGGGCGGGATTAAGCCCTGTGTCTCCGCTCACGTGGGCGACCAGTTCGGCAAAACGAATTCCCATCTCCTGACCAAGATTTACAACTGGTTCTACTTCTCAATCAATCTGGGCTCCTTCGTTTCGACCCTGATGACGCCGTGGCTGTTAGAGTGGTATGGTCCCCACTGGGCCTTCGGCGTCCCGGGGGTCCTGATGGCGCTGGCGACTCTGCTTTTCTGGCTGGGCCGCCACAAGTTCATCCACGTTCCTCCTGGGGGGAAAGAGTTCTTCCGCGAGCTGACCTCGAAGGAAGGTCTCACCGCTTTGGGAAAGTTGATTCCGCTCTATATCTTCATCGCCGCTTTCTGGGCGCTCTTTGATCAGACGGGTTCGTCCTGGGTCTTTCAGGCCGCGCAGATGGACCGCGATTTCTTGGGAGTGACTTGGCTGGAGTCCCAGATTCAGGCGCTCAATCCGATTTTGATTCTGACCTTCATCCCGCTCTTTACCTTCCTGGTCTATCCGGCGGTGAACAAGGTCTTCAAGCTCACTCCTTTGCGGAAAATCGGCATCGGCCTGTTCGTGATGGCTGCCTCATTTGGCTTGGTGGCGTTGATTCAGACGTGGATTGACGCCGGCGAGCGTCCGTCCATTGCCTGGCAGTTGTTGGCCTTCGTTATCATCACCGCGTCTGAGGTGATGGTCTCCATCGTGGCTTTGGAATTCTCATACACCCAGGCTCCCAAGACCATGAAGTCCATGGTGATGGCGGTCTTCTTGCTTTCCGTCTTTGTCGGAAACAAGGCGACCTCATGGATCAACAGCTTCATCCTCATCGACGAGGTCGAGCTGGTCGATAAGAAGCCTCACCCGGGCTTCGATGGCAAAGTCGGAACCGCCGATGATCTCGTGATGGGCGAGGAATCGATCGGTTCGCCCGTGACCGAGGAGCTGGGGGAAGGATTGGCTCAGATCGAGGCCGCCTTTGCGGAGAACGAAAGACTGCCCAGCGCCGAGGAAGGGAAGGCTCTTCTGGCGGAGATCAAGGATCCGTGGGGTGCTCCCTTGCGCTACACCTTGCTCAGTTCGTCCAAAGCTCGAATCTCTTCCGACGGCCCTGATAAGGAATCCAAGACCCAGTGGGATTTGGGAACCATCGTGGGGGTGAAAGAAATCAACCGTGATGCTGAGGGCAGCTGGCTGGCGAAGCGGAAAATCGAACTCGGCATCATCGAAGAGGAGCCCGACCCCAACGCCAGCCCCTTGAGTCGCAGCGACTACGCCGGTGGGCAGACCAAGTTGGAAGGCGCTTCTTACTTCATGTTCTTCACCTGGCTGATGTTCGGCACCGCCGTCGCCTATGTGCCTTTCGCCTTTTTCTATCGGGAAAAGACTTACTTGAACGACTAGGGTCCGCGAGATTTAGGAGTGTCGTGGGTGGAGGAGCCAATTCGTTTGGAAAAAGCGAATTTCCCCATGATTCGACATCCTGAGGAGCTGGCTTGACGAAATTGAGGTAAGAAGGGATTCTCCCGCCTCATGAGCGACTCGGACAAGCGGAAGTATTCTTCCCAAGTATTGGATGGTGCGGATCGAGCCCCTTCGCGGGCGATGTTGTACCCGGTTGGTTTTACGAAGGACGACTTCACGAAGCCAAAGATTGGGGTGGCGTCGACTTGGAGTCAGGTCACGCCCTGTAATTTTCACATTGATAAGCTCGCCAAGGAATCGGCCAAGGGAGTCGATGCGGCGGGCGGCAAGTCTGTGATTTTCAATACCATCACCATTTCCGACGGCATCTCCATGGGCACCGAGGGGATGAAGTATTCTCTCGTCAGCCGCGAGGTGATTGCCGATTCCATCGAGACCGTAGTGGGCTGTGAAGGCATGGACGGCTACGTGGCGATTGGCGGATGTGACAAGAACATGCCCGGCTGCGTGATGGCGATGGCGCGGATGAATCGC
This sequence comes from Roseibacillus persicicus, assembly GCF_014651675.1. Taxonomy (GTDB): domain Bacteria; phylum Verrucomicrobiota; class Verrucomicrobiia; order Verrucomicrobiales; family Akkermansiaceae; genus Roseibacillus; species Roseibacillus persicicus. The sequence continues at coordinate 51,425 of NZ_BMXI01000011.1, forward strand.
GCGTCGGTCTTTGTCTATGGCGGCACCATTTTGCCTGGTTGCGCGACCTTGAAAGGTGAGGAAAAAGAGCTCGATATCGTTTCGGTTTTCGAGGCGGTGGGCAAGCACGCCAGCGGTGAATACTCCGATGAGGAGTTGCAGGCGGTGGAAGAATCCGCCATCCCCGGCGCCGGGTCTTGTGGCGGGATGTATACCGCCAACACCATGGCCAGCGCGATTGAGGCGCTCGGTATGAGTCTTCCGAACAGCTCGGCGCAGGCGGCGGTCAGCGACGACAAGATGCGCGACTGCTTCGATGCCGGAGCGGCGGTGCTGCACCTTTTGGAAAAAGGCATCAAGCCGCGCGACATCATGACTCGCAAGGCTTTCGAGAACGCCATCACGGTGGTCATCGCTCTCGGCGGTTCGACCAATGCCGTTCTTCACCTTCTCGCGATGGCACACGCTGCCGAAGTGGAGCTGTCCATCGACGACTTCACTGAAATTGGGAAGCGCGTTCCAGTTCTCGCGGACCTGAAGCCGAGCGGAAAGTATGTGATGGCCGAGCTCGTCAAAATTGGTGGCACCGTGCCGTTGATGAAGATGCTGTTGGAGGCGGGACTTCTCCATGGAGACTGTCTGACCGTGACCGGAAAGACCGTTGCCGAGAACCTGGCAAACTCGCCTTTGGAGTATCCCGAAGGGCAGGATGTGGTTCGTCCGCTCAGCAATCCCATCAAGAAGGACAGTCACTTGCGCATTCTCTACGGCAACCTCGCCCCCGGTGGTGCAGTGGCCAAGATTTCTGGCAAAGAAGGGGAGTCCTTCACTGGTCGGGCGCGGGTCTTCGAGTGCGAAGAAGATGCCATGACCGCGATTTTGAATGGTTCCATCGTGGCTGGAGATGTGATCGTGATTCGTCGCGAGGGTCCCAAGGGCGGACCCGGAATGCGCGAGATGCTGGGGCCCACTGCTGCCGTCATGGGCCGCGGATTGGGAGATAGCGTAGCGTTGATCACTGACGGACGATTCTCGGGTGGAAGCCACGGATTCGTTGCCGGTCACATCACTCCCGAAGCCTTCGACGGAGGTCCCATTGGCCTTTTGGAAGAAGGGGACGAGATCACCATCGATGCCGTCAGTAATCGCATCGACATGAAGGTCAGCGAAGAAGAAATGGCTGCCCGCAAGGCCAGGTGGGTTCAGCCCGAGCCGCACTACAAGCGTGGTGTCCTAGCCAAGTTTGCCAAGCTGACCGCCACCGCCAGCCAAGGTGCGGTGACCGACGGATCGCTCTAACAGCATGGGGTCGAAAGGCCCCTCGATTTTTGCCCGCAAGGGTTTCACCGAAGTTCTGGGATAGGCCCGGGACTTCGGTTTTTTTTGTTTAGAAATAAGACCCTCTAATGCTGGCAGGAGCTGGAGAGCTGCGAGATTTCGGACTCCAGGCTGGAGACTTTGGCTCGTAGAGTCTCGACTTCTTCCGCGGTGGCGATGGCCTTGCGGGCTGCTTCCTGTTGCAAGCGGAGGGTCTTCAGTTTTTCGAGATGTAGGTTCAATTCGTTCAATTGCGAGCGAGTGATGGTCGCGCTCTTCTCATCTTTTTTGGCCAGGTAGGCCGCCAAATTGTGAGTTAACTGGGCTTTCAGCGCGGCGGTATCGTAATGGCCGTCCCGGATGCTCTGGATTTGGTTGTCCCGTTGTTTGAGAGCCTTTTCCCACTTCGCCCTGCGCTCGGGATGCAGGTTGGTGGGCTTTTTGGGAATGGACTTGTTCTTGAGGGAGTTGATCCAAAAGTTGCGCACCTCCTCCAGATTCAGAATACGGTCGGATTTCGGGATGGCTGGTAAGGGCTCGGCGGCGAAGGCGCAGGAAGAGGCCAGCGCCCAAAGGAGCAAGAGAAAAGTGAATCGCGAAGTGTCCATTAGAGTGGGAGCATTCTAAGGCGCATTCTATTCCAACCAAGCCACAAAAAAGGCCCGGAATCATGAGATTCCGGGCCTTTCGAAAGAGGTCTCAGCTTAGGCCGTCGCCTTGGTCAGAGCCTGATCGATATCGGCGAGGATGTCGTCGATATGCTCGATGCCGACGCTCAAGCGAATGAGTTCGGGGGCGATGCCACCCTCGAGTTGTTGCTCGGCGCTGAGCTGGCTGTGGGTGGTGGTGGCGGGGTGAATGGCCAGCGACTTGGCATCACCGACGTTCGCCACGTGCGAGTGCAGCTCGAGCGCTTCGATGAATTTCTTGCCGGCTTCGGCGCCGCCTTTGATTCCGAAGACCACCATCGGGCCACCCTTGCCGTCGAGATACTTCTCGTTTTTGGCAAACTGCGAGTCGCCTTCCAAGCCCGGGAAGCGCACCCAGTCGACGAGGTCGTGGGAGGCGAGGTGCTTGGCAACGGCGTTTGCATTCTCGCAATGGCGTTCCATGCGTAGGGGGAGAGTCTCGATTCCCTGCAGGAACATCCAAGCGTTGTCGGGCGAGAGGCAAGCGCCGAGATTTCGCATCGGCACGGTGCGCATGCGCAGGATGAAGGCGAGGGGAAGCAAAGGCTCCGGCAGGTCGTGACCCCATCGAAGGCCGTGGTAGGAGGTGTCGGGATTGTCGTAAAGCGGGTGCTTGCCGGCAGCCCAGTTGAACTTCCCGGAGTCGACCACGATGCCTCCGATTCCGGTGCCATGTCCGCCCATCCATTTGGTGAGGGAGTGGATCACGATGTCCGCACCGTGTTCGAGCGGGCGCATCAAGGCGGGGGTGGTGAAGGTGCTGTCGACGATGAGGGGCACGCCCTCGGAGTGAGCCGCGTCTGCGATGGCCTGCATGTCGGCGACCTCCAGTGCGGGGTTGGAAACGGTTTCGGTGAAAAAGGCGCGGGTCTTCTCGTCCGCTGCGGCCTTGAAGTTTTCCGGGTTGTTAGAGTCCACCAGGCGCACTTCGATGCCGAGCTTGGGCAGGATGTCTTTGAACTGGGTGTAGCTGCCGCCGTAGAGATTGCGGGCGGAGACGATGTTGTCACCGGCCTCCGCGAGGTTGATGATGGTGTTGAAAATGGCGGCCGTGCCCGAGGCGTGCGCCAGGCCCCCCATCTCGGGAGCGCCTTCTAACAGACAGACCCTTTTCTCCAACACGTCGTTGGTGGGGTTCATCAGACGGGTGTAGATGTTGCCCAGTTCGCGCAGGGCAAAGAGATTGGCCGCGTGCTCGGTGGAGTCGAAGGTGAAGGCCGAGGTGCGATAGACTGGCACCGCGCGGGAGCGGGTGTCGGAATCAGGGGTATGTCCGCCGTGAAGACAAATGGTATCGAGTTTCATAGGTTTTGGGATTTCAATCGTTTAGCCCGCGAAGGGCACGAAGTTTTTGCGTCGAAATGTTCTTAACTTCGCAAAAAGTGAAAACGGGTGGGGGAGAGATATTGTTTCAAGACTTCCTCTTTGTTCAACCACGAAGGCGGTCCTGCGGGAGCTGAGCTCGCCGTTTGATAGAGTGCCTCAAGGTCCGCTTGCGACCTTTGCAAGGAATAGCTGCCCAATTGCTCGGGTCGGGCGGTGGGCTCGGTCTCGGCGAGAGTCTCCATCAGCCAGATGCGCAAGTCGTCGAGGTAGTCTGCCTTTCCGGCGAGGGCTTGCTGAATGATCTCTTCTTGAAAGGGCTCGGGAAGTTTACCGAAATCGACCGAGTCTCCCTCCGTGAGAGTCTGCCAAGCCTCCTCCAATTGGTCATCGTGGAAGCTTTGCCCATATTGCTGATAGCTCTCTAACAGACGTTCTCGCAGCAGTCTCCGCAGCGTGGGGAGGTCGAGGGCGGAGAGCGGGATGGGGATGTTCTGATAGAGGCGGCCGGGTTGAATTCCTTCCTGATGAAAGTCGTCGGTGATCTCGGGGAGGTCTCGACCCAAAAGAGGCTTTCCTTTGAGAATCGGCTCCAAGAACGCGAGACCAAAGCCCTCCGCCACGGAAGTGGTGAGCAGATGTGAGGCATGCTCGAGCCAAGTCTGGTAGTCCGCTCCCGCGCCCTCGACAGGAGGAATACGGTCGGTGACGTTGAAGTCCACTGGCAGATTTCTCTGTTGGGAAAACTGCTCCCAGTGGTCGTGCACATCTTGCCAAACCTCATTCTCGGGCGCGAGCGAGACCGCGAAACGGGTGCCCGCCGGAGCCAAGGCCGCGAGGAGAACGACCTCGCCCAAGTTCTTCCGCCGTATGCCTCGGACGGGGTAAAGGACCAGGTTCTCGGAGGGGGAATTCGCGCTATCCTTCGGCAACCCCTCTCCAACAACCGCGTTGGGGAGAAGGTGACTGTTGGTCGGTGGCAGGCCCGCATTCTCGAGCAGTCCTTGATCACGACTGTTGATGAAGGCGTAGTGGATCTGCGGTGCCACGGGATAGAGATCATCGCCGGTGAGCCTGGGATAGTTGGAGGGCCGGTTGTCCTCGGCGAAGTCGTGGGGCTGGAGAATCAAGGGAGTCTGGCTCTCGGCGAGGTCCTTTACGAGGGCGGGAAAGTGAGTGCTTTTTCCCAAGGTCGGATTGTGGAGATGCCACAAGTCGGGTGGGCCGCCGAAGTGCCTTTCACAAGCGGCCAAAAGGAGGTGGAAGAGGCTGTTAGAAATTCGGTCCGGCGAGATTTGGTAGTCCAGTTCCTCAATCCGGCGATGGGGAACATTGGCGGGCGCAGGCCCGGCCGACAGAATGAGGTGGTCGATTCCCAGGGCGGTGAGTGCGGCCGACTGATTGCTGATCACCCGGGTCACTCCTCCTGTTCGAAGATGATAGTGGATGAGTGCGACTTTCAAGCGAGGGCTATCCTTAGCGAGTTTGCATGGGGTTGCAATCTCCGAGCGCGCCCGGAGTCAATTGGAGCAGGGTGCCTTTCTCTGGGCTTTCCCGAGGGGGCTATTATTGATTGAATCGATGGATGAATGTTCATCATCTGGAGCTTTTCTTCTACGTTGCCAAGTATGAAGGCATCACCGCCGCCGTGCGCAAGATGCCCTACGGGATTCAGCAGCCTGCCGTGAGTGGACAGATTCTACAGTTGGAAAAGGAGCTGGGGGTGAAGCTCTTCAACCGCCGTCCTTTCGCCCTCACGCCCGAGGGGGAGCGACTCTATGACTTTGCCTATCCGTTCTTCTCCCGCCTTGATGAAGTGGAAGAGCAGTTGAAAGGGGAGCAGAGCCGTCACCTGCGCATTGCCGCTTCTGCTTCCGTATTGCGCAATCATTTGCCTGACCTGTTAGGCGAGTTGCGGGCGGAAATGCCGGGTATGAAGTTGACCTTGTTAGAGTCCGAACCAACCGATGTGCACAATCTCCTGACCAATCAAAAGGTCGATATTGCGGTGACCGTTTTGCATGGACGCCTGGCAGAAGGATTGCGCTATGCGGAGCTTCTCAAGCTGCCCCTCGCCTTTCACCTCCCGACTAGTGAGAAGGGAAAGAAATTCGAGGAGCTGTTAGAGGATGATGATTGGAAAAAGGGGAAAATCGGCAAGCTGCCGCTCATTGGATTGCCGCCCCACGAACTGCTCAGCAAGATGATGCAGGAGGAGTTCGACTCGCGCAATGTGGACTGGCCCGTCACCGTGGAGGTCAGTTCGCTTGACACCGTCATTGACTACGTCGGGCGCGGATTTGGAGCCGGGGTGGGCGTGGCGGTTCCCGGTGACAAGCTGCCCAAGGGCGTCCGCTCCATGAGCCTCCCCGACTTTCAGCCCATGGTGGTGGGCGCGCTCTGGCAAGGTCAACTCAAGCCCATCGCGGCGACCTTTCTCGAACGAGCCAAAGTGCGGGCCGCGCAGCTGGGAGCCTTGGCTTAGGTCCAGCGCCTAGTTCTCGTTCTGAGTCACTTTGAAGCTACCGTTGCTTCGAATATAGAGCAGAGTTTCTTTCTCGCTCTCGCCCGTCACTTGGTGGGTGGCACCCTTCGCTGAAGCAAAGTAGCTGCCGGTGAGCAAGGTTACGGATTCAGCAGAATCCGCTAGCTGCAGATCGGGGGCTCCCTGGATGACGACCGCGCGAAAGACCGTGCCGCTATTCTGGATTGTTCCAGTGAAGCCCGCCGGAAGCTTCACGAGAGCTCCGCTGATTTGACCCTTCTTGGGGCTGCCCCAAGTGTAAGTGATTTGCGGTCCATCTTCCGGATTCAGACTGTCGGGAATGTCGAGCCATGAGCTGTCGGCGGCGTTGAGCCAGACGATGTTTTTCTCATGCATATTGACGGGGCGCTCGCCGTTGTCGTTGGCCTGCTCGCTGGGGAGAACCAGGTAGGGGCCTTCTTCGATTTCCAGAAAGGCCATGTTGTTTTCCCCTTGGGCCGCGGTGATGTGAACCTCGCCAGCGGGTTGGGTCCAGTAGGAGCCTGCTGGCAGCCACATCTTCTCTGCGGCGGGGTCGTCGTTGTGGACTTCTCCCGACATCACTACGCCCCGGTAGGTGATGTTGTGAATATGGGGCGGGGAGGAAAAGCCATCGGCGAACTTGATGAGAAATCCCGTTTGTTCATTGGCCGCCCGGTCGCCCCAGAGAGTGCCCGCTTGGGGGCCCTTGTCGCCGCGGGCAGGATTGAGCGGGGTCCACTCCACTTCGTTGGAAAGGACGATCTCATTCTGGGTCGGAGTGGGGGCTTTGCTTTTGCTTTCTTCCTCCGCGCCGAACAATAGGTCGCTGCTACTGACTGTCACCAGACCGAGAACCGCGAGCGGTAAACCGGTGGTGAGTGCTTTCTGAAGCTTGGGTGCTTGGAGTTTGGTTTTCATGTTGTTGGGAGGGCTGGTGATTTGTTCGGTTCTAAGAAGGACTGGCGCCTGGCGGAAACAACCTTTCCGAAGAGAAAGGCGCGGGCTCCATGGACAGAAGCAAGCTAGACGACCATGGGGTAGCGCGCTAACGGCCCGGCTGGTGAACAGGCTTCTTAAAATGGTGTTTTTCCGAGATGCGCGGGGCTAGCTTGCACTGGAAGCACCTTCGGCTTGACTGCGAAAGGCATTTGGTAAGCAGCCGACCTGATTTTTGAAAAAGCGGCTGAAGTAGGAAGGGTCCTTGAAGTTCAGTTGGTAGGCAATCTCTGCGATGGTGAGGCTGGAGTGGGCGAGCAGGCGCTTGGCCTCCAGAGTGGTTCTTCTCCGCACCAGTGTTCCCGCGCCGTGGCCGCAATTCTGGCGCACGCATTGGCTGAGGTAGTCGGTGCTGACCCCGAGGGCGGCAGCATAGTCACCAGGCAGATGCTTCTCCGAGATGTCGCGACCCAAGAGCTTGAGGAACTGCTGATAGATTCGGGTGGAAGCGGGACTGGTGGTGGGTGCCTGATGGGGATTGACACGGTGAGCCTCGATAATGAGGAGGCTGAGCAAGGAGCGAAGAGCGGTCAGGGTGTCGCAGGAATCCGAGCCATACTCGCTGGCAATACACTGGATGCGCGAGGGGATGAGCGAGTTCTCCGGCAGCGGGAGAACGCTGCTCGAGTTGGGCTCGTAGAACAGCGGGGGGCGAATCAGGAGGTCCTCATGCTGACCGTGATCGGCAAGAAAAGTCTCATCGAAGGCCAGCATGTGACCCTTGAGCAAGTGCCCATGGGGCCAACCGTGAATTTGCCCGGGGGAGACCACCACGAGGCAGGCTCCCTCGAGGTCGTAAGTGATGAAATCCGCCAGATACTGACCTTGGGCGGCTGGAAAGTAGAAAATTTCGAAGTAGGGGTGCCGGTGCGGCCGGACCTTGTGCTTGGGAAAATCGAATCCTTCCGAAAAGTCGCCATAGAAGAAGTGTCCGTCATCGCGAGTGGTGAGCCCGCGCTGTGGATTGGCGTATTCAGGAATGTTGTAGTTGGACACGGTGGCGAGGGAACCGGTCCAGTGTGCCGGAATTCCCAACCAAAGGCACGCGATAATCTGGAATCGCGGGATCCCAAACGGGTCGTTGCCTCAGAGAGCGCGACTCGTTTCCGAGTAGGCTCAAATTCGGGGCTAGCCTTTAATCTCCATCAACATTTGGGCGTTGTTGGGGAATTTTTTCAGGAAGAAAAGTAGCCGCTCCATGGCCTCAATCTGTCGGTGGCCAGCAAGGCCCCGGCGGATGAGATTGATCTTATGTAAAGTGTGCTCGGGCAAGAGAAGCTCTTCGCGGCGGGTGCCGGACTTGAAAAGGTCGACTGCGGGATAGACAAAGTGCTCGGCGATTCGGCGATCCAGGACGAGCTCCATGTTGCCGGTGCCTTTGAATTCCATAAAAATGGCTTCGTCGGCCTTTGAATTGGTCTGCACCAAAGCGGTTCCGAGAATCGTGAGCGAGCCAGCTTCCTTCGTGTTCCGGGCTGCGGCGAAAAGGCGGCGCGGTTCTTCCAGAGCACCGGCCATGATGCCACCAGATTGAATGCCACGCCCGCGGCCTTTTTTGCTGCCACCCATCGTGTTGTTGTAGGCGCGGGCAAGGCGGGTGATGGAGTCCATCACAAGAAAGACGTGTTGTCCGGCTTCCACCAGGCGCTTCGCGCGCTCGATGCAGAGTTCGGCCAGACGGCAGTGATTGCGGGCGGGTTCATCATTGGAGGAGGCGTAGATTTCGGCGTCGGGTAATTGACGTCGGAATTCGGTCACTTCCTCGGGGCGCTCATCCACGAGACAGACCATCAAATGCATGGTCTCCGAGTGGAGTTCCTGCACGGCCTCGGCGATGTGGAGGAGAAGGGTGGTTTTTCCCGCCCGAGGAGGGGATACGATGAGACCCCGTTGACCGCGTCCGACAGGAGCGAGAATATCAAGGACCCGCGTGGTGAAACGTTCAGGAGTGGTCTCCAACCCGATTCGCTTGGTTGGGAAAATGGCCTTCAACTCGTCGAAATGCGGGAAAGATTTCGCATCTTCCGGGGAATACCCGTTGATCATGTCGATGCTGACCATCTGGGGGCCCCGGGGACCTTGCTGGGCCTTGCCGCTTAGAAATTGGCCTTCGCGAAGGGCGAGTTGTTGAACAAGATCCGGTGGAACGAAGACGTCACTCTTCGATTGTTCGTAGTTTCCTTTGGATTCGCGCAGGAAACCGAAGCCTTTGGGAGTGGTCTCCAAGAGGCCGGTCACTTCGTAAGGGTCGCCAATCATCTTGGAGCCCTTGCCTTTGCCTTCACTGTCGGTACGATCGCGGTTCTTGGGATTTCGGCGGTCTCCCCGTTCCTTGCGGTCACCGTTGGAGTCATCTTGCTGAGCAGCCTTTCCCACTGGTCCGCCTTTCACGCGACCCATGGGGCGGCCATTCCGGCGAGGGATATCGTCCTCCTTGACCTCGATGGTTTTCTCAACCACGGGTTCTTCCTTTTCCTTGGGAGGTTTCATCCCCTCGGGAACGGCGAGAACTTTGCGGGTGGCCTTCTTGGCTGCCTTTTTAGCCGCAGGGCGGGCGATGGGCTGGGATTTTTTAGCGGAAGACTTTTCGTTCTGAATCTCGATTTTTTTCGGAGCTTCCTCGCGAGACTCTTCCTTTTTAGAGGTTTTTGGCGACTTCTCGGCTGGCTCTTCTTGTGTTGGGGCGGATTTTTTAGCTCTTGTTGCCGCCTTCTTGGCCGAGGCCTTTTTAGCAGCCTTCTTTGTAGCTTTCTTGGCTGCCTTCTTTGCGACCTTTTGGGTGGCTTTAGTCGCTTTTTTAACCGCCTTTTTTCGGGCGGGGGCTTTGGCGGGAGCTGGGGAGGACTCGCCTTCGTTTGTATCGAATTCGGTCTGGATGAGGTCGCGGGGTTCGTCGGCCATAAGTCTGTTGTTGAAAGTGGTGTAGCGTGAGTTGCGGACGGCAATCAGCGAGCTTGCAGCCATGAGGCCAAGCTTTTGTTGTGAGGGTAGGGGGAGTGCAGGCCAAAGCCGCAGGGTGCGTTCATGAAAACGAGAAAGGGAGATGAGGTCCAGTGGAGTTCGAGCGGAGAACCAGAAGCGTCGAGCGAAGATGCGGACGATTGGACGGTTGCTGAACAGACGGGAGCGACAAAAACGAGATGTCGAATCCCTCGGACAGACGAAGGTTGCCCAATATCCGCCCCGCTGTCGAATCCTTTTTCGTGTCTGTCTTTTGACATGAAAATCTTGAGGTTCAGGTGTAGCTTCCCAGCATGAAACTCCTTCTTGTGCTCCTCTTGAGCCTTGTCACGACTCTAACCGCAGCCGCTGCTGACAAGCCTTCCCCCAATGCGCTGGGGAAGTCTGAAGAAGAAAGTTACGAGGGCAAGGTGGTCGTAATTAAGGTGGGGGAAAGCGATCTAATCAATAGGCAGGCCTTTAAGTTCTTTCGCCGAACCTTGGAGCGAGTGAACGAGGAAAAGGCGAAGGCGGTGATTTTCGAGCTGAATACCCCGGGAGGCCTGGCTCACGAGACCACGGACCTGATGATGAAAGATATGTCATCCCTCAAGGTTCCATCCTATGCTTTTGTTAATATTGAGGCGAGTTCTGCGGGAGCCTTCATTGCAGTTGCGACCGATACGATCTATATGGCGCCCCTTTCCACCATTGGTTCTGCCGCAGTGGTGAGTGGAACGGGGGAAGAGATTGAGGCCACCATGCGGGCCAAGATTGAAGGTAAGCTCAAATCGGTGGTTCGAAATGTTGCGGAGACCAAGGGGCACAATTTCGAGGTCGTGGAGGCCATGATGATTGTCGACAAGGAAAGCGAGTTTGGCGATGTGAAGGTTGGGAAAGGGGAATTGCTCAACCTGACGGCGGCTCAGGCTACCACCGTTTTCGAAGGGAAGCCTCTTTTGGCCAAAGGCATCGCGACCTCAGTGGAAGACCTTCTAATTCAGGAAGGGATGGAGGGAGCGGAAGTGGTGGTTGCCGCAATGACTGGTTTCGAGAAATTCGCCTATTGGATTGGGACGGTCGGTGCGGTGTTGATTCTAATTGGGCTGGGTGCTGGTTACCTGGAGATGAAAACGCCGGGCTTTGGGGTCGGAGCGATTATTGCCATCGTCGCATTCTCGACCTTCTTCTTTGGGAACTATGTGGCGGGAAATCTTGCAGGGTATGAGACTGCGGCCATTTTTGTAGTGGGGATCATCTTTATTCTACTTGATATCTTCTTATTCCCGGGAACCTTCGTTCTAGGGCTTACGGGGGTGGCCATGGTCTTGGGGTCTCTTTTGTTTTCCATGGTGGATCGCTTTTCCTGGCAGGATTGGGGTGATGGCGATATCGGGCTCTGGAAAGCGATTTCCGGCCCGTCAACCGCTCTGGCGATCGGCCTATTGGGCTCAATCGTTCTCTTTGCGCTTTTGATGCGCTTCCTTCCCAATGTGGGCTTCTTGAATCGCTACCTCTTGCCCGCCGCGGTCGAAGGGGGCACGGGAAAACTCGCTGACGAAAGAGGTGCCGAATCGCGCGTCGGCTGGACCGGAGTTGCTAGTACTGACCTGCGCCCGTCCGGAAAGGCTGTATTCCAAGAGAAGACGCTCGATGTCACTGCTGAGAATCATTTTGTCGCTGCCGGAGCCCCGCTTCGCATTATTAGCGAAAATGGGATGCGGATTGTGGTCAAAGAAATCGACCCAGTCGCTTAGGCTAAGGGGAGCTTTTTCCAGTTTGTCTGGTTTCCCGAAGACAAAACGCGTCTATAGGGAAATTTTTTTAAGGTTAGGTTGAGATTCCGCCTCAAACTATAGATTGCATTTTGCAAAATCGGGGCGTTTTGACCGTGCGATTTGAGACATGGTGAGCCAGATTGTCTCATTTTTTTTCAAGGTATTTTCAACAAACTTTGAAAAATAGTCCTGAAATCGTGATAGAACCGTTGGTTTTGTCAGTAATTAGAATAATTCTAATTCCAAACTTGCGGATGGAATAGAATTTGCAAAGATAACGGCAACACAAAAACTGAAATGTCAAAGTACAGTGGAATAAAGTGTGAGGCAGCGAGTCTTACCCCATATGAACGATGACTTTTCTCGCAGAACCATAGATCACATGTCCAACTACGATTCAGATAGCAGCTTGCGAGTTTACATGCGCGAGATTTCGAAAACGCCTTTGCTAACCCCCGAAGAGGAGGTCGAATTGGCTGAGCGCATCAAGAAGGGTGACAAAGCAGCCCGGACCCACATGATCAAGGCCAACCTTCGATTGGTGGTCAAGATCGCCCAGGATTATTCCGGCTACGGCTTGCCACTTTCCGACCTCATTTCCGAGGGCAACATCGGCCTTATGAAAGCCGTGGAGCGCTTCGACCCGAACAAGGGCGGAAAATTGAGCACCTACGGATCGTGGTGGATTAAGCAGTCAATCAAGCGTGCTTTGGCCAACCAGTCGAAGACGATCCGTCTCCCTGTCCACATGGTTGATAAGATTGCCCGCATGCGTCGCATCTCGTCCATGTTGGGTGAGTCTCTGGGCCGCGAACCGACTGACGAAGAGTTGGGCGAAGAGTTGGGCTTGCCTCGCCAGAAGCTAGCCGCCCTCAAGCGCGCTTCCCAGCGTCCGACCTCTCTTGACGAACCGTTTGGTGACGAAGAGCGCGGCAGCTATAGTGAAGTCATCGGCGACGAGCGTGCGGTAAATCCTTTCGATGCTCTCGCAGACAAGAACATGCATGGTCACTTGGATGACCTGCTGGAGGTCCTCGATGAGCGCGAGTCGAAGATCATCGATGCCCGCTTTGGTCTCAATGGTCGCACCCCCATGACTTTGGAAGAAGTGGGACGTGAGTTCGGGGTGACCCGCGAGCGCATTCGCCAGCTGCAGAACGTCGCGCTCAACAAGATGCGCCGGGCTCTCAGCAAAAAGGAAGCTCCGCTTCCGAAAGCGGTCTAAGGCTTCGAGCTAACGATATTATTTACCTAAAAAGGGCGGTCTTCTGACCGCTCTTTTTTTGTTTTCAATAATCAGAAGAAAAACTGCCGCAATTGTGGTTTGGCGTTCTCTTTGCTAAGTGTGGGCAATGCTGAAATGTCATGAAATGCAAGCTCTGGAGGAGAAGGCTTTTGCTGCTGGAGCAACTCCGGAACAGTTGATGGAAAAGGTTGGCCTTCGAATGGCCCGCTTGATTCTCGAGGACGTTTTGCAGCCCGGGACCGTGATGGTGTTTCTGGGAAAAGGGCACAATGCAGGAGACGCTTTAGTCGTAGCCCGGCATTTGCAAGGGGCGGGGTGGACGGTTCGAATTCGACAAGGCTACCCTGCGGCAGAGATGGCGGAGTTGAGTCAGCGGAAATTGTCGGAATTGAAGGAGCAGCCGGAGCCAGTCCTGCGCCCGGGACCTCTCCTGCTGTTGGATGGATTGGTGGGCATTGGAGCTTCGGGAAAATTGCGCTCTCCCCTGGGTGAATTGGCGGACGAGATGAATTCGTTGCGAGCGTCCCATGGAGCTGAAACGATCGCAATGGACCTTCCATCTGGATTGAATGCGGATGTTGGTAGCGGAGGGCATGTGATTGCCGACCAAACGTTCACGGTAGGGGTTCCGAAGCGGGGACTGGTTGCAGACACCGCGACTCCGTTTGTAGGTCGGCTCAGTCTCATTCCGGTCGAAGAGCTTCCGCTGCCTAAGAAAACGGATTCGCTAACGACCGGGCAGTCGGTGAATGAGCTCTTGCCGCCGCGGGCCTTTGGCTATCACAAGGGACAGGCTGGACGGGTGAGCATTGTGGCTGGTTCTCCCGGAATGTGGGGGGCGGCGGTACTTTGTGCGCAGGGCGCCTTGCGGGGAGGGGCTGGGATGGTGACTCTTTATGCGAAAAGTGAGGCGGCTCCGATACTGCAGCCTTTGCTCGATCCTGAGGTGATGCTGAAAACTCTTCCGGAAGACTGGTCGACGATTGGGGGAGATGCCATCGTCATTGGACCGGGGCTGGGAACGAGCAAGAGTTCGAGGGAAATGCTTTTCAAAGTTCTAACAGAACGAAAATGCCCGGTGGTTCTTGATGCCGATGGGCTCAATTTGATTGCGGCGGCTGGGCGCTTTGATTGCTTGGGAAAGGGCGTTCTGCTGACTCCCCACCCGGGGGAAATGGCGCGGCTGAATTCCAGTCACGGCACGCGGGCGGAAAGAGTGAGGGCACTTGCGGAGCAGAGTGGATCGACGGTTTTATTCAAGGGCTCCCGCACGGTCGTAACCGAACCGGGGGCGAAGCTGCACTACAACACCACCGGGCATCCCGCGATGGCAACAGGGGGGCAGGGGGACACTTTGTCGGGGGTGTTGGGAGCTCTGTTAGCGGGAGGTCTCTCGCCGTTGGAGGCTGGGCGAGTAGGAGCGTGGGCTTGTGGTCGCGCGGCCGAGATTGCTTTGAGCGAGGGAGAAAGTGAACAATCCCTGACGCCGACAAGAATCAGCGAATATTTAGGAAAGGCCTTTCGGTCGGCTCGCATTCGCAGTCGTCTTTGCCTCGAGAACGATTAGCAATTTTCCCAACCGGGCCCGAGTGTGTCTTTGCGAGATGATGCAGGGGAGGTTGGCAAGGAGGGCGTAGCCGATGATGATGAGATTGGCGGGGAAGGGGTTCCAGATTACGAAAAGCGAAATAACAATCGTCTGGACCCAATGTGAAAATTCACCCCGACAGGTTTCCACTTGAAACTGCCGGAGGTAGTCGGGGTCGCGGGACTTGAGGCTTCCTTTCGCAAATCCCGCGAACCAACTGGCTCCGTCGGGGAGGCGGTCTTTCCACAAGCGAACCTGGAAAACTTTCTCGTAGAGGCTTCCCCCGCGTTCCCAAGCTCTGGTTCGATAGAGAAAGGAGTTGGGGCTGAAAAGTGACGAAGGCAGAGCCGTGGACCACCAGGCTAACAAGAGATGGGTGCAGGGGATGCCGATGATATTGAGAAGGGCAATCCAAAGGGGCGGAAGCTCAACTAACATCGCGTCCTTTCCAATTGGTTTGGGTGCCACGTTTCTTCTCCCACAGTGCGGTGAAGAAGAGTGCCTGATAGAAGATGAGTCCGACCGGAAAGAAGAAAGCGTTCAGCGGAGAAAAGCGCCCCACCTGCCGGAATGCCCAGCCACACTGCAGGGCGAAGATTGAATAGGCGGCGGCGGTGAGACCGAGAAAGAGAGGGCTTGCGCTCGGGGTGAAGACGGCCACCAGCAGGCTGACGAGAATGGTCATTCCTGCGGTGAGCCACAGCGAGATGAGCACGAGGGCCCGGGGATGGGCTTGCTTGGCTCCGGAGGTGAACCCCTTTTTCCAGCTCTGCCAGAGATTGGGGAGCCCTCCACTGAACATGCGCATGGCAATCACGCCGCGTCCCAGATAGCAGTTCCGCGCAATGCCGACCTGATGAAGGTGTTCAGCGAGGTGAAAGTTCTCCAGAATCTGGTTCCGCACTTTTTTGTGTCCGTCGATTTGTTTGTAGTTATCAGCCGAAATCAAAAGGCACTGTCCAAAGAGGGCGGAGTTGTTTCGTGAAGACGCCGGAAGGCCGAAGGCGTTGGAACCTGCCACCATGATGAGATTGAAGAAGGCTGAGAGTTCTTCCGTGGGGCTTTGGATGTGGTGATAGGGACAGATGGACGAGACGGCGCAGTCTTCGTGAGCCAGTGGGGGAATGAATTCGTATCCGCCGGGTTCGAACCAAGTGTCGGCATCCATGAAGAGCAACCAGTCTCCGGTGGCGGCCTCGGCTCCAGTTTGGCAGGCCCAGGGCTTTCCCTTCCAGTCGTCCGGCAGGGGGGCGGGCGCGACCACTTTTGCGCCTCGTTCTCGCGCAATCGCGGCGGTGGCGTCGGTGGAACCATCATCGACCACGATGATTTCGTGAGGTTGGGTTTTGCCCGCTAACAGCGAATCCAGTAGCTTGGGGAGATTGTCTTCCTCGTCCCTTGCCGGGATGATGACCGAGATTCGAGCAGGCTTTTCGCGCGGAGTTTTTTCGCTCAAAAATCTTGGGCGACCCAAGACGAGCCAGAGGGCAGGGCAGAGGAGAAGGGCGATGATGGGGGCGACAGCGAGCATGGCGGAAGGGGCTGGCTCGCGCGGCTAGGCCCTGGAATGGTGGGCGATGATGCGGTCGGCTACCTTTTGCCCGGAAAGCACGACCATGGGCATGCCGCCTCCGGGATTGATGCTCCCTCCGCAGAAGTAGAGGTTTTTGTATTTGGTGCTGGTCTTCGGGGCCTTGAATCCGCGGTTGAGTTTCCAGTCGCTCACCACCCCGTAGATGGAGCCTTTGTTAGAGCGATACATGCGCTCGATATCGACCGGAGTTAAGAGGTCCTCGGTGACGATGTGCTTGCGGAGGTCGGGGGTGCAGACTCGTTCCATTTTGTCCAAAACCCGCTCGCGCAGAGCAAGGTAGTCATCGTGGGTGATGCTTCCGTCGTCACTCAGTGGTGGGATGTGGGGCAGGATCTTGATGTTGTCGCAACCCGCCGGCGCTTTGCTTGGATCGGTGCGGGTTGGGGCCACGACGTAGAGGGTGGGGTCGTCAGGGAGTTGGCCTTTTTCAAAGACGGTGCGGAAGTGCTTATGCTGATTCTGCGAGAAAATGAAATTGTGGTGGGCGAGCTCGGGGTAGACTCGGTCGGTGCCGAGGTGGATGACGAGTCCCGAGCAAGCGGGCTTGAACTTGTCGAGCTTGCGAATGAATTTCTGCGGCTCGCCCAACAGCTTTTCATAGGTCGGGACGACCTCCATATTGCTGACCACGATGTCGAAGGGGTGCGCGCTGCCATCGGCCAGTGCGATTCCGTTCACGGCTTTGCCATCGCGGGTGATGGCGGTGACATCGGCGCTCAGGTGAACCTTGATGCCCATTTCCTCCATCAACTTGGTGAGCCCTTCGGCCAACTTATACATTCCACCCCGCACATACCAGAGACCGTAGTCGAACTGGATGATGGGCATCATGTTCATATAGCCCGGGGCGGCGAGGGCGGAGGAGCCGACGTATTTGATGAAATACTCGAAGATGCTTCGCATCGCGGGATCGCTGATGCGCTGCGTGATGGCCTCGGACATGGTCGGGCGGTAGTCGATGTCCCTTCCAATCTTCCCGAGCCCATAGTGACGAAGAAACTCCCAAAGGCCGTCGAGTCCTTCCTTGAGGTAGCCAGAGTCGAGTACTTCGTATTGCTCGCGGGCGTAGTCGAGAAAGCCCTGCAGTTCCTTCCAATGCTGTTCGGGGTCACCGGGAAGCTTGTCGAGTTCGCGCCGCATGAGGTCCTTTTCCTCAAAGAGGTCGAGGACCAGTCCGTCTTCGAAAAAGTTGCGCCAGTGGGGAGTCACGGAGTCGAGTTGCACGTAATCCTCCATCTTTTTCCCCGCGCGCTTGAAGAGGTCTTCGAAGATGGCGGGCAGGGTGAAGATGGATGGGCCGAGGTCGAAGGTGAAGCCGTCTTGCTCGAGCACGTTGAGCTTGCCACCCATCTGCGGGTTCTTCTCGAAGACCTCCACCTCATATCCTTCCGCCCGCAGGGAGATTGCGGCGGACATTCCTCCAAGACCGGCACCAATGACCGCCACACGAGAAGCTTGCATGGGGTGATGGTTTGCTTGGAATAACCCCTTGTCAACGAATAGCCCGCCCTTAGTTTGCGGTAACCCCTCCCGACTGATGAACGAAACACCCACGGCCCGACTCGAGCAACTCCTGGAAAGTCAAAAAACCTTCTTCGATTCGGGGAAGACACGGGACCTCGAGGCTCGTTTGGAGGCTTTGGAACGCTTCGAGAAGGCTCTGGAGGCGCGGCAGGAGGAGATCCTGGAAGCATTGGCGAAAGACCTAGGCAAGCCCACTTTGGAGGCCTTTCTCTCGGAATATTACTTTTTGCTACAAGAGGTTCGTTTGGTGCGGAAGTCCCTGAAGCGGTGGCTGCGACCCCGTCGGGTGAGCAGTCCGTTCTATTTCTGGCCCTGTCGAAATGAGGTTCGCTTGGAGCCCCACGGGCGGGTGTTGATTATTTCTCCCTGGAACTATCCCGTGCAGCTGGCCCTAGCCCCCTTGTTGGGGGCGGTGGCGGCAGGCAACACGGTCATCCTCAAGCCCTCCGAAGAGACTCCCGCTTCGGCAGCCTTGTTAGAAAAGCTGCTCGGGGACTGTTTTCCTCCCGAGTGGGTGACGGTGGTTCAAGGGGGGGCGCAGTTCACCTCTTCTCTTTTGGAACACCGGTTTGATTTCCTGTTCTTCACCGGGAGCACGCGGGTCGGAAAGATTGTGGCGGAAAAGGCCGCCAGTCAGCTCACCCCTCATGTTCTCGAACTGGGAGGGAAGTGCCCGTGTGTGGTCGACGCATCGGCTGACTTGGAGGTGGCGGCCAAGCGAATCCTTATCGGGAAACTATTCAATGCCGGCCAGACTTGCTTCGCGCCGGACTTTGTCGCGGTGGAAGCGGGAGTGAAGGATGAATTGGTGAAGGCCTTGCAGACCGTTTTGCAGGAGCATCCTTGGGAGCAGGAGATGGGGACAATTGTGAATTCGAAGCACTATCAGCGACTGAAAAATCTTTGCCGGGAAAGCGATTTGAGAAAAGGGGAGGATGATGAAGACGCTCTCCATCTCGCCCCAAGAATCGCAGCCAGCACCACTTGGGATGATGAGGTGATGGAGGAGGAAATCTTTGGTCCCATCCTGCCCGTCGTCGCTTACGAGACCAAGGATGAGCTGTTTGCGCAGTTATCGAAACGCCCCGAACCGCTCGCGCTCTATTGTTTTTCGCGAGAAGAGGAGTTCGTCGAGCTTTTGACTACACGGGTTTCATCGGGAGGAGTTTGTATCAACGATGTGGGGAAGCATGCGATGAACCTAAAAGCTCCTTTTGGCGGAAAGGGGGAGAGCGGGTATGGGCACTATCGGGGGAAAGACAGTGTGCGGGCGTTTAGTTACGAAAGGACCTATACCAAGCGTTACTTTATCAACGACCCGTTCGAATCCCTCCCTCCGCGCGCCAAGCAGACGGAGCTATTGCGAAAGTGGATGAAGTAGCTGCCGAGCTTCTTTTACTTCAATGCGCCAGCTTGCCGTATTCTGAATTGGGATCGAGCTTGCGGCAGAGGGTGAGGAGTTCCTCGGAGCCGGCGACCTTTTCCTCGCGAAAGGCATGGGCAGCATAGTAGAGAATGGCTTGGCGTTCACCCTTGGTGAGCTTGCCACCCGCTTTCGCGGCGGGCACGAGAGCCTGAAAGTCTGCCACCGAAGTGTCGCGAACTCCAAAACGCTTGGGGATGCGATAATAGGCAATAGCGCGAACCATGCGCACGCGGGCATCGGTGGGGGAGGCTAAGACGGCCTCCTCCATCAGCTTTCGCCCGCGCTTGAGAAAGGACAGCTTGGTGGGGCCCCACTTCCCAAACTTGGCCCGCAAAGCGCAGGCGCTGCCCAAAAAGGCTTTGGCCAGAGAATCCTTGGGATTAGATGCAAGCTGTTGTTCGAACTTGTCGATCTGCAGGTCGATCGTCTTCACATCTCCCTGAAGACAGACATCGTGCCACGCGCGATATTTGCCCAAGTCCTCGGCGGTGGCCTCAGCAGGGAGGCTACCCATGGCGAGTGAAAAGGTGAGAAAGAGGATGCCCAAGAATCGTCGATTCATGGGAGCAAGTTAAGCCGCCGCCGTAGTGGACGCAAGGAGCTCAGTCGAAAAATCAACCCGTTCGCGCTCAATTCCATTGGATTCGTCGATGAGGTTGGCGGAAATCCGCGCGCTCTCGAAGATGGTTGGGAGACCGCTGCCGGGGTGGGTTCCTCCGCCAACCAAGTAGATATTCTCGAAGCCCTGGAGCTTGTTGCGCGGGCGCAAATAGAGCATCTGGTCGATGGTGTGGGCAAAGTTGAAAGTGGCTCCCATGAAGATGTCGGCCTCTTCCCAATTGGTCGGGGTGATGCAGCGTTCCTCCACGATGTGGTCTCGCAGATCCTTCATGCCGGTCTTGGCGATGACGCGGTCGAGGACTTTCTCACGATACTCTTTGCGCAGCTCGTCGGTCCATTGATCGCCGTGGCGATTGTTGATGGTGGGGATGAGCATGTAGAGTTGCGAGTGCCCTTCCGGGGCGACCGTCTTGTCGTTGATGCTGGAGTTCCGCACGTAGACCGACATGTCGTCGGAGATGAGTTTCTGACTCTGGATATCGCTCACGTTGCGGCCGTAGTCGTCAGCGAAGATGATGTGGTGATGCGGCTCCTCTTCGTAGATTTTATCCAGCCCGAGATAGAGCATGTAGGTGGAACAGGAGAATTTCTTCTTCGCGAGGGTCTCCGCTTCGACCTTTTTCTTTCCAAAAATCATGGAGCGGGCGTGGGCGTAGTCGGCATTGACTACGAGGTCGTCGCACTCGATTTTCTCGCCGTCGGCGAGAACCACTTTGCTGACTTTATCCCCTTTGTATTCAAAGGAGGCGACTTCGGCATTCAGTCTGAGGGTTCCTCCTTCTTCTTGAAAGATGTCGGCCATCACCTCGGACATTTTGGAAAGTCCGCCTTCGACGTGATAGATCCCGTAGGCATACTCGATGTAGGAGAGAATGCTAAAGAGGCCCGGGCAGCTCCAGGGAGACATGCCGAGATACTTGGCTTGGAAGGTGAAGGCTAGCTTGAGCCTCTCATCATCGAAGTATTCACCCAGCACGTCCATCACCGACTTGGGAGTGGCGACGTAGGGAAAGGCCTTGAGCAGGTGGGGGGCGAGGAGGGTAGAGAACTTGTGGTAGGGCTTGAGCAAACAGGGGAAAATCGCTTCCAGCTTGGTGGCGTGCTCGCGCATGAAACGGCGATAATTTTCCGCCTCGCCGGGAAAGGATTTCTCGATGTTGGCGATCATCGTTTCCTGGTTCGAGCTCGTATCCAAGGACACCCCATTCCAAGTGAGAGTGGTCATGGGATCGAGCTTTTGAAAGTTGATGTGGTCGTCGGCCTTGCGTCCAATTTCGGCAAAGATTTCGTCGAGGGTGAACTTCTGGTGCAGGAAAGTCGGGCCGGTATCGAAGCGATAATCGCCAGCGATTAAGGGCGCGTTTCGGCCTCCCACGATGCCCGCCTTTTCAAGGAGAGTGACCTCGTAACCGCGGTGGGCCAACAACATGCCACTGACGAGTCCGCCTGGCCCAGCTCCTACAATCACAATCTTCTTCCTCATTCCGCTTTGACCCTATCTTTTGCTAGATTCAGAAATTTGCAAATAAAGAGACGAAGAATCAATCAGCTACGCCAACCTGGCGGAGGTAAAGAGAGGGCCACTTTGGGTCTGAGGATGGGTGGAAGCCTTGTCGCTGGGGAGTTGGGGCCGTTGTGCGACTTTGGCTCCCGCTTGGTCAGGCTGGAGAAAGGCGTGGTGTCATTCCGCGTGATTGCGAAGCGTGCTCTACTTCAGCGTGCGCAAAAACTCCAAGAGGTGCTCGAGGTCCTGGGGAGGAATGACTCCTTCAAAGGAAGGCATCGAGGGCTCGTAGCCGGGGGCGATCTCGGCGGTGGGGTTGAGAATGGACTCGCGCAGCTTAGCCACGTCGAGACGGCCGGCCACTCCATTGAGAGGTGGGCCTGTTAGTTTCTGACCATCTAGGGCGTGGCATCCGCTACATGCGTATTGGGTGAAGAGAGGTTTGCCGACAGCCGCGTCTCCTTTGTCGAGCTTCTTGGCATCACGCTCCGCATCCTCCAGAGCCTTCAGGTCGCGACTGGATGCTTCCGGAAGGTGATGGGGGCGGGTATAGAGGTGAATGGGGAAGTTCGTGGTGTCGGAAGTGATATTGAGTTGCAGGTCGAAGACATCCGAGCGGCGCAGGTTGACGTCGAAGTCCATCTCGAACTGTTGGCGGTCGCTGGAAGGGGCAAACTTGCTGGCCGTGATCAAGTGTTCGCCGGGCTTGTTGTTCCAGAGGTAGTGACCGGAACCGTAGTTGGGAGTTCGGTGGACATTGAAGAGGCGAAGAAGAGGGTTGCCGGGAATGATGCTTTCTTTGGCGGTGAAAGGGCGATTGAAGCGGACCGCAATGGATTGGCTTTCAACGGCGAGGTTTTTCGGGGTCGGGAAGGGCTGGGTCTGCTCGATGGAGGCAAAGCCCACGAATTCCGGGGTGGTGGGCTTGTATCCCGAGATGCCGAGGCCGGTGACGTAGAGGCGTCCGGATTGGGGATGGCTCGCTCCATTGA
Source organism: Roseibacillus persicicus (assembly GCF_014651675.1). Lineage (GTDB taxonomy): Bacteria > Verrucomicrobiota > Verrucomicrobiia > Verrucomicrobiales > Akkermansiaceae > Roseibacillus > Roseibacillus persicicus. Next base: position 73,448 of record NZ_BMXI01000011.1, read on the forward strand.
GGGCGGGGAAGTCCAGTTGCAAAGGCAGCTGCCAGGAAAAGGGGAGGCCTCTCTCGGGAGTCTCGATGGCAAAAAGTCTTCCGTTCCAAGAGACCTGTAGAAAGGTGTTCGCGAGATCGGGAAAGGCTTGGGAGGAGGTGGTGCAGAAGCCGGCGGCCGAGCGGTTGGCCTGATAGGGATACCAGAGCAGGGGCTCGACAACTGATTTGGCTTTTCGGAAATTTGTGGGCTCGAAGCCGAGGTAGGGGGTGCCCTTGGCGAGGAGATGGAGGGGGGTGCTGGGGATGAAGTGGCCTTGCTGGTCGGAGGCGAAGACCGTGCCGTCATTTCGCAAGCCGACAAAAGGCAAACGAAGGCCATCAGCCAGCACGGTAGCCTTCATTCCGTCTGCGGTGATGTGCAAGATGGTGCCACGGTGAGCCGAGAGCTCGTCCTCGATTCCCTTCGCGCCGATGTTGGTGATGCCGCCTTTTGCCAGATAGAAAGAGCCATCTGCACCAACCGCAAGGGAGGTGGCGTAGTCGCGGGTGTGAATGGTCTGTAGGAAAGCGTCGGAGGCATTGCGAAAGATGTCGAAGTGGCCATCATTGTTCGAGTCCATCAACTGGGTAATTTGATCGCGACCGAGGGTGTAGACTTTGCCGTCGGCACTCACCTCGATGGCCATGGGTTCGAAGATGCCGGTTGCCACCCGGGTCCAGGCGGGTTCGTCGCTTTCGATGTCTTTGATTTGCCAAACGTCACCATCCAAGGTCAACACCAGCGCGGTGCCGTCAGCTTGAAACGCGATGTCAACCGAGCGAATGGGACGACCGGAATTCGGAAAAGTCTGGTTGCGAACGGTGAAGGGACCATCGGCCTTGGCCTGGGGATTTTTGACCCGGAAGGTCTCGGGAAAGATAGGCTCCGGTTTGGCGGGTTCTGGAAATTCAGCAGCGGAAGGGTGGACCTGACCATCTGCGGAGTAGAAAATCGCGACCCCCGAATGGCCAGTGCTAAACCCGGGCTCGCGCTGACGGTCCACGAAGTTTTCGAAAATGTGCTTTTGGCTGGCAGAGACTTGTTCGCGGTAGAGTCGACCTCCGATGGTGTAGTTGAGGATTGGTCGTTTGCCGGAGAGCGTGATTCCTTCCCAGCGTCCGGTTGCAGAGGGGCCCACGGGAAGGTCGCTGTCGATGAGGGTGGTCTGGCGAGTATCCTTGATTTGTTCCTTGTAGTAAGGATTCTTGGGAAAGGTGAGAAGGACCTCACCTTTCAACCGCGGGGCTTTGCTTGCTTTGGCTTTCTTGTCGGGAAAAGAGACTGATGCCATGGAGTCATAGCTGATGGGGGACCTGCCGGTGGGCGCTTTCCAGACCACGACCCAGCGGAGCAGATCGGGGTCGAAGCAGGCCCAGAGATTGTCGTGATGAAGAGGAACCAGGACCCCGCGCCTGACAAGATGGGTTTCGCCTTCGTGGGTGAAGACCAATGCCGAGCGAAGAAAGGGTGTCTCGTTTTCGAGGAACTCTCCTTTCGGAAGGAGGGAGGCTTGGTTCTTGGCTTCCGCGTCTTGAACCAGTTCGAACCAGTTCAGTCGGATGCAGTCCTTGCTCCCATCCGCCTTGACCGGAGCAGCAAAGCCAATGGCATCGATAGCTTTAAAATTAAGTATTTTGGCTTGTTTTCCCAAGGTGACTTTCTTCGGGTCCAGTTCGAACCAGTCTTCCGAGTGAAGGGGGAGGAATTGGTCGTTCCAGTCGCGCGCAGTGGCTACGGACTTCTTCTGGGCATACCATCTGCCGCCAGAACGAATCGAAAGATGCAAAGTCGATTTGCCGAAATTCTTGGTGTTGAGCCGGCAGACCCAATCGGGCGCCGAGAGGTCCGTCACCTCCTTGAAAGGGAAGGCCATGAGCACGGGGCCGGGGCAAAGGCCGTTCCAGAGATAGTGCGGGTCGTTGGGAATCTCCGGATGATAGGACAGCTTGATTTGGCTTTCGCCGGGACCGAGGCGCTCGAAGCCGAGGAAGGGCGAGGTGAGGTCTTCCTTGACTGCCGGGATGTGGGCTTCGACTTCCTTGAAGTCTTCGCGGAAGAGGAGTTCTTCACCAAAGAGAAAGGTGGTCGGAAGGACCAGGGCGAAAAGGAAAGACAGGGATTTCATCGGTTGTTCTATACGCTGCAGAGTGGACGGGTTACTCAAAAGATTGAAAAAGAGCCGCAGGACGAATCCTGCGGCTCTGGGAAAAGAAAGGGACTAGGACTCGACCTTGACCCAGCGTTCCTCGTTGTGAGAGGTCCAGCTGAGTTCCGCGAGCTGCACTCCTTTCGCGCCTTCGCGCAGAGTCCAGCGGAAGGGCTCGTCGCAGACCACGTGCTTGAGGAAGAGTTCCCATTGGGCCTTGAAGGCGTTGTCACATTCCCCGGGAGAAACCTCTTCCCAGCCATCGTAGTAATCGATGGGGCTGTCGACGTCAGGGTTCCAGACGGGGACGGGGGTGTTCTCCATGGACTGGGCCCAGCACTTACGGAGACCGACGATGGCGGAGCCTTTGGTTCCATCGACTTGCATGACCAGAAGGTCGTCGCGACGCACGCGCACGTTCCAAGAAGAGTTGAACTGACAGAAGACGCCGGTGTCGGTCTTGAACATGGCGTAGGCGGAGTCGTCCGCGGTGCACTTGTAGGGTTGGCCCTGCTCGTCGATGCGCTCGGGGATGTGGGTGGCCGCGTGCGTCATCACGCTGGTGATTTCGCCGAAGAGGTTGGCCACGACGTACTGCCAGTGACAGTGCATGTCGATGATGATGCCGCCGCCATCTTCGTTCCGGTAGTTCCAGGAGGGGCGCTGGGGGGGACGATTGTCGTCATGACCGGTGAAGACCCAGTAACCGAACTCGCCACGCACGCTGAGGATGTCTCCGAAGAAGCCTTCCTCCTTCAGTTTTTGAAATGCCACGATGCCTGGGAGCCAGAGCTTGTCCTGCACGGTGCCATTTTTGACACCGGCCTTTTCCGCCACTTCCGCGATAGCGAGAGCTTTGTCGTACTCGGTGGCAGTGGGCTTTTCGCAGTAGACGTGCTTGCCGGCGGCGATGGCTTTTTCGAGAAAAGGAATGCGATAAGGAGTGCCGGATGCGTCGAAAAAGATCTCGTTGTAGTCATCGGCCAGAGCGGCATCGAGGTCGTCGGTGTAGCGCTCGACGCCGTATTTTTCGGCGAGGGCTTTCACTTTCTCGAGATTGCGACCCGTGAGGATGGGGTCGGGCATGATGGTCTCGCCGTTGCACTCGACGCCGCCCTGTTCGCGAATCGCGAGAATGGAGCGCACAAGGTGCTGATTGGTGCCCATGCGTCCGGTGACGCCGTTCATGATGATGCCGATTTTTTTCATTGGAGTTTGTTAGATTGGTTGGGTGTGGAGGGGTGGGTGGGTCCTATTTGTAGATTTCGTCGTAGGATTTGAGAATGTGGTCGAGGAATTCGTGTTGGTCCTTCTGCCACCATTCGGCGGAGAAGATCTCGATTTCGCGCAGGCCTTGGAAGCCGTTGTCTTGCACGACCCATTGGTCGACTTCGGAAAGGTTGCAGCAGCCTTCGCCCATCACGCCGCGGTCTAACAGCATGTCGGCAGGTTCGGCCTTGTAGTCGCAGATGTGGTAGGAGCCCAGCCAGCCATTGTCAGCGCAGCGCTTCAGTTCGCTCTCCAGCTCGTGGTCCCACCAGACGTGATAGACATCGACGGCGACCTTGAGATTAGGTGCAGCGATTTCCTCGCAAAGATCATTGGCGGCCTTCAGGGTCGGGATGGCGCTGCGATTTCCGCAGTAGCAGGGATGAAGGGGTTCGATGAGCAACTCGATGCCCAGCTTGGCCGCTTCTCCGACGATGGCTCCGATGCCGTCGCGAATCTGATTGCGATTGGTCAGGGGGGATTGGCCCACGGTGGCACCGCAGACGAGCACGACCGAGGGCATGCCGAGTTCCGCCGCGTCCTGCAGCCACTTGCGATTGGTCGCGAGGTGCTCCTGACGGGTGGCCTCCTCAATGGCAGTGAAAAACCCGCCGCGCACGTAGGAAACGGGAGTGAGACCGGTTGCGGTGTAGTGCTCGCGAACCTTTTTTAAATCGCAGTCTTCCACCGTTTCACGCCAGATGGAGATCCCGCCAATCTCGCGCTTGGCAAAGTTTTCGATGCACTCGGTAATGCTCCAAGGCTTGGTGGTGAAGGTGTGAAGGGCGACGTCCTGATAGCTCATAGTGGTTGGTTGTTAGAGGAGGGTTTCAGTGGGAGCTTTCGGCGATAGCCTTGATGGCTTCTTCGGTGCGTTTGGTGATCTCCGCCCAATTTCCTTCCGCCATCAGTTTGGCATCGACGAACCAGGAACCACCGATGGCCGCGACCTCGGGGAGGGCGGCGTAGGACGGTGCTTTTTCCAAAGTAATGCCGCCAGTTGGGATGAACTTGATGCCGGTGTGGCCGTAGGGGCCGATGAGCGCCTTGAGCATGGAGGCACCGCCGAGGGGCTCTGCGGGAAAGAACTTGAGGGTTTGCAGCCCGAGCTCGCGTGCGGTCTCGATGTCCGTCGGATTGGCAACTCCGGCAAAGATTGGCAGGTCCGCCTTTTGCGTGGCCTCGATGACCTTGGGGTTGAGACCGGGGGAGACGGCATACTGGCACCCGAGGTCGACGAGTTTTGGCACGATCCCGGCATCAAGCACGGTGCCTGCCCCCAACTTAATCTGGGGATACTTCTCGCTGAGCAGCTTGATGGCATCGAGTGCGCAATCTGTCCGAAGAGTCAGTTCGATAGTGTCCAAGCCTCCCGCAAGGAGTGCTTCGGCAAGAGGTTCGGCGTGAGCGAGATTCTTGAGGACGACGACTGGGACTAAGCGAGTAGCAAACATGGACTTGTAGGAGAGATGAAACAGCCTATTTTTTTTCTTTCAACAGAAAAAATAGGGTAAAAATGGTTTTTGAGGGTCATTTTGGTGGGGCAGGTAGAACGGTTTCGATGGCGTGTCTGAATTCGACCAAGGAAAAGCTGTTGCCGGGTGTGGCTCGTTTTCGGTTTGAATCGGGTAAGAGGGCTGCTGCGGCTGCTATAAAAAATAGGGAATCGACGAGAGGCGTTTTCGGTGGCTGATAAAACTTCTGCCGTTTTTTCTTGAGAGCTGATTGTAACCCTGTTTTTTCTTTCTGTAGAAATGTCTGATGCTCCCATCAATGCCTTGGATTTCTCGGTGGTTCGAGAACTTCGCAAGCAATCTGGTCTAACCTTGGAAGGATTGTCTGAGAAATCAGGCTTGTCCATCTCCGTCCTCTCGAAGCTGGAACGCAACCAGAACCTGATGGAGATGGAGACTCTTTTCAAGTTGGCGCGTGCTTTCAATCTCGCGGCATCGGACCTGTTGTCGCTCGCTGAATCCGCATCGGCCCATCTGAAGAACGCTGAGGAATATGAATCGGGTCCCTTTCACTTTGAGAAAGTCTCCTATCAAGGCATCGATTGTTTTTATGCAACCGCCAATGAGGGACAGTCCTTGAAGCATCCGGAAGCTCACGGAGATGAGCTGGAGATTTGTTGGGTGCGAAAGGGGATGGTGCGGGTTGAGTTTCCGCATGAGCAGCATGTGTTGGCGGCCGGTCAATCGGTCAAGTTTGACGCGGTGTTGGAGCATTCCTACCACGTGTTGGAGAATAGCGAGTTGGTGATCATCCACCTGCTTAAAGAACAAAGATTTTAAAGACACCCCTTTAACCACAGAAACAAATTTATGATTGATACAAGCAAGGCCCCGCAGTTGGCCGATCTGAAACCAGCGCTGGAAAAGACTTTTGAACTCGCGAAACAAAAGATCACTTCCATCGATACCAACTACGACGAGGGGAAGGGTTCTCCTGTCTTCACTGATGGTGGAAAATACACGACGCGGGGATGGACCGAGTGGACGGAGGGCTTCCGCTACGGAATCGCTATCTTGCACTTCGACGCTACAGGCGATGAGTCATCCTTGGAATCCGGGCGCAAGCATACGGTGGAGCGCATGGCTTCCCACGTTTCGCACATCGGGGTCCACGACCACGGATTCAATAATCTTTCGACCTACGGCAACTTGCGTCGTTTGATGCTGGAAGGCCGCATTGAGAACAACGAGTGGGAGAAAAATTTCTACGAACTGGCGATTAAGGTTTCGGGTGCGGTGCAGGCTGCCCGCTGGTCGGAGCGCCAGGGCGGAGGGTTCATTCACTCCTTCAATGGTCCCCACTCACTCTTCGTCGATACCATTCGTTCCTGCCGCATTTTGATGGAGTCTCATCGTCTCGGGCACTGCCTGATGGCGGAAGGGGACAAGCCGATTTCGTTGCTTGAGCGGGCGCTTCAGCATATTGAGTCCACGGCCTTGTTCTCCGTTTTCTATGGCGAAGGACGGGATTCCTACGACACTCCGGATGTCCGCGGTCGCACGACGCATGAGGCCATTTTCAACATGAAGGACGGTGCTTATCGCTGTCCCAATTCGCAGCAGGGCTACACTGGTTTTTCCACTTGGACGCGTGGGTTGGCATGGGCTTGTTGTGGATTCCCGGAAGAACTCGAATTGCTCGAGCAGTTGAGCGATGAGGAGTTGGCGCCTCTGGGTGGTCGGGATAAATGGGAAGCTCTCCTCTTGAAAGGGGCCAAGGCTACCGCTGACTTTTTCCTGCAACACACTCCTACCGACGGTATTTGCTACTGGGACACCGGTGCACCTAATTTGCACAAGCTGGGGGACTATCTCGACCGTCCGGCTGAGCCCTTCAATGACTACGAGCCAGTTGATTCCACTGCCTCCGCGATTGCAGTTCAGGGGCTGTTTCGACTTGCTCGATATCTCGAAGCCAAAGGAGAAACCGAAGAGGCCGAGCGCTATGAGAAGGCGGCCTTGGTCACGGCGCAGAGCCTCTTCAGCGACAACTACCTCTCCACGGACCCCAATCATCAGGGACTGCTTTTGCACTCCATCTACCACAATCCCAACGGGTGGGATACCAAGCCTGCGGGCTCGAAAATTGCGGCGGGGGAATCGAGCATGTGGGGCGACTACCACCTCATGGAGCTGGCGGTCTACCTGCAACGTCTCATTGAGAAGAAGCCTTATCTCACCTTCTGGACCAAGTAGAACAAAGAGATGAAAGTTGCTTTTGTTACGGGAGGTTCCCGGGGGATTGGTTTCGGGTGTGCGGAGTTTTTAGCCCGGGCGGGTTACACCGTCGCGATCAACGGTATGCGTCCGGTGGAGCAGGTGACTGCGGTCTTGGATGCGCTCAAGGCAGCCGGTGCCCCCAAGGTTGTATATTGCCAGGGTGACGTGGGTGATGAAGAGGCCCGGGGTCGCATCATCGCCCAGTTGAAGGAGGAATGTGGGCAGCTCAATGTCCTTGTGAACAACGCGGGCGTCGCGCCTGCCGAGCGCAAGGATGTGCTGGAGACGAGCCAAGAGTCCTATGAGCGGGTGATGAAAATCAATTGCGAAGGGCCTTACTTCCTGACCCAAGCGGTGGCCAATTGGATGGTCGAGCAGAAGCAGGCGGATGAAAACTTCGAGGCGAGCATCATCAATGTGAATTCGATCTCGGCCACCGTGGTTTCGGTGAATCGTGGTGAGTATTGTGTCTCCAAAGCTGGCCTCGCAATGGTGACCCAGCTTTTCGCGGCTCGCCTGGGAGAGTTTAATATTCCAGTCTACGAGGTTCGACCTGGTGTCACGAAGACCGACATGACCGCCGGGGTGACGGAGAAGTATGACAAGCTGATTGCGGACGGACTCTGTGTGACTCCTCGCTGGGGTTATCCCGAGGATATCGGCAAGGCGGTCGTCGCTTTGGCTGAAGGAGGATTTCTTTATTCAACCGGTCAGGTCATTATGATTGATGGCGGGCTAACGATACCACGACTTTAAATAAATTAGGATTATGAGTTTAACGATTAAGAGTGCCGATGAGTGTGCCTATGACTGCGTGTCCTTGGGCGAAGTGATGCTTCGTCTTGACCCGGGTGACGGGCGAATTCACACCACCCGACAGTTCACTGCTTGGGAAGGTGGCGGGGAATACAATGTCTCGCGGGGGCTGCGCCGTTGCTTCGGGCTGCGGACTGCGATCGTCACTGCCTTTGCGGACAATCCGGTGGGCCGTTTGGTTGAGGACCTGATTCTCCAAGGTGGCTTGGATACCCGCTTCATCCAATGGCAAAAGTATGATGGCATTGGCCGCGAGGTTCGCAATGGGCTGAACTTTACCGAAAGAGGATTCGGGGTTCGGGGCGCGGTGGGCTGTAGTGACCGTGGTCATACTGCCGTCAGTCAATTGAAGCCTGGAGACATCGATTGGAATGAGCTCTTTGGCCGCTTGGGATCGCGTTGGTTCCACACCGGAGGAATTTTTGCCGCGCTGTCGGAAAGCACTCCCGAGGTCGCCATCGAGGCCGTGAAGGTGGCGAAGGAAAATGGCACCATGGTGAGCTATGACCTCAACTATCGTCCCTCGCTATGGAAGTCCTTTGGCGGTCTGGAGCGTTGCCGGGAAGTCAATCGCGAGATTGCGCAGTACGTCGATGTGATGATTGGCAACGAAGAAGACTTCACGGCCTGTCTCGGCTTCGAGGTTGAGGGCGTGGACGAGAATATCAGTGAGCTCCCGGAGGATTCGTTCAAGCGCATGATTGGACAAGCGGTGAAGGAGTTCCCGAACTTCAAAGTCACCGCCACCACCCTTCGGGGAGCCAAGACCGCGTCGCTGAACGACTGGTCGGCTCTGGTTTGGCACGATGGTGAGTTCTATCAGCCCAAGCGCGATTTCGTGGGGGAGAATATCCTCGAGATTTTCGACCGCGTCGGTGGAGGAGATAGCTTCGCGAGTGGCCTGATCTATGGCTTCTTGAAATTCAACGATCCGCTGGAAGCCGTGAGCTATGGCTGTGCCCACGGCGCGCTGGCGATGACCACTCCCGGCGATACCACCATGGCCAGCCTCTCCGAAGTTGAGAAGCTTGTCTGCGGTGGAGGAGCCCGAGTTGACCGCTAGTTGCTGCTTTCCTCGATTCTGAAGAAATCAGATTCGCTCTCTCGCGAGGCGGCTGGAATCAAAAATCGAGTGGGGTTTCCGCTCTCGTCATTGGTAGTCGAGACCCCGCTGACTTCCTCAAAAGGGAGGTCAAGGTCGTTCGATGAGGTGACGATCCGTCCTGCGGTGCCATCCTTGACGTCGATGAAAAAGTTGTCGGCAGAAAAGCCTGTTTTTAAAATCTCGAGTCCCGCTTGGGCTGTGTCTTCGAAGATGCCGACAACCGCAGTATTGTAGTCGGTATAGGTGTTGTAGGTGCCTTGGAACCAGAGCGCGTGACGGTCATAGTCGTGGTTCTCCGCGACGATGGGACGAAGGTTGTCTTCATGTGAGTTGGCGGTGATTGCTTCCCAGGAAAAGGTCTCGCCGCCGTCGTTGGTGATACCTCGATAGATCTCATAGCGCTCGGTCGGATTGAGGTTCGCGTTGTTGAGGTCCAGATCCGCGGGGGCTTCGTGATTGGATGAAATGTAGACAACATTGGGGTTCTCCGGGTCAATGGACATTCCTCCGCCGTAAGAGCGTTCAGCGGAATAGAGGGGGCGTCCACCTTGGGCGATGAGCTTCTTGTTCCACTGACTTCCATCCCAAGTGGCGTAGTAGTAATAGATTCGATCATCGCGGAACCCAGAAGTGCCGGTGACGTTGAAAACTTTCACCTGAAAGGCGCAGACCGGGTTGCCGTTCGGCTGATAGGTGATGTCCCAAGTCCAACCTCTTCCGCCGGGCAAATAGTCATCCTGGTCTTCGCCATTGGCGTAGGGTTCGTTGCGATATTGATAGACGACGGTGCCGCGCTCGGGGCCGGTGGTGTCGGCTTGGTCGCCATCGTGGTCAATCGGATCGCCGGCCGCCAAGTCCGCAAAAGTTTTGAGCAGGGTGCCGTCACTCTGATTGAAATCTCCATCTTCAAAAAAGAGGTGGTAGATGGAATTGTTCTCATTCCGGGGATGTCCGTCGGTGTAGATGAGGTCGATTCGGCTGCCGTCTTTGGAAGTGTATTTTGGATAAGGGCGGCTGCCGCCAGTCCCGGTGTCGATGAAGTGAATCCCTTCGCTCCAACTGGTTCCGTTGTTGTCGGAATAGCTCAATGTGGGATTGAACTGGATGCAGCGGAAAAAGTTATAGATGCGGTCGGATTCCTCGCTGAGGCGAAAGACGTTGGCATATGTGACCGGGTTGGAGCCTGCGGGGTTGAAGGATTGTTCCGGTCCCCAGTCCTGAAGGCTAGCGGGTTCCGTCACGAGCGAGGTGCGCGAGTAGAAGAGGGTGTTTGTGTTGTGCTTCGCGTAGACTGCGAGCAAGCGATTGTCGGGCAGAACCGTGATCACGGGGTCGTTGTGGTCATCTTGTTCCTGAGATGCGGCAGTGCTCACGATGGACTCGCTGGAGGTTCCGGTGGCAGGATCGTATTGAGTGATACCATAGCGCCCATCAGAGAGGACGTAGCCGGTGTAGAGTTTGCCGAGGTGCCAGATGGCGCGTTCCTCGGAAAACCAGCTCCAGACTCCATCAGGAGCGACCGTGATCTGGGGAGCGACCGGCATCGGGTCGTTGGAGTCATTGGGGTCCGTCTGATTGGCCACCTCAAAGCTATCGGAAAGTCCATCGCCATCAGAATCAGCGAGCAAGGGATTGGTCTGGTGCGTGAAGATTTCCACATCGTCGTTCAAGCCGTCTCCATCAGTGTCCGCCAGAAGGGGATTGGTCTGGTGGATGTCGACCTCGTCGTTGTTGGTCAGGTTGTCCCCATCGTTGTCGGCTGTCCCGTCCAGATTGGTTTCCGCGTAGGATAGGCCATCATACCAAGTGCGTTGACCGTCGCCGGGCACGTCATCGATGTAGGCGAAAATTTGGCCTGATGAGTCAGCGCGCGTGTAACCAAGATTCAGTTGGTAGAACGAGCGATTGTCCTCGGAGAGAAGAACCGGCGCATTGATGAAGAGCAGGGAGGAATCGAAGCCTGCAAGATTCTCGCCGCCGAGCTGGGCTCCGCCTGTGGAAAGGGAATCAGCCTGGAGTCCTGCCGCGAACCTCCAGTTCTGGCTGGTATCGACTGCCCAGTAGTGGGCGTTGACTTCATAGATGGCACCCGGGGTGAGGCCTCTCAAAGCGGTCCGGAGCACGGGGGCGTCGGCGGCTGGGGCGGCAGCGAGCACGGTGGAGTCGTTGGCGAACCCAGTGCGGAGTTTCCAATTGGAAGGAAGGGTGGCACTGGAAGCGTCAGAATCGTAGTCTTCCGGATTGCTTGGACTCGCGGTGAGGTTCATTTCTGTTCCATCAGCCAGAGTGGTGTTGAGCTCGGGGTCGGCATCGAGATAGGTTAAGGAGGGCTCGGAAACCGCCTGATATCCCACCCCGTCGAACCAAGTTCGGTTGACCGAACTCTGATTCGCGAGGTCGTCCACATAGACCGAAAGAGTTCCGTCGGTGGAGGTGACTTGGCCGAGGAGAACTTGATAGAGTGACCGATTGCCTTCTGCTGTCTCAACCGAACCGCTGAAGTAGCCTCCGTTTTCGATGGCGGGGTCGCTATCGGTCGCGGTCGTCAGCGGACCAGGGTTCAGGTCGGAGCCGCCCGCATTGTCGGTCAAATAGCTGGAGGTGGCGAAGCTGGAGGTGGTTGTGTGGGCACTGTTGTAGCCATCGAGTTCTCCGTCAAGGTTCTCCAGCCCGGCACGCAGTCTCCAGTTCGCGCCGGTTGCCCCCCAGAAGTAGACATAGACGTTGTAAGTCGTTCCCGCTTCGAGCCCTGTAACGGTGGTGCGGAGGCGGGGACAGTCTTCTGCTCCGGAGTCGTTGGAGGCAAAGATCGTGCTCTCGTTGGCAAAGCTGCGCAGGTTCCAGAGACCGTCAGCGTTGTTGAGCGTGGAGCTGTAGTGTGTTTCATCCTGCAGCGCGCTTCCATCGGCGAGGGTGGTGTTGCTTGAGGGATCCGCGTCGACGTAAGTGATCTGTCCATGGGCCAGCGAAGCGCCTAGAAACAAGAGCGAGAGGCCTGGGAGAGGGCCGAAGATTTTGGAAAACGAATCAGGTTCTGAGGACATCGCCTCGAGCATTCCTTTGTTGGCTAGTACTTGTCGAGATGCCAGTAGATGTCTTTTCGTGAGACAACTTTCTCGCTTGGCCAAGTTGCTTGAGACCTTCTCTTGTAAAAAGTTCGTTCGGGCGAGCAAGAGCCTATGAAATGCTGCAGACCTCCAGCAGATCTTTGGGCTCGTCCAGCATGTAGGTCGGATTTTGACGGAGAAGGGCGTCGCGTGAATTGAAGCCCCAGGTTGCAGCTGCGACGTGGATGCCCGCCTTTTGTGACGCTCTCACGTCGCGAGTCTCGTCGCCGATGTAGAGCATCTTGGAGCGTTCTAGCGAAAAGGTTTTCTCGATAGCGCGGAGGTGCTTGTGCTTGCCGGATAGCTTCGAAGTGCTGGAGATGAAGGTGAAGAGATCGCGCAGCCCTTTGGCCTCGAGAAAGGCCTCCACGTTCTCGGTGGAATTGGAAGTGAGGATCCCGAAGCAGGTGCAGTGTTCCCGCAGCTTGGGCAAGAGCTCTTCCATCCCATCGTTGAGGGAAAGGGTGGTGATGTCGGCCCGTAAAGCCTTGCGACCTTTTGCCAGCAAAGAAGGGACCCGAAGCTTGGAAACTCCGAGATGCTTCAGCAGTTCTTTGAGCTCGAAGTCTTGCAGGGCGGGAATCTCGTCCATCGTAATGGGACGCAGGGAGTAGTTCTCGGCCAAGTCGTTATATACATCCACCGCCGCAGCAAGGGTGTCGGCGAGAGTGCCATCGAAGTCGAAAATAAGAGCAGGGTAACGCACGGCGAGAGAGTTGTTAGGCGAGTTTGAGATTGGGATCGATGTCGGTCGAGAGAGAAGAAGTCTGCCCCGCGCGCAGGCGGTGATAGGCGGCAAAGGCAATCATGGCAGCGTTGTCGGTGGAGAGACTGGGCGGACTGGACCGAAAGGTCAGGCCTTCTTCGTGACAGGCTGCAGAAAGTTGTTCGCGCAAGGTCGCATTGCAGGAGACACCTCCCGAAAGAGTGACTAAGGAAAGCTTCTCCCGGCGGGCGGCGCGCAGTGCCTTGGCGATGAGGACCTCGAAGACCGCGGCTTGGAAGGAGGCGCAAAGGTCGGGAAGGCGTTCGCGGGGATTGGGGAGCTTTTTGAGGGTGTAGAGGACGGAGGTCTTTAACCCTGAAAAGGAAAAGTCGAGGTTGTTCTCGTTGAGCATCGAGCGGGGAAAGTCGAAGGCGGTGGGGTCTCCGGTCTTGGCCAGCTTTTCGATTTCGGGGCCACCGGGATAGGGCAGCTCGAGCATCTTAGCGACTTTGTCGAAGGCTTCTCCTGCCGCGTCGTCGAGGGTTTGTCCCAAGAGTTGGTAGTCGCCCACCAACCGAACCCGAATGAGGAGAGTGTGACCGCCGGAGACGATGAGGGCGAGGTGGGGAGGGATTTGTTCCTCGCCTACGAAGGGACTGAGCAGGTGGCCCTCCATGTGATTGACCGAGAGAAAGGGCTTTTTCGCAGCAAGCGCCAGTCCCTTGGCAAAGGAGTGCCCGACGGTGAGGGAGGAAGCCAAGCCGGGGCCTCCCGTGGCAGCAAAGGCGTCAATTTCCTGAGCGCCCAAGCCGGCCTTTTCCAGGGCTTCGGCGACCAAGGGGCTGATACGCTGGGTATGGTTGCGCGAGGCGAGCTCGGGAACCACGCCACCGAGGTCTTTGTGGAGCTCGATTTGAGAAGAAATGAGAGAGGCGAGAAGGCCGTTGTTGTCTGAACTACTAGATTTCCCGTAGATGGCGACTGCGGTTTCGTCGCAGGATGATTCGATGGCGAGGAGAGGCATCAGGGAGGGTTAGTTGCGGTATTCCTTCTGAGCGACGGGGAGGAATTCGCGCAAAGCGGCAATGCGGGTTTCGTTGAGGGGGTGGGTGCGGAGGAACTCGGCGCCCTGACTGCCGTTGGCATTGTTGTAGGCCGCAAAGCGTTGCCACATGGCGACCGCCTCGTTGGGATCGTAGCCTGCGCGGGCCATGAAGAGGGTGCCGATGCGATCGGCTTCCAGCTCCTGGGAGCGGGAGAAGGTCAGGCCGAAGGCAATGTTGCCCGCGCTGCCGAGTAGCTGGGTGGCAGACTCCGCGCTTTCGCCCCCGATGATGCTTCCCAAGACCGCTGCGCCCAGACCGATGCCGGTCTGATTCTTGATACGGGCATCCGCGTGATTGGAGGTCACGTGCGCAATTTCGTGGGCCAGGACCGTGGCGAGGCCCGCGTCGTTTTGGGTGATTTGGAAAAGCCCCGAATTGACGCCCACTTTTCCGCCGGGAAGGGCGAAGGCATTGGGGGTGGAGTCTTCAAAGACCACGAACTCCCATTGGGCGTTGGGCAGGTTGATGACTTGGGTCAATCGACTGGCCACCCGATTGACCTGGCTGCGGTAGGTCGCATTGGTGGAAAGGCGCTTGGAGGCCTTCATCTGTTTGAAGGCTTGCGCGCCTTGTGTCACGAGAGTGGGTGAAGAGGGGCGGATAGCAACCGAACCATTAGGCCCCAAGGCGCTGGGAGCGGCACAGGACAGGATCGCGAGGGGAAGGGCAAGGGGGAGATAACGCCGGAAAATCATACCGGCAGTGTGCGAGCAGGGGGTGGCACTGTCAATTTTTGGGAACGGCTTTTTGGCTGCGACTACTTGGCAATTTCGCGGCGAACACCGTCGATAATCTCCGAGGCCGCGGCGAAGCTAGCAACCTTTTCACCATCTTTTAAAAGCACCCCGGCCGAGCCTCCCAAGGGGGAAAGTTCCCGTAGCGAATCGCCTTCGATAGTGACTGCGACGCAATCGAATTCGGCCGTCGCCAGAGGGTTCATCAAGGTCGCTTTCTCATTGGAAGCCGCGTCTTTGGAAAGGACCAGGACGTAACCATCGAAGTTGTTGATTGCGGCATAGAGGTAGTCGGTGTGGACCACTGGCAAGAACTTCAGGCTACTGGTCAGGTAGGGAGTGATCTCTTCCAGGACTGGCGCGAGTTTGGTGTGTTCGAATCCCAGGGAGGCCATTCGAGTGAGGACTCCGTAGGCGGTGCCCCATAGAGATGGACCGAAGATCATGGACTCGCCATGGCTTGGGAAGGTGAGAACTTGCTCGTCGACAGCTCTTTCCAGCAGTCGGTGTTTTTCGTTGGTAAACTCTTCTAACAGAATGGTGGAAAGCTGGCTCGCGGTTTGCAGGAGATCGGGATTCCAGCTGACCCGATACCATTCCAGAAGGGCGTCGATAGTCAGGGCGTAATCGGATCCGAAGCCGGGCACCGCTCGATTTCCCTCTTGGCTGGGAATGCGCAGGAGGTGTCCGTCTTCCTGTTGAAAGCGGGTCAGGATCTCGTTCCCCAGACTCTCGACCGCGGCCAAAGTAGCGGGAGAGGGATTGGAGGACTGAGCGCGCGACAGGGCGGTGAGGAGGCGGGCCTTGGTGGTTAGAACGGACGTGCCTTCGACAAGGGTGCCATCGCTGGCTTGGAGAATTTCGTTGCGGCGAGCGAGGATTTTATCTTTGGCGCTGGCGAGAAGGGCCTCGGCTTCTTCCGGGCTGCGGTCGGTGGCCCGGGCGAGTTCTTCGCCGAATTTTTTGAGTCCCAGAGTATTGCGTCGGAAGAACTTTCGGGACGGGTCGTCGGGATTGGGCACATTGCCGAGGGCCCGTAGTTGGAAGGCGGACTTGGCGATTGCCAGTTCATCTTCGCTTAGGATTTTGGAAAGCTCGTCGATACTCCAGACATAGCCGAGGTCCTCGGTTTCGCCGGGGCGCACGGCGTAGTTTGAGAGGGGACGGTTGGCCAAGGCGTCGAGGAGATCCCGCACCGCGCGTTCGGTCGCCGGGGTCTGTGGGCTGCTGGTCATGGCCGATAGCATTTCCGCTTGGGTTTCGAGCTTTTTGCTCAAGGCGGGAATCGCAAAGGTGCGGCTGCTTCGGCGAACGAAGAAGTAGTTGTCAAGGGGATCGCGAATGGCTGATTGAACGAGGAGTTTGATGGAGTCTCGGGTCGCTTCGGTGGCAGTTTCTCTCAGGCGGGGAGGGCAGGCCGGATGGTGGGCGATGCGAGCCAAGGTCGTAATCAAATGCCCGGGCGGAATGCCCCCGGTATTGTCGAAGGCTTGATTGAGATTATCGTAGAGATCACAAAGGGACTGGGCCGCGAGGAAGAGCTCCGAAAGGGTGGCCTGGCTCGCTTGTTCTTCCGCTTCCTCGGTTAAGGTCAATGCCTTGTCGATTCGATCAAGACGCCCATCATTGTCGTAGCGGCTGTTCTCGATCACGTAGCGGTTGGACTTCTCCCGGATGGCTTGCACCGTGTTCTGGGCATTGCGAAATCCTAAAAGAAAGTCGTCTCCGCTTCTGGCGTTGATCGGAATCCAAGCGACCGGGTTGCCCTCGTGGCTGAGCCAGAGGAGGTAGGGGAATGAGATGGGGTCCCGGCGCTCGTTGGAGAGAAGGTAGCAAGCGAGCGTGAGCGAAGGGTCGCTTTCAGAATCAGCGAGAGCAGGCAAATAGTCCTCGTTGATCTCCTGACCGAACTTGCTTTCCAATTGGGTGAGCAGAGATTGGGAAAGGGGGTGGACGGTGGAGCCCACGAAGACGAAAATCATCTTTTGCGAGTCGTGGGCTTGTTCGAGGATGTCGGTGGACCAGGGTTGCCAATTGATCTTGGACGTCGCCTGTTTGCGCAGAAAACTGGTGGGCTCGGTCGCGAGACCGTTGCGGCTCAGCTCGGGGACCTTGATGGGTGCGGTTTCGAAGAATTCAGTATTCTCAGGTTCTTCGACGACCTCGGCTTTGTCATTCTCCTTGCAAGCTGATAGACCGATCAAAAGAGCTATCGAAGGGAGAACAAGGGGAAATTTCACCCTTCTTTGATGACAACTCAGCTCAGGAATGTCAACGGCATCCCGTTGCCCAAGAAAATGCTTTTTAGATAGGCCCGGCTGCACAAGTATTCCGTCTAACGAAGTGATTACGATAGCTGTATCGAGCCAAAAAGGGGGAGTCGGGAAAACGACCCTCTGCATCAATCTTGCGCACTCTTTTGCCCGAAACGGGCGAAAGACCTTGTTGGTGGATGCCGATCCCCAGGGGTCGGTCGGGCTGTCTTTGACCCGGCAGTCCCGTGTCCTGCCCGGGTTCTATGATTTGATGGCTGATCCGGTCTACCCCATCGATCGGTTGATTGTGCCTACCCGGCTGGAGACCCTGAGTTTGGTCGCGGCGGGGCAAACCAGCGACTATGAGCTGGGCGGAGGGGAGATGGGTGTCACCCTCCATCGGGTTCGCGAGTTTCTACGCAGTGTGGAGGGCAAGGGCTATGAGGTCTGTATCGTCGATACCGCGGCTGGTCTCTTTGGCGCGACTGCGGATGTCTTGTCTGCTTCTTCGGCGGTTATCATTCCGCAGCAGGCCGAGCCGCTGGGTATTCGATCCGTGCCAAAGCTGATGTCGGTTCTTGCCCGCATGAGGGTGGTCAATCCCGAGTTGTCGGTTTTGGGCCTTTTGCTGACCATGATGCAGCCGGGCTTGGCTGAGAGTCGCGAGGCTGCTCAGTCCTTGAAGGACATTCTTCCTTCGGAGCTCCTCTTTCAAACCATGATTCCCCGGGATGATCTTTTCATTCGAGCTAGTGCCCGGGGGCTCCCGGTGGGCGCGATGGAGAACGGAGCGGGAGCGATGGCGGTCTTCGATCGAGTCCGAATGGAGGTGGAGGCTAAGCTAACCGCGATGGCGCAGAGAAAATGAGCGATTCGATTTCAGCTTGGGTGGATAAGGACGAGATGCGGCGCTTGGCCGAGTCTCTCTTGAGCCGTCCTTTCGGGCACGAGTTGGACCGCCTTGAGGTCGATTTTGGCAGTCAGTTCGAGGGCTTTGCCCGCGAGGTGCAGGCCGAGCCTACCCGGGGATCCGCACCAGTGGCTCCTACGGCCTTGCCACCTGCTCCGGCAGCCTCGCCCGTAGAGACGACTTCCCAAGCTGCTGTTCAACCCGCTTCCGCGCGACCCGTCTTCTCTGAGGCAGAGGTGCCGGCGGCCTCGCCCAAGGAGGAAGTGCAGGCGGCTCCGAGTTCGCCAGCGGTGGAGGCGTCGTCGACAAATCCTTCGCCGTCCGTGATGCGGTCTGCGGTCCAGTTTTTGAAAAAAGCTCAGGCGGAAGGTCGGGCCGGGGGAGTGATTCGAAGTGCCCGTCCCACCCCACCGCCATCCGTTTCTCCGGACGCCGGTGATGAGGCGGTGAGTGTTTCCTCTCCACCCGTTCAGGAAGCCCGGCCGATTCATTCTCCCTTCCGGCGGGTGAGCGACATCGAGAGTAAGGTCGAGGAGGCCCAGGAGCCCATAGCCGCGCCTTCCCACCCTCCGATCTCGGTCAATAAGCTCAAGCGTCCTCCTGCACCCTCGGGTGACGACCCGATTTTGGCCCGGGTGATTCAATTTGGCAAATGGCTGAAGGGGCCGGTGGGAGTCCGTAACTTTTTCGTTTCTAACAGCGAGGGCAAAATTTTGATCGACGAGCTGTCCAACCCGAAATTGATCCAAGTGGCCCGCTCGCTGGCAGGGGCTTCCGGCTCCGGTTCGTCCGGGGAGTCTGAGCTAGGGAGTCTGCATGTCCGTATTGGTGAAGACTCGATTCTGGAGGTCGTTCCGACGCCCTCGCAGTTTGGTATTTTGATCCTTGGTCTGGTGGTTGAGCATCCGCTGCCCGAGGATCTGATTCACGAGATCCGAAAAGGCCTCGAGGAGGTGGCGAATGCTCGGCTGATTCGAAGCGCGGCCCGCCGTTCTTGAGCCGCTGGTCTCGGGCGAGGTGAATGGCGCTACTGACTTTTCCCGGAGAGCTAGCGAACTTCGATTGAAGGGGGGCTCAAAACGAGCGTGGCAAATTTTGATAGCGAAAAGTCGGAATATTTATAACTTGATTGATTTCCATTAAATTGCAGAAAGTGTTGTTTTGTTGGATGTTAATGTGTCATAAATGTCTATGTCAGTGAGCGTTGCCGCTGGCGTGCAGACTAGGATGAATCGAGGGTTCTCTTGCTTTTGCCAGTTTTCAAACCTTAGGGGAAGAGAATGGGGATAGGCGGGGCGACTTGGTTTTTCTCAAATCTGAAACCCAACATGACCATGCAAAATCAAGTATCGCATATGATAGCTATTGTGGCTGCCCTTTCTCTGGGTTCTTCAGGGAGTTGGGGGCAGGAAGGCCGGCAGTTGAGCCGGGAGGAACTCTTGGCGGCCCGGGCGGCTTCTGAAGCTCGTCAGGCCAAGTTGAAGCCCAGCGTGCCCAAGGAAAATAAATCGCATCCCACCCAATCCGGAATCCTGGACCGCTCGACCATCATCGTCAGCGAGCGCCATTGGACCTGTGTGCCAAAAGGCGCCGTGTTGTATGCCGCACCCGAGCACAAGAATCGGCTCGGGGCAGAGTCGAAAGGGACGTATCTCGATTTCAACCGGTTCATCGAGCGCAATCGTGGTTGGTTGGTGACCTATGGAGTTTCACTGCAGCAGGCTCGGGGAAAGTCTCCCATCTCGGAGGACACTCGGAAGAGCTTTGCCACGTGTGGACGGACCGTTATCTCAGTTTTCAGGGGGGGGCCGATCTCGACCCGGCCCTATCAAGAGGAAGAGGTAGTCGTTAAATAGTCGGAACAGGAACAACACTATGAAAACGAATTGCTTTCGCCTGGTTGCGGGCGGATTTCTCCTGGTTATTCCCGGGTATCTGGGAGCTCAAGCCGGATACACCAATGTCATTGAGATGGTTGAGCTCAGCACGGACGACAACCCGCCCTTGATTTGGCGGATGCCAGGCACCGTGCCGAGCCAAGGCTACGATCATCTCATTGGCGAACCCGTGCCAGAAGGGGGCGCGGTCTTCATTCTGTCAACGATTCAATCCCAGCCTTCTTTTATGGATTGGTATCTCGATCAAGTTGCGGTCGGGACCTATCTTCCCCGGGCGGAAGTGACGGTGCGAACGCATGATACGGAGTCGACGACGCTCCGAGTGCGTGCGGATCGTCCGATTGAGTTGGAGGTGACTGTGAGCGGTCTTTTCGAGGAAGGTTCGCTTGAGATCGACCCCTCGGCGGTGCAGTTGGCGGCGCGCGAGGTTCGGCTTCAGCGCTTTTCCGAAGCGTACCCCGAGCACTCCAATTCTTTACCGGGCAACGAAGTTAGCAGTCCGGCTCATACCGAATTGTCTCTCGTGGGGAATGGGACCTTTCCTTTGGATGCCGGCGACTTGACCTTCTACTCTACCTTGAGCCCCGACAGGCCGGAAAAGGCGAGAGGGGAAGAGCACTTTGTGGTTCGCTCTCTGGCAGATGCTGGTTTTGCAGGGGCCGCCCTTGAGGAAGTCGCGGTTCAGGTGTGGCCGGTTTGGGGGTGTAAGATGGAGGGAATGGAGGACCCAACCTTCCTGCCCTACGAGTTCACTGGAAGTCTGGGCCAACAGGTGGCGCGGCCGGAGGAACCGGTGTATCCAGAGGAGGACTACGCGGGGGCGCCGGACAAGGTGACCTATCAAGGGGCACCTCCGGAGATCACTTTCTCTTGGTATGATCTTTATCCCTCGACGACTGTCGGAATCATCATCAACGATGCGGCCAAACCGTATCCCTGGGGTGGAAGTTGGGTTGGTGGAACGAGCAAGGTTTTCAACGAAGACAGTTGCCACGACTACTCGATTACCGTGACCGACTGGGGTGAAATCTTCTCCGGCCCGGGACGATATGCGATCTGGATGGTGACCTACACCCCGGGGATCGGTTGGGAAGTCGGAGGGCAGTATGACTCCAACGGCAACCTCACTCAGGGGGGATGGGTGGTGCCAATTGCCCGTTCAGCCATCGGGGTGAGGGCCTCGATTATGAGCCTTAATGAATGAAGGATTACTTCTCTTCTCCCAGAAACTCGCTGAGCTTCACCTTCAAGAGCTCCCGGCGGGTGGACGGCTTCTTGGTGAGGCGTTGGAAGCGCTCGTCTTCGAAGAGAGCTTGAAAGTCGTAATCTTTACAGAGTTTCCTCAAGTCATCTCCGGTTAGGGTCACCGCGTTGATCTCCGGGATCTTGAAGACTTCTTTGTTCTCCTCAGTCTGCAGGGCTTTCGCGAGGTCGGCTTTGTCTCCCGAGATGATGATGAGCTTTGCGAGATTCAAGCGGGCGCGGTAGTCCGAGGTATTCAGCAGATCGATTTTCTCCTGCCAGGTGGCAATGGGGGAGTCGTCGAGCCATTGCTTGGCTTGCACGATGAGCGGGGTCTCACCAGCCTTTTCCGCCCCCTCGTTGACATAAGTCTGGAGGTGCTCCAGTTCTGCCGCGGTGCCAAAGTAGCGGAGGGCTGTCATCGCTCCGTAGAGGGCAACGACTCCGAGAAAGAGCCCGAAAATGGGGGCGAGTGGGTTGCGGCTGGTCTTACCTCCTTTGCTCTCTCCACCGGAGTCGCTGGCAGGCTTCTGTTTCTTCTTGGGCTTGGACTTTCCTGAAATAACCCCGAGGAAAAGTTGGATGAGAACGAGCGCCATGAGAGCACAAAGTCCACCGGCCAGCAGAGGCATCCAGCCGGCCGCTTCGGGAATAAACTGTTCGATGTAAGGAGGCGACTGGAGGAAGCCGAAAAGGAAGGCAGCTGCTGCGATCGTCAGGCTAATTAGCATGACAATGGTCTTGATGATGCCCTTGATGATGGAGACGAGGGCGAAGGCGAGCACGATGGCCACCATCGCAATAGTCAATGCCGTCTGGTCGAGCGGGATCTTGTCGAGAAAGTCCATGGCAAAAAGCTTATCCGGATTTTCGCAGAGCGAAACCCGAAACAACGTCCTTGGAAATCGAACTGGAGACCGAAAGGCTGGTCACGCGATCCCGCACTGGGCCCGCTGGCGCAGGAGGTGGTCCAGAACGACCAGGTTGGTCATGGCTTCCACAATCGGAACGGCCCGGGGAAGGACGCAGGGGTCGTGGCGACCTTTGCCCTTGAGCTCGGTCTCTTCCTTGGCGGAGGAGACGGTTTCCTGCGAGGTCATGATCGTCGCGACGGGCTTGAAGGCGGTGCGGAAGACGATGTTTTCGCCATTGGTGATGCCGCCCTGCACTCCACCGGAGTTGTTGGAGCGGGTGCGCACGCGTTCGCCGTCCATGTAGAAGGGGTCATTGTGCTCGCGGCCGGTGAGGTAGGTGCCGGCAAAGCCCGAGCCCACCTCGAAGCCTTTGGTCGCAGGCAGCGACATCATGGCCTTGGCCAAGTCCGCCTCCATGCGGTCGAAGACCGGAGCGCCCAGTCCCGCCGGGCAGTTGCGCACGACGGCTTCCACGACGCCGCCGATGGAGTTGCCGTCCTTGCGGGTGGCCTTGATGAGTTCGATCATTTCCTCAACCATCGCGGGATCGCCGGTGCGGACGATGTTGGACTCGATCATTTCCGAGGTCACCGTCTCGGGATCGACATTGGCCTGCAAGTCTTTCACACGCGAGACCCAGGCAAGGGTCTCCAGTCCGGGCGCGAGGACTTTGAGAACTTCTTTCGCTACTGCCGCTGCCGCCACGCGGCCAATGGTTTCGCGGGCCGAGGAGCGACCTCCGCCGTTGGGATTGCGGCGACCGAATTTGGCGTCGTAGGTGTAGTCCGCGTGGGAGGGACGGTATTTCACCGCCATTTCGTCGTAAGCTCCCGGACGCTGGTCCTTGTTTCGGACGTGGATGGAAATCGGGGTGCCCAAGGTAAAGCCCTCGTGAATGCCAGAGAGAATCTCGCAAGAGTCCGCCTCGTTACGGGGCGTCACGATCTCCGACTGGCCCGGGCGCCGACGGTCGAGTTCGTGCTGAATCATCTCCTGAGTGACCGCGATCCCGGGAGGGCAGCCATCAATGATCACGCCAACCCCTCCGCCATGAGATTCGCCGAAAGTCGTAATTCTAAAAAGGGTTCCGAAAGTATTGCCCACGGGCAGACCCTAACGAAATCTCTTCCTTTGGAGAAAGGACATTTCTTAGCAAAGTTCGTGTGCGGATAGTCTGTCGACCAAGAGGTTGAGGGTGATCCCTCGCATTTGAATGGTCATGGGCAGCCCAGTGTTCCATTCTGGCGCTTCCCGGTTATCAACACTGTTTATGTCCTTGTCCAATTTCCGTCCCGCGCTGAAGGCTTTCTTGTTCGTCGTTCTAACAGCTCTTTCCGGATGGGGCGAAGAAGGGGCTGCGAAACCGGAGTGGGAGAAAGTTTTTCATCGGCAAAATGTCAAAGGTACTATCGTGATTGTCGATGAGCGGAAGGACGAGCCAGTCTCCCTGGTTTTTGATCGCGGACGGGCAGGGACGCGTTTCTGTCCGGCTTCCACTTTCAAGATTCCACACGCCCTGTTTGCGCTCGATGCGGGGGTTGTTAGAGACGAGTTTCAAGTGTTTCCCTGGGACGGAAAGAAGAGGTGGCTGGAGGCGTGGAATGGTGACCAGAACCTGCGGAGTTCGATGCGGAATTCCGTGGTGTGGGTCTATGAACGCTTTGCCGAAGAGATAGGTGAAGAACGGGAGAAGGAGTATTTGGAAAGGTCTGGCTATGGAAATCAAAGCCCGAGTGGAGAGCAACCGTTCTGGCTGGAAGGGGACCTTCGGATCTCCGCCTTTGAGCAAATCGCCTTTCTTCAAAAGCTCTATCGCAACCAGTTGCCTTTTTCAAAGGAGCATCAGCGCTTGGTCAAAGACGTGATGATTGTGGAGGCTAAAAAGAGCTGGATTCTCCGTGCCAAGACCGGGTGGAATGGTTCCGTGGGCTGGTGGGTTGGCTGGGTGGAGCACCCCGAGGGAGCGGTCTTTTTCGCGCTCAATATTGATACTCCCCAGCGAATGGAAGACCTTCCGAAGCGGGAGGGAATTGCGCGTGAGATTCTCGAGTCCTTGTCAGCGCTGTGAACTAGACCTGGGGATTGGGGGTGTTCGGAGCCCGCATGTTTTTGACCAAGGTCTCCGGATAAAGCTTTTTCCAAATCTCGAGAGCCGAGCTGATTTGCTCAGCCTTCCGCGTGGGGGAGAGCTCCCAGGTGAGGGGGGCGTCCTTGGGGAAGAAGGGAAAGAGCTCGTCGTATTTGAGCTCGCCGGTGAAGGGAACCCGGTGGTCGCGGGCAGGCCACTCGACATCGTGCACATGCGCGCCAAAGAGATAGGGCTGCATCTTGCGCAACCAGTCGGCGTGGTCCAGTAGCCCGAGATTGTGCTTCAATTGGACATGGCCGAAGTCGTGCCAGTAGACCACATTGGGGTGGTCCTTGAACCGTTCTTGCAGCGCGATCATCTCGCGCTCTGTCGGCATGTCTTCATACTTGGAGCGTGACTCAATCGCGAGCTTCAGGTTCAGCTCGGCAGCTCGTTCGGCCAGGGTTTCCAAGGTATTGCAAGCGCGCTCAAAATAGAGAGGTCCGTGCTTCTCCCTCTTTTTCACGCACTTGAGCTTGTGTTTGACGTAGTCCGCGTTGTCTTGCTCCCCGTCCTTAACCATTGTGGTCAATTTGCCGGTCCACTTCTTGTGTGGCATTTGCGGGATGGAGCCCATGTGCAGAACCACGTAGGAGGCCTCGAATTCGGCCGCGATATCGAGGGTCTTCAGGGTCATCGTCATCGCCCGTTCCCGCTCGTTCGGCCGATAGGAGGTGAACTCGTAGGCATCCGGGGCGTCGATCATCACCTCCGTCGGGGAGGGGAAGTAGTTGTGCACGCCCACGCAAGTGAATTTCCCCGCCTGATAGGCTCGCTGGAGTCCCGGCAGCTTGGCAATGGTCATTCCGTGGGAGAGTTCCAGATGGTCGAAGCCCAGTTCCAGAATCTCATCCACCATTTCTTCGCCATCACTGTGGCGCGAATTGTTCCAGCAGGTGGAGAAAGCAAGCATCGGCAGAAGCTTTGCCCAGAGTCTGGCCAAGGTCCAATCCGGAAGTGAGGGAATGACGCGGGAGCGGCGGCTAGCGTGCCGTGATTTCGATATTATCGATCAATCGCACCTCCCCATAGAAGGCGGCCACTGCCATCAGGGCGGGTTCGCTAACGGAGGCCAGAGGCTGCAGGGTTTGACGCGAGACGAGCTCGAGATAGTCCACCCGGAAGCTTTCCGGCGCTCCCTTCAGTTGCTGGCGGGCGGCGGCAAGGTATTTTTCCGGGCTGCGCTCGCCAGTCACGGCCAAGTTTTGAGCTGCCAAAAGAGCCTTGCGCAGACGAGGGGCATCGGCGCGGTCATCGGCGGTTAGATTGCGATTGCGGGAAGACATGGCGAGACCGTCCTGCTCTCGAAAGGTTTCCGCAGCAATGATTTCGACTCGCAGGGACAAGTCCCGCACCATGCGCCGGATGATGGCAAGTTGTTGGTAGTCTTTCTTTCCAAAAACAGCAAAGTCCGGTGCGACGAGATTGAAAAGTTTGAGCACCACGGTGCAAACTCCATCGAAGTGACCCGGGCGGGTGGCTCCGCAGAGATGTTGTGCGAGGCTTTTCTCGAGAACTTGGATTGAGTGATCGGGAGCGTAGAATTCCGCCGCATTGGGGTGGAAGACGTGGTCGACTCCCTCTTGTCGGCAAAAGGCCAAATCATCGTCGAGAGTCCGGGGATAGTTCTTCAAGTCCCCGGGGCGATCAAACTGCAGGGGATTGACGAAGATGGAGGCCACGACCGTGCCGGAGTCACCAACCGACTCGCGGGCGCGCCGGAACAGGCTCAAGTGCCCCTCGTGCAAGGCGCCCATGGTGGGGACAAAGGCGACCGGGGAGGACCATTCGGATTGGAAGGACAGGAGTTCGCTGGCGTTGGTGGAAGTCTTCATCGATGACAGGCGGGCGGGCAGTTTCCGCTTGCGATGGCGGGGTGGCAACTTTCAACTGCGGCTTGTGAACTTTCGCCTATTCGCCTGTCTCGCTCTCTCAACTGTTTGCCTCTACACGGCGACAGCTCAGGAAGGGGTGACGGCGGCCGAACTTCCTGCCGTGGAGGAAAAGTTCAAGGTCGCCACAGTCGATATCCAAAGCCTGTTCAAGAGCCATCCCAAGACCCTTTCCGCCGAGCGGGAGATTGATTTGGCCCGGGCCGAGATTCAAAAGACGAGCCAGCTCGCCAACAACGAGATTCAGGAAAAGAAGCGCGTGGTTGACCGCCGCGTATTGGAGATTCGGGAAGGGCATGCGACTGAAACCGAGATCGCGCAGGCCCAGCGGGAGCTTCCGGTCTTGGTGAGGGAGCTGCAATTGGCGGAGAATGAGAAGCTGGCCGAGCGGAATTCTGCCAACCAGAGGCTCAACGAGCAAATGCTGCGCCGCATGGAGGGGATTTTGGCTGAGATTGTGGAGTTTGTGGCAAAGAAAGGAGAGGCTGAAGGATTCGATATGGTCATCGATATTTCGGGTGATAATTCCAGTCAGGTGGCGCCCATCTTGTTTTGTCGTGACGCGGTGGATGTGACCGAAATGATGAGAAAAGAATTGAGTAAATCTACAGCGAGCAAACGTTAAAAGACTGCCAGAATCGTTGACGGAAGGGCAAAAGCTCTTCAACGTCTTGGCCCGACGAAATCGTCCCACCCAAAAATAGTTTATGAAGACAGGAATTCTCTTTGCCGCTCTTATCGCCGTTATGTCCTTCGCCCAAGTGGGCGCGCAGGAAATTAAGGTCGCAACCGTTGATATGAAGCGTCTCCTCAAGGACTACTATCGCACCGATGAGGCCCAGCAGGAGTTGAATGAGAAGCAAGCTCTTCTCACCAAGGCAAACAACGAGAAGCAAAAGCAGATTCAAGAGCTGGAGGAGGAAATCAACACCCTGCGCAAGCAATTCGAGGATCCTTCTCTCAACGAAGCCAAGAAGAAGGAAATTTACGAGCAGCTGCAACTCAAGCAGCAGGAAGGCATTGCGATGAGCCGCTCTCTCAAGGAGTATCTCGACCGCAAGCGTCGCCAGGTCCAGGAGGAAATGCAGCGTCAGATGCGCGGAATTTTGGAGGAAATCACCAAGCTTCTCGAGGAGAAGGCCAAGGCTGATGATTATGACTTCGTCTTCGACAAGTCCGGAAATAGCACCACTCAAGTGCCCGTCCTTCTTTATTCCAAGGACACCTACGACATTACGGAAGGTCTTCTCAAAGAGCTCAACAAAGACGCTCCCAAGAAGTAACCCAGCCCTTACCCCAAGTGGATTTTACAGTTTCTGAGATCATCGCCCTCTGCGGAGGGCGTTTACGTGTCGGGGATCCTGACTTTCGGGTCAATGGGTTCGCAGCCTTGGATGACGCGGGTCCCGAGGACCTGAGCTTTCTCGGCAATGAGAAGTATATCAATGACTACCTGTCCAGTGCGGCGGGGGTCGTTCTAGTCGTGCCCCAGGCTCCGATTGCTCGCGAAGGCATGGTCCTGATCGATGTGGAGAACCCATCACTCGCATTTAGTCAAATCTGTGAGGCTGTTCAGTCGAAGCGTCCTTTTGCGGCCGAGGTTCATCCGACCGCCTACGTTGACCCTACTGCCGAAGTGGCGGGGGTGATGGTTCGGGCCAATGCCGTCATCGAGGCCGGGGCCCGAATTGGCAGAGGAACCGAGATTGGTCCCGGGGTCGTCATCGAGCGTGATGCGGTGGTGGGTGAGGATTGCATCCTTTTCGCCAACTCGGTGGTGCGTGAGCGTTGTCTATTGGGTGATCGCGTTCTGCTCCAGCCGGGAGCTGTGATCGGTTCCGAGGGGTTTGGATATGAGTTCGTCGATGGCCGGCACCGCTCCATCCCGCAAGTTGGAATTGTGGTGTTGGAAGATGAAGTGGAGGTGGGCGCGAATTCGACCATCGACCGCGCTCGCTTCGGCAAGACTACCATCGGGAAGGGGACCAAGATTGATAACCTCGTGCAGATTGGCCACAATGTGGTCGTAGGTGAGCATTGTCTCATCGTCGCTCACACCGGCATCGCTGGCAGTTGCACCATTGGCAACAATGTCACTATCGCGGCTCAATGCGGTCTCGCCGGGCACTTGGAAGTAGGGGACAACGTGGTCCTCGCAGCCCGGACCGGAGTCTCAAAGAGTATCACCAAGCCTGGAATCTACTGGGGGGTACCAGCAGTGCCAATCCACGAAGAGAAAAAGTCGGTGGTCTTTACCCGCAATGGCCCTGCTTTCCGCAAGGAGCTGAAGCTGTTGCGCAAGGAAGTGAACGAGCTCAAGGAGTCGCGAGACTCCTAAAGCGTGTAATCCACTCCGGGCTCGGGAATGGTGACTTCCGCATCCGGCATCCGTTCCGCGAGCTCCCTCTCGAACCATTGTGAGGCGGAGAGATCGCCGTGCACGAGAAAGATCTTCTTGGCACCGGATGCGACGATGAAGTCGAGAAGCTGCTCGCGAGTGGAGTGGCCTGAGAATTGATACTCTTCCACCTGGCAGTTGAGCTGCACGGGATCCTTGCTTTCGTCCAAGCTGATCAAGTCGCCGGTCGAGGCCTGACGAACGTGGTAGGAGGGAGTCGACGGGTCGGAATAGCCGACAAAGTGGACCGAGTTCGCGGGATTGGGGAGGAAATTGCGGGCGAACTTGTTCGAGACTGTGTGCTCCGACATCATGCCACTGGAAAGGGCGTAGATCGCTTGCTCCTGATAGCGAATCGGAACGGACTTTCCGCGTCGGCGGGTTCCTGCGCGCAATTCCATATCGCGTAAAATCCGAAAGTCGGGACGCTTGCGATTCGCGTTGGTGGCATAGCGGTCGTAGATGGTTGTCATCTTGGTGGACAGCCCGCCAATCGTGACTGGGACGTCGGGAAGATCGCCGGCTTCCTTGGCGTTCTGGATCATGGTCAGAACTTCCTGAGTCTTTCCCATCGCAAAGACCGGGATCAGCACCGAGCCATTGCGATGCAGGGTCTCGGTCATATCTTCGATCAGCCGGGCCACTTCCGCCTCGCGGTCGAAATCCGGCGAGCTGGGAGCGTTGCCGCGGGTGGTCTCGACAATGAGGGCGTCGAGAGGTCCCAGGTCTTCGAAGTCCGCGCCCTTGATGAGGGTTTGGTCATTGAATTGGACGTCACCGGTGTAAAAGACACGCTTGCCTTCCGCTTCGAAAAGAATGCCCGCCGAGCCCAAAACGTGGCCCGCATCGCGGAAGGTGACTTGCAGGTCCTGATCCCAGAACGGCTCGAAGGTCTTGCGGTAGTGCTGGCCTTGCCAAACCTGGCTCAATTCATCGAGATCGCCGTGGGTGAAGAGAGGATACGCGTCGATTCCCAGTTCGTCTCCCTGGCTGGTCATGACGTTGACCGAGTTGTGGAGAAGGGCATCGGCCAGATCGACGACCTCAGGGGTCATGTAGACCCTGGCGTGGGGTTGCTCCCGCTGGAGAACCGGCAGGGTGCCGATATGATCGAGGTGGGCGTGGGAGACAAAGATCGCGTCCACGGAATTCGCGTCGAGGAGGTGGAACTGCGGGACGGCCTCGTCTCCATCTTGCTTGGGGTGCATCCCGGCATCGATCACGATGTTTGTGTCGCCGAAACTCAGGTGATAGGAATTGGCCCCGATCTCGGGGGCGCGGCATAGGCTGCGCAGGGTTACGGCATGGGACACGGTGGGAGTTTTGTCTGTTAGAAGTTGTGAGGGAAAGACGGGAAAGGGTCATGGGAGGTCGGGGAACAGATTTCAAGCTTTTCCGACAGGCTTTGGGGCGATAGAGCAGGAGGCATGGAACCACTCTACGAGGGAAAGGCAAAACGCCTCTATAAAACCGATGACGCTGAAGTCCTCCGCATGGAATACAAGGACGAGGCCACTGCCTTCAATGCCGAGAAGAAGGCGGTCTTCGAGAGTAAGGGAAAGCTGAACAAAGCGATCACTTTGCTTCTATACAAGATGTTGGAAGACAAAGGAGTAAAGACTCATCTTCACGCTGATTTGGATGAGGTGAACCTTTTGGTGAAGAAGGTGGAGATTCTATTGGTCGAGGTGATTGTCCGAAATGTGGCGGCGGGTAGTTTCAGCAAGAGAGTGGGAGTTGCGGAGGGAACTCCTTTCAAAACTCCAATTGTCGAGTTCAGTTACAAGTCTGACGAACTTGGTGATCCGCTTATCAATGACGATTACGCACGCGAGATGGGTCTGGCAACGGAAGCGGAATGCGCGCTTTTGAAAAAACAGGCTCTGGTGGTGAATGAAGTCCTAATCGACTTCTTCCAAAAGTGCGGTTTGCGCCTTATCGATTTCAAAATTGAGTTCGGTCGTTTGAGCTCGGGAGAAATTGTTCTCGCCGACGAAGTGAGCCCCGATACCTGCCGCCTGTGGGATGCCGAAACCGGTAAGAAGTTGGATAAAGACCGCTTTCGTCAGGATCTCGGGGATGTCATGGAGGGGTATCAAGAGGTCCTCCGGCGTATCGAGGAGGTGAAGTAAGCGGCCGTTTCTTTCACTCGGAGGGCTTCCTGTCTGCGGGGTAACTCGGCTGCGCCATGCGTGGGTGATCGCATGGCGGCCGGAAACCCTTTGATTGAAGGGCGCGCGGCTGAATAAAAGTGCTCATTTTTTTCTGAAAAGACAGACACGAAAGCGATTCTGTGGCATTTCTTATCCTGTAAGGAATCATGAAGCGCAAACAGCAACAGCTCGCAGACCAGTGGAAGTCCTGGCTGGCGTCCGAAGGAGGGCGCCTGTTGATGTATGCCCGCCAGCGAACAGGCTCGCTCGAAGAGGCTGAAGACGTCCTCCAGGATTCGCTCATTCGCCTGTGGGGTTATCAAGAGGAGAGAGCCTATCGTCCGCCGGATGTTCCCCTTGCTTTCTCTGTTGTCCGACTTGTCGCCATGGACGCGGGGCGGAAGAAAGGACGTCGCAAGAAGCGCGATGAGAAAGTCATTCAGTTCCATGACTATGACGAGCATTGGCTCGACCCCGCGATGGAAGAGGATGAGGACGCCCTCATGCTGCGTGAGGCCGTCGAAGGCCTGAGCGACAAGTTGCGTGAAGTCGTCAGCCTCAAAGTTTGGTCCGGACTCACTTTCGCTGAAATTGGCGAAGTGCTTAAAATCTCCCACAACACCGCTGCCTCGCGCTACCGCTACGCGCTTGAGCTTTTGCAACGGGAACTGGGTCACTTGAAGGAGGCTCGCAATGGATAGTCTGCATGATATCGAAGCCGGTTTGGAGCGCTTGATGCCGCGAGGTTTGAGCGAAGACTCCCGCGTTGAGCTGGAATCTGTGATCGATGAGTTTTGTCTGTCGGCGGAGCCTACCGTCTCTTTTTGGCGCAAGCCGTATCTGTGGACCAGTGCGGTTGCCGCGGTGGTCTTGCTCGGAGCAGGGGGGATGTTTGCTAACAAGGGGCCGGGCCAGAATGCGGTGGCGGTTCTGGAGGCCTCGGACGCCCATTTCCACTCGAGTGGGATTTCGGTTTTGGAAAAGAGGACTTGGATTGATTCCGGGGAGGATCTCGGGATTCAGTCCCTCAACGAATTTGGCGAAACCCGCCGCGGGTGGAGCTACTCCGGGGTCGAGGAGGAGCGGGTGCTTCATGAAGACTCGGGTTACGAAGTGATCCTACAGCGCGAGTTCGATGCCGAGCTCTATGCGGCAAGTAGTTTGTAATGAGAATATTCACTCTAGTTATCCTCATCGTCTCCATGTGCGGCGCGCTGGCCGATGGGCCTTCCCGCGGACGAGGCGGACACCGCGAGCAAGCCGGAGGACCCTGGTTGGGGGTTGATCTGGATTGGGTGGAAAAAGGAACCGCAGCCCAGCTCAAGGATGTCCCGAAGGGATTCGGCCTCTTGGTGGAAGAGGTGGAACCGCAATCACCCGCGCGTGCCGCAGGCTTGCAGCCCCTCGACGTGCTGTGGAAGTTCAATGACCAGTTCATCGCCAACAAGTGGCAACTCTATGCTCTCATGAAAATGGAGGGAGTTGGAAGCGTGGTCCAACTTTCGATTTCGCGAGCGGGGGAAACCCACGTTCTTCCCCTCACGATCGGAACACGGCCCGAGCGCACGGGGGAAATCGCGAAGGCGGCTGGTGAAGTGTTCATGCCACCCATCCCTGGTGATTACGTGAGGCAGGTGGATATCGGAAAGCGTTCCGGTTTCATCGCCGAAGGAGATTCGGTTGTGAGTCTCAGTAAATCTCCCGAGGGCTATCTCTATAGCGTGACCCATTGCAACGATGTTTTGCACCAGGGCTTGCTCAAGGACACGGACGAGAGTCAGTGGCCCAAATCGCTGGACGAGAAGAACCGGCGCAAATTGCGTGCGCTTTTCCATTCTCTACTCAATGCGGAGGAAAGAGACTTGGACGACCGGGCTTTGCCACGGGTCAGGCGCGTTCCTACTCCGGCAAAAGACACGAAGAAGTGACTTTTTCAGAAAAGGGCTGAGAAAGAAGCGAAAAACCTTTGCCTTTTGTCTTTCGTATTCGCAAGGTTCGCCTGATGCATCCTGATGTCGCGAAACTCGTAGAGGCGGGTCGATTAACCGAAGAAGTTGGAAACCGTTTGAATGAGTTAGCTCCCGGGTCCTTTTGCCTGCACAAAAGCTGGGGCGCTGGCAAAGTAGAAAGCTGGGATTTATTTGGGGGGAAGGTCACGATTGATTTTGAGCGTGAGCGTGAGCCGCAGACCATGGGCTTGAAGCTGGCCCTTTCCAAAACCGAGCCCCTTGCCGATGATGATTTCCGCGCCGAGCGGGTCGCCAAACTGGGCGAGCTCCGCGATTTGGCCGCCAACGACCCTGCTGAACTTATTGTGCGAATGTTGCAGAGTCACGGGGGAACCTTGAAGCCAGATGCGGTTGATAAGGAACTCTGCGGGACCATCATCCCCGAAGAAGATTATAAGAAGTGGTGGGACAAAGCCAAAAAGATTGCTCGCGAGGGTGGTCGGGTGGTTGTTCCTTCCAAGCGCACCGAGCCTCTCATCCTGCGTGATGAAAACATGAGCCCTCTCGAGTCGTTGGTCGGAGAATTCCGCGAAGCCCGGGACTTGAAAACCAAGATTGGAGTTCTCGATTCGCTGAAGAACGAAACCGACGGACTGAAAGCTGACCCTGAGGTATTGCAGGAGCTCGCGAAGGAAATCGATGAAGCCGTGAAGAAGGGGATTCGTCTCCATCTGGGGCAAGCGCTCGACCTTCTTGCCTGCCGTGATGAGCTCTTTACCGCAGTTGAAGGTGCCGAGCTGGCCGACGGTTCACTGCGCATTCCCGATGCCCTTGGTCTGGCCGATGGTGATGTTGCGTCCCAGGTCACCTCTTTGGCCGCTGCTCGTCAGCGCCGCATCTATGAAGCTTTTCCTGCTGCTTATGGCGACGATTGGATCAAGAAGTTGATGGGAGTTTTCGAAAAAGTCGGAACTCGCGGGGTCAACGAAATCGCCAAAATGCTTTTGGCTGAAGACCAGTTTGAACCATTGCTGAAGCACATTAAGAAGGGGATCTCCCTCCGCACCTTGAGTGGCGAGGCCCTGATGTGGATCTGCCGCGAGCGGAATGGCAACGCGGCAAAGGTCTTTTCGACGGAAGTTGGTTTCGCAATGCTTTCCGTAATCGAGGCTGGAGCCGTCGACGATGGTCCTCGCAAGGGCACTCGTTTGCAGAACCTTTTGATGGACGACAAGAAGCTCATCCCCGACCTCTTGAAAGACATCGACCTCAACGAGGCCCGCAACTTTGCCCGCAAGCTTTTGCAAAGCCCGGCTCTTGCTGAGTTGGATCGCAAGTCTCTGATGGCACGCGTCATCAAGGCTCACCCCGAGACCCAGGATTTGGTCACCGGCGCGGTGAAGGAAGAGAAGGATGAATCTCTCGTGGTTTCTTGGGAGAGTCTCAAGAAGCGCAAGGAAGAGTTCGCCGACCTCGTCAACAATCAGATTCCGCAGAACCTCAAGGACAAGAAGCTGGCTGCTTCCTACGGTGACTTGCGTGAGAACTTCGAGTATCACGCCGCCAAGCAGAAGGAAGCTGTTCTCAATCACCAGCGCACGCAGATGGAGAAGGAGCTCGAGAACGCACAAGGCACCGACTTCGCGAAGCCTGACACTTCAGCCGTGACGATCGGAACCATCGTGACTCTCGAGAAAGATGGAGACGAGAAGACCTACACCATTCTGGGAGCATGGGACAGTGTCCCGGAGGAAAACATTGTCTCTTATCTCTCCGAGGTTGGCCGGGTTCTCATCGGCAAGAAGGTCGGCGAACAAGTCGACGTGAAAGACCTGGAAACCGAAGTGATGGAGACTCGCGTAATCAAGTCCATCGAGGCCTATAACAAAGGTTAGAACTTTTTTTCAATTCATACCCAAAAACACACCAAAAAACTTATGTCTGAAACGACAATCACAGCAGTAATCGGACGCGAGATCATTGACTCCCGCGGTAACCCCACCGTCGAAGTGGACATCAAGCTCGCCGACGGATCCTTCGGTCGCGCGGCAGTTCCCAGTGGTGCTTCCACTGGAGAGCACGAAGCCCACGAGCTCCGCGATGGAGACAAGAGTCGCTACCTCGGCAAAGGGGTCTTGCAGGCCGTAGCCAGCGTCAACGAGAAGATCGCTCCAGCCATCATCGGCCTGGATGCTTCCCAGCAGACCGCTATCGACCGCCTCATGATCGAGCTCGATGGTTCCAAGAACAAGAAGAACTTGGGAGCCAACGCCTTGCTCGGAGTTTCCCTGGCAGTCGCTCGTGCGGCAGCAGCTTCCGCTGGTTTGCCTCTCTTCCGCTATCTTGGAGGTCCAAACGCCAAGGTTCTGCCCGTTCCAATGATGAACATCATCAACGGTGGTTCCCACTCCGATGCTCCGATTGCTTTCCAGGAGTTCATGATTCGCCCGGTAGGCGCTCCAACCTTCCGCGAGGCGGTTCGCATGGGTGCTGAAGTCTTCCACAGCCTCAAGAAGGTGCTTCATGACCGCGGTCTGAGCACTGCGGTTGGTGACGAAGGTGGATTCGCTCCAACATTCGAAGGAACCGAAGATGCCCTCGATACGGTTTGCCTGGCGGTTGAAAAAGCAGGTTACAAAGTCGGCGAGGACATCACTTTCGCCCTCGATTGTGCGGCTTCCGAGTTCTTCGCGGATGGTGTCTACGATTACGCCAAGTTCGAAGGAGATGGCGGCGCCAAGCGTTCTTCCGCCGAGCAGGCAGAGTATCTTGCCGAACTATGCGAGAAATACCCAATCGACTCGATTGAGGACGGTTGCGACGAGAATGACTGGGATGGCTGGAAGTTGCTCACCGACAAGATTGGTGACCGGGTTCAGCTGGTGGGTGACGACCTTTTCGTGACCAATGTCGACTTCCTCCAGAAGGGGATCGATCTCGGCGTGGCGAACTCCATCCTGATCAAAGTGAATCAGATTGGAACTCTCACTGAGACTCTTGACGCCATCGAGCTGGGTAAGATTCACGGTTACAATTCCGTCGTGTCCCACCGTTCGGGTGAGACTGAAGACAGCACCATTGCCCACATCGCAGTGGCAACCAACGCTGGTCAAATCAAGACCGGTTCCATGAGCCGTTCCGACCGGATTGCGAAATACAACCAGCTTCTCCGCATCGAAGAAGCCTTGGGAGAAGACGCGGTCTTTGCTGGCAAGCTGAAGGCATAACTCGCGCCTACCAACAACTTTTCAAAAACCCCGTGGGCTTCGGCTCCCGGGGTTTTTTATGTCCTTTGATGTGTTTGCTTTTTGACCGAAGGCGCCTCGTCCCGAGTTCTTGGCGCGCGGATTACAAATCGGAAGGGCAAATGTAATGTTATCGATGCGGGGGCTTCGTTTTACTTGAGGCCGACTCCAAGCCGCAGTTGGCGGGAGACAGACCAAACCGAGTGAGAAAAGCCTTAAGTTGATACCCGCAGAAAAAGTTAAGTTCAGAACATCATCCGGCGAGAATACTGGTTCATTGCTGTGCCCCTCTTGCCGCAAGCCGCTTCCTTTTGTAGGGCGCGCGGAAATCAGGAGGCACCCGATCGCCGAGAAACTGAATGAATTGTCCTTTGTGATAACGGGGTGGTGGACCGCTTTCGTCGCTTTGACCTTTGTCGCTTCGCTCATCTTTCTGGATGGGGCAATGGTCGGGCGGGGTCTCGGCTGGATGCTGGTTCTTCTGCCATTCATGCCCGAGTTCGTGATCGCATTGGTCGTGAGATGTTTCCCTCAGCATCGGGTAACCCGTTGTCCGTATTGTCGATATTCGGCATCCCAGTATCTAGGCCGTTAAAGTCAGCTGGACTGAAAGGATAGAGCTGATCTGGAATGCCCTTGGCGTGAGCCGGCCGCCACGTTTAACCTCTGGTGCGGAAGAATCGATGAACGAGATGGAACGGGAAGCGCTTGTCAAACTAGCCGAAGAAATAGCCACGAAAGCTCATGACGGACAGTTTCGGCGAGGAGGGATTATTCCATATATCGAGCACCCTCGAGCAGTGGTGGAGCGGGTAGCGGGAGACCACGAGGCGGAGGTGGTTGCCTGGCTCCATGATGTCATTGAGGATACCAGCGAATCGGCGGAATCCTTGATCGAGGCCGGGGTTCCAGAATACCTGGTCGCGGAAGTGGTTCTGTTGACGAAGACGCGCGAAGCCGTCTACGACCAATATCTGGAGCGCATAGCTGCATCGCCCATTGCCTGCCGCGTCAAGATTGCGGATATGCTCTCCAATTTGGCTGACCATCCCACGCGGAAGCAAATTCGCAAGTATGCCAGGGGCTTGCTAAGGCTCACTCGGGATTCTTCCTGAAAGGAATTGGCGGGGAGGTCTACTTGCGAAGTCGACAGCCATTGAGGAACAGGTTCACTGTCTCCGTGACGATTCTGCGGCATTCCGCTTTGGTGGGGCTCGGAGCGATATTGGTCACGACGGGCCAGAAGGCGAATTCGAAGATCATGGCTGAAAAGCAACGGCCAGCTTCCTTGGGGTTCTCGAGTTCGAGTGCTCCGTGTTGTTTGGCTTGTTCCAGCCAACGGCCAAGGCCGGTATCGCCCAGACGAATGGTAGCAAAGACGTCGTCGGCTAGCTCGGGTGAGCGCATGCGAGCGGGGAGAGTGACACGAATCATGGTGAGAAAGTCCTTTGAGGTCACCAGGTCGATTTGCTTCTTGGCTAGTTCGGTCAATTGATCTTCCACACTGCGCTCGGGATCAAAGGCCATCTCGGTAGCACGGCTCACGGATTCGCAGACTTGCTCTGAAATGGTTCGGAAGAGGGCCTCCTTGTTTTCGAAGTGGTTGTAAATTGTGCGCTTGGAGACTTGGGCGCGGGCCGCGATCTCATTCATGGTGGCAGCGGAGAAACCGGCTGCGTTGAACTCGTGGATAGCGGCCTGGATGATAGCCAGGCGCTTTCTTTCACTCATGGTAAGTGCCATGGCAGAGATCTAACCGAATAAGCGATTTTTGTAAAAGTAAACTTTCCGGTTTACTTTTTCCGGATCGGAAGTAAACCAATGGGTGTAGTTTTTCGGGTGGCCGAACGAACCCTTCGATTCCATGTTTTTTCCTCTTATCAGCATTTCAAGCATCCAAGCCTTTGATGGTGCAGCGGTCCGGGTTGGAGTCCTGGCAGGTATTCTGGCCCTTGTGTCCTGTGCCACGGTCGGTCCGGACTATCAGCAGCCGGAGGCGGACTTGCCTGACAGTTATCGGTGGGAGAGCAGTAAGAACGGTCGCTCGTCAGCGCAACGCGATGGTTGGTGGCAGGTCTTCAACGATGCCCAGCTGAATACCCTGATCACCCAGGTGCGGAGTAATAATCACGATCTGAAGGCTGGTCTGAAGAGGCTGGAGCAAGCGCGCAGTGTCATCGGAATCAGTCGGGCGGCGGGACTTCCACAAGTGGGGGGCGCACCCGGGGTTTCCCGCCAAAGGACATCCGGGCAGGTGACTGGGGGAGGCAGTGCCTTCAACACCTATTCAGCACCTTTGACCCTTGATTGGGAGGTTGATCTCTTCGGGCGGATTCGTCGCCAGGTGGAAGCTGCAGTCAGCGACGCGCAAGGCAGTGAGGAGGACCTGAACGCGCTTTTACTTTCTTTGGAGACCGAGGCTGCTTCCCGCTATTTCACCTTGCGGGCATTGGACGAGGAAATCGAAATTGTCAGCCAAGGGGTGAAGAGCCGGCAGGATTCGTTGAAGCTGGTGAAGGACCGTCACGAGTTGGGGGCGGTGAGCGAGTTGGATGTGGCTCAGGCGAGCAACTTGTTGGCATCAAGTGAAGCAGATTTGGAAGGCTTGAAGCGGGAACGTTCTGCGCAAGAGGCATCGCTTGCGGTCCTAACTGGTAGACCCGCCACCACCTTTCGGGTTCCCCCTGCTCCTTTGCGTGGGACGCCGCCATCAGTGCCTGGGGGAGTTCCTTCCGAGCTATTACGGGCTCGTCCAGACATTCGGCGGGCGGAGCGAGCTCTGGCTGCGGAGAACGCACGGGTGGGAGTCGCGGTAGCTGCCTTCTATCCGTCACTGAGCCTGAGTGGCAACCTGGGTTTGCAGTCTTCGGATATCGAGAATTTGTTCAGCAAGGGTGCCCGCTATTGGAGTATCAGCCCGCAGGTCTATCTTCCAATTCTTCAGGGAGGGCGCAACGAAGCGGCCTTAGCCGGAGCGCAGGCCCGATATGAGGAGGTTCTCGAAAATTATCAACAAACCGTTTTGGAGGCTTTGGCGGAAGTGGAAACGTCACTGGCTGCCCGCAAATTTTATTTGAGTCAATCGGCTGCCTTGGATCGAGCGGTAGTTGCGGCGGAGAAGGCTAGCGAGATCGCCGATGCGCAATACGAAGGAGGCATCTCCAACTACCTCAGCGTATTGGATGCCGAACGAACTTCGCTGGACGCCCGACGTCAGCAAGCGGTTCTACGAGGGGTTCATTTCGGCAATACAATCACTCTCATTCGCTCTCTCGGTGGCCGCTGGTAGTTGGCCGACGTTCTCCCATTTCAATCACATATTAGTAAGCTCATTTCATGAAATCACAGTTCCTCATTCCCACTCTAATCGTATTAGGTCTAGCGTCTTGTCAGGATAAGGACGAGTCAGCGCAAGCTCCACCCGCCCGGCCTCCGGCCTTGGTGAAGTTTGTCCATCCCGTGCAGAAAGAGATTGTTGCCTGGGATGAATACACGGGGCGCATCGAAGCGGTGCGCGAAGTAGAAGTTCGTTCACGGGTGGGCGGTTTGCTGGAATCCATCAACTTTACCGACGGGCAGTTGGTCAAAGAAGGGGATCTGCTTTTCACCATCGACAAAGAGCCTTTTGAAGCTGAACTGGCAGCGGCGAAGGCTGATCTGGCTCAGGCTGAGACCGAGCGTGACCTTGCAAAATCCAACTACGAACGCGGCCAAGCTTTACTGAAGAGAAATGCGATTGCGAAAGAGGATGTCGAGGTTCGCGAGGGTGACTTTGCTGGTGCGGAAGCGAGAGTCCTCTCGCAGCGGGCGCGGGTTCGGATTGCACAGTTGAATCTGAATTACACTGAAGTTCGGGCTCCCATCACCGGCCGGATTGCTGACCGTTTTGTTTCCGCAGGGAACTTGATCAGCGGAGGTTCCGCGCAGTCGACTTTGCTGACCTCCATCGTTTCGGTGGATCCCATATACTGTCGCATCGAGGCGGACGAGGCGTCGGTCCTGAAATACATGCGCTTGAACCAGCAGGGCAAGCGGGAGTCGGCGCGGGAGGGCGGCGTGGAGGTTGAAATGGGGTTGGGCGACGATGAAGGGTATCCCCGGCGAGGGCGCATCGACTTCGTGAACAACACCTTTGACCCTGCTACTGCAACCATGCGGGCGCGTGCGATTTTCGATAACGATGATGGCTTTCTTACCCCAGGAATGTTCGCCCGCGTGCGCCTGCCGGGTCGGGGTGAGTTTCGGGCGACTTTGGTTCCCGAGATTGCCATCCAGACTCAGCAAAGCTTCACCTCCATTCTCACCGTGGGGGAGAACGATGTCGTGGAGGTTGTGCCCGTGACCTTGGGGCCTTTGCAAGGCGACATGCGCGTGGTGGAGGAAGAGCTGCCAGCGGACACCCGCGTCATCGTTTCGGGGCTGACCTCCGCCTTTCCCGGCTCAACTGTGAATCCTCAACCCCTGCAGGAGAAAGAGCCGGAGTCCTCCCCATCCGAGTAAACCGAGCCTCACCCGCGAACCCCATTTTCCAGCCATGAAGTTACCTCAATTTTTCATCACCCGGCCCATCTTTGCGATGGTGGTCTCCATCGTCATTATGATCGTGGGAGGCATCTCCTACTTTGGCTTGCCGGTCGCGCAATATCCCGAGATCGCGCCGCCCACTATTCAGGTCACCGCCTCCTATCCGGGGGCCAGTCCCGATATTCTGGCCGACACGGTGGCGACGCCGTTGGAGCAAGAGATCAATGGGGTGGAGAACATGCTCTACATGACCTCGCAAAGCACCAGTAACGGCGCGGTCACCATCACTGTCACCTTTGCGCAAGGCACGGATGTTGATCAGGCGCAGGTCCTGGTGCAAAACCGGGTGGCACGTGCGGAACCCAAGCTGCCCGAGATTGTGCGGCTGACCGGCGTGGTGACTGAGAAAGCGAGTCCCGACCTCTTGCTGGTGGCTCACTTGCGCTCCCATGATGGTTCCCTCGATCAGCTCTTCGTCGGCAACTACGCCTTCCTGCGGGTGCGGGATGAACTCCTGCGCTTGAAAGGGGTGGGCAATGTCACCGTCTTTGGCGCCGCCGAATACAGCATGCGGGTCTGGTTGGATCCGCAAAAGTTGGCCTCACGTCAATTGACCACCAGCGATGTGCTGAGTGCGGTCGGGGAGCAAAACGTCCAGGTCGCGGCCGGAACGATTGGGCAGCAGCCCATGGAGGGAGGCAATGCCTTTCAGATGAGCGTGTTGGCGCAAGGTCGCCTGAAAACGGCCGAGGAGTTTGGCGAAATTGTTGTCAAAACCGGCGAGCGCGGACAGATCGTGCACCTGAAGGATGTCGCTCGCATCGAGCTGGGCTCGCAGGATTACAGTCGCGAAAGTTATCTCGACGGAAAGCCCGCCATCGGTATCGGCATCACGCAAAAGCCCGGCTCCAACGCCTTGGAGACTGCCCAAGAGGTGGAGGATACCTTGAATCGATTGTCAAAGGATTTTCCCGCCGGGCTGGAGCACACCATTGTCTACAATCCGACCATCTTCGTGGAGGAGTCCATCAACTCGGTCTATCACACCTTGATCGAGGCCATTTTCCTCGTGGTGATCGTGGTTCTGGTTTTCCTGCAAAACTGGCGGGCGTCCTTGATTCCTTTGCTCGCCATTCCGGTTTCTTTGATTGGAGCGCTGGGGGTGATGGCTGGACTTGGGTTTTCGCTTAATAACCTCACTCTCTTCGGACTCGTGCTCGCGATCGGAATCGTGGTGGATGATGCCATCGTGGTGGTGGAAGGGGTGGAGCGCCACCTGGAGGAGGGCGATAGTCCCCTCGAGGCGACCCGCAAAGCGATGTTGGAGGTCAGTGGCGCGCTGGTGGCGATTGCGCTGGTTCTCAGTGCGGTCTTTATCCCCACCGCCTTTATCTCGGGGATTTCCGGTCAGTTCTACAAGCAGTTCGCCATCACCATCGCGGCGGCCACCATGATTTCGGCTTTTGTGTCCCTGACGCTCAGTCCGGCAATGTGTGCCCTTTTGTTGAAAAGCCCCGAGGCCAAGAAGGATTGGTTTCAGCGCATCATCGATTTCCTCTTTGGATGGTTCTTCCGCCTCTTTAATAAGATGTTTGGATTCTTGTCCCGGGGATACGGTGGCTTTGTGCGCCGCATCACGCGCTTGGCTTTTGTCTTTGTCCTTCTCTATGTCGGGCTGCTGGTTTTGGGTGGAGGAATCTTTAAGAAAGTGCCCGGCGGCTTCATCCCGCAGCAGGATCAGGGCTACTTGATTTTGTCGGTGCAGTTGCCGGAGTCCGCCTCCCTGTCCCGTACCCGCGAAGTCATGATCGAAGCCGCCGAATTGGCGCGGGGAATCGATGGCATTGAGCATACGGTGGAAATTGTCGGTTTCTCGGGGGCGACCCGGACGATTGCTTCCAATTCCGGCGCGGTCTTCGTGATTTTGAACTCCTTTGAGGAACGATCGGAAAGCGGCCGGACCTCCGATGCCATTGCCGCCGAGTTGCAAATGACTCTGGCTTCCCTGACGGACTCCACCAACGTGGTCATCAGCCCGCCGCCAGTGTCGGGGATTGGAACGGGCGGGGGATTCAAGCTCATGCTGCAGGATCGCAGCGGCGGAACCTATGATGATTTGCAAAAGGTGACCCGCGAGTTGGTGGGAAAAGCCAATCAGGAACCTTCCATCGCCTTTGCCTACACCACCTTCAGTGCCAGCACGCCGCAATACTATGCCGACATTGATCGGGAGAAGGCGCAGACCTTGAAGGTGCCGATGTCCAATATCTTCCAGACGCTGCAGACCTTCTTGGGCTCCTCCTATGTCAACGACTTCAACCAATTCGGGCGCACCTATCGGGTGATTGCCCAGGCGGAAGGGGACTACCGGGATGAGGCTAGCGACGTCCGGCTTCTCAGCACCCGCAGCACGACGGGGGAAATCGTGCCCCTGGGCTCTCTCTTGAAGATGGAACGGGCCACGGGACCGGACCGGGTGGTGCGCCACAATCTCTACCCCTCCGCCGAGGTGGCAGGAATCGCTTTGCCGGGCTATAGCTCGGGACAAACGCTCGATGCCATGGAGCGTCTCGCTGCCGACCTGCCCGCGGGCTATGGCTTCGAGTGGGTGGACCTCTCTTATCAAGAGCGGAGCGCGGGAAATACCGCCGGACTGGTCTTCGCGCTCGCGGTGGTCTTCGTTTTCCTGCTGCTGGCGGCTCAATATGAGAGCTGGGGTTTGCCGATGTCGGTCATCCTCATCGTTCCCATGTGTCTGGTCGGTGGAATCGCAGGGGTGATGCTGCGGGGGATGGACAATAACATCCTCACCCAAATCGGTTTTGTCGTCCTGATCGGATTGGCTGCCAAAAATGCTATCCTGATTGTCGAGTTCGCCCGACAACAGGAAGACGAGGGAAAAGACCGCTTCGAAGCGGCGGTGGAGGCCTGCAAATTACGGCTGCGACCTATTCTGATGACCTCGCTGGCCTTCATTCTCGGGGTGGTGCCACTTGTCATCGCACATGGACCGGGCTTTGAGATGCGTCAGGCGCTGGGAACCACCGTGTTTTCGGGCATGTTGGCGGTGACCTTCTTTGGTCTCATTTTTACTCCAGTCTTTTACGTGCTGATTCGTGGCTTCGGAGCCCGCAAGCGGGAAAAAGCGCTGAAAGGGGAGCCGGATTCGGTTTTGGAAGGCTAGAAGTCCACTCCTGATGATTAAAAAGAGCGCAGTCCTTTCGGGCTTGCGCTCTTTTTTCGTGGAGGGAGAGGAGGAAAGAGTAAAAACCCAAGATTCTCCGAGTTCATGAAACGTTTCATGTTGAGACTCGGTCTCAGTGTCGCACTTTTTCTTAAAAAGCAGTTGCACGAAGTATCGATTGAGTTTTAGACCCACTCCGCAGCGCGCAAATCCTCCGGTTTTCGAGCTGTCACAGACTTTGTGAAAAATTTCACAAACTGAGCTTGTGAAATTTTTCACAAGCTCCTAACCTCACCTCGTCCATGGCGAATTTCTTTCCTCGTTGGTCTAATTTTACACCACTCAAACTTGCGATTTGCCTTGGGGCTATCGGATTTGGAGTGACGTTCGTGTTTGCGGTCTACTCAGGGCCTCAGTCACAGCGGGTCGGATACCAACCCACCCAACCAATCCCTTACAGTCACGAGATTCACGTGAATCAATTGGGGATGGATTGTCGCTACTGTCACAGCTTCGTGGAGCACGGTTCTCAGGCCAACGTGCCGTCGGCAAATGTCTGTTGGAACTGTCATGGTCCAAACAAGGTGCAGTCGGATAATCCCAAGTTGTCTCCACTTTATGCGGCAATGGGAATCGATCAGGCGACTGGTGCTGAGATGACGCCTGTGCCTCTTGAGTGGGTTCGGGTTCACAAGGCTCCTGACTATGTTTACTTTAATCACTCGGCGCACGTGAATCGTGGGGTGTCCTGTCAGAGTTGTCACGGTGACGTGAATAACATGAAGGTGGTTCATCACGAGGAATCGCTCACGATGGGATGGTGTCTCGATTGTCACCGGAATCCCGAGGAGCATCTT
This sequence comes from Roseibacillus persicicus, assembly GCF_014651675.1. Taxonomy (GTDB): domain Bacteria; phylum Verrucomicrobiota; class Verrucomicrobiia; order Verrucomicrobiales; family Akkermansiaceae; genus Roseibacillus; species Roseibacillus persicicus. The sequence continues at coordinate 117,741 of NZ_BMXI01000011.1, forward strand.
CGTCCGATTGAGGAGGTCACCAACCTCGATTACGATGTTGAGGAATATTTGAAGGCCAATCCCATCAAGGATGCGGAAGGTAATGCAATTGAAACCCAGACTGAATTCGGGGCATTCCTGAAAGCTCACTGGAACGTCAAGCCCAAGGAGAGCTGTGCCACCTGTCACCGATAAATAGAAATTTCGTCTGAGATGAGTAAACGTGTTTGGAATCATCCCGAAGTGCCTGCTGGCGAATCTGCAACGCAGGTTTGGCGTAGCCCGGGCGAGTTGGAAGGCAACCCTTTGTTTCAGGATTGGCTGGAGCGTGAGTTTCCCGAGGGAGGGGAGTTGACGAAGGAGGAGCAGGAGCTTTCCCGTCGTAATTTTGTCAAGTTGATGGGGGCTTCTTCGGCCCTTGCGGGGTTGGGACTGGCATCTTGTCGGCGTCCAGAAACCTACATCGTTCCTTATTCCAATGCGCCAGAGTGGATTATTCCCGGTAAGGCCCTTTTCTATGCCACCGCGATGCCTCGTCCAACCGGTGCGGTGCCACTATTGGTGACGTCCTACGAAGGACGTCCCACGAAGGTGGAGCCGAACACGGATCATCCTGAATCGAGCGGGACCGATGCTTTCACACAGGCTTCAATTCTCAATCTCTACGATCCATTTCGTTCAAAAGAAGTTCTTCGTCAGGGTAAGAAGGCGACTCGAGCCGAGCTTGATGCGGCCCTCAAAGATTTCAGTGCTCAAGCGGGCAAAGTTGGGTTCGTTTTCGGAGAAGACGACAGTCCGACCAGAACGCGTCTGATTGGAGAGCTCAAGAAAAAGTTCCCTGGAGCCAAGGCTTACCGTTACGAGACTCTGGAAAGCCATGCCTCTGAAGAGGTTCTGGGTGACGGGGTTAAGATGGTGGTCGATTTCGCTAAGGCGGACCGCATTCTTTCCTTTGACTGCGATTTCACTTCCTTGGACCAAGTCGGACCAGTGAAGCCCTTCTTTGACCGTCGCCAAGGCGGCTCCCACGACGGAGGCAAGCTTTATGGTCATGACCTCGACCCAAAGAAGATGAACCGTCTTTATCAGGTCGAGGCAGCTTACTCTCTCACTGGAGGAGTCGCTGACCACCGTTTGCGGACTGCACCGAGTCAGATCATCAAGGTGGCCGCTGCGATTGCAACCGCGCTCGAGGTGTCTGGTGCGAATACCAAGCTCGAAGGAGATGACGCCAAGTGGGTTGAGGAGTGCGCAAATGACCTCAAAGCTCACGCTGGCAAGTCAGTTATCCTCGCGGGCAATCGCCACTCCAAAGAGTTGCACGAGTTGGTTGCCGCAATGAATGCCAAGTTGGGCAATGTGGGAGGGGATAAGCCAGCCTCTCTGGTTCAAACCGGCAACAAGGGACTTGCTGGTCTCACTGAGTTGGCCGCGGATTTGGAATCGGGCGCGATTGAGAACCTCGTTCTTCTAACTCCATCCAATCCCGTCTACGACGCTCCGGCTGACTTCAATTTCAAGGAACTCCTCGGGAAGGCCAAGACCTCCATTCATTGGGGACTTCGCACCGATGCAACTGCTTATGCCGCAACTTGGCACGTGCCGGCTGCTCATTATCTGGAGAGCTGGGGAGATGCCAAGACTGCCAAAGGAACCCACGCGCTTTTGCAGCCGCTCATTCTTCCTCTCTATGATGGAATCGGAGAGTTGGACCTTTTGAGCGCCTTCCTCAATGGGGGAGAGTTGAAGCTGGGTGACGAGCAGACACCTTCTGCTGGCTACGACGAGGTTCGCAAGACTTTCGAGATGGCAGCGGGTAAGGACGTTTCCGCTTGGTCGAAGGCCTTGCAGTTTGGTTTCATTGAAGCCTCTTATCCTGAAGTGGCTCTTCCTCAGGTTGCGCCCAAGCCCGGCGCTTCTCTGGAAGCTCCTGCGCCTACCAAAGACTCGTTGGACGTGATTTTCGCGGCCGATGCTTCAGTCTGGGATGGCCGATACATTGACAACTCCTGGTTGCAAGAGGCTCCAGACCCCATTTCCAAGCTGACTTGGGACAATGTGGCGTATATTTCTCCCAAAACTGCCGATTCTTTGGGCATTTCGAAGGAACTGATTGAGCTTGAGCCAATCAATAACGTTGCTGGTATCGACGTTAAAAATGCTCCTCGACCAGAAATTGGAGAAGGGGAAAAGGCCCGGGCCTACATGATCGATGTCACTCTGGGTGAGAAAACTCTCAAGATTCCAGTTCTTGTTTCCTTCGGTCTTGCCGAAAACACCATCGTTCTTCCGGTTGGATATGGCCAAGCTGCTGATGATGGACGCTCTGCCGCCATCAAGTTCGATAGCTCCAAGCCCACAGTTGGATTCGTGGGGTTGAACACGGGTTTCAATGTCTATCCTCTTCGCACAAGCGATGGCTCGTTCGTTCAAGGAGGAGCGAAGGTTGGGACGAATACCGGTCGCTACAATGTTTCGCTCACTCAAGAGCACCACGCCATGTATGGACGTGCGCTTGCCCGTGAGATTTCGACTGCTCCAGTCGAAAGCCATGGACACGAGGTTCCCTTCAAGGACCAGGTCAAGAAGGTGAGCAAGCAGGGAATGGATTCCCACATGCCGCCCAATAAGTCGATTTACAAACCAAACGACACCGAGGGTAAGCCTCTCATTTCCGATGACCGCCACCAGTGGGCAATGGCCATCGACCTGAATACTTGCATGGGTTGCAACGCCTGTCTGGTTGCTTGTCAGTCCGAGAACAATATTCCGGTTGTTGGTAAAGAGCAGGTGGCCAAAGGCCGCGAGATGCACTGGATTCGGATGGACCGCTACTATGCCGCCGCGCCTGACGGTAACGAGGACAATCCGGAAATGATTCCTCAGCCGGTTGCTTGTGTGCAGTGCGAACTGGCTCCTTGCGAAACAGTGTGCCCGGTGAATGCAACTGTTCACAACGAAGAGGGGCTCAATGTGATGGCTTACAACCGCTGTATCGGCACTCGTTACTGCGCGAACAATTGTCCTTACAAGGCGCGCCGCTTCAATTTCTTCGATTACAACAAGCGTAATCCGTTGGTTGAGAAGAATCTTTATAAAGGTCCATGGGGTGAGAAGCAGGTTGGCGATTCCCGTCACCTGCAGCGGAACCCGAACGTGTCCGTCCGGATGCGGGGGGTGATGGAGAAGTGCACCTACTGCGTGCAGCGTCTTGAAAATGCGAAAATCAAGAAGAAGCAAATCACCCGCAAGAAATCTCTCGGGATGGCTTCGACTGAGGTGAAAGTTTCAGCAGAAGATTTGCGCATCAAAGTCGATTCCGTGAAGACCGCCTGTCAGGACGCTTGTCCCGCCGGAGCGATTACCTTTGGGAACAAGCTGGACGGCAACAAGTCCGCCATGGTTCGCGCCAAGGAATCAGCACGCAACTACGACCTTTTGAACTATATCGGCACCCTGCCACGGACCAGTTACCTGGCGCGGGTGAAGAATCCTAATCCTACGATGCCCGACGCGAAGAGCGTGGGACGGGCCACCATTAACATTCACTAATAGGGCATGGCGGAAGCAACAGTCAGTAAAGAGACTTCAGCGAAAAGAGAGGGGCCTAAGTTGCCTGTTCTCGAACGTGAGAAGTTGATCCTCAACAAGCGGTCCTATAATTGGATCACGGAGCGAATCTGCGGAGTGGTGGAGAACCCCCAGCCATTGCTGTGGTGGATGCTCTTCATTCCCTGCGCACTCATCGCCGCTATCGGTGTGGGTGGGGGACTCTTTCACCTGGTTTCGACCGGGGTCGGGGTTTGGGGGAATACCAACCGTTCCATGTGGGGATGGCCCATTGTAAACTTCGTTTTCTGGATTGGTATCGGTCACGCCGGAACCTTGATTTCGGCAATTCTTTTCCTCACCCGCCAGAACTGGCGAACGTCCATCAACCGGGCGGCAGAAGCGATGACCATTTTCGCAGTGTGTTGCGCTGGTATCTTCCCGGCCTTCCACGTGGGTCGGGTCTGGATGGCGTGGTATCTGGCGCCAGTTCCGAACCCCAACGCGATTTGGCAGAACTTCAAATCTCCTCTCCTGTGGGACGTTTTTGCTGTCTCCACTTACTTCACGATTTCCTTGATTTTCTGGTATCTCGGCATGGTTCCCGACTTGGCAACCATTCGGGACCGCGCAACGGGCAAGGTTCGTAAGCTTCTCTATGGAATCTTCAGTTTGGGTTGGCGTGGCTCGAATCGTCACTGGTCACACTATGAAATGGCTTACCTCCTTCTGGCAGCTCTTTCAACACCACTCGTTCTCTCCGTTCACTCGGTTGTATCCTTTGACTTCGCGACTTCTGTAGTCCCCGGTTGGCACACCACGATTTTCCCTCCTTACTTTGTAGCGGGTGCGATTTTCGGCGGGTTCGCGATGGTTCTAACTATCATGATTCCAGCGCGCTACATCTATGGTCTGAACGACCTCATCACGATGAAGCACGTGGATAACATGGCGAAGATCATTCTCCTGACCGGTTCCATCGTCGGATACGCTTACCTGATGGAACTCTTCATGGCCTTCTACGGGGCGGCCAAGTATGAGATGGAAGCCTTCAAGCTCCGTATCGCGGGGCCTCATAACATCGCTTACTTCACTATGATGGCTTGTAACGTCATTTCTCCCCAGGTCTTCTGGTGGAAGAAGTGCCGTGAGAACCTCTGGGTGGTAATGGCCGTTTGTATGTGTGTGAACGTCGGAATGTGGTTCGAGCGTTACGTGATTATCGTTACAACTCTCTCCCGCATGTGGCTTCCCGGTGATTGGAAAACCTACAATCCAAGTGGCCAGGATATCATGTTGTTCGTGGGAACGATTGGAATGTTCCTGACTCTCTTCCTTCTCTTCCTGCGCTTCCTGCCTTGCATCAATATTGCCGAGGTGAAGTGGACCAAGGAAGAAAGCGACCCGCACTTCGAGGATAAGGAAGAGCACATTGACGAGGGCACCGAAGTCATTCCTGCCTATCAACACGAAATCGAGAAAGGGGAAGCAACAGTCTGATGAGCACTACGGTAAAACGAGTTTACGGTTACCTGGCTGAGTTCGAGAGCGCCTCGAAACTCTACAAGGCAGCAGAAAAGGTTCGCGATGCGGGCTTCGAGAAGTGGGATTGTCACTCTTCTTATCCGATTCATGGCCTCGATGCCGCGATGGGGATCAAGCGGTCAATTTTGCCCTATTTTGTCTTTTTTGGAGGACTAACTGGTTTCCTCACTGCTTTGACCCTCGCCTATGTCACCCAAGTGGAAATCTATCCCACCGTGGTGCAGGGCAAGCCTGCCAACTTTTTCACAGTTCCGGCTTTCTTCCCGATTATGTTCGAGTTGACCGTTCTCTTTTCAGGATTCACCACGCTTTTTGGACTTCTGGGACTGATGCAGTTGCCACGTCTCAATCACCCTTTGTTCGCCAGTAAGCAGTTTGCCCGTGTGACCGACGATGGATTCTTCATTTCCATCGAAGCCCGCGACCCCAAGTTTTCAGCTGAGGGAACCAAGTCTCTCCTCGCTGAGATTGGCGGAGCCAATATCGAACTGGTCGAAGACGAAAACTAAGCACAAGTCATGCTCAAATATTTCTTCATAGTCTATGCGTTCGTCGCCTTGGCCATCCTGGGAATCTTCGGAATCCCCGGCTCCAAGTTCGAGCGTCCTCCATTCCGTCTTTTTCCTGATATGGATGAGCAGGATAAGGTTAAGGGTCAGCAGCCCAGCGATTTCTTCGCCGATGGCAAAGGCTCCCGCCTTCCTGCACCTGGCACCGTTCCTAATTCCGGGGACAATGGCGAGTTTTCAGTGGATTTCGGTGCGGGACGCACCGGCTACTTCTACACTGGCATCACCGAAGGTTATTACGGCACTGGGATGCCAACCGAGTTGGAACTCACTCCCGAAGCAGCTGAAGCATTTCTTGCTCGTGGTGAGGATCGTTACGGAATCTTCTGCGCGATTTGCCACGGGGCTTCTGGAGACGGGCAAGGCACAGTGTCCAAACTGGGGCTAGCCGGAGTGCGTAACTTGCACGAGACCGGCGAAGCAGGTTTCGACCCTGCCAATTATCCGGATGGAAAAATGTTTGAAGTCATTACCCACGGCAAAGGCCAGATGGGTGCCTATGGGATGAATATTCCCGTGGAAGACCGCTGGGCGATTATTGCCTATGTGCGTGCGATGCAAGAGGCTCGCGAAGTTTCTAAAGAAGATTTGGCTCAGAAAGGGGAGGGACAGTAATGGGACATAGAGTAACATCCGCGGATATTCCGGTTAACGGCGAGCAACTGCCGAAGAGCAAGGTTCAAATAGTGATGTTCTTCACTGGGGCTATCGCTCTATTGGGACTGATTACCAGTGCGATTTTTCTCTGGGGCAACCCCGAGAAGGCGAGCGAGCTGAAGGGCAACTATTCATTCTCTTGGCTCTTTGCCGTCTTCTACTTTTTCACCATCGCTCTTGGTGGTTGCTTTTGGACTCTTCTTCACAATGTTTCGAACTCCGGATGGGGGACCTCTATTCGTCGTTTGATGGAGAATGTTGGATTCGTTTTCCCATTCATCTTTGTGTTTGCGATTCCTTTGCTCTTCCCAAGCGTTCAGGCCTACCTCTTCGAATGGATGACTGAGCATCGTGACGCTATTTCCGAGGCGAGTGACAAGTCTGCACCGATTAAGGATATTCTCAACGAGCGTGGTCACCAACACGACGGTCTGCTGGCGAACAAGGCATGGTATATGAACCTTGAGTTCTGGCATGGTCGGTTTCTCGTCTTTTTCCTCGGTCTGAGCTTCGTCATTTGGAAGCTGCGCAAGCTCTCCGTCGACCAAGACACGTGCACCTCACCGGGCACAACCCGTCTCTTCAAGGCTCGTGCCATGTCTTCATGGGGGATCGCGGTCTTTGCGGTGACCTTAACTTTCATCGCTGTCGACTGGGTGATGGGCCTCGATTACACTTGGTTTTCCACCATGTGGGGAGTTTACGTCTTCGCTGGAAGCGCCTTGAACTCGATGGCAGTCATCGTCATTGTTAGTATCCTTCTGCGCAAAGCTGGCTATCTGAAGAAAGTGGTTGGCCCCGAGCATGACCATTTGATGGGTAAGCTCATGTTCGCCTTCACGATCTTCTGGGCTTATATTTCTTTCTCCCAGTTCTTCCTTTACTGGTATGCCAACGTTACTGAGGAGACTCGTTACTTCATTCTACGGAACACTGAGAACTGGAACATCCTGAGTTACGTGTTGGTCTTTGGCCACTTCGGTGCTCCTTTCCTTCTCCTCCTTCGTTCCGACGTGAAGAAGAAGAACATCTTCATGCTCATCATGGCGGTCTATCTCTTGGGGATGCACTTCCTGGATGTCTACCACATGATTATTCCTGAGCGTGGACCTTCCGTGGGCAACATCGTGAACCACGATCCGAAGCTCTGGATGCCCGGTGCTTGGATTGGAGACATTATTGCCTTCATCATCGTTGGATGTGGCTTCGTCTTCTTCCTTCTTCGTAATCTCACTTCGGTTTCGCTCTATCCGCACCGCGATCCCCGCATTCTTGAATCTGCCAACGTTCACAACTAAATGTCCGCTACGAACGATACTCCATTAAAGCGTTTTACAGCCTTTTGGGTCGTGCTGGGAGCCTTCCTGCTCTTTGGCATCATCGCCCTGATTCTGGCTCCTTTGACCAATACTCCTGAAGTCACTGCCGCCGATGAGGCCGGTGCGACCCGCCGACTTGCAATTCGCGAGCTGGTTGAGGAGGAGCAAGCCAAGAACCTGGCGATGGTTGAGAATGGAGACAAGATTCAAGCCCCTCCGGCTGAAATCTTTGGAAAGGTCGGGGCCCAGTTGGCTTCGATCAAGCCCCAGGCCGTGAAAGAGGATCGCTTCCGTGACCCTGCTCTCGTCGCCGAGGAAGCCCCCGCCGAACAGGAGGATGCCTCAGACGCTCCTGCTGCAACTGAAACCGCCGCGCCAGCCGAATCCGAAGCTGCGCCTGAACCTGCTGATTCTTCCGACCAATAAGTCATGTCTGCCACTGTCCAGAATTCCGATCCCAAGGACGCCAAGTTGCGTGCCGATATCGACCGCTCGCTGCGCCATCCCGTGATGTTTTTCTTCACGAGTGGAGCGCTCTGGCTGCTGGTCGCGGTGCTGCTCGGTTTTGCTTCATCCTTTAAAAGTCATTCACCTGATTTTCTTGGTGATGCTGCTTGGGCGACCACCGGTCGTCTCTCTCTCGCTCACCAGAACATCCTGATTTATGGATGGGCTTGTCAGGCAGCTTTCGGCGCCATTATTTGGTTAATGGCCCGGCTTTGCCGAAAAGAGAGTAAAAATAGTATCCTGATTTTGGTTGCAGGGCACGTTTGGAATCTCGCCATCACTTTCGGCCTGTTCGGTATTCTTCTTGGTGGGAGCACCGGAGTCACTTGGATGGCTTTCCCGACCGCTGTTTGGCCGGTCCTATTGATTAGCTACATCTTGATCGCCATTTGGTCTGCGATTCAGTTTCAGGTTCGCGAAGGAGGACATATCTTTGTTTCCCAATGGTATCTTCTCGCTGCAATCATTGCGTTTCCCTGGGTATTCTTTAGCTCGCACGTTTTCGTATTTGTTCTGGATGGTCACCCCCTCATGAAAGCCGCCGTTTCTGAGTGGTATCGTGCAGGATTGGTTTTCCTTTTCCTTGCTCCGGTAGCGATTTCGGCAGCTTACTACCTGGCTCCCAAGGTGACCGGGCGTCCCGTTCACAGCTATCACTTGGCAATGTTTGGTTTCTGGTCGCTGATGGCAATCGCACCTTGGGCCGGCTTCCAGAAACTCGCAGGAGCTCCTATCCCGCGCTTCCTTCCTTACATCGGGGCCGCCGCCACTATTCTTTTCCTCATTCCTGCTTTGGCAGTAGCGGTCAATATTCTTCGCACTATTCTACAGGATGAGACCAGCGCTTCTCGCAATAGCCCTTCTCTCCGGTTCACGATGGGCGGAATGGCTGGCATGCTGATTCTTGGAGTTCTCGGTCTTTTCCTCAATACCAGCGGCACCTTGGCGATGACCCAGTTTAGCTTGACTGGATATGGAATGGATATCCTGGCAATCTACGGATTCTTCAGCATGTGTGCCTTTGGCCTCATCTACTTTGTTGTTCCTCGGGTGACCCGGCGTGAGTGGTTGTCCAAGCGCTTCATCACCAGCCACTTTTTCCTTTCTCTCTACGGGGTGGCAGCGGTTGTTCTTTTCTCCATCATGGGAGGTCTTTTCCAAGGGCAGGCTCAAAATGATTCGAACGCCCCGTGGGCTGATGCGGCCAGCTTTGGGCGAGCCTACGCGGTCGGCACGACTCTCGCATGGCTCTTCATTGCTTTCGCAAACACAATCTTCCTTTCACACCTCCTTCTTATGTGGGCACGTCTCGGACGTCGCAGCACTCATCCGACTTTGCTCGATAGTGGACATCACGCTAGTTCTCCCCACGGTCCAGAGGGAGATATCGACGAACTTCAAGCAGCCAAGGCATAAATGAACTTCAAAACTTTTTTACTCGGCCTCACAGCGGCCTTCGGTCTTCCCTGGGTTCTCGCAGTCGCGATTCCGTATACTCAAATGGCTCATCTCGAGCCGGCACGCTTCGTGGAAGCTGCCGACGGCTTCGATGGAGTCTATGAGTTTACTCGCAGCGGGAGAACGGACGGTGCCTCGATTTACGCCTCGAATGGTTGTGCTCTTTGCCACACCCAGGTGATTCGCCCCAGTTATGCCGGCACTGATATGTATCGCAAGGATTGGGCTGGTGTTCCTGCCAATGCGGCAGAGGGAATCGCCGATTCCCGCCGGGAGACCAATCCTTACGACTTCGAGGGTGAGAAGTTTGCCTATGTTGGTCAGACACGGGTGGGACCGGACTTGAGCAACGTTGCTATTCGTGCCGCTCGGCGCGGAGCAGAGAAGGGGATTGGTGCGGAGCAGTGGTTCTTGGAACACCTCTACAATCCCCGCGACTACGACTACAACTCGGTTTGTCCTTCGGTCTCTTTTCTCTTTGACGGTAGTGCTGCGAAGCCCAAATCAGACGCGAAGGCTCTCGCCGCCTATCTGATGTCCATGCGGAAGGACAACGTCATCCCTTCCTCTCTCAATCCCCGTAAACCCTAAGCGTTTTTTATTGAATCATGTCTGAACAAGACCCCAATGCGCGGCTGCGGCCCGACCTCGACGAGGAAATGAACGTGGCTGAGACCCACGCTGTTTTCGAAGGAGCCACTGCGGCTACTATCCGCGAGCGCCGTCTTCATGAAAACGGGATGGAACCCGTTCCACTCTGGTTATTTCTTTGTGCGGGTATCTCCCTTCTCGTTGGGGGAGCCGTCTTGGGCAAAGGGGGAGCGCTTTTCAACTACGGTCAGGATTCCATGTGGGCCAATGAGTGGACTGAGGACACTTCCGGGGGTCCGGAAGAAATCACCGAAGGCGAGGTTCTCCCGTTCTTCGTCAAGCAGGGAGCCAAGACGTATGGCAAATGTGCCGGTTGTCACGGAGCTGACGGAAAGGGAGACGGAGCCAATTACCCGCCTTTGGCTGGTTCTGAATGGGTGACAGGTGAGAATACTGAGGCCTTGGGAATGATTATTCTGAATGGATTGAGTGGCCCAATTGAGGTGGCTGGAAAGACTTGGAATAGCGTGATGCCCGCCCAAGGGCCGATCTCCGCAAAGGACTTGGCACCTTTGATGACCTACTTGCGAAATGGGCTCAACGATGTTGGAGATGTTGTCACTGTCGAGATGGCTCAAAAGGCTGTTGATGCCTACGAAGCCCGTGGACCAGGCAAGACCGTAACGGCCGCCGAACTTCAGGGCGGACACATGAATCTCCTTTCCGGAGAAGCAATGGACCCCACCACTATTATTGATTTCGAAACCTACCAACCAGTTGGAAATGCTGGTGGAAATTAACTGAATTTTACTTAGATTCCCCACGATGAGCGCAGCAGCACCAACCGCCGACCACGACCACGGTCATGATGATCATCACCACGATGACCACCACCCCAATTTCCTGCAGAAGTATTTCTTCTCGACGGACCACAAAACCATCGGCATTCAGTATGGATTGGTCTCACTGATTTTCCTACTCATTGGTTTTTGCCTGATGATGGTAATGCGGTGGTCGATTGCCTATCCACACGAACCGCTTCCCGAGTGGATGTCGTTTTTCTTCAGTGAGGATTGGAAAGCGCGTTGGTTACAAGACGGCATGGTGAAGGGGGAGACCTACAATATGTTTGGAGCCATGCATGGAACTATCATGGTATTCCTTGGAGTGGTGCCTCTGGGATTTGCCGCCTTCGGCAACTACGTAACCCCACTCCAGATTGGAGCCATCGACATGGCTTTTCCAAAGCTGAACATGATGAGCTTCTGGCTCTACTTCGTAGGGGGCTTGCTCATGCTGGCGAGTTTCTTCCTTAATACCGGGGCAGCTCAATCGGGTTGGACAAACTACTCTCCTCTCGCGGGCATCCAACAGTCCGGAGCGCCGAATCAGTGGATGACCGGGCAGACTTGGTGGCTCCTGGCGATGGTATTCCTGATTTCGTCTTCGCTTCTCGGCTCGGTGAACTTCATCACCACAATTATCAACCTTCGCGCGAAGGGTCTCACATGGATGCGTTTGCCGTTCTTTGTCTGGGCCATGTTGGTCACCGGTTTTCTTCTTCTCTTGGCCTTCCCACCCCTCGAAGCCGCTGCATTGATGCAGTTGAGCGACCGGGTGTTCGGTTCCTCTTTTTTCATGCCTTCCGGTTTGGTGACTGGGAATGGAGCGCTCGAAGTTGCGGGTAGTGGTAGTCCTCTCCTTTACCAGCACCTGTTCTGGTTCCTTGGCCACCCCGAAGTATACGTTCTTCTCTTGCCTGCCATCGCATGTGTCGCTGAGATTATTCCCTGCAATACCCGCAAGCCTCTTTGGGGATATCGACCCATGGTTTGGTCGGTTTTGATTCTCGGTTTCCTCAGCTTCATCGTTTGGGCTCACCACATGTATCTCACCGGAATGGGACCTGTCATCTCGACATTCTTCCAGACCACCACCGTTCTGATTTCGATTCCCTCGGTGATTCTCCTGACCTCCCTGATCATCTCGATGTGGGGTGGCTCGATCCGTTTCACGGTCCCGATGCTTTGGGCGACAGCTTTCATTCCGATGTTTGGAATTGGAGGTCTGACTGGATTGCCTCTGGCTTTCAACTTGGTTGGCCTTCACCTCCATGACACCTACTATGTGATCGGGCACTTCCACTACGTGGTGGCTCCCGGAATTCTCTTCGGTCTCTTTGCCGGCGTGTATCACTGGTATCCGAAGGTTACAGGGCGGTATATGAACAACCTTTTGGGGCACCTTCATTTTTGGCCGTCATTGATCTTCATCAACCTCTTGTTCTTCCCGATGCTGATTCAGGGCATGGCTGGTTTCCACCGTCGTTGGTATAATGGGGGAGATGCCTACCTCGCACAGGCCAGCGAAAGTGCTAACGTCTTTGGTAATACCGTTGAGCAGTATCTCCCGCTGAATATCTTGATGTCCAATGCTGCTTTCTGGTTGGCCCTTGCCCAGCTTCCGTTCATCATCAACGTTTTCTTTGCATGGCGTCGCGGCAAGAAGGTTGAGAACGACAATCCTTGGAACGCTACCACCCTTGAATGGGCGACTCCAACCCCTCCTGGACACGGCAACTTCACCTTTGAGCCTTCAGTCTATCGTGGTCCTTATGAGTATTCTCGTCCGGACAGTGAGGAAGACTATATGCCACAATGGCATGAGCCCTCTCAATCCGAGCCATCTCCGGCTCCCGTCGAAAAGGAGTCTGACGCCACTGTGGCCTAAACAGCTGATTTTCCTGATATCATGGATATTCCCTATACCGTTACTGCTCGCAAGGATACCGGCCTTTACAATGCCAAGGTCGGAATCTGGCTCTTTCTCGCTTCCGAGGTCATGCTCTTCGGTGGATTGTTTTCTGGTTACGTTTTCCTGCGTGTCTACGCGGACTTCCCTTGGCCGGAGCGTGCTCTTCCCGTCGTACCGGGATTGATCAACACCTTCATTTTGATTGGTTCCTCAGTGACCATCGTTTTTGCTTGGGCTGCGCTTAAGATGCGTAAATGGCGCCAGTTTCAGGTGTTCATGATCATTACTTTGCTTTGTGCGGGTCTCTTCATGGTTTTGAAAGGGATTGAGTATAAAGCGAAGTGGAGTCACCAAGCAGTCCGCATGAAGGACTTCGTCGTTATCGAAGGACACACTCACAAGGCGACGATTGATAACACCGGTCACATCCACCATTACCATCCCGAAGGGGAACATGGGGAAAAGGGACATGCCGCAATCGGAGATGAAGCGAACGGAATGATTCTTGTTGCTGCAGAGGGAGATTCCCATGGCGAAGAGGGTCACCATTCTGACGAGGGGCTAACCCAAAGCGAACCGTTTGAATTCAATCGCGTTGTCTTCAAAGCCGATAGCGTCACCGTAGATTTGGAAAAATTCTACGACCCTGTGATTCGCGACTTGATGAAGCAAGCCCAGGATCAGGGCAAGAGTATTGTTCTCACAGGGGACTTATACGGCCGGAGCACTCACGAAGTGGATGAAAAGTTGCTTGCGAGCAAAGGGGACCTGCTCTCGTTGGGAATGCTGAAGAAGCTCCGAGCGGTTCATTTGGATGCCAAGGCACACAACGCTGCCATCAAGACCAAGCAGAATCGTAAGGCATGGGCTCAACTTCGGGGAAGTCTTCCTAAAGATCAAAAGGGTGCGCCAAGTTACAAAATCAAAGGGGATTTGGTCCTCGATGAGGAGTTCAACAAGTTCTTGGTGAGTGCCCCGTCCTCGGTCCGGTTCGAGATTATGGATGCTGCTGAAGAAGGGACTGAGAAGACTGCCGCTTCTGCAACCTTCGTCCTTAAACCTCGCGAAGTTCGTGAAGGTGCAGAGTCTTCTTCGCTAAGAGATGGAACCTTGCTAGAGGGGGAACTTGATGCCAAGCACAGCCAGATTGAGATGGCTGCCGACGCCATTGATTTCCGCTTCGTTGCTCAGCGGGCAGTTGAGAAGGGAATCGACCCCGAAGTTGCGATTCAGAACACTTGGCTCATTAAAAACAACCCTGAGGTCAAAGAGCTTTGGGCAGAGCACAAATCTCATATCGACAAGTTGGCCAAAGAGCTCGAGAAGCATGGCTTCGACAAGAATGGCAAACCCAAGCAGTTCCCGACAGATACAGAGCGCTATCGCATGGGCTGGCAGGAACTGGTTAATATGGGTGAAGGCAAGGAAGTGATGGGCGTGTTTAGCGGTTTTGCTGGTCCCAATCACAAGAAAGATTACGCGAAGCACTTCCCGGAGATTGTCGTTCCTCGGGAGGAGACTAACTTGGAGTCCAAATTTACTCCTCGCTGGAACAACTACTATGCGATCTATTTCCTAATTACCGGCCTACACGGTCTCCACGTGATTGGTGGGGCTCTCGTCCTGGGTCACTTCCTCTTCTGTGGCAAGAAGATGTATCTCAACAATCCCGAGCGCCTCGCGAATCGCGTTGAGGTGGGGGGGCTGTTCTGGCACTTCGTTGACCTCGTCTGGATCTTCCTTTTCCCAATTCTTTACTTGATGTAATTCACCATGGCTGACTCTGTTGCTGAAATCCAAAAAGCTAAAAAGCTCTATCTATTTATTGGGCTTACTCTCTTCTTTTTCACCGTTGTTACTGTTGCAGTAGCTACTGTCGAGATACTCGACTTTGGTGGACGGGGATTTGACCACGTCGATGCGGTCATTGGTCTCATCATTGCCTCCATCAAGGCGTCGCTGGTGATGCTAATCTTCATGCACTTGAATCATGAAAAAAAGCTGGTCTACCAACTCTTCATTATGGGGATTGTTCTAGGCGTTTTTCTTATGGTCCTTACCGCATGGGCGTTCTCTGATCCGATTCGCTACGGAAAAGGAACCACCGAAGCCAACAAATCCGGGTTCTACGATCCGGAGAAAGCACCTCAAGACTAACCTTCATCTGCCATGTCACTCCGCGGTTTTCATCTCGTCTTCATCACTTTCGCTACCCTTCTTTGTTTGGGGCTTTCGGTATGGTGTTTTGGATTTGCTCCGCGTGGTAGTGGGTGGGGAGTGACGGCAATGGGAGTGGTCATGGCGGTTGCCAGCGTTCTTCTTCCATATTACGGCTTCCGTTTTTATAAGAAGGCTAAAAATCTCATTCTCTAATTTTATGAATCTCACCCTTGCCTGCACTACTTGCGCAAAAGCGTTTCATGCAGCCGGCGGCAACGCGGCTGGCCTCGCGATTCTTTTTCTTCTCGTGGTGATCGTCGCGGTTCTGGCTATGGTCGGTTTTATCATGGTTCGGATGGCCCGTCGCGAGCAGGACAACCTTGATCCGCGCTACAAGGACGATTTCAACCCTCAAAGCTCTCACTAAATTATGAACGAACTTCTCGGAGTAACCGAAAACTTTTCCGAACACGGTGGCGGTGTCGATCACATGATCGCGGTCGTCCATTGGTTCATGCTGATCCTATTCATTGGCTGGACAATCTTCTTCCTTTACTGCTGTTGGCGTTTCAACGCCCGCCGTAATCCGAAGGCTGATTACACCGGCGTGAAGAATCACGTTTCCACGCACCTCGAGGTAGGAGTGGTGATTATTGAAGCGGTGCTGCTGCTTGGCTTTGCATTTCCTCTCTGGCGCGAGCGGACTGACAAGTTCGAAGACATTCAAAAGCAAGATCCAGTTCGAGTTCGTGCGATTGGATATCAGTTTGCTTGGAATTATCATTATCCTGGTGAGGATGGTAAGTTTGGTCGTATTGACCGTCATTTGGCCTCCAATGTGGGGGACCCTTGCATTGACCCGGACGATCCGAATGGTTGGGACGACTTCACCGCTTCCACACTGAAGGTTCCTGTCAATAAGCCAACAATCGTGATGGTGACTGCTACAGATGTGATTCACAACTACGCGATCGTTCCAATGCGTGTTCAGCAAGACGCTATTCCCGGGCAGGATATTCCGATGTGGTTTACTCCTACGGAAACTCTCGAAACCTATGTTGTTTGCGCCCAGCTTTGTGGCGACCAGCATGGAAACATGCGCGGGCTGATGGAGGTTGTGAAGCAGGGGTCTTTCGACACTTGGGCTGCGGAGCAGTCTGCTGCTTCCCTCAAGCGGAACTCCAAGACCGAGGGTACGACTGAGGTTGCAGTCAACTAGAGCGACCGACAAAAGTTTAGCAGATTTCGAAAGGGCTCCTCTCAGGAGCTCTTTTTCTTTTGGAGCGGGGGTTAGCTAAAGGAGTTTTCCGCTTTCCGCGTAGGAGTAGTAGGGCTGGGAGTTGGAGGATGGTCGCCCCACAATGACATGATCTGTTAGAGTGAGATCGAGAAGTTCGGCGCCTTCAGCCAATGATTTTGTAAAGCGGTCGTCAGCCCGGCTTGGGCTGGAATCACCGGAAGGGTGGTTGTGCACGACCGCAAAGTTGTTAGACTGGTTGAGAAGAACGGGCCGAAGGACATCACGAATCAGAGCGACCGTTTGATTGCTACTTCCGTGGGAAACTTCCTGGACGGTCAGGCAGCGAAGACGTGAGTCCAGTACGATGACCCGAAGTGATTCGGTGCGTAAGGACTGCATCTGGGGTGCCATGAAGTGATAGATTTTTTCCGGGCTCGTGAGCTCCACCAAATCCAGTTTGCGACGAGCCAGGCGATTCCCGAGTTCAAATGCGGCTGCGAGCTGGCAGGCCTTGGCTGGTCCGAGTCCATGTTCTTTGGCCAAAATTTGAATCTCGGTGCGAGCTAGCCCGGGGAGGCCGCCATGATTGTCCAAAAGGCGTCTTCCAATCGCAATTGCATTTTCACCGGGTACTCCGGTGCGCAGAAAAATTGCGATGAGTTCGTCGTCCCCGAGCGACCCGGTACCGAGACGAATCATTTTCTCGCGAGGCTTTTCTCCATCGGGCAGGTCGTTAATCAACTTGCCGTTTTTCATGGGGAAAGGGGAGAGAGGAAAGAAGTGGTGGCCCGTCCCGGAATCGAACCAGGGACACAAGGATTTTCAATCCTCTGCTCTACCAACTGAGCTAACGGGCCTTCAAGTGGGGGGCGGGGATTTAGGCTGGAAGTGTGTATCTTGACAAGAGGAAAGTGATTCGAAATGCACACTTTTTTAGTCAGACGCGGACTTTGACCTTGGACCACTTCAATGTGGGGCTAGAACTAACGGTATGAAGAATGCAATTTTTCCCTTAACGATTGCCGCCAGCTTGAGTCTTTCGAGCTGTTTGGAGGAAGACAGTGGTCCGAGTCAGGAAGATTATGATTACCTTCAGGATGAGCATGATTCTCTGAAGGAGGAGCTGGAGAAAGTATATCTCGAGCTCGATGACTTCGACGCCAAGATGGAGGAATTCAAGGCGGTTGAAGAAAAGGCCAAGAGCGCGGATGAGAAGGCCAAGGAATTGAAGGAGCTCCAGAAAGTGAAGGAGGAGACCGAAGAGGAGATGCGCAAATTGCGAGAAGAGTTCGAGGCCTATCAGAAGAAGTATGAGGCGAAAGTTCGCAAGGCTGGAGAAGGGGAAGAGTTTGCGACCTTGGAGGTTGGAGGACGAACGTTGAGTTCGGTGGTCATCAGCTCGGTGAGTGAGACTGCGGTGAAAGTTCGACACGCCGATGGGTTTGCCACGTTGGATAGCGCTACGGCTCCGAACGAATGGAAAGAGCGTTTTTTTTTGCGTAGTGAACAAGAGGTTGAAGAACGAGCCCGGGAATTGGCGGCCTTCTTAAATCCTCCCGAGGAAGTCGAGGCTGTAGAGGGTGAGCCGGAGAAGAAGGTCTCTAGCTACCAACAGCGACGGCAGGAGCGCGAGCAGCAGGAAGAGGCTCTCAAGTCGCTGGGTGGTAAAGTCGAGAAGGCGATTGTTTCCATAAACGGGAGTTCAGCGCAGGGCAGCGGCTTTTTTGCACAGGACGGAATCACTACTTATCTCTATACGAGTGGGCATTTGTTAGATTCCAACGGTGACCTCAAAATCACGGACTTGAGCGGCAAAGAGTGGAAGAGCTTTGGTGAGCTGGAGGTTGCCGAGGGGACTAACATAGTGCGATTGGCGGTGACGGATCCGGTGGAAAATCTTCTTGAGCTTCGTCCTTCCGGTGACGGGCTGGGTTCCAAGACTTTAGTTGCGGCTTTTGGGCTGCAAGCCGGAGCCAATGGAGCTTCCAAGGATGACGCGCGACTCAGAGGACCACGGGATGGTCGCTACGATGTCTCGGGTGCTCTCAAGGAGTCGGTGGGAGGACCTTTGGTAACGGCCGAGGAGGAAGTGATTGGGCTGGTGACGCAAGATGCGGCGCCGCGGAAAGATATTTGGAGAGAGGATGCTCGTCACTCGCGGGTGATCCAATATGTTGCTCGTTTGGATGTCCCTTTGACTTGGAAAAAGATTCCGCTTGGACAATTTCTGACGGCAACGGAATCTCTCCAGCGATTTGATCAGGTAACAAAATTGATTGCGGCGATGGGTGCCTTGGAGCCCAGCCCCGAGGGATTGAATCTCGATGTGCGAGTCGGGGGAGGAGCTACCGTTCGAACCATCTTCGAGGACAACAAGGACCTCAATGTCGTGATGCAGGTGATGAAGGTGGAAAAGGATATGGCTGGCTCGAAAATGAAGATCAGTGAGCGTGATCTGAATCGACGATTCCGTTCTTTCTACGAGACCGTGATGCGGGGAGCCGAGAATCAGGCTCTTTCGGAAGGCGACTTTTCCTCGTATCATCAGAACGAAGTCGCAATCTCTCTAGAGGCCAGAAAGGCTGCGGTGGATTCTTTGCGAAAGGCGCATTCCGCAGTGACAGAATGAACGCAGGTTCTTTGGCGCAAGAGTTGGAGGACTTCAAAGAATTTGGAGCTAAGACTCGCCAGCTGACCCGCGAGTTCTCGGGGGTAAGGGTGCCATACTTTGTGAACGAGTTCTGGACGTCAAAGCAGCGGGCCGCCCATTCCTTGCACGAGGTTTCGTATCGGGCCTGTTTCAAGCCCCAGTTGCCCCGCTTTTTCATCGAACGTCTCACCCAAATTGGAGACCTTGTTTACGATCCCTTCATGGGGCGAGGCACGACCTTGTTAGAAGCCGCATTGCTAGACCGTGAGGTTGCGGGATGTGACATCAATCCTTTGGCCCCGATCCTGTGTGGCCCTCGTTTGGAACCGCCTCTATTGGAAGAGGTAGAAGCCCGCCTCCAGCAAATCCCTTTCCAAGGGAATGCCCTGCGAACAAAGGAAGAGCTCAACGTCTTTTTTCATCCCAAGACCTTGGCCCAGCTGAGGGATTTGCAGGATTATTTGGGTGGCAAAGGGTTGTTATTAGATGCAGTTGATCGCTGGATCCGGATGGTCGCCACAAACCGTTTGACTGGTCATTCATCGGGATTCTTTTCGGTTTATACGCTCCCTCCAAACCAAGCGACTTCGCTGGCGGCTCAGAGGCGGATTAATGAGAAGCGCCAACAGTCACCTCCGGTCCGGGATGTCCCCGCGATTATTCTCAAGAAGAGTAAGGCTTTACTCAAGAAGCTTGACCGTGGGGATGACGCGCTGTGGAGGAGAGGTCGGAACGCCCAGCTGATCACCGCTTCGGCTGCTGCGACTCCCACCTTGCCTGATTCCAGCGTGGACCTTGTGGTGACCTCGCCGCCTTTTCTGGATGTGGTGGACTACAACGGGGACAACTGGCTGCGGTGCTGGTTCAATGGTTTTGACGCGGCACAGGTTCCGATTTTGAAATTGAGTAAGCCAAGTGCGTGGCAGGAAGCAATGAGCGAAGTTCTGACGGAGTTGGCGAGGGTTTTAAAGCCGGGGGGCTTCATTGCCTTTGAGGTTGGAGAGGTGCGCAAAGGGGCGATCTTGTTGGAGGAATTAGTGGTGCCGGCCGGGTTGAACGCGGGACTGCACCCCGAGCTCGTCCTCGTCAATGAGCAAGAGTTCACCAAAACGGCCAATTGTTGGGGGGTCGAAAATCTTGGCAAAGGAACCAACACCAATCGGATCGTGGTTTTTTCCAAACCTTAGCCTTCGCGAATCGGGATGGGCTTGCCTTCGGCGGGATTGATTTTCGGCGAAGAGTATTCTTTGGATTTGAAAAAGACGGCAGGCTTGGACGTGTCGACGACGCGGGTGTTGGATAGGGCGTCATGAAGGCCTTCTCCGGTCGGTCCGAGAAAAGTGAAGAGTTCGAAAGGGATGAACCGGGCGAGAGTCCGGATGTTGATTTGAGCCAGGCTTGGTTTGGTTCCCTCAATGCTTTCCACGAGTGTGTTGGTGAGAATCTTTCCCAAAGTGCGCCGGGCTAGTAGTTCCATGACGAAGTAGTAGGTAAAGGCTATCAGCACTAAGGCGAGAGGGCTCCAAGTGGCAAGGAAAGCGCCACTCCAAATGGCATTGAAAGAGCTGGCGAAGAGGTGGGCTCCCACTTCCAGTCCAAGAGTCAATGCGGAGCAGACTGTGAAATCGATGAAGAAGTTGAGTAAGCGCTTCTCTCCGCTGGCTCGCGGATAGACGGGGTTGGGAATGCTGGTTGGATGGCTTCCCGACGAATTCATGGGCAATCGCTATGAAGGGGGACCAGTCTGGCTGGGAAAAGAAAAAATTCTGCGAATATTCTCCCTTTCCCCAGCGTCTTAGTGGAGTAGAATTTCCAATGATGAACCATCTGCTAGTTTCTATCCTGCTCGGGTCGGCCGTTTTTGTCTGCTCGGAAGAGGACCGAACGACGGGAGGTGCTCGTCGTTCTCTCATCGATTCCGATCCATCGGTGGTCTATGTCGCGGACCTCTTGCCGGAGGATGAGAAGGTCGAGTTGAGGGTCACGGAGGCGACACAGGTCTACGCAACCAAGACTGGCGGGCGGAAGCTGGGACCGATCAAGGAGGGCAAGGTGACCCTCATAGGTTTCGATGAGCGGGCTTGTAAGGTTCAGGGCCAAGGTAAAACTGGTTGGGTGAAGCCCTCGGTCCTTTCGGCGGAGAACGGAAATATCCAAGAGTTGCTCAAGACCGTTTACCAGCGCGAGATGGATGTTCGGAAGCTGATCGAAGCTGGAGAAGTGGCTTTGGGGATGACCCGGGATGAAGTCTGCCGGGTATTGGGAAAGCCTACGAAGCAAACCCTTCGCCGCACCAAGGAGGGCATCGGTGGTTCGATGGAATTCGCCGAGTATGAAGAGGTGAAGCATTATGAGCCCGTCGTGGACCCTTACACTGGAGCTGTTTATCGGCGCTACACGCATACTACCCAGGAGGAGAAAGGAAAGGTAGTGGTCGAGTTCGAGGACGGTGTCGCCTCTGCAATTGAAGAAAGTGAACAGGAAACTGGCGGGGATGTGAAGGTGGTGGTGCGGCCCGTGGTCTGGATTTGGTAAAGATTAGCTCCGTAGGTTCGACTTCCGGATTGCAAATTCGTGCCTGCTGTTGTCCTTTCGGCCAATGCGCAAGAAAAGTGGTGAAGCACGGGAGAACCGTCATGTGCGGGGACGACCCGGAGGATCCGTTCGGGGAAATTCTCTGGCGGAGGAGGACCTCGTGGCCAAGGTCAGGGAAGGCTCGATCAATTTTCTGCTCATACTTGATTGTGTGCAGGATCCCCACAACCTGGGGGCAATTCTGAGAACCGCCGATGGTGCCGGAGTGCAGGCTGTGATTGTGCCCAAGGACAAATCCGCCGGCATCACCGATACCGTCCGACGCATTTCGGTAGGGGCTGCAGACTCGGTTCCTTTTGTCCGCGTCACCAATCTTTCCCGCGCAATGAAGTCTTTGCAGGAGGCGGGGATGTGGTTGGTGGGAACAAGTGATAAGGCGGAAAAGACTCTTTTCGAAACGGATCTGAAGGGAAGTCTGGGGTTGGTGATTGGAGCGGAGGGAGACGGGCTTCGCCGGTTGACCGAAGAGAGTTGTGATTTCCTCGTGAAGCTTCCGATGCTTGGAAAGGTTCCGTGTCTGAATGCAAGCGTTGCGACCGGAATCTGTCTCTACGAAGCGGTGAGACAACGGATGGGCTGATGGTGACCTCGACTATCGCTGAGTTTTCCGAAGGGCCGCGAGAGCTGGCGCTTCCGGTGCGGATGGTTTCCGATTGGCATCTGGGTCATCCGGGGGCCGCAGTGCGGAACGTTGCCCAAGTGGAATCTGTTTTGGCTGGCGCGGGGACTCTGGTGATGGTTGGGGACGGTCGCGAAGAGTTGGTGAAAGGGTGGCGGGCGGAAGCCGATCGTTTGTGGGATGAGCTCAGGACGGCCTGCGAGAGACAGGGTGTCGGATTGATTGCCCTCACCGGGAATCACGATCCGGATGCGTCCAGCGACGGTTGGTTGAAATTGGGACAGGGACGGATTCTGGTGACTCACGGGGATATGATTTATGAGACCTCCTCGCCTTGGAGCCGGGAGCTTTTCGATAAACGAAGGGAAGTGATGGCCCTGCTGGAAAGCCGGAAGACTGAAAGCTTGGACGAGAGGTGGGATTGTGCCCGGGAGGTCGGTCGGTTACTGAGGCCCCGGGGAAAGACTCCCGAAGGACTCGTCGGCTATTTGAAGCTCGCCTTTTGGCCTCCGGAACGGCTGGTGGAGATTGGAAAAGTTTGGACAGGCTTCGCCGCAGAGGGGAACCGTTTTCTCGAGGCTTTTGCTCCGGACTGCGAACACTTGGTGTGTGGGCATTTTCATCGCCCGGGACGATTTCACGTTGGTCATCGCACGATTTGGAACACGGGATCTCTCATGAAGATGTGCAAGGGTCTGGCCATTGACTTCGACGGGGAGTCTTTGGCTGCGCAGCGGGTGATTTTGAAATGAAGCCAATCCGGACGGGGAAGTAGCTCTGCGGTCGCCCGTCCGGCTTCGCCTTCGGGCTGTTTTTGCACTTTCTTAAGAGGTCTCCAATAATCAGAATTCCCTGAATGAACTAGAGACTCCAATAGTCATGATTTCTTGATTATTGGGCGTGACGAAGGGGGAGGTCAGGGGGGCGATTGACTTGTTAGATGGCGCGACTGCAAAATTTTTCCCGTGGTTGTCAGGATAAGCGGTTCTTCGGCTTTTCTTGTTTATGGGTGATGGGTGATAACTAGCTGTGCTGAATTAGCGAAGCTCCCTGAAAAGTTAAATGCTCCTGATTATTTGTGAGGAATAAGGAACTCGGCAAGGTTTGTCGAAATGCGGTGGGGATGGTTTTCTCTACTCATCAAAGCGACCCGTGAGGCGGTAACCTCACGTTCTTGGTTTAGCTTTCATTATTCGGAAAATTTGTTTGGGCCGCTGGAGAAATCCAGCGGCTTTTTCCTTTTCTGCCCACTCGGTAAAGAGGATTGTCGGTCGAGATGTCAGTGAAAACAGATAGCGCGGACTTCTGGCCCTTGATCAATGAGCTTGGCGAAGCGCAGGTGATTGCGCGTGAGCGGATGGATGAACTGTGGGGCGAGGGGTGGAGGCATTTCGGTCCCCGTTTTTTTCGCTATAGTCTGATGTGGCAAGAGGAACAGTGGAAAAGAGTTCTCAATCTTCGGGTTCCATTGGCGGAATGGAAGCCGTCGAAGAGCCAGCGGCGCACCTTGCGGCGGAACGAGGACTTGCAAGTTGAGTTCGGGCCCGCTGAGCCCGGGGAGGAAGAGGAAGCCTTGTTCCAAGCCCACAAGAGTCGCTTTCGGGAGAACGTTCCCGATGCCTTGTCTGATTTTCTAGGGGAAGAGCCGAACGGGGTTCCATTACCCTGTATGCAGCTGAGCGTGAGGTCTGGTGATAGGCTGGTAGCAGCTAGTTTTCTCGATATTGGACTGAAGGCGTGTTCGAGCATCTACGGCATTTTCGACCCAGCGGAAAGCCAGCGACGGCTCGGTATTTTCACCATGCTTATGGAGATGCAATACGCCCGGGAAGCGGGGCTGGATTTCTACTACCTTGGCTATGCCTGCATCGAGTCTTCGCCCTATGACTACAAGAAGGAGGTCAAGCCCGCTTGGGTCTGGGACTGGCGGCAGTGGCGCCCCTTCACGCCCGACGATTGCTCCAAACAAGCCCTCCCAATACCAGAAGGCCTGATGGCAATAAAAAGAGGATGAGGTTGTTGAGGAAGGTCACCTCGGGCCCCACCAAATTGAGTTTGTAGGTGCGGAGACCACGAGGGCCGACGCCGACCAATTCCTCGCGGCCAATCAGCCAGTTGACCGAGTTTTTGACGAAATCGATCTGTTCCTCACGAGCCCGTTCGGGATGGAGAAAGTGACTGTTGGAAATGACGACCATGCGGCTGGCTGCTTCCGCCGCTTCGTCCGAAGTGGCGTCGCCGACGATGACGGCCGCAGCCACGGGGAGGCCCTGCTCATTGCGAAGGTCTTCAGCTGAGTTGAACTCGGGGAGAACTCCGACTTCCTGATAACGGGTTTCGCCCCAGAAGCTGGGGCTGGCTTGCAGGAGGTTGATGGGAAAGATGTTCTGCGAGTTGAGGTCCTCGGCGCTTTCCCGCACAGAGAGGGAGCAAGTGGGGCCGTCAAAGGTCGTCGACTGGCCACCGAGCCCCTCGTTGACTCCCTCGAAATCGGTAAAGATGGCGGACACCTGATTGATGCTGCGACCATTTTGCACGGTGACGAGTCTGTCGTTGTTCGGAGTGATGCCGTGTCGCCGGAGAAAGGCGCGGAGCTTGGCAGGGCGGTGCTTGGGATCGAGAATAGCGAGGATCGAAGCCTTGGGTCGCTCCCAGTAATCATCCAGAATCGCCAGCTCGCGGTCTTCCAAATCATAGCTGGGTGCCACAAGAACGACGGCTTCCGCGTCGGCGGGGATGGACTGGGTGTCCGACAAGTTAATGGGCTCGAGAATGAGATTCTGGCGAAGAAGTGTCTCGGCCAGCATGGTCCATGGCGACTCGGTGCTGCCGGATTCCACTGGTGATTTGTCGGCGAGAAAATAGAGCTTGCGGGGCGCTCCTTCCACGATGCTGAGGAGAGCGGTGGCGATGCGATCCTCGATTTGGAATCCGATGGGGCGCCGTTGGTTATTTTGATCCGTCTGGAAAATCACAAGATCCTCCACCGCAAGATAGCGTGTGAGATTGGGATCGGGAGCGGCACTACCTTTTGGTCGGGCATCGATGAGAATGAGGTCGGTGTTGAGAGTGAGATTGTAGGCGCTGGCAAACCGGGAGGCCGCGTCTGGTTCGCGCACCGGGTCGAGGAACTTGGCTTTGATTTTGCCCCTGGACTCACGTTCGAATTCCTCAACGGAGCGGCGCACGCGCTGGTAGTAGGGAGAGGTCTTTCGGAAGGCTACGGTGACGAGGACTGGATCCTCGCGCTGGGCGAGAGCCTCCTTGGAAAGGATCTTCTGAGTGAGGTCGGAGAGGGTGTAATCTTGATCTTTGCTCAGATCCCAGACCTTGAAGTAGTTGGCGGAGAGGTAGGCGGCGGCGAGAAAAATCACCGTGGCCAGAATCAACTGGATCACGGAAAGGCTACCAATACCGAGACGGGAAATAGGTTTCATGGCGAAAGAAGAAGATCAGTTGCGCCAGCGGCGGAAGTCCACGAGGTGGTGGGTGAGAAAGACGACAAAGGAGGCCGAGAGCAGATAGAAGGCAATCGCTCTGGTATCGATGAGACCGGTAGTGAAATCGGAGAGGTGCTGCTGCGAAGAGAGGTATCGGAAGAGACCGGCAGCCTGAAAGCTATCCCCCCAAATGACCGGCACATAGCCGAGGAAGTAGTGGAGAACGAGGAGGCCGACGGTGATAATGCCAGCGACGATTTGGGAGGACGTGAGGGCCGAACCCAAGAGCCCCAGGGCGGTGAAATAGCAGCCCATTAGGACGAGCACCAGCATCCCGCCAAAAAAGGAACCTTTGGAGAATGGAGCGGGGATGTCAGTGAGAATGGGGAAGAGAATGAAGTGCAGTAGAGATGGGATGAGGAGGACGAGGTAAAAGGTCAGCGCGGCCCCGTACTTGGCGACGACGACTTGCCAGGTCTTTACCGGCGCGGTCATCAGGGTTTCCAAGGTGCCGGAGCGCTCTTCCTCGGCAAAGAGGCGCATGGTTATGAGCGGAAAGATGAAGAGAAAGTAGAACCAGAAGTTCGGGGTGTGATAGGTCACGTAGACCAGGGATTGGGCAACGGGGGCGTCGGCAAAACCCTTCATTGCGGTCGATAGGGAGAGCCCCTGCATCAAAGCCACAAAGGCCAGCACGACCCATCCGAAGAGGGTGTAAAAGTAGGTTTTAAGCTCTTTGCGATAGAGGTTGAGAAGAAGTCGCATGCGATGTGTCCGTGGGACAAGAAACTAGGCAGGGAGAGCGGGGGAAGGCAATGGGGGATTTTTTGAGAAAGTAGTCCTTTTGGATTTTCGCTTTGTTTGGAGTTCCGATCTGCTCCGGGGGCTGCCGTGCTGAAACTGCATTTCCAAATTCACGTTCACCTAATCTCCCGGCTTCCTGCGAATTCTTCCGAACTTGTTTTTCGAATTTTTCCAGTAAGTCAGCCCCTCTTCAAAACAAGTCCCGCCCAAGTCCTCACTCTTCAGAATCAGGAACTTCTGGGCGTCTTTGATCCCTTGATTGTAGGCCAAGGGAGCCAGCTCCTTCTGGAAAAAATCGAAAAGAAACTCGGCCTGCATCTCGCTGATGTCGACTTCGATTTCTTCCGATAAATACCTTTGTATCGATTCGAGAGCCTCCGCTTTCTGGTGTGAGGGCAGATCGATCTTCATTCCGCTGAATCCTCTACCGCATTTCGGAAATGAAGCGGTCGGCCTCTTCAATCGAGCGTTCCATGTCACGGATCAGGCGAGCGACGTCGACCTTGACCTGCACGACTTGGCTTTCCAGGGCGCTAATCGCTTTCGCATTGAGATTGTGTTTGAGAAAGAGAGTCTGGTCGCGGAATTTCTTTAACACCGGATCCAGCTTGGCTTCTGCGCTGCGCATCGCGGTCTGAAGCTCATCGAAGCGATCTTGGGCCGCGTTGTATTGGGTGCGGGAGGCGGAAGCGAGTTCCGGATCGCTGAAGGTTTTGATCTCTTTGTTCCACTCGCGGAAGAGAGCTTTGCCAGTGCTTTCAACGGCGTTATTGCGACCGCGCACGTCCTTGGCGCGAGCTTCCGACTTGCCGTAGGCGCTCTCGATACGACGATACATTTTCTCCAGCTCGCCGCCCTTGTAATTGGAGACGGCGATGAATTCGTCGAGAGCGGAGGAGAATTGTTCCTTGGCTTCGATTTGGGAGGATTTCGCTTTCTTCACGCGATTCACGAGGATATGCCGCTTTTCGAAGCCCAACTTGTCCATCGCGCCATAGTAGGCGGTGGAACAGGAGCCGAGGCCAAGGGCGAGAACAAGAAGGGTGAGGGGGAAGAGTCGCTTCATGAGGGGGAGGATTTTTGAATCAATTCCTGATGATGGATAGTTTTTTTCGTGACTGGATTTTTTCCAACTAAAGCTTCTCGAGCCGGAAAACTACCGGGCGTTCGGTCACCGAATCCAAGGCTTCTACTTGGGCCAGGGTTTCTTTGAGGTGGCCGAAAGGAGTCTTGTGGAGAAGAAAGACCATATCGACGAAATCGGCGTCGGGGTCCTCGGGGTTGGAGGGCGAGTGGGTTCCGGAAATCCCGACTCCAGCCTCCGCCAGAACGGTTGCGATTTCGGCAATCACACCAGGACGGTCGGTGACCTTGAAGCGAACGTAATAGGGCGTCGCGGTGTCCTCGATGGGCATCAGTTTGGGGGATTCTTCCGCTGGGAGGAAGCCGCGGTGAGTGCCTCCGTGTTCCATCAGGCGGGCTGCTTCCACGAGGTCTGCGACCACAGAGCTACCAGTGGGTTCTTGTCCCGCACCCCGGCCATAGAAGAGGGATTCGCCAGCGGCATCACCCTTCACCGCGATGGCATTGAAGACCCCGTTGACCGAGGCGAGAATGTGTTTCGCGGAGATGAAGGAAGGCTGGGTGCGGATCTCGATGCTGCCGTCTTCGTGCTGGCGGACGAGGGAAAGGAGTTTGACGACGTAGCCCAGTTCCTTCGCGAAGCGGATGTCGAGGGGGGTGACCATCTCAATGCCACGGACATAAACATCCTCGTAGTTGATGAGGGTGCCGTAGGAGAGGGAGGCGAGTAGAATCGCCTTGTGGGCCGCGTCCCAACCGTTGACGTCGAGGGTCTCGTCGGCTTCGGCGTAACCGAGTTCCTTGGCCTCACCCAAGGCTTCGGGGTAGCCGAGTCCGGCTTCCGTCATGCGTTGGAGAATGTAGTTGGAGGTGCCATTGATGATGCCGGTCAGAGACTCGATGCGATTGCCGATAAAGGACTCTTGAACGGCTTTGATAACTGGGATGGCGCCGGCGACTGCGGCTTCAAAGTGAATCGGGGTTTTGTGTTCGGCGGAAAGGGCGAACAGTTCTTTCCCGCGCTCGGCGAGAAGTGCCTTGTTACCAGTGACCACTGGTTTGCCGGCCTTGAGCGCTGCGGCCACCAGATGAAAGGCAGCCTGGGTGCCGCCGATCAACTCGACTACGATGTCGATGGAGGGGTCCTCGATTAGCAGGGCCAAGTCGGTGTCGAAGATCTCATCGGGAGCGTCCGCTTCTCGAAATTTATTGAGGTCGCGAACGATGACCTTGCGGATCTCCAGATTGACCGAGCCGTGCGTTCTGTCGGTGATCAGCTCGCCATTGCGGGCGAGAATATTCCATACGCCGGAACCAACAGTTCCGAATCCTGCCAAGCCAATTCCAAGGGTTTTGCAACTCACGGAGGCCATTTAGCCCTAAGTCGGCAAAAGGCCAAGTGTCGCGGTGGAAAAAGTGCGGATGTGAACCGTCACCTTTGCGGAACGAGCTCCGAATTAGGCGAAAGAACCGTGAGCCGCTTCCTGTGGTGTATGAAAAAGGCCGTTTGAGCCCAAACTAGTCCGTGGCAAGGCGGACAAACTTGTAGGGATGATTATTCAGGAGGAGGGGGTTCCAGTTTTCCACCTCTGGCCGGATCAGGTAATTGGTCGCATACCAATAGATCGGGAAGGCAGGAGCTTCGGTGGAAATCAGGCGATCGGCCTCGGCCAGGATGGCGAGCTTCTTCTCTTGCTCCACTGCTTGTTCCGCGTCGTAGAGCAATTTCTCGAACTCTTCCGAACTCCATCCGGTATTGTTGTTGCCTCCCCCCTTGATCCACATGTCGAGGAAGGTGCTGGGGTAGAGATAGTCTCCGATCCAGCCCGCGACGCAGAGGTCGAAGTCCGCATCATACTGCTTTTGCAAATAGGTGGTCCACTCACGCTGAACAATGCGGACCTTGATTCCCAAGTGCTTCTCCCACATTCCCTGCAGGGCGACGGCTTCGACAATCGCGGAGTCGGAGCTGGTTGTCAGCAAGGTGATGGTTGGGAAGCCGGTGGTGGAGGCATAGCCGGATTCCGCGAGCAATCGCTTCGCTTCCTCGGGGTCGAACTTGATGACCTCCGGCCCTTCATAACCTTCGAAAGGCGGCACAATTCCCGAGGCCGGTTGCTGACCACCCCCCAGAATGTCTTCGCAGATGGCGCGCTGGTCGATGGACAAGGCAAAGGCTCGCCGGACCTTGGGGTTGTCGAAAGGAGGGCGACGAATATTCGAGCGCAGGAAGCGGGTTCCAACATAAGGCTCCTGCCTGAGCTCCTTCTTGAAATTCTTTTTGGCGTAAGGGATGAGTTCCGAGGGAAGGGTGTAGGTGACATGCAATTGGTCGTCCCCGAACATCCGGGACTCGGTGTAGTAGTTGGAGATTGGCAGATAACGGATTCCGTTGAGATGCACTTTCTCAATATCCCAATACTCAGGGTTGCGCTCGACCTCCAGAACATGGTTGGTGCGCCAGGTCTTGAGCTTGAAGGGGCCGTTTGACACGATGTTGCCGGGCTTGGTCCACTTGGAGGCGAAGGCGGTGTTGATTTTGCCATGCTTCAAGATGATGTGACGGGGCACGGGATACCAAGTGTAGTGCTTGGTGATTTCGGGGAGGAAAGGAACCGGGCCGCGCAGCTGAATCTCTAGTGTGAAGTCATCGATGGCGTTCACGCCCACTCGGGCCTTGTTCCAGAGGTCGATGCCGACATTCTCGAGCAGTCGGGTGACGGTGGCGAGCTGGACCTCTTCGGAAATCGAATCGGGCCAGTCGAAAACGGAGAGGTTGTCTCGGAGGTAGGTTAGTTCTTTCTCATTCAGCTTATCGAGCCCTTTGCTGGCGAGACGCTTTTTTCGTTGGTCTGGAGTGAGTTCGTCGAATGTTTTGTTGGCAAAGGCCGAAACGTCGACCTTTTCATTTCCTCGGAAGTTCGCTTGGGAAAGTGTTTCCCAACTGGTTGGGAAGGAGGAATCACGAGCCATAAGGATTTCGCCCCGACGGTTCTTGGAGTAGTTCTCGGCGTTCTCGATGAAGTAGAGCATCTCCGCATACTTGGCCGGCCAGTTCGGATCTGGCGAGAGGAGGCGGCGATAGGAGAAGGCGAAGTCATGGGCTGTGACGGGGATGCCATCTGACCATTTTCCCTCGGGTTGCAGATGAAAGGTCCAAGCGGTGAAGTCCTCGCTGGCTTCCCAGCTCGCAGCTGCTCCCGGGAGGGGGATGCCGTCGTTCTGATGGTCTTCCACACAGAGTCCTTCGAAGAGGGCGCGAATGATGTTTGATTCCAGAACGCCGGAGACTAAATGGGGATCCAAGCCCTTGGGTTCATTCGAATTTCCTATGATGAGGATCTTCTCTTCGTTGGCGCGCTCGACGTCACTTCGGGAATCGCAAGCGGCGAGAAAAAGCAGAAAGGGCAAAAGAGCAATGAATCGAACCATCGCGAAGAGCTTTACAGTAGGAAAAGAGCTTGGGCAGTACTTTTTGCGTGTTCACGGCAAGCTTCTGGCTTCTTTGCACAAAAAAGCCTCTCGGGAGTGAACCCGAGAGGCTTTTCATTAAAGATTTTCGATGATCTAAGCCGAGTAGATGGTGTTGCCGCTGGACTTGAGCTCATCACAAGCTTGCACCAGACGCGCGGCGACGGAGGCTTCGGCTTTTTTGAGGTAGCCGCGTGGGTCGTAGACTTTCTTGTTGCCGACTTCGCCGTCGATCTTCAGCACGCCCTCGATGTTCTCGCACATGTGAGTGACGATGGGGCGGGTGAAGGCGTATTGGGTGTCGGTGTCGATGTTCATCTTGATGACACCGTAGTCGAGAGTCTCCTGAAGGTCTTCGGCGGAGGTACCGGAGCCCCCGTGGAAGACGAGGTCCATTTCCGCTTCGGCGCCATACTTGTCCATCACGACTTTCTGACCGTCGCGCAGGATGGTGGGCTTCAGTTTGACGGAACCGGGCTTGTAGGCACCGTGAACGTTACCGAAAGTGGCCGCGAACATGAAGCGACCGATGGGGTTGAGGGTCTCGTAGACCTGAAGCATGTCGTCGGGAGTGGTGTAGAGCTTTTCAGCAGGGAGGCCCGAGGTGTCGTGACCGTCTTCTTCGCCACCGACGCAGCCGGCCTCGATTTCGAGAATGATGTCGAGCTCGACGCATTCCTTAAGGAGTTCCGCCGAGATCTTCATGTTCTCGTCAAGGTCGACGACCGAGCCGTCGAACATGTGGGAGTTGAAGAGTGGTCCCAAGCCCTTTTCCTTGCGAGCACGGGACTCGTCGAGGAGGGGACGGAGGAAAGAATCGACTTTCTCCGGGTGACAGTGGTCGGTGTGAAGAGCGACGAGAATATCGTATTTTTCGGCAAGACGATGAACCGCTTCCGCCAGAACGATGGCACCGAAAGCGGCATCGTTGACATTCAATCCGGAGGCAAACTGGCCGCCACCGGTGGAAACTTGGATGATTCCATCAGACTTGGCATCTGCGAAGGCCTTGAGCGCGGCATTGGCAGTGACGATGGAGGTGATGTTGATGGCCGGATAGGCATAACCGTTCTTCTGAGCGGCATCGAGCATGTCCCGGTATTGAGCAGGTGTTGCAACTGGCATGAAGGCGGCATTAACGGAAAAGTGCCCCTCGTGCAAGAGTGATGAATTTTGGAAAGAATGAGAGCGAGCCAGACATCAGGTGACTGAGCCTTCCCCAACAGGCCGATGCTTGCGCAGCCCATGAGAAAGAGCTATCAAGGTGGGGTGTGGGTGAGGGCGCTTTGCTATTTTGGACTTGGGGCTTTGTTGGGAGGTTTTCCGGCCTTTCTCCTGTGGATTCTCGTATCCTCCAGCTTTGAGTTGGAGATGACTCTTCTTGTCTGGTGGCTCATCCTTTCCGCTCCCATCGGATTGGGGTTGCTCTTCACCTTGATTGGGCTTTCTGGCAAGGGATGGCTCTTGCGGCGTCTACTCGAATTTTTGGGAAAAGAGTCCCATTGGTAGGGCCTTTGCGCAGCAGGGAATTCATGCCCGGCCAATCAACCAGGCATAAATGTTTACGATGAAAACTTGGCGTTTGGCTGGGATTAATCGTCGCCAACCAGCTTTTTACTAACCAGGCGTTGGGTTCCTTCTTCCTCCAACCAGACTGAGGAGGAGTCCTTGCCGGTCGTTCCCTTCACGACGTAAGTTTTGTCAGCCTTGGGGATGAAGATGATATCTCCGGAAACGGACTTGCGGCGCTTGCCTGCCATGGAGTCGATCAGCGCAGCCCCGTCGGCAGCGTAAGAATCGCCGCCTCCAATGGTGAGGGTGATAGGTTCCCCGGCAGGGATTTCACGCTGGGAGGAGCGCAATACGACCCCCATCCCTCCACCGTAAGGAGTGGCCATGGGGGTGTTGCCGTCGGTTTCGCCATTGATCTTCTGAACCCGGAAGATTTCGGCCTTGAGAGGGGTGACCTGAGTGGCGGTGTCTTTCACGGTCGCGCGTGGGCCGGTGTAACCATCAGGCAGGCGGTAGTAGGAAACGCAGTTGGAGAGCAGCGTGGCGGAAGCTAGCGCGAGGAGGGAAAGAGAGCAGGATCGTTTCATTATAAGATGAGTTTGTTGTCTGGTTTGTTAGATAGATATTGAGAGGGCCGAGATGAAGGTTGATTCTTGTCAGCTACATCTTGCAATCGCATCTGCCAGCGATTCGACGGGTTCTCGCGTTGGGATGAATTCTTGTCCGAAGAAGCCCTCGAATCCCGTTTCACGAACCGCCTTCACGATCGCGGGGTAGAAGAGCTCTTGGCTCTCATCGATTTCGTTGCGCCCCGGGTTTCCGGCAGTGTGATAGTGCGCGATGTGTTGATGATAGTCGCGGATGTTGCGGATGACGTCCCCCTCCATGATCTGCATGTGATAGATGTCGTAGAGGAGCTTGAAGTGCGGATGGCCCAGCTTTTCGCAAAGGGCGGCCCCCCATGCGGTGTGGTCGCATTGGTAGTCGGGATGGTCGACTTTGGAGTTGAGCAGCTCCATGAGGAGGACAATGCCATGCTCCTCCGCGAGAGGGAGCAGTGGTTCGAGCCCGCGAGCACAATTGTCCAGGCCCGTGGCGTCATCGAGTCCCTCGCGATTGCCAGAAAAGCAGATGACCTGCTGGACGCCGGCTTCGGCTGCCGCAGGGATGAGCGCACGGTAGATCTCATGAAGAGTCGCGTGGTGTTCGATGCGGTTGAAAGCGCGCTCGATGCAGCCCAATCCCGAAGCGTGCTCGGGTGCGGCAGTGACGGAACAGCAGACTCCTGTGCCTCTTATTTCCTTGGCCTGTTCGGGATGCAATAAGTCGATTCCCTCATAGCCGAGAGGGGCAATCTTCTCAGCAAAATCGACCAGAGGAATGTCGGCAAAGGGCCAGTAGGAGACAGAGTGTTTCATGACGGTGCACGCCCATTCCTGTCTTTCTAACTGGCTCTGTCAATGCAGGACCAGGGCCGCTACCTTGGAAACTTTTCCAGATACTCGGGGATGGTATTAATCGGCGGACGTTCTTCCTCGAGAATCTCTTTCTCGATTTGCTCATACTCGGTGCCAGTGGCTTGCAGGGAGCGGTAGACGGAAGAGAGTTCGGCCAGGTCGCTGACCTTGCCGTGATCTTGAAGTCGTCCCAAGAAGCTCTGCAAAATCCCGAAGGACATCTTGCCCAAAGCGTTGGTATCCTGATTGCGGTGAACCCTTTGATCGAGGTCGACTTGCGCAAAGGCTTTCATCCCGTCTTCCTTATAGACATCGAGGATGTGAGAGGTCTCAACTCCATAGCCGATCGGGAACGGGATTTTCTCCAAAGTCTCGCGACGAACCGCGTATTCGCCGGAGAGCGGTTGGAAAAGTTGGGTGAGTTCAGGGTAAAAGAGACTGAAAAGCGGGCGCACCAAAATCTCGGTCACCCGACCTCCACCAGTGGGGCGAATCCCTTGCGAAAAGGCGAGGGGACGCTCATAGAAGGCCTTCACATAACTGACTTCGGGTTTTTCCAGCAGCGGTCCGATCAGCCCGTAGACGAAGCGGGGGTGAATGTTTGCAATGTCGGCGTCCACGTAGGCGATGATATCGCCCTTCAGCTGATGAATAGCTTTCCAGAGGTTTTCGCCCTTGCCCCGCTTGAATCCGGTGGAGGACATGATGTCGCCGGAGTAGTAGAACTCCGCGCCAAAGGATTTGGCTACTTCGCCTGTCTTGTCAGTTGAGCCGGAGTCGATGACCGCGATTTCATCGATCAGCGGAAAGCGGTCCATGAGTTCACTCTTTAGAATGACGACCACCTTGCCGATGGTGGCCTCTTCGTTGAGGGTGGGGATGCAGAGGGAAATCTTAAGCCCGCTCTCGGCCTTCTCTTTGCAAAGGGCCTCGAGGTCAGCGAAATCGGAGTGATGGTAGGTGTTGGTTTTAAGCCAGGACATGGGGTTCTGTTTGATTGGAAATTGGGAAGTTAGGAATGGGTGGGTGGCAGCGCGGGCGGATTCTTGGCCTGATGCAGGATGCTGGCAGGCGACTCTCCATCGATGGAAAGAACGCGGATTTCTTTCGCATCGATCCACATCACCTCGCCGTTGAAATCGGAAAGGGCAATTTGATGGGATTGACCTGAGTTCGTTCGCACGGAAAAGCCACTCTCGCTCTTGGATTGATACATGCCATAGCCGGTGCCAAGAAAGATGGCGACCTGTTTGGTTTTCTTAATCTCGACGAGGGTAGCCATGATTGGGAGGCAGGTTAGATGGCAAGAATGGACTCGAGAGTGTCGACCGATTGGAGGATTCCAAACACTTGGGCGAGGCCGGTCAGGAGAGGTGGGAGCGCTACCGTTTCGTCGGACTCGTTTAGGTTCGTTGCTGTTGTTAGGCCGATGGTGAGGGCGGGGATTTCGTGTTCGATGAGAATGGAAAGATCGGAATAGCTGGGCCCTGTCGTAGTCTTGAGCCCCAACTCCTCTTGCACCTCACGGGCGGCGGCAACGAGGGGATGGTTGAAGGGGATTCCTCCTGGCTTGCGAAGGGCGGGGAAAGTGATGGAGCAGTCCGAAGCGGTTTCGGAGGAAATCTCGTCCAGAATGTCGGAGATTTGATAACGGATTTCGCGAGCTTTGCCAGGTTCCTCGGACCGGATTTCGAGCTTCAAACGCGCAAGTTCAGGAGGTCGATTGAAAGTCTTGCCGGCGCGGAGGGAGCCGAGGATCACCGAGGTGCGGGGTTCTTGGGGAATAGGAATCTCCAGGATGCGGCGAATGATGCGGTGCATGATGATCATCGCATTTTCCGCTGCCTCCCAGCGGGTGCCGGGCTCTTGGTGGACCCGGCAGATGACATCCGCTTGCACCATGCCGAGACAAGAGTGGTTGAGACGCCCCAAGGTGATGCCCTCGAGCACGAGTCCGGCATGGATTGGGCGCTTGAAGTTCTCGAGGAAGAAGCGCAGGCCGGCCAAGTCGTGCGAGTTTTGCGACTTGGTATGGGCAAGCAGAATGATGTTGGCCTCGGGCTGGATGCCGAGCTTCTCGAAGAGGTCGGGAATGGTTGCGAGAGTCGCCAGGCCGATGGTGTTGTCCGCCATCCCTGGTCCGGTAATGCTCTCGGGCCCGACATTGATGGTGAGCCTTTGGTCGGCCTTGTTCGTCAACAAGGTGTCGGCATGGGCGGCGATGAGGACGTTGAAATTGGGGTTCTTGCCCGGGATGATGGCTTGCAGGTTGCCTTGCTCATCAATGGAAACATCCTGAAGGGTGGAAAAGCGCTCGGCGAGGAACTTGATGCGGTCTTCTTCGCCCCCGGAAGGGGAAGGGAATTCGCCCAGGAGGAGGGCGTTGGCGAGGACGAGTTCTTGATGGGCTTGAAGGAGTTCGAGGAAGTCAGTTGGGGAGGGCATAGTGTGTCGTGAGCTTGAATCAGAGTCGATGTTGAGAGGGGGTGGGAAAAGTTTTTTCGTGTGAAAATGGTTGATGGTGGCGGGGTTCTGAACGGATGAACCTAGTATGAATTGGTTTTCTCAAAATTGGAACGCATGATGCGTGCCGTTTTTGTAGGAAGATGAGATTAGGATTTGTTTCGACACGATTTGCAGGCACCGATGGCGTGTCACTGGAAGCTCTGAAATGGGCTGAGGTTCTGGAAGAGATGGGGCACGAGATTTTCTGGTTCAGCGGGCTGAGTGACAGGCCGGAAGAGGTCTCGATGTGCGTGCCGGAGGCCTTCTTTGGCCATCCGGAAAATCAGTGGCTGGCCAAGCGAATTTGGGGGCATACCCAACGCGACCCGACGGTGACCGAGCGAATCCAGGATGTGGCGGGCTATCTCAAGGAGATGCTGCGGCGGTTCGTTGACCGCTTTCAGATCGATGTCCTCGTTCCCGAGAACGCGCTGACCATTCCGGTTCATCTCCCCTTGGGGGTCGCGATTACCGAGTTTCTAGCGGAGACCAATATGAAGGCGGTCGCCCATCACCACGACTTCTATTGGGAACGCGACCGCTTCGCAGTCAATGCGGTCCCGGATTTTCTCGATATGTCCTTTCCTCCCCGACTCCCGAACCTGCGACATGGCGTGATCAACCGGCAGGCAGGAGAGCAATTGGCGAGGCGAAAAGGGGTGAGCTCGATACTGGTGCCGAATGTCTTTCAATTTGAAAAAGAGCCACCTGGAATTGACGATTATTCGAGGGATGTCCGCAGTGAGCTTGGTCTCGCCGACGACGATATCTTTATCCTGCAACCGACTAGAGTGGTTCCGCGAAAAGGCATCGAGATGGCGATCAAGCTGGTGGCCCGGTTGAAGGATCCCCGCTGCAAGCTGGTGATTTCCCACCAGGCGGGAGATGAGGGCTTCGAGTATGTTGAGATGCTCAAGCGTCTGGCTGCCGAGGAGCAGGTGACCCTGCTGTTAGTCGGCGACCGCGTAGGTGAGAATCGTCAGCGGGATAAACAGGGGCGGAAGGTTTATACCTTATGGGATCTTTATCCTCATGCGGACCTGGTAACTTATCCCAGCACCTACGAAGGCTTTGGCAACGCGCTCATCGAGACCTTTTACTTCCGGAAGCCCGTGGTGGTGAACCGCTATTCCATCTTCGTGCAGGATATTGAGCCCAAGGGCTTTGATACCATCACGATGAACGGCTACGTGACCCACGACG
This sequence comes from Roseibacillus persicicus, assembly GCF_014651675.1. Lineage (GTDB taxonomy): Bacteria > Verrucomicrobiota > Verrucomicrobiia > Verrucomicrobiales > Akkermansiaceae > Roseibacillus > Roseibacillus persicicus. The sequence continues at coordinate 155,408 of NZ_BMXI01000011.1, forward strand.
TGGTCGAGCGCACACGCATGCTCTTGGCCGACGAGGATCGCCGAGACGAGATGGTCCAGACCAATTACGAGCTCGGCAAAAAGCATTACGGCTATGAGCACCTTAAAAAAGAGCTCGCCGCATTGTTCGCTTTTTAAAGAGAAAGTTTAATAGTAGCGACTTGTTATCAGAGACGCTCGGAAGGAAGGCGCCGCCAGCTCGGCCGCAACGGCTTGGTCTCTCCAAGCACCTGAACGCGGGGATTTATTGAGGAGCGCTTTCGCGATAACCGTTCAAATAGGCAGTCAGCGTCAGTTCTATGGCATCACGTACTTCGCGGAAAACCCGGCGAACTTCCTCCGGTGTTCCTGTTGCGTGAGCAGGGTCGGGAAAACCCCAGTGGTATCGATTCACTTGCCCGGGAAAGGAGGGGCAAGCTTGGTCGGCGTTTCCGCACACTGTCACTACGGTGTCGATTCCTTGATCGAGAAACTCGTTGAGATGCTTTGACTGATGCTGCGAGATATCGATACCCAGTTCGGCCATCACTTCGATCGCGATGGGATGCACGTATCCAGCAGGGTTGGAGCCCGCGCTGTGGACTTCGAAAAGGTTAGAAGCCATGTGGCGAAGTAGTCCTTCGGCAAGGTGAGAACGACAAGAATTTCCGGTGCAGAGAATGAGAACTTTTTTCAAAACAAATGAAGTATGGATTAATCTTTCGACAATTCTTGTATTGTTGAAATGTTGGTTGCGGTCAAACGAATTCAGGTGACAGTTGTAAGAGTGGGTTGAGGGGGGGCGGGGGAAAAGCCACGAGAGAAAAAGTGATGCCACAGTCAGAGGCGATCGTGGCGCTGGATTCTGGACTCTCTTCCCTGATTCGCGTTCAATGTCCAGCAGATGAGCGAAGCATTGTTTTTTCAGGGGGGCGAGGTCGCCGCGGAGGATGGTCCATTGATGGCGGCAGATGTCTGGGTGGTTGATGGAGTCGTTAAGGCGGTGGGGCAGATGTTGACCGTTCCAGAGGGTGCGCGTGTGATAGATTGCACGGGGAAGGTGCTCATGCCCGCGATGTTCGATGCCCATGTCCACTTTCGCGAGCCGGGTCAGACTCACAAGGAGGACATTGCCAATGGGACCGAAGCTGCCATCAACGGCGGGATCACCGGGGTGGTGATGATGCCGAACACTAATCCCGCTATCGACTCGGCGGCAGTGGTGAAAATGGTTTTGGACAAGGCCAAGGCGGTTTCGCGCATTCCGGTCTACACCTCGGGCTGCATTACTAAAGGTCGCGAAGGCAAGGAGTTGGCTGCTATCGATGGCATGCGCGAAGCGGGGGTGCTGATGTTGACCGATGATGGCGATGCGGTGCCGGACTCGAATCTGTTGCTGCAGGCGATGCGCTATGCGAAAGAGTTCGGAATGTTCTTCGCGAGCCATTGCGAGGACCCCGCGCTCGCTGGGCCGAGGGCGATGAATGAGGGCAAGAAGAGCTACGAGCTCGGCATCGATGGCACGCCTGCGATTGCGGAAGAGCTTTTCATTGATCGCGATATTCGCATCGCCCATGCGGCGGGAGCCCATGTTCATATTCAGCACGTTTCCTCACGCTTGGGGATGGAGACCATTCGGTGGTGGAAGGAGATGGGGGCGAAGGTCACTTGCGAGGTCGCGCCGCATCACCTGATGTTTAATGAGGAGGACATCGCAGACTACGACACTAATTATAAGATGAATCCACCTCTGCGTCTGGCTTCGGACAATGCGGCTCTTTTGCAGGGGTTGAAGGATGGGGTTTTCGACCTCATCGCGACGGACCACGCTCCGCATACCGAGTTCGAGAAGTCGCAGGATTTTGTGAGCGCCCCCAATGGATTGAGCGGGTTGGATACCGCGTTGGTTTCTTTGTTCGACCGCTTCGTCGCTGCCGGGGAATTGACTTGGGATGTCATCGTGAAGCGATACTCCGCGGAGCCCCGTCGCATGATGAATTTGGAGCCGGTTCCAATTGAAGAAGGCAAGCGCGCCGAGCTTCTGGTTTTTGATCCGAATGGAGAGACGACGTTCAGCCGTGAGTTTATGAAGTCCAAGAGCGTGAATACCCCGTTCTTTAACAAGACTTTGAAAGGCCGCATCGACCTTCTGCTAGCTGGCGAAGAATTGCTGTTAGAGCGGTAGGGCTGTTTTGACAAAACCGCAGCGAATGATGGGGGCCCCTACCGGAGCATGGACATTCCTGTCCATGAGCAGAACCCCGGTGAGTCAGCGCTTGCGTCTAAACGACTACGCGGGACTGACGGAATGACGTGGACGGACCGTCCCAGGGACAGAAATGTCCCTGCTCCGACGGTAGGGCTGTTTTGATGAAACAGCCGCGAATGATGGGGGAAGGTCCCAGGGCTCTCGCCCTTTGTTCGTTTATAGAGCCTTCGACTATCTCCGACCACTCGCGGACCTTTTGTCAAAAGGACCTTACTGGAGCATGGACATTCCTGTCCATGTGCAGAGCCCCAGTGAGTCAGCGCTTGCGTCCAAACGACTACGCGGGACTGACGGAATGACGTGGACGGACCGTCCCAGGGACAGAAATGTCCCTGCTCCGACGGTAGGGCTGTTTTGATAAAGCAGCCGCGAATGATGGGGGCTGGTCCCTAGGCTCTCGCCCTTCGTTCGTTTATAGATCCTTCGATTTTCTCAGACCACTCGCGGACCTTTTGTCAAAAGGACCTTACTGGAGCATGGACATTCCTGTCCATGTGCAGAGCCCCGGTGAGTCAGCGCTTGCGTCCAAACGACTACGCGGGATTGACGGAATGACGTGGACGGACCGTCCCAGGGACAGAAATGTCCCTGCTCCGACGGTAGGGTTGTTTTGAAAAAACAGCCGCGAATGATGGGGGCAGGCCCCTGGGCTCTCGCTCTTTGTTTGCTTGTCGATTTTTTGGCAGCCCCAGACCACTCGCGGTCCTTTTGTCAAAAGGACCCTACCGGAGCATGGACATTCTTGTCCATGAGCAGAACCCCGGTGAGTCAGAGTCCTCGTCAGAACTTCGAGGCGGGATTGACGGAATGACGTGGACGGACCGTCCCAGGGACAGAAATGTCCCTGCTCCGACGGTAAGGCTGCTTTGATAAAGCAGCCGCGAATGATGGGGGAAGGTCCTTGGGCTCTCGCCTTTCGTGCGCTCATTGATGTTTCGGTTATCTCCGACCACTCGGGGTCCTTTTATCAAAAGGGCCCTACCGATGCGCATCGATGGTGCGGTGTGGTCTTTGGGAGTTTGGATGTCTTCGCTCCTCGATTCGTAGTGACCATCTGGTCGAGCAAGCAAGCTTTGCTCTTCCCGTGGGGGATAAAGAACGAAGCCATCCACCCCACAAAGCGGTAGCAAGCGGCGCGCACTCCAAAAAGACCCATGGCCGGACAGCGAGTGCCCTCACTCGTCTTGGCGAACCGTCCTCTCTATTTCTTCAAATACGCCTTTACTTCATCCAAGGTCCGCGTATTCAAAAAGTCCTTCCGCCGCAACCACCCCTTCTGTGCGACCTTGATGCCAAAGTGAAGAGCTTGCAGGCCGTCGGTGCTGTGGGCGTCGGGATTGAGGGAGCAGAGCACGCCTTTGTCGCGGGCGCGCTTCCAGTATTTCCAATCCATATCCATGCGTTTGGCGGAGCAGTTCAGTTCGATGATGGTGTTGTTGGCCGCTGCGGCATCGATGACTTTGTCGAGATTGATGGGGTAGGGATCGCGGCGGAGAAGGAGGCGGCCGGTGGAGTGTCCTAGCATCGTGACGTGGGGGTTCTCAATGGCGCGAATCACACGCGCAGTCATTTCCTCTTCCGGAAGTGAAAACGAGTTGTGGACCGAAGCGACCGTGAAATCGAGTTTCGCCAGCATCTCGTCGTCAAAATCGAGGCTGCCATTGCGGAGGATATCGACCTCCGATCCGGCAAAGAGATGAATCGCTCCATCCAGCTCCTGGTTCATCGCGTGGATGTCGTCGATCTGCTGGAGCAATCGCTCCTCATCGAGTCCACGCGCCTGCGGCGAGGACTTGGAGTGGTCGCTGATGCCGAGATAGTCGAGACCGAGGTCGATCGCCGCCATCGCCATTTCGCGCAAAGTGTTGCGGCCATCGGACTCGGTGGTGTGGCAGTGGAAGGTGCCGCGCAGGTGCTCCTGTTTGACGAGATCGGGCAGCTCGTTCTCGGCCGCGGCTTCGATTTCGCCGCGATTTTCCCGCAGAGCCGGGGGAATGTAAGCGAGATTGAGCGCGGCGTAGAGTTCGGCCTCGGTGGTGATTTCGGGAAGCTCTTCCGCATCATCGCGGGTGGGGGAGAGGTCGTATTCGTTGAGAGACCAGCCCTTTTTCAAAGCGCGGGAACGGATGGCCACGTTGTGCTCCTTCGAGCCGGTGAAGTATTGCAGGGCAAAGGGAAATTGAGCGGTCGAGACCGCACGGAGATCGCATTGAAGGCCATTTTCCAAACGGATGGCCGCCTTGGTGTCTCCTTGGGCAATGGTCTCGATGCTGCCGACGTAGGCGGTGAAGTATTTGGTTAGCTCCGCCGGTTTGTCAGTGGCGACGAGGAAGTCGACATCATGCACCGTCTCTTTGCCGCGACGATACGAGCCCGCGACTTCGAGTTGGTGGGTGGCGGGATGGAGCAGGAGGTAGTCACGCAAAGGCTCTGCTTCGTGAGCCGCGACGGAGAGAAGGTAGCGTCCGGAGAATTTTTCTTTGGTCTCGATAGCGGCGAGAATTTTCTCGGCCGTCTTTTTGCCAAAACCTTTGAGTCCAGCGACAGAACCATCTTCGCAGGCGCGCTTGAGACCTCCCAGAGTCGAGATTTCAAGCTCATCATAAAGCGCCTTGATTTTTTTGGGTCCTAGGCCTTGTAAGTCGAAGAGCTCGAAGAGGGTCTCGGGGAATTCGTGCTTGAGGTCGAGGTGATATTGCAGGCGGCCAGTAGAGGCGAGTTCGTGCAGTTTCTGTTGGAGGGCATCTCCAATCCCTTTGATGCCCTTCAGCTCATCGTCTTTGGCCAGTTGGAGAAAGTCCCCTTCGAAATCGCGGATGATGTCCGCCCCGTTGCGGTAGGCGCGGGTCTTGAAGGGGTTCTCGCCCTTGAGCTCGAGGAGCAGGGCGATTTCTTCCAGGGTCGAGGCAAGGTCTTCGGTTGTCAGAGGCACGGGGGGAGCTTGGCGGGTTCTGTCCCTTCATCCAATCCCGAAGGCTAAAAATCTGATTGTTCCGTTTTTGTGGCCTAGCGGGAGCGAGCTTTCTTGGCATTCTTCATTGCTGCTTTGCGAAGCTTGAACTCTTCTTTCAAGTCACCGTGACGGTAACGATTTGGTCCAAAGAGTTGGGGCGAGCCGAAGCAGGCAAAGAGTCCGGCCAATCCAATGAGTAGGCCTAAAATATTGAGGCCAAGGATTGTGAGGACAGAAAGAATGCAGAAGATTATGCAGAGAATGCGCCCCCATTTTGTTCTTTTGAAGATTCCCACGCTTGAAACGAGAAGGAGGAGGGGAACTGATAGCGTTCCGATGACGTAACCTACGGATTCGGGACCTTCCAGCGCGGACGAGTTTGGGCGGAGAGCCGGTAGAAGGCTCACGCAAATCAGGACGATTCCAAGCAACTGCAGCACCGCAATACATGAAAGATTGCATGAGCGGTAATAGAGTTTTTTCACTTGCTCGAAGTCCAAGTGGGCGAAAGGGGAGTTCGCATCGATTGCAAGTGGCTCGCTGGTTTCAGGTGCAGAGTAGGGATTCATGCGCGTGGGGGGAATACTGCTGGCTCCCGACCTGTTAGGTCGAGCCGGAATCTATTTTTTCAGGCGTGGAGCGGAGTATCCCTGTTCCCGGATTTTTTTCATCTCAGCCTTCATCTCGGCCACTTTCTCTGGATTCTTGGCCGCCAGATTGTGGCGCTGGGCGATGTCTTCCTTTAGATTGTAGAGCGCGACCTTCTGGTCGTCTTCCGGGTAGTTGCGTCGTTTCTCGAAAGCGAGCGCTTTTCTGCCGTTGTGGTTTCCGGAGGGCTGGTCGATGTAGAGCCAATCCCCGACCCGAATGGCGTATTTGCCTTTGGCGGTATTGTGGATGTGGAAGTCGCGAACTTTCTCCACGGATCCATCTAACAATGGCACCAAATCGTGGGAGTCTTCGGCGGCATCCGCAGGCAGTGGGAAGTCGAGGTAGCTCGCAAGGGTGGCCATGATATCGATTTGCGACACAAGGGCGTCTTCCACCGTGCCGGCCTCCGTCTTGCCGGGCCATTTGATCAGGAAAGGGACGTGATGCCCTCCTTCGTAGATGTCACGCTTGAGACCGCGAAAGGGCTCGGCCGACCAGTGCCCGAACCTTTCGTCGCGGGCGTAGGCATAGTGCTCGGGGCCGTTGTCGGCGGAGAAGATGATGATGGTGTTCTCGTATTCGCCACTTTCCTTCAACGCTTTGATGAGGCGTCCCACGATGTCGTCGGTTTGCACCACGAAGTCCCCGTAGGCACCGGCCCCGGATTTGCCATCGAACTCATCGGTGGGAATGATGGGGGCGTGTGGGCTGGGGAAGGGAAAGAAGAGGAAGAACGGCTTGTCCTGCCCCTTGCGGCCGCGCAGATACTTTTCGCCCTCATCGGCCAGGGTGGGCAGGACTTGATAAAAGTCCCAGTCCGCCATTGCTGGACCAGGGCGAACTTCCCAATTTCCTTCCTTGGTCTTTTGCTTGATGTTCTTGGGGAGCAGGGTGCTGTCGGGGACGGTGACCACCTTGTTGTCGCGAATCCAGCAGTAGGGAGGAAAGTTGATGACGCTGTCTCCAAAGTAGTGATCGAAGCCGTGGGCCAGAGGACCGTCGGGGATCTCCTGAGACCAATCGAAGTCGGTGTGCTCCCAGACTTTCTTCTGCTTGGCGTGAGTGGCATCGCCAGTGTGGATGGCCATCCAATCCCAGCCCAAATGCCACTTGCCGATGCAGGCGGTGTCGTAGCCGGATTGCTGCATCATCTCGGGGAGGGTCAGTCTTTCCGATGGAAAAACCGAAGCGCCCATCGCGTTGACGATGCCGTGAAAATCGCGCCAATGATGACGTCCGGTGAGGAGCGCGTAGCGGGAGGGGGTGCAGATCCCCGAGGAGGAGTGTCCATCGGTGAAGCGGGTTCCCTCTTTGGCGATTTGGTCGAGGTGGGGAGTGGGGATTTTGCTGTTGTCCTGATAGCTGGTCAGGTCGCCATAGCCAAGGTCGTCCGCATAAAGAATGAGGACATTCATCTTGTCCGCCCCCGAGAGGGTTGGGATCAGGCTGGCGGCCAGCAGGCCGAGGGCAGGGAACAGGCTCAATTTCATCAAGGGGCATACTCGGCGGCAGAGGGAGCCTTTTCAAACTCCTTTGCGAACAAGACGATTCCGGTATTTGCCTTCCTGCTGGTCTGCCTTACTCTCAGCGGGTCTGTGAAATTTTTGATTCTTGTTCTGCTCCTCTTTGCGAGCCCCGTCTGGTCCCAAGGTCTTTCCTCTGAGGAGATCGATAAGCTGGTGAAAAGTGAGGAGGCCGCGGGAGAAGATGCGACTTCGCAGGCTGCCCTTGCCGCTTGGAAGTCGGCACTTTCTCTGGCGCAGCAGTTGGAGGAACTCAATCGGCAGACCAAGGAACTGCGGCAAAAGATCGAGGCAGGCCCTTCCCAGCCGGATTTGACCCTTCCCGATCCTTTGCCCGAGAGCGCGGGGTTGACGGAGCAAACCGCTCGTCTGGCCGAGATCAACTCCGCCATCGAAGCTTCCCGATCCCGCATCGACCAGTCCACCTCCGAGCTGGATGGTTCGACTGCTCGCATCACGGAGCTATCGGAACAGATTGCGAAAAACCGTGACCTGCTGAGCGATGTGCAAATCCCGGCGGAAGGAACGACTTCACTCCAGAAAGCGGAGTATCAAAAGGCGGTCCTGGCCAAGGCTCTGCTCCAAGCTCGGATCGAAAACTTTCAGGCGGAACAGGATTTTCAGCAGATGGAGATGGTGAGCCTACCTGAGCGGTTGAGAGTGAGAAAAGAGCATCTCGCCCAGCTCTTGCAGGTTAAGGATCGTCTCCAGGCGTCCATTGCGGGATTGCGAAAGGAGGAAGCGCAGAGCACCAGTGAATCTCTCGATGCTTCCTTCCAGAAGCTCGCTCACATTCCCGAACTGGCCACCGTCATCAACGACATCAGGCAGTTCAATGAAAGGCGAACGGGTGAGAACGGCTTGCAGAGTCAAATCAAGTCGGCTGCTTCTTACGAGAAATCAGTCAACGCGCTGTGGGACCGCATCAAGAATCAGAAGGAGCTGGCGGATCAGAAGATCAAGTTATTGGAGTCGGTCGAGATCGGTATCGATACCAAGACTGGACTCCTGCTGCGCGAACAACGGGCGGAATTGCAGAGCACCGATTCCTTGCAGCGCACCATGCGCGAAAAGGTCGAGCAGGTTGCCCAGAATCAGATCTCTTTGTTAGATCTTCTCGATGAGCTCAAGCAGGCTCCCTTGAAGACCAGCGTCATCAATCGCTTGGTGAAGGAGAATCCCGAACTCACAAAGAACGAAGTGAACGAGCTGCTCGCTCAGCGAAAGTCACTTTTGGAAGCGCTGACTGTCGATTACCGCAGTCTCAATGACACTTTGACACGCACGAATTCCAAGGCTGCACGGACCATCGAAGCCATCGAAAGTTATTCCACCTTTCTCGACAAGCGGTTGCTCTGGATTCGCAGCACCACGCCTCTCCAGGCTTCCGAGCCTTTGGATGAATGGAAACGGGTCGTGGGCTTGTTCCATCCGGACTACCTGAAAATGGCGTTGAGGAGCATGGGGGACAATTGGCCTTCGCGGCTGATTCCAACTTTGCTTCTGGTGACGACTTTTCTCTTTACCCTCATTCGGCGCAGGAAATTGCGTGAGTTTCTGAAGTCGTCGAGCGAACAGGCGGCGCGCCGGAATTGTCTCAGCATTCGTCCCACTTTGGTGACTATCGCTTGTTCTTTTCTGATGGCCTTTACTTGGCCTTCTTTGCTGTTCCTGCTGGCGCTGTTGATTAGCGAGCCTGAGCCGCTGCGGGTCGGCCTTCTCAATTCGGGTGTTTTTCTTCTCGTCGGCCTGCTGCTGATGAGATTTGCCAAAAAGGAAACTCTCTTTGAGGCTCACTTTCGGTTCTCGTCGGAGAAGGTGGAGCGAGTTCGGTGGGTGCTCCGTATTTTCGTTCCCGCCATGTTCTTCTTCGTCTTCGGCATAGGAGCTCTCACGGCAGAGCGTGGGGAAGGTGATTCCGGACGATTGGTATTCATTCTGGGGATGCTGCTCGTGACGGGGCTGGCCCATTTCCTCTTTCATCCCAAGCACTCCATTGTGCGGGGTGAGGAGAAGGCTGGCTGGGTCGCGAGACTGAGCTACCCACTGGCGATTGGCTTGCCCGTCAGCTTTGCGGTGGGAGCGGCCTTGGGATTTTTCGCTTCCGTATTGACCCTGCGGGCGCAGGTGCTGGCTTCGGCAGGGGTCTTGTTGGCGGCCTTTCTAATTATTCGTTTCTTTACCCGATGGATTCTGGTCTCGCGTCGTCGCTTGGCGATTTCGCAAGCGCTTCAACGGCGCGAAGCGACCCTTGCTCATCGCAATCGGGAGGAAAAAGGGGAAACCGACAAGGAGATGGACCTCCCCAGCCTGGAAGAGGTGAAGGCCCAAGCCATCGATGTCGTTGAGGTGGAGGAGCAGACCAGCCGCTTGGTTCGGTTCTGTGTGTATTTCTCTGTTCTCTTTGCGATTTGGTCGATTTGGTCCAGCTCGCTGGTTGCCTTTTCCAAGCTTGATACCATTCCGGTGAATCCTTTCCTCAAGGCCAAACAAGAGGAAGTCTCTAAACCGGCTCCTGTAATCGACAGTCTGCTCACGGGGGGAACTTCCACCGGCGAAGCAGAGGCGAAGAGCTCCGAGCCAGAAGTGGACGAGGAGTTCAGTGCCTTGACTGAAATCGTGGGGCCTTCGAAAAACTTTATCAGTTGGCAGGACCTGATTCTGGCTGTTTTCATCGCGGCTTTGACCGTGGTGGCCGCGCGGAATATTCCCGGATTGCTCAGTCTGGCCGTTTTCAACCGCTTGAACCTGGGGCCTGGCGGAAACTTCGCGTTTACCACGGTGGTGCGCTATGTGATCGTAGTGACGGGATTGGTTGTCGGCTTGGGGAAGGTGGGCATCACTTGGGACAAGGTGCAATGGTTGGCTGCGGCCATCACCTTGGGTATTGGTTTTGGTTTGCAGGAGATTTTTGCGAACTTTGTGGCCGGTCTGATTCTTCTTTTCGAGCGGCCGATTCGCTTGGGTGATGTCGTAACGGTGGGTGACGTCTCGGGGAAAGTGACGGAGATTAAGATCCGGGCGACCACCATCCAGCAGTTCAACAATCGTGAACTGGTTGTGCCCAACAAGGACTTCATCACAAGCCAATTAATCAACTGGACGCTGCGTGATACGGTATTGCGTTTCGAGATCGCGGTGGGAATCGCATATGGATCCGACACACGGAAGGCGAAGGAGATTCTTTCCCGACTCGTCAACGAGCATCCCAACGTTCTGGATGACCCAGCTCCGGGAGTCATTTTCAATGCCTTTGGCGCGAGCACGTTGGACTTCTTGATTCGAGCCCACGTCGGTCGGGTGGAGAATTTGGTGGATACTCAAAGCGAGCTCCACTTCCAGATCGACGACGCGTTCCGTGAAGCTGGGATTGAGATTTCTTTCCCACAACAGGATCTTCACATTCGGTCTCTACCGGAGGGAGTGAGTTTGCAGCCGACACCTCCTGCGGAAGGATAGGTCAGGCCCGGCTTGCTATTGGCTACTAGCGAGGTGTTCGCTCTCTTCTAACAGTGCTTTGGTTTCGCCGACGAGAAAGGCTGAGCCCGTCACGAGAACGAGAGGTGCTTTCTCACAGGCCAAAAGTGCAGCCTTCACATTCGAGTGCTGACGGCATCTTTCTTTCCCTTGTTCGGGAGTGTGTTCGAAGAGGGTGTCGGTCTGGGTGCTGCGAGGGCTGTTGATTGGCGTGAAGTGAATCTCGCCAGCTACCTCCTCCAGCATCTCCAGCATGGGGTCGATTTCTTTCGAGCCAGCCGCTCCAAAGATGAGGGCGGGTTTCTGCTTGGGGAAATGCTTTCGCAAGCTGGCTACTAAACTTCTAGTAGCATGCGGGTTGTGGGCGATATCGAGGATGATGCTTTGGTCCTCGTTGGGGGAGATGATCTCGAAGCGGCCGGGATGAGTGGCCTTGGACAGGCCGGAGAGGACGACGTCGTAGTTCATCTCAAAACCCGCCGCGTAAAGTGCCTCGAGGGCCACGGCGGCATTGCTGGCCTGGTGCTCGCCCAGCAAGCCGAGGGGGTAGCCTCGTAGAGGCTCGCTGATCCAAGTCAGGGGGGAGCGGGTTTGGTTGGCGGTTTGTTCGATGACGCGGGCGGCTTCCGGGGCCTGGGGAGCGCTGATGGCGGGCTTGCCTTCCCGAAAGATGGCTGACTTTTCCCCGGCAATTGCAGTCAAGGTGTCTCCGAGCCATTGCTGGTGGTCGAGGTCGACTGGGGTGAGCACTGCCACGTCGGAGGGGACCACGGTGGTGGCATCGAAGCGCCCTCCCATCCCGACTTCCAGCACGATGAGCTCGCATTCTTGTTCGTAGAAGTAGCGCATGGCCAGGGCCAGGGTCAGCTCGAAGAAGGTGGGGTGATGCTCCCAGTCTTTCACCAACTCGCGCAGTTCGCTAAGCCCCTTTGCGATCGTTTCCTCGGGCATCTGCTGACCGCTGACCTGAATGCGTTCGCGATAGCTGACGAGATGGGGAGAGGTGAAGAGCCCCGTGCGTGATCCGGTGGCACGGGCGAGCGAATCGATGAAGGCACAGGTGGAGCCCTTGCCATTGGTACCCGCGACTTGAATGACCTTCGTGGTGTGGCGGGGGAAGGCGAGATATTCGCGGAGCAGGCGGGTCGGATTTTCCAAGCCAAGTTTGATTCCAAAGGTCTGGGTGGAATAGAGCCAGGAAATGGCTTCGGAGTAGTTCATGACAGTCGGTGCTCCGCAATCTTGAACAGCGAGGGGGTTCCGTCCACTCTGGAAGAGGTGTTTTTTCAGCTTCGGCAAAAGCCCGGTTAGAGGTTTGATTATTGCATTGCGGTCGTCTTTCCTACCGGCATGAAAATTGGTTCAATTGCCATCGTGGGGGCAGGAGCAGTCGGAAGCTATTACGGTTGCCGGATTGCGCAGGCGGGTCATGAGGTTCGGTTTCTCTTGCGATCGGATTACGAGGTGGTGCGGGAGAAGGGGTTTGTGCTCGAGAGTTCGGCGGGCGATTTTCAAATTGCCGAGCCTGCGGTCTTTCGCGATTCAACGGAGCTCGGTCCGGTAGACCTCGTGATCGTGGCGTGGAAGGCGACAGCCAATGCCCATGCCGAAGAGGTGATTGCGCCCCTCCTGCACGAGGAAACCCGTATTCTGACTTTGCAAAATGGGCTGGGGAATGTGGAGCTGTTAGAGGGCTTGTTCGGTAGGGGGCGGGTGTTGGGTGGGATCTGCTTTGTATGCATCAATCGTTTGGCGGCGGGACACATTTCCCATACGGGTGGCGGGCTGGTGACCATTGGAGAGCCAGCGGAAACAGGGGTCTTGCAGGAGGTGGCGAGCCTGTTTGGCGACTTGGTAGAAATGACAGTGGTTGATGATCTCGCCTTGGCCCAGTGGCGCAAGTTGGTCTGGAACATTCCGTTCAACGGTCTTTGTGTCACGGAGGGGGGAATTGATACCGAGGAGTTGCTGTCCAGACCCGGCAAGGAAGGTGAGGTATTGGCGACTATGAAAGAGGTTCAGCTGGCGGCGCGGGCCCTGGGGCATGAGATACCGGATGACTTTTTGAGCAATCAGATTGAGCGCACCAAGCCGATGGGCCCCTACAAGCCCTCCAGTATGTTGGATTACGTCAACGGTCATCCTCTGGAGGTCGAAGCCATTTGGGGCGAGCCCATGAGACGGGCGGAGAAGGCGGGGGTGGCCGTGCCGCGCATCTCCGCACTTTACCACCGGATTCTAGAGCTGGACCGCCAGAGGTAGAAGAATCTCTGCCACCTTTTACCATTGCGGGTAAGGCAAAGAGTGGAAGACTACCGCCGTGGAAATTCTGATAAATAGTGGCTGGGTAATCCTGGGTCTGGTGTTGCTCTATTATGGAGCGGAGTGGCTGGTAAAAGGAAGTGGTGAGTTGGCCCTGCGGATGGGCATCTCGCCCCTCATTGTCGGGTTAACGGTAGTGGCCTTTGGGACCAGTGCGCCCGAACTACTGGTGAGCGTGAGCGCCAACATGAAGGACCCGCCGCAGGGCGACATTGCGCTCGGCAATGTCGTAGGCTCGAATATTTGCAACCTTGCGCTGGTGCTGGGGATTGCGGCTTTAATGCGTCCCTTCTCCATTCACAAGCAGGTCTTGCAGCGGGAGATGCCCATTCTGCTCATTGCCACCGGGGTCTTTGTCGTGATGTTGCTGGATGGCCATGTCGCCCGTTGGGAAGGGGCTCTTCTCGCCCTGGGGGTCGTGCTCTACACTGTGAGTAGTATCTGGCGGGGCAAAAAAGGGGAGGACGTCGACATCGACATCGACCTTTCGGAAGAAGAAATCGCGGCGTTGAAGTCTGGAGGAAAGATTCTCCTTTTAAAGGATCTCGCCTTGATTGCTGTCGGCTTGGCGGCCTTGGTTTTTGGAGCCAACCGTCTGGTGGCTGGCGGAAGTAATATTGCTCTGGAGTTGGGGGTTCCCGCAGCGGTCATCGCCCTGACCCTCGTTGCCTTTGGAACATCCTTGCCGGAGGTTGCAACCGTGGTGGTTGCAGCCTTGAAGGGCGAGGGAGACCTCGTGGTGGGAAATGCGGTCGGTTCGTGCATCTTCAACCTTTTGGCGGTGGTTGGCATCACGGCCTCGATAGCTCCTTTGGCGGCTGGCTCATTGGAGATGACGGATTTGGCGGTGATGACCGGGGTGACGGTGCTGCTCTTTCCCTTCATGCTCACGCGGCGGGCCCTCTCTCGATTGGAAGGGGGAATCCTTCTGGGAGGTTACCTCGTTTATGTCGTCTTGCTTTTCTTCCGTTAAGATTGACAGAACGGAAGGAGGTCGCTTCGTATAGCCCCCTCGATTATGAAAAAATTATTTTGCGCAATCCTTCTAGGTTCTTTTCTCGCTACCGGCTCGAGTTCCGCTGACGATACTCCTTTGGCCGAGAAGATGGATGAGGTGAGCGGTAGCCTCAAAATGCTTCGCCGGGCCAAGGACGACTATGCGCAGTGCCTCAAGCTGGTTCGGGAAGCGCAGAGCAAGCTCTTGGAATGCTTTGCCTATGTTCCCGTGCTTGTGGAGAAAATGCCGGAGGGCAAGGAGAAGGAAACCGCGATCGCCAATTACAAGAAGACTTTGGCTGCTTCCTATCAGACTCTCTGCGACCTCGAAATTGCGTATCTCTCCGAAGATGTGGATAAAATCGACGATGCCATGGATGCTGTGAAAGCTTCCCGCAAAGACGGCCACGAAGTCTACATCGAAGAAGAAGGTTAGACCTTGATTCTTTTTGAGCGGGTTTCTTCACAAAGAAGAATGAAGGAACCCGCTCCTTCCAACCGTTCCTTAGGAATGGTTTCACGCATTCTGTATTTATTTTTACTGGGCTCTCTGGCCTTATCCGCCGCCGATCCTGTGCCGACGGCGGATACTTTGGGACGACTGGACGGGGCTCCTGAGGGAAAGGTGAGCCGTTTGGTTTGCCAGTCGAAAGTCTATCCGGGCACAATTCGGGAGTATTTCCTCTACGTTCCCGCCCAGTATGACGGCAGCAAAGAGGCGGCAGTGATGGTTTGTCAGGATGGGCACACTTTCCTGAAGCCCGATGGTGATTTCCGGCTCCCCCTGGTCTTTGACAACCTGATTCACAAAGGCGAAATGCCCGTCACGGTGGCGATTCTGATCAATCCGGGGGTGTTTGCCGAGGAGCTGACCGAAGCTCAGACTTGGAAGACTCCTAAAAATGCCCGATCCAATCGCAGCGTCGAGTACGACACCCCCGATGGGACTTACGCCAGATTTCTGGAGACTGAGATTTTTCCTGAAGTGGCGAAACACGTGAAGATTTCGTCCGACCCGGCTCGCAGGGCCATTTGCGGCAACAGCTCCGGAGGAATTTGCGCCTTTACCGCAGCATGGGAGCGTCCGGATCTATTCGGAAAGGTGGTTAGTCACATTGGTAGCTTCACCAACATTCGCGGAGGCTACCACTATCCCTCCCTCATCCGGAAAACTGAGAAGAAGCCCATTCGCGTTTTCCTGCAGGATGGGAGTGGTGATTTGGATAATGCGCACGGGAATTGGTGGCTCTCCAATCTTCAGATGGAAGCGGCCTTGAAATTCGCGGGCTGGGATTACAAAACAGTGTGGGGTGACGGCGGCCACAGCGGGCAACACGGTGGGGCGATCTTTCCCGACACCCTCCGCTGGCTTTGGCGAGATGTCCGTTGAAAATTGGATTTTTCTCCTATGTTTCGGGAGGGGTAGCGAGCTTAGAATCAGACGATTGGAAAGGAGGAGCTCAGAGACGGATGCGATTGCATCCGGAGTGGAGTAGGGGGTGGTAGTGCTGAAAACAGATTTTCAGGAGCGTTTTCTTGCCATGATCACTGGAGTTGTCATCATAGCGGGAGCACACAAAAATACATTCATGCAAGAAGCTACCCAAGAGAACGCATTTGGCGAAGTCAGCGCCGCAGAACTGGCCCCCGCCGTCCAAGGCTACTGGAAAAAGGCGCAAGAGTCTTTGCAGATTGGAAACCACAAATATGCGGTAACCCTTTTACAGGCGATTATGAAGGAGGCCCCCGGCTTCCTGGATGGGCGAAAGGCTCTTCGTCTCGCCGAAGGTGAGCTGACGGGAGGCCCCAAGAAGAAGCGGGGACTTTTCGGTTCCAATGTCGGCGCGGGAAGTCCTTCCGTGTCCAAGAAGTATCTTGCGCAAGCGGACAAGGATGGCAACGCGGCCCTGCAGGCGATTGAGAAGGAATTGGAGAAGGATCCCTACAGCGTTTCGTTCAACGAGGCTCTCCACGATGTCGCGGCCAAGTTGGGCATGAGCGAGACTGCGGTATTCGCCTTGGAAACCGTCCGCAAGGTCTTTCCTGAAGAGGGAAAAATGATGCACAAGTTGGCGGAGTTTTATCTTTCCCAAGAGCGTGCCTTGGAAGCCGCCGCAGTTTACGAAGATATCGTGAAGGCAAATCCTGCTGACATCGATGCGGTTAAGTTGGCCAAAGACTGCACCGCGCGGGCGTCCATGCTTTCCAATCGGAACGAAGCTGGTGAACTGGAGCTGAAGCAAAAGGATTCCGGTGAGACCCTTGCGCTCGAGCAGGCCAATCGCACGGCTCTGACCCGTGAGCAGACCGAGGCCAAGCGTGATGACCTCGCCGCCAAATATGCCGCGGATCAAAATAATCTGGCCGTGGTGCGTGACTTGGCTGCA
The DNA here is from genome assembly GCF_014651675.1 of Roseibacillus persicicus. GTDB lineage: Bacteria > Verrucomicrobiota > Verrucomicrobiia > Verrucomicrobiales > Akkermansiaceae > Roseibacillus > Roseibacillus persicicus. The sequence goes on from NZ_BMXI01000011.1 coordinate 171,964, forward strand.
GTCTACGAAAACCTGGAAGATTGGGAGAACGCCCATGTGTTCTACGACTGGGGTTACCAGATCAGCAACAACGACGTCGCGTTAAAGGCGAAGGCTGGCAAGATGAAGGACAAGGCTGCCGAAGCGCGGTTGGATGACCTTCGGAAGAGAGTGGCGGCCAATCCCGACGATGCTGCTGCGGTCCAGGAGTTGGAGGAATTCCAGAGCGCGCTCAGCGCGGCTCAGGTTGAAGAGCGGATGGCTCGGGTTGAAGAGAACCCGACGGATCCAGCTCTCCGCTTTGCCTTGGGTGAAGCTCTTTACCACGCCGGGCAATACAAGGAGGCAATCAAGCACCTTCAGCAGGCGACTCGCAACCCACACATCCGGACCAAGGTTCTAGTGATGTTGGGACGGACTTTCGACCAAATGGGAATGGCGGACATGGCTATCAACCGCTTTGCCGAGGCCAATGCCGAGCTCAAGCAGATGGATGCGACCAAGAAGGAAGTTCTCTACGAATTGGGCCTGATTTACGACAAGCAGGATCAAAAGGACAAAGCGATCGAGTCCTTCAAGCAGATTTACGAAGTAGACTACGGTTATCGCGATGTCGCGGAACGAGTCGAGTCGGCCTATGGCAGTTAGACCATTGGCAGAGTGAAGAAAATCAAACCTTGAAACCACAAGAGGCTCCGTTCGCGGAGCCTCGTTTCGTTTGGGGTGGAGTCGAAAGGCTGGCTTCCCGGGAAGCTGGGCCGTCCGCAAGTTAGGCCGAGGGCTTCTTGGAAGGAGGATTGGTGAGCAGGTGCTCGATGTCCTCCTTGCGGAGCTCTTCGGTTTCTCCCATAGGCAGTTCTCCCATGGTTAGAGAGCCGACCCGGGTGCGCACCAGTTTGGTGACTCGCAATCCGAGGGTTTCCAGCATGAGGCGGATCTGGCGCTTCATGCCGCTCTCGAGAATGATGACCATGCGGCGCGCCGAGTGACGACGGGCAAACTTGGCCTTGGCTTGCCCTTCGGGGGTGTGAACTCCCTTGACGAGTTGCAAGAGAACCTGGGGTTCGAAGTTCTGGTCGACGGTGACGAGATATTCTTTTTCCAGTTTTTTGGAAGGGTGGGTGAGCTTTTGCGCCAGGTCACCATCGTTGGTCAGGATGAGCAGGCCCTCGGAATCAAGGTCCAGTCGTCCCACGTGCTTGAGATGGTGATACTTGTAGGGCAGCAGGTGATAGATTGTGCGTCGGTCGCGCTCGTCGCTGCGGGAGCAAACGACTCCCCGGGGTTTGTGGAAGGCCACAACCAGAATAGACCGGCGGGAAAGAACCTTGCGTCCCAGTCGAACGGTGTCCTCGTCGGTTACCCGGGTAGCGGGGCTCTCCGTGATGGAACCGTTCACACTAACCTGACCCTCCTGAATGATCCGGTCGGCCTCGCGGCGGGACAGATCGGTGCATGAGGCAACAAACTTATTGAGGCGAATTTCTTCCATCTACGTAGCGACAAAAAAGCGGAACCACTCGGGTTCCGCTCAGATAATTTAAAATCAAGATTAGAGAATTAAGCTTCGCCCTTGGTCTTTGGAAGACCGATTGGGCTTTGACCTTCTTTCCATTGGCCGCGCTCGCGCAAAACTTTAATACGTTCGAAACGCTTCATTACGGAGCGTTTTCCACCTGCGGTACTGGCTGCTTTAAGACTGTTGTGCTTGGACATGAGAGATTCGGGCTGTTCTGGGGGGCGGGAAACTAAGAGCTTTGTGCGCGCTTGGCAAGAAGGAATCTTGTCGATATTTGACAGGCCTCGAGAAGGGCCAAAAGCCCCTAGTTGAGGGATTTGAGGTAGGCGAGGAGCTGATCCACCTGTTCGTCACTCAGAACGGTGGCGTAGGGAGGCATCGCCGGGGCGTAACCCTTCACCACTTTGGCGGTGGAGTGCAGGATGCTTTCGCGAAGATAGTTCTCATCTGCCACCAACGAGGAACCATCCTCGAAGACGCGCTCTTTCCCCATGATTCCATGCAGGCTGGGGGCAATGGTGCCGTCTTGCGGAAGGTGGCAGGCGTTGCACCCGGTGGAGGTGAAGACCTTTTGGCCGGCGGCCGCTTCGGGAGTCATTGACTGGGCCTCGCTGGCTTTCCCCTGATTGATGAGAAGCGCGACGAGACCCGCGCCCACGACGAAGGTGACACCGAGCAGTTCTTTCCAGCGGGGAAGGGAGTGGTAGCAGTTCATCAGGTGCTTGATGAGCGCCAGCGTGATGATGGCCACTGCCGCGATGGCAATCTTGTTGGGGCTTCCGTAGGTGGAGGGGAAGTGGGCGCTTAGCATCAGGAAGATGACGGGGAAGGTGATGTAGTGATTGTGGGTGGAGCGAATCTTGGCCTGCTTGCCGAGTTTGAGGTCGTGCGGTTTTCCTTCCTTCAGGGCAGTCATCATCTTGTCCTGATTGATCATGATGTGGAAGAAGACGTTGGCGCTCATCATCGTTCCCATCATGGCTCCCATTTGGAGGAAGACCGCGCGCCCGTTGAAAATGGTGTCGAGCCAGAATCCGTAGGCGATGAGCCCGGCGAAGGAGATGATGATGCCGAGCAGTTCCTTGTTTCGGACCGGGCTGCGCCAGAGGAGATCGTAACAGAGCCAGCCGCCCACCAAAGATGCGAAGCTGATGACCCCGCCCATGTAACCCGGCAGGTCGGTCTTGACTGGGTCGAGAAGCAAACTGCCGCCACGCGTGTAGAAGAGGGAGACGAGGAGGATAAACCCGCTGAGCCAAGTGGTGTAGGACTGCCACTTGAAGATGTGGAGGCGCTGCGGGATCTCCTTGGGGTCGATGATGCGCTTTTGCAGGAAGAAGATTCCGCCCCCGTGCAGCATGTTCATGGAACCCAAGGACTCATCACCGTCTTCCTCGTTGCGCCTCAGATTGAGTTCAAACCAGGTGAAAAGAAGCGAGTTGCCGATCCACATGATGGCCGCCACGACATGAATCATGCGAAAGGTGATGTTAAAGAACTCAATCACGGGAATGATTCTGCCCGTTTTCTTGCGGAAAAGAAAGCCTGCAAGGCGTCGGTGATTTCGGAAGTGAATAGGGAGCGCTCCGAATGAGAAGAGGTCCAGTTAGACGGGAAAATCAAAGAAGGGTTGGAAGTGAGAAAGGTGGCGGCGAAGGAAGGTGCTCGTGGTCCCTGTTAGGAGCATGGCTCTAGGTTTTTTCCTCTTTCCAAGAGAGGGGGCGATGGTCAGAAGTAGGTCATGGTGAGCTTGGAACTGAGGAACGTCTGGAAGCGCTTTGGAAAGCAGGATGTTTTGAGCGGCGTCAATTGGCAGGCTTCGGGAGGGGAATTGGTTGCTCTCATGGGAGTGAACGGGGCGGGAAAAACCACCATGCTGCGGGTGATGTCAGGAATGGTGGGGGCCGAATCCGGTGAGGTCTTTATCAATGGAAAGCACTTCACCCGCGATGATGTCGAGCTGCGGAGACAATTCTTTCTTCTCGGCGATGAGCCCGCGCTCATTCCCCAGGGCAGCGCCATCATGAACCTCGCCACGATGGCGAAGCTCTGGCAAATCGATAGACCTAATCTGGAAGAGGTCGCCGCCGAGTGGATGGATCGCTTCGGTGTTCTCTCTCTGCGGGAAAAGCCGGTGAGCGAGCTCTCGCGTGGTCAGCGATATAAGGTCGCCCTCGTCATCCTCGCGACTTTACGTCCACCGATTTGGTTGATGGACGAGCCCTTCGCTTCCGGCATGGACGCCCAGGGTTTGCGGACTTTGCGCCAGCTGATTCGGGAAGGTCTGGAGGAAGGGGTGTTGGTGGTCTTTTCGACCCAACTCATTGAGATGGTGCGGGGCTTTGCCGGTCGCGTGACGGTGGTGAGCGGAGGAGTGATTCTCCACAATGGCACCGTGCCCGAGCTGGAGGAGAAGGCGCGCGCAGGGGATCCCTATCTCGCGATGCTGATGGATTGAAAACGGGATGTTTGGCTATCTCACATTGCGAGACAACGAGCGCGAAAAGCGGTTTCGGCGGGCCATGGTGATTCGGGGGCAAGGGGTACCTGCGGAAGGCGAGCCTTGGATTCGGGTGATACCTTGGATCCGACTTTTGCTGGGGATTCCGTTTTCAATCTTTCTTGGACTGATTTGCATAGGATTGGTTCCCGCCTGGATTTGGGGAGGGGGAGCGGCCCTTTCAGATTTTCGCCTGACCGCGCTTGGCGTGTTTGTGGCGGGCTTCCTTGTCAATTGGGTCGGGCACCGCATGCTTCAGCCGAGGGAGGGAGAAATCCTGGCTTCGACTCCAGCGCGGGACATTCTCGTTTGGCGGCATAATTTTTGGTCTCTTCCTCGAATCCTATTGGGTCTTTGGGCTGGGATACTGATTGTTTATCTCTTCCGTGATTCGGATTTGCGAACTACCAATACGTTTGGCGGGCTCTTGGTAGATTCCCTTTTTAAATCCACTGCTTGGATCCTGCTTCCGCTTTTCGGCGTGGCTTGGCAGTTCTTTCGCCGGGGAGGTGCGGGATCGGCTATGTTGTTCACTGGCATCCTGTTTGGGGTGGCTCTTTTGCTCGCGCCATTGCTGAGCCTTTTCATCAAACCAGGGTCATCTCTTGAGAGCTGGAATTTTGAGGCAATTCGGAAGCTGCTTCCGGTTTCGTGGCTGTCAGAGGGCCCTGCGGGATGGATTTTGTTCTCACTTGGCAGTGCCTGGGTTGCGATGCAGTGGCGGAACGCCCGAGCGTGCTTTCGGCTGCGAGATACCTGGGCGGCGGTGATGGCAGCCCCTGCAATTTCGCATGCTGAGCCCAGCGCATCCGCACCTCAAGCTGCTCGTCTCCAGGCTACGAGCGAGCAGAAAAGACCGCGAGTCTTGGGCAATTTTCCCGATCGTTTCTTTTCTCTCTTGTGGACTCAAGAAGAGAAAGCAGTGGCAAGAGCCTTGGGTTTTCGGGTGCCGGTGAAAAGTATTGCGAAGCCGTTTCTCGCGCTCTTGCTACTTCCGGTTCTCGGTTGGCTTGCCGAGTTCTCTACTTTGTCAGAGAAATACCCTGAATTCGTTCTTCCGCTCACTCTCACCGTTCTCGGCGTCATCTGGTTGCTCTTGTTGCGGGGATGGCAGAGTCGCGTGATCGCCTGCGCTTTTCAGAAATTCTCCGGGGGAGGACCTCGGCGAGTGATGGCGATGGGTGCTCTTCCCATTGCGGAGCCTCAGATGTTCTGGATGTATTGGAAGGAGTTTCTCCTTTCCCGGGTGCTGGTGATTCCGGTGCAGGTTCTGGTGCTGTTGCTTGCAGCCAAGGTGCTAAATGCTCAGCTCCAGGCGCGGGAGGGGTTTGTGATCTTCGTGATGTTAGGGCCGGCTCTGTTTCTCAATAGCCTGACCACTTGGGCCGGATTGCTCTGGCAAGGAATCGAACTGTTTCCCGACACGCTGTTAGGAATCATCAAATCGTTTGCGACGAAGTTTGCCTACTCCATCCCCTTGATTGCGCTGGTCATTCTTTCTTTCTGGACCGGGGGCGAGTGGCTTTACGGGGATCACAGTGCCACGGGCTTTGTGTTGTCGGCGAGTTTTCTCACCGCATGGTGCTTCGGGGCCTGCTGGTTGATGCGCCGCGTGTATGCGCAGGGCAAAGGCAGCCTCATGGTGGTTCCTCCCAAGCGAAAGTCGTTCACCATCACTCTGAAGTAGAAATCGTATGAGCCAGCCATCCCGAATAAAAGATTCAGCGCGCGAGGGGCGCTTGCGGCGGGCGATGTTGCAGGTCGCTCAGGGAATTCCTGCAGAAGGGGAACGTTGGATGCGCTTTCGCTCGGTGGTTCGATTCCTCATCTGGACGCCGTTTGTCCTGTTGTTTGGGGGGCTGCTTTTGGCTCTGGGTCCCCAGAATTTTTGGATGGTGAATCCGGTCTTGGGCGAGCTTCGCATCCTTTCCTTTGGGGTGCTCATTGCGGGGATTCTCATTCTTTGGGTCGGTTCCCGGCTCTTGCTCCCACGTGATGGGGCGACCCTGCTTTTCACTCCGGTCTCGGAGGACTTGGTCTGGCGTCATTCCTTTCGGGCATTTCGTTACGTCGTTCTGGGACTGTGGCTGTTGGGGACTTGGATTTTTGTCTCGGGTGATCTGGGATGGTTTCAATCGGCTCAGATGTCGGCGGGGTGGCTGCTGATTCCTTTGGCTGGGGTGTGCTGGCAGTTGCAGAATCGCGGGCGGGCAGGGAAGTCGGTGCTGTTGTGGGGGATCGTTCTTTTGGTTCTCTCATTTGTTTTTCCGCTCGCGGATTTTTCGTTGCCGGAGATTGAGTTGGAAGAGGTTCTTGGTTTCGACGCCCTGATTCCTTTTCTGCCCAGTGCCTGGCCTCAGCTGGGGGTCTTCTATTACCTGTTTCTTGCGGCAGCTTATGGTTTCACGGTTTGGGCCTGGTGGCGCACTCGAACACATTTCCGTTTTCGCCAAACCCAAGTAGCGAGAGTGCTGTTGACCGCAAGACCCCCGGATGAGGATGTTGTGGAAACCACAAACTCGCCGCCACTCCCTCTCGAGAAATCAGCTCCGCGCACACATGCCTTTTTTGCGCGAATCTTTAATGAGAAAGAGCGCGACTTGGCAGAGACCTTGGACCTGCGGTGGCCAGCGAGCTTTTTTCTCAGTCCTCTTCTTTGGTTTCTGGCTCTCACTGCGCTGGCCGTGGGGTTGCTCAGCTCAGGATGGGTCTTGCAAGATATCGTGCCTTGGTTCGAACCTTCAAAAATGATTGAGGGGATCGAGAGTGGTTCTCTCTGGTGGGTGGTTTATATCCTTCTTTTTGTTTTTCCCGCTGCGGATTGGAGCCGGGTGGCGCTGGTTGCTTTCCACAAGTTTTCGGCGGGCGGCCCTCGCCAAGTGGCTTTGCTGGGCGTCTTTCCCGTGTCGGAACGTCGGCTCTACACGATGTTGTGGAAAGAATGGCTATTGCTTCGCTCTCTCAAATTTCCCGCTCTCATTGCCCTGTTGTTTGTGCTGAAGATTGCTTTGGAGCTGTCTTGGGATGGGGTCTTCGCGAGTTTGTTGGGAATGGGCTATTTGATCTACCTCTTCGTCGGGCCGTGGGTGAAGTGGACGATGTCGCTTTGGCAAAGTCTGGAGCTGTTTCCGAAGGACCCGGTTGGAGAGGCTAAGAAATTCTGGAGTCACCTTTTCTACTGGGGGCCGCTCGCGCTCTTCGCTTTTGCGACGGTGGCGATGAGCGAGAAGTTTCTAGACGGGCGAACTCATCTGGCGTGGGTGATTCTGCCTGCGCTCTCTCTTCTGGTCTGGGCGGCGGGTTCCTGCTGGTGGGTGCGACGTCTTTATAATCAAAGCCGGGGCAGTCTCATCACCCTGCCTCAGGAGAAGAAGTCCTTTAGCTTTTCGAAGCGGTAGCTGGCTTGCTCAAGCACCCTTTTTGAACTAATTCGGCCCCGAGTTCTGTCCCGAATTTTGGTAAAAGGGGAAAGAATCCGGAATCAAGGGTTGAAAGCTTCGTGAAGATTCGCAATGTCACGGGACTCAATGCTGACGATCAAAAACCTCACCAAGGCCATGGGCGGGCGCACGCTCTTTCGCGAAGCCAATTTGACCGTAAACTGGGGCGAGCGCGTGGCTCTGGTTGGACCCAACGGCGCGGGCAAGTCGACCCTCTTTAAAATCATTCTCGATGAAGAGACCATGGACGAAGGCACCGTTGAGCGTGATGATTACGCCATCACTGGATTCCTCGCGCAGGAGGCGGGCGAGCCTACCGACGAGACGGTCCTGGAGATCGCGATGGGCATTGACGACGAGATGGTTTCCATCTTGCGCACCATCCGGGAGGGGGAGAGCACCGGGAAGATGGATACCCCCGAGTTTGCAAAAGCTCAGGACCGTTTTACCGAGTTGAATGGCTACGCGCTCGAGCCCAAAGCGAAGAAGATTCTTGCCGGTTTGGGCTTCAAGCAGGATGAGTTCGAAAAGTCCGCGCGTGAGTTCTCCGGCGGTTGGGTGATGCGTGCTCACATTGCCCGTCTCCTTGTCATGGAGCCCGACCTCCTGATGATGGATGAGCCGACCAACCACCTCGACCTCATGTCTTTGCTCTGGTTCCAGAAGTATTTGTCCAATTACCCGGGCGCGATTCTGATGATTTCCCACGACCGGGATTTCATGGATGGCCTGGTGGAGCAAGTGGTCGAAATCGACCCCGATGCCATGGAGTTGATTAGCTACACCGGCAACTACTCCAATTACCAGGAGCAGCGTCAATTGCGCTACGACCAAAAGGTGCAAGCCTGGCGCAATCACAAGAAGGAGATGGATCGCGTGCAGGAGTTCATCGACCGTTTCCGCAACGTGGGGTCAAAGGCCTCGCAGGTGCAGGACCGGATTCGTCAGCTGGAGAAGATGAAGGAGAAGATGCAGAAGCCACGTGCGCCACGTAAGGTCTTCAAATTCAATTTCCCCGAGCCGCCACGTTCGAACCAGAAGGTCGTTGAGTTAGAGAAAATCAAACAAGCCTATGGCGAGAAGGTGATTTATGACGGTCTCGACCTGACCCTGGAGCGGGGTGAGAAGATTGTTCTGGTGGGGCCGAACGGGGCGGGTAAATCGACTTTGCTGAAAATCATTTCCGGTCACCTCGAGTTTCAGGGCGGTGAGCGTAAGGTCGGGTATGCGACCAAGATGGGTTACTTTTCCCAGCACCGGATTGATTCCCTCAATGAGGACAATACCGTGCTCGATGAGGTCATGGCGGCGAACAAGACTTTGGCAGAAGATGAGGTGCGGGCTGTGCTCGGTTCCTTCCTTTTCCGTCGCTCCGATGTCGACAAGCGGATTCGCGTTTTGTCTGGGGGAGAGAAGTCCCGCTTGAACCTGGTGAAGTTTCTCGTCGACCCGCCCAACTTGCTGCTGATGGATGAGCCGACGACCCACCTCGATATCAACTCGATTGATGCTTTGGTGCAGGGCTTGAAGAAATACACGGGGACTCTCGTTTTCATCTCGCACGATGTTCACTTCATTCGCTCGCTGGCGGAAACGACGCTGCACATTAACAATGGAACAGTCACTCGTTACACGGGTGGTTACGACTACTTCATTGAAAAGAGCGGTCTCGATGACGACCGCGCCGCAGTGACTGCGGAGTAGAGGAGCATGGACATTCCTGTCCATGAGCAGAGCTCCGGGGAGTTAGAACTTACTTTGAGACTCTTCGGTTCTTACGATTCGATGTGGACGGACCGTCCTAGGGACAGAAATGTCCCAGCTCCAGCAGGTAGGGCTGTTTTGCTAAAACAGCCGCGAATGTTGTGGGAAGGTCTTTGAGCTAACGCCTTTCGTCCGCGGGAGAGCTGTTCGAGCACGCCAGAACTCTCGCGGTCCTTTTGTCAAAAGGTCCCTACCGGCGTGGGTCGAGGGTTGTTGAGTGGGGCTTGATTTTGGTTGGGGGTCTTCACTCTTCGATTCGAGGTGGCTGCGAGGTTGAGCAAGCAAGCTTTGCTCTTCCCGTGGGGGTGAAAGAACGAAGCCATCCACCCCAGAGCGGCAGCAAGCGGCGCGCACTCCAGAAGGACCCTTGGCCGGACCGCGAGTGCCCCCACTCGCCCCACCGAATCGTCTCGTCCAAGCAATGAAATGTCGTTGAGCCAATCGAGAGACGTCACGCGGTAGGGCTGTTTTGCTAAAACAGCCGCGAATGTTGTGGGAAGGTCTTTGAGCTAACGCCTTTCGTCCGCGGGAGAGCTGTTCGAGCACGCCAGAACTCTCGCGGTCCTTTTGTCAAAGGGTCCCTACCGGCGTGGGTCGAGGGTTGTTGAGTGGGGCTTGAGGTGATTGGGCATCTTCACTCTTTGCTTCGAGGTGGCTGCGAAGTTGAGCAAGCAAGCTTTGCTCTTCCCGTGGGGGTGAAAGAACAAAGTCATCCACCCCAGAGCGGCAGCAAGCGGCGCGCACTCCAGAAGGATCCTTGGCCGGACCGCGAGTGCCCTCACTCGCCCCACCGAATCGTCTCGTCCAAGCAATCAGATTTCGTAGAGCCAATCGAGAGACGTCCCGCGGTAGGGCTGTTTCGCCGAAACAGCCGCGAATGTTCGGGGAAGGTCCTTGAGCTAACGCCCTTCGTCCGCGGGAGAGCTGTCCGAGCACGCCAGAACTCTCGCGGTCCTTTTATCAAAAGGACCCTACCGGTGTGGGTCGAGGGTGGTTGGGTGGGGCTTGAGTTGGTTGGGGGTCTTCACTCTTTGCATCGAGGTGGCCGCGAGGTTGAGCAAGCAAGCTTTGCTCTTCCCGGGTGGGTGAAAGAACGAAGTCATCCATTCCAAAGCGGCAGCAAGCGGCGCGCACTCCAGAAGGATCCTTGGCCGGACCGCGAGTGCCCTCACTCGCCCCACCGAATCGTCTCGTCCAAGTAATCAGATGTCGTTGAGCCAATCGAGAGACGATTAGCGGTAGGGCTGTTTTGCCAAAACAGCCGCGAATGTTGGGGGAAGGTCCTTGAGCTAACGCCCTTCGTCGGCGGGAGAGCTGTTCGAGCACGGCAGAACTCTCGCGGTCCTTTTATCAAAAGGACCCTACCGGCGTGCCTCGAGGGCTGAATCCCTTATGGCACGGGGACTTTGGAGAGGAGGCGGGTGACGAGGGTGTCGGTCGAGATGTTTTCGGCTTCGGCCTCGTAGGAGAGCAAAATCCGGTGGCGCAGAACCTCGGGCGCGAGGGTCTTGACGTCCTGCGGAGTGACGTAGGCCCGGGAGTTCATGAAGGCGTTGGCCCGGGCGGTGAGCGCGAGGTTGATGGTGGCTCGGGGGGAGGCACCTGCCCGAATCAAGGGCGTGAGACCTTGGTCATACTTTCCGGGCGAACGGGTGGCGTGAACGAGGTCCACGATGTATTCCCGAACGGCAGGATCGATGTAAATCTTGTCTAACAAGGCCCTGCTGGCGGCCAGTTGATCCGGGTGGGCCACTGCGCTGACGGCAGGGGGCTTGGCAGTGTTGGCCATCAGGTCGAGGACTTTCATCTCCTCTTCCTTGCTTGGATAATCGACGAGAACTTTCAGGAGAAAACGGTCCAACTGTGCCTCGGGAAGAGTGTAAGTCCCTTCTTGGTCGATGGGGTTTTGGGTGGCAAGGACGAGGAACGGTTGGGGCAAAGGATAAGTGGTGTCGCCGAGGGTGACCTGGCGCTCCTGCATCGCTTCCAAGAGTGCGGCCTGCACCTTGGCTGGGGAGCGGTTGACCTCATCGGCCAGCACCAGGTTGGCAAAAATGGGTCCGAGCTTGGGATCGAATTGCTGGGCCTGTTGGTTGTAGATGAGGGTTCCCAACAAGTCGGCTGGCAGGAGGTCGGGCGTGAACTGAATCCTCGAGAATTGAAGCTGAAAACAGGAGGCGAGAGTGTTGACGGCCAAAGTTTTTGCCAAGCCGGGCAAGCCTTCCAGAAGGATGTGGCCATTGCAGAGGAGGCCGAGAAGGAGGCGGTCCACTAGTTGATGTTGTCCGATCAACACGCGGGACATTTCCTGCCTGACATCCGCGATCCAGCGGGAGGACTCGGCAATTTCGGTAGAGAGTTTCTGGGTGTCGGTATTCGTTTCAGACATTTCGTTGCGGTATGACTACAGGGAATCAGCGGCTACGTGAATCGGGAATGTCTGGAAATTTTGACAACAAAAAAGGCCGCCCGGTCGGGAACGGCCTTTTAGGAGAAATTTGCTTGGCAGCTAGTCGCAGGGCTATCGCACCCGCTCCCACGAACGGACCTTGTCATTTTCGAACCAAACCGTGCTGGAGCGAACGGGGACGTAGTCGATAGTGGGCCCAATCCCGAAACTACCGTAGCGACCATATCGGCCGTAACGCCCATAGCCGGAGCCAAAGTGACCGTAGAAAGAATTGCTGTAGACGGGATAAAGGCCGGTGTAGTCCCAGCGCATGGTGCTCTTGCCCTCGCTCTGGCCTTCCAGACGTCGGTCGGGTTCGCCAAGGGCCAGGAAGACGGCTCCGGGTGGCATTCCTTCTTCAATCTGACCCTGTGAGACCAGTTCTTGCTCCCGGGTGGTCAGGCTATTGTAGATTTGAGGGTTCTTTTCGATTCTGCCCGCAGTGTTGGTGGACCCGCAACTGGTAAGGAAAAGCACGGTTAGAAGAGAGGCTAGGGGAAGGATGAATTTCATAACAATAAACTAGACTGGATCCGGGTTCTGAAAAGTCAGAAAAAAGTGAGGCAAGACTTGGGAAAGATTCTTGCCAAAGTGCGTAAGAGAGGCGCTATTTACGCTCCAACCCCAAAAGAACAATGTCAGACGTACTCAAAGATAAGGAACTCGACCAAGCTCTCAAAAAATGTCCCGAATGGGAAGTGAGTGAGGATGGCAAGGAGATCAGCCGCACCATCGAATTCGAAGAGTTCACCGAAGCCATCGACTGTGTGAACGATATCGCGGAAATCGCGGAGGAAGCTCAGCATCACCCCGATTTCGACATTCGTTATTCCAAGGTCATCCTTCGTCTAACAACTCATGATGAAGGTGGAGTCACTCCGGCTGACATCGAGATGGCTGGCCGAATTGACAACCTGGTCGATTAAGATTCGGCTGCGCATACGAACTTTTTTTAAAGGCAGGGAGTAGCGACTCTGCCATACCCTTTTCGTCAAGGGGTGCAACGCCAGGCGAACACTAAAACGCGTTTTGCTGACGGGCGATGTCGTTTGCGGTGAGCCAGCCTAACAGCTTTTCCGGATCAGCGGGGCTGACCACGGGCACTTGCTGATAGTCGTTCTCGATCATCCGGTGGGCGGCGTCCCGAATCGTGGTCACCGGGGTCACCGAGAGAAGCTTTTGCCCGGTCAAGAGGGTGCTCAATTCGACTTCGGGTTCATTCTCGCGAAGCTCGTGATGGGTGATCACGCCGAGAAGTTTTTTCCCTTTGCCCACCACGGGATAGCCATGGAATCGTTTGTCCGCCTCACGAATCCGGCTCAGGCATTCGCCCACGGTATGAGACGCTTTCAGCTGAAAAACGTCGTGGGTCATGATGGCCTGCACGGGTAACTCGCGATAATCGCGCACCCCACGGTAGGCCGGAAGGGCGCGCAGGGTGATTCCGTCCTGCAGGAGGAGAGAGTTGTAGATCTCGATGGGGCGCAGTTTTTTCGAGATTTGCCAAGCCAGCATGTTGCCGGCCATCAAGGGCAGGATGAGGTCGTAGTTTCCGGTCATCTCGAAGATGATGATGAGCGAGGTGAAAGGGCAACCGATTACGGAGGCAAACATCGCTCCCATTCCTAACAAGACGCAGGCCCCAATAACCTTGTCGTCGGCGGGAAAGTGAGGAACCCAATTGCCCACGTGATGAAGGTGGGTGAAGCCGATGCCGACCAGCGCGCCTAACAGCCCGCCGAGAAAGAGGGTGGGGGAAAAGAGTCCGCCCGAGCCGCCGCTGGCATAGTTGAGAACGACTGCAAGGAACTTGAAGAGAAGCAGGGTGGCTAGAATCGGAACGGTGAGCTCGTTCTCGAAGGCCGCTTCGAGGCTTTCGTAGCCAATGCTGAAAACCGAGTGTTGGGCGTTGCCGAATCGACTGGTGAGAAAGTAGGCGCCGACCCCGAGAATCCCGCAACTGAGTCCGCCACTGGCTGGAAGCAACCACTTGGGAAAGGACTTTCGCCGTTTGAAAAATCCACGCAGCGCGAGAGTGGAAGAGGTGAAAATATGTCCGAGAAGCCCAGCTGCAATTCCCAAGGGCAAGGCAATCAGCATCCAGGCCGAGGTTTGGTAATCGGTCCGAAGATGGGCGGCGAGGATGGGGTCTTCGCCCAAAATACTGCGCGAGACGGCAGCAGCCACCACCACTGCAATGACCATCCCGCCGAGGGCCTTCATGGAAAAGTTGTCGAGCAATTCCTCGAACACGAAGGTGAGGGCCGAGAGCGGAGCGTTGAACGCGGCGGCGATCCCTGCCGCCATCCCCACCGGCAACATCGACTGCACCCGGCTGGCATCTTGAAAACCCCAACGACCCAGCCGCGAAGCAATCGCGGCGCTGATATGGACGGTCGGGCCTTCCCTCCCCAGGCTGTTGCCCAAACCAATATAAAGACTGCCCAAGATTAAGCGCAGGAGGCCCACGTAGCTGCGGATTTTTCCCCCCTTATTATAATAGGCGTATTTCGTCTGCGGAATGCCGCTGCCGATGGCTTCGGGGACGAATTTCTGACTGACGATGCCCACCAGCAAGCCGCCCAGAGTGGGGGCCGCGATCATCACGGCGATGAAAGTCTTGGGGTCCCGGCCTTGGGCAAAGTTCCAGAGAGCAGAGAAGAGGTGCTCGATGGCAAAGTGAAAAACAACCGCCGCCAAGCCGCAGAGAAGACCTGCGACGAGGCAAAGAATCAGGAAGCGTTGATTCACATTCAGACGGGCCCGCATCCAATCGGGAACTGTCTTTCGTGTCGCGTCTGCCATCGGGCCGCGGCTTTATCACAGCCCCGCAGCGAGTTCTAGCGGAGAACGGGGCTTTTTTTGTAGCGGTGGACTGGCCTCCTGTTGCTTGGGGGAAGCCGCGCATTTTTCGATTGAGGGAGAAGAATGGGGGACGCACTTCTCTTGACCTTACGCTTGAGAAGCTGGGAAATGGCGGCAGTATCGGTCTTGTGAGTGAGGCGATTTTGGCAAATCAGGTGGTGAAAGAGTTCGGCGAGGTTCGGGCTCTGAAAGGAATCACCGTCGGGATTGAGAAGGGGGAGCTCTTTTTCCTGCTGGGAGGAAGTGGCTGCGGAAAGACGACCTTGCTCCGCTGCATTGCCGGATTGGAGTCTCCCACGTCGGGCGAGATTCGCTTCGATGGCGAGGATGTGACGAGTTTGCCGACCCACAAGAGGGAGGCTGCGATGGTTTTTCAAAGCTACGCCCTGTGGCCTCACATGACGGTGGGGCAGAATGTGGCCTTTGGTCTGGAGGAGCGCGGAGTCTCGAAGGACGAGGTGAAGCGTCGGGTGGGAGAAGCCCTGGAGATGGTTCGCCTGGAAGGGTACGGAGTGCGTGGCATCGACCAAATGTCCGGCGGGCAGCAGCAACGGGTTTCGCTGGCGCGCGCGCTGGTGGTTCGCCCCAAGGTTCTTTTGTTGGACGAGCCTCTTTCCAATCTGGACGCCCGCTTGAGGGTGGAGATGCGGACCGAGATTCGACGCATCGTGAAGGAGAATGACCTGACTGCAGTCTACGTGACCCACGATCAGGAGGAGGCTCTGTCAGTCGCCGACCGGATGGCGGTGATGGACTTTGGCGAGGTGATGCAGGTGGGCACGCCGGAAGAAGTTTACCGACGCCCTACCTCGCGCATTGTGGCGGAGTTCATCGGGGAGACGAATATTTTCGAGCAGGGTCAGTTGGGCGAGTTTCGTGGTGACGGTCAGGGACAGTTGATTTCGGTCCGGCCCGAGGCCTGGCGCTTTGTCGATTCGGCCGCCGGGGAATCCAATAGCATCGCCGGGCGGGTGGTGCAGACTGCTTATTTGGGAGCTCTCGTGCAATACGAGGTGGAGGTCGCGGGCGGTCTGCGGCTGAAAGTTGCGGAGATGAATCCACGGGTAGTCAGACAGGGAGAAGTGGTGCTGCGTGCAGACGAATCCGATGTGGTGTTGTTAGAAAAATAAAATCCTCCCACGATGAAGCTTTGGCAAAAATTAGCAGCGGTTCTGGTTCCTCTCGGAATCGTGGTCGCTCTCCCCTTGGTGCTGCGGCGAGACGTGGAGGTGGCTCCCGGAGCCGGGGTCTTGAGGCTGGAAGTCATCACTCCTCATAACGAGACGATTCAGCGCGAATTCGGGGAAGCATTTGTCGAATGGTATCAGGAAAAACATGGGCGTGAAGTTTATGTTAACTGGCTTGTTCCTGGAGGGACCAGCGAGATCAAGCGGGTACTCGACTCCGGTTTCGATGCCGCGGCGGAGGGAGGCCGGGAGGGAATCGGAATCGATTTGTTCTTCGGTGGCGGGGAATACGATTTCTCGGCCCAATCCAAGCTGGGACGTTTTGCGAAGCTTGAGATCTTCGAGACCCATCCCGAACTTTTTGCGGGAGAGAACGCTCCCATTCCTGCGACCATGAGCGGGGAGACCTACTATGGCAGCGAGCACGATTGGGTGGGGGTCTGTCTGTCCAGCTTTGGCATCGTTTATAATGTGGATGGCTTGAAGCGCCTCGGTCTTCCCGAGCCCAAGAAGTGGGAGGATCTCACCGACCAGCGCTACATCGGGTCCTTGGCCTTGGCGGATCCGACCAAGAGCGGTTCGGTGGCCAAGATGTTCGAGATGATGATTCAAGAAGTCATCGCCGAGGAGATTGCGGCAGGAAAGTCCGAGGAGGAGGCTCTGGAGGAAGGGTGGAAAAAGGGCGTCAATCGCATCCGCATGATTGCTGCCAACTCGCGTTACTTTACCGATAGCTCGGCCAAGATTCCGCATGATGTCGCGCAAGGGAATGCGGTTGCAGGGATGAGCATCGACTTCTATGGCCGGACTTTCGAAGAGGAAAAGCGCAAGGGCGACGGCAGTTCGCGGGTGAAGTTCGTGGTGCCGGAGGGTGGAACCTCGATCAGCGTCGACCCGGTCGCGATTCTCAAGGGCGCGCCGCATCCCGAACTGGCGCAGGAGTTTGTTGAATTTCTCTTCACCGAGCGGGCGCAGATGCTGTGGGCGGCTCGCAAGGGGGAGGAATTTGGTCCCCGTTTTCGCAGTCTCCGCCGTCTCCCTGTCCGACGGGATCTCTATGATGACGAGCATCGGGCGCGGATGGTTGATGGGGAAGTGAGACCTTATGAGCTGGCTCAGAAGTTCGAGTATCGTGGCGATTGGACAGGCCGTCTGTTCACTCCCCTGCGAACCATCGTGCGGGTGATGTGTATTGATTCCCACGATGAACTGAAGTCCGCTTGGGCGGCGATGGCGGAAGCGGGAAAGCCCTCCAACGAGCAGTTCAGTCAAATCGAGGCCGAGGGTGGCTGGCCTTCTGTTTCCTATCAGGCCGCGGGGGACAAGATTCGCGCGACTTTGAAATCCGACAAAGCAGTAGACGCGGTCCGCATGCAGCGCGAGTTGGGCGAGTTCTTTCGGGAAAATTACCGCCAGGTCGCGGAGCAGCCGTAGGTTGCGCTGCTGTTGACGCCCTTCGCAATTGGCGAAGGGGAGGGAATGTCAAAGAGTCATCCCCGTGGAAACATTGCCCCTAGTCGAAGAGCCCGCCGGAATTCTTGCTTTCGATTTTGATGGAACGCTTCACTGGCCTGAACATCGTCCACCAGTGGACAGGCGGATGCTGGAGTGGCTTGAGTTTCTTCGCGAGAGACACAAGTTCATTTGGGGAATATGCACCGGACGTTCGTTGATGCATCTGGTGGAAGGGTTGGCGGATAGTTTTCCTTTTTTGCCTGATTTTGTGGTGGCCCGAGAGCGGGAAATTCATTTTCCCGGTCGATTTGGCCGCTTCGTGCCCGATGAAGATTGGAACCGGAATTGCGACCGCGATCATAAGAAGCTTTTTAAAAAAGTTCGTAAGGAACTCTCCCAGATTCGAAAGTATGTGGAGGAGACTGCCAAAGGAGAATGGGTGCAGGTTGAGGGAGATCTTGCCGGGGTCGTTTTGCCGCATGAGAAGGAGATGGAAGGCCTTCTGCGTGAAGTCGAGCGCGTGTGTGGCAAGTGTGAGGAACTTGGGCACGAGCGAAATGGAGTTTACCTCCGCTTCAGTCACAGCGCCTACGGAAAGGGGCCGGCTCTCAAGGAAATTGCTCAGCGTGTGGGGGTTCCACCAGAAAAGGTGATTGCTGCGGGAGACAACTTTAACGACCTCACCATGCTGTCACCAGAAATTACGGCTTGGCCCGTATGTCCGGGTAATGCCGTTCCCGAGGTGAAAAAGAGGGTGAGAATGTGTGACGGGGTTGTGGGTGAGTCCCTGGCGAGCGCCGGATTGGTGGAAGCTTTTGAGGAAATTTTCGTGGCGAGAAGGTGGTCTCCAGACCGGAGCAAAGAGGAGCTCGTTGAGTAAAAAAATTATTCAGCAAAGTTTGAACTTCTTCCGAGGTGGAGAGTCTTAACCTCTGAACATCGCATGGAACACGGTGTTCAACTTCATAAAATGGTTACAAACTGTTGAGTTGGTTTTCGTCCGTGAGTGCGGTCGCGAAAGCCACGACACAAAACGCCGTTAGACTCGAGTGAGTCTGGCGGCGGTCTTGTGTCCGGGCACAAGGGTTATCCCAAACTACGGGCTTGGTGGGACTTGGATCCGCTTCCTATTCCGTGGCGTTCTTTCCCTTGGCGAAGTGCTTCTTGAGAGTGAGAAATTTCACTTCTACCAGATGGAAGGAAAGCGCTGCGACCAAGATGCTGAGACCGATCTTGAGGGGGGCTTTGACCAGAAAGCTGGCATCGGGCATGACCTCGGTGATGAAGTGGTAGAGGGGGTAGTGGAAGAGATAAAGACCGTAGGAAATTTTGCCCAAGTAGACCAGAGGGGGAAGAGAAAGAGGTTTCTGGATGAGGGAGAATGGAGAGAGCGTTAGGTCCAGAATAATTGCGACGGAAGAGAGCGCGGCGAGGAAGAATCCATACTGGTGAAGACCCGTGCTATCCCACTTGAAAAGATACATCAGGGCGAGAAGAACGAAAAGGGAAACGGGAACAACGATCCAACTGAGGATGTGGTAGCTCGTCGAACGACTCTTCTCGCTGGTGCGTAGAATCGCGGCGAAATAGGCGAGGGCCGAACCCATGACGAGTCCATCCATGTGGGTATCCAGTCCGAAATAGATTCGGGCCGGGCTGTAGCTTCCTACTACTGCCGCGCGATATCCGGCTAAAGCCAAAGCGATAGTTGTTAGAGCGAGAGCTTTGCCTTTCGTGGTTTTGATTGTTTTTTCCAAGGCCACGATGACAAAGGGCCAGAGGAAGTAGAATTGTTCTTCGGTGGCCAGCGTCCAGCAATGAGCCATCGCTCCCAAGTCGAGATTCCAGAGCGCCTCCGCCCAGTTCGCGGTGTAGGTCAGGGCGATGGCGACTTCCCGAGTGGGGAAGTAGTGGTGGGTGAGGGAAAAGAGAACGGCGAATAGAGCGACTGCCAGCAGAAGCGCGGGCGTGAGGCGAAGCAGGCGACGGATATAAAAGTTCTTTCGCGAAACCGCACCGCTCTCTTGGAATTCCCGGCTGAGAATTCCGGTGATGAGGAATCCGCTGAGAACAAAAAAGATTTCAACTCCCACACTTCCGCTGCGGGGAAACGGGGAACCGGCGTGTGCGATTAGGACGACGCCTACTGCCAGGGCCCGCAATCCGTCGAGACTGTGATAATAGGTCTTCACGGCTTTGAGAAAGATTCGACGGAAGGCCGCGAGGCAAGAGCGTCGCAAATCGCTTCCTTGGCGGCTCGGCCCGCGACGTCCCAATTGAGCTTGGATCGATAGCGTCGAAAGGAGGAGATCGACAGATTCTCGTAGCGCTGTGAATCGCGAAAGTGCTCTTGAATCAGATCGCAGATTTTGTCCAAGGGGCTGTCGAGTTCGAAGAGGAAACCACTTTCTCCTTCGGAGATGGCGGAAGGGATTCCCCCAACCTTGGTGGCGATTGAGGGAAGACCGAAGGAGGCCGCTTCGGCAAAGACGATTCCGAAGCATTCCGAGCGGGAGGGGAGGATAAAGAAATGACTTTCCTCCATCAATTTGTTCAGGCGCGCGAGTTGGTCGGGGTCTTTCTTGGAAAGGTAGCCATGTTGGATGACCCAACTCGGGACCGGGATTGGAGGAGTGACGCCGACAATGTGCAACTCGGTTTGGATTCCGCGATCATTGAGGCTCTGAGCCACCGCGAGAGCCGTTTCTCCTCCCTTGCGATACCAATCAACTCCTACGAAGAGCAGGCGGCAGGTCTCGGTGGACTTGTTCGCGGATAGCTGACGAATGGTCTCTTCGGTCCGGTCACATTCGAGATTGGCTCCGAAAGGGATGACCTTTACCCGCTTGGGGTCGACGCCATAGTAGTTGATTGCCGATTGTGCGGCCCACTCGGAACTATAGATGGCGAGCGCGAGATTGTTGAGGATCTCGCGTTCGATCTCATGGCCATTCTTGAGAGTTTCAGCACAGAGATTTTGAAACTCGGGATAGGTCTCGACGAGTCCGGCGAAGGTTGAGTCCGTCCAAATGACCATGGGTTTGTCGGTCTTCAATTTGCCGATTGCCAGGGTCCCGGGGCTGAAGATGAAGTCCGTGTTGGGGTCGAGCCGCTCTTCGATCTGTCTGGCGTAGTTTTCGAGAAGGGCTGGTTCGCGATCGCGGTGATAGGCTTTTCTTCGAAGCTTGTAGAACAGCAATTTGGCAGCGCAGGTCAACAGAGCGCCCTTTTTAAGGTTGGACAGACTTTCTACCTCTATTCCCGAGCGCTCGAGGGCTTGTTTGATGTGATAGATGAGTCCCGACCAAGCATGGATATCCTTCGGCTCGAAGGCTGTGACATATGCGGCACGAAGCGTTTGGTGGTTAGCCATGGTTGTAAGTTCTCGGGCCGAATACCTTAATCACTGCCAAGAAACGAGCTAAATGCGCTCAGGATTTTAAAAGAAAGTGAAGTCCCTGTTCGCTGGACTTGGTCGCGGGCGTGAATCTGCCTATCTTTCCCCGCGATGAGCCTACCGGTCTTGGAAGTTAGGAAAGAGCTGTTAGCGGCATTGGGGAAGGATGGGGCGAAAAGGATCTTGCTGAAGGCGCCGACGGGATCGGGCAAGTCGACTGTCGTGCCGAAGCTTCTGCTGGAGGAGGCGGGTTTCGAGGGACGTATCATCGTGGTGCAGCCTCGCCGGATTGCGGCGCGGATGTTGGCTGAGTATGTCGCTTCGCTGGTGGGCTCTCGCGTTGGTGAGGAAGTGGGGTATGCGGTGCGGTTTGAAAAGGTTTACGGACCTCGCACGCGGCTGGTCTATGTCACGGATGGAGTCTTGCAGCGGTGGTTGGCCGAGAGTCCGGAGCTGCCAAGGGTGAGTTGTGTCCTCTTCGATGAATTCCACGAACGCCGCCTTGCAAGCGACCTTTCGTTGGGCCGGGTGTTGGAACTGCAGGATCGGCAAAGCGAGCTGCGCGTGGGAGTGATGTCGGCTACGCTGGAGGTTGCGGGATTGGAAGAGTTTTTAGCTCCGTGCGAGTTGTTGGAATCCGAGGGGCGGCGATATCCGGTGGAGGTCCAGTATGCCGGAGCCAGCCAGCGAAAGCGAAATCGCTTCGGAACGATGGAGGAAGAGCCTCTTTGGCAAAGGGTGGGCAAGGTCTTGCGCGCCGAGTTGTCCGGTATGGAACATCAGCCGCATCGGGTGCTCGTTTTCATGCCCGGGGTTCACGAGATTCGAAAGACCGTCGAGCTGTTAGAGAACTCGGCAGCGGGAAAAGGTTTCGAGGTTTTGCCCCTATACTCCGGATTGCCGCCGCAGAGCCAACGGGCGGCGGTATCTTCGGGTGGCGGTCCGCGCATTATTGTAGCGACCAACGTTGCGGAAACTTCGATCACCATCGATGGGGTCTCCCTTGTGATAGATTCAGGGCTGGCGCGAACCGCCAAGTTTGATGTTCGGCGTGGGATTGACTCGTTATTGGTGCAGCCCATCTCCCGGGCTGCCGCGGAACAGCGGGCGGGACGGGCTGGGCGAACAGGGCCGGGGAAATGCGTTCGGCTGTGGTCGGAGGCGGATCATGGTCGTCGACCAGCCTTCGAGTTGCCCGAGGTGAAGCGAGTTGATCTCGCCGAGTCTGTTCTCTATCTCAAGGGTGCCGGCTGGAGCAACGTGCGGGAGTTTCGATGGCTCGACGGCCCGGATGAGGAGGCCTTGCAGAGGGCGGAAGGGCTCTTGCAAAGACTGGGAGCACTTTCGTCGGATGGGCTTTCGGAGGAGGGACGCCTGATGGCGAGCTTTCCCTTGCACCCTCGAATGGCCCGACTCTTGTTGGCTGCGCAGGAGGGGGACTGTGTGGCAGAGGCTTGTTTCGCAGCTGCCGTTTTGCAGGGCGAGGGACTCTGGGCGAAGAAGGCGGGCAAGGATCGGGAGCGATTCGTCGAGGACGGTGACTGGTCCGACTTCGAGGCAGATTGGCGAGCGGCTGAAGCCGCTGGAAAGGCTCACTTCCGGGTTGAAAATTGCCGGGCCATGGGGGTGCAAGGGAGGAATGCTCGCGAGACTCTTGCGACATGGAAGCAGCTCTGCGGAATTGCAAAAGGGCGAGGCATGAAGGTGGACCGGGTGCGTTTCGAGTGGAATGGAGAAGCCTTGGCCAGAGCGGTGCTGGCCGCCTTTGCAGATCGTGTGGGTATCCGTCTGGGAGGGGCCACGCTCTCTTGTCGCTTGGTAGGAAAGAGGAAAGGGAAGCTGGATGAGACTAGTGTGGGTCGTCTTTCGCAGGTGTTTGTCGCCTGCGAGGCTACCGAAGTCGAGGGTCGGGAAATGGTGACTTATCTCAAGAGTTGCGCCCGAATAGAGGTAGCCTGGTTGGCTGAGCTTTTTCCCGACCTATTGCAGAAGACCGATGGGGCGGAATGGGATGAAACTACTAGAAAGGTAGTAGCTCGCAAACGACTAATGTTCGATGACCTGGTGGTTGAGGAAACTGAGGGAGGGGAGGTCCCCAAGGAGCTTGCAGGAGAGATCCTTGCCGAGCAAATATTGGCAGGAAACGCTCCGCTGAAAAATTGGGATGCTGGCGTCGAGCGTTGGATCGCGCGGCTCAATTTCCTCGCCGCAAGTATGCCTGAGCTGGAGATGCCCGAGTTCGGCGACGAAGAACGTCGCTTTGTCATCGCGGGAGTCTGCGAAGGGGCAGGGAGCTTGCGTGAGATTAAGAACCGGGAGGTCAAGCCAGTGCTGCGGGACTTTCTCTCCGCAATGCAACGGGCCAGTCTGGAGAGCTATGCTCCTGAAAAAGTAACCTTGTCCAATGGCATCAATACCCGGGTGAACTACCGGGACGGGGAGGACCCTTGGGTGGAGGAAAAGGTCCAGCGACTCTATGGCGTGAGCAGCACCCCCAAGTTGCCGGGCGGGCAGAAACTTGTAATTAAGATTTGCGCGCCCAACCAACGGCCCTGGCAGGTCACCAATGATTTGGAGGGCTTTTGGGCTTCAGGTTTTGCGCAGATGAAAAAGGATTTGGCTGGCCGATATCCCAAACACAATTGGGATGGTTGAGTAGTGGGATTGCTGTTCCTCAAAAACTGCCCCGATGGAGGTTTGCGCCACAGGAGCTGCGGCGTTAGCGTCATTGACTGTTTATGAGGTGTTTTTACTCGCCAGGTTTCGAGCTCGAGCTTCCCCAGGGTCATCCGTTTCCAATGGATAAGTTTCGGGTTTCCAAGGACATGCTCATCGATAGTGGAGTGGTGCGGGGGGAGGATATCGTCGAGGTTCGGGCCGCTGATCAGCATGTCCTGCGACGCGTCCATGATGATAGCTACCTGCAAAAGATTTACTTGGGTCGACTCGACCGAAAGGAACAACTCAAGCTTGGATTGCCGGTCAGCGGAAGGCTGTTTGAACGCAGTTCCACGGAAGTCGAAGCGACCCGGCAGGCCTGCCATGCCGCCCTTGAGGAGGGGATCGCAATCTGTCTGGCGGGCGGAACCCACCATGCATTCCGAGAGCATGGGGAAGGTTATTGTGTGTTCAATGATGTCGCCATCGCTATCAAGGACTTGCAGCTCAAACGACCGGGGATCCGGGTGATGGTGGTCGATACGGATGCTCACCAGGGGAATGGCACCGCATCGATCTTGGCGGACGATCCCAAGGTTTTTACCTATTCAATTCATGTTGGTAAGAACTATCCATCGCGGAAGGAGGTCTCCACCATGGATGTCGAGACCGTGCGATACGTGGAGGGGGAGATGTATTTGAAGCAACTCTTCACCTCTCTGGCCGCAGCTCTTGATGTTTTTTCACCCGACCTCGTGATTTGGATTGCAGGGGCGGACAATCACCGCAACGACCGATTCGGACAAATGATGCTCTCGGTGAAAGATCTGCAGCGGCGAGATGAAGTGATTCTCAGCGCCTTTCTCCGCAATCGTATTCCGGTTACGGTTCTCTACGGAGGGGGATACAATCGCACTAGCGAAGGAACCGCGAAAATCCACCGCAACACCGTCACCACAGCCAAGAGGTTGGCAGACCGATTTCTCAAGTAAGAGGGAGGAAGATTAGGAAGCCGTGGAATGGAGGCTCCCGCGTCGGTTATTTCCGTCGCCGCGATTCAGGAGGCGAGAAGGGCTCGGTTGGGGCGAGTGGTCGTTCGGGAGGGGTGAGCGGTTGATATATAGGGATGAGTGGTTGCGTTGTCTTTTGTGAGGCTGCTTTAACTAGGTTTTCAATGGTAGTTGGGGGGCTGTTAGAATAGCTTTTGGCTCGGTGGAGGACGGGCGGAGGAGGTTCTTGGCCGAGATTGAAAAGGGGCGGTGAAAGAATTTCTTTTTCTCGAAAGGATTGTCTCTAATTCCCTTCCTTTCAGGAGTTTGCCTATAATGCAAAGGGGCCCTCGAAATGAATCGAGAGCCCCTCTGATTTCGGAAAACCCAATAACCGAAAGTGTTTAAAGTCTTTGGAGGTCAGCCTTTACCGAAACATAGTGAATAGTGACAGGCCGATTACTCGGATAATCTATCTTAGCTTTCACTGAGCGCAATGATTTCGTTGAAAAAAAATGTCCTAAATCGCCGCCGCTCAAATTTTCGGTGATTCAGTCCTTCGACTGTCCCAGTGCAATGGAACGCTTGGTGGCCGCTTCAACCGCCTGAATCGCGGCGTGGCGGAAGCCATGTTCTTCCAAAGCGGCAATTCCGGCGATCGTGGTTCCGCCGGGGGAGCAGACCATGTCCTTGAGCAGTGCGGGATGGAGTCCGGTCTCCGCGACCATGGTGGCTGCGCCCAGAACGGTTTGGGTGGCCAGTTCCAGGGCCTTTTCCCTGGTGAGGCCACTGGCAACTCCACCGTCTGCCAAGGCTTCGATCATAATATAGACGAAGCCGGGTCCCGACCCAGAAAGCCCGGTTACCGCGTCCATGAGCTTTTCCGGTACTTCCACGACTTTTCCAACCGAGGCGAAAAGGCTGCTGACGAATTGCACGTCCTCTTGGGTGGCGTTGCTACCCGGGGTGAAGGCCGCCGCACCCTTTCCGACGAGGGCGGGGGTATTTGGCATGGCTCGAATGACCCGCGCATGATTGAAGATGAAGTTCTCAATGGAAGAAATGGTGACTCCGGCTGCCACCGAGATGAGAAGAATCCGATTGGGATCGGTTCCGAAGGTGGCGATCTCACGCAGAACTTCTCCAACATCTCCCGGTTTTGTGCAAAGGAGAATAGTGTCGCAGGTAGTAACGAGTTCCCGCAGGGAAGCCGCACCGGAGACCCCGTGCTCGTTTGCGAGCTTCTCAACCGCCGAAGTCTCGATATCATAGGCCACGACATCATTCGCGCTGAGATTCCCTGCTTCTATCGCTCCAATGACCAGAGCCCGTCCCATTCGTCCGCATCCAACTAAACCAAGTTTCATAGTCTCCCCAGCATGGAATTGGAGGGGAGAATCTGTCGAGGGTTTTGCTGGAATTCGGCTTTGTTTTTTCCCGAAAAAGGAGTTTCTGGACGAGATGAAGCGAAAAGTAGCCTTTTTCTGCCCGATTACGCAAAAAAGAGTCATTTCCCGCTTGCCACAGTCGGGAGCTTTGGTATTCACCTGCGCCCCTCACTCGGCATCCGCCGCGTGAGAGCTTTTTAGTCCACACGATATGGCACGCATTTTTGGCATTGAAATTCCTAATGAGAAGCGGATCGAAGCTTCTCTTCCGTATATTTACGGCATTGGGCCGAACACAGCTTCGAAGATTCTCGAGCAAGCTGGGGTTAGCCCCGACTTGCGCACTGGTGAGTTGTCGGAAGATCAGCTTGTGCGCATTGCGCAAGTGATTCAGACCGATCAAATCATCATTGAGGGTGACCTTCGTCGAGAAAAGCAGGCTGCCTTGAAGCGCCTCTCTTCGATTAACTGCAATCGTGGTCTCCGTCACCGTCGTGGTCTGCCCGTTCGCGGACAGCGCACCAAGACGAACGCTCGCACTCGCAAGGGTAAGAAGAGGACTGTAGGCGCCAAGAAGTAAAATCTTTAGAAATTAGCTAGATGTCTGACGAAGAAAATAAGCCCGCCGAAGAAGAAAAGGTAGACGCTCCAGTGGCTACCGAAGAGAAGGCTCCTGAGGCCGCTGCTGCTGAAAAGGAAGCTCCCAAGGAAGATGCTGCTGCCCCGGAGGCTGCCGGCGAAGATGCCCCTGCTGCTGAGGCAGAGGGTGAGGGCGCCAAGCCTGCTCCTAAGAAGGACATCTTTGCTGAAATCATGGGTGAAGACCCTGCCGACGCTCTCAAGGTCCACAAGGCCAAGAAAAACAAGAATGTCGCCAAGGGGATTGTTCATATCAAAGCCACTTTCAACAACACAGTTGTCACAGTGACTGACCCGGTTGGGAACACAATCGGTTGGTCCAGTGCTGGCAAGATGGGCTTCAAGGGTTCTCGTAAGAGCACCGCCTATGCCGCTCAGGTTGTTTCCCAAGATGCTTGCCGTCAGGCGATGTCTCACGGTCTGAAGTCCGCTGAGGTGCGTGTGAAAGGTCCTGGCGCCGGTCGCGAGTCCGCTGTTCGTGCTATCCAAACTCTCGGTATCGACGTCTCGGTCATTGAAGACGTGACGCCAATCCCACACAACGGATGTCGTCCCAAGAAGGCCCGTCGCGTTTAATCCCAATAGAATTTATAGAAAATGGCTCGTTATACTGGACCTAAAGAAAGAATCAGCCGCCGCTTTGGTGTGGCTCTGTTTGGCCCTTCCAAGGCGCTTGAGCGTCGCAACTACCCTCCTGGTCAGCACGGTGCCCGTGCCGGACGTCGTAAAAAGTCCGACTACTCGGTCGCACTTGGTGAGAAGCAGAAGTTGAAGTTCATGTATGGACTTCTCGAGAAGCAGTTCCGTGCTTACTACGAAAAAGCGGCAGCTCAGCGTGGGGTTACCGGTGATTTGATTCTCCAGCAGCTTGAGTCCCGCCTTGATAACGTTGTCTTCCGTCTTGGATTCGGCAACAGCCGTCAAGCCGCCCGTCAAATGGTGAACCATGGTCACATCTTCGTGAATGGTCATCGTGTCGACGTTCCTAGTTACCAGGTCCGCCCCGGCGACGTGGTGAAGGTTGCTGAAAAGCCATCTTCCCAGCAGCTCGGCATGCGTAGCCTCGACCTTACCCAGTCCATTCCTTTGAAGGACTGGTTGACTATCGAGCGTGACAAGCTTGAAGGCACTGTTGCCCGTCTTCCCGAGACTGCAGACATCGATTCAATCGTCGACGTGCAGCGAGTGGTGGAACTTTACTCTCGTTAATCGCGAGAAATCTCAATTTTTCAAGAGACCGGCTGGAGCAATCCCGCCGGTCTTTTTTGATCTGGGAAGTGACTTGTGCTCTAAGGTCTTCGAAAACTGTGCCTTGGAGGAAACCCTTTCGATTCCGTCAATGAGGGGCGAGTTAGGGGTGACTTTCTTTTCATTCTTTTGATTGGTCCAGCGAGGTTGCCCGTATCATTCTGAGCCGTGGTCAAAACTCTCTTTCTGCTAGGACTCGTGCCGATAATCATCGGCATTGCGATGCGAAAGTGGTTCGGCGAGCGGGTGTTTAAAAAGCTGCCGGCACATCCGACCCAGCTCAGTGCCGAAGAGTTTTTGGAAAGCCTCAAAGAAAGTGCGAAGCTGGCGATGGAGGTGAAGACTTCCAAACGCACGCGCCTGACTGATAGCGAAATGGTCTTGGCTCGCGAGTTGGCAGGAGAAAAGGGGATTCAGCCTCTCGCGGAAGCCGGCCTGCTGTTCGGTTTGGCTCTCTTGGGACGCAGTCAGCCCGAGTTGCTCAAGTGGCGCGAATGGGCTCTCAAGTTCTCATGGGCCTTTCCCGCTTTCTCGATTCTGGTGGTGATCTTTGCAGCCGTAGTCGGAAGCTTTGTGCGCTGGGCGCTGCCTGCGGTATCGTTGGCGATCGGTGGAGGGACTTTGGTGAGTTTCTTGGCTGCATGGGTGGAATGGCAGGCGGCAGGTCTCACTGGTAAGTTTCTAAAGAAGAGGGCCATTATTGCGAGAGAAGATGATCGCATCGCCATCTCTCAGGCAATGAGAGCTCTCGCGGCCAGACGATGTGTTCCGGGGATGCTTCAACTTCTGTTTCCGGAGAGCAAGGGGCGACCGGCAGAGTAGTCGTTTCGAGGAGAAATTGAGAGTGCGTAGCCCCATCCGAGAGGGTGGCTGTGTGTCAGGTTTTCATAATCAGTGCGATAGGAGAATCGATAATTAGGAAAAGTTGACATTAATGTTGAGTTGATGTATCTGGATTCTGGTATTCATTTGAGTGCTCTTTTTCATGTCTCTTTCATCGATTCAGAAAAAGAGCGTCCGACTTCCGTTTGTATTCCGACCGCCTGTCTCACGTGAATTTACGACACTTCCAAGCACTCACCTTTCCTGTTTTTCTCGCCCTTGGTGTTCATCTTGAGGGAGCAGTTACTTTCACGATCACGAGTTTAGAGGGGACCGAGTTGACCTTTGATGACGCTTCGGCTGCCTACGGGGCTCCCACCACCCTCAATTCCTGGTGAAATTTACCGCGGATGGCACGACCTATTCCACGAAATCGTTCTATTCTCTTGAACCTTCGGGCATGACCAATGAGAAGTCTCTCCAATATCAAGGGGTGGCTTCACCGCTCTATCCCGATCGGGAGAGTTATCTCACGGCTGGCAACAATGGTCTTTCGATGAGTACAGGCGCCAATCTGACGACCGCCGATCCGGCTGAGGCTTGGACCTTTACCAGGATTTTTCTCGATCCTGCAGGAGTCGGTGATGGAATTCCGGATTTTCTGTCGGTAGACATTGCGCAGAATCAGAGTGGCGATGTTTTTGATTTGATCGATAGCGCTGGCACGGTTTTAGCCACGCTGGGAGTGAATAGTAGTGATTGGAACAAGGTTGGGGAGCAGGACCTTGCCCGAGTGGATAATGACTCGGGGGTGGTCTCGAACGCGACTTTCGACGGGCGGTTTATTTATGGTCTAGCCATCGAGCTCTCCGACTTCGTTGTCGTGAGCACTGGGGAACAACTTGCTGCGACGGATACAGCCATCTTGGCAGCCATCTCCAATCTCCGCATTCGCGTTCCAGGGCAGGGAAACAAGCCTCGGACTGATTACGCTTTCGTCGCCTCGAACACCGACACGATTCGCTTTCAAGAGCAGGTGCCGGAGCCTGACAGTCTCGCCCTTCTCACCCTTCCGGCATTGCTTGGACTTGCCCGAAGGAAGCGGGCCGGAAGAGAGAGTTGTAGCTGATGACCTAATTGCTCGCGCTGAGAATCTGGTCCAAAACGTAAGGCAGGATTCCGCCGCTGGTGTAATAGTCGACCTCCGCGGGGGTATCGAGGCGGACCTTCAGAGGGACCTCCACCTTCGTGCCGTCGGCCCCATGCGCGATGAGGGTCGCGCTTTGCATGGGACTGAGTTCGCCCGAGATTCCAACGATGTCAAAGGTGGCCTCATGAAGACTGGCGATCTTGTCGTAGTCCGAGGTCTCGACAAAATTGAGAGGGAGGACACCCATGCCGATCAAGTTGGAACGATGGATTCGTTCGAAGCTTTTAGTGACCACCGCCTTGACCCCGAGGAGACGGGTTCCTTTGGCGGCCCAGTCGCGCGAAGAGCCCATGCCGTAATCTTCTCCTCCAATGACTACCAGAGGAATTCCTTCTTCCTGATAGGCCATGCAAGCATCGTAGATAAAGGTCGGAACGGCGTTGCCGAGTGCGGTGATTTCGGTGTCTGGCTTTGCGACTTCCTTTGCTCCAAAATATTGGGTGTAGCCACCTTCGATGCCGGGGCACATCAGATTTTTAATGCGAACATTGCCGAAGGTTCCGCGGGTCATCACGCGATCATTTCCGCGTCGGGCTCCGAAGGAGTTGAAAGATGCTTTCTCGACACCTTGGGAAAGGAGATACTGGCCAGCTGGAGACGTCTCTTTGATTGCTCCTGCGGGAGAAATATGATCGGTGGTGACCGAGTCGCCGAAGATACCCAGGGGGCGAGCGCCTATGATATCCTTGCCTGCGTCGGAACCACCCTCGAAGAAGGGGGGGAGCTGGACGTAGGTGGAACTATTGTCCCAAGCATAGGTCGCTCCCGTGGAGCCTTGGATTTCTCCCCATTTCGGATTGGCGTTGTCGACGTCCCCATAGAGGTTCTGATAGACTTCAGGTTTGAGCGCCGAGGCGAGTTGTTGGCTGATCTCCTCTTGGCTGGGCCAAATGTCTTTGAGGAAGACCGGATTGCCGTTCTTGTCATTTCCCAGCGGCTCGGTCGTGAGGTCCAGATCGACTCTGCCGGCGAGGGCATAGGCGACCACGAGGGGAGGGCTCATGAGGAAGTTCGATTTGATACTTCCGTGGATGCGCGCCTCGAAGTTGCGGTTGCCGGAAAGTACTGAGGCAACAACCAGATTGCCGTCCTTGATGGCTCCTTCGATAGCAGGATGAAGAGGACCGGAGTTTCCGATACAAGTGGTGCAGCCATACCCGACCGTTTGGAAGCCAAGTTGGTCGAGCTCTTTTGTGAGGTTGGTTGCATCCAAGTAGTCGGTGACGACCCTTGAGCCTGGTCCGAGAGAGGTTTTGACAAAGGGAGCCACGGTGAGGCCGAGCTCGTTTGCCTTCTTGGCCACCAACCCAGCCGCAAGCATCACGCTGGGATTGGAGGTGTTGGTGCATGAGGTAATGGCCGCGATAACGACGGAGCCGTGGCGCAAGGTGGTCTGGATAGGGTCGAAGGCATCTTCAGTCATCACCACTGAAGGTCCGGGGACATTGGTCGACATCTCGTTCTTCTCCCGCTCTCCACCCGGTTCGGGCTTCGTAAGGAGAGAGCCAACGGCGTAGCCAGCGGGCTCGGGCATATTGACCTCAACGGCCTTGTCCCGCTCTGAAAGCTCGAGCCCGAATCCGCCCTCGTTTGTACTGGAGGTAAAGAGCTCGTTGAAACGGTCCCGAAGCTGGGGGACATCGATACGATCCTGTGGGCGTTTGGGTCCTGAGACAGCAGGGACCACTGTGGATAGATCCAACTCTAACAAGTCGGTGTATTCACATTCTCCTTTCTGAGGAATTCCGAAGAGGTCTTGGGCCTTGTAGTAATTTTCCACCGTTTGACAGAGCTCTTGCGAACGACCGGTTCCTCGAAGGTAGTTGATCGTTTCTCCGTCGATGGGGAAGAAACCCATGGTTGCTCCATACTCGGGAGCCATGTTGGCGATTGTCGCGCGGTCGGGCAGGGAAAGGGCTTCGGCTCCGGGGCCATGGAATTCCACAAACTTTCCGACGACCCCATGGTTGCGGAGGATCTCGGTAATACGAAGAGTCAAGTCGGTGGCAGTCACGCCTTCTGTCAATTTACCATGCAGGTAGACTCCAACGACCTCGGGGACGAGAAAGGTCACAGGTTGGCCGAGCATTCCGGCCTCCGCCTCGATCCCGCCGACCCCCCAGCCCACTACGCCAAGTCCGTTAATCATGGTGGTGTGGGAGTCGGTTCCGACGAGGGTGTCAGGGTAATAGACTCCTTCTTTGCTCAAGACCCCTTTGGCCAAGTACTCCAAGTTGACCTGATGAACGATTCCAACCCCAGGAGGCACTACTGAGAATGTGTCAAAGGCCTGTTGCCCCCATTTGAGAAATTCATAGCGCTCCCGGTTCCGGATGAACTCGATCTGCATGTTCCGATCAAGGGCGAGCTGGGAGCCGGCAAAGTCAACTTGAACAGAGTGGTCTACTACGAGGTCAACAGGGACAAGAGGTTCGACCGATGAAGGATCTGCTCCCTTGGCAACTGCCGCATCCCGCATGGCAGCAACATCGACCAGAAGGGGAACTCCTGTGAAATCCTGCAAGACAATGCGGGCAACCGTAAATGGGATTTCGTAGTCGCCCGGGGTCTTCGGATCGTAGTTCGCCAAGTTTCGAACGTCTTCTTCGGTGACTTTGCGTCCGTCGACATTGCGCAAAACGGATTCGAGAACGATGCGTATCGAGACGGGAAGTTTGGAGAGATTTGGGAAGCCTTGCTCGGCAAGAGCTGGCAGAGAATAGAACTTGGCTTCAGTGCCATTTCCGGTGGTGAAGGTCTTAAGCGTGTCCATGGCGTGAGACTAAACCATGATCGGGGGGATGTCTTCCGGAAATCATGGAAGGCGTGCGAACCCTCTAGCCAGCGACCTTTCGCAAGTTTGTCGCACCTCGTTCTGATTCGAGTAGACTAAAATGCCCTCTCAAAAACAGCTATGCCAACTCCTTGTGAGAACACGTTGAGGCGAGACTAAGCCCGTAAACTTTCTCATCGGAAAGAGCGTCTGTCCGGACACAAAAAGGCCCCAAAATAAAGTATTCTGGGACCTTTGAGCTATGGCGAAAATGTTGAGCTGGAATACCAGCTTTCTGCGAAAATTACTTTCTCCGGCGAAGAAGAAGGACAGTTCCCGCGAGGCCAACCAAGAGAGCTGATGATGGTTCAGGGATGGGTTCAATTGCGCGGAGCTGGATGGCGTTGATTTGCGATTGCGAATTGCCCGAGGCCCAGGAGGCTCCGTTGTTGCCGGAACCGTAGATGGTAATCACTTGCGTTGCTGAATCGGCGAGGAAGGTCCCGATAATTGAGTCTCCCACTCTAGCTCCTCCGATATCAGGCTCCCCGTCGGTCTCATAGTTGGAGAGTTGAGAGGTCCCGGCAGGAGCTGAGGAAGTTCCGTCGTATCCAGTGATAAAGTCGTTGTGACGGGAGTTGCGGCCATCGTGGTTGAAGGCCTGAACCAAGTAGGTTTGGCCGATAGTCAAGCCGCTCAAGGTGACTGAGGAAATCTCAAAAGTTCCTCCTCGAATGAGGTGATAGATGCTTCCGTTGTTGCTGAAATCCCCGTCGCCAAAGGCATTCTCGTTATCCGTGCCTCCATTAATCGTAATAGTGGCTCCGCCAACTCCAACAAGAGGGATCCCGGTATTTTGAGGGGTGAAGGAAACTCCGTTCACCGTGACAGCGGTGTCGCCGCTCGTGATATCGGTGGTGTTATTGTAGGCAACAATGCTTGTTCCCTCCGTGTTGACGAAAGTTTCCGTAGTGCTGCCTTGATACATATCGACTGAAGGCTGCCACGATATCGTCGCGGCAGGCAATTGGCTACTGAGCGCTAGCGCCAAGCCGGTGGCCGAGGCTAGCAATGGGTTTGAGTTTTTTTTCATAGTTAATTTAGAAGAGTCACGTGGACCAATAGCAACAACCCGCTCTCAGAGAGTTTCTTTACAGGGTTGCGCATTTGTTTCTTCTCGCTCGATTTCAATAGGTTGAGCGTGATCGCTAGGCCACAGTGACTGAGCAAAGGCTTCGCGCGAGATGGCGTGGAAACGTCCTGAGATCGACACGAAAGGACGCAAAAACTTCTGAGTTTCCCTGCCTCTATGAGCAAGACGGTTTGGCCTGCTTTCCGAGAAATTGTTAGTAGGCAAGCTTCAGCACAATTTAGCTTGTGCTCAAAGACGAAAAAACTCCCGTTCTATACTCTTGCTGCTTGTTGGGCAGATGCCAGGTTCTGTGAACTTTTCAGATTTTGACAAAGAAGAGTTCGCATCTCGCAAGCCCGCGGGGGCCAAGGTTGAAGGCTTCGCTCGAGAGCTACTGCAGCTCGTCTTCAACGAATTCCATGACCACATCGACGAGCTCTTCCAGGCCGGGGGGAAGCTCTTCCTCAATGGTCGCGAGATAGTCGGCTTCGGTCTCGCTGTAGTCTCCGCGTTCCTGACTACGGGTTCCGCACCAGCGGCTTGCATTCAGTGGGTCGACGATGGCAGTAGCTCCTACGAGGTCGAAGGACTTGATGACCCGCTGGTGATCGACGTCACTTTGCCAGAACTCATGCAGGCAATCTTCACTTTCAAGAATCGGGACGGTCTCATAGACATCGACAAGAGCCCGTTCTTCGCGGGTGAGCGCTCGCTGGGCGGATTCGTTCTCGAGACGATCGATAAGAAGTTCAATCTCGTCCGGCCATTCAATTGATTCCAAAAACTGCATCGCGGTCGGTCTAGAACAGGCACGGGGGTCTTGCCAAGAGATTCTGATCTTTCTTACGCAGATGGGGTCGAGCTTGCGACTTTCGAAGCCGATTGGAACTCGGATGAGACTCCAAGTGCTTGATTCGGTCTACCGGTGGAGCTGCTCCGGATGGAGGTATTGGGGTTGCCAAGGGCAAGGTGGCGATAACCGGCCAGCCCGCTCGGGAAGGGGCTGGCAATTCAGTTGATGGGGGACTCACCAG
Organism: Roseibacillus persicicus; assembly: GCF_014651675.1. Classification (GTDB taxonomy): domain Bacteria; phylum Verrucomicrobiota; class Verrucomicrobiia; order Verrucomicrobiales; family Akkermansiaceae; genus Roseibacillus; species Roseibacillus persicicus. Next base: position 206,412 of record NZ_BMXI01000011.1, read on the forward strand.
TCCAGTTCTTGGCCGCTATACAGAAAGAATTTCCCCGAGTGGTCGGGCGTGAGATTTTCGACCAACTCGGCAAGCTTCGCAGCGGTGTGCGCGGGATCCAGGGGAGCGCCGTCTCCACCCATATCGGTCTTGTTGTGTCCCGGGTGGATGGAAATGACCATCATTCCCTCATTGCGATGGCTGGAATGCAGGTTCCGCGTGACCATATTGAGAGCGGCCTTGCTAAAGGCGTAGCCTCCGGCCCATCCCTGTCCGTTGGTCAGTTGACCCAATTGTGAGGAGACATTGACGATTTTGGGAGCGGGGGAGAGCTTGAGGTTTTCAATCAAGGCCTCGGAGAGAAAGTAGGGTCCCAGGGTATTCACGGAATAGGTCTTCATCATCGTCTCGCGGTCATTCGACTTCGGGAAAATGCCGGCGTTGTTGATCAGGAGGTCAATCTTTCGCCCCGCGAGTTTCTTGGCCAAGGCCTCGATTTGTTTGTCGTCGGTAACATCGAGAGCCATGATCTCAGCTCCGGCTTCTTTCAGCTCAGTGGCTTCTTCCGGCTTCCGAGCGGTTCCAATCACGTGGTAGCCTGCCTCCATAAACTTCTCTGCAAAGGCCAGGCCCAAGCCGCGATTCGCTCCGGTAATCAGAGCAGTGAGCTGCTCGTCTTCTCCGGCTTCCTCTGCCGCCATTCCTCCACTGGAGAAGCCTGCAATGGTGAGACTCAAGAAGCCAAAGCGCAGCCAAGAGATTGTCTTTTCAATGATCCGATGCTTGGAAATTTTCATAAGCAAGAACCGTCGAACTGGTAGCGGATTTTTCAAGGAGGAAAATGTGGGGCCAGTCTCCTGCTGATACGTATCGTTCGGGAGACCCATGGCTCGGCCTCCTTCATTCGATTTGCGCGCGCTTCCAACTGCGAGCTCTTGTTCTTCGGGAGCCTTGCCCACGACGAGACTATTGCTCCCGTTGAATGAGTTTGGCGAGTTGGCTGGCTTTGTCCAAAATCGTCGCCGGGTCGCATCCGTGTGAATAGTAGTTCTTCATCAACATCGCGATCATGTTGGGACCGAGTTGATAGGGCGGCGCGGAGAGCACGTCGCGAAGACTCTGTTTCTCATTGTCGCGCAGGATGACGATGGCCTCTTCGTGTTTTTCCTTGGGAATCAGTTTCTCGATTTCTTCTTGCAGTCGCTTTGGGGTCGATTTGGGAAATCCGAAAGAGGAGGCAGGGGAGTTCGTTTTTTGGTCTGACATAGAAGATGAGTTGGTGTGGCTTGTGGTCTGAATGTGCAAGGGGATTCGGCAGGCGCACGCGAGTTTGACTTCGGGGTTGTGATTGGATTCGAGTGGTTCTAGTTTCAGGGATGCGTCTCTTTTCCGCCTTTGCCAGTCTGCTGGCTGCACCCAGTGTCCTCGTTCTGTCGCTTTCTTCGTCGCTTGTTGGAGCCGAGAAACCGAACTTTGTGTTCATCCTGAGTGACGATGTCGCGCAAGGAGACTTGGGAATTTACGGTCAGGAGTTGATTCAAACCCCACGGCTCGATGCGTTGTGCAAAGAGGGAACCCGCTACACGCAGGCGTATTGTGGTACCACGGTTTGTGCTCCCAGTCGGGCGTCGTTTTTCACTGGAAAGCATTCCGGTCATTGCGCCATTCGCGGGAACTACGAACTGCCCCCCGAGGGTCAACTTCCGGTGCCAGCGGAGACCTTGACCATTGCGGAAGTGGCAAAGGCTGGCGGCTATGCTACCGCGACTTTTGGAAAATGGGGGATGGGATTCTTCGATACCGAAGGCAGCCCTTTCAAGCAGGGGATGGATCGCTTCTATGGCTACAACTGCCAGCGCCATGCGCACTCCTACTTTCCCACCTATCTTTGGGACAATGACGTTCCGGTCAAGCTTCCCGGAAACACCGGCCAAGGGGTTGGGGAGACCTATTCTCAAGCCCTCATTCAAAAGGAGATGTTGGAGTGGGTTCGCGAGCAGAAGGAGAATCCTTTCTTTCTCTTCTACGCCATCACGTTGCCTCACGGTCCCCACGAGATTGATGACTTCGGAATCTATCAGGACAAGCCTTGGAGCGATCGCCAAAAATCTTATGCCGCGCAAGTGACTCGCATCGACCGCGACATCGGTGAGCTGGTGGACGTGCTCAAGGAGTTGGGCCAGGACAAGAATACCCTCATCGTCTTTGCGGGTGACAATGGCTCTTCGTTCAACCCCAATTCCGAGATTGGCAAACTCTTTCAGCAAGACGCCAATGGTCTCCGCGGCTACAAGCGCGGAATGTATGAAGGCGCGCTGCGGCAAGCAGCCTTCGCCTGGTGGCCGGGTGTTGTGCCCGCGGGCCGGGTGAGTGACGAGCCTTGGGCTTTCTGGGACCTGATGCCAACCTTCGTGGAACTAGCAGGGATCGAGGAACCGGCAGGCTATCAGACCGACGGACTTTCACTGGCCTCTTACCTCAAGGGAGGGCCCGCTCCAGAGCGCGACTATTTCTATTGGGAGCTTCATGAAGAAAGGGGAGAGGTGGGTGCCTTTCAAGCGGCACGCTGGCAAGATTGGAAGGCTGTTAGAAATGGTTTCAAGAAGCCGATTGAGATCTATGACCTAGCCAAGGACGCGGGTGAAAAGAACGACCTCGCAAAGGACCACCCCGATTTGGTCGCAAAAGCGAAAGCCATCTTCGAAAACGCACACCAGGAAGACCCCAACTGGCCGCTCACCCATCGTGCGGAAGAACGGACCAAGGTTTCCAACGAAGCTTGGGCCGTCAAAAAGAAGCGCAACGCTTCGCAATATGTCCCAGCCAACGCTGTGCCCTTAAAGTAGTTTTTGGGGAGCGTTGCCTTCCAGGCTTACGGGGTGGATATACGTTAGGCTGGAAGCACCCAAGGGCATTTTACCAACGCTCCTTACGCTTCCTATTTTTGCCAGTGGTGGTAGTGGGTGGGGGGAAGGTTTTTGGGATTTTCGGCGATGTAGTTTCGGGTCCAGTTTAGGTGTCTTTCGGAACGGATGAGACGGTCCCAATAGGTTTTCTGCCAGAGCTTACCTTTGGTGTTAAGAGCCTTGTTGATTTCGTTGGCGGCGAAGCTTTTGAGGGAGTGAAGTATGTCCTCAAGCGGCCAACCTTCTTTTAGGATAAGAAGGACGTGGACGTGATTAGGCATCACGACAAAGCAGTCGAGTTGATAGCGTTGGGCATCAAAATGATGAAGGGCGCCAGTGACAATTCGATGATGTTCCCGGAGGCAACAGGAGCCGTGGTGTTGATCGAGTTTGTCTTCGAGAGGAAGGGTGAAGCAACGGTTGTATTCGGCGGCGGTTTTTAGATCCCAGGGTTTGGGATGGCGGGTGAGCCACGTTTCTCGCTCGTTTCTGATTTTATCGACGACTTCTTTGGGAAGAGAGTCGGCAAGACGCCAAGTGATGAAGACGAAGACTCCATCCTGGTGCCAATGGGGGAGGCGAAAGCGATGTTTCTCGATCGGTTTTTGAGGATCGAGAAACATGGCTTATTAGGGAGCGTTGCCTTCTAGGCTTACGGATTGGATACAACGTTAGGCTGGAAGCACCCAAGGGCATTTCACCAACGCTCCTTAAGCGACCATTTCTTTGACAGGTGGGGCGAACTTGGTGAGGTCGATGCCTTGGACGGCGGTTTTGTATTCTTCCAGGTTCGGGGTGCGGCCGAGGATGCTGCTGAGGACGACCACGGGGGTGGAGCTGAGCAGGGACTCGCCTTTCTTGCGCTCGGAGTCTTCCACCACGCGGCCTTGGAAGAGGCGGGTGGAGGTGGCCATCACGGTGTCGCCTTTGGCAGCCTTCTCTTGGTTGCCCATGCAGAGGTTGCAGCCGGGGCGCTCGAGATACATCATGTTTTCGTATTCGGTGCGGGCCGCGCCTTTGGGGGCGTTGTCGTCGAACTCGAAGCCAGAGTATTTCTGCAAAATGTCCCAGTCACCTTCAGCTTTCAGCTCGTCGATGATGTTGTAGGTCGGCGCTGCGACGACGAGAGGGGCGTTGAATTTCACTTCGCCTTGCGTCTCTTCGACGTTCCTGAGCATCTTGGAAAGAATCTTGAGGTCGCCCTTGTGCACCATGCAGGAGCCGACGAAGCCGAGGTCCACTTTCTTACTGCCTCCGTAGTAGGAGAGCGGGTTGATGGAGTCGTGGGTGTAGCGCTTGGAGACGTCCTCGTGATTGACCTCGGGGTCGGCAATCATGGGCTCCACGATTTCGTCGAGGTTGACTTCCAGTTCTGCGAAATACTTGGCGTTGGCATCGGGTGCGAGAGGGGGCTTTTCGCCTGAACGAATTTGGTCAATGCGCTTGTTCGCTTTGTCGATGAGGCCTTGCAGGACATTCTTTTCGTTATCCATGCCCTTGTCGATCATCACTTGGATGCGGGACTTGGCGATCTCGAGGGACTCGATGAGCGTCTCGGGCTGGGAGATGCAGATAGAGGCTTTCGCTTTCATCTCCGCAGTCCAGTCGGTGAAGGTGAAGGCCTTGTCCGCCTGCAGGGTGCCGATGTGGACTTCGATGATGCGGCCTTGGAAAACATTGTCGCCGCCGAACTTGTCGAGCATCTGGGACTGGGTGGCGTGGACCACATCGCGGAAGTCCATGTGGTCGGCCATTTTGCCCTTGAAGGTGACTTTGACGGACTCGGGGATGGGCATGGCTGCTTCGCCGGTAGCGAGGGCGAGGGCCACGGTGCCGGAGTCGGCTCCGAAGGCGACGCCCTTGGACATGCGGGTGTGGGAGTCCCCACCGATGATGATGTCCCAGTCGTCGACGGTGAGGTCGTTGAGGACTTTGTGGATGACGTCGGTCATGGCGTGGTAGTCGCCCTCGGGATCACGCGCGGTGATGAGGCCGAAGTCGTTCATGAACTTCATCAGTTTAGGGATGTTAGCTTGTGCTTTTTTATCCCAAACGGAAGCAGTGTGGCAGCCGGACTGATAGCCCGCATCGACGATGGGGGAGATCACGGTGGCGGCCATGGCTTCGAGTTCCTGCATGGTCATCAAGCCTGTCGTGTCCTGGGAGCCAACCACGTTCACTTCGACGCGAACGTCGGAACCGGCATGAAGAGTCTTGCCGGGAGTGGTGCCCACTGCGTTGCGGTTGAAGATTTTTTCCACTGCAGTGAGGCCTTGGCCTTCATGGGAGATTTCTTTGGCAGGAGAGAAAACCACGGGAGCTTCGACACCGAGGGTTTTGGCAGCAAAGGTCTGGAGCTTTTTCCCGAAGACGATGGCGTAGGAGCCACCCGCTTTCATGAACTCGACCTTTTGTGGAGTGAAGGCCTTGGTGATGTCGTGCACTTCCTTGCCGTCGATGAGGAGCTTTTTGCTCTTGGTATTGATGGTGAGGATGGTGCCGGTCTCGACGGAGTAAGCTTGTTCGAGGATGGGTTCGCCGTCTTCGTCGGTGACGGTGTTGCCCTCAGCGTCTTTCTTGCGGACCCAGTTCTGGAGGTCGAGGCCGATGCCGCCGGTGACATCCACGGTGGTGAGGAAGATGGGGGAAATGCCGTTGGTGCCGGCTACGATGGGAGCGTAGTTGACGAAGGGGACATATTTGGAGGCCTGTTTGCCGGTCCAGAGGGCGACGTTGTTGACGCCAGACATGCGGGAGGAGCCCACGCCCATGGTGCCTTTTTCGGCCACCAGCATCACGCTCTTGTCGGGATGAAGTTTCTGCAGCGCTTGGATTTTGCTCTGAGCTTCGGGAGAGATGAGGCACTTGCCATGGAGCTCGCGATCGGAGCGGGAGTGGGCCTGGTTGCCGGGGGAGAGGAGGTCGGTGGAGATGTCGCCCTCGCCAGCGATGAAAGAGACCACTTTGATTTCCTCGGGGAGCTCGGGGAGTTTGGTGAAGAACTCGGCGGCGGCGTAGCTTTCGAGAATGTCTTTGCAGATGGGGCAGCCGGCCTCGAAGGCTTCCTTGAGGCGAGCCATGTCGGCGTCGTAGAGGAAGGTCTGGGTCTTGAGGACCTCTGCCGCCTGCTTGGCGATTTCAACATCCGTGCCGTTGATGACGAGGTTCAGCAGCGAGTTGATGGAAGCTCCGCCCTTCATGTGGCCGAGCAATTCGAAGGCGAACTCGGGGGTGATTTCGGGGACGGATTCGTTGCCGAGGATGATTTCCTCGAGGAAGCGCGCCTTTTCGCCGGCAGCTGGGGTGGTGCCGGGAACGGTGTTGTAGATGAGGAACTTGAGAGACTCCTCGCGGTGCTCGTTGGCGGGGTCCTTGATTTGGGAAATGATCTCGGCCGTGAGCTCACCGCTATCGATGGGCTTGGGGTGAAGGTCTTCGGCTTTGCGTTCTTCGATTTCGGCGAGGTAGTCGGTGTAGAGGCTCATTTGTCTTTTGCGCGGGAATGTGAGGGATGAAAACCCGTTTGAAAATGCTGAATTTGGAGGGATTCTGTCCACAAATCGAATCAGTCCGACACGAGCCTCCCAATGAGATGAGAGGGGGCAGCCAATTCTATTCGTTTTGGTCGGTTCGACACAGAGCTCACGTTGGAAAAAAGAAACCCCAATTCAGTTTCAAGAACAGACTCCAGGCACTCCTGGATTGCAGGCACGCCTGGGGACTTGAAACCCAATTGGGGTGGGAAGGGGGCTGTTCAGAAGAGTTTTCTATCGACGACGACGAAGGAGAACAGGAGCAGCTAGCATCGCAAGAATTGCGGTGGAGGGCTCGGGAATAACAACCTCGGATTCGACTACACCCAAGGTGTAGCTGGAGCGGAAGGCACTCGTTCCAGAGGTGGTCGTAATATCAAGGGTAAGGTCACTGAGGTCGCCTGAAAACTTTCCGCTATATGCAGATTCCGAAGTATTACTGCGGCCGGCGTTGCCTGACACAGTGAGACCGTCTGAGGAAAGAACCGAGTCTGTGGCCTGGGAGGGGTCTCCTCCTGGGGTTCCCCCGGGAATGATGTTGGTGCCAATGTAGTCGATGGAGTTCAGTCCGGTCGATAGCCGCAATTCCTCTCCGTTCTCAGGATTACTACTGCCTTGCGCTTCCACATCTTCAAAGTAGAGAACGAGGTCTCCTTGGAGGAATGTGAAAGGATTGGTCGTTCCCGTCTCAAAGAACTGGAGGTTGATCGTGGAGATGCCTCGGTCGCGAATCTCCACCAGGAGACCGCCTCCAATCTCACCAGAATGAACAATCATGTCGTTGTCACGGTCTGTCTCGGAATAGGTTACGACCACGTCCAAATTCTGGTAGTAGGGGTGACTGGGAAATTCATCTCCCAAGTTCCATTGGATTGTCGATACCGATGGGGTCGTTCTCGAGTTGCCAGCAATGGTAACTCCGTCCCAGTTAATAAAGGACGCAGCGGCATCGAGTTGGAGAGTGCCGAGGGGAATGAGTGAAATAGCGAGGGCTAAGGGGGGTGTTTCAACTTTCATAAATAGGGGATGGTTTTCCTTACTATAAAAGATATGTGAAGGTCAATAAAACTAAAATTATTCTTAGGCCTGAGCTTGATTTACCAACCGAGCTTGCTTCGTATCGTTAATCCAAGCAACGTCGATATCTCGGATCGCCCCGTGTCCTATCGATGAATTTCGCTCCCTCCGGCGCGATAATCAGGGAGGCGGTTCATGTGTAATTAAGGCGCCCAGTGAAGGATGACGGAGTTACCGAGAACCACGAATTGAGGCGGGGAGAGTAAATGCAGGGAGGGAATCGGGCCGCGAAAGAGAAGTTCCGTGGGGGAGCGCAATCGTGAAACTCGGGAATGCTACGAAATCGAGGTTATGTGCTTCTTTACGACAAGAGGCGTGGAAGGACTTTAAAAGTGCGCGGCGGGATGAATTTTTTGAAATTTTGTCGCGATGAGTCTTTATTTGAGCGGGAGTCTTCTGCTTGGGATGGCTAGTCAGGTAGAGGAATAAAGTCGGCTTGGATACGATAGAAGTTCTTTGGGGAACTGGTGGTTGTGTCGGTAAGGATGGTGCCCTCGCCGGCAAGAATCTCGACGCCAAAATTAGTGGTTCCGCCATTGTCCGGATTCTCCGAAGCATAGACGGTTTCCCAAGGGTCGGCGAGGCCGAGGTCCGATGAAGTGCGCGAGAATTCTGGACCACTCGCTAACCCACGAATAGAATATGAATGTGAAATCCCGCAGACGCTTCTCTCCAGAATTCAAAGCTCAAGCACTTGAACTT
>NZ_BMXI01000012.1 GCF_014651675.1 Roseibacillus persicicus
GTTCTCCCCGAACCCTTACTCATCAAGGACCCGTTTTGACGAATTTCTTCAAAAAATCACCAAAAGCATTCAAGACAACTCTATGCAACTCGCCTATCTTGGCAGACTAAACCCTCAGAAAAGCCTTTCTCCATCCCATCGAGCCAAGCCTTGGACTTGGCTTGCTCGCAAGAGGCTTCCCTGAACTAGAAGCATAGAACGGACCAAACCCCAAAAAACCATGAAAAAAACGATATTAGCGCTTACGGCGTCTTTCGCAGCAACCATCTGCTTGTTTGCTCAGACAGATTACACTTGGACCGGAGCAGCCGATCCTGCGGACGGTGATTGGAACAATCCCGCCAACTGGGACGCAAACGGCGTCCCTGTCGACGATGCTCCCGGCGGAGCATTGAGCGTAACGCCAGGAAGCAACATCATCTTCAGCCCGACGGCGACAGCTTATCCCACGGTCAATGTTCCCACCATGGGCGGCAGCTACTCTGGTGACGCCACAGGACAGACTGCAATCTACGACAGTCCCTCCTATATTTTCCACACCCCCGGAACCTTTACTCTCCCGTCTCAAAACACTTGGTGGACCAACCTGAACCCGACCACCCGCGACATCATCGTTGTGGGAGACGGCGTCGGCCCGGCGGAAGAAGTGAACGTCACTATCGATGGCCTTGGCCAGCTTGGGCGCCATGGCGATGGTGTGGTCAATTCGATCCGGGTGCGGCCAGACGGCACTCTCACCCTCCAGCCTGCAAGCGGCACGAACCTGGCTTGGGCTCGATCGAATCGAGTCACCCAGATGTATATCGATAACGCCCCGGTGGTCGTTACCTCTCCCGTCTCTGACCTCGACATTGCCAATTGTTTCATTCACTTCGAAACGATTGGCGGCTCCTTCACTGCTCCGTTTGGTGGAGATATTGGAGCGGACATTGTGGCAGTGGAATCTCTTTTTGGAGATGACTTCACAGCAGCCTCCGGAGTCAGCCTCGAGGCAACCGACAATTTGGACGGGACCTTTACGGTCACTGCTGTGACCCCTCCAGTAGTTGAACGTAATTTTTGGACCGGGATCAATGGCAACGATTGGGATACCAGCACGACTGCCAACTTCACCTTGAATTCTCCGTCCGAAGCCTTGATCTCAGGGACTTTCGCCGACGTAATTGCGGGCTCGGGAGTTCCCACCTTTGCCGATACCTACGCCGCCGGAGGTTCAACCCCGGCAGTTGCCACAGCGACCGTCAATATTCCTGCCGGCCAAGTCGTTGAGGCTGGCCTCATCGAGTTCATCAACGTGTCGGTCCCCTACGTGGTCGCCAGCAACGACGCGGTAGGGATCAGCGATCCCGATGCTTCCGAAGATACCTTTGTTGATATCTCGGCAGGCGGAACCGTGACTTTGCTTGGACAGCATGAATACTTTGGCGACACCACTCTCTCAAACGGCAGCACTCTAATCCTGGGAAACAGCACCGCCGTGGGAGAACTGCTCAATAGTCCAGTCGCCATTCTCACCGATAGTAACGTTATTTACGATACCTCTGCGGCTACCGAGACGGTAATCATTTCGACTGCATCCATCTACTCGGGTTCGGGAGATTTCGAGAAAATCGGTGCAGGCACTCTAGCGTTCGATAGCTTTGCAGGCTACTCCGGTAGCACGACTATCACCGAAGGGACTTTGGTCATGAACGCCAACTCCAACTCGTCATCGTTCGATATCGCCAGTGGCAGCACTTTGGAAATTGGGGTTGCGGGCGGAACCACCAGCTTCCCGACGTCGACCTTTACGGGATCGGGCACTATCCGAAAAACCGGAGAGGGAACGATTCGCTGGGGAAAAGAGGTTGGCACTTTCAACCTCAATGAAGACGCTCTGATCGATGTGCAGGGGGGCACCTTCATTGGTGGCTCAAATGCCAACGAAAACTGGGCGAACAATCTTTGCGACCTGAACCTTGCCGCAGGTGCTCTTTTCGCCGGAACCGAGGCCAACGTTGTCTTCGACACCCTTACCGGTGAAGGAACCTTCAGAACCGGCTTCGAAGCGGCAGGCTACGTGCAAGCCACGATCGGAGTGTCCAATGGAGACGCGACCTTTAATGGTGCTATCATTGACACCCCTTCATCCGGCACCGAAGTCCTTCGCACAGGCAATATCCGTAAAATCGGAACCGGGACGCAAATCCTCGCCGGGGAGAATACCTACACTGGTAACACCGTGATTGAAGATGGAACCCTGACCTTCACCAGCACGACGAGCAGTCTCATCTTCGCCCCCGGTGCCAACAACGTCAGCAATGCCGTTTTGGGAGGCGAGCTCACGAGTGGAGCGGTCAATTTGGATGGAAAGATTCTCTTCGACCTCTCAGGGGCCGAAAAGATTGATGGCAACAGTTGGGTGATCGTGGAAAACGAATTCCTCGACGAAACCTATGGAGCCACCTTCTCGGTGGGAGCTCTGGGTGGACCTGACTTCGTCGAAAGTCCTGCTGACTCGGGAGTATGGGTCTACGATACTGCTGATGCCGACTCGACTGTATGGACCTTCCAAGAAGGCACCGGCCTTCTAACAGTCGAATCGACTTTCGAAGGTTTCTCCTACGCCACTTGGGCCGCGGACTTCCCCTCTCTGGATGGAACCAGCCCAGAAGATGATAGTGATGGAGACGGAATCGCCAATGTTCTGGAATACGTTCTGAACGGTGATCCCGAGGTTGCTGATACGTCCATTCTTCCGACCTATGACATCTCAGGAGCTGACCTTGTCTTTTCCTTTGACCGCTTGGAAATTTCCGACATGGATGTCGACCTCCTCTTCCAATACAGCACTGATTTGCAACCCGACAATTGGACCGATGTTTTTGTCAGTGGTGTTGCTGACCCTGAGGTAACGGTCGGAGAGGCAGTCGATGGAGTTCAGGCCATCTCGGTCGCCATTAGCAAGACGCTCGGCGAACCCGACGGAAAGCTCTTCGTGCGCCTCAATGCGACCTTGCTCGAATAGAGATTAATCCGGAGGGTCACTCGAACTCTCTTGTTTTCGCAGAAATCCGCGAGCCGCTTTCCTTCGGGATTGCGGCTCGTTTTTTTTTCACCTTCAGGCTAACAACAGAAAAGAGCCAAAGGACTTCTTATTCGATCTTCCTCAAGAGCGCGGCCCAATTCAGACTTTCCCTTGCGGGGTCATACTGCTCTTTCTTGAGGCTGACCGCTCTCTTGAGTTCCTGATAGAAGCCCTGATCGCTCTCGGCCTTTGCCATAAGCTTGGACAAGCCCACAAGATCGTGGGGCTCGAAATATCCCGGATAGTCTTCACCGAGCAATCCAACCACCCCGTCAATCCGAGTTGCAAGAATGGGTGTGCCTGCCACCACCGCTTCGCCAACTACTGCCGGGCCGCCTTCCGAAGTCGAGCTGAGAACCATTAGATCACTTTCACTAATGAGCCGTTGCGCTTCGACTCTTCCCAATTCGCCCAACCATTGATAACGGGGATTGAGAAATCTCTCATCCTCAATCTCGCGGAGAAACCTCTCTTCCAATATAGCGCCCGCTTGCCGAATCTGAATCGCAGACTCGAAGTCGAGAAGCCTGGAGGCCAACGCGGTGAGCATCGGGTCCTTTTCTTCGCGGAAATGACCGACCACGCAAACCTGAAAGCCCGACCTCTCTCCCCGTTCCCCAGCTTCAGGTAGAGGCCTCACGCTTTGGATGATGACCTCTGTCTTTTTCTGAAATTCAGGCGAAAGCACGGCCTTTGCTCTTTCCTGCAATACGACTATTCGATCGGCCCACGTGAGAGCCTGGTTCCACTCCTCCGAATCCCGGCGATTGAGATCTGTGCCAGTAACTACCACGACGAGCTTGCCCTGTCCGGACCGATGAAAGCGCGAGATGGCCGGAAAGCTCTTTACCGCATTCAAGGCAATCAACACCTCGCAATCTGCCAACCCATCCGCAGGCAAGAGCTCGACGCGATGGCCTTGATTGGCTAAAAACTTAAGCAAGCGCTGAGCGGTGCGCAAATTCCCGGTTCCTATGCCATGGTTGGGAGGAATTGTGATGCCGATGTGCCGGGGTGGAGAACTAATCATTGCAATTGGGGCAAACACCGTAGATCTCAAGTTCGTGATACAATTGGGTGTATCCACTTGTTTTGGCGACTTCGTTCTCCAGCTCCCTCACCGGACAGTCAACTTTGAGCAGCTCCACCGAACCACACTCTTTGCAAATCAGGTAGTCGTGATGTCCGCCGGGCATTGCCAGAGTGAAAAATGCCGCGCGCTCGTGCAGCCCCAGACGGCGGACCAATCCATGCTCCCCCAGACGATTCAAAAGACGGAAGAGTGTCGTGCGGTCACAAATTCCCGCAACCGAGGGCACCTTCTCCAACTCGGACAACGGCATGGGGGTCCCCGCAGCAGCCATCGCTTCAACGACGGCCTCCAAGGCCTTGGTTTTCCTCAACCCTGATTCCTTGGCTCTCGCCAGAATAGTATCAGCGCAGACATAGTGCCCGTGTTCGCAGCGGTCCATGCCAGAGAGTTGGCTCGGAACGCCCTCATTTCAACACAGAAGGATCTGTTGCGGTCGAATCATGTCACGATTCCCCTCGAATGGGACCGAACTGATAGCGCTTTTCCCGCACCTCCACATTGGGCGGCACTTTCTTTTCCTCAAACCAGTCGTAACCGGATTGCAGCTCTTTCCAAAAGGATTCCCACCGGTGCCCTTCAGCACGCTTCATCCTCTCGACGCTCATCCGGAAGGGAAAACAATGAACTCGGAAAAAAGGTTGCCCGTTTTTCAAAGCCGCATTGCACAGGGTATAGATCTCCTCAATCTTCTCATCAGTCATCGCGAAACAGCCAATGGACTGGCGGTCACCATGAACCATGATGAAAGTCCCCGTCCGTCCGTGGGCCCGGTCATAGGCATTGGGATACCCAATATTAAATGACAGGTGGAACGCGCTTCGTGGATTCATCGCGGAGGAAGGGACGAAGTAAAAGCCTTCCGGAGCCTGTCGATCGCCCTCCGCGAGCTTGGGGCCAAGTTCGCCCGACATCGCCGCGATGGGATAAGTGCGAAAAAGCTGATAGAGGTCACCCTTTTTCAACCAGAGCTCCAATTCCCGCTCCTCCTTGAAGACGCGGATGAAAACCGGACTCCCCATCGAAAGGCCAGCCCCCTCCAGGTTCTCACTGAGGGTTGGCCCCACCCGCAATGCAACCTTCGCAGCCCGATCCTCATCACCATTCACAGCCGCCAGAGTGGCGAGGCAAAGCACAAAGCCAAGCACAACCCTTTTCAGCAACCTCTTTCCCATCATTCCTGAACTATAGCGCTTGATTGGGGGCTTCGTAAATCCCTCTCTCTGTCGCCAGGTTCCGACCACTTCTAGTGCTGGCAGATTCCAATCTCGTCGAAACCTTCGCCCCGGAGACAGTTGAGCACATCCATAAAGCGCTGGTAGTCCGCTCCCTGCGCCACGTCGAGTTCGACCGTTTGGTTAGCCACCCGCAAAAGCGCGAGATGCTCAGCCAAACGCGGAAGCTCGCGCCCATCGCTGGTCGCACCCACCTCTTCAGCGAAAGGCTGGCCCGCATGCAAAATCACCCGGTTGTCACTTTCGATTCGGACTTCGATAGGAGCCAACTCGCTCGCAAGTCCGCTACCCGGCAAGGTCAGGGGCATATCCTGCTCTTTGGCAAACAAAGTGGTAGTCACCAAAAAATAAATCAGTAGCAAAAAACTGATATCCACCAACGAACTGACATCCACTCGCGGTTGCGCTAAAATTTCTCCGATTTCTTTCCTTCTTCTCATACCTGGAAACAACGGCCAGGCGGGAACAAGAATTAGAAAGAATTTCGCTACCCGCGTTTCAGGGCGACAAAAGCTCCTTCCAACTCCCCAACAAGATCTCCCTCGCAGAACAAACGGGCTTGCACCACCAGACGCGCTCGCCCACGCCGCTCATAGAGCTTAAGAAAACGCAGCCACGCTTCCTCGTCCACATAGGTGCAGACCGCTTCGAAATCCTTGTCGAACGGGAGAAGGTATTCCATCGAGTTACGTTGAATCACCAATTCGCAATTCAAGCCAGCTTCCCGCAAGCGCACATGCATCAGGCTCCAGGCAGCAAGAATAGCCACTGCGGATGCGCTCCCGCCAAAGACCGTTGCCTGATGATTGATATTTGGTTCGAAGAGAGCATTGAGCCGAACCTCACTGGACGAGGCCTGCAGCGCAGTCACCCCCATGGCCGCACTCAGCGGAATATGGAGATGAAGATAATTAGTCAATTCATCGACCGTTATCATTCCATCACCTCCCGCTCCCCTCGCATCGCCCCCCAAAACCAACCTATCAGCGTCCCCAATGCCGCGCCGGACAAGACATCGGTCGGCCAGTGATAATTGCCATAGATTCGCGACCAGCCCACGATGGAGGCAAAGATAAGAAGTGGAACCAGAGCCCTCCGAAACCGTAGTCCCAGTGCAATGCAACTGGCCCAGACCGCTGCCGAATGTCCACTGGGGTAACCTCTCCACCCCCCTTTGAAGGTGATCCCGCGGAAGTCATAGGCAGTTTGCGCTTCTTCACTTTTTGCTAGGGTAGAAGGACGGGGACGCCCGGAAAAGGTCTTCAGAGTTTGCACTGTCACTCCGGCCATTGCTCCCGCCAAAAAGAAAGCCAACCCAGCGCGTCGCCAGTGAACCTTCTTCTTCCAAAAGCCGTATCCGAGCAAAGCCAAGCCCCCAAAAAAATTAAACCAAAGAAAATCCGAGTAGACCCGCAACCACTTGCAAAAAGCCACAAGCCCTTCCTGATTCGGTGCGATCACCCTTTTCACATTCAGGTCAGCTCCGCTACGACCTTGAATCCAAAGCAGGAGCGGCTCGTCGAACCATCCGAATAGGAGCCAAGTCATTGCGACCCATCCTAACAGAAAGAGGAGGCCACGCTTGAACCCCGAGTTCCAACGCCAGGCAAAATCGGCCCAACAGGCCTTCCAATCTGCAGTGAATTGCGACACGGACTGAATGGAACCGATGAAACGCTCTCGCACCAGTCCAGAACGTGACAGAAGCAAGCAGGGTGACCAAAGTGACTGCTGACAAGTGGCCCCAAGCGAGTCAAACTCTGGTCGTGCGCGCCGCTATCTACCTACCCATCGCCATTCTGGCCGCTCTTTCCCTGCCTTTCCTATTCTCCGACCTCGACCTCGCGCTTCAGGAGCCTTTTTACGGAGGTGACAATCGATGGCCGGTTGGCGATTCCCCCATTTGGCGTTTCTTTTACACCATCGGTCCCGTCCCAGCCATTCTGCTCGGGGTCGTCTCCATCTTCACCCTCATGCTAGGCTTTGGAAATCAGAGCTTGGCAAAATACCGAAAGCTCAGCGCTTACTTCTTCTTCGTATTACTCATTGGGGCCGGTCTCATTACCAACTCCATATTGAAGGACCAGTGGGGGCGCCCCCGCCCCAAGCAAGTGACCGCTTTCGACGGAACAGAAAGCTTCGAGCGACTGCTCCACTACGAACCCGAATCAACAGGAAAGTCTTTTCCCTGTGGCCATGCCACCGTCGGATTTTACTTCTTGGCCCTGGTTCCCCTCTTGAAAGGTCGGCGTCGGTGGTGGGCTCTCATTCTCTCGCTTTTGTTGGGCCTCCTCATCGGCATTGCAAGGATGACCCAAGGAGGGCATTTTGCCTCCGACGTCATCTGGGCCGCCGCAGTGATGTGGTTCACTTCGCTGCTTTTCTACAAACTCCTTCGACTTGACCAATCCCTCTACTGGCAAGCAAAAGAAGGGACCAAGCCCCTGCCCAAATGGGTTCGCTGGGCTTCCGCTCCGGTCGTGGTCTTGATTCTTGCTCTGGTTGGAACCATTTGGCCCTACGACAAAAGACTCACCGCAACCCCAGACGACCTCCCGCCTCTGGAAGAATTGCGTTTGGATTTCAATGGAGAGGACATTCTTGAAATCGTGCCGGGCAAAGAGTTTTCCATCACAAGCTTCACCGATGGTCATCGCGCGCCCAAGAGCCGGCTGCGGGCAAGCAGCACCTTCACCGACGGTCCACCCACCATCCGCGTCGACTATCGACGGGAGGGCTTTTTCTCCGAGCTCAATGTTCGCACCGTCGTTACGGTGCCCGAGGGGCTTTCCTTAACGATCGTAGGGAGCGAAGAACTGACTCGTCTTGTTCTTCCCAAAGAAGGAATCGAGCCCCAGCTGGAGCTCTCCCCGGAGACCAAGGTCCTGAAGCGCTAAAGTCAGTTCCGCAAAGACAACTTCCCCTCTTGCCCAATTTGGCAGGGAATCCCATAGTCCGCCCCGTCCAAGGTCATGCATTACTTCTCATTTCACGATAACGCCCTTCACGCGGAACAAGTGTCTCTCGTCGAGATTGCCGAGCAACAAGGCACTCCGACTTTCGTCTACTCAGCCAACACCATCCGCGAGCACTACAAGCGCCTCGATGACGCCTTGGCCCCGATCGACCATGAAGTGGCCTATGCCGTTAAAGCCAATTCCAATGTGGCGGTTCTGTCCCTTCTCAATGAGATGGGAGCATCCTTCGATATCGTATCGGGAGGTGAGCTCTACCGCGTGGTGAAAGCCGGTGGAGATCCGGCCAAATGCACCTTCGCCGGAGTCGGAAAAACCCGGGAAGAGATCGAGTATGCGCTGGAACTTGGCATCCACGCTTTCAACGTGGAGTCGGAGGCAGAACTCAACTTCATCAACAAGGTCGCCGGGGAGATGGGAAAGACCGCGCCAGTCTCCATCCGGGTCAATCCCAATGTGGACGCCAAGACCCATAAATACATTTCGACCGGCAAGTCGGAGAACAAGTTCGGCATCGACTTCGATGTGATCGCCGACGTCTTCGAGCGGGCCTCGAAGATGGAACACGTTCAGCTGAAGGGACTCCAGATGCACATCGGTTCCCAACTCACGACCGTGCAACCGTTCCGTGATGCCGTGACCAAGGTCGCCCCGCTCGCAGCCGATTTGAAGGAAAAGTATGGTATCGAATTCTTCTCCATCGGAGGGGGAATCGGCATCATCTACGACCCCGCGCTGGAGTCCGGCAGCCCCGATTGGTGGGATGCGAACCACCCGGAGGATATGCCTCTCACCACCGAGAAGTATGCCTCGGAACTCATCCCCATCCTCAAACCGCTGGGTCTGAAAATCCTTCTTGAGCCCGGTCGCTACATCGTGGGCAATGCCGGCGTGATGATCACCCGCTGCCTCTATGAAAAGCGCGGCAAGGCCAAGACCTTCAAAATTGTCGATGCTGGCATGAACGACTTGATTCGTCCCGCGCTTTATCAGGGCTACCACGAGATTGTTCCCCTAACCCAAGGCGGTCCGCGTAGCACGGTGAAGACCGATGTCGTGGGACCAGTCTGCGAAACCGGAGACTTCTTTTGCCAAGATCGTGAGCTCCCAGACTTCGAGGAAGGAGAGCTTCTCGCACTCATGTCCGCAGGTGCCTACGGTGCGGTGATGGGCTCGACCTACAACTCGCGCCCCCTTCCCACCGAGGTTCTCGTAGACGGCGATCAGGCAACCGTGATTCGCAAGCGCCAGACCATGGACGACATTCTGGCGCAGGAGATTTTTTAACCGGATATCCCGTTTATTCGAACGCTTCAGGACAAAGCGCTCTTCCCTGCAATTTGGGGAAAGAGCGCGCCTCTCTCTTTCATACTCGTGGCAGCCTTGAAGCCTGAACTGGCCTACCGGCAGCGCCGATTGACTTGTTTGACTGAAAGCAATCTCCGTTATTGGAAGAACCCGGGCACCCCATTCGAGAGAGCGCGAACCAGTTGACTTGATTTTATTGAACCAAGATCCCTACAAAGGTCCCAAGTCACTCGCTGAGTCGACCGATGCCCGGAGAGACAGGCAAAAGAGAGCCAGAATCAAAAGTAGAGTCCTGTTCGTCGGTTCCTACATCACGGCTTTACTAGTCATAGAGCACCGTTTTTTTCTGCGAATCGGTCCTGTGAAATCTGCTGACTCACCGAGTGTTTTCGCAAGCACTTTTGTTCTCTTGCTGCTTTGGATTTTTGGTCGGATTCGAATCGGCCTTTTTCGAAGATGATCGCCGCATTGAAAATCCGACACCGCCGCCGCAGGCACCGGCCCGTCAGCCCGTTCCTCGAGATTCCATCAGTTCCTTCTAACAAGGGGGTCTCGAATCACATGAGAAAGGCTAACTCGAAGTCTTGGCGACCTTGGCAACGTAGTTGTTCATCGCCTCTTGAGCCTTTCCTATCTCAACCGCCAACTTCAGCTGGGTTCGGGCCCGGTCCAAATTTTGCCCTTCGCGTTTGACTTTGAAATACTGGTCCCCGTTGAGGTAATCTGTTAGGAAACGCATTCCCAATTCGAGAGCTATTAATTTGCCCGAAAAGGGAAGGAGCTTCACCTCCTCATCGGTCAGAACATCGCGCGCCGACTCGAGGTAGCCTTCTACCAGCGCCTCGAAGATTGGCATTCTCATCTCAACTTTGGACAAGTCCCGCTCGTCTTCGGCAGCCGGATTAGTCGCAGTTCTTACCAGATCGCCAAAGTCGTAGAGTGAGACCCCCGGCATCACCGTATCGAGATCGATTACACACATGGCTTCATCCGAATCGACATCGAAGAGTACGTTATTAATCTTGGTATCGTTATGGGTCACGCGAATTGGCAACTTTCCATTCTCCACCATTCCGGCAATCAAGCTCATCTCCGCCGACATTCCGGCCACAAGATCCAACTCCGCCTGAACCTCGTGGACTCTGCCCGCGAGGTCCGCCTCCACTGCCTCCAGCAAGCGACGATGACGACGGGGCGTGTTGTGAAAATCCGGAATCACCTCGACGATATCCTCGGGTGAAAGGTCACTAACCAAATCTTGAAAAGCTCCAAAGGCATGACCAGCCTGATAAGCCTGCCGGGTGTTCTCGACAACATCATAGGTCCGACACCCTTCGATATAGTTATAGCAACGCCAAATTCCTCCCCCGGGCCCTTTCACAAAACTATTGCCTCCCCGACCGGGGTAGAGATTGAGGGTGTGACCGCCGAAGTCTTTCTTCACCCGAAGGACCTTCCAATTGATATGTCTGGTGACGCATTCCACATTGCGCATCACCACCAGCGGATCACCAAAGACCGATTCGTTGATTCGCTGCAGGATGAAGCGAATCCTTTCTCCATCTTCCTTCTCATAGCTGGCCAACCAAGTTGAATTGATAAGACCAGTTTCGACCTCCTCCGCGCCTAAGAATTCGCCCTCAATCGCAAACAGATCTGCAATCTCTCCAATTTGTTCTTCGGCCGCTTCACTCACTAAAGAGAAGATTACCAACACTTTTGAAAGAATCACAACTACCAAGAGCGTCGTAAAAACGATGGTTTCGAAGGAGAGCAGGACACCAAAGGGCGTTTTCTCTCGTTTTCGGCTATTTTGGTTGCTAAGTCGGGACCATGCACCTGCCAAATCGTCCATTTTCTTACCGGGAGACGCCCGAGGACTTGGCAGCTCTGCGGAGTTTACTGGAAAACCACGCAATTCCGTTTCTTGGCAAGAACCTCCCCAGCCAGCGCCACATTCTGAACCTCGCTTGCGGCCGCTCGGATGAGACTGGCCTTTTGGCCGATCTCTTTGCCGACCCATTTGGCGAAACCCAGTTCACCGGAATTGATATTCGGGCTGCGGAATTGGACGAGGCTTCCGCCAGATGGTCAGCCCAAAACCAGTCGTCCTCCAAACTGAGAGCGAACTTTCTCAACTTGGATGCCTCAAAGCTGCCACTACTGAAGGAAATTCCCAGTCCTACTCATCTGGCCTTTTTCCGGCACCAGAATTTCTGGAACGGGCCTCAACTTTGGACTTCTCTCTTCGACCACGCCTTGCACCAACTCGACCCCGAAGGCTTGCTCATCATCACCTCCTATTTCGACAAGGAACACCTTCTAGCCCTCAGTGCGATGGAATCTCTGGGGGCGCATTTGCTAACAACGGTCAGGAATCCCCAATCCCGTCCCGTGATTCAAACCGAAGGAAAGTCCGTCGATCGACATCTCGCGGTCTTTGCCCTCAATCCAAGGCCCGGGACCCAGCGCATTATCGTCCCATCCCGCTAACGGTGTCCGAACGGAAGAAGAGCTTTGAAGAAAGTCCCAAGTCCACCCCCCTTTTCCGGACGTTCTTCGTCAAGAATCTGGGCATAGCGAATCAAACCTAGTGCGGTGGAATACTGCGGGTCCTTGAAGTAAGCGTGAACTCCACTGACCTCGGGACGCTCGGGACGATAGACAGGAAGACCAAAGACCTCGCAGGCAAGCTCACCGATTCCATTCATCAGGCTGGTTCCTCCTGTTAGAAAGACTCCCGTCCCCACATTCTCTTTCCATCCTTCGGGCAGCTTGCCTCGAACAATCTCGAAGGTTTCTTCCAAACGCCACCGCGCCACATCGTTGAGTTCCTGCCGTTGGACTTCCACATCGGGGAAACCTTTGTCGTCCGTGACCTTCACTGTGCCGACAGACTTGGCCGGATCGCCCGAGACATCGGCCTCGGTCACCTTGAGTTTTTCCGACTTGGAAAGTGGCACATGAGTGACCAGGTGAATGTCATTTGTGATGTGATCTCCACCCACCGGAACACAGCCCGAGGCAGCAATCGCACCATCGATATAGAGAATATAATCCGTCGTTCCGCCCCCGATATCAATAACCATCGCGCCCGCTTCCTTGCGGGCTTTGGTTAGAGCAATTTGAGCCGAAGCCACTGGAGCAAAGACCACGTCATCGACATCTAGCGGTGTCTCGCGAACACATTTGATGGAATTTTGAATTCGGGTCTCCATCCCGTGCACGATGTGGAAGTCAGCCTCCAAGGTCCGGCCAATCAGCCCCACGGGACTATTCGCATGCTGTTGCCCATCAAGGCTAAAATGACGAACAAGATTATGGAGGTAAACATGCTCCACAGGCAGCTGCATGTCGGCGGCAATCTCTTTGACCTCCTCGACGTGCTCCAATGAAACTTCCTTCTCGTTATCGGGCAAACGAAACGTTCCCACGTTGTTCACGCCCTGAATGTGGCTACCGGTCACCGCGAGGAAAACGCTGTTGATTTCGACATCACTGGCATCTTCAGCCTCTAGCAGAGCGGACTTCACGCAAGCCTTGACCTGCAGGAAATCTGCGATTTCCCCTTTGCGCACTCCAGCCGAACGGCCTTCGCCTACTCCTAGAATCTTGACGGAGCCATCCGGCTTCACCTCCGCCACGACCATACAGGTCTTGGTGGTTCCAATTTCCAATCCAACGTGAATACGGGTCTTTGCCATGTCTTTAACTGCGGGTCAAAATTGCTTCCAAACTGCTCTCCAGAGGTGAGCCCGGTGCTTCGAGATTCCCCCCCGCATGCGCAAAAACAACCGGAATGTTGCGCTCAGGAATCAGGTTCACCCGCTCCACTCCCCGGGAAGTTTTGCGAGCGTGGTCGAGAATGAGAAGGAGGTCCTCCAATTGACGTTCATGTTCATAGAGCCCGAAGGTCACTACTGTTCCCGTGTGGGTTTTCGCCATCAACGAAAAGTCATTGCGCAACCCAATGGCGGGAAGACTCCAGCCCGCTTCTGCAAGATAGCGCTTGGAAAGCTTGACCAACTCCAGCGCGCGCAGGAACTCGCGGCCTTTCACCTTCTGACCCGAAACAAAATCATCTTTTCCGCGATCACCCGTGGTGATTACTGGCAGGTCGTTGACAACCTCCATCATCGCGCGGGAGGGCTGGAAGCAGTAGCCGTCGGCATCCACCAGCATTCCGTGATCGTAGTTTCGCCCAATAATACGCTGGCGGGGAGACTCCACCCAAGCCACCGGTTCGCGTTCCTCCACCCGGATGCGGAGAACGTCAGGCAGGCGGCGGGTGGCGCGCACTCTTTTAACTTCCGGCAACGCGGCCAACTGATTTTCCACTTCGCCCAATTGAAAGGCGAAGATGCTTGCGCGGGGATCCAAACCGGTCACCTCCGCCAAACGGGCATGGTCGACCAGGCGGGGCATTTCTTCCCCCTCCCATTGCCAGAGCTCAACTCTTTTGAGCGCAAACTCTTCGCTATCCAGAAAGACCTTCTGCAGGGTGGACTTCCCGATCACCACTCCTACCCCCAGAACAGCGAGAAAGACCAGCCATTTGGCAGCCCGCCAAGTGCCGGCCTTGGTGCGACACCACATCACCCGACCGCTGGACGCGCGCAAGTTGACTGTCCTCGGCCCGGAGGCTTGCTTTCTAACTTTGCTGGTTCGTTTGCGTGACATGGATGGCTCAGGCTTTCACCCCACGCTGTTGCCAGGATAACTCCGAGATGCGACGGCACAGGCCACCGAAAGAATAGCCCGCAGCCTTTGCGCCCATAGGCAAAAGGCTGCTCGCGGTCATTCCAGGAATAGTATTGGCTTCCAAAACGTAAGGATTACCTAAGTAATTTAACAGAACATCTACCCGCGAGTAAACTCCAATTCCTAACGATTCGTGCGCTTTCAAAGCCGCTGCCTGAACAATCGCTGTCTCTTCGGGCGAAATCTCGGCTGGGCAGATATAGTTGCTGGCGTTCTTTTGCCCACTCAACCAAGTGTATTTGGTCGCAAAGTCGTAACTTCCTCCATCCGGCGGGATGATCTCGACGACGGGAAGAGCCACGCCATCCAGGACCCCGACCGTCAACTCTCGTCCCTCCACAAACTCCTCAATTAGCAAATCATCACAAAATTTCGCGCCCCGCTCGATTGCCGGAAGAGCCTCCGCCTGCTCCTTCACAATCTCAATCCCAACGCTGCTGCCTTCCCGAGGGGGCTTCACTACGAAGGGCACCGGGATTGAGGGTAATTTCGCCCCTCCGGAAACATCCAGAATTTCGGAACGAGGAGTTGGCACCTCCTTCTCGAGGAAAACCGCTTTGCTCAGGGCCTTGTCAAAGGCAATCCGGCTGTCTTCCACCCCCGCTCCCGTGTAGGGCACGCCCAGACTTTCCAAATAGGCCTGCAGTTCGCCGTCTTCGCCGAAAGTCCCGTGGATGACGTTGAATACCAGTCCAGTGTTTTCAGGCAAAGCGGGAGTAGTATCAGTCACATCCACCCCGACTGCGGTGAGCCCTTCCTCCTGCAAAGCTTGTAAGACGGCTTTGCCAGAAGCCAAGGAGACTTCCCGTTCGGAACCTGGTCCGCCCATCAAAACCGCAATCAAAATCGACTCATCCATAACGCGGCGCAATTCTCCCCCGACCTTGCGCCAAGTCGAGTCCTAAGGGGTTCTTAATTTGTTCACCGTGAAGCACAAGCCTCCTCTGTTCCTCACGCCAGAATGTCCTCAACGACTTTCGCCGGCTCGACCCCCGACAACTTAAAGTCCAGTCCTTGAAACTTGTAGGTGTAACGCGCATCATCGATCCCGCAAAGACGCAGCATGGTGGCATGCAAATCGTGGACGCTCACCGGATTCTCCGCGACTCCGTAGCCAAGCTCATCTGTAGCACCGTAGCTCATCCCACTCTTCACTCCTCCACCCGCCAATACGATGGAGAATGCGTTGATGTGATGGTCACGCCCGCTGCCCTGCCCCATCGGAGTCCGACCAAACTCTCCTCCCCAAATCACCAAAGTGTCCTCAAGCATGCCTCGCTCTTTGAGGTCTTTGATGAGTGCTGCCGAAGCTTGATCGCTGGATTTGGCCGATACCTTCATCTGCTTTTCGATTCCCCCATGGTGGTCCCAACCACGGTGATAGAGCTGAACAAAGCGCACTCCCCGCTCGAGCATGCGACGCGCCAGGAGGCAGTTCGAAGCGAAAGAGCCATCCCCGGGCTGCTCGAGACCATACATGTCGAGAGTCGATTGCGACTCGCCGCTCATATCCGTGAGTTCAGGAACTGAACTTTGCATCCGAAAGGCCATCTCGTATTGAGAGATGCGGGTATCAATTTCCGGATCAACTCGCGATGAGCGCAGATGCTGGTTGAGCTTTTGAATCTCATCAATCAGCTGTCGCTGGGTCGATTGGCAGACCCCTTCCGGATTCCCCACAAAGTGAACGGCATTCCCTTTCGACTGGAACTGGATTCCCTGAAACTTGCTAGGCAAAAATCCCGAGGACCATTGCCGGGAGGAAATGGGCTGAGCCGAATTGCCTTGTCCCGGGTGAGAGACCAAGACCACGTAACCCGGCAATTCTTCCGTCTCCGCCCCCAGGCCATAGAGCATCCAGGATCCCATGGAAGGACGCCCCTTCACAATCGAACCTGTGTTGAAAAATGCGTGAGCTGGATCGTGATTGATCTGCTCGGTCTTCATCGAGTTGATGATGCAAAGATCATCCGCCACCCCTGCGAGATGCGGAAACAAATCGGAGATCCAAAGACCGGATTGTCCGTGTTGGGAAAAGCCCGCAACAGCTCCCCGGGCCGTCAACTTTTTCCCCTGTAACTGCGCCAACTGCTGACCGGCGGTGAAAGACTCGGGAAAGGGCTGCCCATCGAGTTTAGTGAGCTCGGGTTTGTGGTCAAAGGTCTCCAGATGCGAAGGACCTCCCGCCATACAGAGGTGAATCACTCGCTTCGCCTTTGGCGCATAGTGGAGAACATTGTCATAGGTTCCCGGCCAAGGCGTTTGAGAGGCGTTTGTGCGCGCCACAAGCGAAGCCAACGCCATTCCTCCGATACCTGCGAATGAACGGTCGAGAAAGGTCCGGCGATTGATTGAAAGAGCGTGTTCTGGGGTAAACAACATAAGATAAAAAGATTCGGGTTCTGAAATACTAGAAATCTAGTATCGGGTAATTGTTTCGTGCAAATTGAGGATGAGTCGGGAGACTTGGAACCAAGGTGAAAGCTCACTCTCTCCTTCTCGGATCGAGTCCAGGACCTTCCCGAAACTCGCCAGCTCCACCTCGTCGGGCGCTCGATTGAGCACGCGCTGGAAAAGAAACTCGATACGCTGTTGGTCACTCCCTTCGGGCAACTCTCTCGTCACCACCTCACCGAGCGCTTGGGCTGCCTCGACAAAGATAGGATCATTCAAGAGAGCGAGAGCTTGCTGCGGCGAGTTGGCCATTGGCCGGTCCGCCGCGCACTCGTCCCGCGCGGGAGCATCGAAGCTCGCCATAGTGGGATGGAGGAAGGTGCGCTGCCAATGGGCGTAGACGCTCCGCCGATGCTGCTGGAAGCTCCCGCTGGCGCGATATTTCCGGGTGGGAAAGTTCAGCGGCTCATAGTAGCCCGCTGGTTGATATGGGAAAACCGAAGGCCCACCCACGAGCCTCTGCTCGAGCAGACCGGCCACTGAAAGAGCATTGTCCCGAACAAATTCAGCGTCCAGGCGACGCCCGCCTTGCTGGGCCAGGAGCCGATTGTAGGGATCTTTTTCCAGCAAATCCTCCCGGTGAGCCGCGGCCTGGCGATAGGTGTGGGATTCGGTGATGAGCCTCACCATATGCTTCACATTCCACCCCGAATCCCGGAACTCGGCAGCCAACCAATCGAGAAGATCAGGATGGCTGGGGGGCTCGCCCTGTCCTCCAAGATCGTCCAGCACGTTGGAAAGCCCGCTTCCAAAAAACTGCTTCCAAAGCCGATTGACGAAGTGTCGAGCGGTCAAAGGGTTCTCGTCCGCAACAATCCAGTTGGCCAAGTCCAGTCGGGTCAAACGCCGATCCGAGGGAAGAGAATCAGAGGGTAAAAACGAGAGCACCGCCGGCTCCACGAGCTCGCCGGATTCATCCTGCCAATCTCCTCGATTGAGCACCCGGCTTGGGTACGCCGGCTTGTCTATCGAGTTACTCACCACGGTGCGGGTCCAACCACCACGTGCATCGCGGATGCCGGCAAGAACGTTCCCATAGCCAGCCCCCAGCTTGGCTGGAGGCGTGAAACACAAGTGGAAGGCCGCATTTTCTTGAGAAGACTCGAGGGCGGCCCGAAACTGGGGGGAAAAGGCATCGTGGCCAGGAACCGGATCGAGACGAGGGGAAAGGGAAAAACGCATTCTTCCTATATCTGCCGAAGCGATTTTCGCCCGCACTATTGCCCCCGCCGGAATTTCAATCGCTTGCTCGAGACAGAAGACGGCGGTGGCTTTCTTTCGAGTCAGGTCCGAAGGCAGCTCGAATCGAGCCGGCGCAGAAAACCAGGTGCCGTCAAAAGAGAGCGACCTCCGGTCTCCATTCGCATACTTGGCGGGTCGATCGAGGTCAGCCTGGGCGAACCGGACCTTCAAAGGACGCGCGTCCTCTCCGGGAACAAGCAGCTCAAATGATGGCGAGAGACTGAACCGCCCCGAAGCATCCCGCCCCACGTGACCAGCATTCGCCGCATCAGGCAGCGCCTCGAGCCGAATCGAGCCCAAGTTCCTTCCCTTCGGCTGCAGCTCTACCGATAGAACATCATCCTTCCTTGGACTGCCGGTTAGAAGAATCGACTGGTCATCCGGAAGAACTTTGCCCGGTGTATTCTGACTACTTTGAAAAGCCTTCGTCTCCATCACCGACCAGCCGTCTGGGTGCTTCTCCATGAAATCCTTCAGCTCAATCAGCTTCTCCTCACCCTCCTCAGGAATGCCCTGTTGAGCGAGCAACTCCACAGCCTGGGACTCAAGAAACTGAATTCGTTCCAACAGAGATGATGAGCGAGTCACAAGCTCAGGAGGGAACGGATGGTCGTTGTTGAAACCGTTCAAGTCCGGGGTCGAGCGATTGTAGTTTTGATAGACGCCCCATTGCTGCAAATCATCGAAAAATGCCGCGAGCGAGTAAAAGTCCTTCGCGCTGATGGGATCATATTTGTGGTCGTGGCATTCTGCGCATCCCGTGGTCTGCCCGAGAAAAGAGGTTCCAATGGAACGAACCCGGTCAGCGGCATACTTTTTAATATACTCCTTGGGCTGAGCTCCTCCCTCCCGCGTAACCAAGTTCAGGCGATTGTAGCCAGTCGCCACAATTTGCTCCTCAGTTGGATTGGGGAGGAGATCTCCCGCGATCTGCTCAATCACAAACTGGCTGAACGGCTTGTTGTCGTTGAAACTCTGAATCACATAATCTCGATAGGGAAAGATTCGCTGATTCTGGTCCCCGTGATAACCCACCGTGTCCGCGAAGCGAACCACATCCAGCCACGGAACCGCCATCCGTTCTCCGTAGGCTGGCGAATTCAAACTCTCCTCGATCACCTGTTCGGGGTCACTTGCGGCACCCGGCCCGGGCGGCAATCCAGTGAGGTCTAGCGAGAGCCGCCGCACGAGAGTGGCTTCGTCCGCAAGGGGCGATGGCTCGACTCCTTCTTTCTCCAAACGCCGGAAAATAAATTGATCGATGGGATTCCTCACCAGCTCCTGATGCTTTTCGACCGCAGGAACAGGAGGCCTCACAATCGGGGTGTAGGACCAATGCGCTTCATACTCCGCGCCTTCGCGAATCCACTGCTCAAGAATCTTCCGCTCTTCTTTGGTGACCTCCTTGTGAAAGTGATGCGGAGGCATCACCTCGTCTTCATCCGTGGTGTCGATGCGATGCAGAAGAACGGAATCTTCCGGCTTACCCGGCACAATGGCGTATCCTTCCCCTTCTTTCAAAGGAGCAAAGGCCCCTTCCTGCGTATCAAGCCGCAGGCCAGCCTCACGCTTTTTTCCATCGGGACCATGGCACGCGATGCACTTTTCAGAAATTATCGGTCTAATATCTCGATTGAACTGCAGTATATCTTCTTCTGCGGAAATCGTAGCCCAGCACCCGAGAGCGGAAAGAGTGGTTGTCAGTCGAAACGTCACACCCTTTATACTGAAAACCAAGGGTTTGGCTATCACTCCAATTTCATTTTAAGAGCAAAAAAACGTCACCCGTCGCCGCACTCTCTTGACGAAAAAAATCAAATACCGAAACCCGACTCATCCTAAAATAGATAGGACCGTTCGAAAAGTGGCGCCCTCCTGTTTCTCCAATCGTCAAAACGCAAGCCTCCCCAAAACGATGGCCTACCAAATTTGTGGCACTCTGACTTGTCCTGACCTTTTGAGTGCTACCGTCCTGCCTCAAAATCCCGATAAAGAGCGATCTGATCGACCCCATCCCGCCCCTCCATTTCAGGATGATCGTTCAACCATTTCCGAAAGTGAACATCCTCTCTGACAAGCTCCTCAATGCTCTTTTCAGGTTGCCGAGCCTCGACTTCGGATTCGACCACGACTTCTGCCTCTGCGCTAGAGTCCGGCTCGAGATAAGCAGGATCAAAAAACGAAACTTCCCCACACGACTCACAAAGAAAGAGCGAGAAAATCAGCTTGTTGACCATCAGTTCTCCAATCTCACCCAGAGCCCCCCAACGAGGACCTTCGTGAAATTCTCGATCTCCGGTATACTTTAACTCGGTTCCACACCTTGTGCAGTTCATCGGCAAGCAATATCAGTTCTCCCACAGGGCTAGAATTACAAACCGGCATGAAATAGTAGTCGAAGCTACGCTTCCACTTCTACTGGACACGAATGAGTAGCTCCGACCTGCTGGTTCGAAGCGACTGAAAACAGAGCACGCTCACAGGATCCGCTGCCGTGGCTCTTTTCAAGTTCCCTGAGCTCCCGACTTCGGACCCGGATCGATTCTAACCCTGCAAAAATCCCGTCAATGGGCTAGTGGCCTCGGCATTGTCGAGTTGATCGGGAAGACCCATTTCAAAGGCCATACGACCCGCTTCAGTGGCCATGGCGAACGCGCGGGCCATGCCGGAAGGGTCGCTTGCCACTGCGATTGCGGTATTGACGAGGACTGCATCAGCCCCCAGCTCCATCGCCTCGGCAGCGTGGCTGGGAACTCCCAGTCCCGCGTCGACCACGACGGGAACCGTCGCTTGCTCGACAATGATGCGCACCTGGTCACGGGTCGAGATGCCTCGATTCGACCCAATGGGCGCACCCAAAGGCATCACGGTGGCGGTTCCGACTTCCTGCAAACGCTTGGCGAGAACCGGATCAGCGTTGATGTAGGGCAAAACAACAAAGCCTTCTTTCACCAACTCTTCGGCGGCCTTCAGGGTCTCGATTGGATCGGGCAGAAGGTAATTGGGATCGGGGTGAATCTCCAGTTTGATCCACTTCGGCAAACCTGCGGCGGCCGCCAACTTGGCTAGACGAACCGCCTCGGCCGCGTCCATCGCTCCACTGGTATTGGCCAGCACGAGATACCTCTCCGGATCGACGTGTTCTAGGATATCCGCAAAGGGATCTTTCTCTCCAGTCAAATTCGCTCGACGAAGAGCCACAGTCACAATTTCGGTGCCACTCGCTTCGAGGGCATCCTTCATCGCGGAGGGCGAACCGAACTTGCCGGTTCCCAACATGAGACGTGAGCGGAACTCGCGTCCCGCAATCACCAAGGGGTCACTCATTAAAAAAAATCTAGGCTGGGATGAGGTCTTTGACCGCCTCGCGCTCTTCGAGAAGCTCGTTGATGGTGGCATCGATTTTCCCTTGGGAGAATTCATCAACCGGAACGCGTTCCACCACACTCCAGGAGCCATCGGCATTGGTGCGAATGGGCATGGAGGCGATGAGACCTTCCCGAATACCATAGGCGCCCGGCGAACAAACCGCAACCGAGTGCCAGTCGCCGGCCGGAGTTTCCGTGGTCAGGCTCGACACGGTGTCTACGACCGCATTGGCAGCAGACGCAGCCGAACTCGCGCCCCGGGCCTTGATAATCGCCGCACCACGCTGCTGCACCGTCGAGATGAACTCGCCTTCCAACCAATTCTGGTCGGTGATGACGGAGGTCAAGGGCTGACCTTTGATTTTAGCATTGGTGAAGTCAGGATACTGGGTCGCGGAGTGATTGCCCCAGATGCAGAGATTGGTCACGTCACTCGAGTGAACTCCAGCCTTGGCTGCGAGCTGGCTCTTGGCGCGATTCTCGTCGAGTCGGGTCATGGCAAAGAATTGCTCGTTGGGCACGCCGGCCGCATTGTTCATCGCGATGAGCGCGTTGGTATTGCAGGGATTACCCACCACCAAGGTGCGCACATTGGGAGCGGCCGCCTTGGCGATAGCCTGCCCTTGTCCGGTGAAAATCTTTCCATTGATACCGAGCAAATCGTTGCGCTCCATACCAGCCTTCCGAGGAACAGAACCAACGAGCAAGGCCCAGTTGGTGTCCTTGAACCCGTCTTCGAGGTCTGAGGTGCCATGGACACTGTTCAGCAGTGGGAATGCGCAATCGTCCAGCTCCATAATAACTCCTTCCAAAGCCGCCATCCCGGGCTCGATCTCGATGAGCCGGAGATTGACCGGTTGGTCGGGCCCAAACATGGAGCCGCTAGCGATACGAAATAGGAGGGCGTAACCGATTTGACCCGCTGCCCCTGTCACTGAAACTGTAATGGCTTCCTTCACCCCTTTTGAATATCCGCCCTGCTCCCTGCGGTCAATAGTCGACCGCGAAAGTCGCAAGCAACGCGAGGTCTGGCGCAGAGATTGCGCGGGCCAGCTCTGCCGACACTGATTTCCATTCCTACTTTCCTCAAGTTCCCCCATCCTCTCCCACGTGCCGCAATTGAATGGTCTTCGCGCATTTTGTGTCCTCGTCGTGATTTTTCACCACTGGACAGGAGCTTTCGTGCACTTCCGCTTCCCCTTCGAAGCGGGTGCCTTCTTTTTCTTCGTCCTCTCTGGCTTTCTCATCACCCGCATTCTGCTGCATGCAAAGGACAAGTCACAGAATCTGCCCCACACCTATCGCAACTTTATCATCCGCCGCTCCTTACGCATCTTTCCCGGCTACCTTCTGATTCTCGCCATCCACCTTCTTCTCAATCAGGCCGATGTCCGCGAGAACATCCTTTGGTATCTCTTCGGAATTGTGAATATCAACTTTGCTTTTCACGGCTGGCAGGGAGGCGCGGATCAGTTCTGGACCTTGGCGATCGAGCAACAATTCTACATTCTCTGGGGATTGGCATTGCTCTTCCTCCCGCGCAAAGGAGCCCTCCTGTTATTGTGGCTGAGCCTCTTGCTCCCGTGCCTCGCTCGCTCGCTCCCCGCCTTCGTGGGAGACAATGCGCTCTCCTCCCTCCTTCGTCCCGGGACCCTTTTCGGCCAAGATCTCACCATGACGGGCAAACTCACTTGGAACGCATTCGATTATATCGCCGCGGGTTGCATCTATGCCTATGGACGGCACGAAGGATGGACATTGCCGAAAAAACCAGCCCTCATTGTGGGGGCAATTTCAGCTTTGGTCTATCTGGTTGTTCGCACCGGCTACCTCAACGATTACTTGCCAGTTCAGGTGAAAGGGTTGCAACAGTTCTTCCTCATCATCGGCACTCTCTGGGTCGTTCATCTCGCGGCCAACGGCATCCCCGGATCGATTGGAAAGCTCCTTGAGCACCCCATCACGCAATCGATTGGCACCAAGTCCTACGGACTCTATCTCTATCACAATTTGGTGGGGGGGCTGTTCTATATGGCCTTCATTCAGCACAAGATCGGGATGGCTTGGTTTCCTGTCGTGTTTCTTGCCTGTTCAGCCCTTGTGTGGGGCTTGGCCTCCCTTTCCTGGAAGTATTTGGAAGAACCCATTTACAAAAAGAAGTCCAAGTTTCCCTACACCCGCAAACCAGATCCGAAAGCACCCCAACTCGCTCCTCGTTGAGCAAGGCGTAGCCGAAGAACGGCTATTCAACATCGACCCGAAAGAAGCCCCGCGTAGCTTCGCTCGAAAACGGCAACGCCTCGCTGGTTTCCCCCGACAAGGCAACAACTCCCTCGACCACTGGGACAAAAGGCTCATCCAAAGCGTCGCTATGCGAGATGCGATAGCTTCGCCCCGGCACGCTGATCCAAGTCAAATGACTACCAGTATCACTCAAGGTCATGGCGATAATTTGCAAAAATGAAGAACCATCATCGGGCAGAGTTCCGGCCAAATACTCCCCGAGGTTTGCAAGCCCGTCCCCATCACCATCCAACAACGCGTCCGCTGAATCGTAAGGATTGAGACCGTAGGCGAGCTCCCAATTATCCGGCAGACCATCGTCATCATCATCAGGGTCCTCCCCATCCGGAAACCCATCGTCGTCAAAATCAGGCCGCACTGTCTGATACAAGACGAGGTCAGCCCGAGTAGCTGACTCGGCGTTTACGGTCAAATCTTCCACAGATGCAGGGACGTATCCATCCGCGTGATAACTTAGCGAATATGTGCCGGGCAAAAGCATGCGATGATAGTCTCCCACCTGGGGATCGGTGTAGACCGCTTGCGTGTTTCCCTCCACGAGGACTTTGGCAAAGACCGGTTCCCCGGTGTCGCCATCAGTTATCACCCCTCGAATCCCGAGATGGACTGCTTCCAAATAAGCCATCATGGAGTCCCTGTTTTCCGTCCAAAATTGGGGAATCTGAGATTGGGGAGGAATGAACTGATTTGAAATCTCCATTGTAATCTCGTTACAAGAAAGGTAGCGGTAATTCCAATCCTGCATCCCTCCATCAATCGAAAACCAAGCGGCTCCATTGGAGATCCCATTCTCGAAAAAGGGTGAATTCCACATCGGAGGATTATGGATCGAATAGGTCAGCGCCAAAAACTCGAATAAGGCGTCGTCGCTCGTTGGCGAATCCACACTACCGAGGCCATCGTTGTCGTAGGGGTAATTGGCGACCAAGGCGCCGCCATGGAAGTTTGCAGAAAGCACAAAGGAATTGGCTGCCGACCAAGTGATGACATGAGCAACTTCCGGAGGAAGCTCGATGAGGTCAGGTTCCGGACCGTCAAAAAGATTCCCGATTTCTTCATTGGAACCGTCAGGGAACGTTCGATTCAAATCGTCCCCTTCGGCATTAAAGCGATCAAGAACTTCCCTCCCGTCAGGATTCATAAGCGGAAGAATCCAAATTTCCGTCGTGTTGATGAGGTTCGTTATCGTTGGGTCGCTACCATAGTTGGAAAGGAGTTCATCGATGAAATAAAGACACATCTCAGTCCTGAGAAGCTCGTCGCCATGCATAGTCGCGACGTATTTGAACTCAGGTTCATCTTCTTCCTCGGTGGGATTATCCGTAATCTTGATCACCCGCAAATCACGTCCCTCCACCGACTGCCCAATGTTGGAAACCTGACAAATCCCGGGATAGGCAGTCTGCATATCGCTAAGAAACGAAAGCACTTCGCTATAACTGTGATACTCGCCAAGTTGGGCCTTGCCCCCTATTTTTTTCCGAAGCTGGGGTGAGGGTAATTCTCGATAGGTCCACCCCGCATCCCTGAGCTGAATCCGCTCCTCGCGAGTCACGTAGAGACGGGCTCCGTCTTCCCAAATATTATCGATGATATAGTCACCCGCCAACAACAACTCCCTTCCCCTCTCCTCTCCGAAATCGACCTCCACCCCCCGATGTTCAAAGCTCCTTTCGCCGTCAGCACTGAGGCAAAAAACCACGTGCAGAAATACGAGGAACGAGCGCACAAGTGAATTCATGGAGACCAGACCTCTTACCCTGCGCACCCCCATTGGTCCAACCCTTAGAAACTTCCTGCCACGCTCGCCCGACGCGATGACCTCAAACTTTCAAGCACGCTCGAAAGCCTCGTCCGGAATAATAGGACTCAGCCCCATTGTGATAAAAGAAGACTCGACCAAACCGACGGTCACCAAAAAGAGCGCCACCCAGCACCCTCATTTCCGGAGGAGTCTCCAACCAGCTGGAGCTCTTCGTATCGAATTCGCCCAAAGTCTGCAAATGAGCGTATTCATTTTCCGTCAAGAGTCTCACCCCCATCGCCGCGGCAAAATCAACAGCTGAGTCAACGGGCTTTTGCGCCTTTCGCGATTCCAGCGCCTCGCGATCGTAGCAAAGACGACACCGTTCTTTTGGGCTCTGAGGGCTACAATCGTAGAAGAAAAAGGCACCTGTCTCCTCGTCTCTGCCCACCACATCAGGCTCTCCACCAGTCGCCTCCATCTGAGCGAGAGACCAGAGTTTATCAGCATCTGCCTCGAGCCTGGCTTCCACCTCACCCCAGGGAAGATCAGGGTGGCGCCCCG
Organism: Roseibacillus persicicus; assembly: GCF_014651675.1. GTDB lineage: Bacteria > Verrucomicrobiota > Verrucomicrobiia > Verrucomicrobiales > Akkermansiaceae > Roseibacillus > Roseibacillus persicicus. The sequence continues at coordinate 26,113 of NZ_BMXI01000012.1, forward strand.
CATTATCCTCGAAGCGTTTCCGCAAGACCGAGAACAAAATCTGCGAATCGCTCGCGGTCAACTTTTTGCCTGCAGAGGACTTCATTTCGTTGTTCCTATTCTGCCTGAAATTTATCTTTAGGCAAAGCCAAGCTCACGCCTGAATCATTTCATCGTCTTCTTCTTTGGAGAGTGCCAGCGCGCAATCGATGAGTGCCAGGTGACAGTATGCTTGCGGGAAGTTCCCAAGATGTCGGCGAGTCTCAATATCGAGGTCTTCCCCATACAGCTTGTGCTCATTGCTAGCCGCGAGCAACTGCTCAAACATCTCGCGAGCTTCCGCCTTCTTCTTGATTTGCACCAAGGCTTTCACCAACCAAAAGGAACAGACCGTGAAGGCGCTCTTTGGTTCGCCAAAGTCATCCTGATTGCGATAGCGAAACATCAGCCCGTCCTCACAGAGTTCTTCTTGAGACTTTTCAACCGTTGCGATGAAACGAGGGTGGGTCGGCTCGATGAAGCCATACTCCGCCATCAGCAGGTTCGACGCATCCAGATCGTCCGCACCGTAAGCTTGCACAAACGCCCCCTTCTCTTCGTTCCAGCCCCGCTTGTGGATATCTTCGTGAATCTGGGCCAGAGCAGGACGCTGCATCTCCGCCCACTCGTCTTTCCCCAAGAGCTCAGCGATCTTGATCGCCCGGTCCATCGCCACCCAACAGAGCATCTTGGAAAAGACAAAGTGACGCTTCTCACCGCGAATCTCCCAAATCCCCTTATCTGCCTTCTGCCAAGTATGCAGAACAATACGGGATACCGAACGAACCCGGGTCCAGATTCGATCCAGAGACTCCGGCGTCCGCTGCCGCTGCAGCAGATCCTGATAGATCACGTCCAACATCACGCCATAGATATCGTGCTGAGCTTGAGTGTAAGCGGCATTGCCAACGCGAACAGGGCTCGAGCCCTGGTAACCACTAAGATGATCCAGAGTCTGCTCGGTTAGGTCCCGCTCCCCTCTCAGGCCATACATGATCTGCAAGGAATCATCCTTGGTAGGCATGGTATGCATCATCCAATCAATGAAGCGACTTGCCATCGAAGGGTGACCAATTTTGTGAAGGACAGCTACCGTCATCGACGCATCACGAATCCAACAGAAACGGTAGTCCCAATTGCGCTCCTCCCCGATGGTTTCGGGGAGAGAAGTTGTGGCAGCTGCCACAAGAGCTCCAGTTGGACTGTATTGAAGAAGCTTGAGAAGGAGCGCGCTCCGAATCATTTCCTCTTGGTATTGAACCGTCTTATGAGTTCTAGCAACCCAAAGGAGCCAATAGGAACGAGTCCGCTGCAACATCAGCTCCACCGTATCCCGATCCGGTTCTTGCACCTTGTCATGATAACTCAGGAACAAATAAGCATCATCCCGAAGCTCGATCTCCTCGCTTCGAGCGATCGCCTTGGAATCCATGTTGGTGTAGAGATAGACTGACTCGTAAACATCTCCACCCGGCGTCTTCCATTCCGTCGTCGCCTTCAAGCCCGCATGGTAAGGTTCCACTTTGGTCGCATTCTGGGCATATTCCAATCTGGGGTCGAAGTTGACCTTCACCTTGGGCCGTCCCGAGCTAAGCCGGATGACCCTGACGATATCGGAACCCACATCACTCCGGGTGCCGGCACGGCCGTCCCAAGTGTAGCGGGGCATGAAATCAATCACCTCAAAGGCTCCCGACTCCCCCTCGAAACGAGTTACGAAGATATTCGTATTTCGTTCATAAGCTTGGGAAACCACTTGGCCATCGACCATCTCGATGCCGAAGCGGCCGCCTTTCTCCTCATCCAAAAGGGAAGCGAATACGGTGCCGGAATCAAAGTCAGGGAGACAGGCGAAAACAACACTACCAAGCGCATCGACCAGCGCGCAGGTGCGCCCGTTGCCGATTAAAGCCATGTGATAGTCATCGTGCAGGCCGGGCTTGCCGGCAGGTAGAACAGGGATCATGTAGAGTGGTTAGAGGGAGAGTTCATGCTGGAGGCTTTCGAGGAAAACGCGGACTCCACTGGTATCAGTTCGATACTTGGCGCGAGTCGTTCCCGCGCCCACTTTGACGGTGTAGAAATCGGCTCCATCGGGAACAAGCGAGAACATTGTCTCATCGGTCTGGTCATCACCGGCCGCGAAAGCAACGTCGGTGTGCCAGTATTTCATCAGATGGTCCACTGCCGCCCCCTTGCTCACCTGGAGACTGGAAACTTCAACAATCTTTTTCCCGTGATGAACTGTAACAGGAAGATTGGCAGCCATGGACGTGAGCTCATCGAGCAATCCCCGTGCCCGCCAGAGACCAAACTCAGGTTCCGCCTTGCGATAGTGCCACACCACCGCCGACTGCTTTTCCTCAACATGGGTCCCCGGCGTCAGCAATGCTGCTTGCTCGAGATGCTCGCGAATCTGTTCCCTCCACTCAGTGTCGACATGGGGATTGAAAAGTTCCCACTCCCCTTTTCCCTCGTTCAGCCAACGATAGCCATGCTCCCCGACCAGGCTAAGCCCCAGCCCACCCAAATGTTTCTCGAGAAAAGATGGTGGCCGCCCGCTCACGATTCCGACGTTGAGCCGCTCGGTATCGCCCAAGGATTTGAGCAGGGGCGGCAACTCCGAATCAGGAATTGCGTCCTCCGGCTTGTCGACAAATTCACGCAATGTTCCATCATAGTCCAAGAAGAGACCAACCGTCGCGCCCTTGCGCCAGCGCTCCGCAATTTCCTTAGCCAGGGGCACCATTTCAAAGACCGCCACCCGCTGTTCGCGAGCGGGCACTTTCTCCAAGTCCTCAACGAAACTTTGCGCCCAAGGACCACTATGCCGAAGACGGAGACGCCGTTGCATGGCCTCGATGCGGAACTTCCGCTCTTCGTCCGGCATCTCGAGAGCCCGCGCAATCGCGTCGGCCACCTCTTCGGTGTTGTGCGGATTTACCTGAATCGCATTGGAAAGTTCCTCCGCAGCTCCCGCGAGTTCACTGAGAATCAGAACGCCCGGACGCCCCGCAATCTCCTCACGCTGACAATCCAGAAACTCCTTTGCCACCAAATTCATCCCGTCCCGCAGAGGGGTCACGAGGCAAAGTTCCGAAAGCGCATAAAGAGCCGCCAAATCCGCTGGAGGAAAACCCCGATGCAAAAACTGAACCGGTGAATGTCCCACCGAGCCGAACTCCCCATTAATCGCTCCTACCGCCCGTTGCACTTCTTCGGTGAGCTGGTCATACTCCTCGACCCCCTGTCGGGAAGGGACCGAAATCAGGACGAAGATCACCTCGTCGCACCATTCCGGATTGTCTTTGAGAAAGCGATGGATGGCAGTCAGCTTTTGCGGAACCCCTTTCGTGTAGTCCAAGCGTTCAACGCTCAATACCAGTCGTTTGCCATTCAACTCCTCCCGGTGCTCAGCCACGATCTCGCCGAAGTCTTCACGCTCCATACACTTCTGGAACCCCAAGTGATTGTGACCGATTGGAGCAGCAAGCAATCGAACCTCACGCCCCCCATACCAAATGGAATCCATCTCAGACTCCTTCCCAAGCACCCGCAACAAGGTGGACCGGAAGTGTCGTAAATAGGAGCTGGTATGGAACCCAATGATATCCGCCCCCAGCACTCCGCGCAGCAACTCGGCGCGGTGCGGAAGCACGCGAAAAACCTCACTACTACAAAACGGTGTATGTAAAAAGAATCCCACCCGCAGATTCATATTCGTTCCTCTCAGCAGCTCGGGAAGGAGGAAGAGATGATAGTCGTGGATCCAAATCATGTCCCCGTCCTGGGCGATACTGAGAATCACGTCCGCGAACTTTTGGTTCACCGCTTTGTAAGAGTCCCACCACTCTTGTGAAAATTTCGCCCGCTCCACCATGTAGTGTAGAATCGGCCAAAGAGTGGAGTTGGCGTAACCCTCATAAAATCCATCCAATTCTGCCTGGGACAGAAAGACCGGCCAAGTATTCTGCTCGTTGAGCTGCTTGGAAATCGCCTCCGGATCATCAAATTCTTCCTCCGCTCCTCCCGGCCAACCAACCCATATCTGTTCATTTTCCAGCTCCGCTCCTTCCAGAGCACTCGCGAGTCCTCCGGCAGTGCGAGTGGCAGTGCCATCGGCAGCGATCTTGACCGGAAGACGGTTGGATACCATGAGAAGTCGTTTTTTCATAATTTATGAGCGGCGAATGCCTTAAAAAGGTTGTTCCGGCCCATCCTAAGTCACAATCACGAGAGATCCACCCTATGACTAAAAAAGTTTTTCCTCCCTCCCTCTCTTCGCCTGAAACAGAATTCGAAAATTCTCCCATCTAAAAAGTAAACCAAGAGTTCGATTAAGTCATTTCATCTAGGTTCTCCTACAATACGAACCAGCAACAAGGCCCGAACTCAATAGGTTTTCCGCATTCTAATTCTCTAAGCTCACGTAGTTCTTGGCAGACCATCTGCTCTCCTCTATTTTGCGCCGCCCTGCAGGGCGCTTGGAGCTTTGAAATTGACTTGAATTTTTTGCTCTCCGAGATGATTGCAGACCCGTAACCTGCTTAGAAGCACTGAACAGCACTTCAGCCCAACACCATTCAATGACCAGCCAGTCTCCCTACCATCCCGATTTCACTCCCGATTCCACCGGAACATTGCACTCCTTTGAAAACGAGAAGGACAACTGTGGTATGGGTGCCATTGCCCACCTGGGTGGAGCAAAATCCTACGAGATCATTGAGCGCGCGATTGATTCAGTTTGCAACATGACCCACCGGGGCGCAATTGATGCCGATGGCAAGACTGGTGACGGTTCGGGCGTCTTGACCCAGATCCCCCGCACTCTTTTTTCCCGGGAACTAAGCCGTCTGGGACACGCCATCAGGGATATCAACGATTTGGCGGTGGGAGTCTTCTTTCTACCTGCCGATGATGCCGCGGCGGCGAAGTCTATTCAGGAGGCAGCTGTGTCAATTGCGACCAAGCGGGGCATCAAGGTTCTCGGCTGGCGGGAAGTTCCCGTCAATCCTGACGAATTGGGCGAATTGGCAGCAAAGAGTCGCCCAAATATCCAACACCTCCTCCTCGAACGTCCCCGCGAGTGGGAAAGCGACCTCTTCGAGCGCCAGCTCTATCTTTGCCGCCGGACCATCGAACGCCAGTTTGCGGAGGTCTCCAACTTTTACATCCCCACCCTCTCCTCCCGCCTCATCTCCTACAAAGGCCTGGCGATGCCGGCGACTCTGCGGGCCTTCTATAGTGATTTGCAGGACTCTGACTTCCAAGTGGCGCTGGCTCTCTATCACCAGCGTTTCTCGACCAATACCTTTCCCGCCTGGCCTTTGGGGCAGCCCTTCCGCATGATGTGCCACAACGGCGAGATCAACACGGTTCGCGGCAATCGCAACTGGTGGTCATCTCGCGAGGAATTCTTCGAAAGTGAACTCTGGGGTGAGGACGTCGACCTCCTTAAAGGGGTGATGTCCGGACGTGAGTCCGATTCGGCCTCCTTGGACCACGCACTCGAAATTCTGGTTCTCTCTGGGCGTTCTCTCGAACACGCCATGTGCATGCTGGTTCCTCCCGCTTTCCGACACGATCAGGAGATTTCCGAAGAAGTTCGCGACTTCTTCCACTACCACCGTTCCTTTGCTGAACCATGGGATGGCCCAGCCGGTCTCGTCTTTACCGATGGCGAGAAAGTGTGCGCGTCTCTCGACCGAAACGGTCTCCGCCCTTCCCGCTACACCTTGAGCCAGGAGGGCCTTCTCATCATCGGTTCGGAGTCCGGAACAAGCCCCATCGAAAACAATCAAATCGCCCGCCGCGGCCGCCTGGGGCCAGGGCAAATGATCTCTGCCAACACCGTCACCGGCGATTTGCTTTTCGATCGCGAAATCAAAAACGACCTCGCGGCCCAACAGAACTACGGCAAGTGGGTGGATGAAAACCGCGTGGAATTGCGCAAATTCGTTTCGCACGAGCCTCATTCTCCAACTTGCGATTTCGACCCGATCGAACTTTCCCAGCTTCAGGTCACTCACGGGGTGACTGCGGAGGATCTCGATATGGTCTTTCCTCCCATGGTAAAGGGCTCGCAGGAGGCGGTTTTCTCAATGGGTGACGACATTCCGCTCGCTCCCCTGTCCCGCTACCCGCGCCTACTTTTCACCTACTTCAAGCAGCTGTTTGCCCAAGTGACCAACCCTCCCATCGACCCTATCCGGGAATGGGCAGTCATGACTTTGGGAGCCGGTTTGGGACGCGAACTCAATATCCTGAGCGAGTCTCCTGAGCACGGTCGCATTCTTCACTTGGAGTCGGCCATCCTCTTCGAACAAGAGGTCGAATACATCGCCGAGCGCTCCTCCCATGGCTTCAAATCCTGTGTTCTCGACACCACCTATCCGGTTGAAAACGGGGCTTTCGGTCTTCGTGTGGCAGTGGAAGCTCTCTGCAAAACTGCCGAACAAGCAGTCGAGGACGGCGTCGAAATCATTATTCTTTCCGACAAAAAAGTCTCCGCCGACCGAGTCCCGATTCCATCTCTCATGGTCACGGGCGCGGTTCACCACCATCTCAGCAAGACCCGCAAGCGCTTGCGCACCTCCCTGATTGTGGAAACGGGCGAAGCGCGCGACACCCACCAACTCGCATGTCTCTTTGGCTACGGAGCCACTGCGGTTTGCCCTTATCTCGGCTACGCGACCGCCCGGGCGATTCTGAAGGATGAGAAGCTCATCAAGAAGCACAAGTTCACTGAAGAGCTCACTCCCGAAATCGCAATGGCGAACTATCGCAAGGCTTTGGAGAAGGGCTTGCTGAAGATTATGTCCAAAATGGGCATTTCCGTTCTCAACTCTTATCAGGGAGCTCAAATCTTCGAAGCCCTCGGAGTGGGAACCGAAGTGGTGGATCTCTGCTTCACCGGAACGGTAACCCGGATTGGCGGGGTAGGCTTCAACGAGATTGCTCACGAGACCCTGACCCGTCACCAGACCGCCTACGCGGAACCTGTCAGCGAGCCTCTCGACCTGGGCGATCCCGGCTACAACCGATATCGCAAGGCTGGCGAATCACACGCAATCTCCACCGAGGTCATCAGCAATCTTCACACCTTTGTTAAGCACAACAAGATGGAGGATTACGAAGATTACGTGAAGGCCTCTCTGACCAACAATCCGATTACCATCAAGGATTTGCTGGAGTTTAACACCGAGGGAACCACCGCCATTTCAATCGATGAGGTGGAACCTGCCGAAGACATCGTGAAGCGTTTCACGACGGCGGCGATGTCGTTGGGAGCCCTGTCTCCGGAAGCACATGAGACCTTGGCCATCGCGATGAACCGCTTGGGCGGAAAGTCTGATTCTGGCGAAGGCGGGGAAGACACCCGACGCTTCGAGCCCTACCCGAACGGGGACAGCGCCCGTTCGGCTATCAAGCAGGTTGCCTCCGGACGTTTCGGCGTCAGCGCGCACTACCTGGTGAATTGCGACGAGATCGAAATCAAGATGGCACAAGGCGCCAAGCCAGGTGAGGGCGGTCAGCTGCCGGGTCACAAGGTCAACGGTCTGATTGCCCGTCTGCGCAACACCCAACCGGGGGTCCAGCTCATCTCACCTCCCCCTCACCACGATATTTACAGTATTGAGGATTTGGCGCAGTTGATTCACGACCTCAAGGAAGTGAATCCTTCGGCCCGAATCACCGTCAAACTGGTGGCTGAAGCAGGTGTGGGAACGGTAGCTGCCGGGGTGGCAAAGGCCTGCGCGGACAACATTCTCGTCTCGGGTCACGATGGCGGAACTGCCGCATCCCCCCTTTCCTCCACCAAGCACTGCGGTCTCCCCTGGGAGCTTGGGGTTGCCGAAGCACAGCAGACCCTCGTCATGAACAACCTCCGGGACCGGGTCGTTCTCCGAACCGACGGTGGCTTCCGCAACGGACGTGACGTGGTCATCGGCGCTATGCTGGGTGCTGAGCAATTCAACTTCGGAACAATCGCAATGATTGCGATGGGCTGTGTCTACGTTCGCAAGTGCCACCTCAACAACTGCCCGGTCGGTGTGGCAACCACGGATCCAAAGTGGCGGGCCAAGTTCAAGGGCACCCCTGATCACGTGGTCAACTTCATGATGGGAGTAGCCGAGGAAGCCCGCCAGCACATGGCCAGTCTCGGCATTCGCACCATCGAGGAGATGATCGGTCACACCACCTACCTGCGTCAACGGGAAGTCCCGAACCATCCGAAAGCCGCCACCATCGACCTTTCAAAGGTTCTCAAGGAGGCCGTTCCACGGGAGGGCTCATCACGTTTCCGCACCTTTGAACGCAATACCGGAATCCACAAGCCCGCTCTCGATCTCGAGATTCTCGATGATTTGCGCTCCCACACCGGTGTGGCAACTGACGAGAACCCCGCCCGTCTCCTGATGGACTGTGCTCCTTTCGAGAAGACTTATTCCGTCGTGAACACCGATCGTAATATTGGCACCAGACTGTCTGGACGGATCGCGGAAGCGTTCGGCAACAACGGTCTGCCGGAGGGAACGATCAATCTCACCTTCACAGGTTCGGCCGGCCAGTCCTTCGGAACCTTCCTCTGCGGAGGAGTAACTCTGACCCTGATTGGAGAAGGCAACGACTACACTGGCAAGGGAATGGCTGGAGGAACCATCATCGTCCATCCCCCATCGGACATGTCCACCAGCTTCGAGCCTTCGCAAAACTCCATCGTCGGGAACACGGTGCTCTACGGTGCCACCGGCGGCGAGCTCTTCGTCAACGGGCGGGCGGGTGAACGCTTCTGTGTGCGAAACTCCGGAGCAACTGCGGTATGCGAAGGGGTTGGCGACCATGGTTGCGAATACATGACCAATGGCTTGGTTGTGATTCTGGGACTCACCGGCAAAAACTTCGGAGCCGGGATGTCAGGCGGAGTCGCCTACGTCCTTGACGAAGACGGCCTCTTCCAGTCTCGCCTGAATTCTGAAATGGTGGTCGCTCTTCCTGTCGCTCGCGAGCAGGACATCGCCGAGGTTAAGAAACTGATGGAGCTCCACCTGCAAAAGACCGGCTCTCCTGTCACCAGTCAGCTTCTGGCGGATTGGGAAGGAACCCTCCTCCGACTCTTGCGAGTGATTCCGAAGGATCGTCACACTTTGGAACTTGAGGAAGCTAAGCACGAGTCTGCCGTTGAACCGGTGAACTAGTGCTTCGCGACAAAGGTTTAGCGGAGACATTCAAATCAATAAGAAGTCGCAGTATGGCGTAATCGCTCCATCTTGCGGCTTCCTGTTGTCAAACTTGCCGCTAAGATAATCTTTGCTTCCAACGTAGATAACAAGAATGCCTCGAATTTGTATTACCATCCCGGCCAAGACCCCTCAACCGTATCGTTTTCCTCTCGATACGGAGGTGGTCACCATCGGTCGCTCAGCGGCCAATGATGTAGTTATCGACCACGGCTCGGTTTCCTCTCGTCACTGCGAGATGAGACGAGTCCCCGGTGGATTCATTCTGGCCGATCTCGATTCGACCAATGGCATCCACCTCGATGAAGAGGAGATGGAAGTCATTGACCTTAAGGACGGGATGGATGCCGAGGTCGGCGATGTTCTTTTCAACTATCAACTGACCGAGGAAGAGCAGGACGAATTGGGGAGCGAAAAATTCAAGCCCCATCAGAAAAAGAAGAAAAAGAAAAAAGCGGTAGCGACTCCTCCTCCCGCTCGCCCGCCAATGCCCCAGAGCAGTCCCACCTTGGTCGCATCCAAGAGTGATAACGGAGCTCAGGAATTCATTATCTTTCTCATCTTTGCAATCCTCGCAATCTTTGCATTTTGCTTCGGGCTGAATAGTGCCCACCGAGCGAGCATTCCCGCGGACGAGCGTTCCGGTCGTTCCCTGCTTAAGGACATGTCCGCTTCCTCCGAAGACGGGAAATAGTTCATTTCCAACCGCACTCCATTTCGGTCCGAACCGATGATGAAAGTCATTTGCCCCCAAGTCTCTGCCGTTCTACTCGGCGCATCATCACCACTCGTTTACGGTGAGAAGAATCCTTCGGCAGAATTGAGCGAGAGCACCATTCTGAGCGGGAGTCACTTTTCCAAAGGAAGTCGGGTGGACTTTTCCTTCGTAGAGGGAAAGCTCATTTACCTCATCATAACTCGCTCTTCGCAATCGACCATGGCGGTTTCAGCTTGGACCCCTGGCAAGTTCGTTCTCTCTCCTCCAGATTTGGGAGCCCTTGACTTTCGATATTCAGATGACTCCGCCACAGTAGGAAAATCATCTTATTCATTAAAGGAGGGGCGAGTCTTACTCGTTACTTTTGAGCCTGGCAAAAGCAGTGCGGAACAAATCAACGCTGAGTTCAATTGGGAGGGTGGACAGATTTCCACATTTCTCGAAAAGCGCTTGATGAATCTCAGCAAAGAAAGCCCAAAATTCGGGGCCTTTCTAGCCCCTCAATGAAGACCGTAGAGGAGCCGCCACTCATTCGCCTCTCCAAGGATTCGGAGCTTCAGGTAATAATGAAACGGACCTCTCTCAGTGCCCTCCGTCTCCGTCTGCCCGCTAGAACTTACGCCACGCAGCGGGGACGAAGAGAACCAGAAAAGCAAAAATCTCCAAGCGCCCCATCACCATGAGCAAAGCGAGATAGATCTGAGTGGGTTGCCGCAGATGGCTGAAATTGTCGGTTGGACCCACATCGCCAAATCCAGGTCCAATATTCGACAGCGTGGTTAGAACCGCTGCCACTGTTGTCTCGAAGTCCACCCCATGAGCGGTTTCCAGAATGGCAACAACCATCATCGAGACAATCGCAATGAACCAGAAGAGTGCCACGAAGAGAACCGTTTGCGCCCGGCTCTGGTCGTTGATCGAATTCCCATTTACATGAAGGCGGAAGACCTGATGAGGGCGAAAGGCTTGGATAATTTCCTGATGAACGGAACGAACTAACAAGATCACGCGGCTCACCTTCGCCCCCCCCGCAGTCGAGCCCGCGCACCCTCCCATCAACATCAGCCCCAGGATAATGAAGTGGGTTCCTACCGGCCATTGCTCGAAGTCCGCAGTGCCATACCCTGTGGAGGATACGATGGAAACTACCGTAAAGATGGCTCCCCGGAAGCTCTCCCCCAACTCCCGTCCGCCCAAGACATACTTGATCGCCACAATACCAATCACCGAGAGCACGATGAGGATGAGATACCATTTCCCCTCCTCCTCGTTCCGCAACCGCTTCCAATTGCGCTGGATGATCACCACGTAGACTAGGAAACTGATACTGCCGAGTAGCATGAAAAGGGTCAGCCACATCTCAATGGCCAGCCCAGTACGCCATCCGGAAAAATACCCGATACTCTCGTTGTGATTGGAGAATCCTCCAGTGGAAAGACAGGTCATGGCATGCGAGACAGCATCGAACCAAGACATCCCGAGCGCCTTGAGCCCAAAGAGACAAACCAAAGTAAGCGCCAGATAGATCTTCCAAAGCAAAAGAGCGGTATCGCGAATTTTCGCATTGGAAACCTCCGCCGCTTCGAACGAAGACTCATTGCGGAAGAGCGACTTGGTCCCGGCTCCCAAACTCGACAGGAGGGCGACGAAAAGAACCAGAATCCCCAAACCACCCAGCCATTGGGATATGGACCGCCAGAGGAGTATCCCACGCGGCCACTCACTCAAATCAGCAATTACGGTCGACCCCGTGGTGGTCAACCCGGAGACGGATTCGAAAAAAGCTCCAGCCACCGTTAGACCGGGTTCGGCCAGAAGGAACGGGATGGAGCCGATGACTCCCGAGGCGAGCCAACCAACCCCCACGATCAAAACCCCCTCGCGACGGGGAATCCGATCATACTTTCCGCGACCGAAGAAAACCAACAACAAGCCGAACAGCAAAGCGGTGGAAGTAGCCGTCCCCAGAGCAAAAGAGGACGAGTCCCCGATTCCCACGTCAAAGACGGCAAAGAGAAAGCAGACCAGAAGAGCCAAACTCTCCATCATCAATAAGAGTCCGAGCACTCTCGCCAGCAGCTTGTAATTCACTGCCGCTATCCAAGCGTATCAGCCTCAAATCCCAATCCAAAAGATTGCCACCCTATCGCCCTCTTCTCCCGGAAGACCCTCCGGTAACAAGTCAGCCTCCCCGCTCCCACCGGACGACGAAAACAGGAAATAAACGTGCAACTTTTCCCATTAGATGGTGTTTTTATGGGCAAGAACGATGAGCAAGTCCGATAAATCAACCCATTCCCCCGCTCCCGAGGATTTTGAACTCTCTCATGATCAGGAGCTTTGGGATTTGCTGGGAAACTCCACCTCGGACGAGGCCAGCCCGCTGTTCAGCCGCAATGTCATGCGCGAGATCCGCTTGGAAGAGAGCGAGGCGACGGCAAAAGTCCCGTTCTGGCGCGCTCTGCTGACTCCGCGTTGTCTGGTCCCATCCGCGATGGCTCTCGCTCTCGTGGTGGCTTGGCCGTCACTCTTTGGTCCTGAGGCGGAAACTGATGCGCAGGCCTCCCACTCCAACGAACTCCCCGCAGAAGTGGTCGAGTCCTTGGAAATCTCGCTCGAGTCCGAGCTTCTCATCGCAGCAGCCGACAAGCCCGGCCTCTTCTCCGATGAAGAAGTCATTGCGATGCTTTTCTAGGAAACTCCCGCTTTCCTCTCACTCTCCTCAAGAATCCCGCTTTTGAACAATCGGGGTCTTGAGGAGTCTTTCTTGCAGGGGGCTCGGAGTTCTGCTACTTCCCCCAGCCACGCAACACACCTGCATTTCAAAAATGTCCGACGATTCCAATCAATCCCCCTCCAATTCCGGTTCCCAAGTGACTCCGGCTTCCAATCAGAACCTTATCATTGGTCTGGTTATGGGGGCTGCAATCCTCCTGCTCGTTTTTCTCGTTTTTAATAACCAGAACAATAGCAGCAACAGCAGCAGTGATTACGATGAAGTTGCCGAGTTGAAAGAACGAATCGCCAACCTCAAACGCGAAGGCAACCAACTTCCCGCTCAACAGAACATGGGAGCAGGTGCCAACAACTACGGAGTCGACCCTCTGAAGCTCGCCGAAGAGATTTCCACTGAAGCCAACACCCTCGCTGGTCTCATCGGCAACTTCGCTTCTGAAATCCAGACCAAAGAAGCTCTCCTGCAGACCGCACGGGACACGGAAACTCTTCTCAACCGCCGCATTCAGGACCTTCAACGGCAGAACAGCGACCTTCTGGCCAATTCCAATGAGGCAGCGAAATTGCGCAACGAGTTGGAATCTCTGAAGACTCTCTACGACAACGCCCAACGCCAGATTGAGGAGCTGCGCAAACGCCCCGACGTGGCGACCCTCGACGAACTTCGCCGCCAAAATGATGAGCTGCGGGCCCGCGTGGCGGATCTCAGCGAATTGGACGCTGAAAATGCCCAGCTGCGAGCTGAAGTCCGGCGCCTGCGCAACCTCTTGGATCGCTCAACCCTCTTTGTTGAAAGCGCCGACGCCCTGCCAGCTCTAGCGCAGAGACTTTTCCGCGAACTGGAACGTCTTGAGGAGTTCAGCCCCGCCGCCTTGGCCGACCAGTACAAGCGCATCGAGATGGAACTCAATGCCCGTCCCCTTCGTTCGATCAACTTCGAAACCGGCTCCTCCCAGCTCACGAGTGAAAAGGTCAGCATCATCAAGAACGATCTGCGGGTGACTCACCCCGAGGCTTTTCTCCTCGTAGTTGGCTATGCCTCCAAGACTGGCGAGTTCGAGCTCAATCGCAAGCTCTCCTCCGACCGGGCCACTTCCGTAGCCTCTCAGGTCAATGCCGACAAAAAGAATACCCAGAGCGTTCGGGCAGTCTTTTTGAACGAAACCAGCCGATTCTCGAAGGAGCAGGAGACACTCAACCAAATCTGCGAAATCTGGGAAATCCGCCCCTGATTGTCCGATTTCTCCGCAATGCGCGTTCTGGCTATCGACCCCGCGATTCGCAACACTGGTTTTGCGGTCATCGAGGGTGATGCCTATCAACAAAGGGCGCTCGCCTACGACGTTATCACCATCCCACAACGGCTCCCCCAATCCCGGGCGCTCGCTGCGGTGCGGACGGGAATTGCGAATCAGATTGAGAAGTGGGAACCCGATGTCGTAGCGGTCGAAGGCATCATCTTCGTCCAGTCACACCGCACCGCCATCTCGATGGGGGCCGCCCGCGCCGCCACTCTCATCGCCGCCGCCGACCGGGGACTCCCCATCTACGAGTATGCTCCCCGCAAGGTGAAGCTTGCGGTGGTGGGAAAAGGTTCGGCCGACAAAGCGCAAGTTGCCTTCATGGTGCGCGCTCTGCTCGGTCTCTCGGAAACTCCCCCTGCGGACGCGGCCGATGCTCTCGCCATTGCGCTGGCGCATCTTTACGCCTCCGACCCGCTCAAAGCGAAAGCGCTCGAGCGAAAGGAAATCTAACAAGCAACCATGAATCTCGAACTCCAGATTCTCGGAACCGATGTCCCCTACTCTGACGCTCTTGAGCTTCAGCAAGAGCTCGTGAGCCAACGATTGGCGGGCGACATTCCGGACACCCTTCTTCTACTCGAGCACGCTCCAGTCTACACCATCGGTCGCACCCGTGATCAGTCTTCGCTGCAGAATCCCGAGAAGCTTCCCCATACAGTTCACGAGATTTCGCGCGGAGGACAGGCCACCTATCACGGCCCCGGACAACTTGTCGGTTACCCCATCGTCGACCTCAATCCTCTGGGCAAAGACTTGCACCACTACCTTCGCGCAATCGAAAACTCGCTCGAGAACTTTTGCCGACACTTCAAGGTCCCAGCCATCCAACGGGAAGGTCTCACTGGCATTTGGGTGGAAGACCGCAAGCTCGCATCCATCGGGGTTGGCGTGCGCAAGTGGATCACCTACCACGGCTTTGCTCTCAACCTCCGACCCGAATCCCTGGGCCCTTTTGAGGCCATCACTCCCTGCGGTCTCTCCGGCGTTTCCATGACCTGTCTCACGAAAGAAGGGGCACCTTCGCTCGACCTGCAAGATTGCGCCCGTCACTATCCGGCCTTTCTAGAAAAAGAACTCGCCTCCCTGACCTAAGACCTGCTTGTCCGAGTCCAAACTGGTGAAGGGCAGCGGGCTCCTCTCTGATAAGGACTGAACTACCTTTTAAATACAACGGGCTAGTTAGGTTGCCCAGGGTCAATTATCAGGACCCGCAGTTGCCAAGAACCCGTTCCCTGTGGAGACTCCCACGATGAAGAGCGAACGGGACAAGATGCTGGCAGGAGAACTCTATGATGCCCTGGACGCGGAACTCAGAAAAGAACGCAACAGCTGCCGGGACATTCTTTTGAAGCTCAACTCCACTCGCGAGGATGAAAAGAAGGAACGCAAGCGCCTCCTAGCCGAACTTTTCGGAAAGAAAACGGTCGCTTGGATTCAGCCCCCCTTTTTCTGCGATTACGGCACCAACATCGAGCTCGGAAGCAACGTCTTTTTCAACTTCAACTGCGTGGTGCTCGATTGCGCAAAGGTCACCATTGGTGACAACACGCTCTTTGCTCCTGCGGTCCAAATCTACACCGCCACTCACCCTACCGACGCCGACGAACGTCGTAGTGGGCTGGAGTTCGCCAAGCCAATCACCATCGGGTCCGACGTCTGGGTCGGTGGCGGAGCAATTATATGCCCGGGCGTCAGCATTGGAGACCGCTCGATCATCGGTGCGGGCAGCGTGGTCACCCGTGACGTCCCCAGCGACGTCGTGGTTGCTGGGAATCCCGCCCGGGCGATTCGCGAATTGCAGCCGAAAGGCTAGCTAGCGGCCAACCAAAGGCTTGCGCCTCAGGTTTGATCAATCGCGCTCGAGGCGGCGAAGATCGCTTTCGACTTGGCTAAGCTCTTTTTCCAAGGCTCTGATATTGTCCTCTTGAATCCGCAGCCCCGCATTGAGCTTCTCAGCTGAAGCCTCGGCCTTTTGGGCGCTATTCGAGTGACTGGAAGTATTGCCACGAGCACGAGCTTCGTTGGCCTTTTGGCGGTAATCGCGGGCTTTTCCACGAAGAATGGTCACTTTCGCACGAGCGTTTTCTACTTCCACTTTTTTAGCGCTGATCGCTTTCTTGATGCGGCTGAGTGACTTTTTCAATTCCATCTCACGGAGCTCCTTGCTTCGGCTGGCACGCACGACAGCGGCGGCTTCACTCCGCTGCTTGCGGGCTTCATCCAATTTTGCCTGCGCGACCTCGAGCTCCCCTTCTCCAATTTGGAAACGATCCCGCCAACTCTGGGGTAGCTCGTCCCAAGTCGCCGTCGAACTCCCGAATTCAGTGGTGAAACGAACCTTGTTCGTCTGCAGCTCTTTGATCTCAGCTTTCTTCAGTACTTTGCCATTGGTCAGCTCAATTTCGTCGAAGGTTTCTCCAATCGCTCGCTGGCGTTCGTAGAGACGGTATTCATCGCGGTAGGCCAACTGGTCCTCGCCGAATTTGACAATTTCTTCCTTAGCCTGCTCGATCTCTTCTTCAAGAGTCGCTTTTTTCTCCTCCAAGAGCTCGAAGGTTTTCTCAGCAACAGCCAATTTCTTGGCGACTTCCTGATTTCGCTTTTGCTCCACAATGGTCTTCTCGGTGCGCTCAATCTCATCTTCCAGAGAGAAGATTTCCAAGCTTTGCTCCGAGACCTCATCCTTCAAAGCCGCCGCGGCATCCCCGTTCAAACGAGGATCGAAGACAGCCATTGAGAGCCCTCCGAAGGCACATAGGACCACTAAACCTAACACCACTCCAATGACTCCCGGAGAGCGCGCACTATCAAAAAAACCAGACATAATTCTTATTCTATTCGAGCTTCAAAAATCTATAGTCCCACCGGATACTTTGCCTTGTAATCGTTGAAGGCTTTTTCGGCCTTCTCACGATCCTTATGCAATTGCTCAAGTTCGCTTTCCAGATCCGAAATCACTCCCTTCAAGTCCCCGATTGCATACTCCTCCTCCTCCAGCAGGCGAGAGAGGTCCTTCGACCAGTTGGCATCCAACTTCACTTTAACCATTGCCAACTCAGCACGAAGAGCTTGGATTCGTCGCTCCTGCTCACGGCTTTGAGTTACCAATTCTTCATCTTTGCACGAAACGAGGAGCGGAATCGCCAGCGCGGTTAGCAAAACAAATAGACGGGCACACATGCGGGCACCCTATTTCGACAAGAGACGAAAAGCCAAGCTTAATGAATGGCAAAACACACAAAAAGACATGACAAGTTCGTGACTTTAAAAATGAACAAAGAATAGAATCGGAGCTCTTTCCCAACTACGCAAAACCTTTGTTTCCGCGGCTTTCTGTTCTTTTGGTTTTTTAAAGAAAAAAGCACATTATCGAGCAGATTGCGTTCCAACTCAGGAAAGCGGCACGCGCAGCCACTCGGGAGGATGACACTCTCTCGGAGTAGCTGAACTTCCCAGAAAGGTTCGCTGCCACTCGACAAGCGGACTTCGCCCTTTTCAAGTGGGTTCCAACTCGTCACTTTCTCTCTCAACATGACTTGGGACGAACAATTTCTCACTCTTTTCGAACGCTGCCTGAAACGCTATCAGGGAGGCGATTCCGACTTCAACGCATACTACTCCGACTCCGACTTGGCTTTTTTGAAGTCAATTGGATACAAGCCGCGCGAGCTCTTTGACTTTGTGGAAGACCTGGTGGACGAGGGGCAGCCGGCAGCTTCCACGGCTCTTCTCGTTGCTGCCGTTCGGCGCGACTATCTCCTCGTGGTGCAGAATGGAGAACACTCCGACCACGAAATCACCTCCCAAGATCTGCCGACTTTTGGCGACGAATTGGAAGGCATGACCTACCTGCCGCGCATCATCAAGAAGGCTGAACACAAGCTGCGGGGTGAGCTCGACCCCAACATTATGTATGGCTGTGGAGGCGATCGGAACTTTCTGCGCAAGAACGGCAATATCCACCCCGCCGATTTCCTGCGAAATGTTTGGGCTGCCGATGGCGACAATTCCAAAATCGCGGCCTACGTCCGTTCGCACTCCTAACCCGGACTTTTTATGTCAAAATATCAGGGCGAACAAATTCTCGTGGTTCCTCGTTCACTCTTCGACGAGCTGGGTGACTTCCAAGGGTTCAACTCCGACTGGAGCCACTATGTGGATACCCTTCTCAATCCGAAGAACAACTTCTTCATGGACCGCGCGGAGGCGGAGGAAGACCCCACCCACAAGCAGATCATCCCCTACTGCGTCTTTCATCACGAAGGCCAGGTGCTCCATTACACGCGGGGCAAATCCTCGGGCGAGTCGCGGCTTCATGCCCAAGGGTCGGTCGGGGTCGGTGGACACATCAACCCCATCGATGCCGGCGAGCAACATCTGGGGCAGGCCACCTATTATGCTGCAGTTGATCGTGAGATCGACGAGGAGCTCAATATCGCTGGCGACTTCAGCAATCGCATCGTGGGACTGATTAACGACGACTCCAATCCCGTGGGACAGGTTCACCTGGGCATCGTGCATTTGGTCGACCTGGAAAGCTCCGAAGTCGCCTCCAATGAAGATGCTTTGGCCAATCTGGCCTTTCAATCTGAAGAGCGACTCTTAGGTGAGCTTTTCCCTCATCTGGAAACTTGGTCCGCCCATTGCGTGAAAGCTCTTTTCGGCAAGTAAACGGAGAAGAAATTCCATAATGCCGGGCGTTGCGATGGGCCCCATGTTAGAGATTATCGAGCCACTCCAGTATTCCTTCCGCCGTCTTCTCGGAAATTCCCGGCAGGGTGGCTATTTCGGTCGCGCTGGCTTCCCGTAGGCGCGCCACACTGCCAAACTTTTTCAGAAGGGCGGCCTTGCGACGCGGAGACACCCCGGGACACTCGTCGAGGAGGCTCTCTTTCATCCGCTTGCGCAAAAGTAGTTCATTATAGCCGTTGGCGAAGCGGTGGGCCTCGTCACGGATCCGTTGCATCAGCTTGAGGGCTCCCGTTTCGTGGGAAAGCAACAAGGGCTCGCTTTCACCTGGAAAAAAAATCTCCTCCCGCTGCTTTGCGAGCCCCACGATGGTCAGCTCTCCAAGCCCCAAGCGCTCCAGTTCAGCCACCGCGGAAGACAGCTGGCCCTTGCCACCATCCACAATCACGAGGTCCGGAATGGTGATGGGACTCTTTCCTTCCTTCGCCAACCGCCTCAAAGCTTCGAGAGGACGTTCCTGGTTCGCCTCCGCGACTTCCGGGTTGGCTTCCCCATTTTCCATGAGAATCCGCGCATACCGCCGCCGCACCACTTCGGCCATACTGGCAAAGTCATCCTGTCCTTTGACCGTCTTGATGCGATAGCGGCGATAGTTCTGATTGTCCGGTGCCCCCCCTCGAAAGCGCACCATGCTGGCCACGATGTGAGTGTCGGAAATATTGGAAATATCGAAGCACTCCATAATCTCGGGAGGTCCCGGCAGATTCATCAACCGACCGAGTTCTTCAAGGTCTTCGGTGGGCTTGACCGTAGTGGGAACTCCCCGCCCGCGAGTGAACTGACGGGTCGGGCTGAGCGTCTTTTCCAAATTCTGCATGATGTCTCGCAGTTTGGCCGCGCGCTCGAAGTCCATCCTCACGGACGCCGCCTCCATCTCCTTTCGCAATCCCCGCAATCGCTCCCGACGGCCCTTTCCCTCCAGCAAATCACAAGCTTCCATAGCCCGCTCGAGATATTCTTCGCGGCTGATTTTATCGATACAGGGAGCAGTGCAATTTCTGATGATGTCGGCATTGCAATGCTTGTAGTCCTGCTCCCCCGGATTCTTGGGCTGACAACTTCGCAAGCCGAACTCGCGATGCAACCACGCCAGAGTCGAGCGGAGGGCTCCGGAATGCGCGAATGGTCCAAAATACCTCGCACTGTCCTCTTTCTTCAAACGCGTGGTGGTAAACTTGGGCCACGGTTCCTCCAAATCGATTCGAACGAGGAGAAAACGTTTGTCATCACGGAAAGCCACGTTGTAGCGCGGTCGATACTGCTTGATGAGCTTCCCCTCCAAGAGAAGCGACTCGGGTTCATTGCGAACCTCGTGAATCTCGAAGTCACAGATGGAGTCGATGAGCGCCCGGGTTTTCAGATCCGCGCGCATCTTTTTGGAAGGCATGAAGTAGCAGGAAAGCCGTTTTTTCAGGTCTCGCGCCTTCCCCACGTAGATGATCGAGCCCAATCTGTCCTTCATCAGATAGACGCCGGGCTTGTGTGGAACGGTGCGAAGTTGCTCTTTGAGATCGACTGCCATGGGAAAGTTTCGGGGTGGGATGATAGCACACTCCGGCGGTCCGTCAGACAAATTGAATGAAGGGGGGCGCTTTTCAGTCGAATCCGCCGCGAGCGCAGCTCTTGCGGATAGGGCGGGAGTTGCTAAGCTCCAACCCAGAAAGTTCTATGAAATATCTCCCCCTGCTCCTGATTCTGTCCTCTGGACTGGCTTTGGCCCAGACCACCCCTGCCGTCCCCACAGAAACAGAGACCGCTGCTCCTGCGGTTCCCTTGATTGACATTATGGGCCAGGGAGGAGTGATGATGATTCCTCTTGCCGCGCTGGCGTTGTTGGCGCTCATCCTGATCATTCTTTACATGCTGACCATCCGTCGGGCCACCGTGGTGACCAATCGCTTCATGAATGCGGCAGACTCCATGCTGCGCAAACGCGACTTCATGGGCTTGCTCTCCTACAGTCACCGACGTTCCGAGATGGTCGCCCGGCTCTGCGCCAAATCTCTCCAATTTGTCACCGAGAATCCCACCGCCTCGGTGGACGAGGTCAAGGATGTCGCGGAGACCGAAGGCTCGCGCCAGTCCAGCATCCTCGCCCAGCGGATCACCTGGCTGGCAGACATCGGAGCAATCGCTCCCATGCTCGGTCTGCTGGGAACGGTAATCGGAATGATTAAGTCCTTTATGCTCATCTCACAAGGATCGGTCGGCAACCTACCGATGCAGCTGGCCTCCGGAGTCTCCGAGGCCCTGGTCACAACTGCCAGCGGTCTGGTCGTGGGCATTACCGCGATGGTCTTCCACTCCTACTTCAAGGGGCGCGTCAATCGCTTGCTCTCCGAATTCGAAGCGGCCTCCACGCACTTGATCTCGCTCCTCACCTCCCAATTGAAAAATCAGGCCACTCCGGGAGTCACCGGACAGCAGGTCGCGCCCGTCCATCCCCACCCCCATCCTCAAACAGGGGAAATGTATGCCCCACAGGATGTGGTGATGCCCCACGGTCAATAATTTGCCTCTACCGCTTTGAAATTTAAAAGACCAGAACCCGAACCCGCCGGCTTCCAGCTGGCGCCAATGATCGACATCGTCTTTCTTCTTCTCATTTTCTTCATTGTCACCTGGCAGTTTTCTCGCTCCGAGCTCGACCTCAAGGTCTCCGTTCCCTCTTCCACTGACAGCAAGGAGCGGGAAAGTCGCACCTATTTGGAAATCATTATCAACGTCCGCGCGGACGGAAGCACCTACGTGAACGGACAGCAGTTGAGCGATGATGCGCTCTTCGACAAACTTTCCGCCATTACCCGGGTCGAACGCAACCAACCAATCCGTGTCCGTGGCGATGCGGACACCGACTTCCAACACGTGGTGCGGGTGATGGACATTTGCACTCGGGCCGGGGTGTGGAATATTTCCTTTGCGACCCAGGCCCCCGGTTCCTCGAGTTAATAGTTCATGAACTTTTCCCCCACCGCCTTTTCCAAAAACCGCTCCACGCTGTGCTTCTTAACCGGGTGGGCTGTGCTTTCTTCCGCTGAGGCTCAACAACCCCAACCTGCCCCAGCGCCCCCCGAGCCAGCTCCCCTCACCGCGGACCCGGCTCGTGACCTCTACGAGGCCGCCCAACTGGCTTACGCTGAAGCCAAGTCAGCCAAACAATCCGATGCACGCAAGATTGCGTATGAAAGCTCCCTCCGGACCTTCGAGCGATTTCGGAAGGCCTTTCCCAATGACAGACGGGCCACCGAGGCCCAATTTTACATCGCATCTTGTTACGAGAAACTGGGGAACAACGATCAGGCTCTCTCGGTCTACACTTCTTTGGCGAATTCTGGAGCGAGCGGACCTCTCGTAGAAGCCGCCGCCCAACAAGTGGCCAACACCTACTACCAGAACAAGAATTACGAAGCAGCCGAGCCCCTGTTTGCCCGCTTGGCCACCGTGGCAACCAAGGCAGAGACGCGCCATATTGCCCTCTTTCAAAGAGCTCTTTGCCTTCAACACCTCGACCGCACCGATGACCTGAAGGCAGCCTTACGGGCGGTAGTCTTTGACTCGGGATCCCCCTATCAGGAGAAAGCACGCGCGGCCATCTCCGCACTCTATGTGAAGACTGGTGAGAAGAGCCGAGCCTATTCCAACTACAAGATTCTAGCAGAATCCAAAGACGCCAAAGTCGCCGCCGACGCGACTCTTCAGAGCGCCTTGCTCGCCCGTGAATTGAAGAAACCGGAGAGTAATCAGTGGTTCGTCCGTATATTACAAAATCCGCAACTGGCGGAGTGGCATGGCAAAGCCCAGTTGACTCTCATGTCGCAGGCCTACGATGCCAAGGACTACCCTCAAATCATCAAACTCTATGAACGGGGGAACTACAAGCTCCCGCGCGATCAGGATGCCCAACGCATCGCGATGGCGGCAGAAGCCTATCGTCTAACAGGCGATGGCGATACCGCCAATGAGCTCTACGCGCGGCTTTCCAAGGTCTCTACCAACAAGAATCAAGCCTTCGATGCCGGCTATGCGGTTCTTACCCGCGAGTATCAGAAGGGACAAGCCAGCTTCTTGAAGGCCGGCGAAGATTTCCTCAAGAAATATGAAGCCGCCCACAACGAGGATCCGCGGGTGGATAACGTTCACCTCATGTTGGCAGAGAAGTATTCCGCCAGCCGGAATTACACCAAGGCAGCCCAACAGTACGGAAGCATCAATCTCTCCCGCATCGACGCTGCCAATATTCCCCGAGTGCGCTATCGCCTCGCCTATGCGCGGATGAAAAGCGGCGACCGCAAGGGTGCGCGGGACTCCTTTAATGTATTCTTGGAGAAACACCCTGCGGACAAGAATGCGGTGCGTGCGCTGGCTCATCGGGCTGCGATCCAGGTCGCGCTGGGAGCGGAAGAAGCAGCCACTGCGGACTACGAACTCCTGCTCTCTCGCACGAACGAAGCGGCCTTTCGCCTCCAAGCGCTATCCGGAATGGCTGAGCTCTTTCGCAAGAAGGAGAACTTCCCCAAGCTGATCTCCACCCATCAGCGCCTGTTGAAAGAGTTTCCCAAACGTCCGGTCCGCGAGGTAGCAGCCTCACACTTCATCTTGGGCTGGTCCTACTTCAAGCAGGACCAAACGGACCTTGCATTGCCCCAGTTTCAACAAGCTCGCCAGCTCAATCCTTCCGGACTTGGCAAAGATGCGACCATTCATCTCGCGCTCATCTACTTTGCGCGCCAAGACGAAAAGGCCCTGCAACCCGAACTCGACCGACTGCTGAAGGAATTCCCCGACTCTGGTTTGCCTCGCCCGGTATATGCATGGCTCGGTGCCAAGCGAGCATCGGATGGAGCCTACGCGGAGGCTTGGAAGTATCTCAACAAGGCGGTCACTCCTAACAAACCAGGAGACACAAAACCTGCAGTATGGAAAGCCTACGCCCTCTCAGCAGAAGCCCTGGGACACCATCAGGAGACACTTCAAGCTTGTGACATTCTTCTCCCGCTGGAAGAAAGCGCCTACCTCCGGGCCGTCCTCCTTCACCGCAAGTCCAAAGCCCTTCTCGGGCTTCGACAATACCGCAGCGCGAGCGAAGTTGCCAAACAAGCGCTTGAACTCAAACCTCAAGGCGAATTGAACGCGCAACTTCGCGTCACGCTTGGGGACATCGCCCGCAGTCAGGGTGATCTTGATGGAGCACTCAGCCACTACGTCGTTGTCGCGGAAATCATCGGCACAGGTGACACCAAGACCGCCGCGATCAGAAGAGCGATCGAGGCCTACGAAGAGAAGGGCGACGCCACCTCACTGGCGGCGTCGGCTAAATACAAGCAACTGTTGAAGTGACCGCTATTTAATCTCCTTCAACTTGGAAACGGTCTTCATCACGAGGGGCATCTTGCCGGCTGCCCCTTCGGCGACCTCTATACCTTCCGGCAAACCGATTTCGACATCGAAGTTCATCATCACCTCGCGAGGTTGCCCAATTGCCGGGTCAAAAAGCATTTCCCCTCCCAGCTCGCGGGAAGTGACCTGAAGGTTCTCATCGCCGTCGTCAATTGTTCCCTTGATGATCACTTTGGCCATCTTGTGACCGTCTTTCTCCACCATACTATCGAAGGTCAGGACATAATTGATTGGGACTGGGGCCTCAGTCATTCCCCCGGTCGGGAAGTTCGAAGTGCTCTTCCAGGAGTCCCCTTCGCTGATGACTTTGTTCGGCATGAGGTCGAAGACTTCGCGAGCGGACTGGGTTACCTCAGCTTCTCCCATCCCCATGTTCTCCATTCCCGGAGCGACTTCGGCGACCACCTCGACCACCTTGCCATCCCCATCGAGGGTCAGTGTGCTTTTAGACTTCATCATGGGGCTGATCATGGCATCCAACATTCCGCCTCCAGGATTCTCCGAGTCGAATTTGAGCTCCATCCCAGCTGCGAGCATATCCATTTTCAAAGAATCGATCTCCTGAACGATGTCGAGGCCCTCCTCACTTTTGCTCACCACTTGAGAGGTCACCATCTTCATGCTCACCTTGGAGTCAATGTTTTGACCGGCCATCTGCATGCTTGAAGCCTGTTCAATCTGGGACTCGGTAATATAGGACTTACCGGGTTCAAATTTTAGCATGAACTTAACCTCTTCCGCGAATATTGAGGCTGAGGTGGCAAAGGCGAGCAAGCTCACACATAAAAAAGGACGTTTCATCATATCGTTGATAAGATTCAGTTACTTTGGGGATAACTCAAGTGGTTAATCTTGTGCCACTGGTCCTTTACCCCAGACTACGAGCCTGCGAGAAAGCAAACGTTCCGGCCGGAGGAAACGGGCGAGCTGTCTTCTCAAGTCGCTCCTTGCCGATACTATTCTATTTTGTTAAGTTCTCCTAACTAATGCCTGCTGCCGAATTGTTGGAGGACGCTTTTCTCGAGTTTCTCTCGACCGAAAAGAACGCCTCTCCCCACACCCTCAACAACTATGAGCGTTCCCTCCGATTCTTTCGTGAGGCCATGGGCGACAAGTTCACCAACTGGACCGATATGGGTGCCGATCACTTTCGACGCTACCTCTTTGACCTGATGAAGGCCGAGACCGCCCGTTCGACCATCCGCCTGCGTTTCGCGGCCCTTCGATCGTTCTACAAATACCTCACCCATCGGCAGGGTCTGCCCAAGAATCCACTCGCTGAGGTCCAATTGCCCAAGGCGGAAAAGAAGCTCCCCGTGACCCTAAGCCTCAAACAGATCGAGCACCTCCTGGCTATCCCTCTGCAGCTGCCGGTCGCGAAGCAGGCACCCGACTGGCTCCCTTTTCGCGACACCGCCATCCTGGAACTCTTTTACTCCACCGGCTTGCGATTGTCGGAGCTCACCAGCCTGAATGCCGAGCAAGTAGACTCCACCACGACGACCTTGCGCGTGATGGGAAAGGGTTCCAAAGAACGCTTGGTGCCTGTTGGCTCCTACGCGTCCAAAGCGATTCAAAAATATCGCTTCGAAGCTCAAGTTCACGAAGGCCCCCTCTTCATCTCAAAACTACGCAAACGCCTGTCTCCCCGAGCGATTGACCAGCTTCTCAAAAAGTACCTCGCGCAGTCCGAGATCCCCTTTGCGGTGACTCCCCACAAGCTCCGGCATTCCTTCGCCACTCACTTGCTCGATAGTGGTGCGGATTTGCGGGCCGTGCAGTCCCTGCTCGGCCACGCCTCTCTTTCCACTACCCAAATCTACACCGCCGTGACCAAGACGCGACTACAGGAAGCCTATCGCAACGCCCACCCCCGGGCCAAGTAGACGCTTACTCGTTGGGCTCTTCTTGGCGCGCTGGCTCGGGCTCGGGCTTTTCTTGAGGGAGAGGAAAGGGGTCATCGCGGAAGTGCCGGTATTGCACTCTTAGCATCCCCAGAGTCGCCATCCCCTCTGACTTCTTACAGGCTTCCTCAGACATCTTCAGGGCCTGCTCCCGCTCACCTCGAGCGAAGGCAACTTCAGCCCGGGTATCGAGGTAGGCGGACGAGCCCGGCTTGCCTTCCAACGCCTTTTCTACCCAAAGAGCTGCGTCATCCAAATCGCAGGCTGCACGCGAGGCCACCCAAGCGGCGGTGTTAAAAGTATTGTGGCCCTTCGGATACAATTCCATCGAACGACGATAGGCAGGCGAAACCCGCGCCCAGACCCGCTCTGCCTGCTCGTGTAGCCCCGCCCGACGCAAGGCGGGAAAAACGTCATCCGCAAAGAATGAGTCGTGACCCGCATAGCCAACCAAGCGCTCGAGAATAGCATCACCCTTTTCCATCTCTCCGTTCTCAAAAGCAGCCATCGCGCGACTGAAATCAACATGTCCGCGTCCCAGGAAATACGAACGAGGACTCCCGCCCAGTTCGAAGACCAGGAAGGTTTGATAAGCTTCCCGACACGCCGCCGCCTGCTCCCATTTGCCTGCCATGCGGGCGGATTCCGACAAGATATACAAATGGCGAATCCAGCCACTACTCTCTGCGGGCAGAAGAAGGAAGGCTCGCTGATAGAGTTCGTGCTGGCGCTGATAGTCTCCCAGTTCTCCCCAAATCCCTCCCAGCGAAGTCAGCCAGGAACCATCGCCCAAGGCCAGCTTCTCCAACATCTTGAGCCATTCTTTGGCATCCTCGCTTCTGCCCGCCGCTTCCAAAGTCACCGCCAGGTATTCCATCAAATCAAAGCGCGACGGTTCCTTTTCCAACAAGTCTTCCAACAGAGTGACGGCTTCGCCAAATCGTCCATCGGAAAAGAGTAGTGAAGCGAGATTGGTGAGACTGGACTCGTCTTCGTTGTCCAGCGCGACCATCGCGCGAATCGCTCGTTCCATCGCCGGGATATCACCTCTCACCGAAGCCGATTGCATCAACATATCCCACCGCTCACTCGAGTTTTCTTCCGCAGCCTCTTTCTCGAACTGTTCCAGAATTTCGGCAAACTTCTCCTTGGGAAATTTGACGGGACGGCCGAAGAAAGCAAAGACTCCCCTCACCCGCTCCCAATCATCCATCTCTTCGTCGTATTCCGCGAGGAAGCGGTAGAACTCATTCACACTCTCCTCGGCAAAAAAGGATTCGGATAGAAAACTATCAGGCTCGAAGAGTCCTTCATCCCGCTCGGAAGCAGCCTGGATGGCATACTCGGGATAACCTCCATAACCGGTCGCAGACTGACGCCCAGCCAAGAATGCGATCATGCTGTTCACCTCATTGATGCCGAGGTCATCCATCTCCGACAAGAGAACATCGAACAGTCTTTCCGCTTCAGTCAGCCGATCCTTTTCCACAAGAAAAAGGCCGACACTAATCAAGGCCCGGCAACCATCATTGGAGAGGTCGAATTCCGCTCCAATCTCGTCCACAACTTTCTCGACCCAGCTGTCAGGAATAGGCTCCCCAGCTTTCAAGCCGATGGCATCAAAGGCCTCATCCAGCAATTCGAATCCGTGATAATACTCGAAGAGATCGAGAGGAGAATTGTCCTCAAAATAGGGCAAAGTCTCCTCCGCGTATCCCAACTGAGCCAATAAGACGAGGACGTCAGGTGACTCCTCCACGCCATTTTTCTTGAGAGCTGTTAGGAGATCGTCTTTCAGCTTCTGGATCCGCTCGCTGTCTTCCTCTCCCGACCAAAACGACTTGGCAAGACGCGCGCGCAGTCCCTGCTGGTCATTGCTGGTGGAACGCTTGTCCAGATAAGGCATGACATTCCCATCAATGAGTTGAAGAGTCGTTTGAATCTCGTGAGTGGCGGGCGCCAGCTTCCGAATCAGGTCGAGATCCCCCTCCCAGCGGGCGAAGCGCATGCGGTCCTCTTCGCTCAAGTCGGGCCACAATTGTTCCTTCAGTCCAAGCGCACTGGCGAGGGCAACCCAACGCAAGTTCCCTGTCTCGGCATCCTTGGCATCTTCCAGAATCGAAAGAGCCTCCATATCCTTGCCCTCTAGAATTTTTTCCTCCGCAACCTGCCCGGCCAATTCCGCAACGCGTTCGGCGAGACTGCGCGAGACAACCTCGTCCGAAATGTGGCGAGGCAATCGAAACAGTTGAACGTAAGCCTCTTTCTCCAACAGGTCGTTATAGATGCGCTCCCGCTCCTGAGCATTCGTCGCATCAAGATAGTCCTCAATGAGCGAAACGATATCCTTTGGAGTGTCCGGAGTGATTTCCAAGTCGACCCAACGCAAGATTTGACGGGCGCGCCAAGCAACCTCCGGATCATCGGAGTTCGCGAGAGTATCCAACAGCTTCTGCGATTCTTTGCCCCGTGCCCACAGTTCTTGCTTGGCCTGCTCTCTTTCCAAGTAGGTGCCATCGCCCAACGCACTCTCAGCCACGGACTCCGCGTCGTCCGCAAGGGCCAAACCACCAAAACACGAGCCACAGAGGCCAAGGAGCAATAGTCTCTTCACTTCCAACATTCTTACCTTAGATTAACGTAAGCACCAACCACTCTTCTTTGAGCAAGATCAAAACTTTTTCTCGTAGTGTTGACGATAATCAAGCAAGAGAACGAATTGGGAACAGGACAATGACTTGGCAGGCTGAAGATGAACCGGGACTTTGGGAGCAGATCCCACCGTGGGTAGGGGCACTGTGGCGAATCTTTTTAAGAGTATCGCTCGTCGCCCTCGTGCTCGCGATCCTCGTCGGGGTTGGCTACTGGGTGATGGCCTCCCGCTACCAGATGAAGGAGGTGGTCTCCATGCCGGAGAGAACCCTGCTCTTGGATCGCACTGGCAAAGAGCTGGCAGCCATTCACGGCTCACGTCGACGTCTCATCACCCGCTCGGAGATCCCCAACCACCTCGTCAAAGCCCTGACCACGCGTGAGGACAAGGATTTCTTTAAGCACGGAGGCGTGCACCTGCGCGGGGTTGCTCGAGCCACGTTGCGCAACCTCACCGATCGCAGGGTCAGCCAGGGTGCCTCCACAATCACGATGCAGTTGGCTCGCAACACCTTCGAGCTGAGACAAATGTCACTTCATCGCAAACTCTTGGAGATGGCCATCGCCTTCCGGATCGAGGCCAATTACTCCAAGGACGAGATTCTAACAGCCTATCTCAACCGGATTTATTTTGGCTCCGGAGCTTTCGGCATCGAGCAGGCCTCCCAATCCTATTTTGGTAAAAAGACCTCCGATCTCACCGTGCCGGAAGCGGCCCTGCTGGTGGGTATCATCCGCGCTCCACACGATTTCTCGCCCCGCAACGACGAGGAGGCCGCCTTGCGGGAGCGGGATGAAGTTCTCAGGAGGATGGCCGATGATGGCCAGATCACCTTCGAACAACGCGACCAGTATCTCCAAGCTCCCCTGCATCTCCTTCCCCTCCGCGAGTCCCAGACGGACGCGATTCGCTGCGTGCGACGCCACCTCAACGAGTTGCTGGACAAAAACGACTTCCTTTCGGGTGGGCTCACCACCACCTCCACCATCGACCCCGAAATACAAAAGCTCGCCCGCGATGGCATCGACGAACTCGTGGCCCCGTTCCCCAACTTACAGGCCGCCCTGGTTGCCATCGAGCCTTCCAGCGGCGCAATTCGAGCGGTCATTACTGCCCGCGATCCGGACTCGTCCCAATTCAACCGGGCCTTTGATACCAGGCGCCAATTGGGCCCGGTTTTCCAACCGTTTCTCTATGCTTTTTCAGCGGAAAGAGGTCGCCTTCCCATTCCCGACCAACCCATTCAAACCGCCCGCCAACTCCCGAAAGGCGAGATTGAACGCCTCGCGAGGCGCATCGGCTTGGGCGGTCCTTTCACCAGCGGTGACGAACTGGCCCGTGGCAACCTGCAAGCCACCCCTCTGGAGGTCGCTACCGCGCTCACCGTCCTTTCCAATGAAGGCGAGAAACCGACCACCTACCTCGTCCAGAGGCTCCTTGACTCTGAAGGCGCAGTCCTATTCGAGCAAAAGCCCTCCGCAAAGCTGGTGCTCGATTCCTTCGCCGCAGAAAGTCCCTTCGACATCACGAAAAAGCGAACTTGGTCCGCGCTCAACCACCCGGCCAACGACTTGTGGGCCCTGCACAGCGGAGAAGAACTGGCGGTCGCTCTGTGGCTGGGATTCGACGACCCCGCCGACCTCCCCAGCGCGGATTTGCTAGAGAATGGCGCCTCGGCCCTGGTCAGCGCCCTCTCCCGCATCGCCACTGTGCAAGCCGAGGAGCAGGCCGCTGAGGAAGCAGCGCAAAAGGCGGCTTTGGAATTCGAGTCTACAAACTAACTGATCTCGGGGAAAAGTAAGCACTCTCCACACTTGAGACAATTTCGAGGGGCTCTATCGTTCTCCCAGAAACACTTTTATCCTTTTGACCGAACCCGACGACATCGAAGAGATCATGGCCCGTGTCCGACGCTTGGAGCTGCGGGCGAAGCGACTGGTGAAAGAAACTTTTGCGGGTGACTACCATTCCTCGTTCAAGGGTCAGGGCCTGGATTTCGACGAGTTCCGCGAGTACCAGCACGGAGACGAAATTCGTTTCATCGATTGGAACGTGACTGCCCGGCTGGGGACGCCCTTTATTCGGAAGTTCCGCGAGGAGCGCGAACTCTCGGCCGTCATTGCAGTGGATATCTCCGCCTCCATGGACTACGGCTCGGTGCGCTTGTCGAAGCGTGAGCTCGCGGCGGAAATCACGGCCCTCATCGCCTTTTCAGCCCGTGACAATGGCGACAAGGTGGGACTGCTCCTCTTTGCCAATGAGCCTGTGCTCTATCTTCCCCCGGCGAAAGGGACGAAGCACATCCTGCGCTGCATCCGGGAGATTCTAGCCACCCCGGCACCCGCTGGAGCGGTGAACTTCCCCCTAGCCACCAAGGTCATGATGAAAGCCATCCGGCAAAAGTCGCTGGTCTTTCTGGTGTCTGACTTCATCGGGGCCGACTTTTCCAAATCCATTGCCACCCTTTCGCAAAAACACGACCTGGTCGCCTTACGCATCTTTGACCCTGTCGAACGGGAGCTGCCCTCGGTCGGAAAGGTCACTCTCATCGACCCCGAGACCGGCTTCGAGCGAGTGGTGAATACTTCCAACAGCAACGTGCGAATGGGATTTGCAAAATTGACCCGACGCCATCGCGAGGGAGTGCTGAAGATTTTCAAACGCTACGACATCGACTTCGCTTCCCTCGCAACCGACGAAGACCCCTTCAAAGCCATGCACGGGCTTTTTCAACGACGCTCAAAACGGAAGAACGCATGAGAAGAGAAGCGAAGAGGCGTCTCCTTGACGCAAGGCGGTGGGGATACGTGTTGGCGGCATCCATGGGCTTGGCTTGGTTGCCGGTGGGAGCGCAAGAAGGCCTATCGCCCGTCGCCGAGCAACCCGAGAGTCCTTCTCTGCCGGTGGAACTCATTGACCCCTCCCCCCACCTTCCCGGCCTACCCGGTTGGGTCATGCTGCTATTGATTGGGATAGCCCTAGCCATCGCGGCCGGGGTCGTGGCCCTCGTGATTCACCTCAGCCGCAATAACGAAACTACCCTCACCCACCGTCAAAGCCCTTTCCAATTTGCCCTCCAGCAACTCGAGTCTTTTCGGGCTTTGCCAGAGAACACCCCTCTGGCCGAAATAACGACTCGAATCTCTCTCGCCCTGCGGGGCTATCTTGCGGCATCAAAGTCGGATTCCGCGCTCTATCAGACCCGCGAGGAATTCCTAACAGACGAAGAGCGGCTGCGTCACGTTGAAGAACCCGTCCGCAGCCAAACCGCAGATTTTCTCGCCGAACTCTCCTCCCTGCAATACGCCCCTCCTACCAGCGATCCGGAAGAAGTGACAAAGCTCATCGACCAAGGCATCCGAATCCTCCACAACCTAGCCGAACCTAGCCCCTCGCCAGCCGATCATGCTTGAATTTTTTCAAAAGCTCAGCTTCGCCGCTCCCTTTTGGTTTGTTGGATTGTTAGTCATTCCGGCACTCTGGTTCTTGCAGCGTCGGGAAGGGGCTAAGTCGTCGATAGCCTTCTCGTCTCTTTCGATTCTAGGCTCCCTTGGCTCGAAGCCAAAGCTCCGCCCCGGAGGACTCTCCGCCCTCCTTCTTTCGCTCGCGCTGGCTCTCTGCTTTGTCGCCTTGGCCCGACCTCAGCACCGCGAAACCTTCACCGCCCGCAAGGCTTCGGGCATCGACATTTTGCTGACTCTCGACCTCTCGGAATCGATGAACATCCGTGACTTTCTCCCTCCCCAAGCCCGACGAACCATCCCGCGGATCAGCGCTGCCAAACTCGTGCTCAAGCCCTTCATCCGCCACCGTCCCAATGATCGGATGGGGCTGGTGATCTTCTCGGGGCAGCCCTATCCCGTCTGCCCCCTCACGCTGGACCACGACTGGTTGCAAGAGTCCATCGAGCGGGTTCAGATCAACGACATCACCGAACAAGGCACGGCCATCGGGTCCGCAATCGCAGCGGCAGCCACGCGCTTGGACGCCCGGGATTCCAAATCCAAAATCATTGTTCTAATCACTGACGGAGCATCCAACTCAGGCAAACTGTCCCCCAAACAAGCCGCTGAACTCGCTGCCGAACTAGGCATCAAAATCTACACCATCGCCATCGGAACCGAAGATGGACGGGTTGGCCGTAACGTGATGTCGATTCCCCGCCAGGAATTCGATGTGGAGACCCTACAGGAAATCGCGAGAGTGACCGGTGGAGAATTCTTCCGCGCCAAGAACTTCGAAGCTCTGGAAGAGACTTTTTCGAGCATTGATAAACTAGAAAAATCCGAAGCCCGAGTCTCCAGCACAGTTCAAGAAACTGACTTTTATCCGTGGGTGTGCGGACTTGCCGCACTCCTGGCCTTTGCCGCCTATGTGGTGCACGCCATCGCTCTTCCTCCCCAACCCTAACAGCAGATTGACATGACTCTCGCCGAACCTGCCTTCCTGTTCTTTCTTCTCCTAGTCCCGCTCCTCGCGCTTGGTGCTTGGCTGGCAGACCGCCAGCGGAGGGTTGCTTGGCAGAGCTTGGTCGCCCCCAGACTGCGCCGCAAATTGGCCGCCCCTGCTTCCCCTCTGGGCCGCTGGCTTTCCCTGGGCTGCGGATTGATTGGTCTTTGTTTATTGGTGGTAACCCTCGCCCAACCCATCGCCGGCGAGGTGGAAACCACCTCCCAGGTGCGCGGCCGCAATATCATCATCGCAGTCGACGCTTCCCGCTCCATGCTGGTGAGGGACGTCGCGCCGGATCGGCTGAACGCAGCCAAGACGGCAGTCTACGAGCTACTTGAACACTTTCCCAACGACCGCATTGGCCTTCTCGCCTTTGCCGGCAGCGCTTCTCTACAAGCCCCTCTGACCATCGACCACAATGCCCTTCGGGAGACCCTCGATCAACTCGACGAAACGAACGTCCCGTCGGGTGGTTCCAACCTCGCGGACGCCATCAATCTCGCAACCAAAACCTTCAAAGAAACCGGCCAACGCACTCACGGTCTCATCGTCATCTCCGACGGAGAACTCCATGAGGGAGAGCTCGAGGATGCCTCCTTCGATGCTCGGCAAGAAGGCGTCTTTATCGTGACCATTGGGGTCGGAACCTTGGAGGGCGACTTTGTCCCCGACCCCGAGGAGACCGATGGACGCTTTCGTGATCGCAGTGGCAGACCGGTCTTATCTCGACTCAATCCAGCCCCATTACGAACCCTCGCCGGAGATACCGGAGGCCTTTATCTCGAGGGAGTGAGCGGAGACTTTACAAAAAAAATTGAAACCGTGATCAGTCGGCTCGACGCTTTTGAAGATGAGGGTCGAGTTCAGAAGCGTCCCATCCCCCGCTTTCAATGGTTTCTCATCCCAGCCATGCTCTTTATGATAGCCAGCCTCCTCCTCCGCTTCCTTTGGGTGCCAGCCCGCCCCCGCGCGGTTACAGCCACCCCAACCACCACACTCTTGGTGTTAATCGCATTGTTTGGAGCCTCCCCGGAGAGTTCCGCCTGGAACAATCCTTTGGAAGGATTTTTTGGCTCGCGAGCCTTGAAAAAAGGAGACACCGCAAAAGCATTGGAACACTTTGAAAAGGCCGCCGAAGACGCCTCCCCAGAAGAACTGGCCCGCATCCGCTACGGTCAAGGAGCAGCCAGTTATCGCGCCGGAAATTATGAAAAGGCCGCCGATGCCTTTGCGGATGCACTTCTAAGCAAGGAATCAAGCCTGCAGCGCGATGCTTACAGCCAACTCGCCAACACCCTTTACCACCGGGCAATGTCCCCCGACAGTAGCGACGGCATCCCATTGGAAGAACGAATCGACCTGATGGAAGATGCTCTGGAGCACTACGATTCCGCATTGGAAATTGATTCCAAGCACAAGGCTTCCACTCAAAACCGAAAGGCCACCGAACAAGCCCTTGAACAACTGAAACAAGTCCAACAGCAGCAGCAGGAACAGCAAGAACAAGAGCAACAAGAATCCGGCGAGGAGGGAGAAGAGGAAGAGGGCGAGCCCCAAGAGTCCGATCAACAAGGAGAGAACGGAGAGAATCAAGAAGGAGAACAAGGCGAGGAAGAAGACGGCGAGGAAGGCGAACAAGACGGCGAAGGCCAAGAAGGTGAAGAAGGAGAGCAAGATGAAAATGGCAACGGCCAGGAGGAGGGCGAAGAGGATGGTCAAGACGGAGAGCAGCAGTCGGGACAAGAGGGCCAGGAAGAAGGCCAACAAAACCAAGCTCAGCAAAGCCAGCAAGGACCAGCCCCACGGGAAGATGAGACCGCCGAGGAATTTGCCCGCCGCATTCTGGAGGAAAATGCTGACTTTCAAAAAGACGCGCTGCGCAAACGGGGACGCCAGGCAGCCCCGACCAAGGATTGGTAAATGACCACCGACTTGTTCGGCCAATGTGAAACCCAAGCTAGATTTTCAATTTTAAGATGACCCGCTCCATTATCCTTTTTATTTTCGCTCTCTCCGCTCGTCTCTTTACCCAAGAGTTGGGCGACGTTTCATCGTCGCTCCCCTTGCAACAGGTCTTGGTCGGAGAAGAGGCACTTCTCAACATTCAGATCTATGGCGAGCAACCTTCCTCGCCACTCAAGTCAACCGAAGCTAGCCCCTTATCCTTCCGCACCCTGCAACCGGACATTCTGGGGCGGCGCGAAGTGTTTTCTGCCAATCTCGGGGTTAGTTCCGCCACGACCGGGACCTTTACGGTTCCCTCCTTTACCGTTCCTTTGAAGTCCGGCGACAAGACGACCCGCACCTTTACCATGGAAGTCTTTCCCACCGATGGACTGACCTGGCAAAATCTGAGGATAGGAGACCAGACCTATAAAATCGGCTCCACTCTCCTTCACCCCAGGGGGACCATCTACGCAGGACAGTCGATACCCTTAACCGCGAAGGTCCTCGTTCCTGTCGCACTCCCTGTCGGTAGCACTGGCTTCGCGGAAATTGAAAAGGAGAACATCGGAGCTTGGCGAATGGAAGCTCCCCTCCCCCCCAATTACGACCAGCAAGTATCCCCCCGTTCTCCAAATGCCATCCAACCTCGCGAAGTGCGTATTGATGGCGAACGCTACCATGCCATCAACTACGTCACCTTTGCTGCCCCCCTCAAAGACGGTGCGGTGAAGGTCGGCCCGGGTAAAATCCAAGGGCTTCAAGTGCAGGTAACCACCCGAACAAACCAAGCCCGCGGGTTCTTCGGTAGCTTCAGCCGCAGCTACAACCTTGAGCTGGACCTTCCGGAGGTCACCTTCTCTGCCACGGCCCTCCCCAAGGGCGCTCCCGCGGACTTCCAAGGCGCCGTGGGTGACTTCACTCTAGAGGCCGCCCTCGATGTCACTTCCGAACTGAAACCCGGGGACCCTGTGATGCTAAGTCTCACCGTTTCGGGAGAAGGCAACCTCGACACCCTTGCCCCTCCTGTTCTGGATGCCCCGGAATCCAACTGGAAAATCTATCCGTCGTCGCGAAATGAGAAAGACGGAGCACGCCGGACCAATCAAGGAACGGTCGTCTTCACCCAGATTCTGCGCCCTCGGGTTCCGATCAAGGAAGTCCCCGCCTTCACCCTTCCATTCTTCAACCCCAAGACCGCGAAGTACGAGACTCTTCGCAGCGCCCCCATCCCGCTCAATCTTTCCCCAGTTGTCAGCCAATCCGCAGGGGTTCCGCAAGCTGGGCTCGTGCCCATTGCCGAGATGCAAGACATCCTCGGACTCATTGAGCCCCAGCCATTTCGCTCCAAAGACGGGATTCAGCTTGGTCTCTGGTGGCAGATTTTCCCTGCCGCCATCGTCGCAGTCCTTGCCTTTTTGCTTATTAAACGTCAGCTCCCCCGCCTCCAGTCCAACAATCCGGAAAAGACCCGGCTTCACACCGAGCTCAAGGAGTTGGAAGAGCTTGGCACACCCTCGGAATTTCTCCGGGCAGCTGCACATCTGGCTGAAAGCCATGGACTAGCCGGCGACGAATTTGTGGCGGATCTCATCGAAGAGCGGGACCGCTTTTGCTTCCAACCAGGTGAACAACCCGGAAAGTTGGAGAACAGTCGCCGACAGGAAATTCTCAAGAACCTGAGAGAAAAACTCAGTCTTGGGATCATGCTTCTGACCCTCTTCCTTGTCTGGCAACCAACGACCGCAGAAGCCTTTCACGACAAGGCTCAGGCAGCCTGGGATGAGGGCAACTATCAGGAGGCACTGGATGCCTATCAACTATCACTCAAAGATGAGAAAACTCCGGACCTTCTCTACAACATCGCGAACTGTTACTACCGGCTTGATCAACCGGGCAAAGCCGCACTCTTTTACCGGCGAGCCCTAGAGCTGAATCCGAGCCATCCGGAATCGCTTCAGAATCTCGCATTTTTAGAGCGCAAAATGGGAGCAATCCCAACGCCCGAGAGCGACCTTCCCGCTTGGTCCAAGAAGCTCACTACCCCTCTTCTTACCAACCTTCTCCTTGGCCTGGTGTGGCTCTTTCTCATCGCCGTTTTGATTCGATTCGTCCTCCGCAGCTCGCGAGTCCAGCAGCTCTCGACCCTGACCATGATCGGGACCGGGCTCATGGGGATTCTGTTCGGGGTCTTGCTGTTCTTCCATCCCGGCAAAGAAGAGATCGTCGAACTCGATACGGTCCTCATCAGTGATGAACCCACCGAGGTTCGAACTGAACCTTCATCGGGAGGCAGCGAGATCTTGAATGCCAACCCATCCACCGCCTGCCGGGTCCTCACCCAGCGCGGAAACTGGTCGTATATCGAGCTTCCCAATCAAACCCGGGGCTGGATTGAAAGCGATGCCCTTGAGCCGATCGCTTTTCCCGAAAATCAATCATAATCAACTCCGGCCCTGGACCAAAGAGGAGTTGCGAGCCTTTATCTTGCGAGCTCACCACCGTTCGTCCTCGTGTCATAAGGATCAAAATCAGAGTTATCTCCAATTGCCGCGGCTTCCTTCCAACCAATCCTTCCCCGGCTGACCTCATTGAGAGTCTCCGGATCAGTGCGAGAACCTTCTCAGTCCAAGTCGCGGCAACGGTATTTACCCGTTTCGAAAATAAGCGAAAACGCGTTGAGCTCCTGAGTTTAAATAGATCAACCGTCCTCAATATCGATAATCCGCGCCATCGCGACTGACCTGGCAAGAACGCTCAATTGCCTCCACTTTCTCAAACAGTTCTTTAACAAGCGCTGGCTTATCCTTCGCAAGGTCACGTTCCTCAAAAGGGTCCTCGGCGATGTTGTAAAGTCGAATCCGACCACCGCCCTTTTTCGCCTCCTGAAGAAGTTTATAGTCCCCGCTTATCAGTGCCTTTCCATCAATTTCTTGAACAAGTCGACGGAAACCAAAAAAGAGTTCTCCTTCGCGCGTTTGCTTGTCATTTTTCATAAAGGGCATGAGATCCACGCCATCGATGGGACGCCTCTCTTTTGAGGAAAAGCTAAAATCCACTAACCCTGCAATCGTTGGAAAAAAATCCACCGTGGCACATCTGGCCGAAACAATGGTTTCCGGCTGAATCACACCTGGCCATTCCGCACAGGCAGGAACGAGAGTTCCCCCCTCATACATCGTATGTTTATGCCCTTTGAATGGCCCGGCCGAAGCAATCCCTTTTCTCGTAGCTCCATCGGACGGACCATTGTCGCTACAAAAGAAAACAACTGTCTTTTTTTCGAGCCCCAGCTCCCGAAGCTTGCTCCGCAACCGCCCGATCTGCTCGTCCATCGCAGTGATGCAACCATAGTAATTCTGGCGGGTGGAACCAAATTCCCGGTAGAGCTTCTTGTATTCAGGACCTGCCACAACTGGATCATGGGGGGCGTGAAACCAGACCGTGGCGAGAAAGGGCTGCTCCTTGTTCTTCTCAATAAAGGGAATGACCCGGTCCATAATGATGCGGCTATCATCACCGCTCATATTCTCGCTCACTGGCTTGCCGTTCTCAAAATAAGGCGCGCCACCTTTCCAAGGTTCCCCTTCTTTTTGCCCCCACTGGCTCCAGCCCTTTGGCGTGATCCCGGGGTCCCAAGTTGGAACCGCGCTAGTGGTTGCAAAGCTGTAGTCAAAGCCGTGGTGCCCTGGTGGCGAATAGTAGCCTCTGGAACCCACATCATCAGGGTCGACCCAGCCAATGTGCCATTTCCCAAAAAAACCGGTTTGATATCCCTTCTCCTTCACCATCTCCGCGACCGTGATTTCCCCCACCCTCATTCCTCCGGTGTGCGCGGCCAATATTCCATACCGAAACGGATAGCGACCGGTGAGACAACTCCCCCGAGTAGGAGAACACAGGGGGGAAGCCGCATAGAAGCGCTCGAACTTTGCACCACTGCGTGCCATCTCATCCAAATTGGGAGTCAAGAGATCAGGATGGCCGTTGAAACCAACATCTCCCCACCCCTGATCATCGCTCATCAGCAGAATGACATTGGGAGGTTCGGCCTTCGCAGCTACTGGAAAAACGCAAAATAAGGCGCTGACGGCGAGAGGTCTAAGATTCATGACCACACTCTAGCCACTTCGAAAAAGAGCACAATTCCGGAGAAACCGGATGCCGAGTATCCTCCTGTTAGAGCTCGAGATGCTTCGACATTTTCAAATGAGGCAAGCCGACTTCCTCAAACTCCGAGCCAACCTGGACATACCCTAAAGCATCATAAAACCCCTTCACCGCCAACCTGACGTGAAGGGTAAAGTGACGGAATCCTCGCCTGAAGAGCTCGTGCTCCAGTTCCGTCATCAGACGAGCTCCCACTCCCTGACGCTGAACCTCAGAACTCACCGCCACTTGGCGAATTTTGACTAAAGACTCATGAAGCGGAACCCCGATCGCGCAGGCGATGAGTTTCTGCTCGTCGGAAAACAGACCGAAATGAATCTGGGAGTCCTCCTCCGTGAGATCCTCGTCAAATAGAGAGAGACCCAGCGGCTCGCGCAGAACTTTGTCCCGCAACAGACATTCTTCCCGATACTCGTCGGTCCCATATCCTATTTCGCAAACTCTCACGGCTGAAGAGCCTTCCATCCACCTGCTAGCACGAAAATTTGATCTTCCGGAAGAAGCCCGAGCTCCTTGATTTTCTGCGCGACGGGCTCACTGGAACCGCAGCCTTCGGTCGCGCAATAGACCACAACCGATTCCGCACTGGCGAGGCTTTCGAAGGCCTCACTCATCAAAGATGGAAAATCTTCCGAAGGATGATCTGTGAGAAGAACCGATCCCGGATGGCCATTCTTTTGCCACAACTCTCGGGTTCGAGCATCAACCCACACCACTCCTGGCAATTTTGCCGCATCAGCAAAACAGATATAACCCTCCTTCAGATCCGCGGGGTCACAAACCGCTTCGACGTCCGGCCCCCCTGTGACGGCCCAAGTTCCGACCGCAGCAGCTCCAGAGAGCGCAACAATCACAAGTAGTTCCAGCATCGCTCGCGCGATCATGGCTTGGCCGCAGTTGCTGGAACCATACTTGGCTTGGTTACCACCACATAAGCCTGGTAGTTCTGGTGCTTCTTATACTTGCTGTCCGTGGCGACCCGCAAAAGACCAAAACCTCGCGTCTCCGTATCAGTTGGAGTCACTTCAAGCCGGTAGCTCTTGCCTTCCTCGATGGTCTTGAGACTGTAGGGAAACTTCTCCCCGTTGGTTGCCGTTACATCCAATATTTTCAGTGGATCAGGCGAATTGATGGTGATTTCAAAAACCTTTGTCTCAGCCGCGCCACCCTCTTCCCATTTCAGGGTCTTGGGCTCAATTTTGACCAACTCCGGCATGGTCATTCTAACGGTGAGATCGTGGCGGGTGCCGTCATCCATAAGGATGGAGATCTGTTTGTCGACCGTTCCGCGAAAGTTACCTACCTTAAACAATCCCCGCACGGTTCCCTTCTCACCAGCAGCCCAAACCAAACGGCCCCCATCGCTAATCTGGGCCTCCAGACATGAGCAAGGAGCGTCGTAACGTTTGATGGTGGCAGGGCTATCACCGCTGCTCGTAAAGACAAAGTCAGCTTCGATCTGCTCCTGGTCAGGTTTCGCTGTGACTTCAATGAGAGTCTTCTCGAAAGTCAGCTCTCCCGCATTTGCGCCTGCCGCAACAAGGAACCAAGTGGTCAGGCCTGTTAGAATTGTTCTTTTCATTTCTCGCTCAAAGGTAGCAACTCAATGCCAAGAATCAACCTTCCACCTCTCCAATCGGGTCCGGCGATGTAGAGCCACTTTCCATTTTTCAACGGATGAGTCGTCTTCATGACCTTTCTTTTTCCCTGCCAGAGTTCCAGATCAAGCTTAACCCCGTCAGCCTCTGCCTGACTATTGGGCTCGAAGCTGAGCAGAATCTCGTCCGACCCTTTCATCGGAGAGGACCAGTTGGTGTAACTCCTCCAAATCGGCTTCACCTCCGAACCCAGCAGACCATAATTCTTGAAGTGCAGATTCTTTAGTAGCTCCATTCGCCCGGCGTGGCCCTTGTCTGCGACCGGAACATCGGGCACGACCTCCGCCAAGTTATCATTCGTGCCGAATAAAAGCACCGTCCGCAAGCGGGCCACGGTCTCTTTACCCGGATCCTGCGCGAATCCGACGGCGACTAGAAGAAACCAGAGCGAAAATGTAGCTACGGCTTTCATCTAGTACACTTGAACTGAGCGTTGGGTCGAAATCAGCTGAACCGCGCTATCGGACTCATTGAAGCTTTGTCCTCCGGCCATCAGGTCAAAGGAATCGGGAATAGGCTGCAGACCATCCAGAACGATCACACTCGTCCCCGCCCCATCCGCATTTACGATACTTGCCGTGACTCCGCCTTCCGGCGTATAGACGACCGAGCGATTCTGTGACACGACCAACCG
Organism: Roseibacillus persicicus; assembly: GCF_014651675.1. Lineage (GTDB taxonomy): Bacteria > Verrucomicrobiota > Verrucomicrobiia > Verrucomicrobiales > Akkermansiaceae > Roseibacillus > Roseibacillus persicicus. Next base: position 67,692 of record NZ_BMXI01000012.1, read on the forward strand.
TTCAGGCGTAGGCGAGTTCCCCACCCGGGTGCCAGCCAGAAACGCAACCGCCATCGCCCCCACCGCTACCGGAGCCAACCACCAGCGTAACGCGTCACGCCAAGATGAAGCCGCAGGTTTCGCAGGCGGATGATCAGCTTCATCTGCATCCCGAATCGCTTGCTCCAACTTTGTCTGGAAAAAGTCGCCGTAGGGCACATCCGCAGGCTCGGCGTAAACCGCCAACAAGTCTTCCCGGACCTGAGAATGGCCAGCACGCATGGTAGCCAGCTCAGGCTCAGCTTCCAGAATGCGTTTCAACTCTTCATTCTCGCTGGCAGACAACACCTCGTCGTCCATCCACCGTATTACCAGCTCTTCTTTACGCTCCTGCTTCATCACTTAATAATCCTTGTAGTTTCTTACGTGCATAGAACAAACGGCTCATCACCGTTCCCATCGAAATTTCCATCACATCCGCAATTTCCTTGTAATCCATTCCTTGAACCTCCCTCAGAAGCACGATCTCCTGATGCTCGGGGGAAAGTTTCGCCATCGCGTCTTCTATACGCACCCTGAGCTCATCATTTCTCAAAGCTTCGTCCGGTCGTGAATCCTGGCTCGGCATCGTCCGGGCACCCGCCGCGATTTGGCTTTCCTTCATCAGCTGGTCATCGAATTCCCCCGCGCTCTCCAACTTCCGCTTCCGCATCCAGTCATAGACCACGTTGTGGACGATTCGATAGAGCCAAGTTGAAAACTTGGCACGAGCCTCAAACTTCGGAAGAGCTTTCCAAACCTTCACGAAGACGACTTGGGACAAGTCCCAAGCGTCAGCTTCGTTTTTCACCATGTTCTGTATCATCGCATAAACCCTTCCACGATGACGGACAACAAGGTCCTCAAAAGCCCGGGAGTCGCCTCCCTGACTGCGAGCGACGAGCTCCAAGTCGCTTTCCGCGTCTTGTTCCTCTTCACCTCCTCCTCCAGCAGTGGCACCGGAGTCTTCCGCCATCACCCCTTTCGACGCTGACCTGCTGAATAAATTCATCAAAATTTAACGAATTCGAAGAATGCCCAATTGCCCCTCAAAAGGCAAGACGTGGCTCAGTCGAAAATAAAGTCAGAAAAAGCCGCTAAATCTTTGAACGAATCCCGTTCTGGTCAGTCTACTCCTAATGTAACAAGCGTCTGTTTGTTGCAGTCTTCATATAAAGGGTGAACACCGTAGGGGACCTGAACAACCCTCTACAAACCTAACTGGGGAAGCCGTAACTGGCTTCCCCAGTTTGTTTATCGACTCTTTGCCAGCTTACCCGATTCCAAGGAACGGACACCGTCCACCCCTAACGGGCGCTCCAAACCATTTCGGTGTTCCTCCCTCCACAATGCGCCCCAGCAAACGCAAAACGACCCCGTGTTGAATACGGGGTCGAGCTACTTGGACCGATTGTCCAATCAAAGAATAAAGAAACGCGCTCTATTGAAGGTCGGCGGCAGTAACGGACTGCTGCTCACGGGAACCTAGGACCAGTGCCTGCTCAATCACGCGGGGCGCTGAGGTGTCAAAGCGATAGCTATGACAGTTGGGACAAATTGCCACCTGGGCCCCAACAATGGAGTCGCAACCTTCACAAACTTGAAAGTTGTTTGGGCTGGACGCGATTTCGCGCGCTTTCGCAGCCCTATTCTGAATAGCAGAATCCCCCATTGCCTGTTCAATCCTACGCTATTTGCTGCTGGCAGCTTTTACCGCAGCGGCAGCCTTGCTCTTCAAGTTAGCGGCTTTGTTCTTATGGAACACGCTTTTCTTGGCAGCACGGTCAACGGCAGAAGAATACTTCGCCAATGCTTCGGAGATTGCTTTCTCGTCACCGGCTTCAGTTGCGGTGTCAATCCCCTTGCGAAGGTTTTTCACCTTGGTTTTGAGGACACGATTGTTTGTGGTGCGGGTCTCGATTTGGCGGACGCGCTTGAGGGCTGATGGATTGTTTGCCATGATGTTTTTAAGCAGAAAGGGGCGCGAACCTAGAAGGACCGCGCCCAGTGTCAAGAAAAGGATTAGTTGTATTTCAAACTCAGGTATTTGGTGTGAGCCGGACGGCCGTATTTGGCGTAATACTTGCGACCTTCTGGAGTGCGGTCCAAGGAGCCACGGATGATTTTCACATCTGCTCCCACACCTACACGACGGTAGAGGTCCATCACATCATTCGACTTCATCCGAATGCAGCCATAGCTGGCCGGACGACCGATATTCTTCTCTTCAGGAGTACCGTGAATGTAAATCAAGCGGCGAAAAGTATTGGAGTTGTTTGCTTCCTTGCCCCGCAACCAAAGGATTCGAGTCACGATTGGGTCACGACCAGGAGTATTGGGCTTCAGAACTTCACCGGTGGGACGACGGCCTTTGAATACGGTTCCCGGACGCGCATTGCCGCCAATCTTCTGGGCAATCTCAAGCTTACCAAGCGGAGTGCGATTACTTCCGGGGTCACTCCCGATACCGAACTTCGAAGTGGAAATCGGATAAATCTTGGTCGCCTTTCCGCCTTTAACCAACAACATGGATTGATCGCGAACACTGACAATCATTTCACTGTCGTTGTCAACGGTGGCATTGTTGGACCCGCAGCTAGAGAGTCCGACTAGAGCAAGCGCGGCTGCACCAAGAGTAACGGCTTTGAGAAGTTTTTTTCCGTAATTCACAATATTAAATTATTTTGAAGATGACGCTGATAAAGGTGACTTTTTGCGACCGACACCGCTCTCTAGCAGAATTCCGGCCAAAGATGCAAGTGACGTATACAAGAATCCAATTGGGAAAGGAAGCAAAAATATAAAGGAAACTAAATTACCTGTCGCGAGCGCATCGGCTACAACGAACAAAAAGAAGCAACCGAAGAGGAATTCCACTAGAGGCGTAATGGATTTGTGCGCCTTGTAAGATCCTGTCCGCTTCTGAACAGTGCCCCCCGTTTGAGCAGAGTCCCCATATTTCGGGGTTCTGACGAATCCTGACTCACGATTGAAAATAGCCTCGATGACAGCCTTTGCGTTATTGACCGACATCCCGATCCCCAAGGCAATCAAGAGCGGAAGATACTTCAACTCCCCAAGCCAAGAGTCCGGTCGGAGCGCCTTTTGCGAAGTCACGTAGAAGAACAAGATGGAGGACATCCCGAAGAACATGATCGGGAGATAGATGAGCTGCTGGGCCCAACCCGGCATATCTGGCTGAAACTTCTGATTCGGGAAAATCAGGAAAAGAAGGAGGAAAAGCAGCAAATAGGCGAAGTTGGCAGTCAAGTGAGCAGTCGCCTCCATTTTGACATAAAGTGGAAACTTGCTCTTCCAAATGGCGGGGAGAACCTTCTTACAAACCTGAATCGAACCCTTCGTCCAGCGATGCTGCTGATTCTTGAATCCGTTCATGTCGACTGGAAGCTCGGCTGGAGTCTCCACCTCATTGAGGAAGATGAATTTCCATCCCTTCAACTGGGCCCGGTAGCTGAGGTCCATGTCCTCAGTGAGAGTATCGTGTTCCCAGCCGCCAGCATCTTCGATGCAACTCTTGCGCCAAATTCCAGCCGTCCCGTTGAAAGTGAAGAATCGGCCACTGCGATTGCGCGCCGTCTGCTCCAGCTCCAAGTGACCGTCCAAGAACATGGCTTGGACGCGGGTCAGGAGGTTGAATGTGCGGTTGAGGTGACCCCAGCGAGTCTGAATCAAACCCACCCGCTCATCCGTGAAGTGATGAATCATTTCCATCAACACCTCTTTCTTGGGAACGAAGTCAGCATCCAGAATGAAGATGAACTCCCCTTTGGCGCGCTTCATCCCATTCTCAAGAGCCCCCGCCTTGAATCCCGAGCGGTCGGTGCGGTGGATGAAATCAACGTCGAATCCTTGCGCGCTCAGGCGTTCGCACTCTTCTCGCGCAATCTCAGTCGTATCGTCCGTGGAATCGTCCAAGAACTGAACCTGAAGCTTTTCCACGGGGTAGTCCATTTCGGAAACCGCCTTCAGGAGACGCTTGACCACGTGACGTTCGTTGAAAACCGGAAGCTGAACCGTCACAACCGGCAGCTCTTCGAAGGTCGACTTAGCAATCGGCTTCTTCCGCGAATGCTTAAGGTAGAGGACGATGATACCCAAGCGGTGCAAGCTATAGGCGCTTAGTCCGACGAGGACCAAGACATAGCTGATGAACCAGAACCAGTTGATTGCTTCCATAATAATCTTGGGGAACACTCTCGTAGACCCGTGAGCCGTTCGTTTGCTCGACTTTTTTTCTTTTGTCAAGCCAACCGAGATACTTTCTCTGACTGCGGAAGATGAACTTAACCATTGATTATGAGCATTTTATGAATTTTATTTTGATTTTCAAGGAAGCCAAAATAATTTTTATTGTGACCTTTTTCGGATGAATTCGAGGACGGCTTTGGCGTGAGGACGAACTTTGATGGCGATCTTCGTTATTCGGCGTTGTCACCGTCCTTTGCGCAACCCTAAGCTGGCCCCACGTTTTGAGTTACCAAGTCTTCGCCCGCAAGTATCGCCCTAGGACCTTCAAAGATGTTTTGGGTCAGGACCATGTCGTTCGCACCCTACGGAACGCCATTGAGCAGGGACGGTTGGCACATGCCTACCTGTTTGTTGGCCCCCGCGGCACGGGAAAGACCTCGACCGCCCGTATCTTCGCAAAGGCTCTCAATAGCCCAGGCGGCCCTTCCATCGACTTCGATCCCGACGATCCGGATTTGCTCGAAATCGCGGAAGGGACTTCGCTGGACGTCCTGGAGATCGATGGTGCCTCCAACAACGGGGTCGAGCAGGTTCGCCAACTGCGCGAGACCGTGCAATACGCTCCCGCCAAGTCCCCTTTCAAAATTTACTACATCGATGAGGTTCACATGCTCTCCAATGCGGCCTTCAATGCCCTCCTGAAGACTCTCGAGGAACCGCCTGCGCACGTGAAGTTCATCTTCGCAACCACCGAACCGAACAAGATCCTGCCGACCATTATCTCCCGTTGTCAGAGATTTGACCTCCGGCCCATTCCAACCGACATCATTGCCAAACAGCTGCTTCACATTGCCTCCGAAGAAGGCGTGGCACTGGACGAGTCCGCAGCTTGGGCAATTGCCAAAGGAGCGGATGGCGGGATGCGGGATGCCCAATCGATGCTGGACCAGCTGGTCGCCTTCTGCGGCGAGCAAATCAAGGAGGATGACGTTCAACACATCTTCGGCTTCACCTCAGGCGAAACGATCGCCACATTGGTGTCCTCCCTTTTCCAGAAAGACACTTCGCAGCTTCTCAATCTACTAAACGACCTGGCGGCTTCAGGAAAAAATCTTTCCCAGCTCCTGCAAGAGCTGATCAATACCCTGCGAGCCTTACTCATTCACAAGATCGATCCCAAGGCGGGCCGCGAAGGACTTTCGGATGAGGTCTGGAACAAACTGACCGCTCTTACCGAAAAGTCTCCTGCCGACCGCCTGCTTGCACTGATGGACATCCTCTCGACCGCTGAAGCCGGAATGCGATGGGCCGCGAACAAGCAACTTCATCTCGAATTGGCATTGATACGCTCGGTGGAAGCATTGGATGAGATCCGCATCTCCGATGTCATCAAAGCATTGGAAAAAGGAGGCCTCTCCGATGACCTGCCAAGTCTTCCCACCCAGCAGGCTCCGGCTCAGGCAACCGAAGCAACACCTCAGGCCCCTTCTGAACCGGCTACAGAATCTCCCGCAGCTCCGCACGCGGAAAGCGCTACCGCAGAATCCTCCGAGGCCCAGCCCGCCGCCGCCCAGTCCGCGTCGGCCACCACCTCCGGCGAGGATGATGTCATCCTCAGCCCTATCGAGCGCCTGATGCAAGATGCGCCGGACGAACGGGAGGACGAGCCCGAACCGGAACCCGCACCATCGGCAGCCACTCAAGCTCCTCAAAAGGAAGAACCTGCTGCTGAAGCGAAACCCCAGCCACCCGCAGACGACTTCCACAACGACCCGTTAATCAAAGACGCGATCGAAGTCTTTAAGGGGAAGTTAAAAAGCTAAAGCTGCCATCGAATGAAAAGCATTCTTCTCGCTACGGCTCTGGCCGGCACGACGATCTTCACTCTCAGCTGTCAACCGAACGGAGAAGGCAAGGTTCCGCAGCAGGTCGAAAACACCAGCGCTACCACTCTTAGGATTAAAGAGCTCATCTCTGAACTTCTCGAAGTCCCTCCCTCGCAAATTCAGCCCGGCGATTCTTTCATCGCGGACTTGGGCGCAGATTCACTCGATTTCGTCGAACTCATCATGGCTACGGAAGAGGAGTTCGGAATCACCATCCCAGATTCCGAAGCCGTTGAACTCACAACCGTCGGAGCTTTAATTGCTTACTTGAAGTCCCCAAGAACCTGACGCTGCCGACAACTTGCGTCGACAATTCGACCTCCGAGAGGCATTGCATGGGTGTGTCCAAGCTTGCCCTGATTCTCTTTCTTTTCCTTCCTCTTTCCGCAGCCGAACAGAGGAAGCACCAAGCGTCAATCAGCCTCACTTACCTAAATTCTGAACAAGCAGGCCGAGCCCTTGAGCAATTGTTTGAGGGAGACCTCCGGGTGAAAAAATCCGGCGATGCGATTATCTTGGTCTCTTCGGACGAACTCACGGCTCTGACAAAGGCCCTCTCCCTTATTTCTCGAATCGATCTCCCCCACATTTCAGTCCCCACTCACTTCTTCCAACTCGGCTTCACTGACTGCGAGCGGATAGCGGCGCAACTGGAGAAACTTCTATCAAATGAGACGGCGGAGTTTACTCTCACGCCGGACCCAAGGACCAATCGAATCTTCCTGATTGGAGACGACAATCTGAAACTGAAAGTCGAAAAATTCATCGCCGAAGCCGAAGCCGAAGCCGAAGCCGCCAATGCCAATCCAGACGAGGTGGCATCATAAGCTTCGCAGAAGTGAGGGGTGAGTCCTTCCCTATTTCACTCCTCCCACTGACTTTTGCTCTGTCTCTCGCCCCCGGACAAACGGACCGATGCCATCCGATAGTTGCGGGTACATCATCCGCTCGCAGCCCCTTGTTTCAAGGAGGACAGTGTCTAAGAGAACGGTCTGGTGAGGTCCACTGTCCATCGAGGACCCGAAAATCACAAAAGAACTTATTGCAAAAGTCTTCTCCGGAGTTGATCCAAGGGTTCGCAACTCAACTCCCTAGACAAATACTACGATGAACATCGCCAAACTCATGGAACAGGCTAAAAAGCTGCAAGAAGCTCAAGCCGATCTCTCAAGCAAAACTGTCGAAGCTTCGGACCCTTCCGGAAAAGTCACCGTGGTGGCCAACGGGGCTGGCGAGATTCAATCCCTGACCATTGACCCTGCAATTGTTTCAGCCGACGACACTGAATTTCTTCAGAACCTGGTGATGAGCACCTGCAACTCCGCCCTGAAGGAGGCCCGCGAGAGTGCGGCAAAGGATATGGCAGCCAATCTCAACATTCCCGGCTTGGGCTAGCAGGCCTTTACCTCATTCACTTGACGGGAAGGGCCTTTGACAACTTGGCCTCGAGCCCTCCCCTCTCTTTTTTCTGTCAGAATGCCAATCTGGACGAATTCAGGCAGACGCCGGGCGCTATAGCTTCAGCTTTCCATCATTGGACCCGGAGGCGAAAGTCTGGCGAAAGACTTCGGTGCCCAAGGCCTTGGGACCGCCCCAATTCACCTCAACCCGGTCGTCGCCCAAGACGATATCCATCAGCTTTTTCTTCATCTTCATCGCGACCTTGCGGTGCTCTTCGTCGTAAGCGAGATTCTTCACTTCCTTCGGATCCGACGGGAGATGATAAAGGCCCGGATCCAACTCTTCATAGCTGGCCTGCAAAGCCCAATCCAGATTTGCGCCGCGCTTGGAACTCGGGCGGGTTTGCATGGAAAAGCAATAGTCTTTCGTGCGGATAAAGGCGCGTGGTCCAGTGACAGCATGACTTTCCCCCACGATATAGTCGCGCGGAGACGACTCCCCGGAAGCCACCTTGCCAAGATCCCGCCCATTTAGATAGGAAAACTGGTCAGCCTCCAAATCAGCACCAGCTGCAGCCAAAATAGTCGGCGCAATATCAACGAATTCGGTAAAGTCCGTCACGACCTTGCCAGCGGGAAAGGCCTCTTGATCTGAACTCACGACAATGACTGGATTGAGAGTATCGATTCGCCACGGAGAGAACTTCGAGACCGAACCGTGGTCGTTCAACTTCCAACCGTGGTCGCCACAGACATAGACAATCATCCACTCTTGCCCGTTCTTCTCACTATATTCCACAAAGGAGTCCGCCGCTTGCCCCACAAGCGAATCACCATAGGCGCAAAAGGCGAAGTAGTCCTGAATCATCGTCTGCTTTTCCTCTTCTGAAAAGTGGTCACTGAAACCGACATTGACCTGTTTGCGCAGTTGCTTGGGCATCGTTTTCAACTCATCACCAATCACTTCGGGAATCTGATAAGTGTGTGACTGGAACTTCGCCCGATAGTCGGCAGGAGGGAGAACCGGAGTATGAGGGAAGTCGAAACCAACATGGGCAAAAACCGGCTTCTTCGGGTCCGGCCCACGGAAGGTCCGGCTACCGGCCTCGAAGGTTTTCTCCTGATTCTCGAGATACTGCCCCAGAACCGATGCATAGTAACCGTCCCGGGTCTTTCCCGCCGGGCGGGAGCTGACCCCGGCCAGAATCATTCCGCTATCGAGATGCCTTCCCTTCTTTTCGTTATAGTGCCGCAAGAACTCATACTTCTCAGTCGCCGCCTGGGTTCGCCCCGCATACTTCGGAAACATCTTTTCGACCTCCAGCGAAAGATAGGTGAATCCATCCTCCGGGGTATAAAGAAACTCCAAGTTCGGAATCGGCTTCTCCAATTTTTTGCCATCGATTGAATTGAACCAATCTTTACCCCAGGCCGTCAGGCCATCGCGATGCAGTCCCTTGAAGTCGGCGCTTTGTTGATACACGGGATAGCCCTTGGCCCACTTCCCACTCTCATCGATTTTTTTCAGGCGAACTCCCAGCTTCCCGACATGAAAAGTCTGATAACCCAAGTTCACCAACTGCTCGGGAAAGGGAGGCTTCCAATGCTCCGCGCTGCTGTTGTGATACTCGAACTCATAAATTCCCGAGTGCCACGGATAGCGGCCAAAATGCATCGCCGCCCTGGAAGGAGCACAGCCTGGCGAATGACAATAGGTATTGATAAAGGTGGTTCCTCGCGCTGCCAATTTATCGACTTGAGGAGATTCCACATAGCCCAGTTCACTATGTTCCCGCCCGTCGACAATTCGATTGAAGGCTCTGATGGAATCGTAGCGCTGGTCGTCAGTCACCAGCCAGAGCACGTTCGGTTGCTTTTCTGCCGCCACTGCTGCTGTCGCCGTCCATCCTCCTGCGGCCAATGCCACGAGCAATCTTAATTTTTCTGTCTTCATCGGGTTCTTATTCAGAGCAGGCCAACTTTCCTTGAGCCTACTTGATTCTCGCAAAGGAAACGTCTCCAGCCGACCCGAACCTGCAGTGGGATTGTGTCGAAATGCGGGAACACTGGACCTCAGCCTCCCAGCCTCGTGCTGAACTCCTAGTAAATTGACAAGGCCCCTAGCGCTGACAAAATGCCCCCACAGGAACGGCCAAGAGGGTCTTTCCCCACCACCCTTTTCCCAATGAACAAAACCCGGCACCCCGTTGGCCTCGTCCTGGTTTTGCTCTCACTCGTCCTCAACTTCATCTCCGTTGTTCTGTATGTGCAGCAGCCGGATACCTTTGCGGCCTTCACGGTTCTACCCATTTGGCTGTGGGGAGCGCTCGGTCTCCTCTTTTCTCTCGCTTCCTACTTTCTCTTCAGGTCTCCACTCTCGCTGTTTACCTCCACGATGTGGTTTCTAGTGATTCTCGTGCTTTCCGACGAGGCACCGGGCCTGGTCCGTTTCGGGCAGACCACGCCGGAGGATGGCCGGGCGGCCCCCTACCTCAATCGCCAACCTCTTCGAGTGATCACCTGCAATTGGTCCAGCGACAGCCGTCCCATTGGACCGGCAATTGCGCCGTGGGAACCCGATATTGTTTTCATTCAGGAGATGCCCCACCCCTATCTCATCAAGCAACTCGCGGACACCCTCTACGGCAACACCGGTGACTATCGCTACGATGAGAACCACGCCTGCGGAGTTGTCCTCCGGGGACGAATTAAAAAAGCGCTCCTGGAGCCTCAATATCGCTCGCAGTATCTCACCGCCCGACTCCCCAACGGAAACCTCATCGAACTGGCCAATATCCATCTGCAACCCGCCTCCACCAATCTCTCCTTATGGAGTCCTTCCTGCTGGAAAGAGCATCGACAGAACCGGATGCGACGTCGTAGTGAACTCCAGTTTGCCCTCGCTTTTCTCAACGAATACACCCCCTTTCCCAATCGTCCAACCCTCATTGCCGGGGACTTCAACGCCCCTGCCACGGATGGCGCATCCGACGTTCTTGCACGAGACTTCACCGACACGTTTGAAGCAGTGGGTACGGGATGGGGCAATACCTATCACCGCCGTTTTCCCCTCCTCCGTCTCGATCAAATTCACGCCTCCCATCACTTCCTGCCATTGCGCTCCCGGGCGGTCACGATTGAGGAATCCGAGCACCGGATGGTCGTGAGCGATCTACTATTGGAATAAGGTAAATCGGCCGACTAGACCGGGCTCTGCCCGTCAACAGAATGCTCAAGCGCTGTGGAACTCATTTGTTTGCAAAGCAGTCCAAACACACCGCTTAAAACATCGCCTACAGTCGCCTAAATTTTCCGTTTCGTTTTCATCCATCCCACGCCACACTTTCGCCATGTCACAGCACACCACCCAGCTCGCTTGGTCCCGCAATGATTCGTCCTTTGCCTACAAAGAGTATCCCCGCGAGCATCAAATCGACTTCGGAAACGGCCACACCATCCCTTGCACCGCTGCTGCCGAATATCTGGGCAATCCCGACCTCCCCGATCCTGAGCAAGCCTTTGTCGGCTCACTTTCCAGCTGCCACATGCTCACCTTTTTGGCCTTTTGCTCTCTCCAAAAGCTAACTCTCGACAGCTACTCCGACGAGGCGGTGGGATTCTTGGAAAAGGGCGAAAACGGAAAGCCGGTCCTCGCCAGGGTAGAACTTCATCCGAAGACGGTTTTTGCTGACGGCGTGGAAGTTTCAGCCGAAAAGCTCGCCGAACTGCACCACAAGGCCCACGAGGAATGCTTCTTGGCAAACTCCGTGAAGACCGAGATTGTGACCATCCTCTAATTCGGCCAAGCTCGCCCTGTGTTCGAACGCCCGGAATTCCTCATTCTCTTCCCCGCTCTTCTCGTTCTGGGATTTGTCTGGAAGCGCTTGCACCTCTTTCAGCCACTCAGGCTGGCGATTCTGGCGGTCCTCACCCTGCTTTTGGCCGATCCGCGAATCACGAAGCAGCAAAAGGCTCTGGACCTTTGGGTGCTGTTGGACCGCTCGGAATCCACCGAAGATTTGGTCGACCAAAGCCTGCCGGAGTGGACCGAGCTTCTGGAGGACTCCAAGCCGACTCGCAAAGACCGCCTCCGCTATATTGATTATGCCGCCGAGGTCATCGAGCAGGAACAGAACGACCGGGCTGTTTATACGGGTTCGCGCAAACTCACCCGCACGGGTCTGGCCATCCAGAACGCGCTGGCGCTGGCCGAGAGTGACCGGCCCTCACGGGTGCTGGTGTTTTCGGACGGTTTTGCAACCGAATCCCTGGCCTCTGCAACTGCCAAGCTGAAGGCGCAGGGAGTCCCACTGGACTACCGCTTGGTTCGTGACGAGACCGCTGACGACTATTCCATCTCGCGCTTCACCATTCCTTCGCGTGCCCAGACGGGCGAACCCTTTGTCATCGGCATCACCGTTCGCGGGGCGGAGGACCGGGAGATCCCGTTGAAAATCTATCGCAATGACGCCCTCCTCAGCGACACGCGGGTCACCTTGATCAACGGAGTGGCGAAAACCGAGTTCACCGACCGCTTGGCCCGCACGGGCTCCTACCAATACCGGGCCGAAATCGTCCCCGCCGCTGCCGAACCTGCCATCGAGGACGCGCACCCCGGCAACAATTCCACCGACCGCTGGATCCAGATCACAGGAGGTCCACGCGTTCTTTTGGTTACCAAATACAATCCCGATCCTCTGGAGAAAGTCCTCGCCAACCAGAGCTATTCTCTGGAGGTCGTGCGCGACTCTTCCAAGCTCCGGGTTGGACAACTCGCTGGAGCTAAAGCAGTCATCTTCAACAATGTCCCAGCCTTCGAGATTCCCGGCGACTTTCTCGACGCAATTCCCTTTTACGTCGAAGAACAAGGCGGAGGCTTCCTCATGGCCGGCGGCAAACAGTCCTTCGGTTCAGGAGGCTATTATCAATCTGCCATCGACGATCTTCTCCCGATCTCGATGGAGCTGAAGAACGAGCACCGCAAGCTTGCGGTCGCCATGGCCGTCGTCATCGACCGCTCCGGCTCCATGTCCATGACCGTAAACGGTGGCGGCAAGCCCATCACCAAGATGCAATTGGCCAACAACGGAACTGCCGAGGCCATCAAGCTTCTGGGAGCAATGGACGAAATCGCCATTTTAGCCGTCGACTCGGAGCCCCACAACATCGTCAAGCTCACCCAAATCGGAAACAAAAAGAACGACCTCATGGGCAAGGCCCGCCGCATGCAGTCCCAAGGCGGAGGGATCTATGTCTATCGAGGGCTGAAGGCCGCTTGGGACCAGCTCAAGAAATCCAAGGTCGGCACCAAACACATCATTCTATTCTCCGATGCCGCCGACTCCGAGGAGCCCGGGGATTACAAAAATCTTCTCAAGGAAATGGATGCGGCGGGAGCTACGGTCTCCGTGATTGGTCTGGGCTCCAAGACAGACCCCGATGCAAGACTGTTAGAAGACATCGCCAAGCTGGGAAATGGTCGCATGTTCTTCACCGACCGCCCCCTTTCCATCCCCAAGCTCTTTGCGCAAGAGACCGTGACCATCGCGCGCTCGGCTTTCCTAACAGACCCTATCAAGACCCAGCCTACTGGCCGCGGGGCCGAGATTTTTCAACGCCAAGTCAACTGGTTGCCTGCGGTGGACGGTTACAATCTTTCCTACGCCCGCCCCGACGCGACCACCTCCCTGGTCGCGCAAGATGAATACCTCGCCCCCCTGGTGGCGCACGCCCGTCGTGGACTCGGACGCACGATGGCAATCTCCTTCCCTCTGGGTGGGGAATTCTCGCAGCGCACCCGCGACTGGGATGGCTACGGCAATTTTCTCCAGTCTGTCGGCAATTGGATTGCCGGAGATGCGATTCCACCCGGCCTGGGCATGCGCAACCGTCTGGAAGGCACCACCCTGACCCTGGACTTGCTCTATGATCTGGATGAATGGACCGAGCGCTTCTCGCAGAGTCCCCCTACCATCAAAATGCTCGACGGCTATGGAGGCGGCGAGCCTTATGAAGTGACGTGGAAAAGACTGGCTCCGGGTCACTTCACCCTCACTCGCGAACTGGAGGAAGGCTCTGTGGTGCGGGGGTCCATTCAGGCTGGACGCCACGCCCTCCCCTTCGGCCCTCTGGCGGTCGGTTCTTCGACAGAATGGACCTTCGACGCAGACCGTCTCGCCGAGCTCCGCGCTGCATCAGCAGCAACTGGAGGACGCGAGCTCATCGACCTGTCAAAGGCTTGGCTACGCCCTCCCGCAAGCTATGCCACCGACCTCCGTATTCCACTCGTCGTCATCGCGCTACTGCTCATGCTCCTGGACGCTTTGATCTCACGCATGGGCTGGACTTTACCGCAATTCGCTTTGCCTCAGGGCAAGGTCGTCAAGACCCGCGAGGTCACCCAAGCATCCACGGCGCCGACAAGCGAATCAGCCTCCGCCAAGCCGACCTCCCGGCCTCTTCCCGACGAGACCTCCAGTTCCACCGGGGCCCCACCCCCCACCTCACCAACGGGCCGCACTTCGCGCTTTGACCGGGCGAAGCGTCGCAAGTAGCTCTCTAAAAAAATAAGGCCACCGAATCGGTGACCTTATCGAAAAAAGAACAGTAAGCGGCAGCCTGTTAGAACTGCACTGCGATTCCGGAGGTCAGCGTCAAATCGTCTTTCTCCAAACCGGCAGCGGGCTGGTTGTCATACACGTAAGTTCCCGCCAAACGCCAAGAAAGATGGCTCGTGATGTCCGCATCCAAATACGCATTGAAGGTATAGAGCGTGTTATCAAAATCGTTCGGGTCGGCATCAGCTACCAGCGACTGGTTGAAGGTCAGACGGGGCCCAATATTCCAAGTGAACCTCTCCGCAGCCCGTAGGGCGAAGTAACTGTCTTCCACCCCGGCGACTTCTTCGAAGACATAAGCCGGACCTCCTTCGAGCGCGAGGGTCATACGCTCATTCTTGATGAGGTAGTAGCCCAAGAGCGCATTGGGCGTCAGTCGGTAACTGACTTGCGCGATATCATCTCGCAGGAACCCCAAGCCAGCGCCAAGATACAGCCGTTCATTCAACAGACGATTGTATCGCGCCGAGGCCGCGAGAGCATCGGACGAGGTGGTGCTGTCAGTCTCGCCATAGGAATAGGCCGCACTCAGAAAGAACTCGTTGCTGGCGGACCGGTAAGCCGTGTCGTAGGCAAGCGAGGCCTGCAAGCTGTCGGAGTTTCCTTTCGCCAATGACAAGCCCAGTGCTGCCGTCGTCACCCATCCCATTGCGGGGTCTCCCGGAGCGGCATCAGCAGGCTTCAAGGTTCGCCGGCCTTCCGCTTCGGGTTCGGGAAACCCTCCCAAAGAGTATGAAAGACCAAAGAGGAGAGCGATGTCGTCTTCTCCTTTCCCTGCCGTTGGAGTGCTATCGAAAAGGTAACGCAGACTGGTGCGCACCGCCCATCGCTCAGTCAAAAGAGTGTCGATACCCGCGTCCACGGTGAGAAAATAGTCGCCAAAGTCCTCCATGCGGGGAGTGAATACTGCGTTCTGCCAAATCTTGGAACGCGAGTTCAGTTGATGCTCAAAGTGTTGGCCAAAACGAATGGTGGTGAAGTTTTCGCTCTGTCCCCCCTGTTGTTCCCAGCCATAACCTGGCCCGACCTCAAAGGAGAGTTTGGTCCGGTCGTTCTTTATCAAATGATAACCAAGAACCCCCGCCAGATCGACCCGGTAGTCCACATCCGCAAGCTCGTCGGAATAGTAGGACGCCGCCAGCCCCAGATAAATCCGGTCGGTGAGAAGCCGTTGCCCCTGCGCGAAAACTCGCAACGAATCAGTAGCAGCCACCCCATCATTCTCGGAATAAAGATAGTCAGCGCCAACGAGCCCCTCCCAGACTGTTCCCTCATAGGTTGCGAGCCCCTGCAAGGAGTAAGCCATGCTATCGGAATTGCCCTGAGCAAGAGCCATATTGGCCGCCGCAGTGACGTCCCAAGGACTCCCGACGGACCCGGCCCCGCCCAAATTACTGGCGAAGTCGCCCGAGTTCGTGCCGCCATCGCCATTGAGGGGACCGAAAGCCGAGGTGCCGGCGAATACCGGAAGGATGCTCGCCAACGGCAAGACTGTCAGAATTGATTTGGTTTTTGTAGCCATCTTGAATGCCTCCTTTGGACTCCCCGCACCGGCAAAAAGTCATCATTGTTTTTGTTCTGACAATTCAGAGGATTTTTCATCTGCTAACCTTGCAAATCAGCGCCCCCAAGCGTTCAATCCTGACCCGCGCGTGGCCCAGATTCCTCCCGAAACCAAAGAGCTCATTCTTGCCCAGACCGACATCGTCGATCTGATCAACGGCTATGTTCCGTTGCGCCGTGCAGGTTCGGTCTTCAAAGCCAACTGCCCTTTTCATACCGAAAAGACCCCGTCCTTCAACGTCAACCCCGCCATGCAGCGTTACAAGTGCTTCGGCTGCGGCGAGGGTGGTGACGCCATCTCATTCTTGATGAAGTTCAAGAACATGCCCTTCCCCGACGCCTTGCGGGAATTGGCGACCAAGGCTGGCGTGACCATCATCGAGGAAGTCGAGGATCCCGAAGCCATCCGCGCCAGACAAATCCGCTCCAGACTGTTAGAGCTGCAGAACAAGGCGACCCGCTACATGCACGAACTCTTGCTCAGCCATCCCGACGCCGAACACGCTCGTGCGTATCTAAAAGGACGAGGTTATGGTAAAGAAATGGCTGAAAAATGGGAAGTTGGTTGGATGCCAGGCAACCCGCGTATGTTTTTGAACTGGGCCAAAGACGCGGGTTTTAGTGGACGCGAACTTTGCGGCACCGGCATGGCTTCGCAAAAAGACGAAGGGAATCCACGCGCGGGACTTTATGTGAGATTTCGCGACCGCTTGATGTTTCCGATTAAGAACGACTACGGAGACATTATCGGCTTTTCGGGTCGACAGCTGGTCGAGGACAAAAAGTCGGGCAAGTATGTCAATTCGCCGGAAACCGCTTTGTTTAAAAAGTCCCGTGTTTTCTTTGGCCTCGACAAGGCGCGTCGAGCAATAGGAAGAGAAAAGTTTGCTCTGATTACCGAGGGGCAAATTGATGTGATAGCCTGTCACGAGGCAGGGCTTGAGAACACGATAGGCACCATGGGCACCGCTACAACGCCGGACCATGCTCGCATGCTCAAACGCTACACCGAATCGGTCGTAGCTTGTTTCGACTCTGATTCCGCTGGTCACAAAGCCATTGCCAAGATCTTCAGCGAATGTGCCGCTCTTGGCCTAGAGGTTCGGGTCGCCACCCTGCCCGAGGGACAAGATCCCGACTCCCTCATCAAGTCGCAGGGCGTCGAGGCCTTCCGCGCCCTACTAGACAAAGCGAGTGGCTTCTTCGACTACCAGATCGACCATGCCATCCTCACCAGCGACCTTTCCCAACCGGTCAAAAAGGCCAACCTCGCTCGCGACCTGGCCGTCTATCTCAAGAAGGTTGCCGAACCCGTCACCCGCGACTCCCTGATGGCCCACTGCGCCACCCGCCTGGGTCTGGGACTGCCTGAATTCCGCGAAACCCTGAACCGCACCAAGGAAGAGCGCAGCTACGCGCCGAAAGACGATGGCGAACAGCAACGGGTCGAACCACGGGTCTACAACGACTCCGTGCTCCTCCTCTGCCTGCTGGCTCTCCAATCCATGGAGGTGCAGGACTGGCTTTGCGAGCAAACGGAAAGCCTCATCGAAACCCTGGCCAACCTGCCGGGCCAAGACACTTTGGTGCGCATTCTGGGACAACGCCCCGATCCCGCGCAACCTGCCTCGATCAATCGCTTTCTCGGCGAGTGCGAGCCGGCAGACAGCCTGACCCTGGCCTCCGCACTGGAGAAACCCGCTCCGCCCAATCCACTGGAACATGCCATCCGGGAACTTAACCTCTTGTCACGCAAGTCATTGGAAAAACGACGAAGCGAAATTTCCTCCCAATTGCGCGATTCCAGCCTCGATTCAGCGCAAATTTTAGCCCTCATGACGGAGGCCAATGAAATCAGCAAGACACTACGAGACAGCAATAATCCTTGACGAAGATCATACCTTTCTCCAAGAGTCTCGCCTTCGCGGGCTCCAGAGCTTGCTATAATAGGTGAATTGTAGCCATTCGCGAACGACTCACCCTTACTTCTCATCCTCCCAATATCATCATGGCGAAAAAAAAGGTAGCTGCAAAAAAGACTCCCACTCCTACGGCTAAAAAGAAGACAGCTTCCAAAAAAACGAGCGCGACGAAGCCTGCAGCAAAAAAAACCGCCGCCAAGAAGCCTGCCGCTAAGAAAACGACTGCCGCAGACAAAAAAGCCGCTCCAAAGAAGGCGGCCAAGAAAGCAGCGGCTCCAGCCAAGGAAGAAGCCAACGCTGCCAAGACGGAGGAAGCTCCAACCGGAAAGAGCCGGCTCGACTCCCCTGAGATTCAAGAAGTCATTCGCGAACTGATCAAGCTCGCCAAGGAGCAGGGCTACCTGACCCACGATGACGTCAACGACCTCCTGCCCAAGGACATGGTCGAGCCCTCCGACATCGAGGGAATCTACGAACGTCTCCGCAGCATGGAGTTCGACATCATCGACGCCTCCGATGTGGACCGCTTTAAAGATAAGAAGAGCGATGATGCCGCCAGTTCCGACGATGGAAAGACCGAGAAGCTCGATATCCTCGATGACCCCGTCCGCATGTATCTCAAGCAGATGGGCCAGGTTCCCCTGCTGACCCGTGAGCAAGAGGTGGAAATCTCCAAGCGCATCGAAGATGCCGAAATCAATGTTCAGAAGTATCTCCATCGCTTCGGCTACGTGGCCCAGTGCTATCTGGAACTCGCGCAAAAGCTGGAGCGCGGCAAAGAGCGCTTCGACCGGGTGATTCTCGACAAAAAGATCGAGAGCCGCGAGCGCTACATGAAGGTTCTGCCCAAGCTCTGCCTCTCCGTCCAGCAACTCCACGAGGAAACCTCAACGATCTGGCGCAAACTTTCCGCCAAGAATCCCCGCGGCAAGAAAAAGCTGGAGGACCAGTTCGCCAAGAATCTCACCAACCTCGCCCGCCAGTACGGACGCTACTACTACAAGCAGAAGGTCGTGGAGGACTTCTGCGACCAGGTGGACGACTACGAGACCAAGTTCTGGCGCTACACCCGCAAGGTCGAAGCCGGAGGCAAGGATGCCGATGAATTCGAGACCAAATTGCGCGAGATTCAACAGGAGACCTGGTGCACCAGCGAATCCTTCGAGCAAAACAAAAGCGACCTCCGCCACTGGATGCGCGAAGCCCACAAGGCCAAGACCGAAATGGTCGAAGCCAACCTGCGTCTCGTGATTTCCATCGCGAAGAAATACACCAACCGCGGCCTTTCATTCCTGGACCTCATTCAGGAAGGCAACATGGGCCTCATGAAGGCGGTGGAAAAGTTCGAGTATCGTCGCGGTTACAAATTCTCAACCTACGCCACTTGGTGGATTCGTCAGGCCATCACCCGTTCCATTGCGGACCAGGCCCGGACAATCCGGATCCCGGTCCATATGATCGAGACCATCAACAAGCTGATGCGCGTGCAGAAGCAGTTGGTTCAGGAGTATGGTCGTGAGCCATCCCCCGACGAAATCGCGGAGGAGATTCACTTGCCCGTCGAGCGGGTGCGCGCCGTCCTCAAGATGGCCCAGCAGCCGATTTCGCTGCAGGCTCCCGTTGGCGATTCCGACGACACCTCCTTCGGAGACTTCATTGAGGATAAAGCCGCGGACAACCCGATGGAAGAAGCGGGCTTTGCGATGTTGAAGGACAAAATCATCGAAGTCCTCGACTCCCTCACCGAACGTGAGCGCGAAGTTCTCGAACAACGCTTTGGACTCAAGGACGGCTACAGCCGCACCCTCGAAGAAGTCGGCCGTCAGTTCCAAGTAACCCGCGAACGAATTCGCCAGATCGAAGCCAAGGCCCTTCGTAAGATGCGCCACCCAACCCGGATCCGGAAGTTGGAAGGCTTCATCGAGTTGCCAACCGACTAGTCGCCTCTCACGAACCCAATTTTCAGGCCCGAACTGCAGCTCCTGCGGTTCGGGCTTTTGTTTGCCTGGTAGGATCGCGCCTAGAAATTTTTCCGACCTTCAAAAGCTCTCGTCAAGGTCAGGTCATCAGCAAATTCCAGCCCACCCCCTGCCGGAAGCCCTTGCGCAAGACGGGTCACTTGACAGTTCTTTCCCCGAAGGACATCAGCAAGATAACTCGCCGTCGCTTCGCCTTCCACATCAGCACCCACCGCGAGGACGACCTCGACCGGCTCCGCACTGGCGGACACTCGTCTTACGAGTTCTCCAATTCGCAAATCCTCGGGAGTGACGTTGTCCAGCGGAGAAAGCTTTCCGCCCAAGCAATGGTAGCGTCCATTGAAGGCTCCGGAACGCTCGATTGGCAGCACCTCCGCCGGTTGCTCCACCACACAGAGCCGGGCGTCGTCCCGGCGCGTGTCATCACAAACCGAGCACCCTGTCGAGGTCGCGAAAAACCCGCACAAGGGGCAACTCCGCACCTCGGTCTTGGCGGTGTGAAGGGCAGCGGCAAGCTCCAGCGGATTGGCCCGCTCGTTCTGCAACAACCATATCGCGATCCGCTCCGCACTGCGTGGTCCCACTCCCGGCAAACGCTTCAGCTCACCGATCAATTCGCCCACGACACCCGGATAGTCCACTCTCGCCATTTCGGCAGTCTAGCGCATCCCCGCTTCGGTGCGAAAAAAACCTTCGTCAGAATCTCGATTATCGCCGCCGTCGCCAAAGCCCCACCGCAGCGATTGAACAAAGAATTCCGCTCGCAGGTTCAGGAATGGCAGGAGGACTATAACCCAGCGCAAAGAAGACATCATCCCCGGCCGCCCCAGCCGCAAAACCAGAGGGCATCTCGATGGTAACCTGCGAGCCCGAACCGCCGAAGTCTTTCAGATTGAAAAAGGCAACCCCGGACTCGCCATCATTGCCGCTGCCGGGTTGCAATTGGCCGTTCGTTGCATTCCACTCCATCGCTCCCGTAAGCGCGCCCGCGCCACCGTTCCAGCCCTGCATCCCCTGATACTCCAAGGGAACGTTTCTCGCTCCATCATTGGCGAGAATTCCCAAGGGACCGTGCTGGAAGCTGTCATCCCGGTAGAGACTTCCCACCGCAAGCCACCAATCCCCGGGTTGACTGAGATCCAGCGTGATCGTCCACGAGGGTACCGAACCAATGGGAGCCACCCGCACTAAAAATCCGTCGACTGCACGGTCTCCCACCGTATTGGTCGGCACCAAGTCCCCGTCTTCCCATTGGACTCCGTCGAGGCGATTCGCGGTGCCAACTTCCAACGGGAATCCTGCCAAGACCGCCAATGAAACTTCAGCAAGAACTGAGTCCGAATCGTCCAAGAGGAAGAAGTCACCATTTGTGACCCCGGAAGGAGTCAACCAGTCAACGGGCTCCGCCTGCGCCTGCACGCAGGGCAAGGCGGCAATGGAAACCTTTACCAAAAGAAACACCTGAATCGATTTCATAGGATTACTCTAACTGTTCGGCTCATTCAGCAGCGGCCTCAGTCGCATTCAGTCGGAAGAAGTACTTTTCGGGCAACTCGGCGGGATCGAATTCAAATATGGTAAAGTCCATTGACTCGGTCTCCGGGCGGCCGTCATCGTCGCCGAAGAGGTCGATGCTCGCATTCCAATCGAAACTCGGAATCTCTTCCCAGCCTCCTCCAATGTCCGAACTTCGCTGTGGTGCAAATTCCACATAGTCTTCGGATCCTTTGCGGCGATGCATGGTGATCTGCACCAGACGGAAAGACCCTTGCTCCGACAATTCTATCGCGATAGGTGGTTCATCATCGGTCAATGGATTGGTGAGCATGGCCATCTCGTAGACGTTTGCTCTTTGGTCACCATCAGGATCCGCATCAGGTCCCAGATCTCCCAATGAAACGTCGGAGGGCAATTCTTCCCCGAAGGCTTCGGTGACCCAAGACCAGTAGAGATCGTCTTCCGCCACCTGAATGACCAATTGTCCCGTGGTAGTGAGGCCGTTGGCTGTCGCGGTGAGAGGAATCTGATAGCTTGCTGCTGCTACTCCGGAAGTATCCCAAGCAACCCGACCAACTCCTCCTCCCAAATCAGAGAATGACGAACCGGGCGCACCCGAGACATTCGCCCCGAGCACAATCGGATCTCCATCCGGATCAACGGCGACCACATCAAAGCTGTAGCTGCGGCCCTCCAGCCAGAGAAGCACCGGGATAGGTGCAAAGGCAGGAGGAAGGTCCTCTTCCACATCGACAACCGTCACAGAGAAGCTGGATTGAGCCATCAGATTCGGGCTCCCATTATCCGTAGCCATGACGGTGATGATGTGACTCTTTCCTGCTTGTTCATTAGTAGGCATCCAAGTGACCACCCCCGTCGCAGAGTCTATCGCCGCACCTGTCGGCGCGTTGCTTCCCAGCGAGTAGGTCAACTGCTGAATGGGCACGTCACCATCCGAAGCATCCATATCAACGATGAGCACTCCTCCGGCTGAAAGCGTCCGGGGACTGACCGAATTCAAGGTCGGAGCACTGTTGGTATCCTGCACCGTAATGGTAAATTCCTCATTGGCTACACCGGCTGGTTCGGCGGCATCCTGAGCTACCACGACAACTGTAATTGTGCTTCCTCCAGAAGTTTCTCCCGTCACCCAACGCATCTCGCCAGTAATGGGATTGATGGTCAGACCTGTCGCCGTCGTTCCCACTGAGAACCTCAGATCGCCATTGTTCCCATCCGGGTCATTGGCATAGGCCTGCAGGATAAAGGTCTGCCCTTCTTGGATACTCTGATCGGCGATTGGCGATATCGTTGGCGGCAGATTCTCATCCACCACGGTCGTTGTCGCCTCCGCGACAGGAGATTTGACCTCGTTGTTGCCGGCATGGTCGATGGCTACGGAATAGAATGAGTAGGTCTCCCCTACCGTGCCGGGATAGACCGCTCCAGCCTCAGGCGTGTTGTCTTTCCACAACGACCAAGCACTACCATTGGCTGAGACATAGACATCGTAGAGAGCCACTCCCACGTTGTCACTCCCGCTCCAGAAGACTGGGATATCTGCCGGGCTGTTAGCCGGCAGCGCCGCCATCGAACTGGTGGGAGGCACAGAGTCCGCTTCGGGATTCACCTCATAGGTCAGCGTGTAGGTCCCCGGGCTGTCACAATCCACCAGGTGGAGGATGTTCTCGTAGATGGGTCGTCGTCCTTGACCAATAAAGGTACGGTCCGTGCTCCAGGCGTTGGAATCCAACTGCAAGATCTCACCATCTGAACGCGCCACACTGACCAAATTGAAATCCCCATCGCCGGGATCAGGAATCCGAATGTAGTTCCAGCCACTAAAGGCCCCCGTATTGAGCGTGACTGAGAAGTTTCCGCTACCAAGAGTCCCGGTCACAGAACCACTTTCTTGCACTGTCACCAACTCAATCTCCCCATCTTGGAAGTGGATCGTGTCCGGGTAATCGTTCACATCCACCACATCATTCACGAGAAAGGCGGTCGAGCCATCCTTGGCGTCGATCACCCGAATCATCTCGTGAATTTCCACATTCTGCAGTAGCGAGATCCGGGAATCTCCCAGGCCTGTCACGTGCTCGAAGGTTGCATCGTAATCGATAAAGAGGCCTTGCAACGTCGAGGTCATGAACCACGTGGCAATCGCATTTTCCTGCGGACCAAGATCTCCGAAGTCCGCTGTTAGAGATGGGGTCACGGATTCGCCATCGACTTGTGTCGCGATAATCTTGAAGTCGACAAAGAGACCTTTCTCGTTTTCCACAATCTCGGGTTGGCCGGAAATAATCTTTAAGTCGCGAGCGGTTCCATAGCCGCTGTTTTCTACCAACACTGCCAACTTGTAAGGAACAGAAGGCTCAATCGCATCGGTGTAAGGATCGTCGGCATAGACATCGCGCTGATGGAAATACTTCAGCGAAAGCGCCGCATCGGGACGAACCGTGATGGGCACATTCTCGACCGGTATGGTGAACTCGAGACCGTCCTGCTCAAAGGTGATCACTCCACCAACCGTATACTGCTTCTCCTCAGTCAATGCAGCGGTGTCCCGTGGAATCAGCGTCCATTGCACTGTCCCAGAGCTACTCTCGTCAATTGTTCCTGAACCCTCGATGCTATCAAGACCATCCAACCGACTCACCTGAATATTGAACAGGTCCTCCGAAGGCTCACCCAACAAGTCACGAATCTGAAGGTCAAAGCCGACATCGGTAACGTTGGCATCGTCTCGCTCGTTCTCCAATACCAAGGTCGCCTCGAAGGCTGTGCGGGTCAGCATGAGGTCTTGAGAGATCTCGATTTTCACCCGTGCGCAAGCCCCGCCTTGTCCATCGGCGAGGGCCTCTTGAACTTCCTGCACTCCCTTGATTGATTGCTCAAGGGGATCCAGGAACCCTTCCTCGCGACTCTCATCCACCGCCTCAATGAAGTTACCAACGGCCTCCTTCAATTGGCTGTCGTAGATGAAGTCCACGCTATCACCCTCCGGCACATCTTCTGGTTCAAAGATATCGAGTAGGGAGTATTCCCAGGTTCGGTTCCATCTTGCCACGATTGCCGCGAATTCGGGGGCATAGGAATCAAACGGCTCAGCCAAGGTCGCCAACTCGGCAGCCTCGGCAGCAGAGATAAACACTTCGTCCGGTGAGTCATTCTGAATGGCTTGGACAAAGCGGGCATGCCAGGCGATTCCCTCATCATAGGTCATCAGGAAAACCCTTTCCCGCGAGCCGAAGATAACAGCCGGAACATCAAAGTAGGTTTCGAGACGAGAGAATCCCGGAGTGGCTTCCAAGGCAAACTGCCTCTGCTCGACACTTAGATATTCATACCAAGGAACTCCAATGACAACGGCAGCACCCGACTTGTCGCCTTTCCGCTCTTTGAAAGAGGCCAACTTCGCGGAACCTCCTCCGAAGGGACCTCCCGGGCCCCCTCCGCCTCCAGCACCTCCGCCGCCGCCTCCTCCAGCATCGGCCGCACACCTCCGCATCGCCTCAAGGCAAGCAATTGTCGCCGTGGCGGGAGTCGGGTCAAAGAATCCGGCAGCAGCGAGAGCGCAATCCCCTGCCGCTCGCGCGCCTCCTTCACCAGTCATGATTGCCGTGCCGGTATTATACCCGCAGTTCCAGGCACTGTAGAGGTCTCCGATGATTGGAATGTAGCCAATTACGCAATCGAGCGCAGCCTTCTGCACACAAGGGTCGCAAGCGTCCAGGGAGGAGAAGGAAGACGACGAGCCACTCGCTCCGCCGCCACCTCCACCGCCGCCACCTCCGCTGCCGAAGTAGCCACCGTGGAAGCCAAGGTAGCCTCCACCGCCACCTCCTCCGCCGCCGCCACAATTTCCAACAACTCCACTGAACCCAATTCCGGAAGACTTGCCGACATCATTGGGACCGCAGGGGTAGGACCATACCAACTTGCCTCCCGCACCACACGGCACGCTGGCGGCCTTCTCTCCTTTTTTGAGCTTTCTAACAGACTTTAGCCCACCCTCATCCAAGGTGACGACATTGCCTTCTTCGTCAAAGATGCCAATGCGCGTGATGCTCACTGGCACCACAAGCGAACTCTTCGCGGGAATGGTTCCCACGTTTTGAATCAGCGGAGTGAAGCGATAGAAGGGATGGCTTGAGAATTCGAATTCACTATTCTGTGCGTCGATGAAGCCTTGGTTGGTGATTGTCACATTGACCACCTTACCCTGCCCCAGCGCTCGAAGATCTTCCACATCGATGCTGGCAGGTGAGAGAGTGACCACCGGCGCGGGAACATTGGTTTCGAAAGTGGTCTCCACAGTAATGCGGTAGGTATCTTCGATCTCCACCTCCTCTACCGTCCAAGTGTAGGTAACCAGTTGCTTGGAGATGAAGGCCAACTCGGTGGTTAGCACCCCGGCATTAACGAAAATATTATTCGAATAGCGCTCATGCTGCGGCGCGGTGACTTCCACCCGATACCATCCCTCCATCAAGTCAGGGAAGCTTGCCACACCGTCCAGTCCTGTGGTCACCGTAGCGATTTGCTGGGAGGAGATGGCATCGCGCACAACCACTGTGGCACCCTCAAGAGCCGGAGCTTCCTCGGTAAAGTAGTAAAGTTCGTCCACCACTTTGATGTCGAGATCTCCCATCAAATCGGAGACCACCCGGAAGCGATAGTTGATATTGCGAGACCCTCCATTGGCCGCATTCAGCGCCAGATTGCCCGTGAAAAGAGTCAAGTCCACCGTGGCATCGGGTGCCAGTTGAAGAGAGACCGTAGTGCTCTCTCCGGGGTCCAGCGAGGCGATCGGATTACTGGATGACAGCGACATCCAGGGAACATCTGGCAGAAGCACCTGAATCGGTCCGGTGGCAAGACCTCCTGTATTGGTGACTTGGAAGCTCGCAGACTTCGAAGTCCCCCGTAGCACCGAACAATCCAAACTGGACGGGTCCAGAGTGAGCACGGGAACCAGCCGATCCGCTCGAACCGAGATTCCCCGCGCTCGCAAAACTCCTTCCGCAGTATTGACTTCAAGTCCAAACAACCCGGTGCCCGAAAAACCTGCCGCTGCAGAAACGGAGATTGGCACTACCATTTCTCCTCCGGCAGGAATCATAGTGCCAGGAGCCATCGGGCTGATGGTCAGCCCTGAAGGAAGGTCGCTAACGACCGACAAATCCACCCCCGTTAAATCCTGACTGTTAGGATTGGATAGAGTGGTTTGCACCACGACCGTTTCCCCTTCATTCAGTCGGACTGCTGGAGGTTGGCTGAATCCAATCGTCAGAATCTCAAAAGCATCTTGCACCGGAGCGCTCGAAGTTCCGGGGTGAGTCGCTCCAATCGTATACGAACCACCTTCATTCGGCAGCGGAGTCCAAGTAGTGGTGAAGTCGCCGTTCGAGTCCGTGAAGGCCGAGATGACCCGTTCGGTCTCACCCATCCTGATGTGAATATTCACCATTGAGAAGGACGCGTCCAATCCCTCCGGAGTAGTAGCCGATCCTGTGAACTCGATTGGGGTATTAGCCGGAATAGTCGTTTCTTCAGCTTGAACCACGACGTTATAGGCAGGAATCACCTCTAACGGAATCGCCCTCACCGCCGTATTGTTCGTCTCGAGAACCTCCTCCACGGTATTCGCGGGATCGACCGTCACAATGAGATAGTATTCTCCAACCTCTCGCGGAACGAAGATGGAAACATTTCGACTATAGCTCCCATTGGCCAAGACATCGCCGGTCTGTTCAATTTGCCGGAGAATCACATCATCTTCACTCGGCGAAGGATCGGTGGAAAGATACACCCGCTCAAGGAAGATGTTTTCGATTGAGTCTTCCAAGCCCAGATTCCGAACTCGATAGCCGACCGAAATCGTGCTCTCGGACTTCGCGGTGAGAGGGGCGCTCAGCTGGTCGGGAGCAAAGTCCGGAAGAGCCTCGTCCGTCACCGAGAACCTTGCCAAGCCATCAGTGTAGCCCGGTGCCGAAGCCCTCAGAATGACCGTTCGGGTTCCCGACGACACACTATTTAGAGCAGTCACAGATACCGGAACTTCAGATACCCCCGCAGGGAAAGTCACGCTGCTGGGAGCCGAAATTTCACCCATGGGCGTCTGGGTCAAATCCACAGTCAGGGCATCAACAGGTTCAAGCCCGCCTCGCCTGAGGGTAAAGCTATGAATACTTCCCTCATTCAATAGGGAGGCATCTGGCAACAGCGTCAACGATGGCCCCTCGTTATCGCGCACTTCCAATGTCGAGATGGAAGAAGTTGATACCACTTGGGAGCCCGCCTCAACCCGAGCTTGCAGGTCCAAGAACTGGTTCCCATCGGCCAGACTATTGTCGATGATCGACACCACAAAACCGATCTCCAATTGACCAGCCGGGATAGTCACAAACGAGGGCACGGTCGCTTGGTCAGGGGCTGTGTTTGAAAGGTAGACGCGCTGTGACAAACTACTCGCATCAGCCCGGCGCACCCGTGCTGTAACGGCTCCGAAATCCTCGGAAACACTTGTTTCATCAACTTCCAGAGTCAGCACCGGGGTGTCATCGTCCAACAAAAACAGGTTACTAGTCGCATCCCTGTGATTGAGTGCGGTTGCGTTCACTGTCACCGTACTCGGTGCCTCTACCCGCGAATCCTGAATTGCTGTTAGAATAAAATCCGCGCTAGTGCTACCCGCTGGAATCAGAATTGGCTGCAGGGTTTCCACTTCTCCCGCCCGATTGGTGCCCACCACCACGGAGACGTCTTCGGCCACGGCTGAGGGGATGGAAACCTGTCCTTGCAGGGGAGCCCCTTCCGCCAAGGTGTCGCTCGGGAAGGCCAAGGTGAGTTGAGGAAACTCTCTGACCCGAGTCACAGATACCGCGTTGGAATTAGGACTGCTACCCGCTCGATTCACGGCCGTCGCGACGAAGGAGCTCAATCCAACTGGAAGGCTGGCGGTATAGTTCAGGAATCCTCCCGAATTTGCATAGCCAGAGAAAATCAAAGTCCCATCCCGACGGATTCTCACATTCGCCGAAGGAACAGTCGTGATTTGCAAGGTGACAGTGGGCTCCTCCACTTCCACCCCAGTGCCCGGCTGGGAAATAACAGGTGCGGGCAAGGTTGCCAAATTGACTGAAATCTCGATTTGTTCTTCAGAGAAAGTGCCTGCAGTGTCGAAAACCCGCGCTATCAAATTGTAGGAACCGTCAGGAACACTGCCGACATTCCAGTTAGCTAACAATCCATTACCCTCAAAAGTATCACGACCGATGAGAACCTGATTCTGGGCACCGACAGGTTGATAGTAGAACTCGGCAGAGGCAACCCCCTGATTATCTGTAGCAGTCACGCTCAGCTGCCCAGACTCGGTCAAGACCTCACCTCCCAACAGCGGACTTCCATTCCAACTGAAAGAAGTAATTGTCGGAGGCTGGGCGTCGATATCGTAGGCTGCGCTGGCAACTCCGGAAGGATTGAATCCCGCCTTGTAACCGCGCGCCCGCACGGTTGCATCCGCTGGCACCGTGAAAGAACCGGTATAGACAGGAGACCCTTGGTCAGGAATGCTCCCATCGGTGGTCACGTAAAGAGTTGCTCCATCCGTGCTGGTCTCGATGCTCACCTCAACCGCTGACGTGTAGGTCCCTCCCGCAGGAGAAATCACTGGAGTGGAAACGGTTTGACTAAACTCCGCATCGCTAAAGAGCTGACTCTGGGGCACTGCTGCAAAGGGTTCGCTAAACGACTCCCACCGGAAGCTGATGACCGCGCTGCTCACCTCCTCGACATACTCTAGCTGGATGTCATAGAGCACCCCCGCCTCCAACGTCACTGGAGCCGCAAACCGTTCCACCAGACTGCTCGAATCCAGCTCATCGATCAGCACCTCCGAAGGCTCGAAGGTTCCATTTCGGTCCAGATCGATCATCAGGCGGGATCCATCATCACGAGTAGAGAAAATGTATTCTTCTGAGAAACGAGGAAGGATTTGCCCTGTCCATCGCACCGAGAAGTAGTCCGGTCCGATAGCCGGGTCAGGACTTCCCCCACCCCAATTGAAATCCACGTTGGGATCCAAGCGAGTCAAGGATGCCCCCGTGAAATCCTCATTGTCATAATAGGTTCCCAATAGTCCGTCGCCCCCTCCCGGAGGATCGCCAATGAGATAAGTCGCTTCCGAAAGATTACTGGGATTGAAGCCGTCCAAGAACGCGCGCGCACGAACTCGGGCGGAAGCGGTTAGAACGATGGAAGCTTCATACAAGGTCGAGCTCTCATCCGGCACCGAGCCATCCAAGGTATAGTAGATAGCAGCCCCCGGACTCGCGCTCTGCAACTCGACAGTGACTCCACCCGGGTGGAGTCCTCCCCCACTTGGCGAAAAGCCAACCACTCCGGTTGCCGAACTCGCTATTCCATAGGTTGCCCGTATCTCGTCCTCAAAGACCTCCCGGTCAAAATCGTTGAGCGTCCCTTTGAAGAGAATCACTTCACTCATCGCCCCCGAGAAGTAAGCATCATTCGACCAATTGCTCCGCCCCACATAGTTGAGATGGCGAATCACATTGAATGGCAGATCGACATTGCCTTCTACCTCCAGATTCCCGTTTCGATAGATTCGGGTTCGCCCATCCGGCTCCTGCACTACGGTCAGGATTTGGTCGGTGAGTGAACGCAGGGAATCGGTAGAGGAGATCCCCGAAGATGATCCACCACGCCGAAGACCGAAGTGAAAATTCGTTGAGGTGGCTTCGCGAGCAAAGAAAATATTGTCGTTGTTGGTTCCTTGGCCGAAATCGATCAATCGCTCCCAGGAAGATAGAGACTCATCTGGCGAAGTGACGAAAATGGCGGTGAGACCATTTTCAAAGTCTTCAAATCCCGGCCTAACAGACAAATAGTCATCGACTCCATCGAAGAGCACCCCTCCCGAGTTCCCAATAGCCGTCGCGCTAAAGGTCGGAGCACTGCTGGAAGCAGCCACTACGGCATCTGCTCCCTGACCAGATAGATCGCGCCAGGTGGTCACCTCCGAACCATCGACTTCAACCCCGTAAGTTCCGCTCAACCACAGAGTCAGATTGTCCCTCGACGGAGGAACAGGCGCCGCTCCATCGATGAAAAAGACCCCGGTGGTAACTGGGCTGGCCAGGTATCCGGAAAGGAACGAACGAGCTTTGACGGTGGTATTGGCTGACACCGTAAAGCTACCGGCATATAGCGTCGAGCTCTCTGTCGGTTCGCTCCCATCCAAGGTGTAGCGAATCTCCGCCCCCGGCACCTGTCCCTCCAGCGTGATCGTTTGACTGGTAGCAAAAAGGCCTCCACGAGGAGTCATCCCCGGTTCCGGAAGCGCTTCGGGCGTCAGACCGTGCTTGTCGGAAAGAGCCTTGGCAACCGCCTGGCGTTCACCCGGCGTTAGGACCCGATCATAGATGATCAACTCAGCGAGGTCGGCATTGACCGGTTGATTGTAGACACCCTCTCCGCCCCCCAATGCGATCCGTCCCAAGTTCCCGACATACGATGGGTTCTGCGTGGAATCTCTCCCGGCAAAGAAGTATCGACTGCCACCCTCCCCTTGTTCGCCAATCACGAGAACAGGCTGGTCAGACGGCAGCGGAGTTTGCGAAATCCATCCGTCAGCGTAGAAGCCCTGTGTCCCCGAGTGCGGCCCCAACAACCAGTTGTTCCCGCTGGCGCTTTGCAACAATCGGCCATACGAGCCTCCCAGATGCTCCAACACCATGAAGACTGTCGAAGGTCTTTCCACGAGGTAATCGACTGGACCTAAAAGACCATCATTGACCCCGTCAAATCTGACGGCATTGGTCGGCGGCTGAGCTGCGGTGAGATTGGGGATCCGAAAGCGGCAATTCGCCGTCATAAGGTAGCGGTCATCATTGACCGCGGTCCCCGGGTAAAGCGTCGCTTCATTTTGCGAATAGCGACTGCGATTAAGGTATGTGATCCCAAAGTTGACCGGCTGATTGTTCAGATCTTGGCTGAGGTAAATGTCATCGCCAGTATAGCCAGTTGCATACAAGGCATAGGTTCCCGGCTGAAGTAAAATGGGGCTCGGCAAAGGAAGAAGCCGAATGCCTTCCTCCAAGACTCCGGGATTCGCATCCGTAAAGGTCAACTCTGCGAGGAGAGCCCCAGCAGTATCATCGGATCGGTCTGCGGATGTGTTGCCACTTGTCCCACCGTCATCCATCTCAATCAACTTGACTGTGATCGACCCCTTGATGCCATCACCATAGGCATCCAATGCACCTAAATGAGTCACCTCCAAAGAACGGTCCACTTGGAAGTCGCTTCCTATAAACCCGCTGTAACCTCCGGTCAGGCTCGATGACGTATAAGGTGCCAGCAGGCGGCTCTTGCCTTCTCCCCCAAAGGCATCTTCTACCAATGCCGGGGCACGTTCTTCCGATACTTGATAAACGTCCCTCCCGTGCCCAGAGAGATCCCGCCAGCGTTCGACCCTGCCGGATGTACCCAATTCAACTCCCACATCTCCTGTGATCCAGAAGGCAGGATCTGACACGGGAAGCGGGTGCTCGTTTTCGTCCCCATAGAACGTTTCGGCGACCGGACTGGCCTCCAGCCCCGGACCGAATGCTTTGGCCTTCACAAGCGTTCCTCGCGGGACGGAGAATGGCCCCGCATAGAGGGCCGACCCTGCAGTGGGCTCGCTGCCATCCAAAGTATAGCGAATCTCCACGCCTGGTGTCACAGACGAGATACTGACCTCCACCGAATTCGACCCGTAGCTGGCGAAAGGTCCGATCTCGGGAGTTTCTGCCCGCGCGGGATAGACTCCGCTGCGAGCGGCGAGGTAATTGGACACGAGACTGATCTCGCTTTCATCAAGCGCCCGGTCGTAAACCACCACTTCGGAAATCCGGACTGCGATCGGATCGAATGAAACCCCATTTTCTCCTCCCCCCAGAAGCAAACGCCCTGGCGAGGCCGACGAGAGAAACGGATTAACGGTCACATTGTTTCCATTTCTCCAGGCCGTCGTTTGATCCGTGTCATTGACCATTGCGGCCAGCATCGGCGTTCTCAACTCGAAGCTTTCCTCCCGCACCCATCCTCCGGCGTAAAAGCCGCGACGATCAATCGACCAGTTGCTCCCGGAGGAATTCTGCAGCACATCGCCATTGTCTTCGCGGTCTACCTCAAAGGTCACAAAGACCGTGGAGGGCCGGCCAAAGTCCATTGCCTCCACCCCATGCAAGGCATCATCGACCCCATCAAATACGACAGCAGGAACAGATGCTGAACCACCCTCTGGAGCGACCCTGAAGTTAGCGACCCCATTGTAGTCCAACGGTCCACTGCCATCGACAATCGTCGGGAACGCTCCTGCCGTGCCGTTGTAGACGCAGGTCGGAAAAGAAAATCTATCGTCGGAGATCGTGTTGGATCCCTGGCTCTCGCGATAACGATCTCCCCCTGTGTAACCCCAGGCAAAGACAGTGTATTCCCCAGGACCGAGAGTCACAGGACTCGGAAGAGGCTTGAACCGTTGCTGGGTGCCCACCAGCTCGCCGGGAGAAGCTTGCGTGAAGGTTTCGGATGCAAGCAGAACTCCTCCGGAATCATCGCCCCGGGCAGCCGTTCCATTGTCGTCGCGAGTCCACACTTCCACTGTGATGGTTCCACTAAAGCCGTCACCCAGGTGGTCGAACGCTCCCAAGTGAGTGAGCTCGATCTCGCTATGGACGGTGAGGTCATTACCCAGACTTCCGGAGTAGTTTCGAGTTCCAATATCATCCGTGATTCGAATCGCTCCCCGGCTCGTATCGTTGATGCCATCGCTCACAAGGGTGGGACGCAGGGAGGAAATGCTCTGCAAAACATCGTTCCCGTTCCCGGTCAAATCGCTCCAGGATGAGACCCGTCCTTCTCCATCTACAGTCAACCCGCAATCGGCGCGCAACCACATCGTCGCATCGGCAACGGGCAACTCAATCCCACCAGAATCACCATAAAACTCATCTCTAACAGAACCACCCAGTCCAGCCAAGTAAGCACGAGCGCGAACCTTGGTCCCGCGTGCAACCGCAAGCGCCCCAGTGTAGAGAGGACTGGCCTCGCTCGGCTCGCTCCCATCCAGCGTATACCGAATTTCCGCACCCACAGCAGACTCGAGCGTCACGGACACTGCGCCCGTTCCAAAATCTCCTTCCGGCGAAAATGCCACTTCCGGAGCACTCCGCGGCTCACCGAGATAGCGACTCTCCAACCAATTTTCCACCGAGAGCATTTCACTTTCATTCAGGACGCGGTCAAAGGAGAGCACCTCCGCAATCTCAACCCACAACGGGCTGTAAGAATTTCCAACTCCTCCTCCCAAAGTCAGCCGGTTGGGCGAACCCACTCTTGTTTCATGCTCGGTCCAATCCTCCCCGTTCATGAAAAAGCGGCTTCCTGCCCCTTCCATTGTCATTCCGGCGATGGCAACCTCGGCTCGGGGAATGGTGCGATTGTTGACCCAGTTGGTATTGTAGAAGCCATCGTTGCGGAGCATCCACCAGTTGGCGTCGCCCGGGCTGCTTTGCATCACATAACCACCGCTTGTCCCCTTCCGCTCAAAAACGACAAAGACCGTAGCAGGCCGATCAATTTCAGAGCCAGGCACCGCCCACAGACCATCATTCACACCGTCGAAACTGACCGTGGGCAAGGAGGACACCGTTCCACTGGTCCGATTGAATACGAAGTTCGCCGAACCCTCATACTTCACCTCGTCACTATCCAAATTAGTCGGCCAAGCCCCCAGGGTGGAGATATAGCGCGAGCGATTGACAAACTCGATACCTTGCCCACTTAACCACGAACCACTGGTAGAGTTCTTGTAAAGATTGGTTCCCGAAAAGCCCCACCCTAACAGAGTGTAACTGCCAGGCGTTAGAATCAGAGGAGAAGGCAGGGTCTTACTCCTCAAGCTATCCGCCCCCAAGGTCCCCGGCTCCGCGGGAGTAAACTCAACTTCAACCAGGGAAGTTCCCGCAAGATCGTCCTCCGGGGTCCGTGGTGTTCCGCTCTCGTTGCGCTCCCAGATGGCGACCGTGACCGCAGTTGCAAATCCGTCCCCCAAATGATCGAATGCCTGCAATTCTGTAATTTCAATTTCTTCCGTGACAATGAAATCCATCCCGAGAGTTCCATTGTGGGCGTAGACGCCTGCATTCGTATTTGTTGAGGTCTGAATGGCGGTTCCCCCGCCTACACTCAGTCCTATGGGTTCAAGCGCAGGCCGCTGATAGCCGGTGCCTTGTTCAAAGTCTCTTCCGTTCCCGCTGAGATCCTGCCACTGCATCACGCGGCCCTCGGAATCGAGCTCGACCCCCCGATCAGCGCGCAGCCACAGATTGGCACCGCCCACGGGCACCTCGCTGGCACTACTATCTTCATAGTAGCGAGCGGCAACCCCACTCTCGGGATTACTGGCAAGAAAGGCCTTAGCCCGCACTTCCGTTCCACGGGCCACACTGATAGCCGCAGAATAGAGCGGGGAAGCAGTATCGGGCTCACTTCCATCCAGAGTATAGCGAATCGCAGCTCCCGGCGTGGCGCAGGAAATCGTTACTGATACCGGCGAGCTACCAAGAGCCGCACTTGGCGAAATTACCGGAGTATCGACCGGCAAAGCATCAAACCCATAGCGCTCGGCCAAGTAATTGTTAACCACCCACCGCTCGCTGTCGGTCAATTCTTTCTCATAGGCCAGGATTTCCGCAATCCTCGCCGCAACCGGTGAGGTGGAGCGGCCTACTCCTCCGCCGATTGCCAAGCGACCGGGATTTGCAGCGTTGAAGTTCCCGAAGTGCGTCCAGTCCTCCCCGTTCACCCTCACTCGGGTACCTGCGGCTTGGTTTTCCATTTCCACGAACCAGGGTTCGCGCCAGTCCCGTTCCTGATTCCGGACAACACCATTGCAGTAAGCCAAGTTCTGGCTCAGATACCAATGGGGACCGCCGGAACTATTCTGCATGATGAATCCGCCATCATTCCAGTCTCTCTCATAGACAATAAAAATACTTCCCGGCCGGGAAAGAGAGAGAGTTTCGGGAGCTTGCAAGCCATCATTGCTGCCATCGAACCGGACCGCCGCCCGTTCGAACAGAGTCTCACCAGATATCGTGAAGCGGAAGTTTGCGGCGCTCGCATAACGATCATCATATGACGAAAAACTTGTCCCCCAGGCCCCGGGAGAACCTGCTGGGGAGTAACGCCCTTTCCCGACTCTCCGCACCGCACGAACGGCACTACCGGAATCATTGGAAGCAACATGGTAGCTCTGGCTGCCATATCCCCAGGCTCCGATGTAGTAGCTTCCGGGGGCCAGGGTCACGGGAGCAGCCAGGCTCTTCCAACGCTGGTTCCCCTCCAGATCGCCGGGTTCAGCGACAGTAAATTCCAGCTGAGTCAAAATCGCTCCTTCACCGTCATCCGTGGTGATCTCAGGAGTTCCGTTCTCAAGCCGCTGCCAAATGGCCACCGTAATTGATTCAGAAAGCCCGTCTCGATTGTTGTCGAAGACCCCCAATTCGGTCACTTGGATCTCCTCATCAACAACAAAATCCGTTCCGACGGTCCCCGTGTAGCTACTGTTGCCATTTGCGTTCAGCGCGATTCGCGAAAGCTGTCCTCCACCGGAGGTGAAAGCATTGGTAACGATGGCTGGTCGCTTGGATTCATCGCTTTGTTCGAAGTGATTGCCATTGCCGGACTGATCTTCCCAACGCTCAATCAGACCCGCACCATCAGTAATGATTCCCATATCTCCTCTCAACCAAACAGCCGGATCCGAGATAGGGGGAGACTGAGCAAACATTTGAGCCGTGGACAAGAGGATCCATGCGACAAACCCAGTTGAGAGTTTTCGAAATTTCATAGCGTTGTGTTCCGTAGAATTCGCTACCAAATATCCAAATTCCCCACAATTCTCCTTCAGTCACAGAGAACTCCTCAATCTTCTAATCTACCTAAAGAGAGTCCTTTACGACTTCAGCAAACTTTGCGAAGCAGCCGGAAAAAAGTCTTACTAATCTTGAATAATTCCCTAACAGTGTGGAGATTGGCTATTTTGGAGCCGAAGCCCTGTTTCACCGAACAGACCTTGTTTTCCAGTTTCGAAAAACGCCAGAAATCGCCCGTTTAGAGAATTTCTTCTATTTTTTCCGTTTTCAGCACTTTAAAAAAGCGCGTTTTTACCGAAAAACAGCCATTTTCGCCTTGCAAATCACCCCCTCCGAGGCAAAAGAAGGGCGTAGCGACTCTTATGGCAAAAAAACAAGCACTCGACGGAGCTCAGGCTCTCATCAAGACCCTCGACGACTTGGGTATAGAATATATCTTCGGTTACTCAGGCGGAGCAGCCATTCCAATCTTTGACGCCCTTGAAACGGTCAAGACTAAGATGAAGTTTATTTTGGTCCGGCACGAACAAGGGGCTGTTCACATGGCAGACGGGTACGCCCGTGCCACAGGGAAACCCGCAGCGGTGTTGGTCACTTCCGGCCCCGGGGCAGGAAACACCGTCACCGGTCTCATGACCGCCATGATGGACTCGGTCCCGATGATTGTGCTCTGCGGGCAACAAGTGACATGGATGCTTGGGAAAGACGCTTTCCAAGAGGCGGACATTTTCGGAATCACTATCCCGGTTGTTAAGCATAACTACTTGGTCAAGGACACGAACGCGCTGGCCCGTATCGCTCGCGAGGCTTACCACATTTCCACCACAGGTCGCCCCGGTCCGGTTCTCATCGACATCCCCAAGAACATCTCCTCCGGAGAATTCACCGGAGAGATGGACGGAGAGCTCGATCTCCCCGGTTACGATCCATATGAGTCTCTCAATATCGATCCCACTGGGATTGAGGAAGCGGCTGGCATGATCGCCTTGGCCAAACGCCCCGTCATCCTTGCGGGACAAGGCTGCATGATCTCCCGCGCCGACAAGGAATTGATGCAACTGGCGACTACTCTTGGCTGCCCGGTGACCTCCACCCTTCTGGGTAAAGGAGTCTTCCCCGAGACGCATGACCTCTCGCTGGGAATGCTCGGCATGCACGGCACCGCCTACGCCAACAAGGCTATGGTCGAGTGCGACCTGCTCATCAATGTCGGTTCCCGCTTCGACGACCGCATCATTGGTAATGCCGAGAAGTTCTGCTCCAGCGCGAAAATCATTCACATCGACATCGACCCGGCGGAGATGGACAAGATGATCCGTCCCGACGTGCAGATCGTGGGCGACGCCAAAGCAGCCCTGACCCAGCTTTTGGAGAAGGTGCAGCCGCTCGAAACCACCGATTGGCTCACTCACCTCGACGGCTACAAGAAAAAGTATCCCCTCACCTTCCGCAAGCAGGGCGGCCTGCGCATGCAGCAGGTGATTCACGAACTCTACGAGCAAACCGAGGGTAAAGCCATCGTCTCAACCGACGTGGGTCAGCACCAGATGTGGGCCGCGCAGTTCTATAAGAATGACGAATCCTATCACTGGCTGTCCTCCGGCGGAGCAGGCACCATGGGCTTTGGATTCCCTGCCGCAATCGGCGCTCAACTCGCTCAACCAGACAAGACGGTAATCTCCATCTCCGGCGATGGCGGCTTCCAGATGACTTTGTTCGAACTCGCGACGGCGCAGATCCACAAGTTGCCGATCAAGATCGTAGTTCTCAACAACCACTACCTCGGCATGGTTCGTCAGTGGCAGGAACTCTTCTTCGACAACCGCGAGTCCGGAGTAGATCTGCTCGGTAACCCCGACTTCTGCAAGTTGGCCGCCGCATACGACATCCCGAGTGTCAACATCAAGCGCCCGGCTGACGTGGCCCGCAAGATTGAAGAAGCTCTCGCCTACAACGATGGCCCCATCCTCATTCACGCGGAGTGTGTCAAAACCGAGAATGTTTTCCCAATGATTCCCGCCGGTGCGGCGCTCGAGGATATGATCACCGAGACGCCCAAGACCAAGATGGCCAAGCCTGTTGGCTCCACCTAGGCCGGAAAGTTTGACTTCGCGCCGGTTTGCCAGTTCCTCGAGAGACTCAAACCTGACAATCCGGCGCATTTAAAAAACAAGACCGCAAACTTTCAATCACCTATTCTTAATCACACTTTCTCATGAAAACAATTGTCACCACTGACACTCCGGCTGCCGACATGACTCGCGGCGGAACTCACACGCTTTCAGTTCTCGTCAATAATGACCCCGGCGTTTTGATGCGCATCTGTCAGGTCTTTGCCCGACGAGGCTTCAATATCGATTCCCTGGTTGTTTCCCAAGGACGGACCAAAGACTTCTCCCGCATGACGATCGGTATCTCGGGAGATCCCGAGGGCTTGGAGCAAATCATCAAACAGGTCAACAAGCTCATCGACGTGATCCATTGCTTCGAGCACAGCGCGGAAAACGCAGTGGTCAAGGAAATGCTTTTGGTAAAAGCACTCGTCGACTCCGACAAGCGCACCGAAGCACTCCAGATTGTCGACCACTTCGGTGGCAAGGCTCTCGACCTGACCCCGACCTCCATGATTGCCATGTTCCAAGGCGATAGCCCGAAAATCGATGCTGCCATCGGAATGATGTCCAGTTTCAAAATCATCGAAACTGTCCGGACCGGTAAAGTTGTCATGGCCAGAGGCGAACAACCAACCTAGAGTTCCCGCGCTATGAAAGCACTGATTGCATCTACTACCCTTGCTCTTCTCACTGCCTTTTCCTCTGCACAGGAAGCGAACGAAGAGAGCCTCGCAGCCGCAGCCAAGCTCATTGAGACCATGGAGGTCCGCCAGGAGATGGCTACCGGCTTCAAAGCCGCGATGGAGCCCATGCTCCAGCCCATGATCCAGCAGCTGGGTCTCAATCCTGAGCAAGTTGCGGAACTCAACGAAATCTTCACCAGCTGGTGGGAAGAAGATGTCGATCAGGAAGCGGTCATTGAAAAGTTTAAGAACGTCTACGCGGAGACTTTCACTGCGGAGGAACTCACCGAGCTGGAGCTTTTTTATCAGACTCCCCTCGGGAAGAAGATGCTTCACCTCATGCCTGAGCTGACCCAAAAGGGAATGCAAATCGGGATGGAAGCAGCACAAGCCAAGCAGCCCGAGTTGATGGCCAAGATGAAAGCTTTCGAAGAAAAGGTCAGCAAGCAAAAGGCCCCTGCGGAAGAAGCTCCGGCCGAGTAAACTCGTGACCAATCTCGCTGAAGGGCTCGAACTGGGCCCCGATCAATTGCCCCGCTGCTGGTGGGGCAATTCTTTTGATGACTATCGGCATTATCATGATCATGAGTGGGGCCAGCCGGTTCACGACGACCACCTGTTGTTTCAAAAGGTGGCACTGGAGAGCTTTCAGTCAGGTTTGAGCTGGCTGACAATCTTGCGAAAAAGAGAGAACTTTCGCGCAGCCTTTGCGAAGTTTGATTTCGAAAAAGTCGCCCTGTTCGACGAGGACGATGTCGCCCGCCTCTTGGGGGACGCGGGCATCATTCGACACCGGGGAAAAATCGAAGCCACTATCAACAATGCCCAGCGGGCCTGCGAGCTTGTGGAGGAATACGGCAGTCTCGACGCGTTCTTTTGGCAGTTCACTCCCCCCGCAGAAGAACGTCCTGAACGACTCGACAAAACCTCTATCCCCTCGCAGAGCCCAACCTCCATGCGGCTTTCCAAGGAGCTCAAAAGGCGAGGCTGGAAGTTCGTGGGCCCCACCACCGCCTATTCGCTGATGCAGGCCTGCGGGATGGTCAACGACCACCTCGAAGGCTGCTCCTTCCGATGAGAAAGATCCTCAAGAGGACTCTTGCTCTTGTTCCATATTTATCTTCGGCGTCTGACCAAGACCAGACAGCACAAGCCCAAAAGCATTCCTGTGGAGGGCTCGGGGATGGAGAAGGCACCGACGACAATTGGAACATTGGGCTCAGTTTCATAACCCCACCCAGGAACAAAACCCGAGCCATCACGAAGCGGAAAAATAGAAACCCAAGCATAGTGCCAGTCGCCTTCTGATTCGCCTGGAAGCCGGACCTGAAGAAAA
This sequence comes from Roseibacillus persicicus, assembly GCF_014651675.1. Taxonomy (GTDB): domain Bacteria; phylum Verrucomicrobiota; class Verrucomicrobiia; order Verrucomicrobiales; family Akkermansiaceae; genus Roseibacillus; species Roseibacillus persicicus. The sequence continues at coordinate 107,867 of NZ_BMXI01000012.1, forward strand.
GGATAGTCACTCTGGCTTGTGAAGAAACCCGAGACCTCTACCCCTCCCCCAACGAGGCCTCCACTAGCGCTGTAAAGTTGAGCACTGTCTTGTCCTTTCCAGCCGAGTCCGGGAGCCCAGCCTTCAGAAGCATTACGAAGCTCGACAGTATCAGGACCAAGAATGTCAAACCTCGATGCTGGGATTCCGTAATTGTTTTCATCTCCAGTGACCACCCCTCCTCCTAGAGGCGTTCCTTTGGGAAGAAACCAAGTGACAAATTCACTTCCCCCAAGAGGGACAGCGATCATTGTGTTTGCCGATATCCCTGTGATCAGAACGTCATTGTTTCCATCCCGATCCAAATCAATTAGAATATCACAAATCGACTGAGAACAGAAGCCCCCAAAACCTGCGACTTCTAAACCTCCACTCGCATTTCCTTCGCCAAGGCCGATATCGAAAACCAATTGACCCGGAAATTGACTCGTAATGTGAGTGACCAAAGCAGCCTGCCCCAAAAGGCAGGCTGCAATGGAAACAAAGCAAAACAAGCTTAGCCTATTTCTCTTCATAGATTTCTGCTAGAGAGACTGATAGCTAGGGTGCACTTTCGCAACTCGGAAATCCTTGCTTGGCGATATTGACAAAGGCTCGGAACTTGCCGTGGTTTCATCAACCCGGACGTTGAAGATTCCGCTTGCAACAGTCCCAGTCACCAGACCTTCCTCACCTCCAATACACACAGTATTCGCCAGCGTGCGCTCCCCAAGTAGGGGTGGCACTTACCTCTCCTCAAGGGAAAGAGTAACTCTTGTTGTTAAACTGAAAGGGAATATTACCATTGGCCATCCCATCCAGAGGCAGGCGTGCAGGCTCTATTCCGGGAGTCCCCTTAACCGGACTCCCTTCTACTGTTCGGACTATCATACTTTCCTCCCCACCATCAGAAAGATTCATCTCTTTGATAAAAGTTCGTTGCCCAGTTGAGAGCGCGAGATCGCTTCCTGAAATCATTGAAGCAGCGAAATCAAAATAAGACCGTTTGCCAGATGAACTTGTCGAAAGAAATAGGAAGAAACCTTTCTATTCCTCCTCCGGATCAAAGATATTGACTGGGGTGAAGTCCTCGTCGGCAAGCCCCGGAAGATCATTTTTCAAGTTGCTGGAAAAGCTGAACAGGTCGCGGCGCCTGTCGAGGATTTGCCGAACACTTCCAGAGCTGCGCGAGCGATAGAGATCGTTGATGTCGAGGTCGCTCACCAGCATCATCTCCACGTTCGGATCCGCTTCGGCTAGGATTCCATCCCGCGCGAACTCGGAGTCACTGGGCGTAAAGACCCCTGCCCGCCCATAGTGAATATCCATCGCCGGAACACTCGGAAGGTTCCCCACCACCCCGGCAGTGACAACGTAGAGTTGATTCTCTACTGCCCGAGCCTGCGAACAAATCCTCACCCGCTGATAACCGGGACGATCATCAGTGCAGTAAGGAACAAAGATGATCTCCGCCCCTTGGTCAGAGAGATAGCGAGCAGCTTCAGGGAACTCGGAGTCATAGCAAATGAGGACCCCGATGCGAGCCTTGGGAGTATCAAACACCCTCAACTCGCTGCCGCCGGTGATGCCCCAGTATTTCACTTCTGACGGGGTGATGTGCAACTTGGGCTGCGAGACATGACTCCCGTCCGGCGAGAAAATGGGACAGGCGTTGTAGATGGTATCTCCCCGGCGCATGGGATGGCTACCCGCCACAATATAGAGCCCATACTCACGCGCCATGCGGGACATAAGCTCGATGAACTCTTCTTCCATATCAGCAAGACGGGAGATGCCCTCAGGTGCGGGTAGATTCTTGAGCGCATCCTGCGAGAGCAGCTGAACGGAAAAGAATTCGGGGAAAAGCACGAAATCCGCCCGATAGTCGTGCGCGGTCTCCACGAAGTACTCCACCTGGTCTGCGAACTCCTGAAAGGAATTGATTTTGCGAACCTGATACTGCACTGCCGCAACACGGACCTTGCGCTGATCCTCGTCCTCTATCGGCACGTAGTCAGGATTGAGCCATTCAATGAGCGATGCGTTGTTCTTGCTGTTGGGGTCGGTGATATAATGCTTCAGCAAGCCCCTCACCACAAAGCCCTCCCGCAACTGGAATGAGAGCACAAGGTCGCGAATCTCTCCCAGTTCGACTTTGTGGATATACTCTTCGGGAGTCATCTCACCCGCCACCTCGGCATAACCGTGGAGACGGCCGCCGGCCAGGATACGCCGGAGATTAAGACTGCGGCAAAGCTCGCGGCGGGCCTCATAAAGAATGGAGCCCACTCCCGCCCCGCGCACCTCGGGGTCGACGAAAACATCCGCCCCATAGAGCGTATCGCCCTGCGGGTCATGATTGTGAAAGAACCCCCCATCTGTGATCCCGGCGTAGGTGTGAGGGCGATAAGGATCGTCACCGAGCGTGACAATCAGCGAGCAAACCGCGCCAACAATCACTCCGTCCAGGACGGCCACAATCTGACCTGCAGGGAAAAGGCGTTGATGGGTCAGGAGATGACCCCGCGTCCACACCACATTCTCCTCCGCCATCGCAGGAAAGCACCGTTTGTTGAGTTCGACCAAATAGTCGATATCGGTAGCCTCAGCTGAGCGCAGAGTGACCAGCCCCCGGGGCGTTGGGTGGGAAGTAGTATTCATGGACTGCGCGCAAACTAAGACGCTTTTTTAGAGAAGAAAGCGCGAATTGAGTGCTCGCCCTCTTTTATCACCCGCCCTCGCTGGAAGAGATCAAGGCCAACTTCTGCCTCCGGGTCAGAGCCTTGATGCGGAGCTCCTCCTTGCAAGCCTCGGACCGACTCCCGATCTCCTTTCGAAAGACCAGCTCCAAAGGCAGCTTGCCTCTCGTATATTTCGCCCCCTTGGGGCCTTGCGACTCGTGCTCGGCGAAACGTCTCGCGACGTCCGTCGCAATGCCAGTATAGAGCGAACCATCACCGCAGCGAATCATGTAGACCCACCAGATCACGACAGGCTTCGCCTGCTCTAACTTGTCAGAAGCCATTGAGGGCCATTTCACCAGTATCTATCAACGGCACCCGCTTCTTCATCTTTTTCTGGATGACTTTGAAGTGATGCTCCTCCTCGGGACTAACCAGTGAAATCGCAACCCCACTTCGGTCAGCCCGGCCTGTTCTACCAATGCGATGGATATAATCCTTGGGCGAACGCGGGAGTTCATAGTTGATCACATAGGGCAGTTCTTCAATATCGACTCCACGAGCTAACAAGTCCGTGGAAACCAAGACAGGAAGAAGACCTTCCTTGAATTGCCGCAAGGTAATCTGGCGGGTCTGTTGCGCCATCTTGGAGTGAATGGCCCCCGCCCGTATTTGATTCCGGCAAAGCTTCACCACGATGGCATCCACGCGGAACGTCGAGGAGGCGAAGACAAGCGCCTGCTTCATCTTTTGCTCCCGCAGGAGATAGCGCAAGAGAGGCCCCTTGCGCTCTTCCGTGACCGCATAGGCGACTTGCTCAATGAGTTCCGTGTCTTGGGATTCAGGCTCAATCTTCACCACCACCGGCTCCTCTAACAAGACCTGCTGAACTTGGCTCAGATCCGCGCTTAAAGTCGCTGAAAAAAGGAGATTCTGTCGCTTCTTGGGCAGAAGGGACAAGATGCGGTTAACCTCGGATTGAAAACCCAAGTTGAGAATCTTGTCGGCCTCATCGAGAACCAAAGTCGAGACCGCAGACAATTGGACAGCATTGCTCTCCACCAAGTCCAATAACCGGCCGGGAGTTGCCACCAGAATATCCACCTTCGCCAAGGCTTTCATTTGTGGATTGATGGAGACGCCTCCGTAAACTGCCCGGCAGCGAACCATTTGAGGAAGCGCCGCCACAAAATTCTGAAAGACGTGGTGAACTTGGTCAGCCAACTCACGAGTGGGAACCAGCACCAACACGGTGGGCTCGCGATGGGTAGCCAGCGCGCGACCACTCATGTTTTGCAAAATCGGCAGAACATAGCTCGCAGTCTTACCCGAACCGGTCCGAGCAATCCCAAGCACATCCCTCCCCGCCAACACCGCCGGAATCGCCCCCGCCTGAATCGGAGTCGCTTCTCGGAAGGACGACTTTTCAAGAAGAGCCAAAAGCTGGGGCAGCAAGCCGAAGGAATGAAAAGACATGATAAAAGTCAGAGCCTTTCAAAAGGATTTGGCTCTGGTTCAGTGGGAATATCAGGGAATACTGGAGGGGAAAAGCTTCTCCTGGTAGATATGGCCAGATTGCCTCTCCCATCACCCCCACTTGTCAGCTTTCGGGTCGCTACGAGATTCCGGCCAAGGAACGCTGGCGCCACCACTCGCATGCGGTGAGCTCAGGAGGGTTGCACAAACGCTCCAAGCAGGCTTCCCATTCCTCTTCCCCTTCGATGATCTCCACTTCGATGCGTAGAAAATAGAGCGGCACGTTTATCTCCGTTGGGCGAGGAAAACGGACGGCGTCCTTTTCAGTCGTCACGATGAAATCCACGTCGCGTTCCAGCGCCCGGGTGAAGACCGCATCGACATCCTTCTGTGGAAATACCTGATGGTCACCAAAAGTGCGATGAAACATGACGTCGGCACCGAGCTCGGTCAGCAGGCGCTCGAAACTCTCCGGCACTGCAATCCCGCTCATCGCCGCAACATACTTGCCCTTCAGGTCCGACAATTCCAGACGCTTTCCTTCGATGAAGACATCCTCCAGATACTGCGGAGCGTGCCGAGTCTGGATGATGGGCGCGGTCTTGTTGTATTTCTGCAGCCGCCCTATCTGCGCATCGCTGAGCGGCTGATGACAGCGGGTAACAAAGATATAGTTCGCCCGGCTCAAGTTCGCCGGAGGCTCGCGCAAAGTGCCCCGGGGAATGAGAGCATCGGTCCCGAAGGGGCGCTCCGCATCCACCAGAACGACATCGACCGCATGATCCAACTTCAGATATTGCAGCCCATCATCCAACAAGAGGATATCCGCCCCCAATTCCTTCACCGCGAAGCGGCCGCCCTTGACGCGGTCACGATCCACAACCACTCCCACGCCGGGCAGTAAATTCTTGGCCAACATGTAGGGCTCATCCCCTGCGAACTCCACCGCCAACCGCAGTCTTTCTCCATCACTCACAACTTTGGGAAAATCTCCCGGCTCCTCCTCCCGTTGCCCTCGCCACACCTGCCGCTCTTCCAGCTTTCGACTTTTATAACCTCGACTGAGAATCACGGGCTTGCGGCCACGTTTGATGAGGGCCTTGCAGAAGAATTCCACCACCGGAGTCTTGCCTGTGCCACCCATTGTTAAATTTCCGATGCTCACGACCTTCACCCCCAGGCGCGCCTGTCCCTTCAAGCCGAGCCGAAAGAGAAGGAGCCGAATCCGCACCACCACGGCAAAGATCCAAGAGAAAACCCGAAAAACCAGCCGAGCCACCCCTGCCGCGAAACCCTTCTCGCGTCCAAAAATGACATCCGCCCCCCATTTTTCCAAATCTTGACCCATGCTGGACACAGTGGAATGAAACACTGGGAAGCCCAGAAACGAAACCTCGAAGTCTGACGTAGCAGCAGGAACGGTCCCGATGCAACCCACAAACCAAGCTCGGTTGAGCAACTCCCCACTGGACCTCGGAGGCGGGTTGGTTCAAGTTGACGCCGATGTCAGTTGGACCCCTTTCCCAGAAGATTTTTGCCCGAGCCAAGACCTTGATTCCAGGTGGAGTGAACTCCCCTGTCCGTGCCTTTAAGAACGTTGATGGCGATCCGTTTTTTGTCCGTCGCGCCAAGGGCTCGCGCATTGAGGATATCGATGGCAAGCACTACATCGATTACATCGGCTCTTGGGGGCCCAACATTCTGGGTCACGCCCCGATTCCTGTGACGAACGCGATCCACGAGGCCGCCAAGGACGGCATTTCGTATGGAATCCCCAATTTGGGCGAGGTGGAGATGGCTCAGAAGATCATCGATTGGGTGCCTTCGGTCGAGAAGGTGCGGATGACGAACTCGGGCACTGAGGCGACGATGTCTTGCGTGCGATTGGCTCGAGGATTTACGGGGCGGGATAAGATTATCAAATTCGAAGGCCACTATCATGGTCATGTGGACTCCCTGCTGGTTTCGGCAGGTTCAGGAGCGCTCACTCTTGGCGAACCGGATTCCGCCGGCGTCCCGAAGAGCTTTGCGGCCGAGACCATTACTCTCCCTTACAATCAACCCGAAAAGCTGGAGGAAGCCTTCGCTCAATACGGTGAACAGATTGCGGCGGTGATTACCGAATCTTATCCAGCCAACGCAGGGCTCATTTTTCCTCGGGCTGGATTCCTTCAATTGATGCGCGATCTCACTCGGAAGCATGGCGCGTTGCTGATTTTCGACGAAGTGATGACTGGATTCCGTCTCGCGAAGGGCGGAGTTCAGGAGCTGGAAGGTTTCACCGCGGATCTTGTGGCGATGGGCAAGGTCATCGGCGGCGGATTGCCAGTGGGTGCCTTTGGTGGTCGGGCCGACATCATGGATCACCTCGCGCCAGTGGGTCCCGTCTATCAAGCCGGGACGCTGTCGGGCAATCCGCTGGCGATGGTGGCGGGCTTGACCCAACTGCGTGAACTCGAGCACAACAATGGATTCGTGCATCTGGACCAACTCGGCGCGCACTTCGAACAGGGTCTAACCTCCGTTCTTTCAGCCAAAGGCATCCCCCATCGGCTCAATCGGGTGGGCTCGATGTTCTGCCTCTACTTCCTCGATGAAGAAATCGTCAATGTCGAGACTGTGCAAAAGCAAGACTTCGATGTTTTCAAAAAACTCTTTTGGGGCTGTTTGGAAGAAGGTATCTATCTCGCACCCAGCCTCTACGAAACAGGCTTCATCTCCATGGCTCACTCGATTGAAGACCTTGATGAAACGATCGAAGTGATAGAAAAAGTGGTTTCAAAATGGTAGCGCATCCTTGTCGATACTGGAGTCTCTGTTAGACTCCGGCGTTCGGTCCTGGTTCATCCAGATCACGAGCACCCAACTGCTCGGCTCGACATGAAGCGCCCCACTCCTCTCCTCGCTTGCACTGCAGTTCTCCTCCTCGTTCTCGGACTGTGGTTCTGGAGTTTACGATGGGCTACAGATATTCCACCCGGACAAGAGACCACCGCTTTCACCAAGTCCTCCCAGAAAGACTCCGCGAGCAGAGACCGGGCGCGGTCCCTTAGAGGAGCGCGAAAGAGCACCGCCCCCAAGGAAACCAATCCACCTCAACACGTAGCGAGCCAGCTGAAGCGAGGAGCCAACCAACGTTTGCTGTGGAACGATGTTGAGAAACTGCACCGCGAAGTTGTCGCAGGCAGTCTTTCCCCAGAACGGGTTTTCTCCGTTCGAGGAGGAAGTCCCGTTGGTCCGCTCACCCTCGACGAGCATTCCCTCTCCGCGGTGGAAGGCCGCCTCGATGTGGAGGCTTTGGAACGGTTTCTCGACTCTGCGGACGAAATCCTAGTCCTTCCCCTCAATGCCGAAATGGAGGTCTTGGTCCGAGTGAGCTCCATTCTTTCCCGCGGCCCCCTCACCCGGACCCTGACTGGTTCGGTGGTGGACAACCCCTACGGCGATGTCCTTCTGGTGACACATGATGGCGCGGTGAGTGGTTCGGTGGCGTTCTTGGACCAGAATATCCATTATCAGTTTGCCATGGCCGGCAACGGTGATGTCGCGATCCGGCATCTCGATCCCGAGAGCTACCACGCCCCTTGCGGAAATCCCAATGCTCTCCCGACGAAAGCCTCCTTAGAGACTCCAGAGGCCCAGGGTAGCGAAAAATTAATCTCTCCTCCCCCAGGCGCCCATGTCATCGATGGCGTGGTTGGCTATGGAGTCGAGGCCCGGGAAGCTCAGGGTGGAATTGCGGCGATCGAAGCCCTCATCCTGGCCTCCGTGGACCGCACCAATCTGGCCTTTGCCAATAGCAATGCCGGGGCCGTTTACTTCACCCTCCTTGCGACGGCGGAAGACCCCGACTACAACTTTCCCGGACTTTACACGGGGAACATGGGGTCCTCTGACGAGCTGGGAGACCTCGAGGTCCACGGCGACGGAGTGCTGGATACCATCTCGCAACTCGCTCTGGACCTGGGAGCCGATCAACAGACGATGGTGGTCAAACAAGCGGATGGCTCTGCCGGAATCGCCTACCGACCGGGCCACTCGATGATTGCGGCGCGGGACTACATGACCTCGACCCGTCTCGTTTTTCCGCACGAGTTGGGCCACAACATCGGCTGCAAACACTCTTGGGGCGACTCGCTCTCTGACTTGGAGAACGGCCACAGTTACGGCTGGCGCTTCAAGCCACCGAGCTCGGAGGGGGTCCGCACAATCATGGCCTATGACTGGAATTGGGGAAGAGGCGCAGTCATCCCCTATTTTGCCAATCCAGATGTCTTTTACCGGGGAGCTCGAACCGGAGCCTACGACGGCTCCATTGTCACGACCCAATCAACGGGAGACTATCGCTACGCCCACGGTGGCTATATTGGAAATGCCGGGACTGGCTTCGATGGCAGTCGCGCAACCCTGGGGGCCCGCAACGGTCCCTATGTGACGGAAACCGCTTTCCTTTTGGGCAATCGCGATAGGCGCGAGCCGCTGGTCGTACTGGAACCCTCCGGAAGCGACCAGTGGGAGCGGGGCAGCACGGAAACGATCTATTGGAGAGGTGGCGGCCACTCTGATAATGTGAATATCGACCTTCTTCGAGGCGACGTCTTCATCGCTGAGATCGCCCGAAATGTCCCCGCCTATCAACGCTTCTTTTCGTGGACTATTCCAGCGACTCCCACTGGCAACGATTACTCAATCCGCGTCACCTTGGCTGGCGAGATGTCGAGGTCTAGCGCCCCTTTTCAGATCTATTCCCTCGCGGATGACGATGATGGCGACGGCTTGGCGAATACCTTGGAGAGCAACACCGGTATCTTCGTGAGCATCAACGACACAGGAACCAATCCGGATGATGCCGACAGCGATGACGATGGTTACAGCGATGCACTGGAAGTCGCCGCCGGAACCGATCCCAATCGCGGCGACTACTACCCTTCCAATCATGGCTTCATCCTTTTGGAAGACTTCGAAAGCACCCTCTTTCCCCTCAATGGCAGCGCGAGAAACATCCGCAGTTGGAACACCCCGGACGACCCGAACGGGCTCACCGTTGAGCCCGATCCCGACCTCTCCGGAAACCGGGTGGGCGCCATCAATGGTCAAGGCTCGGCTATTGATGTATTCCTCAATCTCCCCAACATGATTGGGGCTGATGCAGAGGCGACTCTCTACTTTGAACTTCGTCTTGGGGGAATCAACAATACGACAATCGGCCTTACCGATGTGGCTTCGCCCTATGTCTGGAGCAATTACGAAGCGCACCTTCAATTGAAAGAGGCCACCTACGTCAATCATGCCGGAGTCGAACTCGTCGCGGGAGACGCTTTTCCCGCTGAGCATTGGGTTCGGGTTTGGCTCCAAGTCAACAATGCGAACGACACTTTCAAAGTCCATGTGCAGAATTTCGCGACTCCAACCGAGCCTTCCCCTCCGAGGGTCCAGCTAGTCTCCGGTGAGATCTCTGAATTTAACTTCCGCAACGGCACCTTGGATCCCTTGCAAAGCTTCGGAATCCGCACGAGTAGCGCCCTCCAATCAGGCGAGCGCATTCACCTCGACAACCTTTACCTTCACCCAACGGAACAGAGCCATCGAAACCCAACCCACCTCGAGCCACCGGGGTTCCTGCTTTTGGAAAATTTTGAGGGAGAAGAGTTTACCCTCGGAGCCAGCGTCCATCACGAACGAAGCTGGAACGCGGAAGATGCGCCCGCCTCTCTGACGGTTGTTAAGGACCCCGACCAATCCGCCAATCGGGTTGCTGCAGTGAATGGAGTCAGCGAAACGGCGGAGAGCTTCCTCCGAATGCCTCTGGCCATCTCCGACCGTTCATCGGGCACTCTGTTTTTTGAGATTCGTCCCGACCGCGGAGGGCTCCTATCACTCGGTCTTTCCGACCGCCCGTCACCCAGCCAGCGAGACGATTTTCAGGCAGAAATTCGAATCAATCAGTTCCTATTCGCTTGGGACTGGGCGGAAGACCTCAACACCTTCTTCAAACCTATCGAGGACCAATGGCTGAAAGTATGGCTTGTCGTTCACAACGACGCCAAAGCGTTCGAACTGCATGTTCAAGAGCCCGGCGCAAGCTCCCCGCAACAACTCTCAGCGAGTGAATTCCGGAACCTCTTTCCGTTCCGAGATACCAGTGGCAATTTTTTACGCACATTCCTCATTCAACCCGACGCCACCTTGGGGCTCGGGGAAGTCTACTATCTCGACAATCTCTATTTGGACCCCCATGCCATCAATTTGGACGACCCGACCCGGATCCCCATTTTGCCCAAGGTCGACTCCATCTCCTTCTCAACCACCGGCATCGAAGTGGCAGTATCCGAATTGCTCGACAACCAAAGCTATCTCTTGGAAAGAGCGGCAAGTCTGGCTGGTCCGTGGACCACTATTGAGGAAGGCTTCGTGCCCACCATGGACACGCATCTCTTCCAAGACGAAGAGCCCGCGGAGAGCCGGGGCTTCTATCGCTTTCAGGTCGAATTCCTTCCGTAATCGCCGGAGCTTACTGGCCGCTACGAATCAGCCTGACCCTCTCGGCGCAGCAAGGACAGCTCATCACCTTGGGCACAGTGAGCAAAGAAAAGGCCAACGGAACCTTGGCCGAGCCCAAAAGCTTGGGCACACCAGGTTTCACCAAGTTCTTGGTCGACATAAAAAGGGAGGCCTTGCAGAGCGGACAGGTCACCCGGCGGGCATTCGCCAAGACATTGATTCCAGTGACCACAAACACGGCAAAGCTGGCAGCCAAGGCGTAGAGAATTTCTTTCTTAGCGCTGGCTCCATCAACGAGGAGAACCCACAAAATCAATCCGCCAAACAAAAAGAGCGAGACCCGTGAGGCCAGAAAGCAAAAAGCGGCGACAAAGTAACGGCCTCGCGAAACGACATTTCGACGACCACCGCTTGAGGATGAATTGGAAGAATTCATCCCGGAAACCTTCCTACTAGCTCGAAAGGAAGGAGCGTTTGATTTCGTTGGCAACATTGACAATTGGGGGGTATATTTTTAATTGTGCTAAACGGTTCTTTACAGATAGCTTCTTCACACATCGAAAGTTGGGTTAGGCTTTCTAAGTTCAAGGCAATCAGTAGACAACCCTAATCAGTCTCTTCGTCACAAATTGAACTGAAAAGGAATGTCATTCCGAGGAACCTACTGAATTTCTCCGAGGTGTCTAACAGATTTTTTTGTCTGTGTTCTAGGGGGATGCACGGCCCGATCGGAGCAAAGTAAGAAGTCATCATCCCTCAAACCGGACGACTCCCCTCGAATTTCATAAAATTGCTTATTAAAAATATTTTCCCTCATTAGCAAAGAATCGAAGAACTATACTTGCTTGAATTATGAATAAACTTCAGGGAGCACACAAAACTCGCTCATAAGATAGGCCATTTCCCTCCTGCCCGACCTTTTCCGCCTCCCAAAACAAGGACCAAAACACCCCTCACCCACCCCGCCGACAGCCAGGGAGACATCGCTTCTCTTGACCACAGTCTTCCCTGCATTCAGAAAAAAAGAGTCACCTGCAGAGAATCCCCTTGATCTTCCACAAGAAATCCCTAGTTTCCGCCGCCCCATGGCAAGAACATCTGGCAAAGCCAAAACCCGCAAAGCAGTCGCTAAACGATTCAAAGTGACTGGCTCGGGCAAGATCTTGCGCCGCAAGCAGGGTAAACGTCACATTCTTACGAAGAAATCTCGTAAGCGTAAGCGTTCACTCGGCAAAGCAGTGTTGGCTGATGAGACTAATCTCAAGGCCATTCGCGAGAACCTGCCCTTCGGGAAACGATAGATAGGAATCCCCCGCGCCGCCTGTTTCCGATGGAAACCGAATAAACGAGACGGCCGGGGACGAACAAACACAAACCGTTTATTCAAGTAGAAAATAACAAATGCCAAGAGCTACAAATGGACCAGCTTCCCGGAAACGTCGGAAACGCGTATTATTGCGCGCCAAGGGTTTTCGCGGCTTCCGCTCCAAACTGTTTCGCTATGCCAAAGACGCTGTCTACAAGGCACGTCAGTATGAGTATCGCGACCGCAAAAAACGCAAAGGGCAATTCCGTCGTCTTTGGATCCAGCGTATCAATGCTGGCACCCGGGCACAGGGATTGACCTACTCCCGCTTTATTGAGGGATTGAATGCTTCCAACATCGCAGTGGACCGCAAGGTTCTCGCCGACCTCGCGGTCAACGATATCGACGCCTTCAATACTTTTTGCGACGCGGCCAAACAAGGTCTCGAACAAAAAGCAGCTAAATAGGCTGCCCTGAAGGCTCCTTTTGCCTTATTCTAGAAATCTAACATCTCGTCGACCGGCCGACCGCACACACTAAGTCGGACAACGAGATTTGAAAAGAGCCACCAATTATGGTGGCTCTTTTTCTCTCCGGATGTCACAACCCGGATATAAATCACTCCTCCCGCAAAATTTAACTTGGCAAAGCGCAGCTATTCCCCCAAGTTCCGCCGCCCACAAAAGAACAGATATGGTAGCACTCAGACTGACTCGCAAAGGCTCGAAAGACCGTCCCTATTACAAGATCGTAGCCATCGATAGCCGTGACCGTCGCGACGGGCGTCCTATCGAGCAAGTTGGCACATACAACCCCATGGAAGAAGGTGTGAACTACACCATCGACTTGGAAAAGACCGACAAATGGCTTTCGAATGGCGCCCAGCCATCCGAAACCGTGAACAGCATCATTCGCAAAGCCCGCAAGGCAGCGAAGGCTAGCGCTTAAGCACCTCTTTTACACTTCCATCGGTCCATCCGACCATGGAGCCTCATATCGGCCCATTCGAACGGGTCGATTTTTTTTGCCTTGCGACCTAGCCGCAGACCCCAATCTGTGGAATCACTTCTCCCAGCTCATGACTCCAACCTCACTCGCCCTTCTCATCGTCATCGCTCTGTTCCTCTTGTGGAAACTCGACTTCATCGCGAGCCTACTGACGCTCAAGAACCTTCAGCCAGCTCTTCCTGAAGAGTTTGCTGATGTTTGGGACGAAGAAAAGTATGCTGAGTCTTTGGCCTACGAACGGGCCGGGGCCCAGTTTGGAATCGTCTCCTCCATCGTTTCCCTGACCGGCCTACTTGCCTTCTGGTTCGCGGGTGGCTTTGGGCTCATTGACGTTTGGGTTCGCTCCTTCGAGCTTTCCCCGATCTGGACCGGCATCTTCTACATTGGGGTCATCTTCCTACTCAGCACCCTTCTCTCGCTTCCCTTCGACATTTATCACACCTTCGTTTTGGAAGAAAAGTTTGGCTTCAACAAGACCACCCCGGCCACCTTCATTGGCGATCAAATCAAAGGCCTTGTATTGGCAGCCCTCCTCGGCATCCCCCTAATCGCCCTAATCCTCTGGCTCTTCAACTCCTTCCCCAACGCCTGGATTTACGCTTGGCTCGCCACCACCGCCTTCTCGCTCTTAATTCAATTTCTCGCCCCATCTCTCATTCTCCCCCTTTTCAACAAGTTCACCCCGATGGAAGACGGGGAGCTCAAATCAGCAATCGAAGCGATGGCTGCCAAATGCGACTTTCCCCTCGCCGGACTCTTCGTCATCGACGGCTCCAAGCGCTCCACGAAGTCAAACGCCTATTTTACCGGCTTCGGCAAAACCAAGAAAATTGCTCTCTACGACACCCTGATTGAGAGCCAAAGCACCGAGGAGTTGGTCGGTGTGCTGGCGCACGAAATCGGACACTTCAAGAAGAAGCACATTATCCAACGAATCGCCATTTCCATCTTGCAGATGGCGCTCATCTTCTTCCTCCTCGGCCTTGTGACGACCGCCACCAATCCGTTCACCCAAACCCTCTTCGAGGCTTTCAAAGTGGACCAAATCTCCGTCTATGTGGGACTGGTCATCTTCTTCATCCTCTTCAAGCCAATTTCCCGGCTCATCTCAATAGGAATGAGCCTGCTTTCGAGAAAGCACGAGTTCGAGGCCGACCATTACGCAGCGACCGTTCAGGGAACTCCTGAACACCTGTCCATGGCCTTGAAAAAGCTATCCCGGAACAACCTCTCCAATCTCACTCCACACCCGCTCGAAGTCTTCCTTCACCATTCCCACCCCCCTGTCCTGCAGCGCCTGGAGGCTCTCAACAAAGAGGCATAAGACACGGAAGTTAGGAACTTTGCGCCTCCGTCCCCAAGTTATTCACAATCGAATTCTACCACTTGTTGTTGGTTCTCACAAAGAGTCCAAGGAAGTTTCCGTATCCGCACCCACCATTGTGAATAAGTCGTGAATAGTTGTGGAAAAGCAAAAACAACCATCATTTAACTTATTAAAAATGAGCACCAAAGAGATGAATTCCACGCGTTTTCACACTACAAAAAAGAGCGAATAACTCTTTAATTATTTAGTTTTCCTGACTTTAACGAAATTCAGAAAACTTCTTTCTTGAGTCTTCCATCATCGCGAGGCAGAGCGGGAAACTTTCCACTCTTCACAAAGTTATTCACAAGCCGTGTGAAAAGTTAGAAGCAAGAGCGTCACCGGGAAAAAATCGCTATCCCCTTGGCAATAGGCAGGCTAATCTGGGCCATGCCCGTTGCACTTGACCTCGTCGAAGACATTCTCCGCCTGAAGAAGGAGAAGAACGCCGTCATCCTCGCCCACAACTATCAGGTCGGCCCCATTCAGGATATTGCTGATTACGTCGGAGACTCTCTGGGCCTGTCCTATCAGGCGCGCGAGACCGATGCTGAGGTCATCGCCTTCTGCGGAGTGCACTTCATGGCGGAGACTGCTAAAATTCTCAATCCTGACAAAACGGTCGTGCTGCCCGACAAGGACGCAGGCTGCTCGCTGGAGCAGGCCTGCCCCGCAGACCAACTGGAAGCCTACCTGAAGGAGAACGAGGACAAAAACTACTACGTCATCGCCTACATCAATTGTTCGGCAGGGGTAAAGGCTCTTTGCCACGTGATCTGCACTTCCGGCAACGCTCCCCTCATCGTCGAAAAAGCTCCCGCCGACCGCCCTATCCTTTTCGTTCCCGATGCCAATTTGGGTCAGTGGGTAATGGAGCAAACTGGCCGCCAGATGGATCTCTGGCAGGGCTCGTGTTATGTGCACGTCGAGTTCACCCGTGACTCGATTCACAAAATCAAAGAAGAATATCCCGACGCCCTCGTGGTCGCCCACCCCGAGTGCACCCAGGCAGTGCGACTGCTTGCGGACGAAGTTTGCTCGACGGAGAAAATGATTCACTTCTGCAAGTCCGCACCTTCTGACAACATCATCGTGGTAACCGAGTCAGGGATGCTGCATCGCCTGCGGAAAGAATGTCCGGATAAGAACCTCATTGCTGGACCTACCGACAACTGCGCTTGCGCCGACTGCCGCTACATGAAGATGAACACCTTGGAAAAACTGCACTCCTGCCTTGAAAATCTCTCTCCCCAAGTGGAAATCCCCGAGGATGTTCGTGCCAAGGCCGAGGTTTCACTACTCCGCATGCTCGAGCAATCCCGATAGGAACGGCCTCCCTTAACCAAAGAGCTCCATCACCACCTGCCCCGTTGCTTCGTCTACCGACAACGCGACGGGCGCGGGCTCCGCTACCGGCATCCATCCGGTCACCTCTGTTTGGGAGGCTACCCGGACTTCTCGGAGACCCAGCTCTTCAAACACCTTGCTGGCTACCTGAGCGTGGTTGCAGTCCTTGCTGAGATGCCCAAGCACAACTCTTTCCAGTCCCGAGGACTGAAGTTCCCGCGCAAGGTCTCGCGCCTGATGATTGGAAAGGTGACCGTGCCGCGATGAAATTCTTTGCTTTAGTGACCACGGACGGACCTCATCATCCTCGAGCATCTGGTCACAATAATTGGCTTCCAGGACCATGGCCGAGATCCCCCGCAGCCGATCAATGAGCCGGGAGCTTGCGTGACCCAAGTCAGTGACAACTCCCGCCCGCAACCCCTGATGCTCAAACAGAAACCCCACCGGGTCCACTGCATCATGGGGGATCGCAACACTCTCAACCGAAACCCCTCCGCACTCGAAGCTCTGCCCAGCAGTAAAGAGCTTCCACTGCTTCACCGAAGTCACCTTGCGAGCGAGCACCTCCTGGGTGAGCGCGGTGGCGTAGACCGGAACTTCGAACTTGCGAGAAAAGACCTCCAGACCTTTGACGTGGTCACCGTGTTCATGAGTCACAAGGATTCCGGTCAAGTCCCCGGGCTCGACGCCGAGTTCGCGCATTCGGAGGACCAGTTGCTTGGCGCTCAATCCGGCATCTACGAGGAGACAGCCTTGCCCACTATCGAGCAAAGTCGCATTTCCCCCGCTTCCACTGCCCAACACTGCCAACCTCATGAGCCATTAGAGTAGAACGCGACCGCAATCCGCCTCAACCCTTGAGACCGTAATTCTTTCGATTTCCAGTTGGAAAAGACCAGCTCCAGTTTAAAGTCCATCCATGGACACCTTTTGGGATTTTGTGAAGAGCCCGTTTGCATGGGGACTCGCTATTGGATTGGCTATTTGGTTTTTCACTTGGAAAGCCAGCATCGCGGCCAAACGCAATTTGAAAAAAGAGAATAAGCGACTCCAAGCCGAGATGCGGGATTTGGAGATGCACCTCAATACTCAGCTGAAAATCAATGCCTCGGGTAATAACTCGATCCAGGAAAAAGTAGACAACCTGAAAGAGCAAAACGAGACCTTGCGGGTCAACCTGGCTGCTTTGCAGAACAAGCCCGGCCGGAGCGAACTGCGCGCCCTTCACACGATGGAAACTGCGGTGCGTCTGATGCGCGAACAAGCCCCCGGTTTTGCCTCCGCATGGGAGGTTGCCCTTCGTCAGGCGGAGAACGAGTATGACGAAGCCGCTGGAGGTCTCCGAAAGCTTGTCCGCAAGGTCATCGCTCTCCCCGGGCCCGGTGAGTCGAACGAAAAGGACGACAAGCACTCCGACGACTAGAAGACCTCTTCCAGAGCCTGCCTGCAGGTTAACGAGAGAACCATCGGTGCGAATCGCGCTGATGGTTTTTATTTTTCAAGTTTCTCCCTTCTTCAAAAGATGACCGGTCGCCATTGGAAGAAAGCACTAGCTCAAACAAATCGCCCAATCACCAACAGGTCCACAGCAACAGGGGCTAGAACAGCTCCCTTGAACCTGCTTGATAAGCACGAAAAGACCTCAAACCTCATGAGGTTGAGAGAGAATACTATCCTGCGCTCTCAGCCGCCCTTCTATTCCATTTCTTTCTAGTCGAAGCCATCTCAGCTTCTTGCCCCCTGTTTGAGCCCCTACCGCCCCCCCAAAAAAAAGACGACCCCGTTCAGGGTCGTCCTTTTGAAAAACGATGAGTTGATTTTTGCCTCATGAGCGCTCGGCCCATGGATTCAGACTGCTAGTTAGCAGGTTTGGCGGCTTCGCGAAGCTTTTCGATAGCCTCTTTGGCGCGCTCCTCAGGAGTTTTTTCTGCGGCTGGCTTCTCAGAAGCCGCTGGCTCTTTCGCATCCGCGGGAGCTTGCGCAGGTTCAGCTCTGGCGGGAGCAGGAGCTTCCTTCTTCTCCTCCACTGGCTTGGGTGCCGGAGCCGGAGCCGGAGCCGGAGTCGGTTTTGCTTCTTTAGGAGCCGCTTTGGCTTCTTCCTTGGCAGGAACCTCGGCCGGCTTCACTTCTTGCTTTTTAGCTGGAGCGGGTGTCTCGGGCTTTGGTGCTGGAGTAGGCTGAGGCTCCGCTTTTTTAGGCTCTTCCTTCTTCGGCGCTGGCACAGGTTCTGCCGTTTTAGGGGCGGGAGTTGGCGCTGCCTTGGGAGCCTCAGGCTTGGGAGCAGGGGCTGGCTTTTCGACTTTAGGAGCGGGAGCGGGTTTGGCTGGCGCTGGCTTTGCTTCAGATTTTGGAGCCTCCGCCTTGGGCTTCGCCTCTTCCACCTTTGGTGCAGGCTTTTCTTCCTTGGGCGCAGGCGCTGGCTTCGGTGCCTCTACTTTCGGAGCCGGCTTGGGAGCTTCAGCCTTTTTCGCCTCAGGCTTCTCCCCTGCTGGCTTCTCAGCTGGAGCCGCTTTCTTTTCTTCTGGTTGAGCAGGCGCAGGCTTAGGCTCTTCCTTTTTGGGCTCTGGAGCCGGCTTAGGGGCCTCTTTCTTCGGCTCTTCTTTCTTCGGCGCTGGCGCAGGTTTCGGCGCGGGTGGAGGCATGAACTCAATCTTCGCCTCGGGCAAATTCTTGCGCAACTCGTCGACCCCAGCTTGGGTCGCTTTGGTACCGCTCAAGTAAACATTCTTCAAACTCGAGGTTTTCGCGAGGGCCTTGACTCCCTCATCCGTGATGTTGGTGCCGAAAAGAGAAAGACTTTCCAAGTTCGGAAGCACCGCAATGGCCTTCACGCCAGCATCGCTGATCGGAGTCTCGTTGAGCATGAGCTTTCTCAGGTTCAACATCGTCGCCACCGACTTCATCCCTTCGTCAGACACGCTGGTCTTTTTCAGATCCAGATCAACGATAGATTCGGCTACCGGCTTGAGGGTCGCCAAGCGGGCATCGTCGAACTTTTTGCCCTGACTCACAGCGGTAAAGAAGAGTTCTTCCGAATCTTTCGACGAGAAGGTGAGAGCTCCTGGCAAGGTCTCATCGATAGGAGCTTTCGCTTCCTGAATGAGGTCCCGAGCGCTTTTCTTTGGCTTCTCATCAGTCTTAGCTTTCGCTTCGGCAGCCTCTTCTTTTTCTACATCGATTGCAGGGGCTGCTTCACGAACAGATTTGAAGGCCTCAACGTCGGCGAGAATGGTTTCAAATCCTTCGGCCTCGGCGAGAGGCTTGTCACCGGCTTCGTCGATCGGGCCAGTGTTGATCCACCACTCCAAGATTCGCTTCTCACCATCGGTGAGCTGCATCTCAGGTTCGTCCTCTTTGCCAGTAGGCATGAATTCGTCATCATCCACATCGAGGTGAACGCGGACCATCATCTCACTCGCTTCAGCATCGCCAGGAACCAGAACCGGGAAATCGTCTCCGCCCTTGCCGCCCTTCAGCAAGTCGGCAACCGAGGTCATCACGAGACCACCCTTGATCTTCTTCTTTCCGAGTGGGTTGAGGTCGGCATCAGCGTGGCACTCCCAGCACTTGCCTTGCAAGATGGGCTGCACCACTTGGGCATAGACGAGACGCTCCTCTGCGGGAATCTCCTCCACGCTCGGAATGGTAGCAATGTCTTCCGCGGCAACCGCGAGGGGCTCCCCTTTGAAGATCTTCATGCCATCACCGACCAAGTCCTTGTCGGTATGCACCATCTCCCCACCCATGTGGGCCCCGATAGTCATGGAGGCCGCAGCCAGAATCATGAAGAACGGGTAGAAAGGAGACCACTTCTCATAGTGCTGGGCCCGGAGCTTGGAGATGTAAGACAGAATGACGAAAAACGCAAAGAACGTTGAAAGCCACATATGCATTCCCATGCGATTATTTTCCCAATCGAAATTCAGCGGAGCCGAACCTCGGTCACCCTGGAGGAAGAGGAAGTAACCAAAAACAACTGCCACGATGGCAGAAAGAGAAGTCAGCAAAAGCGCGCCAGCGAGCTTGGGCTTGAACTTGCGGAAGGAAAGCAAACTGAAGCTTTCCATCGCCAGAACATAGGTAAAAATTCCGATAGGAATGTGGAGGACCAAGACGTGCATATCGCCCAGCCAAGTCAGCAAATCATTGAGAACACTAGGGTCTGGCTTGATCTCTTTTTTATCAGCCAGGCCCCAGACAAAGGGTAGGACAAAGAGACTCACCGCAGCCAAGAGCATGAGCACGGTTAGAAACTTGAGACCTCCAGAGGGCTTTTGATCGGCTGCCGGTGCAGGGTTAGAATCTTCAACTCCGGCCTCGGGGGCGGTAGCAAAGTCGTCGTTTTGGGAATCTTGTTCGTCAGACATAAGTTAAGGATGAGTGAGTCGTAGGGTTGGTGCTCGTTACGAGGGATACTTCCCCAACCTTACGGAATCGGACAAGCTTAATTGATGTCTATTGGTTTTTCTGAAGACTTCTTTTTTCCGCCCTTCATCCCTACGAATCGACGTAAGTCTAAACCAAGTGCTGCCAAAGAGTTTATCAGAATAAGAAAAACTACCCCTTCGTCGATAAAGGGCAGTGGATCGAGAGGAGTCGGAGCAGGAACGAGACCGATCGTAAGAAGATAGAGGCCCGAAGCGATAGCGAAGAACGCGGCAATCAGTTTTTTCATAGGACTACAAGGTGTCTTGTTTCGTCCCTTTAGACAAACAGAAGTCCTGCCAACCGGTTACAAAATGAGGGTATTTTTGCAGAGAATGACCCTCTTGTGCCTTCTGGCGGTGTTTTTTCATTTCTCTTTTGCCAATTTTACCTCAGTTTCCGCGCCCCGCCGGTGGAAGCCCGGCCCGTCTTTATGAATATCTCGGTTCAAAAACAGCCCCAGTGCCAAGCGACTCTCGAAGTGGAAATCCCGACTGATGTCGTTTCCACCGAACGTCAGCAGCTTTTGCAGTCCTTCGTCAAGCAAGCCAACATCCCCGGCTTCCGCCCTGGCAAGGCTCCTCTCAAAATCATTGAGAAGCGTTTCGGCAGCTCGATTTCGGAAGAATTGGACGGCCGTCTCATGGACAAGGCGTTCCAAGCTGCTTTGAAAGAGGACGATTCTCTCAAGGTCATCGACGTGAAGTGGCCCGACAGCCTGCAGCACAACGCGGATGGCACCGCGACCTTGAAGGCGAATTTGATTTTGGCTCCCGAGTTCACCCTCCCCACCTACACCGGTCTCACGGTTGAAGTGCCCAAGCAGGAAGTCACTCCCGAGTTGGTTGACAAGGAAGTCGACACTCTGCGTGAGCGTCACTCCGACTTCAGCGACATCGAAGACCGCGGAGTGGAAGACGAGGACATCGTGGTCATCGATTATTCCTCCACCTGCGACGGCAAGGCGGTCTCCGAGGTTGCCGAGCGTCCCGTGGACCAAGTGGAAAAGGGCGAAGACTTCTGGTTGAAGGTGGACGAAGAGTCCTTCCTCCCCGGCTTTGCCACCCAGCTGATCGGCATGAAGATCGGCGAGTCCCGCGAGGTGGTGGTTTCCATCCAAGAGGACTTCCCTCTCGAGACTTTGCGCGAAAAGGACTTGGTCTTCCAAGTCACCCTGAAAGCCATTAAGGAGCAGAAACTGCCCAGCGATGAGGAACTTGCCGAAGCGCTCATGCCCGGCGGCTCCATGGATGACATCCGCGAGACCATCGAATCCCAAATGCGCTTCCAGTTGAATCGTCAGCTGGAAGAGTTCAAGGAAAGCAAACTCCTCGAGCAAATCGCCACCGCCGTCGAATTCGACCTCCCTGAGGAGTACGTCGCTTCCGAGACCCAAGGCCAGGCAGACCGCTTGGTTGAGGATGCCATGAGGCAAGGCATGACCCAGGATCAGCTCCAAGCCGAGCAAGAGCAAATCTTTGCCACAGCCGGTGAGCGCGCGCGCAACAATCTGAAGACCCAGTTCCTCTTGGGTGAAATCGCCCAGGTCGAGAAAATCACTGTTCCCGACAACGAGGTTCTCAGCGCCATCACCAGCATGGCCAAACGCGAAGGCAAGCCCTTGAAAGCTTACATCAAGCAAATGCAGCGTGAGCGTCGCATCGATTCTTTGAAAAATCAGATGCTGATCGGCAAGACCGTTGACTTCTTGCTAGAGAGCGCGAACTTCGTGGAAGTAGAACCTACTGAAAATGACAGTGAACCCGAATCCGATGCTTAATTCTTCTTCCTCCGTGCCCAGCAACAATTACTACGTCCCAACTGTCATCGAGCAGGATGGCCGTGGCGAGCGTGGCTACGACATTTACTCGCGCCTGCTTAAAGATCGCATCATCTTTATCGGCACCGGTATTGATGACTTCGTTGCCAACTCGGTCATCGCCCAGTTGCTCTTTTTGCAGATGCAGGATCCAAAGAAGGACATCCACATCTACATCAACTCCCCCGGTGGTTCGGTGACCGCCGGCTTGGCAATCTATGACACCATGCAGTTCATCACGTGCGACGTGAACACCTACTGCATCGGAATCGCAGCCTCCATGGGTGCGGTGCTCTTGACTGCGGGAACCAAAGGCAAGCGCTTCTGCCTGCCCAACTCCCACGTGATGATTCACCAGGTCTCTGGTGGCGCACAGGGAACCGCTTCAGATGTGGAGCGCACCATCGGCTTCATGTTCAACCTGAAGCAGCGTCTCAACAAGATTTTGTCTGAACACACGGGCAAAACCATTGAGGAAGTCGAGCGCGACGCGGACCGCGACAACTACATGTCTGGCGAGGAATCGGCAGCTTATGGCTTGGTCGACAAGGTCCTCGAGAACCGGAACGAACACCCCGTGATTGCTCCTGCGGAGTAGATTGCGAGGGAGCGCTTCCCGTTAATAACCATTTCCAACAAAAAGACCCGCGCTGAACGAAGCGCGGGTCTTTTTTTGGTTAAAGGGAAAGCCGACTAACTGCGGTTAAAGGGGAATCCACAGCCCGAGGGCGAATTGGATCAATCGCGACGAACTACCACTTGAGCTCGATGAACTCGCCTTGGTTGATTCCGTCAGAGACCTTGGGTTGAACATTGTCGGGAACTTCAAAGCGAGGAATTTCGTCAATGGTAGCGACCTTGGTTGGATCTGGAGTTAAAGGACTGATTTCGCTTTCAGTTTTGTCCGTAGTGGTCGTCGAACTTGGCTTCGGCTTGGAGCTACTCGAAGAGCGAGTGCTACGCGTGGGCTTGGAGGTAACGGTCGGAGCTTTCTCAACCACAGGGGGTAAGGTGGTTGGGGTGGGCTGTAACTGCTGACAGCTCGTTGTTACGAGAACAAGGAGGGGGGCTACTGTAATGAGTTTTTTCATAGCTGCGGTCGATTTGACGTGCCCCGCCTTAATGAATTCAAACTTTCATACCAGTAAAAAAAGAAAAAACAGCATTTCGTTGCGAGGTGGAAATGAATGGTTTTCAAATGCATCCCCCCGAACCGAATTGTCATGAAAAACCGCTTGGCACGCTAATTGCTTTTCCCAGAAAGACACAATACGTGCAAATTATGAAAAAGGTCGAAGCCATTATCAAACCCTTCAAATTGGAAGAAGTTAAAGAAGCCCTCGCTGAGGTCGGAGTACAAGGAATGACTGTCACTGAAGTAAAAGGCTTTGGTCGTCAGAAAGGTCACACCGAGATTTATCGCGGTAGTGAATACACCGTCGACTTTCTTCCAAAAGTGAAGATTGAGATCGTGGTTCAAGACGAAGAAGCGTCCGCTGTTGCTGAAGCTATCGTTAAAAGCGCCAACACCGGTAAAATCGGTGACGGTAAAGTCTTCCTTTCCCCTGTCGAAGAAGCCATCCGCATCCGGACTGGTGAGACCGGCGGCGAAGCGGTTTCCGTCAACTAAACGGATCCTATCAACTATTTTTACGAAGACCAACCCGCTGCGGTTGGTCTTTTTTTGTGTCGAGTTCGCAGCATCCTGCAAAAGAAGATCCTCCCGACACCGCTATCAATCGACACCCCGCTGGTCACTTTCTGACCAACAGCTGGTCAAAGGTAGTTCACCGCTGCTCCAAATTCCCTTTGGAGTTGGCGACGGATTCAACTAAGTTCGCCCCGTGCTGAATACCGAGCCTCTCAATATCCATTTCACGATTCCGGCTAAAGACCATCTCGGGCGCGAGGAAGTGCAGGGTCAGTTGCGCTTCCACGCCGAGCACATCGACCTGCATTGGCGCATGACCGGCAATGTGTTCACCAAAGGCCCCAGCGAAATGAAGCTCGTCGCCATCCCCTACCCGGCGGTCGCCGAAGTGAGCCTGAAGAAGCGCTGGCTCCGCCCGACCGAACTCATCCTTCGGCTGGAAAACCCCGAACTGGTCTCGGAAATTCCGGGCATCGAGGTCGGGAGAATGGTCCTGATCATTGATGCGCAATCCAAGAAGGCGATCGAGAAGGTGAATGACCTCATCGACTTTCAGCGCTCGGTCTTTCTCTTGGACGAAACAAACAAGCGGCTGGATGCAATGAGAGCCGAATCATGAAGCTCTACCCACTTTCTTTTCTTCCCAGCAAAGATTTCTTGGAGAAGCGCCTTGCCCGATTGCTACTTGCAGCCTGCATGACCAGCGCACTGGCGAGCTGTCAGGCGCTGTCTTTCTATACCCAAGCCATCCGGGGTCAGGCGGAGATCACTTTCACCAAAGTCCCCGTCTTCAAGGTTCTGCAAAGCCCTGCCACGACACCGGAACTGGCGGCAAAACTACAACTCGCACAAGAGCTGGTGGACTTTGCCGAGAGCGAGCTGGCCCTGGAGGCCTCCGGCTCCTATCGCCATTACGCCGACCTTCAACGCGACCATGTGACCTACATCGTCTACGCCGCGCCCGAGTTTTCGCTGGAGCCCAAGACCTGGTGGTATCCCATCGTCGGGGAGCAGGACTATCGGGGATACTTTCAGAAAGAAGATGCCAAAGACCTCGTGGCCCAGTTGGAGGAGGAGGGCTTCGACACCTATCTCGGCGGAGTGAGCGCTTACTCCACGCTGGGATTCTTCAACGACCCCTTGCTCAATACCTTTATCGAATACCCGGAGGTGGATCTGGCGGAGCTCATCTTTCACGAGTTGACCCACCAGCGGTATTTCGAGAAAAAAGAAACCTCGTTCAACGAAGCGCTCGCCGAAGTGGTTGCCAGGGAAGGAACTCGGCGTTGGCTTCGAAAAAAAGGAGATCGCCAAGCCTTGGCCACCTACGAGCTCCGGCTCAAGCGGCGTTCCGCCATTCGAAGCGAGATCGAGAGCTCAATCGCCCGTCTGAAAAAACTCTACGCCACCCCCCTCCCCGCAGAAGAAATGCGACGACGCAAGACCGCCGAGCTCCAGAGTCTACACGATGAGGTGAAGAAACTTTATGCCGGGTGGCAGCAAAAGCCCTCCCACTTTCTCTCTACCCCGCTTAACAACGCGCGATTGGTCTCCTTCACCACCTACGAAGCCCTCGTTCCCGAACTCCAACAACGCCTGGAGAGCCACGACCGAGACTTGGAGGCGTTCTTTCAAGACATCGAAAAAAACGGCAGCCTCCTCCCGCCCTCTCCCTAACCCGTTCTTCTCACCGGTCTTGCTGGATTCCAAGAAGCACGCAACCCAGCCACTCCTTCGCTGCACCAAAGTTCACAATTCGGTAAATTCAGAGAATTCTGTCAAAAACTCCCCAAGTCGCTGACCAGACCGCTCCAAAATTATCCTTTCACTCTGTCAGACCTGATCTAGACTTTCGCCGAAAGACAGGGGAGCCGACGAGGCTGAGAATGGGCACCGCCGCCCGTGACCCTTCGAACCTGATACGGACAAAACCGGCGTAGGGAGTCACAGTCAGACAGAGGGTTTTCCCCTTTTCTTGCGAAGCTCTCTTCCACGGTCGTCCGCCTCAGCTGACGACCTATTTTTTTGCTCCTAACGAAACACTAACGACCCGCCAATATGTCTACCTTCGACGAAGAAAACCAAACCCTGACTCCCGACAACGCCCACCAGCGTTCCGACTACACCGGCAATTTCGTCGAAGACATCGACAACTCTGCCGAGATTGAAGCCATCGAAAAGGATCCCACCAACTTTCCCAACTCCACCCGGGTTTACGTGCAGGGACAGATTCACCCCAACATCCGCGTCCCGATGCGCGAGATTCGTCAGGACAACACCATGCACTCAAATGGCGTGGTGGAAGAAAATCCGCCCATCCGAGTCTACGACTGCTCGGGACCCTGGGGCGACCCTTGCTTCGAGGGCGATGTCACCCAAGGCCTCCCCGACCTGCGCCGCGAATGGATTCTCGCCCGCGGCGATGTCGAGGAATACGACGGCCGCGAGCTAAAGCCCGAAGACAACGGCTACATCTCGGACAAGCATGCCGAGACCTACAACGCCAGCAAGGCCGCGAAAAACAAGCTGAAGGAATACCCCGGTCTCAAGCGCAAGCCTCTCAAAGCCTCCGCCGGTCATCCCGTCACGCAAAAGTGGTATGCCGAGCAAGGCATCATCACTCCAGAAATGGAATTCGTGGCCATCCGCGAAAACCTCGGTCGCTTGGAGGCCTTCAAGACTGTCGCCGATCACTATCCTACCCCTGAGGCCAAGCCGGCCTCTCCGAACAGCACCCTGGAGGAAAAAATCGCCGACCTGGAAGCCCAGCTCGCGGAAGCCAAAGCGAAGCTGAACCACCCCTCCGGCACTCCCGAGGGCTACTTCATGCCACGCCCCAGCGAGATTAATCCCCAGACCCAAGTGGCCCGCAATCGCATGGACCACCAGCACCCCGGCCAATCGTTCGGAGCCTCTCTTCCCGACCTCATCACGTCGGAATTCGTTCGTTCGGAAGTGGCGCGGGGCCGGGCCATCATCCCAGCCAACATCAACCACCCCGAGAATGAGCCCATGGCCATCGGACGGAACTTTTTAGTCAAAATCAACGCCAACATCGGCAACTCTGCCGTGGCCTCCACCATCGATGAAGAAGTGGAAAAAATGCGTTGGTCGACCAAGTGGGGCGCGGACACCGTGATGGATCTTTCCACCGGAAAGAACATCCACGCCACCCGGGAATGGATTATCCGCAACTCCCCCGTCCCCATCGGCACCGTGCCCATCTATCAGGCTTTGGAAAAAGTGAATGGCCGCATCGAGGACCTCACTTGGGAGCTCTATCGCGACACCCTCATCGAGCAAGCTGAGCAAGGCGTCGACTACTTCACCATTCACGCCGCCGTCCTCCTCCGTTTTGTCGCTCCCACCGCCAAGCGCATGACTGGCATCGTCAGCCGCGGTGGTTCCATCCTCGCCAAGTGGTCCATCCACCACGGTAAGGAGAACTTCCTCTACACCCACTGGGACGAGATCTGTGACATCTGCGCCGCCTACGACGTCAGCTTCTCCATCGGCGACGGACTCCGCCCCGGTTCCATTGCGGACGCCAATGACTACGCCCAACTCGCCGAGCTCGAGGTTCAGGGCGAGCTCACCAAGCGTGCTTGGGAAAAGGGCTGCCAAGTGATGAACGAGGGCCCCGGCCACGTTCCCCTTCACCTCGTGCAAGAAAACATGCAGAAGCAGATCGAGTGGTGTCACGAGGCCCCCTTCTACACCCTCGGGCCACTCACCACCGACATCGCCCCCGGTTACGACCACATCACCTCCGGCATCGGTGCCGCTCACATCGGCTGGCACGGTTGCGCGATGCTTTGCTACGTGACCCCCAAGGAGCACCTCGGATTGCCCAACCGCGACGACGTGCGCGAAGGGGTCATCACCTACAAGATTGCGGCTCACGCTGCAGACTTGGCCAAAGGTCATCCTGCAGCTCAGGAACGCGACAACGCCATTTCCAAGGCCCGCTTCGAGTTCCGTTGGCGCGACCAATTCGCCCTCGGCCTCGACCCCGCCCGTGCCATCGCCTTCCACGACGAAACCTTACCAGCCGAAGGAGCTAAAACCGCTCACTTCTGCTCCATGTGCGGACCGACCTTCTGCAGCATGAAGATCACCGGCGACGTGCGGAAGTATGCGGAGGAAAATGGCTACGCCGATTCGGCGGAAAGCTAGCATCTCGTGAAACTCGCCTAATTATCAATCACTTGCAAAGCGTGGCCTATCGGTCACGCTTTTCACTATCCCCCCCTCACCATGTTCACCTTCCTCCACGCGGCCGACCTTCATCTCGACAGCCCTCTCACGGGCCTTTCCAAGCATGAAGACGCACCGGTCGAAGCCATCAAACAAGCCACGCGGGAAGCCCTCAGTCGTTTGGTGGACTTGGCGATTGATAAAGAAGTTGCCCTCGTGATCATCGCGGGCGATCTTTATGATGGCAGTTGGAAGGACTTCAGCACCGGCCTCTTTTTCGTCAAGGAGATGCGACGCCTCAGGGATGCGGGAATTCTGGTCTATCTGATCTCCGGAAACCATGATGCCGAATCGCAACTGACCAAGAGTCTCACTCTGCCGGAGAACGTGCATCACTTCAGCAGCCGCAAGGCGAGTTCGATCTCTCACCCAACCCTCCCCGTCACCCTCCATGGTCAAAGTTTCGCGACTCCGTCCGTGACCGACAATCTCGCGGCCGGCTACCCCGCTCCGGCCAAAGAGCGATTCAATATTGGTCTCCTCCACACCAACTTGGGTGATGCCGAAGGTCACGGCAACTATGCACCCAGCACCGTCCCCCAACTCGTCGCCCACGGCTATCAGTATTGGGCACTCGGCCACATTCACCAGCGACAGGTTCACCACGAACACCCTCACATCATCTACCCCGGCAACACCCAGGGCCGCCATGTCAAGGAGACGGGTGCCAAGGGCTGCTACCTGGTGACCGTTGATGAGCAACTAGAAGTGAGCCACTGTCAGTTTCACGCCCTCGACTGCGTGCGTTGGGAACAGCTGCAAATTGAATGCTCGTCCCTCACCGACGAAGCCGGACTCACTCTCGCGATTCGGCAGGCCCTCGAGCAAGCCATCGCCTCGTCGGAAGGACGCCTTCTCTGCACTCGCCTCATTCTCACCGGCCACACCAGCCTTCACGAAATCCTTCATGCCGATCACGCTCGCTGGCAGGCCGAATGCCAGTCGCTCGCCCTCGACCTGGGTCCCGACTTGGTCTGGCTGGAGCAGGTCAAAGTGAAAACTTCCACCCGCATCGACCCCACGCAATTGGCCCAGCAGGATGAGCTGACCGCCTTGGTGCTGGATTCCCTAACCCACTTCAATCCCGGAGAGCTTCCTACTGCGGTGAGCGACTTGCAGGGAAAGATTCCCGTGCCCGCCCGCAACGAATTGGCCCCGCAGTTTGAGCCCGATGAAAACACTGCTCAAGACCTCCGCGATGATATCGCCGCGATTGTTCTTCACGCCATCGCCACTGCCGAGTGAAACCACCATCTGTTAGAAACTCCATGCGCTTCGACTCCGTCCAGATTCCTTCCTTCGGCCCTTTCACCGATTTCCGCCTCGACCTCCCTGCCGGAGAGACGGACATCCATCTCATTCACGGTCCCAATGAGGCAGGCAAAAGCTCTTTGCTTCGTTCGCTCCATCATTTTCTCTACGGAATCCCCTCGCGCAGCACTGACAACTTTCTGCACCCAAACAACCAGCTCCGCATCGGAGCCACCCTGCGCAAGGGTGACGAGGCGCTGACCGTTTTTCGAAAAAAAGGAAACAAAAACACCCTCGTCGATGCAGACTCCCAAGTCGTTTCCGAAAGCGACTTCACCCGCTTCACTGGAACGGTCAGCGAGTCCTTTTTCCGGCACATGTTCGGTCTCGATACCGGACAGCTGCGCTCGGGGGCGGAGCAGCTCCTTTCCGGCGAAGGCGAGATCGGCAACTTGCTGTTCTCCGCCAATCTGGGAGGCAATCGCATCGACAAAGCCATCGAGAAACTTCAACTGGAAGCGGATAGCCTTTCCAAGGGCCGCTCTCACAAAAACGTGCGAATCCCGGAAGCCATCAAACGCTATAATGAATGCGTGAAGACGGAAAAGGATCACACCGTCACCGCCAAGGCTTGGCGAGATTTGGAGAAGGAACTCGCCGCCGCGCAGGCAGAATACGAAAGCCACGCCACCAAGCTCAAGGAAGCCCACAGCCGGGCGCGCTTTCTCGATGCCGTCCTCAATGCCCTACCACTCATACGCGAACGCGAGAGCTTGCAGGAGGCGCTCGCGGGCATCTCGCTCCCGTCCCTGCCACCAGATTTTCCGGAACGCGTGCGAAAGTGGCAGCAGGAACACTCGCGCGCGACCGCCAGTCTTGCTCCCCTGCAGCAAAGCCTCATCGACACCACCAAGGGGCTCGAAAACCTGCCTAACAACCACGAATTGTTAGAGGACGCGGCAGAAATTGAAGCGCTCCATGGCGAGCTGAACCACTTTCGAAATCAACAGCAGACGCTCGAGACTCTCACTCAAGAGTGCGAGCAAGAAGAAAGCCTGTTGAACAACGAAGCACAGCGGCAAGGCCTCGAGTCACTCGACACTGTCGTCAACTTCGGCACCCTTTCCGACAGTCAACTGGCCGCCTTGGAAGACTCTCGCGAAGCCCTCGAAGCGAGTCGTTCTGAACTCAAGAAAAGCCAAGACGATCTCGCCACCACCGTTCGCGAACTGAACCAGAAAAAAGGCGAACTGGCGAAGCTGGCTCAATCCGAGTTTTCACCCTCCCTAGCCGCGCTTCTCGCACAGGCGATCAAACATCAAGGTCGCGAGGAAAAGGCCGAGGATCTACGAGGTGAACTCGAAACTCTCGAACGCCGGGCATCCGCACTCGCCAAGCAACTTTCCATTTCCGACGCGGAGACGATCCGCGACCTTCAACCCCCATCCCGCGAACAAGTCACCCGTCTGGTTGACCTTTATCAAAAGCGACTCAGCGAGCGCGAACTCGCTCAAAACAGACATGACGAGGTCGCTCGCGAAATCGAGTTCTTGGAACTGGAGGTCAGACAACTGCTGCAAGGCGACGGCGAAGTGGTGACTCCCGAAAGCCTCGCCCAAGCGCGCGCCGAACGCGACCAAGCATGGTCCCTCCTCAAGGAAAAGTCTCTCTCGGGCGCCGCCCTCCCCCCCGAACAAGCCGATAGCTTTCAACTGCAAATCGAGAAAGCGGACCACTTGGCTGATCGGCTCATCAAGAATGCGGACGACATGGCTCAGGCCGCCCAGAAGGAGTCGGAGCTTCAGCGCAAGAGACTCCATCTCACTCAACATGCGGACAGCTTGAAGAACTGTCAGGACAAGGAAGCCGAATGGCAGAGCGAGTGGGAAGAACTCACCAGCTTCCAGAGCCTTCTGACCTTTCAACCCGACGAACTCAATCCCTGGTTGAGCAAGCTGACAGAGTGGAAGGAAAATGACGAACGCCTCGCCCAAGCTCGTAGCGAAGTCGCGCGGATTGAAGAATCTGGCCATGCCCTTGGCAAAGAAATCAGCGCCGCCCTCGGCAAGACCGACACCAATCTCGCCACCCTCGCCATCGAGCTACAAGAGCTCAAAACAACCGCCGAACAATCGCAGGGAGCGGCCAAGACCCTCACTCGCGACCTGGAAAAACTTTCCCAACAGGAAGAAGACCTCACCGAGCGAAATACAGAAGCCGCAACCGCCAATGAGAGCTCCCGCCAACGCTGGGAAGAACTCATCAGCGCCCACGGAATCGAAACCACCACCAGTCCCCGCGAAGCCATCGCCAGCCTCCGCAGTCTCGCCAAACTGAAGGCCGATTCCGAAGGCCTCGATGCCAAGAAGAAGCAAATCACACTTTATCGCGAACAAGGGGCCTCTTTCGCCACTCGTCTCAATCAGTGCTTCACCCGCCATCTTCTAGACCGCGAAGAAACCGACCCCGTCAAGCAAGAGCTGACGCTCTGGAATCTCCTCTCCGAATGCCGCGAACATCAGGCCCAGCGCAAGACCCTCGAATCCGCTAAACGAACGATTGCGGAAAAGATTTCCGAAATCGAAACTCAAAGCATCTTGGCGGAATCCGAACTCAAGAAACTATCCGAACAATCCAAGACACCTAACATCAGCGAACTCGACGACGCCCTCCGTCTTCATTCCGACCGAGCCAGATACCTGAGTAAAATCGAGGAACTGGAAAGCCAGCTTCTTCGTCTGGGCAGCGGGTCCAGCTTGAACGACTTTGTCGCAAAGTGCTTGGCCGAAAACCCCGATGAGCTGGAGGAAGAACGCACGAATATTGAGGAGACCCTGCAAGTCCTCCAAACTAATCGCGACCAATCCTTCGAAGCTCTGCGCAAACACGAGCAACGCAAAGCCCAGCTCGA
This sequence comes from Roseibacillus persicicus, assembly GCF_014651675.1. GTDB lineage: Bacteria > Verrucomicrobiota > Verrucomicrobiia > Verrucomicrobiales > Akkermansiaceae > Roseibacillus > Roseibacillus persicicus. Next base: position 139,887 of record NZ_BMXI01000012.1, read on the forward strand.
ATCCGCCAGCAGCGCCGCCGCCGAGGCCCGTCAGGATGCCCAGAATGCCTTAGCCGAAATCGTCACCGACAGTGAGCGCTTCATCCGCCTGCATCACGCCATCGACTTTCTGAAAGCACAAGTGGAAGCGTTCAAAGAACAGTCACAAGGCCCCCTCGTCAGCCTTACTTCCCGCTATTTCCAAATTCTCACCAACGAGAATTATTCTGGAGTGGCCGCGCGGCAACAGGACGATGGCTCGGTGCATCTCGTGGCTCTCCGCCCGACCGATAGCCCCACACTTCCCGCTGACGAAATTCCCACCAACGCTCTTTCCGAAGGAACGCGTGACCAGCTCTTCCTCGCTCTTCGGCTCGCCGCCATCGAGCACCACCTGGAAAAGCACCCCGCCATGCCACTCATCCTCGACGACGTCCTGATGACCTTCGACGACGATCGCACCGCCGCCCTTCTGCGGGCCATCGAGCCCCTTTCGCGCAAGACCCAGATCCTCATTTTCTCCCATCACGGACACTTGCGCGAAGTGGCCACCCGGACACTCCCCGCGATGCATGTTCACGAATTGAGTGGCCTGGTTTCCAAGAACTGAGCGGGGAAAATTTCCATCAGCGATTCCAGCACTGGCTCGGAATTATCTTGGTTCGAGGGCCCAGAAGCTTGAGAATCGGGCATGCTTCTCTTCTCACAAGGCTCCCCGACGACCGACCTCACCGACGACGATTTGCGCGCTGCTTTGCGGAGTGCCCTCGACCAACTGGGCCCTCGCAAGAACGTCCTCGCCATTCCTCCCGACTTCACCCGCTTCCACTCTCGGGCCGGCCTTTTGACCAGCGAGATCTATCGCTACTATGGCGAAAACTTGAAGGACGTGCTTCCCGCCCTCGGCACCCACGTCCCCATGCCCGCCCATCAGCTCGACGAGATGTTTCCGGGGCTTCCCCACGATCTAGTCCGGCCCCACCGCTGGCGCGATGATGTGGTCACCATCGGCGAAGTCCCTGCCGATTACGTCAGTGAGGTCACCGACGGCATCTGGACCAAGGAGTGGCCCGCCCAACTCAATAAGCTGGTCTGGGAGGGTGGCCACGACTTGATTCTGTCGGTCGGACAGGTCGTGCCTCACGAGGTCATCGGGATGGCCAACGGCAACAAGAACCTTTTCGTCGGCACCGGCGGAGTGACCGGAATCAACGAGTCCCATTTCATTGGAGCAGCCTACGGAATGGAGCGCATGATGGGCAAGGCCGACACCCCCCTGCGCCGTATTCTCAATAAAGCCGAGGAACTCTTTTGCGGAAAACTCCCCACCATTTATATCCAGACCGTTGTTGGGCCCCGCCCCGATGGCAGCCTGGCGACGCGAGGAATCTTCATCGGAGAAGGCTCGGAGCCTTTCGAAGCCGCTGCCGAACTGGCGGTGCAGGTCAATTTTACGCAACTGGACGAAGAGCCCGAACGCATCGTCTGCTACCTCGACCCCACCGAATTTCACTCCACCTGGCTCGGGAACAAATCCATTTACCGGACCCGCATGGCCATCGCAACCGGCGGCGAACTCACCGTCTTGGCTCCTGCGGTCAAGGAATTCGGCGAAGACCCCGAAATCGACCGCCTCATCCGAAAGTATGGCTACCGCACCTCACCCGAGGTGATGGAATTTGTGGAAAAAAACGAGGACCTCGCAGCCAACCTTTCGGCTGCGGCTCACCTGATTCACGGTTCTTCCGAGGGCCGCTTCAAAGTCACCTACTGCCCCGGCCATTTGACCCGAGAAGAGGTGGAAGGCGTCGGCTATGAGTATCGCGACCTCACCGAAGCTCTCGCCTACTACGACCCCAACAGCCTGAAGGAAGGATGGAACACCGACCGTGATGGCAACCGCTTCTACTACATCCCCAACCCCGCTCTCGGCCTCTGGGCCGCGAAGTCCCGTCTGGGCTAGAGCGCCTTGGCTTCAGTCGCGCTCTTTTCCACTGGCTTGAAGATGGCGAGATACTCGGGGTCGTGACAAATCGCGAGGGCATCGTCATAATGAATGAGGTCTTTCGCGAGGAGGTCGCGCAGAGACTGGTCGAGGGAAAACATTCCTTTCTTGGTGCCCAACTGCATCGCATCATTCAGCCTGAAAAGCTTCTTGTCCCGAATGGCGCTGCGAACCGGAGTCGTCATCCGCAAAAGCTCGCTCGCCAATACCCGTTCACCAAAGTGATCCTTGCGCGGGATTAGATGCTGGCAAAGAACGCCCTGCAGCACGGTGGCGATCTGCAAACGAATTTGTGGTTGCTCGTTACCGGGAAAGAGGTCGATCAGGCGGTCAATAGTTCCCGGAGCGTCCAGGGTATGAAGCGTCGCAATCACGAGGTGACCAGTTTCCGCCGCAGTCAGCGCTATGGCCGCAGACTCACGATCCCGCAACTCGGACACCACGAGCACGTCAGGGTCCTGACGCAGGGCGTGCTTCAACGCGGTAGCATAGCTCTTGGTGCTGGTTCCAATTTCCCGCTGCTTCACCAAGGCCGCAGCGTGGCCGATGATGTATTCCACCGGGTCCTCAATCGTTACGATAACTCCAGATCGAATTTTTGAAATTGTTCTAACCATGGAAGCGAGCGTGGTGGTCTTTCCGGCTCCGGCTATTCCTGTTACGAGAATCAACCCCTGACGAACCTGACAAAGATTGACAGCTTCCGGTCGATGTCCCAACGCCTCCATGGTTGGAATTTCCTGCGGTAAAACCCGCACCGCCAACTCCAGACCATTGCAGGCATAGTGCGCGTTTCCACGAAACCGGCCTTGATCGGAATCGAGTACGAAATCCAACTCCCAATCCCGCTCCAGTTTCTCCCGCTGTCGCGCATCGAGCACCGACCAGGCAATCTCCTCAATCTCCTTCGAGCTCAGCAGCCCTTCGGCAATGGGGCGCAGTTTTCCGCCGATACGATAGCCCGGTGGTGACTTGGGTGACAGATGGAGGTCGGTGCCGTTTTTCGAAACCACCGCTGACAAATAGTCTTCCAACGTTTCCAATGATTGATTCACAATCCTAGTCCTAGCCTAGCGTTCACCCGGCGAAAAGAAGCAAAGCCAACGCCTGATAGATTTGTGATTTCAACGAAATTTGCGAGCAGCCTCAATCAAACTACCAACAAATCATGATATGTTGATGCGTAGTCTTGACGCTGGAATTGGGGGGTCTAAAGTTCTGGCCAAGCCTCATGCAGCCCGACCCTACTCCAGAACTCGAAAAAGCCCTGTCCGAACGCATTCTCGTCCTCGATGGCGCCATGGGAACGACCATTCGAGGCTACGGCCTGACGGAAGAACAGGCACGCGGCTCTCGCTTTGCCGATAACGAGAAAGATCTCCTCAACAACGGGGATATTCTCACCCTGACCCAACCCGACGTTATTGGCGACATCCACAAGCGTTTTTACACCGCTGGCAGCGACATCGTAGAGACCAATACTTTCTCCGCGACAACCATTTCGCAGTCCGAGTTTTTCGTAGAGGACCCTCGCGAAAAAGGCACGGGCCGGAAGGACCCCGAGTTTTTTCACGACAAGGTCCTCAACGACCCTTTCCTCCGCCAACTGGCCACCGACCTCAATGTGGAAGGCGCGATTCTGGCCCGCAAGGAAGCCGATCGGATTGGCGAAGAAACCGGAATCAAGCGATACGTCGCAGGAGCCATTGGACCTCTAACAGTCTCTCTCTCCAACAGTCCCGATGCCGACGACTCGGGTTTCCGTACCGTGACTTTTGATCAGGTCAAAGACGATTACGCGCATCAAATCCGCGCCTTGATTGAAGGTGGCGTCGACATCCTGATGGTCGAAACGATTTTCGACTCGCTCAACGCCAAAGCCGCGCTCGTTGCTTGCCAAGAGGTTCTCGATGAAGTCGGCCAAAAGCTTCCCATCATCATCTCCGCAGCGGTGGGACGAGGAGGCGAAACCATGATTTCCGCGCAAAAGGGAGAGGCCCTTTGGAACGCGGTGGCCCACGTCAAACCACTGGCAGTGGGACTCAACTGCTCGCTCGGTCCCGACCTCATGAAGCCCTTTTTACAAGACCTCGACAAATGCGTCACCTCTCATCTGAGCTGCTATCCCAACGCAGGCCTTCCGAATCCCCTCGCCCCCACCGGCTTTGACCTGGAGCCTCCTCACATGGCCGAGTTCATGACTGAATTTGCCGAAGCGGGATTGCTCAACCTCGCGGGAGGATGCTGCGGAAACACCCCCGAGCACATCGCCGCCATCGCCCAAGCGGTCAAAGGGCACGCGCCTCGGGCTATTCCGGCTTTAGAACGCTAACTCGTTTTTCGACGCAGAGCCGCAGAGGTCGCAAAGTAGACGCAGAGAATCAGTATGGAACTCAATGAATTGTCACACGCTGTCATTGGAGCGGCGATGGAAGTTCACAAGATTTTAGGACCAGGCCTGCTCGAGGCAAGTTACCAAAAGGCTTTGCTCCATGAACTTCATCTGCGCTCCATCCCTTGTCGCTGCGAGGTTTTGCTTCCGATTACATATAAAGGACTGGCCATCGAGAACGCCTATCGCATCGACATTTTAGTGGCTGACACCTTAATCATAGAGCTCAAAGCCATTGAGAAGACTTTGCCCATTCACAAAGCCCAGCTTCTCACCTATCTCACTCTCACAGGCAAACCTCTTGGACTACTGATTAACTTCAATACCTCTCTGCTCAAAGATGGAGTCACTCGAGTCATCAACTCAAAACACACTAGCTAAAAAATCTCTGCGCTCACTCCGCGACCTCTGCGGCTCTGCGTCAAAATACCGAATTTCCTTATGACCCTCCCTCGCCTCCTCCGCCTCTCCGGTTCCGACACCTACAACCACACCCCCGACAAAAACTTCCTCATGATCGGGGAGCGCACGAACGTCGCGGGTTCTCCCCGCTTCCGGAAGCTCGTTCAAAACAACGATCTCGAAGCCGCCCTTGAGGTCGCCCGGCAGCAGGTAGAGAACGGCGCCAACGTGATCGACATTTGTTTCGATGACGGTCTCATTGATGGCGTGGCGATGATGGCTCGCTTTCTCGACCTGCTGCAATCCGAACCCGATATCGCAAAGGCTCCCATCATGGTCGATTCCTCCAAATGGGAAATCATCGAGGAAGGCCTCAAGCATTTGCAGGGCAAGGGCATCGTGAATTCGATTTCGCTGAAGGAAGGCGAAGAGGTTTTCAAGAAGCATGCCCGCCACATCATGCGCTACGGCGCCGCTACCGTGGTGATGGCTTTCGACGAGAACGGGCAGGCCGCCACCTACGAGGAGAAAATCCGCATCTGCAAGCGAGCTTACGATATTCTCGTCGACGAAGTGGGCTTTCCACCCGAAGACATCATCTTCGACCCCAACATTCTAACAGTCGCCACCGGCATCGAGGAGCACAACAACTACGCCCTCGATTTCATCAACGCCACCAAGTGGATTAAGGAAAACCTGCCCTACGCCAAGGTCTCCGGCGGGGTCTCTAACATCTCTTTCTCCTTTCGGGGCAACAACCCCGTGCGGGAGGCCATGCACTCCGCGTTTCTCTATCATGCCACCCAAGCTGGAATGGATATGGGCATCGTGAACGCGGGAATGTTAGAGGTCTACGACGAGATCCCACCCCACCTCTTGAAAGCGGTCGAGGACGTCCTACTCAACCGTGACCCCGATGCCACCGAACGCCTGTTAGACCTGGCGGAAGAGTTCAAAGGCAAGGGAGGCAAGAAGATGGAAGAGGACCTTTCCTGGCGGGAGGACACCGTCGAGAAGCGTCTCGAGTATGCTCTCCTAAAAGGCATCGACAAGTTTGTCACTGAGGACACCGAGGAAGCTCTCGCGAAATACCAAAAGCCTCTCACCGTCATCGAAGGCCCCCTCATGGACGGAATGTCCATCGTGGGTGATCTCTTTGGCGCGGGTAAAATGTTCCTTCCCCAAGTGGTCAAGTCGGCCCGGGTAATGAAGAAATCGGTGGCTTATCTCGAGCCCTTCATGGAGGCCGAAAAAGAAGCCGGCCTCATTGAGCAAGTCCGCTTGATTCAGGAAGAAAAGCCCGAACTGACCCACGAGGAGGCCCTGCGCCTCGCCGAGAAACGCAACTCTGCGGGCAAGGTCATCATGGCCACGGTAAAAGGCGATGTCCACGACATCGGAAAGAACATTGTTGGGGTGGTACTCGCCTGCAACGGCTTCGAAGTTGTCGATATGGGCGTGATGGTGCCCTGCGCAAAAATCCTCGACACCTTTGAAGAGCAGCAAGCCGATATCATCGGACTCTCCGGACTCATCACCCCTTCCCTCGACGAAATGATCACCGTCGCCAAGGAGGCCGAGAAGCGTGGCTTTGGCGAGAGAGGCGTTCCCATTCTCATCGGAGGCGCCACCACCTCCGCAGCCCACACCGCGATCAAGATCGCCCAGCACTACAGTGGTCCGCTCGTTCACGTACTGGATGCTTCCCGCTCGGTGCCGGTCACCACCTCGCTCCTTTCCAAGGAACATCGCGATCAGTTCATCGCGGAGAACAATGCCAAGCATGAAAAGGCCCGGGCTGCTTTCATCAGCGGACCCAAGAAAGAAATGGTCTCCTTGGAAGAAGCGCAGCGGAACAAATTTGTCCCAAAATCCGGTTGGGAAAGCTACACCCCGCCCGTGCCGGAGTTTACCGGCTCGCGCACGATCAAGGAGCAATCCTTGCGCGAACTTTCGACCTACATCGACTGGACCCCCTTTTTCCATGCTTGGGAACTTCGTGGGGTATGGGACAGCGAGACCCAGACTCTCAAGACCCGCAAGGAAGGCGCCCCCGAGGAGGCGACCAAACTCTACAACGAAGCACAGGAACTGTTAGAGGAGATTATCGCCAACAAGAGCTTCACTGCAAAAGGCATCTACGGCTTTTTCCCGGCCCATGCCAGCGGCGACGACATCGTCCTCCCCGACCACGACACCACCTTCCACACCCTCCGCCAACAAACCAAGAAGTCGGATAACAAACCAAACCTGGCCCTCGCGGATTATGTGAAACCTAAGGCGAAGCCGTTCGTGGGGTGGACGTCTCGTCCACCCGAACCGCGAGACCAGTCCCAACGCGACAAGCTTCTTTCTACGGGCACCGCTTCAAACTCCCCGGACATCGTCAAAACAAAGTCAAATAGTCTTCCTCACTGGACTCAGGAAGGAGCGACCTACGCAGTCACCTTCCGACTTCACGATGCCATCCCCCAGTCCATTCTGAGAGAGTATGAAGCCGAGAAAAAACGTCTGTTGGAACTGAAGGAAAACCGGGACTCCGACATCAGCCTTCGCGCTGAAAAGGATTTGCAGGAACTCTACGAAACTAAGATTGAGAAGACCGCCGATGAAGCCCTTGGTGAATGCTATCTGAGTAATCCCGAAATCGGAAAGATCGTCAGCGACGCCATTCTTCATTTCAACGAGGACCGCTATGACCTTGCGGCATGGTGCGTGATGCCCAACCACGTCCACCTTCTCCTAAAACCCAAAGAGGGACACGAGCTTTCGAAGATTGTGCAAAGCCTCAAGAGCTTCACCGCGAAAGAAGCGAACAAGGTTTTGCAACGCGAAGGCACCTTTTGGTTGAGTGAGTATTACGACCACCTGATTCGCGATGCGGATGATTTCTTTAATCACCACCGTTATATCCTAAACAATCCAACCAAAGCAGGACTGGAAGCTTGGCCTTGGATTGGAGACGGTCTCGACAGCGACCAAAGCGAAACTGGTGGACGAGACGTCCACCACACGGGCGACTATCTGGGAGGCTTTGTGGTTGGCATTCATGGCGCCCACGAATTGGCGGATGAGTATGAGAAGAACAACGATCCTTACCGCTCCATCATGGTGAAAGCGATTGCCGACCGACTGGCGGAGGCCTTTGCGGAGCTCCTCCACCACCGGGCTCGAATCGCGTGGGGAATCGAGCGCCCGGGTCAGCTCAATCACAACGAGCTCATCAAGGAACTCTACCAAGGAATCCGCCCCGCTCCCGGCTATCCGGCCCAGCCCGACCACACCGAAAAGCCCATCCTCTTCAAGCTACTCAACGCCGAAGCAGAAACCGGGGTCGAGTTAACCGAGTCCAATGCCATGCACCCCGGCGCAGCCGTCTGCGGTCTCCTCTTCAGCCATCCGGAATCCCACTACTTCGTCATTTCCGAACTCCAGAAAGACCAAATCGAAGACTACGCCACACGGAAAGAGATGAGCGTGGAAGACGTCGAACGCTGGTTAGGTCCATGGCTTGGTTATTAAGATCATGCTAGCTCTCTACATCGCAATGGAAGCAGAGGCGCAGGGCATCCTCGATGCTCTCGACGCTCAGCTGTTGCCCCAGCAACCCATCATCGGGACCTACTATCAGGCCGGGGATATTCTCATTGCAACCTCTGGCAAAGACCTCGCGACCGGAGTCGATTGCGTCGGAACCGAGCCTGCGGGGATCGTGGCCAATGACCTCATTGTCCATCACGGAGTCACCCAACTTTTCAATGCCGGAACCTGTGGCGCGCACTCCTCATTGGAAGCTCAAATCGCGGAGGCTTTCCTAGTCTCGCCCACCATCTTTTCCCACGACCACCGCATCCCGCTCCCGCGCTTTGAAGAATTCGGGATGGGTGCCCATCCGATGCCTGAAGTGGTTCCCCCCTTGGCCAAAAAGCTTGGTCTGCGGACCGCGATTCTTTCCTCGGGCAATTCCCTCGATCACACCGAACGCGATCTGGAAATCTTCCTCGCGAACGGGGCCCGAATCAAGGACATGGAAGGCTCCGCCCTCGCCTGGGTCTGCCGCCAACATGACATTCCCCTCACCTGCCTCAAGGTCGTCACCGACATCTTCGACCTCCCTCATCCCGCCGCCGAGCAGTTCAACGCCAATCTCGCGCAGGCTGCAGAGAGCGTGACTGCTGTGACCTTGAGAACCCTGCAGGAATGGGGACTTTTCGACAACTAACTAGTCGTCGTTCCCTATTTGCTCGAGGCCTCAGCCATCTTTCGCCGCGTCGCCTGCGCCAACTCCTTGGTAGTCACCGACCAAGGGGAAAACTCAGGTAAACGGCCCGCCTCGGCCTCATTCTCCAGCGCCTCAAATTGCTCACCCAAGGCCACGAATCCACACATCTTGGCAGCTCCCTTCAAGCGGTGGGCTTCCTCCCGAACCGCGCCTGAATCCCCCGACGCAAAGTGGGGTGACATTCCTTCAAGGGTTTCATCCAAGGAATCGAGGTAGTCATCGAGAATCTCCTTCACTTCGGCACACGCGAGTCCACCCAGCATTTCGATTTGCTGGAAATCAACTGTTAACTTCTCTTCCATTTTCGTTTAATCTGGAGTTAATTGGTTTTTACAGATAATCAAGCATTGTTTAAAACGTGTCCGCTGACCTCATAATCGTAGAAGACGAAGATATCACCCGCCGCCTCTTGGAGCTGAAGGCGAAGGATTTTGGTTTTCGCCCCGTCTCCTTTGAATCCGCAGAAGAAGCGCTCGGCTTCATTAACGATGAGATCAAAGTCATCCTTCTCGATCTTCGCCTTCCGGGGATGTCAGGATTTGGTCTCTTGGAAACCTTGGGAAAGGAACATCCCGGCCTCCCTTCCGTTGTTCTAACTGCCGCCAACAAGGCCGAAGACGCGGTCAAGGCGATGAAACTCGGAGCCTTCGATTACCTCACCAAGCCCTTCGATCCAGGCGAACTCTTTGAATGCCTGAGAATGGCAACCCGGCTGCGCGAGGTTCACCGCGAGAACGACGCTCTCCGGGAGTCAATCGCCACGCCGGTCACGAATGATGGCTTCGTGGCGGAAGCTGAAGTCAGCAAGGCGATGCTGGGGCGGGCAGAGCGCGTGGCGGTCTTGGACTCGACCATTCTACTCACTGGGGAAAGCGGCTCGGGAAAAGGAGCACTCGCACGACACATCCATGGCCTGAGCAAGCGCTCAGAAAAACCCTTCGTGACCGTGAGCTGTCCAGCCCTCCCGCGCGAATTGTTAGAGAGTGAGCTCTTTGGGCATGAGAAGGGAGCTTTCACAGGTGCTCTCAAACGCCGAATTGGTAAAATCGAGTCGGCCCGAGGTGGGACGCTCTTTCTGGATGAGATTGGCGACCTGCCCCTCGACCTCCAGCCGAAGCTCCTCAATGTACTGCAAGACCGCCGCTATCAACGAGTCGGCAGCGAAGAATGGTTGGACTCGGACTTTCGCCTCATCGCCGCTACCAACATCGACTTTGAGGAAAAAATCGAAAGCGGTGAGTTCCGGGAAGATCTCTACTACCGTCTCAGTGTCATCCCCCTCGAGCTGCCTCCCCTGCGAGAACGCCCCGCAGATATTCCCCCTTTGGTAGAGCGCAGTCTTTCACGCATCTCCAAGCAACGTGGGGGCGCTGCCTTGAAAGTGGAATCCGCCGCGATGAAAGCGCTCACCAACTTTCGCTGGCCCGGCAATGTGCGGCAACTGGAAAACATTCTGGAACGTTCGAGCGCCTTTTGCGAGGGCCAGACGATTCGGCTGACAGACCTTCCTCCGTCCTTTCGAAAGCAGAACGAGGAGAAGAAGCAAAGCAATCTCCCCAAAGGGCTGGCGGGCTTGACCCTGTCACAAATCGAAGCAGAAGCAATTCGCCAGACCTTGGAAGCATGTCAGGGAAACAAGTCTGAAGCAGCCCGCCGACTTGGCATTGCGGAGAAGACTATCTATAACAAGATGAGTCGGCACAATATCGACATTAGCTAAACAGAACTTATGAAAGGCATCATTTTTACCGAGTTTCTCTCCTTGGTCGAAGACCAGTGGGATGAAGATATGGTGGACGACATCATCGACGCATGCGAGCTCCCTTCCGGCGGGGCTTACACCAGCGTTGGCACCTACAACCACACCGAGATTGTTAACCTCGTCATCGCGCTTTCCGAGAAATCAGGCGTCCCGGTTCCTCAACTACTCAATATCTACGGCAAGCATCTATTCGGGCGCCTCGCCCACCACTACCCTCACTTCATTGACCAGTCCCTGTCTTTGCTCGAATTTTTGGAAGGAGTTGAGCGCTACATCCATGTGGAAGTGAAGAAACTCTATCCCGATGCCGAGCTCCCCAGCTTCGAAACCAAACGCTTGGGCCCGAACAAGCTGGAGATGATCTATCGCTCGAGCCGCCACCTCGACGACGTCTGCCACGGCTTGATGGAAGGGAGTATGGAATACTTCAAGGCCAAGGGAACCATCACCCGCGAACCGCTTGAGGACGGCACCAAGTTCATCATCGACCTCACTGAATAACCATGAGCAGCCAAGCCGAGCGGTTGGTGAAACGGCAGCTTCGAGAGAAGACCGCCCGTCTGGAAGCGGAACGGCTTCTTGAGGAAAAGAGCCTCGAACTCTTTGAAGCCAATCAGGCTCTGGAGGAAACACTGCGCATCCAACGCAAGGCTTTGGACACCTATCAAACGGTAATGACCGCACTGGCCGACGTCGTCCTCGGTCTCCGCGGCAATCATCAATCCAACATCCACAGCCTGCTGGAGACTGCGGGTCAACTCACCGGAGCCCACTGCGGATGTTATGCGCTCACCGACGAGGACCGGTTGGTGACGGAAAAGATTTTCTGGATGCCCGAAGGGACCCCCGATTCCATTGATGAGAATTGCTTGGCTCAGGTCCTTCTTCAAATTCCTTCCACCGAGGGCTTTTCCTTTCTCCGATTTGACGGCCACTCCTTTATGGCGGCCCCCATTCTCGATGGAGAGCTCCAGATCGGTTTCATCATCTTTTCCTTTCCCGGTGAATCAGAGGCAAATGAGCTCTGCCGGGCGATTCTGGAACTCATCGCCCACGCGATTGGTGTCGAAGAGCTCAAAAACCGAACAGGGAAAGAACGGGAAGCCAGCGAACAGAAATACCGTGAGCTTTTCCACGCTTCGGTCGACGGCATTGTTATCCACGACATGCGGGGTCGGGTAACGGAAGCCAGCGACAGCGCGGTTGCCATGCTGGGTTATACTAGGGAGGCCCTGCGAAAGCTGAAGATCCCCCGCCTCTTCACCCTCGATTCCAAGGACATTACCAGCGTCGCCTTTCGTCAGGTGAAAACAAGCGGTCGCTGTCGCTACGAGGCACACCTCATGCGCTCCGACGGGTCTACCTTCCCCGCTGAAATCGTCGGCAGCCTATTCCACATCAACGGCAAGCCGCACGTCCACGGAATCATCCGTGACGTCTCCAGCCGACGGGAAGCCCAAGTGGCGGCGATCGAAAGAGAGCGCAAGTTCAGGGCTGTCTTCGAGTCATCTCTCGACGGCATCATCCTGCACGACATGAGCGGCCAGATCCTCGACGTGAATTCCACTCTCGCAAGATTGGTCGACCGCGAACGGGAAGAGTTTTTAAAGATGGAGCTCTGCCAGCTCTACCCGCCCGACGCCCTCCCCGTCTTTCGCACCGCGATCAAAACAGTCCGCAACCAAGGCAAGCATCGCTTCGAAATTCCCTTCCTCCGGGCAAATGGCTCCAAATTTCTTGCCGAAGTCTCCTGCAGTAGCTTCGAGCTGGGCAACCAAACTCTGGTGCAAGGTATCGTGAGGGACATCACCGAGAAGCGGAGGAAGGAAGAGGAGATCCGCATGGCCAAGGAGGAAGCCGAGCGAGCAAACAAATCGAAATCTCTCTTCCTCGCCACCATGAGTCACGAGATCCGCACTCCTCTCAATGGCATCATCGGCTTTGCGGAACTTCTCGCGGCGGAAGACCTTCCGCCCAATGCTTCGGATTCGGTGGCCATGATTCAGCGCAGCGGCGACCTACTGTTAGGCTTGATCACCGATCTCTTGGATCTCTCCAAGATTGAAAGCGATGGCTTGGTCCTGAGTGACAGCGACTACAATCTCCGGCAAACCATCAACGACATCCTCTCCGCACAAGGCAAAGTAGCCAAAGAGAAAGGGATTGAGCTGAAAGCCAATCTTCCTAACAACTTGCCCGACCTGGTCACCGGCGACGCCCTTCGCGTTCGCCAGGTCATCTCCAACCTGGTCGGCAACGCGGTAAAGTTTACTGAAGTGGGTTCAGTGGAACTCATTCTGACCATCCGTCACACGAAACTTCACTTTGAAATCGTCGATACCGGTCCTGGTTTCCCCAACGAAGTCGCGGAGCTGCTTTTCGAAAATTTCTTTCAGGTGGACCAGGCCACCACCAAGAACCACGGTGGAGCGGGCCTTGGTCTGGCTATTTGCCGAAAGCTGGTCAATCAGATGGGTGGCAGCATCAAGGCCAGTTCCACTCCGGGGGTTGGCTCCCGCTTCAGCTTCAATCTCCCGCTCCGGGTTCCTGCCGAGGAGTCTCAAAATCTTCAAAGCGGCAATCCTCTCGAGGCCTTTCGCCCTGTCCAAGGCGTGCGCCTTCTGGTGGCCGAAGACCAAAAGATCAACGCGCGCTTGCTGGGCCTCATGTTAGACAAAGCCCGGATCAAATACGACCTCGTGAACGATGGACAGGAAGCACTGGAGCAATTGGCGACCGAACGCCGGTATGACGCCGTCCTGATGGATGTGCGAATGCCCCGGATGGACGGACTGGAGGCCACCCGTAGGATTCGCAAAGGCGAAGCTGGCGATACGACCTCCGAAATCCCCATCGTCGCGGTTACCGCCAACGCGATGGACGAGGATCACGAAAACTGTGTGGCAGCAGGAATGACTCACTTCCTTTCCAAGCCGATTCGTACCGAGCTCCTCGTCGATTGTCTCGTGGATATGGGATTGGGCCACTATTAAAGGCTCGATTCCTCAATCCGCCGCCATCAATCCGCCATCTGCCCGCCCCCAATTGACTTGAAAAGAGCTGCCGCAAACGCCGACCGCCGTCCTTGGGCCGCGGCTTCTTCATCACGGGTGTCGTGGTAATCGATCAAGGCATTGAGAAGTCGCCGAAGATCGACAAAGCCGGCCAAGTAAGACTCGCGAATCATCTTCACACTTTCCCGGTGCGCATTGACAGCTTCCAACTGGCGATTGGCATATTCGCTCTCAGTCTCCAGCCGGGTCATCGCGATTTCAATCTCGCTGACCGCGTCGAGAACCTGTTGTTGGTAGGCCGCGAGGCGAAGATTCATCTGCGCGGTCTCTTCGTCGACCCGATGCTGAATCTTGCACGCTTCGAAAATACGCCACTTCAATTTTGGGCCAAAGCCAAAGAGACGGTTCACCTGACTGAAAAGATCCGAGGCGGACTCGCTCTCCCAACTCAATGCCCCGGAAACTGAAAGAATGGGATAGAGCTCCGCCTCCGCCAGTCCAATGCGCGCGGTCTGCGCAGCCAGCTTGCGCTCTTCCCTGCGCACATCCGGGCGATTGCGCAGCATATTGGCGGGGGCACTTAGGAGAATTTTGTGCGGAGGCTTGGGGATGCCGGGGTTCTTTTCCATCAGATCGCCCAGTGCTACCGGATAAATGCCGCAGCTATTGGCGAGGCGAATCTTCGAGACCTCCAGTTCTTGCCGGAGCTTTGGCAGCCGGGCTTCGCGCGTTTGCAGTTGGGCTTGGGACTCGATCACATCGCTGCGAGGGGCCACGCCAGCCTCTTCCCTTTCCACCAGGATACGGTGAATCTCGCGAAATTCGGCCGCGGCCTCAGTCGCTCTGGACAGGCGCTCTTCCAAGGTCCTCGAGGCAATGTAGTTCATCGCCACATCGGCAGTCAGCACCACCATGGAATCCCGCTGCCACTCGATCGCCGACTCCCATTCTGCCGTGGCCGCCTCCACTCCCCGACTGGTTTTGCCGGCCAAGTCCGCTTCCCAGCCGGCCTCGAAGGCCGCCAGGTAATTGGCTGAAGAGCTCTCCCCGAACTGGGCTTCATCATTGGTGCCAAACCAAGGAAACCATGCCGCCGCCAGCACGTTCTGCTGGGCCCGGGCTTCCCGGATGCGAGCTTGTGCCGCATAGGCTGTCGGATGGTGCTTCCTCGTATGCCTGATGAGGAGGCTCAAGGTCTTGTCATCAAATTTCTCCCACCATAGCTCAGCACCTGTGCGCTTGGCTGACTGATCCGCGGTAATCGCAGCGGTCCAATAATCGTCTTGCACCACCCCCTCGCGGGAGGAACGCCAGAAGCCGGGAACACGCAATTTGGGATCCTGATAGTCGGGACCAGCTTGAAAGCATCCCGGCAAAGTCAGAAGAACGGCAAGCGCTCCGACAAATCTTCTCCTACTCCTGCGCATTCCGTAATTAGCCCTTCATCGAGAACCAACTATTCCTTAGGATAGCTTAAATAACAAGGCTGTAATAGTTTCTGAAAAGTTTACCGGACCCTGTAATTTCTACCGGATTCCATTCCCTCCTGAAAAACTGGCACAAAACAGCAAAACTCTCAACAAGCTTATTTTAAACACTTTATAAAACAACCAACCCTGACTGGCACGCCGAATGGTAATAGTGAGATGAACCACATCTTTCTGTTTTATGAAGCTGCCTATCCAGACAATCAATTCCGTTTCCTTCGTCATCCCAGCCATGAACGAGGAACAAACCCTCGAGACTCTCTTCAACGGCATCTCCAGCCAAATGGAAGAACTTCGCCTCGATTTCGAAGTTCTTTTCATCGACGACGGCAGCACCGACCGCACTTGGACCGAGATGTCTCGCTTGGCATCCCTCAATCCCGGCACGGTGCGCGCCTTCCGCTTCCGCCGCAATATGGGCAAGGCTGACGCGCTCGCTTTGGGCTATGAAGAAGCTACTGGCGACGTGGTGTTCACCATGGATGCCGACCTGCAGGATGACCCGAATGAAATCCCCCGCTTCATCGAAAAAATCCGCGAAGGCTACGGCATCGTAACAGGCTATAAGAAGAAGCGCTACGACCCTTGGCACAAGGTGCTCCCCAGCCGGGTCTTCAATGCCGTCCTTAGCAAATTGGTAGGAGTCAAACTCCACGACCACAACTGCGGGTTCAAAGCCTACCGCCGCGAAGTGACCCAAGCCCTTCCCATGTATGGAGAAATGCACCGCATGGTTCCCTCCCTCGCCTCCTTCGAGGGGTTCGAGACTGCCGAACTGGTCGTTCAGCACCATCCCCGCCAATTCGGCGAAAGCAAATATGGGGTCAAGCGAATCCTCTGCGGCATCTTCGATATGACCACGGTCAGTTTCTTGAAGACTTATCGCAACCGCCCGATGCACTTCTTCGGACGCATTGCCCTGGTCTCCGTTCTATTCGCCACACTGCTCCTTGCCTCAGGACTGGGGGCTTCACTCCTCGGGCTCGCTGTCGGCAGTTTCCTCGGAATGACAGGGATGATGGGTGTAATGCTGGCCGTTCTGTCAATTGGGATGGGTCTCCAGCTCGAGCACCGCGTTTATGAGTCGATGAAAATTCAGCACGACCTCCCCGTGTCCGATCGAAAGGAATTGAGCCCCAATTCCAGCCGCCACCACCGCAACAACATCAGCCTCGCCGCCTAACTTTTGGTCCCCATCGGCCTTTCCCCACCCGAAACAAATTGGGGGCCCCCACCTCCTCTCCCCCTTTCATTGGAATAAATTGGTTCATAATTGATGCTCTGGACAAGCATCCGATTGCTACAGGATCCGCCGGGATCTCCTATCTTTGAAGAACCCCTTTTTGAACGGGGGAGGTTCGACAAAGTGGAGATTCCGGCGGACTGCTTTCGAGCCTCCCCTCTTACTCTCCAGAGAAAGGCCACGCATTTCCAAACTGCCGGGTCGGCTCGTGCGCTCTTTTGCAAGCCACTGACCGCTCTCGACACAACTATCAAGATTAGTTAAGTAATCAGTCGCATGCGCAAAGTCATTTCATTTCTGTTCAGTTCTCTTGGAGGCTTGCTCCGGGCGAGCCGAGGAGTTTTGATCGCCCTCGTCTGCCTCGGCTTCGCCACCATTCTGCTGGCAGTCTTTGTTCTGAAACCCGCCTATCAAAACCCGGGCGCGAAGATGTATGACTCCGGATTGGGCTATGCCTCCCTGATGCGCAAGCTCGGCAAACCATTCCCCGTGGTAACGGCGGAAGTTCGCACCCGCACCTTTACCCGCGCCATGTTGGCGGAGGGAGTCTGCACCGCCGAACCCTTTTTAGTGCCCATCGTCCCGATGGCAAAAGTCACTGCCGTCCACGTCAAAGAGGGAGATTTCGTTACCGCAGGGACCCCACTGCTGGAGCTCGACAACACCAAGGCTCAAATCAAATTGGAGAGCGCGAGGCTCGCCCTCAAAACCTCCCAAGCCGAATTGGAACGGGTCCGCGTCGGCTCCGCCTATGTTCTGGCCCAAGAGCGTCCCGATCGGGAAAAGATCAATGTAGAGGCGACCAGACAACGGGCTGAGCAAGCCACCGAGAAAGTAGAACATTACCGAAACGCGGCAAAGAAGGGACTCATTGCGCGGACTACTCTGCTAGAAGCCGAGCGTGAGTTCACCGACGCCATCCAAGAGCGGGAACTCTCTCTCCTCTTTCTAAAAATGTCGGAAAAAGGCGTCAAACAAAGCCAATCCATCGCCGAGAACGCGGTGAAAGACGCTGAGGAAGCGGTCAAGCACCGTGAGGCTGAGATGAATGATTACGTCACCATCGCGCCCGTCGACGGCATCATCGAGCGCGTTCTCATGCGGCCCGGAGAATACAATCAGGACGCCGGCAAACCTGGCTTCGTGATCGCCTCCGGCCTCTGGTTCGAAGGCTACTTCGACCAGTCGGATTTCGCTTGGGTGAAGCAGAAGTTGACTGGAAAGGCCTTTCTTGAAAGTTACCCCGGACGAGAGCTGCCCGTTTCGGTCAGTCGGATTGTTCCCGTTATTTCCTTCAACGAAGGAGGCCCGGAAATCAATCGCCCCCTGCGTCCCCGGGGCACCGGAGCACCGGAGTGGGCGGCAACCTTCGCGGCACAACTTTCCTTTGATGAGCTGCAGGACGACATCGCGCTGGCACCAGGCATGACCGGGTTCGCCCGCATCGAATCGTCGCGGGAGTCGCTTGCGGTTCCCCGGCAAGCACTCCTCTCCATCTCCGCGGGCCGGGCCATTGTCCAGTTGATCGACGAGGAAGGTCAGCGAGTGCCGCGCGAGGTCGGAGTGGGTTTGATTGATGATGTCGCAGCGGAGATTCTCAGCGGTTTGGAGTCCGGAGACCGTGTGATCTCCGAAGGTCACTGGGGGTTGAAAACTGAAGACGAGATCGAGATTGTCTCGGAAGACGGCTGGGAATGAATCTCGAACGACTGCTCCAACTATGGCCCAAATGGCAGTGGTCCCTCACCAAGATTGCCGCCTTGGGGGCTCTCGCCTTAGGCATCCTTCTTCTTTTGGGTGCCATCGCCTTGCCTTGGATGAAAGTCCCCCTCGGGCCGGAGGAAACAGTGGATGCCCCCGCCACCTCTCTCTGGAAAACTCTCTTCACCCTGGGCCTCGCAACCGCGTTGGGCCTGCGCCTCTTTGGCCGTCCCTTTCTTTCCATGAGGGTCGTCTGCTTGATGCCCGTGCTCCTCATCGCCTATCCCCAGGCAGTCATCGTTTTCGATGACGAGACCAGTGGTCACCTCTCCTGGCTCCAGCAACAGCATGACACCATCACGTGGTTGGGCGGCGACGTTTTCCTCGCCCATGGCACCCGCTACCAGGGCCAGGCTCCAGCCGTCGACATGGAGGATCCCCCCATGCGACTCGCCGCCTTCCGACCTCCCCTCGTCGCTCCCTGGTCTCTCGGGATCGCAGAGGTGCCCGATCTCATCTGGTGGTTGGGCTACAATCCGGTCTTTTGCCAATTCGTCTCCAAGGGCTGGGTCTTTGGCCAACTTGGCTTGCTCTTCCTTCTCTGTGGCTGGCTTGGCTGGCGGCGCAAAGACGAGGAACATGGCTCCCGGGCCAACGAGTTCAGGCTCTGCGCAACGACCTTCGGCGTGGCCTTTCTAGTCTGGTTCGGTTTGGCCTGCATCCCGATTACCACCGCATCCTATTCACTGAAAAAAGCCCGCGTGGCAGCCCTCAACGACGATGCGGAGGCGGGGCTCGACCACCTGAACTCTGCCTGCAAGGCCATGCCTGCCTTGAGCTTCGATAGCGGAGTTCTCGCCCAGAAAGGATCCTTCCTGCTCGCTCAGGGAGAAAGCCATGTCCCCGAAGCGCGCTATCAGAATCTGCTCAACCTCGAAAGAGACGGCTACCAACACCGCGCCGCCGAACTGTTGGAAAATCTGATTGCGGACGGCCCCCACAATCCCGCCCTCGATCGCGAGTTGACCCGCTCTCTCCTGCGAGTGGCTATCGATGATTTCAACGCCGGGAATAGCGCGGAGGCCCGGCGGCGCATTCGACAGGTCTGTGTGCGCGAGCCGACCGCCATTCAAGCCCTCTTTCACCTCCAACTCCTCGCGCTGCAAGGCAATCATCTGGAGGAAAACCGTTACTGTCGCGAGACCATTGCCTCGCTCTACGGAAACTTTCAACGCCGGGAAAAGAAAGCCGTCATCTCCGCCGGTTGGTTGATGGTGGCGCAAGGCGAACTTGAAGCCGGCCACACCCTTGCCGCTGCCGAAGCCCGCGAGAAATCCCGCAAGCCATGACCCTGCCACGCCGATTGTTACTCGCGATTGCGACCGCCCTCTTCGGCCTTCTCTTGGCCGAGGTATGGCGCCCATCCGGCACAGTGGCCTATCGCATCGAGCTGCCACCCGACGCCAGTTGGATCACGACCCGGGATAAAAGCCAGCTGGCCGGCTGCTACCGCAAGGACTTTGCCATTTCCCATGAAATCAAATCCGCTTGGGTCGCAATCGCCTGCGAAGGAGGCTTCGAGCTGATTAGCAATGGCAACACCGTCGGGGGCTTTTCACTCTGGCGGCCCACCAGACCATTTCAGAACGGACTGAGCGAGGCCGGTCAACGAGCCTACAATGGAGACTCGGCCATGGCCCTGAACTTTCCCCGGGAGTATCAATGGACCCTTCACGCCAATCATTCCCTTCCCGTTTGGTTCGACCTTCGCCCTTCACTTCGCGGAGGGAACAACACCCTCGCGCTCGATGTGGAAGCCCGCAAACCCGGGGCCCGGGTCCTCGTCTTTGGCGAAATCACACTCGTGGACGGCTCCGTCATCCCCTTGCGGTCGGACGAATCCTGGCTTGCCGAGCCCGTCCCGAAAGGAGTCACCCAGTTTGAATGGACCCGCCCCGAGGTGAAACCCCGCGACTGGCACCGGGCCGAACAAACCGATGCCCCCAATCTGGCTCCCCTGCGTGTGATTCCGGATGGAGCCTTTCGTGAAGAATTTGCCAGCAAGCTGTTTTCGGTCCCCACCGAAGACTTGGGGAAAAAGGATTTGGTCTTCCAATTCGATCGCCAGTCCGGAGAGACTGAAGCCTTTCTCCGAATCCTTTCCAACGTCCCCTATCGCGCCTGGTTGAACGGGCGCCCCATTCAACCCAACTCCAAGGCAGCTCTCGGCTTGGCCAGCGGGGATTGGTTGGTCAGCTGGGAGGGACGCCGTCCCCTGGCGGTGATGCCGACGCTTCTGGACAGCGAAGACACCGTCGACGCCTGGGGAGGTGAACGCTTTCTCGATCCCAAGCATGGCGACCCCACTGACAACAACTTCCAGCGATTCCGCAATGAGATGAATCGCACCGGAGAGCGCCCGAGCGCGAATCGTCAGGGCGAACTACTCTTTGACCAATATGGCGAAAAGGAAGAGAAAGGCCGCATCACGGATCCCAAGGGATATTTGGAAGAGCCCATCAAACGTCTTCCTCTCGCCCTTTCCCAAGAACGCTCGGTGGAAGAATTCTCGGCCTTTGGCATCGGACGATTACTGAAGAAGGGGTCGAACGAACTTCGCATTCGCCTGGCCTCGCGCGGCTCGGGAAACTACCGCAAAAATCAAGCCGCCCGCATCGCCATCGACGGTTGGGCCGATGATGGAAAGTGGCAGGAATTCACCAACGCCTCCGACTGGTTGAAGACCGACCTCAATGCGACAGAAGGCTTCCCCGTGGTTGCCTCGATCCAACCGGATCTCTCCACGGCCCCCCGGCTGAAGTATCTGGGCGACTCGGGACGACCATCAAAGCGCCGCCTGGTGGCTCCCGCGTTGGCAGTCCTGGTGTTTTTCGGCTCCTTGTTGTGGAAAAGGAAAAAGGTCCCCTCGTTTCTCTTCCCTCCCCTGGTAGCGGCTACGCTAACGGCCGCATCATTCTACGGTATCAAATCAAGCTTCTTGGAACGCTCGGAAATTCTCTTTTTCATGCGTCCCCACTGGCCTCTCGTCGCGCTGGGCTGTGCACTCTTGGCCGCGGCAATCACCTACTACATCTCTAGTAGAAAGCGCCTTCCCAGTCCGCCTCCCCTCTCGCAACTGGTGCTTCCCGCCCTGTTGCTTCTCGTGTTTTTCCTGAGAATTTGGAAGGTCGACTTTCAACCCATCGACGACGATGAATTCGCCTCCATTCAGGCCAGTGTTGCCATTGCGGAAAAAGGCGTCCCCGAGATTGGCGAAGGCATTTGGTATTCACGCAGCCCGCTCTATCACTACCTCGCCGGGGCCGCGGCCTGGATCTTCGGCCCCCACCTCTGGGCCCTCCGGGGACTGTCGGTTCTGGCCGGAGTCGCCACGGGTTGGATCATTTGGAAAATCGCGATCATGATTTTCCACAGCCGGACGCTTGCGGCACTGGCACTGTTTCTCTACGCCCTTCACCCTTTCCTCATTTTTTCCTCCCACATCGCGCGGTTCTATCAACAGCAGCAGCTCTTTCTCATCTTTGGGATTTGGACCTTCATCCGGGGATTTGTCATGGAGGATCCAAAGGGCAATTGGCGCATTGGGTCTTTGGCAGCCTTTACCGCAGCGATTCTGAGCCAGGAAATCTCGATTACAATGGGTCCGGTCATCGGTATTGTCTTCATCCTCTTTGCGCGCCGCACCAGCTTTGCCTCCGACTTCCGGCTCGCAATTGCCTGTATCCTGGCGGGGGCTCTCATTTTCGTCGACATCCTGCTCTTTCAGCTCAAATGCATGACCCGGTCCGTCGGAGTCTCTCCCAACGTGGAGGCGACAATCTCGCCGGTCTTCTGGGAGCCGGGTAACTTTCTCGCCATGGCGATAGGCTACTCCCGCCTCCACCTCATCCTCTCCGCTTTCGTGCTGGTCTCCCTCTTTTCCGCCTTGAAGAACCGTTCACGAGAAGCCCTCTCTCTCCACTTCTTCACCTTTGGAGGTATCACCGCTTGCAACCTTCTGATTACCTCAGTCTCTTTTCGATATCAGTATACTCTCATCGCACTCTGGATTCTTCTTGCGGCCCACGGCATGCATGTCACCGCCATCAAGCTGGCCGAAAAATTTGGCGAGAAGGAACAGCGGCTTCGCTTTGCCAGCACCTTCACGTTGCTACTGGCCACCGCCACCACGATCTCTTGGAGCCCTTGGCGCACTCCTCCTTCCTACTCCGAAAAGCTCCTCGGCGATCCCATCTCGCCACTGCGCCATGTGGCAGCGCAAAAGACCCCGGGGGACAAGGTGATGATCACCGAACCCCACCCCCATGCCGCAAAGATGGAAGTCGGAAAGGCCGACTACGATCTTGTGGTACCACTTCTACACGACTTCACCTATCGCTCGGCCAATGGAGTTCTGCGAGATCGAAACGCGGACGCCGAAGTCGTCAACAACCTCGCCAAGCTCCAGAACGTCTTCTCCAGCGGCAATCGAGTTTGGATTCTGCTCAATCGGGAAAAATTCCGTTCGCGAGGGAAAAATCTACGTTGGGAATATCCCGGCGCCCGAGAGGAACTTTTCATTCGTAAGAACTGCCAACTGGTCTACCGCTCACACCTCTGGCACCTCTACCTCTGGGACCCTGCGGTCGGGCGCTACCACCCCTTCCGCTCGGAATCGAACGCGTGGGTCGACTGAGTTCAAAAATGCCCATCCAGCCGGTGGCAGGATGGGCGTTCTAGGTTTTCCGAAATGAGAGGAGCTTACTCTGCAGGGAGAATTACGGTGTCGATGACGTGAATCACGCCATTGCCGGTCACGATGTCTGTCGCGACCACGTTGGCCTTGTCGATGGTGACCTTACCGTCTTCCACCTTCACGTCAGCTTCAGTTCCCTGCACGGTTTTCACCTTCATGGTCTTCACGTCAGCTGCCATGACCTTGCCCGCCACCACGTGGTAGGTCAGGATGGACACCAGCTTGTCCTTGTTCTCCGGCTTCAGAAGGGTCTCAACAGTTCCCTCGGGCAACTTTTCAAAAGCGGCATTGGTTGGAGCGAATACCGTGAATGGGCCTTCGCTAGAGAGGGTGTCTACCAGGCCTGCGGCCTTCACAGCTGCCACGAGGGTAGAGAAATCTTCATTTCCAGCGGCGGCTTCCACCACTGTCTTGGGCTGGGCCTTGGCCTCGGCGGCCGGCTTTTCTTCCTTCGCTTCCTTGTGATGTTCGGCAAGCGCGGTTCCGGTGAAGGCGAGTCCAATTGAGACGGTCAAGGTAGGGATTAGTTTCATTTTCATAGTTGTTTGTTGGTTCAATCCTCCGTTGGGGAAGACGTTTGCAACAAACACCACAATTGAATCCTGTCTCGGAAAAAGTTCATTTTTTTTCGAAAGAACTGTAATTACCGTTTTTCTAGTATTTTCCCGACGATTTCGTGGCGTAAGTTTCGACGGGAGAGTTCGATTTCAACTGATTTCTGAGACTTCAACCAATCAAGCCCCACGAGTTTGGCTCAAGAATCATTGGACAAAGTCGGGAGCGACCGAACTCTGCATCATGAACGACTCTGAGCGCGACCGGATCATTCGAATGGCTTGGGAAGACCGAACCACGTTCGAGGAGATCGAGCGCGCTACTGGCTATACGGAAGCAGAGGTCATCAAAGTGATGCGTAACAATCTCCGCGCCAGAAGCTTTCGTCTCTGGCGGAAGCGCGTTTCGGGAAGAGTGACCAAACACCGCAGGTTGATGAAAGCGCGGGGTGTCGGAGTTTCTCGCCGGGCCCGGGATTCAAGCGACGAATTCGTGACAGACTAGCCCGTCTTTTCCCAATCCCTTCATTGACAAACGGCTCGTTCCCGCCTAAATCCGCCGCCCCTTCGGCTAGTGCCGCTTTATCAACATTGGATGAGATTCCGGAGGGCAAAGGCGGCAGTTCATCCGCAAGCGCCCGCTGTGCTTTAACACGGGACCCGAAAACATGGTAAACGACCTATTAAAAGAGATGGTAGAGGCTGGAGTTCACTACGGACACCAGACCCGCAAATGGAATCCAAAGATGAAGCCTTTCCTCATGAAAGACAAAGGCGGAATCTTCATCATCAACCTCGAGGAGACCGTTCGTCAGCTCGACAAAGCTTCTGAGTTCCTCGCCGACCTCTCTTCCAAGGGAAAGAAAGTTCTCTTCGTCGGATGTAAGCACCAGGCGCAAAAGGCAGTCCAAGAGGCAGCTGAAGCCACTGAACAATTCTACGTCAATCACCGCTGGCTCGGTGGTATGATGACCAACCTGACTACCATTCGTCAGTCGGTTGAGCGTCTTCGCTACCTCGAAAACATCGAGAAGCAGCCCGAGTTCAAGAACATGTCCAAGAAGGAATTGGCAGCCTTGAACCGTGAGAAGGAAAAGCTCCAGCGCAACCTGCACGGTATCCGCGGCATGGAGAAGAAGCCTGATGCCGTCGTCATCGTCGACACCGCCCGCGAGTCCATCGCCGTGGCTGAAGCACGCCGCCTCAAGGTGCCCATCATCGGCATCGTCGACACCAACGGAGACCCTTCCGTCGTGGACTACCCGATCCCTGCCAACGATGACTCGATGCGCTCGATCCGCCTCGTTCTCCAAAACCTCGTCGACTCCTTCCTCGCCGCAGGCAAGAAGTAGTCCCCTCCTAGAACTTACTTAAAAAAATACTCAAAGACATGGCTATCACTGCATCCCAAGTCAAAGAACTCCGTGAGCGCACCAACGTGGCAATGATGGAGTGCAAGAAGGCTCTTACTGAAACCGACGGCGACATGGACGCGGCCATCAAGATTCTCCGCGAGCGGAGCGGACTGAAGGCTGCCAAGAAAGCGGAACGCGCCGCCAAGGAAGGTCTCGTCTCTGCCCAGCTCTCCGCTGACGGCAAGTCCGGCATCCTCCTCGAGCTGAACTGCGAGACCGATTTCGTGGCCAAGAACGACAACTTCATGGCATTCCTCAATTCCATCGCAGAATCGCTTGCGAGCTCCGATGCCAAGAACCTTGAGGAAGCCCAGAACGTGTCCATGGGCGAAATGACTGTGGCCGAGGCGGTCAAAGCCAAGGTCATTGAGCTCGGTGAGAACCTCCAGTTCTCCCGCTTCGAGCGCTTCGACGTCGAAGGCGCCGGCGCCATCGCTTCCTACATCCACATGGGCGGCAAAGTTGGTGTTCTCCTCGAAGTCAGCTGCGAGAAGGAAGAGACTCCTTCTCAGGAAGCTTTCAAGGACCTCGTCAAGGACGTCACCCTGCACATCGCAGCGGCTGCCCCTGCTGGTCTCAACCGCTCCGACATTCCCGCCGATTTGGTGGAAGCGGAGAAGGAAGTCTTCCGCAAGCAAATGGAAAACAGCGGCAAGCCCGAGAACATCATCGACAAAATCATCGAAGGTAAGCTTGGCAAATTCTACAGCGAGCAGTGCCTCGTTGACCAAGCGTTCGTCAAGGACCCCGACCTCAGCATCTCCGCCCTCGTGGAAGCGAAAGGCAAGGAGCTTGGTGACACCCTCACCATCAACCGCTTCAGCCGCTTCGCGGTAGGCAACTAAGGGTTCAATCCTTACGCCTGATATCTTTCAAAAGCCCGCCTGAATTGGCGGGCTTTTTTGTTTGGAAAGGAACCGAAAACAACCAGCTCATTCGGCGCGCTCCAGCCCTTCAACACTACTCTCCCTTCTGCCCACGCAAGCCAGGAATCATTGCCAACCAAGTCGAACCAAAAGAGGCCAGAAGCGCGGTCGATATGAAACTACGACCCGTATCGCCAATGCTGCCGGTCAGCAAAATGCTCAGGAAAAGACCCAGCCCACAGCCGTAGACAAGAGTCATCAAGCCTCCAAAGACCCATCGGCCAGCCTTGGAATCATTGTCCCAAAACATCCCTCCAGGAATACAGGCCAAAACTAGGGCTGCTCCGGGAAAAACAAGAGGCCTGAAGACAAAAAACGACAATCCGATGAGGGCCAGCCCGAGAAAGAATCCACCGCCGACAAACAGCCCCTCCTGCTTTTCCTTCCGGTTCAACGTCAAGCGGGCAGCCTTATCCCTCAGCAGGAGGAAGCCACCAATCCCGCTGGCAAGATAGGTCCCGAAAGCGAAGAAGAGATAGAGAACCATCAACGCAATCGCTAATCGGGTATCGATACTGGCGAGAAGCCCCCGGCCAAGTCGATAGGCTAGGAAGATACCCAGAACGATCAGCAGCTGCTGCTTGTCAGAGTATTTTTGAAGAAAAAAGATCCACTTCAAATAGCCGCGATAGAGCACGGAACGCGCCTTGAAAGTCTCGCGCAATCCCATCCGCGCATATTCCATTGATGGGTCCAGTCGGAGAGCCTCTTGAAAGTGGACTTCGGCTTGCTTCAGATCTCCAGACTGAAAAGAAGCCCAACCCGCATTGGCGTGCGCCAGCGGATCCTCGGCATCACGCTCCAACCTTGCGGCCACCTCGGCACTGGAGCCATCCACCTTTCCCTGCATGCGCAGAAAGATGGCCAATTGATTCAACGCGAACTCGTAGTCAGCGTCCAACCTCAGCGCCTCTCGGCAAGCCTCCTCGGCCTGACTCCATTTCTTCATCGAGCCCAAGGCTGCCCCCTTCGCGGCCCAACCAAAGGCCATCTCCGCATCTAGCGCGATTGCTCTTTCGGCCGCAGCGAGCGAGTCACCGTCCTTTCCCAGCTTGTTATAGATCAACGATTGAATCGCGAAGAAGTCGGCAATATCCGGCTCCAGCCCGATCGCTCTCTGGATCGACTCCAGCGCATCCTTCCCCCGCCCCTCCATCTGGTAGCGGGTCAGCGCCAATTCGACGTGTCCCGTGACATCTTCGGGAGAACCGGCCAGATGCTGCAAGAGCATCGCCTCAGCCTCTTCCGGCCGGTGCATGTCGCGGAGTTGAACCGCTCTTTCCAAACTCATAGTAACGTAATGGGGTCTCTACTTCTTGATTCCCATAAACTCGAGCACTTCATCATAGAAGCCGCTTTGATTTGCATACAGCGCATAGTTCTTCGCGCTCTCGAACCACTTGCGGGTGCTGGGCTTCACTTGCTTGGCAGTCTTGGCGAGCATCTTGCCGGTGACGGGAATCACCTTTCCCTTCTTCATGGCCTCCTCCATCGTCGACTCCACCGCTTGGTCGAAAACCGCCCGCAGGTCCGCGCCACTGAAGCCGTCCGTTTTCTTGGCCAAGACGTCTTCCTCCAAATTGACGACCGGCTTTTCACGGGCATGAATCCGGACCACTTCCTTCCGTGCTTCGAGGTCAGGCGGAGGAACAAAGAGGAGACGATCAAAACGTCCTGGACGCAGAAAGGCCGAGTCCAGATGCCAGGGAGCATTCGTCGCCCCGAGTATCAGAACCCCTTCATTCTCTCCATTGGCGCCATCCATCTCCGCCAGCAATTGATTGATCAAACCCCGGCCTGCGGATTGCCTCATGTCGCGACGATCGGCTGCCAGGGCATCGACCTCGTCAAAAAACAAAACCGTGGGAGCATACTTGCGCGCGAGTTCGAAGATCTGATGCAGCTTCTGCTCGCTCTGCCCGATATACATATCTAGCACCTGATGGAGCCCGACGGAGAGAAAGTTCGACTCAATTTCTCCGGCGGTGGCTTTCGCCAAAAGAGTTTTTCCACATCCCGGAGGGCCATACATCAGCACCCCTCCGCCCGCCTTCTTTCCATAGGCTTTGAAGAGCTCAGGCTTCTCGATGGGATAGATGATTTTCATCCGGATATTCTCCTTCACGGCTTCCATTCCTCCCACGTCCTCAAACTTCACTTCCCCCTTCTTGGAAAACTCCAAACCGAGCTCCCGAGCCATCACCGCATCCATGCCCTCGGTCTCACCGTCATCCTCCTCCGGGTCATCTTCTTCAAACTTTTCGACATACTGACCGTCGCCAGTCATCACCAAGCGCTTCTTGCGCTCGTTGCCCGAGGCTTTGCTTCCCCCGGCCCGAACGATACGCTCCAGCAAATCTTCGTCACGCAGGCCAGCGTCCAAACCCATCGCCCGCTCATAAAATTCCCGCGCATCCCCCGCATCACCTTCCTTCAGCGCAAGACGCGCCCGCAAAATCCAAGCCTCTCCAATCGCGGGATTCTGCGCACACAAGACCTCAACCCGCAGAATCGCCTCGGAGGTTTTTCCATCAAAGTCCAGCAACCGCGCCATTCCCATCTGCGCCTCCGCATTGTGAGGCTCCAAGCTCAACACCCGTTCCCAGAACTCCTTGGCATCCTCCAGCTCAAACTCGTCCTCACACGCCTTGGCGACCATAACCAACAAAGGCACGTTCTCCGGAGAAGCGGCCAAGGCCATTTTCAACGCTGCTAAATCCATACCCGAAAACTGCTCATCGCAGAGATAAAGGCAATCGAAATTGTCCGGACCAAAGGCCAAAACCAATCAAAACACAGTCCGCTCTTCCCCCCTTCTCAAATTCCCCTCAATCTTCGTAAACCATCTTCATGAAAAAGCTGACCGCCAACGCCGACTACGAGGAGCTCGACCGGAATCCCTTGAACCTGCAGCTTGGCCAAAAGGTAACAGTCGGTGAGGAAGACACGACTTGGCCCGAGTGGATCTGGTGTCAAACCGACAACGGACTCAGCGGCTATGTTCCAAAGAACTATTTGGATCTCGAGAACTCACCCCAGGCCACCGTCACCAACGAATTCGACGGCACAATCCTGAAGGTGAGCAAAGGCGAAGTCATCGAAAGCGAGTTCGAGCTCGGAGGATGGCACTGGTGCCACGATGACGAAGGAAAAAAGGGCTGGCTGCCCAACTACCTGTTTCGCCACGCGTTGGCCGAATAGAGTGTCCTCGACAAACAACTCATCCCCAAGGAGAGGCTCGACTCCGGCTCGATATGAAACCTGCGCCAGAGTCCCAACTTGGTCTGTTCTCCAAATCACATGAATTTCGCTTTTTGCCGCTTCCCCGATAGCTCAAAGTCGCATCAGTGAAACTCAAAGACATTCTCGATGAATTTGACTCTGCCACAGAGTCAACCCAGAGAGATCCTGTCCAAAAAATCGATACCCTGGGACCGTTCACCCTAGAGGAAAAGATCGGAGAAGGAACCTTTGGAACAGTCTGGCGCGCCCACCAATCCGTTCCGGTTCAGCGCGAAGTGGCTCTGAAAATCCTGAAGATCGGAATGGATACCGGGGAGGTTCTGGCTCGCTTTGAGCAAGAAAGACAGACCTTGGCCCTCATGGACCACCCCAACATTGCCCGAGTGTTCGACGCGGGGGCCAGCGAAGCGGGGCGGCCCTACTTCGTGATGGAGCTCGTCCATGCCAGGGAGTCCCTCACCCGCTATTGCCAGGAGCGCAGTCTGCCCTTGGAAAGACGGATCCAACTCTTTCGCGAAGCCTGTCTGGCAATTCAACACGCGCATCAGAAAGGGATCATCCATCGCGACATCAAGCCCTCCAACATCTTGGTCTCATCCGAGGATCCCCCTCGGGTAAAGGTGATCGATTTCGGTATCGCCAAGGTGATTACCAGCGATGGCTCTCCGGACCAAACCTTCAGAACGCGAGCCGACCGTTTCATGGGCACCCCTGCCTATATGAGCCCCGAACAACTCGCCGACGCGCGCGATGTCGATACCCGAAGTGACGTCTATAGCCTCGGAGTGATTCTCTACGAACTTCTAACAGACACCCTCCCCTTTGATGCCGAGACCGCGCACGCCAGAGAGAGAAGCACAGTCACCAAGAAGCCCTCGCAGCAATCAACCAGAGAGACAAAGTCTGAGCTCCGCGGCGACCTCGACTGCATCACCCTCAAGTGCCTCGAAGTCGACCGGCAACGTCGCTACCAGTCCCCCTCCGATCTGGTAGCCGACCTCGATCGCTATCTCACGCACCAGCCTATCCTCGCTCGTCCACCGGAGGGACTTTATCTGGCCTCGCAATTTTACAAGCGGCACAAAGCAGCGGCTGCCCCTGCTGGACTCAACCGCTCCGACATCCCCGCTGAACTGGTGGAAGCCGAGAAGGAAGTCTTCCGCAAGCAAATGGAAAACAGCGGCAAGCCCGACAACATCATCGACAAGATCATCTAAGGAAAATTCGGTAAGTTCTACAGCGAGCAGTGCCTTGTAAACCAAGCCTTCGTCAAAGACCCCGACCTCAGAATCTCCGCTCTCGTTGAAGCCAAAGGCAAGGAGCTTGGCGACACCCTCACCATCAACCGCTTCAGCCGCTTCGCGGTGGGAAGCTAAGCGGATAAGAAACCATTTTACCTCATTCAAAGAGCGTCCCTCCGGACGCTCTTTGAATGAGGTTCTATCGCGGTGAAATTGCCGATCGTTGGAGTTGCTTTGTATAACCTGCAAATCATCTAAACCAAAGAAAAGAGCTCATCTCTGCATGATATCTTTTTAACATTGACTCTACCAGCCAGCAAAGCACCCTCACCATTGCACGAAAAATGCTATCGTTCGACTCCGCCTACCCATCTACTTCGAATTCAATCACATGAAATCTACTCTCTTCCGGCTTTTGTTGGCTGGTTTCTTTTCCTCTGGAGCCGTATTCGGTCAGTCCATCCTACCAGAAATTCCCGCGGTCTCCCCGACGGAAGTTTCCATCACCTTCGCAGCTCCGGCCAACACCTCGGCTAGCAGTTTCACCTTGGAGAGCAGCGACTCCCTTCTGACGGAAGAATGGGATATCGAATCCAACGCTACTTTTGTGGAACTGGGAGGTCCTTCCTATCGCGTCACTGTTCCGCGTCCAGCGGAGCCAAATACAGGTCGCCGCTTCTATCGCATCTTATTGGGCGACCAAATTTTGGTTTCTTTCGAAGGCACGGAGTTTTTGGAAGGAACCAACGGAGGATTCCCCATCTCCTTCTCCAGCCCTTTCTCCGGCAACCTCCCTTACAGTATTCTGGCAAGCGACGGCACGACGACGGAAGGCTCTCTGAACCTGAGCAATGCTTCAACTGCGGTCATTCCCTTTCAAGTAGCGGAGGATGGAGCCATTGAGGGAAGTCGCTTTGTTACCCTCAGTCTGGACCCTGCTGTAGGAGAAAGCGTCACCCAGTCCTATGAAATCAAGGACAACGATGCCATTTGGGATGGAGTCTTCACCGACGAGGACGGAGCCGAACTCAGTTTTTGTATCGAAGAACTCAGATCCGGCAGCATCAAGTTACTGAGCCTTGTCAATACAGACGACAGCAACTTTTTTCCGGCGGGCAAAGGCGGCTTGTTCATCACCAGCACCTTTGACGAAAATGACATTGAGGTCACTCTGGTCAGCAATACCCGCCTCGGCGACGAGAGCCCATTCGGTTTCCCTTCTTATTACAGTTTGACTCTCGACGGAGTCGTGCGCCCGGAGAGCGGAGGCCTTCTCTACGAAGGGGCCAATCTCGGTGATGCAACAATCACCCACCTAGTCGGGCGGGTGAATCCGGTGGTCGGCCCTCCAGCCGATGCGTATGACCGCGACGGCCAGAACAATGACTCCTTGGGTGCGGCCGTTCCCCTGGGTTCGCTTCCCGGGGTGCTCAACCAGAACGGACTTTCCATCGCAGGAGATCCCGACTTCTTCAGTTTCGATGCGCCAAGCGGACTCGATGTCACGGTCCGCATCGAGTTTTTCCACAGCGATGGCGATCTCGATATGAAAACATACAATGGGAGCGACACCCTCTTGAACACGTCTCAAGGCACTATAAACTTTGAAGAATACACCTTTCAGTCCACCGGAGGAACACACAAGGTCGAGATCTATGGTTTCGAAAATGCGGAGAACCCCTACCGTCTCACTATCTCGACAGAAACCCTTCCTCCTCCAACTACCGGAGAACATCTCACCACTACAATCGAAGGCCGCTTCGCGATCATCAAACGTCCCCTGCCGCCACAAGACGGCAAAGCCTCCCTTCTTCCTGCTTCCAACTAACCAACCTTTCTTTTCCTGTGAAAATCGCTCGTTCTTTTCTCCTCGCTCTCCTCGCCTTCTCTTCGCCCGTAGCTCGAGCTGGCGATGGTCCCGGTGGGGTCGGTACAGGTGGCTCCGACTTACAACTCTGGATGGACAGCCGCTTTGGATATGACCTCGTCACCGGGACTTCCCGCCGCATCCGCAACCATGCCAACAACAGCACGCTCTTTCCCCCTCAAAACCAGGGAATCCCAACGGAGGTTACTCTCGATAATACCGTGCCTCGCGATTCGCGCGCACTGACCAATAGCAATTGCGTGCTGGCTCTGAAGTTGAACGAGTCTTCCGCCAATGGTCTCGCCAATGACCGCTTCGACTCCACGCGCAGTGGCACCTATTTTGGAAACCCTCAGCCCGGGGTGAAATTTTACGGGAGTTCCGGAGTCGAGTTCGATGGCACCAGCGGTATCACCCTGCCGGCAAACGCAGCCTTGGAGGCCCTCACCGGTAACTACGAAGTCAGCGTCTGGGTCAAGCCCTCTTCCCTGGTCGGGCGACAGCCCATCCTGACTGCGGAACCCTCTGCCAGCGGAGGCTTCGCCCTCGCTCTTGATGACGGTGAGCTCTTGGTCAACGATTGGGCTGCTGCCGCTTATCGCTTTACCAATCTCAAGCTCAAGGCCAACGAATGGAGTCACATCCATCTCATCGTGAGACTTGGAACCAATAAATCCGTCAAGGTCCGTGTGAATGGTGGAGAGGTTTTTGGAACCTCGGCCAATACGAGCACTCTCTTTATCGGCAATACCAATACACCGCCGTCCAACACCCGATACTATGTGGCTAAAGTCCCGAATGCGAGTGACGCCTTTCAAGGTGCCATCGCCGACCTCTATGTCTATCGCAACGCAACGACAGCCTTTCCTGCCATCGAAGATGCCGAGTTGGTGGATATCATCGAGACTGCGAAGGAGGCTCCGCTGAACAACCGCTCGGCCGTCATCTTCCGGTCAAGCGGCCGGGATACCATGCAGGCCGAGTCCCTCAATATCGCTGGACAAATGTCGATTTTCGCCGTCACTCGCTACGATGCGCCCGAGTATACGGACTCGAGCGGGGACTTGCAAAGCGTTCTCTTTAGAAGCTCCAACGGGAATTTCTTCGCCCAGATCCCTGACCCGAGCGGTCAAGTCACCTTTCACTGGGGAAGCGGGACCAGCACGGGTTCCCCAACGGCACCCGATACCGCACGCGGCCCTTATCTGAGCTCGGGACGCGATGCCAAAGACCAGTTCCGCATCTGGAGCATGCGGTCGGGAAGTGGCTCCTCACCCAATGAAATCCGGGAAAACGGCCGACTCATCGCGTCGATAGCTGCCACCAGCAGTTCCGGTTTCGACACCTTTTCCATCGGTAACGATAGCTTCTCTAGCGGTAGCAATCCCGCCCATGAAATCGGCGAGGTGATTCTCTACAATCGCCGGCTCAAAGACGTGGAATCAGAACTTCTGAATAATTACCTCGCGGCCAAGTTCGGGAACAACCGCCCGGTGCCCGACCTCTTTGCTGGCGATGCCGCAGACCAGGGTGACTACGACTACGACCTTATCGGGATTCTCAACAACGGAACCGACTCCCACCCTTCTTCAACTGGTGGGGGGTTGACGCTGACAGATGTCGACTTTTTACAAACAAGCGGAGGTAGCAGCGGGGTCCCTCGCAATTCCTTCCTCGCTGCCCACAATCAGAGTGCAGTGAAGGGCCGCTTCCTGCCCTCCACTGTCGCCTATGCCGTCCCCCGGGAGTGGTTTTTCGACATTCGCAGTGAGTTTACCGGTGGCGAAGTGAGCCTTTCTTTCGACTACAATGTCCATGGGAGTTCATCTGACGGATTCACTATCCCTCCACATCAAGTTCACCATCTTCTCTATCGTCCTGACCGCAGTAGCAGCTATCAAATTGTCGCCACCGTTGACCGCACCGACTCCCTGGTGGACTTTGGGAATTTGGCAACGGGGCCGAGCGAAATCCTAAAAACAGGCTACTATGCCATTGCGTATTCCCGCGAAGCCCTGTCTCTCCAACCGACCACCGGACAAACCTTTGAAGTGCGCTACGACAAAAACGTATCGTCAACGCAACGGTCGGGCAACGTCTGGCGGGTCCCCTTCGAAGAGAACTTTTCCTTTTCCGCTGAAAACGCCATCGAGGAAGCAATCCTGGCCATTAACGCCGAGGCCAACGACGGCACCGTCTGTCACCTTGACCTGACCGGCCTGAAGCTACCCGACACCGCCACGGCATCCACCAGCAACACCTTCCGCATTGTCAATGCGAGCTTCTTTCCCTTCTTGCGAAATACGCTCGTCTCCGGTCCTGCCGACATCCCTGCGGGGCGTCTCGTTTTCACCAATTCTTCTGGCTTTCTAGTCGACAATGGGGCCTCCGTTCAGATTCAAAACGTCTTTTTTGATGATTGTGATACCAGCAATGGACGGGCTCGCGCCCTTCAAGTCCACTCCGGAGATGTCTTCCTCCGCAACTGTGTGTTCCAGAATTGCGACACCGGGGGACAAAATGGGAGTTTTCCCACCTTTGAGGTGAACAAGAGCTACAATGCCCGAGCCCAGTCGGTCGACCTCAGCTTTACCGGAAGACTCTTCTTCGGACAAACCCCCGGTCGAGGGGACGATGATAGTGATTCCGTGTTCACCTATCCCCCGCTCTATCAGCGAAAAAGCGGAGGCGATGGTGCTTTCGGAGTCGGCGGTGCCGCCGGTGGGCGCTTCAACGACAATGGCACCATCACCGGAAATCTTGGTGGTGCGGGTGGTTTCGGGGCTTGTGATGGTGCGGCCGGATTTGAGAACCCGAAAGTCGGCGGAGGATCCGCCGCCTTGGGAGGTGCAATCTTCTTCTATCGCGGGAATCTACGCATCGAGGCCTGCGCTTTTCAGAATAACAGCGCTCTCGGCGGAACCGGCGGTTCCCGGATTCGAACCAACCCGGATGGGTCAACTACCATCACCTCGCAGGCCGCAGGTTTCGGCGGAGCGATCTTTGCTTGGGAGGAGGGTCGCATCGAATCCTTCCGAGATAGCATCCTGTCGGGGAACACCTCAGACAATACCGGAGATAACCCCTTCGACGCCCCCATCGCAGGTGTCAACAACGGCCCTTTCTACGGCGTTGGATTCCCTTCTGCCGAGATTCTCAATGAGACCGCAGTCGCTCTCGACCTCCTCACCTTCATCAACCCCATCACCGGGATCGTAAACAACAATGCGATCACATCCTACCAGTATCAGCTCTATCGCAAGGAAGGGTCTCTGGTGAAGCCGCGTTACGATCTCTTCGATTCTGAGATTGCGACCGATAGCAAAATAGCCTCCTTCGAAGCCGCTCTCCCTCCCCTCAAGCTTCGGGCCGCGAACGACCCTGATTCCGTCTTCACCCAGCGCCTCCTTCTCGACAGCCTCAACCACCTAGCCGCAATCTATGGCATCAAGGGTGATTCCAAATACCAAACCTGTCTCTCCGCCCCGCTCACCAATCCCACCACCAACCTGACGAGTGAGATTGCGGAGCTGACCGAAGCCCTCGAATTCTACGAGAAAGGAATCATGGGTTACATCGATTGCCTCAAGCAGCCCGTCGTCTTCAACGCCTTTCGGGAGCTCGTCCCCAGCATCCCTTATCAGACCTACTTTTACGACGACAATGACAGCTACGAAGCCGTGCCTGCAGCGACCAGCGCAGGCCTCTCCGGCCTCGTTTCCTGGGAATCAACCCGCTACCGGGACCTGGCCCTGCTCTTCGAGCTTCTCGACGACTACGGTCGTAGTAGTAATCTTCTCGTTGAGACCCTCATCCGCCGGGCTTTGGATGAAAGAATCGATCCTGTCTCCGGAGATCCCCTGCCCGCCGATCAGGCTGTCGCACTCGAGGTCACAAACCGGAATCTCGTCAAGCTGCAGGGCTGGGGCGACGCCCTTCTGTCCATCTTTGGCGACGACCTCGTTCTTTCCAACGACAACACGCCTGGCCTCGAACGCTCGATCGCCAACTGGCGCCAGGCACTCACGGAGCTCGGCACCACCCAGTCCTTTCTGCGGGGTGAGACCAACCCGCTGGGTTTCACCGATGATTTCCTGATGCTGTTGCCCAATTCGGACATCGCCACGGCGACCAACAATCTCAAGTTTCACTCCTTTGATGGTTACATCGAATTGCTCGCCCCGGACCGCCCGGGCAGCCTGCTAAAAAATGCCAAGGACGCCTACAACGATGCTGTCAATTCCAATGGCCAGTTCGAAGAATCACAGGAAAAGCTCACGACCGAAGCCAGCGCCCTCATCGCGTCCTCCCGTGCTCGCCTTCGTGAAATCACCGGCAAGTTCCCCGAGGAAGCCGGCTTCGACACCCCTTGGTTCAACGTCGGAAGTGCCGTTTGGGAACAATTCCAGAACATAGAGCGCGCAAAGGCCGAAATCACCCGAAATCGCATCCGCATCAATAATCTCAACCAGGAAATCCGCATCGAGATCAAACGCGTCGAGGACCAAAAGGGAATCAATATCAAGCGGGACGAACTCATCATCGAATACGGAGACAAGGTATCGAAGATCGACGATCAAATCGCAGCGATTGAGATCAGCCAAGACGCCTTGGGTGGAATCACCGACGCCCTCGATCCAGAACTCATCACGGGCGGACCTCTCGGACTAGCGGTGCTCGGAGCCAAACTCTTCAACGTCGCAGCCCAAGCGGGAGCAGAGGTCGGGAAGATGGAGTTGGAAAGCCAGAAAGATGAACTCGCTACCCAGCAGATGAAAGATGAGACGGCCCTTGATAACGATTCGCTCGACATTGATAGCAAGGCCTTCATTGCCACCCGGCTCCTCGACATGAAGGAGCTGGATCTCGACTCCCAGATTGCAGCCTCGAACCTCCGTCAGGAAGCAGGTCGCCTGGCAGCCCTTCTCGACGAAATCCAGCGCCTTCTCAACGAGATCAAAGTGGCGGAAAACACCATCGAAGACCGCGTCTATGCCGATGCCAACCAGCGTCTCCAAGTGCATCAGGAGTATCAGGACTTTCTTTTCGATTTCACCCTCGCCCAGCAGTGGTTGTTCTTCGCTACCCGCGCCTTGGAATACAAGAAGAACGCACCGTTCAACGACGGTCAGCGCAGCCTGAAGACCCTCTTCCAAATTCGCAGCTATCCCGAACTGGAAGATTACTACGAAGCACTCATCTCTTTCGATGATGCCACCAGCACGTCCGACACCCTTCAGAATGACTGGTTCTCTCTTCGGGAAGATAGCTTTGGCATCGAAGGATCCAGCACACTCGAAGATGCCGAGTTTCAAGAGAATTTCGTCCTTGTTGAGACCGGCCCCCGTGCCCCCTACTACCGGGTCGTCTTCTCAACTCTACGCACTCCCCAAGGGGGTGCCTTTTTCAGCGAGAATGAATTCCTCGATAAGATTGGCTCCTTCAAGATGCTCATGACCTTCGCCAACACCCCAGCCCAAAACCGAATCACGGCCAGAATCCGCTATGGCGACGTCAGCTACTTCCGCGACCGAACCGTCGGCACTCTCAATCCCGCTAGTCCGGACGAGCTTCAGAATGAATTCGTGACCTACATCAATCGGGACTGGGCGATTGGGAATTGGAATAACGGCGACTCCGCCCTACTCCCCAACCGCTACGTCCAAGTCCGCTTCAACCCCATCTCAATTCCCGTTCGCCAGCGAGTGGAAGATGGAAGCACCGTGAGTGACGACGCCGCCATCGCCCCCGAGAACAGCTTCACCGCCTTCCGGGAACGGAGCGTGGCTGCCACCCGCTGGGAGCTGGAAATCCCCGTCGTTAATCTTTCGCAAGAAGATCTATCGGACGTGAAGGACATCCGGATCAAGTTCGAGCACTTCTCCTCTCCCCGGACAAATTAAGAATTACCCATTGGCCCGTCCGCGCCGCAAGGCCGACACCATCGCCAGCCACGTCGAACCAAAGGCTGCCAAAAGAGCCACCGTGATCATCGAGCCAACGGTCTCACCCAATTTTCCAGTGGTAGCAGCTATCCCGAACAAGCCGAAGCCTCAGAAATAGACGAGACCCATCAGACCTCCGAAAACCAATCGTCCCAGCTTCGCCTCATTGTCCCAAAACATCCCACCGGGAATGGCAGCCAGAATGAGCCCCGCTCCAAGAAAAACCAAAGGACGGAAGACCAAGAAGGAGAGAACAACCTGCAACACGCCCAATACGACCCCACCCCCGACAAAGAAACCTTCCAGCTTTCCTTACGATTCAAAGTAAGCCGGGCGACCATCACCAATAAGAGAACGTTCTCGGGAGAAGCTGCCAGAGCCATTTTCAACGCGGCTAAATCAATACCCAAAAACTGGTCACCGTAGAGAGCAAGGCTATCGAATTCATTGCGACGCGCGGCCAAAGGACAGAGAACTCACTCGAGGTAACCGGAATCCCATTTGAACTCCTATTACTGCCCGCCATGATGGTGGGCTTTTTTGTTTTCTCGACCAGCCAGCCGATCTAAGCCCTCCCCGTGCTTTCCATCAAAAACCTCCGCGTCGAGTTCGGGCCTCGGGTCGTGTTCTCTGATTTGTCCTTCTCCATCAACGATGGGGAGCGCATTGCCTTTGCGGGTCACAATGGGGCGGGCAAGTCGACGTTGATGAAGTGCATCGGCGGGGCTTTGCAGCCGAATGGGGGCGAAATCAACAAGCCCAAGCACTATCGCATCGGGTACCTCCCGCAGGAAGGAATTCACGTGAAGGGAAAGACGGTCTACGAGGAGACCGAATCGGCCTTTGGGGAAGCGCAGGAATTGCAGCGGGAATTGGACGAATTGGAGAAGGAGCTCGATGTTCTCGATCCCCGGTCCGATCCCTACTCGAAAGTCCTCGAGCGCATGGGCGACCTCGATATTGCCTTGGAGCATTTTGACCCCTCGCGGATTCGACCCAAAATCGAATCCGTGCTGGCGGGCTTGGGCTTTAAGAAAGAAGACCTCGAGCGCGACTGCGGTGAGTTCTCGGGGGGGTGGCAGATGCGGATTGCGATGGCGAAGCTCTTTCTGGCCGAGCCGGAAATCCTGCTGCTGGATGAGCCCACCAACCACCTCGACATCAATGCCCAGGCCTTCATGGAAAGCTATCTGTTCGCCTACCGAGGCGCGATTGCGCTCATTTCCCACGACCGTTCGCTGATGGATAGTCTGGTGACGCGCACCATCGCCTTCCACCACGGCCGTGCGGAAGAATTCAAGGGCAACTACTCGTCCTACGAGACCCAGCTGGCGGAGCGCCAGGAGATTCGGCTGAAGCAAAAGAAAGCGCAAGACCGCGAGATCGAGCAGATGGAGCGCTTCATCAACCGCTTCCGCGCCTCGGCCAACAAGGCCTCCCTCGTCCAGTCACGGATCAAGCAACTGGCCAAGATCGAACGCATCGAGATCGATTCGGCCGAGTCCCAGGTGTCTTTCCGCTTCCCCGACCCACCGCCCACCACCCAGTCGGTGGCGAAGTTGGAAAATGCGGGCAAGCACTATGGCAGTCTCAAGATTTTCGAAGGCTTTGATTTTGAGATCGAGCGCAAGGAGAAGATCGCCATCGTGGGGCCAAATGGAGCGGGCAAGTCGACCTTCTGCCGCCTGATTACTGGCGAAGAAGAGCCCACTAGTGGATCG
The DNA here is from genome assembly GCF_014651675.1 of Roseibacillus persicicus. Classification (GTDB taxonomy): domain Bacteria; phylum Verrucomicrobiota; class Verrucomicrobiia; order Verrucomicrobiales; family Akkermansiaceae; genus Roseibacillus; species Roseibacillus persicicus. The sequence continues at coordinate 179,822 of NZ_BMXI01000012.1, forward strand.
CACGAACTGGGGGCAAAGACTTTACCGAGCTTCTTCAACCAGAACCACGCCGACGAGCTGGACCCCAACCTTACCGTCCTGGAGACCGTGGAGCAAGTCGCCACCCGGGGCCGCACCCTGTCCGCACGGGATGTGCTGGGTTGCTTCCTCTTCAAGGGTGATGATGTCTTCAAGAAAATCGGAGTCCTCTCCGGCGGAGAGCGTTCGCGCGTGGCTTTGGTGCGCATGCTTGTTAGGCCTGCCAACTTCCTGATTCTGGATGAGCCTACCAACCACCTCGATATGCGCTCGCAGGATATTTTGCAGCAGGCGCTGATGGAATACGAAGGCACTTTGCTGATCGTATCCCACAACCGGGCCTTTCTCGATCCCATCATCTCGAAGACCATCGAGTTTCGTCAGGGTCACGACCCACGTCTCTTCCATGGCAACCTGAGCTACTATCTCGACAAAGTGGAAGCGGAGGAAAAGGCGGAAAAAGCCAACCCAGCCCCCACTCCGGCCAAGAAGCCGACCCCGGCGCCCCAGCCAACCGCTGCACCTAAAGCGGAGCCCGCTCCGGCCAAGCCCCAGCCCACCGGCAACCGGAAGGAACAGCGCAAGGCGGAAGCGGCTGCCCGTCAGGCCCTGGCTCCCTTGAAGAGTGACCTCGAAAAGCTCGAAGCCCAGATCGCCGAAATCGAGGCCTCCCAGACCAAGCTCTCCGAACATCTCTCCAGCCCGGAGGTGGCCGGTGATACCGAAAAGTTCCAAGAAACCACCCACGCCCTCTCGGCTCTCACCGACAAGCTCAACCACGCCTACTCGCGCTGGGACACCCTGACGGCCGAAATCGAATCTCTGGAAGCCAAGTTGTCCTAGAGACCGCCTGAAAATTGGCGAGCGAGCGTTCTTACTATTCGTTTTTCGAAGGGTTGGTGAAGTGAACGTCCCGTCCACTCATTTGGATGGGTGGGTGGACGAGACGTCCACCCCACTCACGCGCGGATCTCACAATTACGCTTTGCGAGATCGGATGAGAACCCTATCTTTCAAAGAGTTCGATGCGTTCCACCAAGAAAGTCTCAATCCTCTTGCTTTTCCTTTTGATTGCAGGATTAGCCCGAATGCCTTTGGAGAGGCCTTTGGGGCGGGAGATGCGGCAGACCGGGATCTTGGCCGAACCACTCGACCAAAAGACCTCTGACGCCATCGGCCAGACCTCGGCCGCCATCGCCTTGGGAGGCCTACGCTCGCTGGTCGCTTCGGTGCTGAATTTCTCCAAGGTCGTTCCGGCTTGGCAGGAGCAGGATTGGGTGGGAATTTTTACGATTTTCGAGCAAATCCACACCCTGCAACCTCAGGTCAGCTATTACTATCAGGCTGCGGCAGGCTATGCGGCTGACGATGCCTATTCCGATTACCGGGATCGACCGGGGATGGAGGAATGGCAGCGCGAACTCCGCCGCAATGAGTTTTTCAACAAAGGAATCACCTACCTCGACGAGGGTATCGAGAACCTCCCCGAGGACCTCAAGCTACGGGAGATGAAGGCACGCATGCTGTCCGACACCTACAAACCCGAGTATGTGGACTACGCCGCCGCGACCGAGGTCCTGGACGAAGCCGTCACCCTCAAGAAAGCCACTGACGTGGTCAAGCGCCAGCGCCTCTACCTCATGTCGCGGGTCCCGGAACGCCGCCGCGAAGCCCTCACGCTGACTCGCGAGATCTACGCCGATCCCCGCTCACGCTTTCCCTCCATCAAGAGCCAGCTCTTCTCACTGCAGAATGAGTTTCCGGATGAAAAGGGCATTCCCTTAAACGAGATCTACGACTCCAAGGGCGAGATCGTGCGTGGGCTTTTCAATCATTATCAGCGACGCAATGAAGGTCTTCCCATGGCTGGTGTGCGGGAAGAACTCGAAGCTACTTTGGACGAACTAAAGCTCCCCATGGCGCTGAACCCTCTGCTCAACACCGACATCAAGCGGGTCACCCTCATGTTCGAGGAAATTTATGAGGCCAGCCCCTTGAAGTTTCCCTCCAATTACAGCGAAGAGTCAGGCAACTGGCCACTGGTCGTCCGGCACTTTGAGGAATACGGCAGCAGCAGTCTCCCCACGATGCGGGTTCTTTACTATGTCCTGCAAAATCTTGCCGGCTTGCCTCCCGAGGAGCGAGTGCACGAGTCCCGTATCTTTCCGGATCGGCTCACCGCCATTCGTGATCTGGCCAATTTTCTTTTCGATGAAAGCCATGACTATCCTCGCAACGGGGTGCGGGAACAACTGGAAGAACAATGCGTGAAAGCGCAAGTTCCCGACCACCTTTCCCCTCTCCTTCACCCGGAGCAATTTCCCTTCAACAACGAGTGGATGGACTCGGTTCAGCGATGGCATTACGACCAAGTTGGTGAAGCTAAGTGAGAAAGGCAAAATTCTATCCTTTGTGATTGACCGCATTTAGGCTAGGCCACGTCCCCCCCGACCTGCTATCCTCCCCACTACGACCACTGAGAACATGCGCATCGCCCTATTCGCCGACATCCACGCCAACTTGGAAGCCCTCGAAGCCGTCCTCGCAGACGCCAAGGAGCAGGGATGCACCGACTATGTCTGTCTGGGGGATGTCGTTGGTTACAACGCCAATCCCTCCGAGTGCCTCGAAATCATTCGCGACCTCGGTTGTCCGGTGGTGAAAGGCAATCACGATGAAGATTGTGGCGGCGAGCACTCGCTCGATGCAATGAACCCCGTGGCGGCCGAAGCCCTGCGCTGGACTCGCAAGCAATTGACTGACGAGCAGCGTGATTGGTTGCGCAAGCTGCGCATGGTCCGGCAGGTTGAGGATTTCACCATCGTTCACTCCTCCTTGGACCAACCCCAAACCTGGAACTACGTCACGAACAAGTTCGATGCCATGTCGAGCTTCTCCTACCAGTTCACCAAGATTTGCTTCCACGGCCACACCCACGTCCCCCGGGTCTTTGCCAAAGATACTAAGATCAACGAATTGCCGGCCGAGCAGGTCGAGTTCGACGAGAACCTGAAATACTTCATCAATGTCGGTTCCGTCGGTCAGCCCCGCAACGGCGACTGGCGCGCCTGCTACGCAATTTACGATATCCCCGCAAACGTGCTGGTCTATCGGCGTCTCGAATACGACATCGTCACTGCCCAGAAGAAGATTCTCGAAGCAGGCCTCCCCGATATGTTGGCCGGACGATTGGCCGAGGGACGCTAATCTCCCGCTGCGGGGCATGGGAAGTTGTCAAAGACTTGGAGGTGCAGTTAACTTTGCGCCATGCGACGCTTGTCCGCTCTTTTCCTACTGCTGATTGGGTTGGCCGTCTTCCTCTCTTGGCCCCGCTCACAGTCAGGTTCATCCATTCCGCTCTCAGAAGCCGGGCGCAAAAGCCCTACGACAAAGACATCCTCAGAGGCCGATCGGCGAGCCTACCGATCCTCTGCCGCCGGTTCAGGCCCATCCGAAGTCTCTCGCCTGGAACTCCCTGCCCCTGATATCGACGCTTTACTCGCCGAAGCGAAAGAGCGGGATGCCAAAAAGCTACCATTCCGATTCGCCACCCCTATTCCCATCAATCGAAGCAGTTCCCAGTTGGCGGAATGGAAATTCGAGAATGGATACGCCACTTGGGAACTGGAAATCTCAGCCCCGCAAGCGGAATCCCTGAACTTTGCCTTCCAAAAGTATCACATGCCCCCGGGAGGAAAGTTGACCCTGCAGGCGGCAAACTCCGAAGAGTTCATCACCTTCACCTCCCGTGACAACGACGAGCACGGCGAGCTCTGGACCCCGATTCTGACTAGCGACACTGTCCGAATGGCAGCCCGGGTGCCGCTCGCTCTCCTTTCCGAACTCCGTCTCAGTCTGGGTGCGGTCAACTATGGCTTTCGCAAGCAAGGCAGTGGCAAAATCGGCGGCGACCTATCAGGCAACTGCAATGTGGATGTTGTTTGCGATGCCAGCGATCTTCCTTTTGGGGCCATGATTGAAGCCTATCGAGATCAAATTCGCTCTGTGGGAGCCTACACTTTGAATGGTCTCGATACTTGCACCGGAGCCCTTATCAACAATGTCGAGGGCGATTGCACCCCCTACTTCCTGACAGCGGCCCACTGCGGAATCACGCAGTTCAACTCCCCATCAGTGGTCGTCTACTGGAATTTCGAAAACTCCACCTGTCGGCAACCGGGATCGGTCGCTAGTGGTTCTGCCGGTGATGGCGACCTGACAGTCTTCAACAGCGGCGCGATCTTGCGGGCAAAATCCGGCTCATCCGACATGTGCCTGATTGAACTGGATGATCCGGTCAACCCCGATTCCGGAGCCTACTTTGCGGGCTGGAATCGGTCTCCGAGTGCTCCTTCCGAAGCCGTGGGGATTCATCACCCCAGGGTCGCGGAAAAGCGAATCTCCTTCGAATTCGATCCCCTTACTATAACCGACTACTACGAGGACACGACCGACTCTAACAGATTCTATCTACGGGTGGCGGCTTGGGACCATGGAACCACCGAGCAAGGCTCCTCCGGGTCTCCGCTCTTCGATGGCAGTGGCCGAATTGTGGGTCAGCTCTACGGAGGTCTGGCATCCTGCAATACTAGCAATCGCCCGGACTGGTATGGTCACTTCTACCGTTCTTGGACCGGAGGAGGGAGTCCTTCCTCGCAACTTTCCACTTGGCTGGCACCGGATGGTTCCTCCCCCATGACTTGGGATGGCCGGGACCTTGAGGTGAGCATTCTGGTCGATGAGATTGCGGTTGTCGAAGGTGACAGCGGCACCACTACTGCGACCCTCGAATTCGAATTATCGCAAGCCAGCAGCGAGCCTGTTAGTTTCACCATCTCCACTGCTGGAGGCTCTGCCACAGCAGGCTTGGACTATCTCGACCCCGGTTCCCAAAGCATCACCATCACCCCGCCACAGACTTCGGCCACGATGGACATCACCATCAATCCCGATAGTGAACCGGAAGAAAATGAGCGAATCCTATTCGCCTTTTCCAATATTTCAGGGGCCTGCAATATCACCGAACCATTCAGTCTGGTGATCGCTAACGATGACTTCATCACCCCCGAAATCTCGGGGGATTTGAATGCGGGAGGAAATGTTGGCAGCTCCTTCCTCTATCAGACCGAGGCTCTCAACACCCCGACAAGCTATTCCCTCACTGGCCAACCAGCGGGAATGTCGGTCGACACCCAAAGTGGAGAAATCTCGTGGCCCAGCCCGATTCTGGGCGAATACACCTTCACTCTCACCGCCGCCAATCCCGCGGGAAGCGACAACGAAACCTTCACCGTTATCATTGAGAAAAGCCTCCTCAAATTTGCCTTCGAGGTTCCCCTCTCGGTGGATATGACTGGAGACACCGATCTTTGTCTGGCCCAGACAGAGGAAAGTTTCGATGGTGAAGATGCCATCGCCCTGGCGAACACCGACGACTCCAGCAACACCGCTCTCATCTTCACTGTAGATGGTCCTGATGAACTGACCTTCTGGTGGAAAGCCTCCACCGAGCATCTCTTCGACACCTTTTCCTGCTCACTCGACAGCAGTCAAGTCGCCAGCATCAGTGGCGAGACGGGATGGCATCCGGTTTCACTGGAGATTCCCGCAGGCACCCACACCATCACCTATCGACTTGTTAGAGACGATGGAGCCGATGGGGGAGAAAATACCGTTTGGCTGGACCGCTTCACCTTGCGCTCGCTCGCCGACCCCGTTTTCACTCAGCCTACCACCATTCCGGTCGAAAGCGGTACGGAGTCCGCCATCCTTCTGTCCACCCACTTCCCTAACAACACAATAGACCCAGAACCACTGCCGAACGGATGGATCTTCCAGTCAGACAGTCACTTGCGCGGCGCAGCCACTGCCCCCTTTGACTTCACCGCGACCTCCACCAACTCCGCGGGAGCAAGCTCTCGTCTTTTCACGGTATCCCCTTTCTCTCCCTCGACTTCGCTGGAGACTGCTCTCGATCTCAGCGGGATGCCAGTGCGAAACGGTTCCCCGGGATTTGCGCCTCAAGCTTCGCTATTCATCACCGGAGGCTCTGCCGCGAGGAGTGCCGAGATTGGAGACGAACAGCGCGCCGAGATGTCTGCCTTTGTAATGGGGCCTGGCACCCTGCGCTTTCATTGGCTGGTCTCTTCAGAAGGCAGCTACGACCTCGCCTACACCTTGGTCAACGGGCGGCAAATTGCCGCCAGGTCCGGAACAAGTTCCTGGACCGAGGTCACCGTCCCATTGGAAGCGGGACGGAATGAGGTCACATGGCTCTACCTGAAAGACGAATCCATTTCCGAAAATGAGGACGCAGTCTTCATCGACAATGTCCGACTGGACGGCTACGCGAAATGGGTCATCGATCAGGGACTGTCCCCCTTCTCCCTCCCTCCGGGTTCCGGAATTGATGGTGATGACAACCCGGGCCTAATGGAATACGCAGTGGGACTCAGTCCCAATCTGGCCGAGCCAACCCACGCTCCCGAGTGGACAGGATCTCGCGGAGACTTCACGTTGAGCACCCCCCTCAACGACACTGCGGTCGATGTCACCATCCAACTGCAAAGGTCCTCCGACTTGACCGAAAATTCCTGGCTGACTCTCGGCGAGGTGAGCGACCCCACCACCTCGATTCTCTCTGTCAGCGACAACTCGGCCGATCCGGAATCCTTCTACCGTTTGCGCATCACCACCCCATGAGATTGACTTTTTAGAATTCAGTGAGAAGGTAACTCCAGTGTTTCGCAAGTTGTCATCCCTGACCCTCGTTCTGTTCATGACCTTTCTGGTCGGAGCAAAGGACTTGGCGTTGGGTTTTTGCCTCTGCCACGAATCACTCTTCTTGGGCAAGAATCCCTGCTCACAATCATCCCCTTCCGATTGTTGTGAACACGATGAGGACGCCGGCGAACAGAAGCCTTGCGACGACTGCATTGTCCCTCTCCAATTGGAGATCGATGATTACGTTTGGTCGAGTGATAGCTTCGACTTTCAGATTCCGGCCCCCATCGCAGGCAAGGAACTGGCTCCTCTGGTCCTACCTGCTGGTTGTAGCAGATTGGCTTTTCGCTTGAGCTTCCCCTTGGAACCTCCGCCTCCACAGGGCAAAGATATTCTCATTCGGCATAGTCGCCTTCTGATTTGATTCATCGTGCCACCCGGTTTCCGGGCACGCACACCGCTGCTTGTTTCCGTCCTCCATTTGTGTGAGGGCAGCAGCACTTTTCCGATGAATTTTAAGAATACTCTATGTCACTTTCCTCTCTCGTCTCAACAGAGACCCAAACTCAATCCAAACCTGTCCGGGGACTGCCGGGATGGGTCCTCCCCGCCGGACTTGTTCTCGGCTTTCTAATCATCTTCGGACTCCTGTTTGGCGAGCGCTTGCTTCCCAAGGTTGAGGTTCGAACCAGCCAAGTCGTCACTTTGCGAGGCAACGCCAGCTCCACCGCGAGCAGTCCCACATCGCGCCAACTTCTCTTTCAGGCATCCGGATGGCTGGAACCCGATCCATACTCAATTCAAGTACCCGCTTTAGTCAATGGGGTCGTTGAGGAGGTCCACGTTCTGGAAGGACAATCGGTCAAAAAGGGCGACCTCCTGGCGACCTTGGTCGATGACGAAGCTCGCTTGAACTTGCAGAAGGCAGAGCGAAATCTTGATACCATTCGCGCCAATATCGCCGCTCACTGCTCTCTCGTGCCGGAGATCAATGCACGCCTCGTCTCGGCGAAAGCCAAAGTCGAAGCCGAGAAGGCCCGCTTGGCGGAACTCAAGGATACGGCCAATCGCTTGAAGGCTCTTCCCGAAGGGGCTGCCTCTCTCTCTGAGACAAACATTGCCATTATGCAGGCCAACCGCCAGGAAGCCTTCGTCGCCGAAGCGGAATCGGAAATCCCCCGTCTGGAAGCCGAGCTTGCCACCATCGACTTTCAACGTATCGCAATGGGGAACGGATTTTCCGAGGCCGAGTCTGCCCGCGATCTTGCCCAGCTCGCCTTTGACCGCCATCGCATCACCGCCCCCACTGCTGGTCGCGTGCTGGAACTCTACGCCCAGCCGGGCAAGAAGCGTATGCTCGACATGGACGACCCCACCTCGGCCCTGATTGTGGAACTCTATCAGCCCACCCAGATGCAGGCCCGAATCGATGTCCCTCTGAACGAGGCCTCCGGGCTGGCAGTCGGACAGGAGGTCGAGCTGACCACCGACCTGCTCAACGACATCACTCTCACCGGAACGGTAACCCGCATCACAGGCGAAGCTGACTTGGCGAGAAATACCCTGCAAGCCAAAGTCGCCATCGCCAATCCCGACGATCGATTGCGTCCGGAGATGCTGGTCAGAGCCAAGTTCTACCCTCTTGTCAAAGATGCAGGCGAGACCGAAGAAGCCCCATCCGCTGGAGAACGCCTCGTCCTGATGGCGCCATCCGAAGCCCTCTTCGAAGTCTCTGGTCAACAAGCCAAAGCTTGGGTCGCGACCACTGAGGCCACCGCCGAACTCCGTTCCCTGACTCTGGGCAACTCTGAAAAAGACGGCTTCCGCGAAGTACGCGACGGCCTGCGATCCGGCGAACAACTCATCCTCCCTCCCTTCAACAAACTCGACGAAGGCGCCCGCCTTTCCATCATCTCTAACAATTTCTAACCATGTCTGCTTTCATTCAAATCCGCGACCTCGCCAAGTCCTACACCAAGGGCAAGGTCACCATCACTCCGCTCGAGGGCCTGACCCTCGATGTGGAAAAAGGAGACTTTCTCGCCCTGATGGGTCCCTCGGGATCCGGCAAGACCACCTTGCTCAATCTCGTTGCCGGCATCGACACCCCGACAAGTGGAACTCTCCAAATTGGCGACCACGATGTGGCTAAACTCTCCCGTGCGCAACTCGCCAAGTGGAGGTCGAAACACGTCGGTTATATCTTCCAGCTCTATCACCTCGTGCCGATTCTTTCCGCATTTGAAAATGTGGAGCTCCCCCTCTTGCTCTCCAAGATGAGCAAGGCCGAACGCCGCGAAAAGGTGAACTCGGCGCTCGAACTGGTTGGTCTAGCCGACCGCGCCCATCACCGCCCCACCGAACTCTCCGGAGGGCAAGAGCAGCGCGTCGCCATCGCGCGCGCCATTGTTCACAACCCCGAACTGCTGGTCGCGGACGAACCCACCGGAGACCTCGATCGGGAGTCCGCCGACTCCATTCTAGCCCTTCTTTCCAGCCTCGCCGACGACCATGGCAAGACCATCGTCATGGTCACCCACGACCCCAAGGCAGCCGCTGCAGCCAAACGAACCCTCCACCTTGAAAAAGGCCAACTTGTCACCGCCACCGCCGTATGAAACTGCTCGCCCTCGCAATCAAAAACATCACGCGCCACCGCTTGCGCTCCCTCCTCACCATCTTGGGTGTGGCGGCCGGAATGTTTCTATTCAGTGCCGTGGAAACGATGCAACACTCGCTGGAGACTTCGACGCAATCCAAGGCGAACGAAACCACTCTCGTGGTGTATCGCGAGAATCGCTTTTGCCCCTCCACCTCGCGCCTGCCGGAACACTACGGCAGCACCATCGAACGCATCCCGGGAGTGAAAGAAGTGATCCCCATCCAGATCGCGGTCAACAACTGCGGAGCGTCGCTCGACGTCATCACCTTTCGCGGCGTTCCCGCGGAGACTCTGAAAAGCTACACCGCCGACTTGGAGGTCCTGAGCGGTTCCTTCGACGCCTTTGCAAAACGAACCGACGGAGCTCTGGTCGGAGAGCACTTTGCGCAACGCCGGGGACTGAAGGTGGGAGACACCTTCGAGGCCGTGGGCGTGAAAGTCCACGTCAATGGCATCATTCACTCCGGCTCGCCGCAGGACAACAATGTAGCCTATGTCCACCTGCCTTTTCTTCAACAGGCTTCCCGCATCGGTCTAGGTGTGGTGACCCAGTTCAATGTCAAAGTCGAGTCCGCCGACCAACTCGAAAGCGTTGCCAAGGCAATCGACGAAACCTTCCAATCCGATCAACAACCCACTCGAACCCGACCCGAGCAAGCCTTCTTCGCCGAGACCGCCAAGCAGATGATTGAACTCATTGGCTTCACCCGGTGGTTAGGAATCGGAGCCGTCGTTGCGGTCCTCGCCCTCTTGGCCAACGCCGTTCTCCTCGTTGTCAGGGGTCGGGTCAAGGAAACAGCCATCCTGCAAACCCTCGGTTTCAGCCGGCCTGCCATCGGAGTCCTAGTGGCGATTGAAGGCATCATCCTCGGCCTAACCGGAGGACTTCTGGGTGTAATCTCCTCTGCCCTGTTCTTTCACTTCAAGAGCTTCACCCTCGGCAACGAAGGACTGACCCTCGCCCTGCAGGCCTCCCCCGAAGTCCATCTCAAGGGGCTCATCGTCGCCTTCCTGATGGGGCTCATCGCCTCGGTCTTTCCCGCTTGGAAAGCAACCGCCCGCCCACTCGTCAACTCACTCAACTCTTAAGCCATGCTTCCTTTCACCTATGCTGTTCGCAATCTCCTGCGCGATCCCGCTCGGCTTCTACAGACCGTTGGCGGCTCGGCTCTGGTCGTCCTTTTGCTCATTGCGGCAGTCGCATTCAACAACGGAATGGACGGAGTTCTGACCGCTTCCGGTTCTCCTCGCAACGTCATCATCGTCGGCAAGGGATCCGAAGAGTCCATCGAACGCTCCGAAGTTCCCCTCGCCTCCGAATCCGCAGTTGCCACCTCCGTGCGCGGCCTTTCCGAGCAATTGGGTCAGGTCGCGGTTGCGGGCGAGATTGTCTATCAGGCACCACTAACCACTTCTTCCGGGAAAAAGACTCAGGCCTTCTTTCGCGGAGTTCTTCCGCCCTCCCTCCTGGTTCGGCCCGAGCTTCAGGTACTATCCGGTCACTTTCCCGGTCCCGGTGAAATCATGGTGGGCCGGCTCTCTGCCAAGGCGCTCGGGGTCCCCCCCAGCGATCTCGCAGAGGGACAGACTTTGAACTTCGAGGACCAGGACTTCATCATCTCTGGCACCTTCACCGCCCCCGGCACCGTGATGGAATCCGAGCTGTGGCTAGACCGAAATGATCTAGCTACCCTGACCCAGCGTGAGAGCCTTTCCGCCGTTCTCGTGCGGACCGATGGTGCCAGCATCGAGGACCTCGAAGTCTTTGCCCTACAGCGCAACGACCTCGAACTCTCCGCCATCCGCGAGGACCGCTACTATGAAAAATTGGCTCAGTTCTATGGTCCCATCAAAGTGATGACCTGGCTCACCGCCGGACTGGTAGCCGCGGGGGCCATCTTCGGTGGACTCAATACCCTCTACGCCGCATTTGCTTCCCGCATTCGCGAAATGGCAACCCTGCAAGCCATCGGCTACAATCGCAAGGCCTTGCTGGTATCACTGCTGCAAGAGTCGCTGCTCGCATCTCTCACGGGAACTCTGGTGGCCTTTCTCGTGGCAGTCTTTCTCTTGGAAGGACGCACCGTTTCCCTTTCGGTAGGGACCTTCGTCCTCGCCCTCTCGCCCACCGTCATTCTCGTGGGTTTGGTTGCCGGGGTCTTACTCGGCACGGTGGGAACTCTGCCACCCGCCTTCCGAACCCTTGCCCCATCCTTGCCAAAAGCACTTCGCTCGCAATAATTTGAAAAAACAAACCGTAACAAACTAATATGAACAATATCCTACTTCTAGCCGGACTCGGTACCCTCGTGGTCCTCAGTTCTTGTAAAGATAAAGAAACAGTCTCAGTCGAACCTACCGAGGTCGGAGAGACTTCACTCAGCCTTGAAAGCTACCTGTTGAAGGAAGCTCCAGAGAATCCAGTCGCAATCTCGCAGGTCTTCGCCAACCCTACTCCCGGAACCAAGGTGACGGTGACTGGTGAGGTCATGGGACGTAGCGAGCCATTCGTTGAAAACCGGGCCATGCTCGTCTTGGGTGACCCAACCAAGATCATTCCCTGCAATCGCAATGACGACGATCATTGCGAGACTCCCTGGGACGTCTGCTGCGACGATCCCGACGTCATCAAGACCTCCATCGCCACCATCCAGATCCTCGATAATGAAGGCATGCCGGTGAAGGAAGGCTTGAAAGGCCTCGGCGGCATCCAGGAGCTGACGACCCTCACCGTAGTAGGCACCATCGCGGAGGGCTCCAATGAACAAAACCTCATCATCAACGCCGAAGGGATTCACGTTGGTGAGACAGATGAGTTCATGACCAAGAACCATTAATCATAACAAAATGAAGTACCCAATTCTACTCAGCAGTCTCGCGCTCGCTCTCTTTTCTTCTGCTCAAGCTGAGGAAAAGCAGCCCGAGGCCACAACCAAGCCCATTGCTCTTTTCAACGGCACCGATCTCACGGGATGGCATGTCGATGTACCTGCCGCCGATGAAAAGCCCGATATCAAACCCAGCTTCATCGTCCGTGACGGCAAGCTGGTCAGCATGGGCACTCCTCGCGGACACATCATCACCGATGCCAGCTATCAGGACTACCGATTGGAGTTGGAATATCGCTTTGCAAACAAGCCCGGCAACTGCGGAGTTCTAGTCTATACCTCCACTCCCCGCGCCCTTTACGGAATGTTCCCCGCATCGATTGAGGTCCAGATGAATAGTGGCGACGCGGGTGACTTTTGGTGCATTGCGGAAAATATCGAAGTCGAGAATATGGAAGCTCGCCGCCCTCGCAAAGAAGGTCAAGCGTTCGGAGGAACCGCCAAGGATGCCCGCCGCATTCTCAACCTCACTGACGGTTCCGAAAAACCCGTGGGCGAATGGAACCAGATGACCATCGAGTGCAAAGGCAACGAGTTGAAGGTCTGGGTCAATGGCGACCTCGTCAACCACGGCACCAATTGCACCGCGGACAAAGGTCAAATTGCCCTGCAAGCCGAAGGCGTTGAGGTCGAGTTCAAGGGGCTCACCCTCACCCCTCTCGCTGAGTAGTTTCCCTTTTCATTCACTTCCCAGGCCGTTCGGAAACTCCGGACGGCCTTTCTTATGTAGTGAGTTATGCCTCCGAGGTTTTCACTAAGACTCGACTCGCCAAGAAACCTGCTCGCCTAATCTAACTGATTCACTAAGCTCGTGATCAGAAAATGGCCTTTAACGAAGACTCCCGCGTCAAGATTCCTGCCTTGGGGCATCTCACCCGACTAGGCTATCGCTATCTTTCACTCAAAAAGGCTAATTGGGAAAAAGAGAGCAACATCTTTCCTGAGATTTTCTTTAGTGCCCTCCAAAATCTCAACCCAGCCTCAACTGCGGAGGACCACGCGCGAGCCCTCCAGGAGCTCACTCTCCTCCTAGACAACGAAGATCTCGGCAAAGCATTCTACGAACGCCTTTTCGACACTTCTCTACTCAAGCTCATCGACTTTGAGGACTTTTCCAATAACTCGCTCCATGCCGTCACGGAGTTGACTTGCCAGAATGGCGACGACGAATTCCGACCAGACATCACGCTTCTCGTCAACGGTCTCCCCCTCGTCTTCATCGAAGTCAAAAAACCCAACAACCGCGACGGAGTGATTGCCGAACGCGACCGCATCAATGTCCGCTTTCGAAATCCCAAGTTCCGCCGCTTCATCAACGCCACGCAGCTCATGGTCTTCTCCAATAACATGGAGTATGACGACGACGACCCTGAACCCATCCAGGGGGCCTACTACGCAACGACTGCCGTAGATTTTGCTCACTTTAACTACTTCCGCGAGGAGGAAAAAGAGAGCCTTCCCAGCCTTCCATCACTCGACGCTGAAGTTGAATCCTTCATTCTCAGTGACACCAACTTGCAGTCCATCCAGCATGCACCGGAATACGCCACTAACAAATCTCCGGACTCAGCAACCAACCGACTTCTCACCTCTCTCTTTGCTCCAGCACGCCTTCAATTTCTTCTCCGCTTCGGCCTCACTTATGTCAAAACCAAGCTCGGCTACGAAAAGCACATCATGCGCTATCCGCAGCTTTTCGCAACCAAGGCCATTGCCAATACCCTCGATGAAGGAAAACGAAGTGGCATCATCTGGCACACTCAGGGAAGCGGAAAAACTGCCCTTGCTTATTACAACGTCGCATTTCTCACCCATTATTTTCAACCCAAGGGCATCGTCCCCAAGTTCTACTTCATCGTCGACCGCATCGACCTATTAGACCAAGCTAGTCGCGAGTTTAGTGCCCGAGGGCTCATCGTGCATAAGATTAGCTCCCGCCAGGACTTCGCCAAAGACATCAAATCCAACATTGCGGCTCACAATCACGGTGGTGCGCGCGAAATCACGGTCGTTAACATTCAGAAGTTCAAGGACGACCCCGACGTTGTCAAAAACCAAGACTACGCCCTCGGCCTGCAGCGCGTCTACTTCCTCGACGAAGTCCACCGCAGTTACAATCCCGAGGGAAGCTTCCTCGCCAACCTGCAGCAGTCCGACCCGCAAGCGATCCGTATCGGCCTCACAGGCACCCCTCTTCTTTCGCGAAAGATGACCAGCAAGGAAAAGGGAAAGAAGGCCATCACCTTCGATTCCAAAGTTCTCTTCGGCGACTACATCCACAAATATTACTACAACGCATCCATCGCCGACGGCTACACTCTGCGTCTCATTCGCGAGCAAATCGAGACCCAGTTCCAAGCCGAGCTCCGCGAAATACTAGCCTCCATCGATGTCCAAAAGGGCTCCTCCGAGCGCACCTACGTCTACGCTCACCACAAGTTCGTAGCGCCTATGCTCAAGTATATCGTGCAGGACTTGGAGACCGCTCGTATTACCAACAATGACTCTACTATCGCCGGCATGGTCATCTGCGACTCCGCCGACCAAGCGAAAGAAATGGCCAAACAGTTCGCGAAAAATCACGGAACTGTCACCCAACCAGCGAACAATCAACCCGGCCTCGTTGCCGAACACTCCACTGCCTATCACTTCACTCCCAAGCAAGCCCGAACAGTCAAAACTGCCTCCCTCATCCTTCATGATGTAGGCTCCAAATCGGAGCGCAAAGCTTGGGTCGAAGACTTCACCGAGGGTCAGACCGACCTCCTCTTCGTATATAACATGCTCCTCACGGGTTTTGACGCTCGTCGCCTGAAAAAGCTCTACCTTGGCCGCGTCATCAAGGACCACAACCTCCTGCAAGCCCTCACCCGCGTCAATCGAACCTACAAGAAGTTCCGCTACGGTTATGTCGTCGATTTCGCCAACATCCAGAGCGAGTTCGACAAGGCCAACGCTGCTTACCTCAAGGAGCTGCAAGCCGAACTCGGCGACGACCTCGAACACTACGAAAAGCTCTTCAAATCCCCCGAAGAAATCACCGCCGAGATCGAACAGATCAAAGACGCCCTCTTCCACTTCGACCTCACCAATGCCGAAGTCTTCAACCAGCAAATCAGCGAAATCAATGACCGCGAGAAAGTCCGCGACCTCGTCAAGTCCCTCAATACCGCCCGAAGCCTCTACAACCTCATCCGGCTCTCCGGGCAATACGAACACCTCGAAGCCCTCGACTTCCGCAAGCTCAATACCCTCGCAACCGTTGCCGAATTCCGCCTCACTTTACTCAATCAAAAGGCCGCGCTCGAGAACAACGCCGACAACACCAACCTCCTCAATCTCGCACTCGAAGAGATTGTCTTCGCCTTCCACAAAACCGACGAACACGAACTCCGCCTCGCCGACGAGCTCAAGCAAGCTCTTCGTCGAACGCGGGAAGCTTTGGGCGGAAACTTCGACCCCGGCGACCCGGAGTTCATCTCCCTCTACGATGAACTCAAACGCCTCTTCGAGAAAAAGAACCTCACCGAAGTCACAGCCGAAGAGATGGCTACCAACATCGCCGCCCTCGATTCCATTTACGAGCGCCACCGCGAGCTTCAGCGCCAGAACAAGCTGGTCCTCGCCAAATACGACAACGACGAGAAGTATGCCCGCATCCACAAGCGCCTCCTCGAAAAGAAAGACCCCACCGACAACGAGCGCAAACTCTGCGAAGCACTCACCGACCTCAAGCTCGAGACCGATCTCCGGATACAGAACAACAAGCAACTCCTCACCGTCCCCGCCTTTGCCGAGGAAGAACTTCAACGCCTTATCATCGAGCAATTCTACAAGACGCACCACCTCCCGCTCAATCCAGACAACACCCGCTTCATCAAGTCTCTCCTCATGAAGGAATACCTCGCCGAGTTCAACGGCCAGAAGCCTGCGTAGACCTCAAGGATCGTAGGCGTCCCGCCTGCGAACGGTTGCCTCCAAGAGTTCACTCCCCTCCAAACCACCCTTCACCATAGTCCTCAAGACTGTCACCCAGAATTCACACCAAGCTTGCCTACCAACCTCGCAGCGAAGACCCTCGATTCACAGGCAAGATGCCCGTGCTCCTTGAGCCGGAATCTCCCTTTCTCAAAAGACACATGACCACCGCCCACCAATTTCAGGAACAGGCCCGCACCCTCATCGACGACCTCAAGGCCGTTTGTGCGCGCTTCGGACTCGGCAACGATGCCGCCGAGTTCAAGATCATCACCCAGGTTTTCCTCTACAAGTTCCTCAACGACAAGTTCGCTTACAAGGCCAAGCAAATCGAGCCCGCGCTCGCCCAAGCTGACTCTTGGGAAGATGCCATTACCGAACTCTCCGATAACGACTTCGAGATGCTGACCATGCAGCTCGGGGCCGGCACCGCCAAGCTCCAGCCCCAACATTTCCTCGCCACCCTCTTCGCCTCACAGGACAAGAAGGACTTCCACAAGACCTTCGACGCCACCCTTATCGGCATCGCGGCTCTCAATAGCGAAGTCTTCTCCGTCCGCACTGCCGGGGGCTCGCGCATCCAGCTCTTTGACCGCGTCACCGAGTTCATCTCCGACCCCAGCCAGCGCGATCCGTTCGCCAAGGCCCTCATCAACAAGCTCATCACCTTCTCCTTCGAGCACATTTTCGCGGAGGGCTTCGACTTCTACTCCACCCTCTTCGAGTATCTCATCAAGGATTACAACAGCGATGCCGGGGGCAAATACGCCGAGTATTACACCCCCCACGCGGTCGCCAAAATCATGGCCGCCATCCTCGTGCCCTCCACTGGGAAAAAGCTCTCCAGCGTGTCTTGCTACGATCCCGCCGCTGGTTCCGGCACTCTCCTGATGAACCTCGCCCATGCCATCGGCGAGGACCGCTGCGCGATCTACACCCAGGACATCTCCCAAAAATCTTCCGGGCTGCTGCGGCTCAACCTCATCCTCAACAACCTCGTCCACTCCATCCCCAACGTCATTCAGGGCAACACCATCTCCGAGCCCTACCCCTTCCACCTCAAGACCGACGGCGCGCCCGAGAAGTTCGACTTCATCGTCTCCAATCCTCCCTTCAAGCTCGACTTCTCCGACTACCGCGACGACCTCGATACCAAGGCCAACAAAGAGCGCTTCTTCGCGGGCCTCCCCAATGTCCCCAAGAAGGCCAAGGACAAGATGGCGATCTATCAGCTCTTTCTGCAGCACATCGTCACCAGTCTCGCCAAAGGAGGCCGTGCCGCCGTGGTTGTGCCCACCGGCTTCCTGACTGCCCAATCCGGCATCGACAAAAAGATTCGCCAACACCTCGTCGAGAACAAGATGCTCGCCGGAGTGGTCTCCATGCCCAGCAACATCTTCGCCACCACCGGAACCAACGTCTCCATCCTCTTCATCGACGACAACAACGACGGCGACGTCGTCCTGTTAGACGCCTCCAAGCTCGGCAAGAAAGTGAAGGAGGGAAAGAACGAGAAGACTCTGCTTTCGGCTGCTGAAGAAGAGCAAATCATTGGCACTTTTAATGAGAAGAGAGCGGTCGAGGATTTGTCAGTGGTGGTGAGTTACGAGCAGATTGCTGAGAAGAATTACTCGCTGAGTGCCGGCCAGCATTTTGAAGTAAAAATCAACTTTCTCGATATTTCGGCAACCGAGTTCCAAAACCAAGTTAAAGCGAGTAGGGCTCGATTGTCTGAGTCTTTTCTCGCAGCCCATCGACTTGAAAAACTGATTGAGAAGCAACTCAACTCACTGAACTTCGAATGAAATTTGTTCCACTTACTGAGTTAGCTCGCGAAATCACGGTAGGATACGTTGGGCCAATGGCTCAGGAATACATCGAAAACGGAATTCCCTTTTTACGGTCTCAAAATGTGAAGCCATTCAAATTTGATCCAGATCAGATCAAATTCATCTCTGAGGAGTTCGACAAGAGAATTAAGAAGTCGCGATTGAGCCCTGGAGACGTTATCGTTGTTCGTACAGGCAATCCTGGTGTTGCTTGCGTTGTTCCCACCACACTCCCGGAAGCGAATTGCTCTGACCTAGTAATAGTTCGCTGCCGCGAAGAAATTGATCCTCACTACATTTGTTACTATATCAACTCAGTGACTCACTCTCATGTGAGCGGTCAACTAGTTGGGGCAATCCAAAAACACTTCAATGTTGGGTCAGCAAAAGAACTTTTGGTTCCAGATATTACACCGTATCAGCGAAAACAAACAGCTGCAATTCTCCGTTCCCTCGACGAAAAAATCGAACTCAACAATCGCATCAACGAGGAGTTGGAGAGTTTGGCGAAATTGATTTACGATTACTGGTTTGTTCAATTCGACTTTCCCATCACCGCCGCCCAAGCCGACGCCATGGGCGACCCCACCCTCGAAGGCAAACCCTACAAATCCTCCGGCGGCCCCATGACCCACAACCACCAACTCAACCGCGAGATTCCAGAGGGTTGGACTGCCAATACACCTTCCTCAAAAGCGCTGCTTAACGAGCTCGAGTGGAATGACCGAACAGCCCCTAACAAAGTCACCTATCTTGATCTCTCCAACGCCAAAGGTGGAAAGATTCTCGGAACGAATAACTATTCTTGGGAAACAGCTCCCAGTCGAGCAAAGAGAATCCTTCGTGATGGAGACACCGTTATCGGCACAGTGCGACCAGGGAACCGCTCCTACTGCCTCATTGGTCCGTCTGAGACCCAGCTGACTGGGAGCACAGGTTTTGCCGTATTTTCTCCTATTGACTCTATTTTCCGTGAATTCACCTATCTAACTTTGACTTCAGCTCACAACATTAAAAGGTTAGCTACCGTTGCGAGTGGAGCATCATATCCTGCGGTCAATTCCAATGTCGTCGGTTCTCACCCCATGGCCTTTCCGAGCGATGAACTAATCGAAGGCTTCCATAGAAAAACGGCCCCAATGTTCGATCTTCTACTCACCAACCAAAAACAAAACCAAGAACTCGCCGCCCTCCGCGACTGGCTCCTCCCCATGCTCATGAACGGCCAAGTCACCGTGCAATCGTAACCTTGTTTCTTATGTCCTCTCTCTTCTTCTCCTATTCCCACGTCGACGAAACCCTCCGCAACGAACTCCAGAAACATCTCACCATGTTGGAGCGCTCAGGAACCATCCAATCTTGGCACGATCGCTGTATCAAGGCTGGCGACGAACTCGATCCCGCCATCAGCACGGAACTTGAAAATGCCGACGTCATCCTCCTTTTAGTGAGTCCAGACTTTCTCGCATCTCGCTATTGCTACGAGCTTGAGATGACGCGTGCGATGGAGCGACACCAGGAAGGATCCGCGAGGGTCATCCCCGTGATTCTTCGCCCTTGCGATTGGACCGACGCCCCGTTTGGAAAACTACTGGCAGCACCAAAGGACGGGAAAGCGATCACCCTCTGGCCAGACCGTGACTCAGCCTTGCTCGATGTGACCCGTCAAATTAAGGACGCGCTCCCCAAAACGCCGTCTCAACCCAAAAGTCAATCGCGCCCCACCTCGGAAGCTTTTGTCATCCCCACCCCAGCCTCGCCTGTGCAAGGAATGGTCCGAAGCAGTAACCTCAGCGTGCGCCAAAACTTCACTCAAGCAGACAAAGATCGCTTCTTGGAGGAATCCTTCGACTATATCTCGCTTTACTTCAAAAACACCCTTCAAGAACTACAAGACCGCTACGAAGATATTGAGACCCGCCACAAGGCTATCGATGCCACCTGCTTTTTCTCCGAAATCTATCGCAACGGAGACTCGGTCGCCAAAGCCTACATTCACCACGGCGGAGCCTCATTATTCGGAGGAGGAATCGTCTACGGTACATCTCCCAATAGGAACACCATAAACGAGTCCCTAAACGTGGAAGTTGGCGAACAAAGCCTTGGCCTGAAACCTATGGGCATGGCGATGGCCTTTCATACCGAAGCAAGAAAAGGAGCTCTAACCCAACAGGGAGCCGCCGAATACTTTTGGTCCATCCTCATCGCGCCTTTACAACGCTAGTGCTCTTTCTTTACGAGCGCTTGCGGGCAGCTTAGGCGACGCCGATAAGGACGCGCAAAGGCAGCTATACTCTACCTCTAGAGAGCCTGGCGAAAAACCGAAACGCCCTTCTTGTTTCCTGAGGCGATTTCGGAACGGCCATCCCCATCCAGATCGAGAGCTTGAACTTGGCAACCCACCCCCGAGTCCGAATCGATCACGACCGCCTCCCAGCGAATTCCAGCGGCGACCTTTCGGTTAAGGAATCCCACCAAGAGAGCCGGCCCGTCGGCCCCTGGGTCGTTGCCATTGTGGGCCCAGTAGCGCTTGCCGGTGACAAAGTCGCGTCGTCCGTCCCCGTTCAAATCGGCGGCTACCAAAGCGTGGAGCTGACTGAACTGGAGACCACCCACTCCTTGTTCGGCGGGATTCTTCGGCAAGATTTCGTGGGCCTCAAATTTCACTTCCCCGTTTTCATCCACTCCCTTGTTCTCATACCAGGCCAGGCCGTAGCCGTGGCCATCCAGACTGGTCACGACATCATTGTCTCCATCCCCATCCCAATCCTCGGTCAACATCTACGCTCCCCCTCGGCTTTTGGAAAAAGCATAGGAATGATGTTTCCACTTCTGTTTGGGATTAGACCGTTTTCCAGATGAAGTTGCCGAAAAAGACGCAAAACAAACTGTACTTTTAGGGTGTCTTTCTGAGAATCGCAAATCGGCCGTCAACGTCAGCTTCCAAATCATCAGAACGCTTCACTGGAGGAAATCCAAGTTGCGATGAGTTGTTGTCGGGACAAGCGTTCAGAGCGAAGACTTTCCGCCATTCATCTCTTACTCGTT
>NZ_BMXI01000013.1:0-87739 GCF_014651675.1 Roseibacillus persicicus
CGATAGGTCCTGTGAGAGTAGGTCGTCGCCAGTTATAAGCCCGATTTCGTCTAACGACGAAGTCGGGCTCTTTTTTTGCCCGCGTTTCAGGCGCTTTCTCACTGCTCTCCCCAAGTCTCAATCGAGAAGATAGACCAAACGCTTCCTAAACAACGAAATGCACATCTTATTCGATCTTGATGGTACCCTTGTCGACTCTTCGACAGGAATCTTCCGTAGCCTTGAATCTGCTTTTCGTAAGATGGGTAAAGAGGTTCCGCCGATTCAGGAGCTAAGGTCCTTCATCGGGCCGCCGCTGGGGATCAGCTTTCAGCCTTACCTTCCGCCCAACGAGCCGGAAGTCATCGAACAAGCGATTGCTTTTTTCCTCGAACGATATCAGGAAACCGGTCTCTACGAATGTGAGGTCTATCCAGGGTTTCCTGAGATTTTAGGAACTCTGAGAAACAATGGCCACACTTTGGGAGTAGCGACCGCGAAATCCGAACCCCTCGCCAAACGATTGATTCACCATCTTGGCTTACAGTCCTACTTTCACCACATTGATGGGAGCAAGTCTGAGAACTCACCATCCGACAAGGCCGCACTGCTCAATCGGATCATTGAACGAGAAACACTGAATAGTACCGAGACCATTATGGTCGGCGATCGAAAATACGATATGGCCGGCGCTCGAGCAAATGACCTGCTGGGAGTTGGGGTTCTTTGGGGCTTTGGCTCCGAAGCCGAACTGAATGAAGCAGGAGCAAAATGCTGCATTGCGTATCCGCACGAGTTGCCGAGAGCTATTTCTACCCTATGAACTGTTCTGAATTCGTCAGAACTCTAATCTGACGAATCGTCCAGAAAGGATGAACGGCATACTCGAACGCAAAAAAGGCGGACCTTTGGCCCGCCTTTTTCAAATTAATACTTAGGAGCAATTAGAACGTCCACATTTTACCTTGATCAGCATCGGTGAAAACCTTGCTGCTCTTCATATAGGACATAGGAGGGTTGGGAAGCGGAGAGTCATCAAGTCGTGGGAGCTTCGCTCCAACGGTCGCATCCCAAGGCTGGGTGCTGGATACATTGACGGGGGTTCCCACGCTCACAATATCAAATGCCTTGCGCGCAGTGTTCAGAGGCATGCGCACACAACCTGCGGTGCAAGGGTATGGCTTCACGAAACCCCAGTGCATCCCGTAGGCTGGGCTATAGAATGACATCCAATAGGTCATTGGATAGCCGGCTCCGGGCTGGCTTTGACGGCGACGGTGCTTGGTCTTTGAAGTGATACGGTGGGTCCCTTTGGGAGTCGGGCTCGAGGCCTTGCCTACTGCCACCGGACTTGCCAAAAGAACCTTATCACCTTCGACGATATACATTTTTTGGGCGGAAGTGCTGATCGCGATCTTAACGGCAGAGCGATTTGTCGGCTGCGTTACAGGCGGATCGAAGGAAAATGCGGTTCCAGGTGAGTTTGAGGTCGTGGATGGCGTTGAACCACATGAGCTTAGGAAAACTACTCCAGCCGCTGCAGCGGCTCCGGCAAGGATCTTGGTTAGGGATTTCATTTAAATGTTCTCAGGGAGAAGTGCCAAATGAACACACTATTGCTAGTAAAGCAACCTCAGTCAGTGCCTTGGACAATTCCTGAGAATTTCGTGTGCGAACTAATCTTGGTCAAAATTCAGGTGGAAGCCGTTCCAGTTGATGTGGTCAAGTCTTCGTCGTGATGCTCCATCACAAGATGCTCTGCTGCCAAGTCCTCTAACTGGGCCACCGATTCCACTTGCGACAACTGACGCCGCAGAGCCTTCGACCCTGGGAAACCTTTGCAATAGGCCATCAGTCGCGACCGCATCGCCATCATGGTGTGGCGCTCGTCACCGTATCGATCGGACTCTGTGGCTAGTCGGCAGTGGCGGAAAATCAGCGGCCACCGTTCTTCGACAGGGAGGGGAGGTAAGGTTTCTCCGGTCTGGAGGAAGTGCTTGGCTTCTTTGAAAATCCAGGGGTTTTGCATTGCTGCTCGCCCTATCATCACTCCCGATACTGCGGTCTCCTCTTTCCGCTTGGCCAAGATTTCGCCACTTGTGATGTCGCCGTTACCAACCACTGGAATGCCAACTGAACGAGCAGCTAAATCGATGACGTTCCAATCGGCCTCACCCGAATAGCCTTGCGACCGGGTACGGCCATGGACGGCGATGCTGGCGATGCCTTCTGATTCCAGAATCCCGCAGACTTCCTCCGCATTGATCGTGGTCAAGTCCCACCCCGCACGAATCTTCGCAGTGACCGGAACTTGATCGCCCACTGCAGCTACGATTCCGCGCGCCGTCGCCGCAAGGAGGGGACAGTCTTTTAAAAGAGACGAACCTCCGTTCTTGGAGACCACCTTGTTGACTGGGCAGCCAAAGTTGATGTCGATGAAGTCTGGCCGCTTCCAGTCGATGATTTTCTTGGCCGCTTCGCCCATTCGAACCCCATCCGCGCCGAATAGCTGCACGCCGACTGGCCGTTGCCCGTCAGTGAACTCGGTATATTTGCGCGTGCGATGGTCCGCTTGCATGATGCCTTCCGCAGAGACGAACTCGGTGACCATGACGTCTGCTCCCATCTCTTTGCAGATGGTGCGAAACGTCACGTCGGTCACTCCCGCCATGGGAGCGAGAAAGAGCGGAAACTGACCATCTGAAAACCAAGGAAGCATAACGTTTTTGGGGGACGCCACCCTAAGCGGACTTTGGGAAAAACGAAAAAAGAAAAAGCTAAAAACGAAACGGCTTATATCTCCGAACGGCAGAAGGGGAGGAAAAGAACTCTCGATCCGGAACCACCCGCTGCTGGGAGCTGCTTACTGATGATTCGAAGGAGTTATCATTCCTTCCACAACTTCAATCAACTGGTGCCCCAGGTGGTGCTTGGAGGCCTTTTCCAAGGGAACAATGCGATCGGGATAGACGAGGAGGATTTCGTTTTCGTTGGAGTCAAAGCCAATGTCTTTTCGGCTGACATCGTTAGCTACCACGAGGTCGCAACCTTTGCGCTCGAGCTTGCCGAGGGCATTCTCTTCCACGTCTTCGGTTTCGGCGGCGAAGCCAACTAACACGCCGTTGAATCCAAAAGTAGAGCGAGCGGATCCGAGGATGTCCGGATTGCGAACCAATTCCAGAGTGAGGGTGTCTCCTGACTTTTTAATCTTCTGTTCCGCAATCTGCGCCGGCCGATAATCGGCAACAGCTGCTGCAAAGATGGCGATATCTGCCTTTCCAATCCAATATTCGACAGCCTGATACATGTCAGCGGCGGACTCAGTGGGGATAAAGTCAATGCCATCGGGCACGTCGATTTCGGTGGGGCCGGATACCAGAATCACGCGGTGACCCTTCTGCGCAGCGGCGTCAGCCAATGCGTAGCCCATCTTGCCCGATGAGCGATTGGTCAGGTAGCGCACGGGGTCGATCGCTTCGCGGGTCGGACCCGCTGTGATGAGAATGGTCATGACGATTTTTCTAACAACCCTCCACCACCGCGAGAATTTCTTCCACGGGGGCTAGTCGTCCGACTCCCTGATACCCACAGGCTAGGTCTCCCTTGGCGGGGTCAATGAACTGGCAGCCGTCTTCTTTCAACTGTTCGATATTGCGAAGGGTGGCGGGGTGTTGCCACATCTTGCCATTCATCGCCGGAGCAAGAAGGACCGGGGTCTCAGGTGGCAAAGCGAGATAGATGGAAGAGAGCGGATCCGGCGCGAGTCCGTTGGCAAAGTTCCCCAAGGTATCGGCGGACAGTGGTGCGACTAGAAAGAGATCGGCGTTGTCGGCCAATTCGATGTGCCCGGGCTTCCAGGAATTCTTCTCATCCTCCAAAGAGACGAGGACGGGTTCGCGGGAAAGAACTTGCAGGGTGAGGGGGGTGATGAACTCGGTGGCGGCCTTGGTCATCACGCAATGGACTTCGTGTCCGGCTTTCACCAATTGGGAAGTCAGGTCAGCGGCCTTGTAGGCGGCAATGGAACCCGTGATGCCAAGTACGATATTCATAGTAGTTAATCCTTTTGCCGCGAGGTGTGCAGCCGTTGGGTCAGCAGAAGATTCTTGAAGAGAGTGTAGTCGCTTTCCTTGTCGGTGGAAAGTAGCCGGTAGGAATACTTGGGCCAATGCTCCACTTCCTCACGAGCGTTCTTGAGTCTCAGGGCGATGACGTCCTCGGGATCGGTGCCGCGACCGCGCAAACGCAGTTCCAGTTCCTCATCGGTCGCGGGCATCACGAAGAGGTCGAGAAGTGCTTGTTGAATCTTTTCATTGGGGTGCAGCCGGACTTGTTCCGCGCCTTGCACGTCGATGTCCATCACGACATCTTTGCCCTGATCGAGGAAAGTCAGCACTTCGGAAAGGAGGGTGCCATAGAAATTGCCATGAACCTCGGCGTGTTCCAGAAAAGCCTCGTTCGCGATCTCCTCTTGGAACTCGGGAACGGTCAGAAAGTAATAGTCCCGCCCGTTGACCTCGCCCTCGCGCGGAGTGCGGGTGGTGCAGGAGGTGGAGTAGTGGGCGAGCCCTTCCAGCGCCAAACGGCGGCACAAGGTAGTTTTGCCCGAACCTGAGGGGCCGGAGACGAGATAGAGGATGCCGGAAGATGTCATGGAGTCGAAGGAGTTGCCCGGAGGCGCATTCTGTTTTGGACCAAGATGCCGCAATTGAATAGGATTTTTGGAGATGACCTTGGTCTTGATATGGATGGACGAATCCACCACCCGAACTTCGCTCGCTACCACGCTGGATTCCGGCGGCTATTCCGTGGCTCAAGTCGGCAGTCAGGAGGAGGCGTTGCAAGCGGTGGAGAGGGACTCCGTGGGCTTGGTGATCATGGGATTGGATTTGGAAGGGCTGAATCGCTTGAAAGGGGATGCGCCTCTGGTTCCTATTCTCGTGGTGGGACGGGCGGAAGGCAGCGCGGAGGCCATCGAGGTGGTGCAGGCGGGGGCTTTTGATTTTTTGCCCAGCACTTATGATGAGGCCGAGCTCCTGGCCTTGGTCGGGGAGGCGGTGGCGAGCGCGGGGGATGAGGACTCCTTTGAGGTGGGCCTCAAGGAAAGCGGAAATGGCGATTTGATGGGGACCAGTCGCGCGATGGGCAAGGTCTATCGCGATATCGCCAAGTTGGCGGCCACCCCCGTGACTGTTCTGGTTCGGGGGGAGACGGGCACTGGCAAGGAGCTGGTGGCGCGTGCGCTGTGGACCCACGGTCACCGAGCCCACCGACCGCTCATCGTGGTGAATTGTGCCGCAATTCCCGAGAATCTGTTGGAGAGCGAGTTGTTTGGTTATGAGAAAGGCGCCTTTACCGGAGCCACCGTGGCGCGGAAAGGAAAGTTCGAGCAAGCGAATGGCGGCACCCTTTTCCTCGACGAGATTGGCGACATGAGCCTTCCGTTGCAGGCCAAGATGCTGCGTGTCTTGCAAGAGAAGTGCATCGAACGCGTGGGTGGTCGGGGGGAGGTGCCCATCGACGTTCGGGTGATTGCCGCCACTCATCAGCCGCTCGAAAAGATGGTGGAGGAGGGGACCTTTCGCGAAGACCTGCTCTATCGTCTGCAGGCCGCCAGTTTGGCTTTGCCTCCTTTGCGGGATCGATTGGGGGATGTTGAGTTGTTAGCGCGCTATTTTTTGGCCCAGATGGGAGACGAACTGGGGGTGACGGGGAAGATTTCCAAAGAAGCGCTTTCCTACCTTGCGCGTCAGCCTTGGCCTGGGAATGTGAGGCAGTTGCAGAATGTTCTTCGTCGCGCCCTCCTCAAGCGCCGGGACCTTGTGATTGGTCGAGAAGACCTCGTGGAATATTTGACGCAGACGCAGTCCGTCTCGGTTTGCTCCCTGCAAGAGTTGGCCGAAGAAGCGATCGCAGAGGCCGAACAATCCGGTGAGGGAAATGCGCTTCGCAAAGTGGTGGAAGAAGCGGAGCAGATCACCATTCGCGAAGCACTCGAACGCAGCGGAGGCAATCAGTCCAAAGCGGCCCGCTGGCTGGGCATCACCCGGCTAACTTTGCGGGAAAAGCTGAAACGGGGTTGATCTTCTGGAGTGCGCGCCGCTTGCTGCCGCTCTGAGGAGGATGGGTTCGTTCATCGACCGCCCCGGGTTGAGCAAAGCTTGCTTGCTCGACCAATGGGTCGCTCCGAAGCAGGGAGTGAGGACCTCCAAAAAGCTCTCCCTGCGTTGCCCCAAAAAATCCCACGAAAGAAACTCCAGTGCACCACCGAGCCACGGGGGCGAGTGGGGGCACTCGCGGTCCGCTGGGCACCCTTTTAAATCCGTCTCAGAACCAAGCCGGCCATCAGGAAAAGCAAGGCACCGAATCCGAACCAAGGGAGCGCGGAGCGTCGCACGCGAACCTCCTGATAGCCTTCGCGAATCTTCGCACTTTCGAAGGGAATTGTCGTCGCAATCTGAGCGGGGAGCTCTTGCTTCAAGCGATACTCCGCCGGGTAGGAGGCGGCCCATTGTAGAGTCTTGCTCTTGCCGTGCACGGAGTCGGTGAGCCGCATCGCCAGGCGCTGGGCATTTCCGATTTCCACTGAGGCAAAGTAACGCCCCAAGCCCACTTCCTGCAGCTCGACCGGGCGGCTTTTGCCGTTTTCGTCAAAGACTTCAGCGTCCCATTCTACCGCTCCCAAGGGGCGACCGGCTTCATCGTTGCGCAGGACCTCGACCTGCCAGCGACCGTTGGCGACCTCGCCTTTGGCACCGAGTCCGACTGAGTTGTCCTTCTTCAATGACCCCCGCAAAATCTGCGCCCAGAAGCTTCCGAAGCCTTCCCAAGCCAGCCACTCGCCGCCCCAGCGTTCAGTCAAATCGGCAGTAAAAGCGACCCCAGTCCCCAGTCCGAAACGCCCCACCGCCAGGAGAGGATCTCCCGATTCCGCCGCGAGGAGAACTTGCGCGGTTGGCTTGGCGCGGGTCATCACGTAGCCGAGCACGAAAGGAAATTCCACCGATTCGTAGCCCGCCATCATGGGATGGTCCGTCACCGGCGCGCTGGCGTAGAGGTCCTCTTTGATCGCCGAGCGCGAAGCCTGCATCGTCTCGCGGGTGAAAATCTGAGGGACCTCCTGCGCCTCGGCCGCTTCGTAGTAGCGTCCCCGACCAGCATCGGCCATCTCGGATAGTAGACCTCCCGCCGCTCCTCCGCCCAAGGCCACGGTCGAGACCGTCATGCCGGCATCAGCCATTTCTTGGGAAAGCTCCACCAGGTTGGCGGGCTCGGTTTGGCCATCAGTCATCGCGATGACGTGTTTGATTTTTGCGGAAGCTCCTTCCAAAATTTCCCGCGCTTGCACCATCGCTGGTTGCAAGTCGGTGCCTCCACCCGCTTCCAGGGAATCAATGGCGCTCGCAATTTGCGCCTGCGCGCTGGCCATAGTGAGATCACAAATCAACTGCGGCTGGCTATCGAATCCAAGCACCGCAATCTGGTCGCGTCCGCTCAGCAGTTCTGCCGTTGCCCGCGCTGCTTGTCGCGCCATCACGATGGGTTCGCCGCTCATGGAGCCCGACTTGTCGATCACCAGCACCATCGCGAGGGACGGCTTTTCCTTCTCCTTTTCAAAGCGCGAAACGAGGGGCAGGACGTCTTCCACCGGAGTGCGGTAATAGCCGCCGATGCCGAAAGAATTCTCAGAACCCAGCATCACCAGTCCGCCTCCGAACTTCGTGACGTAGTCATTGAGCCAGCGCATCTGCTCGGGCCGCAAAGAGGTCGCCGGGACATCGGCTAACACGATTCCATCAAAGGCCAGCATCCCGCGCAGGGAGTCCGGCAATCCGCGAGCGCCGCGCAGGTCCAGCTCGATACCCTGCTCCCGCAAGGAGCGTGCTGCCGCGCGCATCTTCTCGCTTTCGTCATGAATCACGAGCACGCGGGGACGGCCGCGCACCGAGATTGTGAGGGCGGCTTTGTTGTTGATGGCAAAGTGGTCTTCCTCGGGGACCAGCTCGGCTTCCCAGACGCTTTCCCCGGCAGTGACCATCTCGACGTCGACATTTTCGACCGTGGTTTTTCCTGCTACTAGCTCGACTCCTTTTTCGGCCACTGCCACCCCGCGATGGAGAATTCGCAGGTTTGCCTTCATGGTCTTGTTCGCCATCAGGCGCACACGCAAACGGGTGAGCTCGCCCTCGAAGGCTACGGAAGTGAGAGCTTCGAATTCCTCGATCGCTGCCTCGGGCTCGGTGCGCCCCGGCATTTTGCGGAAACGCAGGTCGGTTTGCTCATCCTTCAGTTGTGCCATCACGCGGTCCAGGTTGCCCTCGACCGCTCCATCGGAAAAGACCACCACCCGGCGCGCTTTGTTGGCGGGAAAGGCCAATCGAATCTCGGAGAGTGCTCCCTCCAGGTCGCTGGCGGAACGGAAAGCGGCATCCGCCTGACCCTTCTCGCATTCTACCACGAAGGTCTCGACCTCCTCGGGAGTCATGGCCTTGGCCGTTGCCCCAAAGAGGAAGAGGCTCCAGCTATCATCGGCGGTGAGTCGTGAGTTCGCTTTCTCAATTTCTTGCAAAGCCTCGCGCAGGGCGGTGGCCTCGACGGACTCCGAGGCGTCTAACAGATAGACGAGGTGCAGGTCGTCGCTCTTGCGAACCCAGAAGGGACGGCAAAGGGCAAAGATGAGCAAGAGCACCGCGAAGATGCGGCAAAGGAAACTGGCCCACTTCATCAGCGGTGGTCGATCCACCAGAGAGACGAAAAAGGCGGCTCCGAGAACCGGAATCAGTAGTAGGGCCCACAGTGGGGTCAGGGTTAAGAATTCGATCATCCTAGTTTTCTCCGATGGTAAAGAATGGATTCCACGCACACGAATACGAGGGCAATGGCCAGCAGCCACCAACCCAGCATGCGACCGCGCTCCAGTTGAGCGTCCGAGGCAGCAGGTCCGCTCCCATCTAACAGAGTCTCTTCGCTTCGCAGTAGACCGACTCCAAAGACCCGTTGGTCCGCCCCCAATTGGAGACGGTGTAGTCCGGTCTGGCGCAGTTCGCCGCTGGTGGTTCGGGCGACTTGGCCCTTGGGATTGGTCCAGAGAGCAGGGCTCTCACTTTCGCCGGGGAAGTCGATGCGCGAACCGACGGGGTAAACCGTGCGCAAGGAAGCTTCTTCTCCGGTGAGGTTCAGCGCGCCGTCGTAGATCAGCACGGGGAACCAGGGAGACAGAAAGAACTCCGCCACCGAGGGATCGAGGTTCACCACAATGGCTTCCATGCCGTCGGCGCGGGCTTTGTAGAGCAGGGGAATTCCGGATTCCGACTCGACGAGCACAACGGAGCCTTCCGGGGCGGTCAGTTGGCGTGCTCCAGAAAAGTTGATGCTCTCGGCTTCGAGGTGACGCAAGAGGGGGTGGCCCTCGGCTTTGATGAGCGGCACCGGTTGCTCCAACGCTTCTCCTAAATCCTGCCACCAGACCGACTCGCCCTCGGGACGAAAGACAATTTGCTGCAGGCTGGTGGCCGCTCCTTGGTCGGTGAGAAGAACCTCAGCGGATTCGACCTCTGCCATCTGGAGTCCGCCCGCTTGGGCAAAGGCTTCCAGACTGCGTTCGAAGAAATAGGGTTGGTCGGAGGAGACCGCCACGCGAATGCGCCGCTGTTCATTGAGACCCATCACCACGGTGTTATCGGCGGGGAGGGAGTCGGCGACTTCCAGCTCGGCGACCCAGCTGCCCGCGACCATTTCGCCCACCTCAATCGTTTCGCCCTCGCTGATGCCAGATTGCAAGAGGATGGGAATCACCCGGAGGATGCGTGAGCCCGTGGCATCCTTGAGGATGAGTTCGGCGCTTTTGTCCGTAGGGAAGGACGAGGCCACTTTGTAAAAGAAAGAGACCACCCCGTTTTTCCCGGGCACCCAGGCCAAGTCCGCGGCCACGATGCCGGCATTGGCAGTCGGACCCTTCAGGCGAATGGTCTCGACCTTTTCGCTCAGGCTACCCAGTCCGCCGTGACCGTCTGTTAGAAAAATCACCCGCGAGTCGCGACCGTCAGCCAGGCGGTTGACCTCGCGGATGGCGGTCTCGGAGATCGGGACGGGAGAGGGCTTCATGCCCTCGATTGCGTCTAACAGGTCCTTGGGGCTGTCGCTGAGGTGACTGGCAAAGTCCAGTCGATCGGCGAGTCCCACCACTGCCAGACGGCGGCTGCCGTCGAGGGCGCGCACGATGTTGGTGGCTTCCTTTTTGGCTTCTTCAAAAACGGTTTCGCGGTCGTCGCCCGCGGCCATGGAAGGGCTTTGGTCGATGACAAGCAGCAGGTCGCGGCCGTCATCGGTTTGCACCTTGGGTCGGGCCATCGCCATCACGATCATGGCCACCACGAGGGCTATCAGCAGGAGGGAAAGGACATCCCGCAGGCGGCGAAAGAGCGCGCTGGCCGCCTTTTCCTGCAGGATTTTTTCCCAGAGAAAGTAGGCGTTGGTTTGCTTGCGGCGCGGACGGACTTTGAGAAAATAGATGAGGGAGAGCGGGATGAGGGCGAGCAATCCCCAGAGCAAATTGGGCGCGAGAAAGTTCATGCGACAAGGCCTCCTTTCCGGAGAATGCCTTGCACCACTTCATCGAAGGGCACTTCGTTGGTGGTCGCGGCCAGTCCGATTCCCCGGCGGGCACATTCTTTGCGCAGGTCCTCGTTCCACTTCGTGATGGCCGCCTCGTAGGCTTGCGCTTCCTTGCGGGTGACGGTCAGGCGCTCCCGCTTTTGGGTCTCGATGCATTCCACTTCGACGTCGCCCTTCCAATCGCAGGTCAAGTCGGCGGAGTCATGAACTTGAATCGCAAAGACATCGTGTCCCAAGCCGGCGAGTCTCTTTAACCCACCTTCGAAACCTTTGGGATAGAGAAAGTCCGACACCACGATGACCATGCCCTTCTTGCGATGGCGGGCTTGGAATTCGCGCACGCAGGCCGTGAAGTCGGTATCGCTGCCAAAGGTCTTCGCCTCTTCGAGCGCGCGCAGCATGGGGAAGACCTTGCCCTTGCCGCGGCCGGGTTCTAACAGCGGCTTCAAGGAATCCGCCATCCCGTAAATCGCCACGCGGTCGAGGCAGTAGAGCCCGATGTAGGCCATCGCCGCGGTGAGCTCTTTGGCAGTCTGGATCTTGCTCTCCATCGATTGGCTGCTGTCGAACAAGAGGTAGATGGTCGCGTCTTCTTCCAATTCGAAAAGTTTGATCACCAGCTGATCGAAGCGGGCATAAACGCGCCAGTCGATGGCTCGAAAGTCATCGCCCAGTCGATATTCCGCATAGTCGGCAAAGGTGATGCCGGTGCCTTTCTTTCGACTCTTTCGATCCGCTTGCAAAGTCCCGCCCAACACGCGACGGGCGAGCAGGAAGAGAGACTCCAGTCGTTGGATAAAGGCCGGACTGGTGAGAGTGCCGGTAGATTGAGATTCGCTCATGTGTTAGGAAAGGCCGTAGGCTGATTGAAAGAGATGTTGATTGAACGGTGAGTTCAACAAGCGGCGTCCGTTGGGAGTCCTCTGGTTCTTGAGTTTCTGAGCACTTGGTTTTTCAAGGTCAGGTCGATGTCTTTAGTTCCAGAGGGGGCGCAGGACTTAGCCCGCGGACTTGATGGCGGAAAGAATCAGTTCATCTGGCTGGATGCCCTCGGCTTCTCCTTCGAAGGAAAGAATCAAGCGGTGGCGCATGGCGGGCAGGGCGGCCGCATCGATGTCCTCGCGAGCCACGTGGTAGCGGCCATCTAACAGAGCGCGGGCCCGGGAAGCGGCGAGGATGGCTTGCGCGGCGCGGGGGGAGGCCCCGTGGCGGAGATAGTTCTTCACCTTCTTGGGTGCCTTGTCGTTATCGGGGTGGGTGTGGCGCACGACCTTGACCAAATAGTCCTGCACTCCGGCCTCGATCGGGATCTCGCGCAGGGTCTTGCCCATTTCGATGAGCTCGGGACCGTTTGCCACGGCAGTGATCTCGGGTTGAACCGAGCCGCCGGTGCGGTTGAGGATTTCGGAGAATTCGTCGTGGCTGGGAAGGGGGACCTGAAGCTTGAAGAAGAAGCGGTCCAGCTGCGCCTCGGGCAAAGGATAGGTTCCGTCGTTCTCAATGGGGTTCTGGGTGGCGAGCACAAAGAAGGGAGAGTCGAGAGTGTGGGTCTGGTTGGCCACGGTGACGCGCTTCTCCTGCATGGTTTCTAACAACGCACTCTGGGTCTTGGGGGTGGCGCGGTTGATCTCGTCGGCGAGAAGGATGTTGCAGAAGACTGGCCCGGGTTGAAAGACGAGGTCGCGGCGACCATCTTTTTCAGCGAGAATCTGGGTGCCGACCACATCGCTGGGAAGAAGGTCGGGGGTGAACTGAATGCGGCCGAACTGGAGGTCGAGCGCTTTGGACAAGGTGTTGACCAAGGCCGTTTTTCCCAAACCGGGAACGCCTTCTAGCAACACGTGACCGCCACAGAGAATGGCGATGAGCACGTTCTCGACGACCTCATCCTGGCCGACAATGAATTTGCCGACCTCTTGTCGGATAAGAGCGAACTTTTGGGAAAACTCGCGCGCGCGGGATTCCATGGGTGAGGTTGTAGTGGACATTTGAGTTGAGTGATTTTTAGACAGAATGGACAGAATTTACTTTGGACGAATGCTTTGTGTTTTTTCCGGACAGGATGAACAGGATTGGACAGGAATTTTTTGAGAGGGATTTTTTTTGGGGAAATGGTTGCGTGTTTTTTAGGTGTTTTGATTTGGGTGTGAGCTCAGTAATTCGGTTTGGTTTTTGAGTTTTTGGACATTGGGTTTTTCAAGGTCAGGAAAGCCACTTGTCACCAGTCAACCTCCGCATCACTCCTCCCCTGCGCCTGTCTCTACTTCGTGAATGCGTTCGAAGTACTCCCGAACCCCTTGCTTCATTTCTTCCGGCACGTCGTCGCGGGCGACGAAGCTTTCCATCTGGCGGGCGAAGGTGCGTTCTTGCACGGCTGAGCGGCGGCCGGAGATACCGGTTCCGCTTTCGGCGTCTTCGACGGTGCTTTGGGAGGGGCCGCTGCCTTTTTGACCTTTCAAGCGTTCGGCGGCCATTTGCTCGGGCATTTCGGTTTCGCCTTCGCGGCGGCGTTGGTCGGTGCCTTTGCCAGGCCTCAAGCCGCCGGTGCCAAGTTGCAGGGAGCTGGAGCCGCCGGCGACGAAGCCCTGACTCTTGCCGAGGTTCTGGCGCATTTTGCCGAGCTTGCCGCGCAGTTTTTTGCGGGCGTCGAGGTTTTTCATGCGGCCCATGAACTTGCCCATCGCTTCATCGAATTCACCTTCCTCGAACTCGCCCTCGATTTCTTCTAGCTCGCCCATTTCCTCGTCCCACTCTTCGGCGGCCTCATCGAGTTCGTCTAACAGGTCGGCGAGGTCCTGCATTTCCTTGCCGCCTTCTTTGCCTGCTTGAGGCATCTTGTTGTTCTTGCGACCCTTGGCTCCATTTGCCATGCGCTTGGTGGCTTCGCGGAGTTTCTCCAACATCTTCTTGCGCTCTTCGTTGGTGAGCTTGCGGCCCTGGGGATCCTTGTCGGAGGGCTTCATGTTTTTCAAGTCCATGGCGGCGGCCTTGAATTCCTTGAGGTCCAACTTTTTGCCGAGTTGGCGGGCGGCAGCGAGGTCGGACTTGTCCAGTTCGGCGGCCGCCAGCTTGAGGGTTTCCTCGTCTTTGCGAGCCTCGAGGCCTTGCATGGCTTTGGCGATTTTTTGTTCGAAGCGGGCGAGCTGGCGTAGGGCTTCTTTCTGGTCTTTGGTTTCCTCCAGTTCCTTGACCCAGCTCTTGAGCTGCTCCACGTCGAGGGCGGCCTTTTCGTCTTCGTCGAGGTCTTCCAGTAGTTCTTCCACCGCCTCTTCCAATTGCTCTTTGACGGTAGCGGTGCGTTCTAACATCGCTTGCTCGGCATTGAGCCGGTTCTGGACCGCGTCGCTGTTCGGTAAGGTCGCCATCCAGATCGCGAGGGCCAGTCCCCCGACCGAGAAGCAGGCAACCTTCCAAGGGGCGGCGAGGGGAACGGTCGATACTTTTTCATCTTGCAAGCGATCTTCCACCGCCCGTCGTTGCAGCTGATAGATCTCGCCATCGCGGCCCTCTTCCTCGAATTGCATGGTGGAGGCCAAGCCGTCCTTCAGACCGAAATGGGCATCGGCTTTCTCTGCGGCTTCGCGGCGGGAAAGACTGCGCGCGAGGGTCCACATTCCCGCAATGACCAGGGCCCAAAAGGCGAGCACGGGATAGAAGCTCCACGGGACCTGATGACCTTGCACCCGCCAATAGAGGGCGTAGGCCAGCATCGCGGCAATGGCACCACCCAGACACCACAGGGCGGCACGCAGGCCGGTGGCAAGGGTCCAGCGGCGGCGAAAGTCCTTTAGGAATTGGTGGGCGTTGGAGTCACTCATTTTTTGTTTGAAGCGGGTTGTTCCTCTTTAGGCTTGGGCGCATTCTGCCTTTTCTTTCGAAACTCGTCGATCTGTTTACGGATGGCATCGCGCCGATTCTTCGGAACTTTATCCCAATCAACTTGGTCCGCGAGTTTGATGGCCTGCGGTAGATTTTTGGCCCGCTGTCCGTAGATGCTCGCGAGTTCGGCGCGGCAGAAATGTTCCTGCGGGTCACCCGCCTCGGTCATCTCCTGCAAAGTTTCGTTCAGCATCGTGATTCCATTTTGCTGTTGCCCTTTTCGGTAGCGGGCCAAGGCGATCCCCATCTCGAAGCGGAATTGATTGCGCTGAGGGTGGTCTGCGGGTGGGTTTCCGAAGATTTCGATCTCCTCTTTTTCCGTCATGGTTTTCTCGCGAGCCACTTCCCGGGTGGAGAGATGGCCTTTGAAGAGAGTTCGACTGGCAAAGTGATCGTCCAGGATTTTTCTGAAGTAGAATTTGCGCACGTCCGAACTTGCACTCTTTGTCCACCAGCTGCTGGTCGACCAGTTGGTGGCCATTTTGTGGGGCTGTTTCAGTTGCTGGAGATAGGGTTGCTGTTCGTCCTTTGGTAGGGTTCTAACCCATTTGTCGAATTCTTCACTTTTGCCTCCCAGAGCATGGAGGTTGAAGGGCACCGCAACAGCCCTGATGGTGACCAGGCTATTCTCGGCTTTGACTTTCGCAAAGGCACGATACCAGCCTTTGGCGATTTCGAAGACTTCTGGGGAGAGAGGGGTGTCGGGATTTTCCTCCAATCCCTGGCAGAAGCTTGAGATGATATCGCGGAGAACAGTCGCGGCTTCGCGCTCAGTTTGGTAGGCGTATTCCTCCGTGCTGATCGAGACGGCGAAGGCCTTGATGTGTCGGTCGAGGGGAGTGAGATCGCCGGCGCGCGCGGTGTCCCAAAAGTAGCGGCGGAAGATGTATTGCAAGTTTTCGGCCGAGATGTCGCCGGGCATGCGGCTCTGCAGCACGGTCTGCGTGTGAAGATATCTTTGGCTCAGCTCTTGAAACTCCTGTTTCAGGATAGGCGTGGTTTTACTTGTCTTGGCGAGGGCAGCCAAACATTGCAATCGGGACTGCGGGGTCTTGGGCGCTTTGGTCTCGAACTCCTTGGCCAGTCCGACAAGGCGAGTGGTTACAGTGGTCTCGACATCGCCCTTCCCGTTGGGGAGAGACGCCAGAACACAATGGATCCGGTAGCGTTCTTGCTCATTGGCAACGAGAGGGAGGAGCTTGTCGACTGTGGCGGCCAATTCGGCATTCCACTGCCTGTCCGCTGGTTTTTCATAGAGGTTGCCCGCAGTGGTGAAGAGTTGCTTGGCGAGAGCAGGTTGATCCGCCGCAACCAATTGGACGATGAGCTCGAGGTCACCACGCAGTGATTCGCGGGCGAGCGAAAGGAGATTCTTGGCCGAGCTGAAGCTTTCAACCTTTAGACAAAGGAGCATGATGGCTCTCGCGAATTCGCCCTTGTCGTCGTTGGAAAAGTTGCGGTTGGGTCGGGAGGCGAGCTGGAGGAAGGCCTTACTGCTTTCTTCGACCAAGCTGTTCCAGCGCTCGCGCGGAAGGGGAGTGGATAGTTTGGAGATCCCGATGAAGAGCTTTCGAATTGGGGTGGCGTGGAGGGAGCGTTCCTCCGCGAGATAGTCTTCCAAGAGTTGGGTGATGGCCGTGATACACTCCGGGCTCTCCGCGATGCGAGGCTCGACTGTGAGAGCGGTGCATGCGAGCTCCATCCGCAGGCGAACGGTGTGGGCCGGGTTGGAAAGAGCTTGGCTCCAGGCCGCGCGGACTTTCTCCCGAGACTCGGGTTTGATTCCGTTCCAATCGCGAATGGCGATGAGGGTGGAGAAGCAATTGTAGGCAACTTGATCTCGCTCGGCGAGTTTACTGGATTCCATCCACGTTAGGTGGTCTTGACCGAGATTGCCAATCTTCCAGTTGTTGGAGGCGTTCAGCCAGACGAGCCAATAGGCCGTATTGCGGACGGACTCGGACTCGCCTTCCAGTGCGCGAATGGCGTTGTCCCAATGGAAGCCTTTGAAGATCTTCTTTTCGATTCCCTGGAGGTTTTTTGGCTTGGGATGGGAGCTCCAGAACTTGCTGGCGAACTCCGAAAGGTCGTAGTGAACGCCGTGTCCGACACTGAGCGGGGGGCCGTCGGGCAAGCGGTCGAATGCATCCAGAAAGCGGCTCCAGTGCTGGAGGCTCAATCCCTGATCACTGGCCTCCTCCTGTAGCTCGTGGAACAGGTCGTCTTCACGAGTGGCGCGGGAACTTCCCCCGGAGTA
The DNA here is from genome assembly GCF_014651675.1 of Roseibacillus persicicus. Taxonomy (GTDB): domain Bacteria; phylum Verrucomicrobiota; class Verrucomicrobiia; order Verrucomicrobiales; family Akkermansiaceae; genus Roseibacillus; species Roseibacillus persicicus. The sequence goes on from NZ_BMXI01000013.1 coordinate 16,730, forward strand.
GAAGACCGATCTTCTCTGAAAGCGGTTGTTGGTTTGCGGCTTCTCTTCCGTCAGGGCGGCGGCAAAATACTCCGCAGCGAATTGTGAATCGATGGGGATGAGCTTGTTGACTTGGCTGAAAATTTCCTGCCGCAAAGTGTAATCGTGCATCGCCCCTTGGAAGCCGGTCTCCATGCGTTTGCGGGCATTGGCCAGGACGTCCTCCTTCTTTTCTTGGCCCAGCAGAGCGAGTAGTTTCTTTGACTTTGGCTTTGCCCCTGGGATGGAGAGGTCGGGGTAAGGCATCCGTAGAATAGTGGCCAAGCCCTCTCGTTCCTCGGGGGGGAGTTGCATCAGTTTCTCGGCCACTCCCTCCAGTTCGTTGGCGAGCAAGCCGGTCTTCTCGGTGATGAGGGCGCCAACCATGCGTTGGCGGAAGCGGCGGTCTCCCGTGGCTTGGCAGAGCTTCTTGCCCAGGTCGGATCGAAGTTCGTAGTCGAGAACCGCCTCCAAAACGTGCGCCCAGAGAGGACCTTCTTCGTCCAAGTCGACGGGAGCACCGAGTTCCGCCCAAGAGAGGTTCCAGAAATCGATCTCCTCCAATTTCTTCTCTGCGCTAGCGACGGTAGGACAACGGAGAACGCGGGTGAATCCTTCCCCGATCTCATAGCTGTTGTTCACGATCAGAGGTGAAAATTTGAGGGTGGCCCGGAGGGTCGCGAAGCTGCCCGGGTCTTCGAAAATGTCCTCGCCCACCGACTGGATGGTGTAGGCTAGAATCTCGAGTTGGCCGTCCAGAACATCCTGATTGGAAAGCCTGGCCCATTCGTCCCACAGCTCACGGGGACCGACCGTCTCGGCAAGGAAGCTTTCCAAGAGAGCGACCCCTCCTTCAGTGCCTTCCTGCTCCGAGCGGGTGCGGATGAGTTTGGCGAGGCTGGGAAATTCTTCGTAGCTGCGGAGAGCGGTCTCTCGAATGGCCTGAAAGAATTCTTTCTCCAAGGGCATCATGCGCTCCTGCGGAACCTTCGCAATGGTGGCGAGTTGAAGAAACTTTCCATACTGCCGGGTCCGTTCTGTGCCTGCCGAGTCCAATTGGCTCTTCCATTCGGTAACGGCCTTTTCTGCCACCGCTGGATCCGGGTCTGTCATCTGGCGAATCCACCCGATGACCCGCGCTTGGGTGGGATCCAGTTTTTCCAAAGCGGCAAAGTCTTCCGCCGCCGCGTCCGGTTCGCGAAGTAGAATGTGGGAGGCCAGATACTCGCCGGGCATTTGACCGCTCAACTCCGGGTCGCTGTCCTGATAGGAATTTTGGCTGACAAAGGTCCAGAGGTTGTTGCGCACATATTGTGTGCGGGGATCGGTGGAGTCCTCTTTCCACATCTTGACGGCCTGCAAGGCAGTGAAGGCGCTCTCGAGCAGTTCTTCTTCAGTCCAGGAAAGGCCCTTTCGGTGTCCTTCCATCAGGTAGAAGGCCTGGGCTGCAGTCTGGGGATGGGATAGTGCTGCGAGGAGGATGTTGCGGGTGCTTTGCAGTCGTTTCTTTTCAAAGTCGCCTTTGCGTTCGAAGGCTTCTTCGAAGGAGGGGGACAGCGCTTCGTCATCGAGCCCCCACTCTTGCACGGACTTGATCAAGACCTGAACCACCCAGGTCAGGTTGTGGGCGGCTTCCCCGTCGGGTGATACCGTGTTCAGAAATTCCGTGGTTAGGTCGATGCCTTGCAAGGCCCGTTGAGCGGACTCCATGTCTTCGACCTCGCTTTCGAAAGGATCGTCCCCTTCGTTCTTGGAGATTTCCCCGACCAAGAGCCCGAAGTCATCAAGAGTCTCCAGCTTCATGAGAGCCTTGGCTTTGGTGAGAATCTGATCGGCCGGGAGGTGTTGCAACAACTTGGCGGTCACGACCGTGTCGTCGGGTCGCTCGTCGGCAAGGGCGATGAGAATGGGTTTGGCCAGTTCCTTTTCCCCCAACTGTTCACAGAGCGACACGTATTCCATCCGTCGGCTATAGCTGCGAGTCTCGCCGGGATGAGCCAGCTTGAGGATGGGGTCAATCAGGTTGGCTGCGCGATAGCGTTCGACCATTTCGCGGATTTCCCAGCTATTGTTCGAACCTCGGAGGAGGGGGCGAAGGAGGCGGAGACCCTCCCGGGCGGCGGCATCGATGTTGCCTTCTGTGAGGGCTCGAGAGAGGCGGGGGCTCACCCCCCGGCCGAGCTGGCGCCGCGTGCTATTGGTAGAGCTGCTGCCTTTCCGCAATCGGGCGGCCTGCATTTGGGCGACCACCTCGGAAAGTCCCAGTGCGTTCATTGGTCCCACAAGCTCGTTCTCTTCTTCCGTGCTGCGGGCAGAACGGCGAAGGCGGAGGATGGCTCGGCGGGCAACCTCCAGCTCATCGAGAGCGGTCCCTTGTTGGGCCAGGATGGAGCCGACCATGGCCAGTTGGCCGTCGACTTGATTCCGCTCGATTTTATCCATAGGAAGATGCCGAGCCTTGGCCAAGAGTTGATAGGACTTCTGGAGGTCTTCCTTTTGAAACCAATAGCCGGCAGTCGTCAGGATGTCGGTGGCGTTGGTGCTTTCTTCAAAGGCTTTCAGCTCTTCGGCAAGCTTGTCGTCCTCTCCCATCCACCGCCAGGCGAGAACTCGCATCTGGGGCGATTCCAAACGAGGGACTTCAGACATCAGGAGTTCCGGAGTCATTTCCTTCTCCGTATTGTTATCTTCGGCCACGTCCCCGGACTTTTGCTGATGAGCAGCGCTCCACTTCTTGAAGAAGGTGTTACTATTATCAGCCGCGACTTGCAGTCCCGTTGTTTGCCGGGGGGCTTGCAGGAGTTGATAAACCGTCTGGGGCATCTCGGGCCCAATCCTTGGAAATGCGGGTGGCTGGAAGAGCTTGTCTTGCTGGCCGTTGAGCACGGAGGTGGGGTAGTAGCGCCCCTGATAGTAGACCATTCCGGACTTCGCAGGATTGATGGTGGCTGCCTGTTCCTTGAACATTCGGTTGGCCAGATCGACGAATTCCGCCGCGCGCCCGCTGTTCCAAGCATCAGCGATCAGGGAGTTGAACCAGACGGCATTGGCGAGGTTCTCGCTCTCGTCCTTTTGTCTCTGACCAATGGGCCAGGATGCGAGTTCCTTCCGGAGAAATTCGCGAACCGCGTTCCGCTCCTTGAGTGCTGTGCCAATTTCGGGTGTGTCTCCGTAGTAGTCATACTGACTCTGCTCGTTACCTAGAACGAGAGAGGCGATTTGATTGAGGCGATTGCTTCGTTGTTCGTCCTCCAGTTCTTCTAACAGATCCAATTTTTTCAGGAGCAGCTCGCCGCCGTTTTCGGGACGACGTTGCAGGAGAAAAGTGAGGGCGAGGTCCGCGGTATTGGGGTCAGTCGCCTTTAGCTCTTTGGCTGCCTGTTCGAGAAATTTGACTTCGAATTTCTCGTCGGCTCCCGCTATCCGGACCATTTCTCCGAGGCCGATTCTCCCGGCTTCAAACTCCTCCTTGGTCCAGCTGCTGAGCCGGTGGGAGTTCTTCAGACGATTGCCGAATGTACTGTTAGGGAAGGGAATGGCGTCCAGGAGTTCGTCCCGGTTCTTTACGGAAAAGCGGGTGGCATCGAGGTAAAGAGTGGCCAATGCCAGAAAGCGCATCTCCTCTGCTGTGCCCGGCAGTGTTTGCCGAGCCTGGCTGGAGCGACCACGCCGCATGCGATAGCTGGACTGCCGGTTGCCCATCCGAAAGAAAATGGAGGAGAACTGTTGCATCGCGTTCATCAAGGTCGTCTCCCGGATGTCTTGCTGCATTCCTGCGCGCTCCAGCCATTGGCGCCAGCCTTTGTAGAGTTCCTCCTTAATCAAAGGTGACAGGCCCTCGATCTCTTCGGTGACGGAGCAGAGGGCGATGAGCTGGGCGCGGGCCTCCTCTTTTTCTCCCAATTTGTAATTGGTAAAGGCTTGGAGAAACTGCAGCCGCCAGTCTTCGCTGTTAGATTCTGATAGATAGTTGCCAGCGGTTTCCCATTCGGCCTGTTCCATCAGGGCTAAGGCGGTGGCTTCGATTTCGCGGGGATTTCCATTCTGTTGGCTTCGAAGGATATCGAGTCCCAGCTCAATCTCGCCATTGCGGAAGTAGAGTTCGGCAAGCTTTTGGCTCGACTGGGGGCCACTATCGAGGCGAGCGGCTTCGCGCAAGGTGGCGGTCGCGCGATCGAGGTCGCCGGCGCGTTCCTCCACGCTGGCGAGTTGGTGACGCAGCTTCACGTTGTTCGGCTTGCGTCGTACGGCCTCGGCGAGGGCTTCGCGTTGCATCTCGTAGTCCCCAAGGGTCTCGTGAATGGCGGCAAGGGCTTGTAGCGGACCGGCCTCCTGCGAGTTGCGGCGCTTGCGGCGCTCGAACTCGTTGAGGAGTTCGTCCACACGGTTTTCTTGTTTGGCCAAAGAAGCGAGGCGCTCAATCCAGCGTGCCTTCGCGGTGGCGTCTTCGGCTTCCTCATAGAGCTTGCGATAGAGGCGCTCGCCCTCGGTGTATTCTCCTGCTTCGACCAGCGCGGTGGCGAGGCGGCTGCGCAGTTCTTCTTCGTCGCCGAATTTGGCCACGGCGCGGCGCAGCTCGTTGACCGCTTCTTCCAGTTCGCCACTTTCGTTGAGCAATTCCGCACGGCGCAACCAGGCGGCCTTGTCGCCGGGGGCGACCCGCTTCCAGTTCTCGAGCTCAGCAAGAGCTTCCTGCCACTTGCCCGCGTCGGCCAGGAGGGAAACGAGCTTGCGCAAATAGACCGGGCGTTCGCCACCGGGCAGGGCCACGATTTCGCGCATCACTTCAGCGGCTTTCTCCAGCTCATCACGTGCTTCTAACAGGCGAACCTTCTGACTGAGAATCAAGGGGGCATCGCCCACCTTGGCGGCTTCGGCGAGTGCTTGGTCGCTGGCTAACAGATCGCCCTGCAGCTCTCGCAGTTCCGCAATCACGCACCACTGCACGGCGGTTTTGCTCTCGGCTTTTTCTAAGTTCTGAATCACGGGTTCGAGGTCGAGGCGGCGGGAAAGACGGGTGACCTCGGTCAGAGCGGAGGCCAAGTCGGTAGGGGACTGGGCGAGCTCGGCCAACTTGAGAGCATAGGGGAATGCTTCCTTCGCTTGATCGCTGGCGAGGCCGGCGTCGCAGAGTTGCTTCAGCAAAAGCAAGTTCTCGGGAAATTCCGCAATGCGCTCTGAAAGAAGGGTGAAGCAGGCTTCTGCGCGGCGATGGGCGAGGAGCGCGCGGGAAACTCGCAGGAGACCCTCGGCATCAGCACCCTTGGCCATGGTGAGCCACATTTGGGTGGCTTCGGATTGTTCTTCCTCGGTGGCATCGATGGAAGCGAGGAAGGAGGCCAAGGCTTCGGTAACTTCATTGGAGTCGGGCAAGTCCTCGTGTCCCTTGCGTAATATCTCTTCAGCCTTCTCGCGCATTTGATAACGCTCGAAGAGGGCCGCGGTGGCGACCACGCCGGGTCCATCAACGGCGCGCAGAGAACGGACCTTTTCCAGCGCTTCCTCCAGGCCTTTCGCGTCGCCCATCAGATCGCGCAGACGGGCCATGCGTTCCCAGTTCGCGGGCTGGTTCTCATTGTCACGCAGAATGACGTTCAGCTCTTCGACGGCCAGGTCGTAGCGATTGGCGTTCTCTAACAGCGCGATAAATTCTTCGCGGTTGGCGACATCGCCGGGAGTGATCTTCAACACTTCGCGGAAGAGCGCGACCGCTTCCTCCACTTCGCCATTGGCTGCCATCTGGGCGGCCAGGCCTTTGCGCAAGCTGACCCGCTGGGGGAACTTCTCGCGCAGGCCGGCGTAGAATTCGCGTAGGCCCATGATGTCTTCATCGCGGCGGAAGACTTTGTCTACTTGTGCGAGCACCTCTTTCTCCAGCCAAGAGTCCTCACCCGTCATCTCCAGCACCTTGCGATAGGTGGCGATTCCTTCCTCGCGCTTGCCCGCCATGATCTCGATGGCGGCCAAGCGCATCCAGCGCAAGGCACGCTGATAGGGATCCTTGGTGCCCTCGGCCAGGCTGCGTGCGGTGGCGATGGCTTCTTCGTAAAGTCCCTCTCCGACTTGCAGTTCGATGAGGTCTTCCCGCAGCTCTTCGTCATCGGGGCGGGCGGCGAGAATTTCCTTCCAAGCCGTGAGGGCATCCTGGGGGCGACCCGCACGGGCCAGCCAAGTTCCTTTCAAGATGGCTGCTTCCTCCCCGGCTTCTGCCTTTCCTTTTTCCAAATCAGCCAGCGCTCCCTCGAAATCTAACAGGCGAGCCTTCATCTTGGCGCGGGCAAAAAAAAGGTCGCCGGAATCGGGCGACTTTTCGAGAGCTAAGCTCATCGCTCGGAGTGCTTGTTCCTCGCGCCCCATCCAATCTTGATAGGTCGCCAAGAGACGCCACTCTGCAGCTCCGCCTTCTTCCGCGCTCGCTTGCAGAAAGGTTTCCAAGTCTTCCTTACTACCGGTATCCAGCCAGGAATCTACAAACCGATCGAAAAGTGTTCCGCTATCTGGACGCTTTAATAATAAGAGATGATATCGCCCGGCCTTTTCATTCGGTTTAGGGGGCTCCTGACCGGGAAGAAGTGGGCAGGTGGTCATCAGCAGACCAGCTAGTAAGATAAACTTCATGACACAAACAGACAGGCTTAGTGGGTAGCAAGTAAAGAGGAAACGACCTAGCGAGCATTCTTTGTTCCTCCTTTCGAAAAAGACTCTTTCTAAAGTTTCTCCTTTCCATCACAGCCTCAAGGGTTTTCGGTTTCGTCCTCACCGTGAACGAACCTCGCTACCGCCCGCCCTACCCGCATGAATTCGTGCCCGAGGATTACTATGCCCGCCTCGAGCCGGAAGATATCTTTAGCAATGGGGCTCCATTAGAAGTCGACCTCGGGTCAGGAGACGGTTCTTATACTTTGGCACTGGCGGAGCATCACCGGGACCGTAACTTTCTGGCAGTGGAACGTTTACTAGGGCGGGTGCAAAAGACTTGCCGCGGGGCCAAGGAGCGTGGTCTCGACAATCTGAAGGTTCTTCGGCTCGAGTCCGCTTACACCGCCGAGTGGCTGCTGCCACGGAACAGTGTCTCGCGATTGCACCTCGTTTGTCCCGACCCTTGGCCCAAGGCCAAGCATCATCGCCGGCGCATGATTCAGCAGGAGTTTCTCGAGACCGTGCACAATCTTCTCGTTCCCGGGGGAATCTTTATCTTCAAGACTGACCATGAAGAATACTTTGAGTGGGCCGAGGAAGAGTTGGCGCAATACCCCAAGTTGGAGGTCACTCCTTTCCCCGCGGATAACTTCGACCCCAAATCCGACTTTCAGCTGCAGTGGGAAGCCGAGGGTAAGAGTCTGCAGGTGCTGCATTGTGTGAGCGTGTAAATGTCCATGAAAGGAGCGCCTAAAAAGATCGGGTGCTTCCTGATTGTTGCCGTCCTGGGGCTGCCTTTGCTTGCGATTGTCTGGTGGAACTTCATTTATCGGGTTCCCCAGCCCACCCCCGAGGAAACGTTTTTGCTGCTAACAGGAGCCAAGGAGCTTCCTGCTTCTTTGCGAGAGCTCGAGGTGCACCTGGCCTATCGACCAACCTTGGGTGATGGCTCTGCGGTGATTTCGTTCACAGTCTCGGAGGAAGATGGGAAGATGCTCACTTCCGGGCTTCGCTTTACGGATTCCGAGATTCTCGTGGCGGCCCAGCAAAGGGAGTGGGCGGTTCTTTCGATAGAAATCGATGAACCCCAAATCGCCTCCTACGAGGAGGGACCTTTTGACCGCGCGGTAATGGCCAATCCCCAACGGACGCAGTTGATTTGGTCTGGCGGGATATAAGGAAATGGGTTTGTAATCGATTTCCTTTTTTTTCGTGTCTTGAATGAAACCTCAACTTCTGAAGCTCTATGAAAAAATTATCCTTCTTCGCCGCTCTGCCCTTCCTTCTCTCTGTTTTGTTGGTGTCCTGTCAAAAGGAGGTCAAAGAAGAAGAGGTCGTCGTGCCACCGCAAGAGCCAACCCGCGAGGCCGCTGTTGCGATTTTAACGGAGTTTGCCAGTCGCTTGGAAGGCGGTGATTACTCGGCTGCCGCTGAGTTGATGAGCACTCCTCCGGGTATGACTCACGAGGAGAAAACCGAAGGAGTGAAGGGCATTTTGGAAAAGAACGAGATTTCGAGTGCGGGCGTCGTGGTGCTCGCGGAGAAAGGCACCTGGGGGAAACTCACGGAAGTCTTTGGCGATCGGGGAGTAGCTTGGGCGGAGAGATGGAAGCTGGATCCTGAAGACTGCTGGGGGTTGGGGTTCCATGCTGCTGAAACCACTTTTGTTTGGAATGGTGAGGCCCTCCAGATCTTCCGCTGTGATGATGTGGGTAAAATCGTCGAGGCGGCGGAATAATCACTTATCTGGTTAGATTATGAAGTTTTTGATTCTTCTCGGAGCGATGTTGGCTCTTTGCGCCTGCGCTCCCCAAAGCAACACTTCGCCCTCGCAAGATCCGTTCGACGGCGACTTCATTGCCGATGAACGTCCTCCCCATGATGAGGAAGATCTGCGGGAACTTTTACTCACCCTCCCGGTGTGGGATATCCCGCCGGAGCGCATCGTCGCGTGGATGGACGAAAATGGTTCGGTCACGGGTGACACCTTGGTCGTCCACGGCGACGGAGCCCAAGTGATGCTCCGGTTGCGTAGACTCGCTGAGCCCGATCACTATGAACTCCGGCTGGGGAGTGAGGACTGGCCGGAAGGAGGGCTCTATCATTATACCCTGCAACGGGTTTCTAACAAATGGCCGAAAGGGTGGAAGATCCTCACCCGGGATTAGTTAGGCTTGCGATCTACTCCACGATTTCCGCCTTGGTCCCGACCTTCACTTTGCTGAAGACAATGGGGAGGATATTAGCTTGTCCGCGGATGCAGGCATGGGACGCGGGATAGCGAGGCACGTTGCCCACGTGGTGTCCGATTCCGGTCCAAGTGAAGCGCATCCAGTAGGGCATGGACGCGCCGAGGAACTTGCCGCCGGGGGGAATCTTCGCGGTGCGCGAATCGGCATCGGAGTTGACCACTTTGCCAGAGGCGTCGAGCACCTTGCCATAGAGGTTGGAGCGCTTGGCCTTGATCTTTTCCAAGATGGTATAGGTTCCGGCCGGGGTGGGGTGGCTGGAGGTGCCGGTCGATACCGGATAGTCGATGGCGACTTCATCACCGTTCATGAGAAAGGCGCGCTGAAGGGAGAGAGAAATGACGATGTGCGAATTGGAAGGGTCGGTGCGGGCGAGGACTTCATGATTGAAGTATGCGGAAGAGCGCTCGGGGTAGTTCTCGGCCTTGAAGTGCTCGTAGGTTCCCTCGGGGTAGGGGTTGGTCCAGGTTTCGGCGGTGGGCTCGACGGGTTCGGGGGGGAGTTTGGCGCAACTGGAAACGAACAGGATGATGGAAAGTCCGATGAGTGATTGCGCGAGCCTGCGGGTGCAGCCTTTGAAAAGTTTCATGAATTGGAAGGTGTTGGAGGTAGACGAGTTGAAGGAAGTATCGTTCGTGAAAGTGAGAACTTTCCTGCAGAACCTAGACCCGCTTTGGACTCTTGCTCGGATTTTTTTACGCGAACGATGATTTTTCGCACCGGTCTCCAGACCTGATCAGAAGGCTTCGGCCAATCAAACGGGGCTTAACGGGGCCAAAGAAAGAAGACATAGCCTGCATAGACACCGCAGAAGACCAATCCTTCCATCCGCGAGATCCGACGGCCGGTGAGGGCGAATGGCAAGAGGACGAGGCTGAGGCCCAACATAGTCAGGCTGTCGCGCAACTCGATGCCAGTGGCGTCGATGGGAGTGACCACCGAAGTCGCTCCGATGATACAGAACACGTTGAAGATGTTAGAGCCCACCACATTGCCGACCGCGATGTCGGATTGTTTTTTCAGGGCTGCGACGACACTGGTCGCCAACTCCGGAAGGCTGGTGCCAGCGGCGACGATGGTCAATCCGATGATGGCATCGGAGACGCCCAGGGACTTGGCCAAGGAAGTTGCTCCATCGACGAAGAGGCGGGAGCCGAAAATCAGAACGGCAAGTCCCACGATCAGGACCCCTCCATCGAGTAGCCAGTGTTTGGTGAGGAGGGAGGGAATTTCGTCTGCGGGGCGACTTTCTTTTTTCGCCAAACGGACGGTGAAGAACAGATAGGCCGCGAGGGACGCGAGCAAGCCCACTCCTGCGAGAGCTGAGACCGTGCCGGTGGCAATGAGGGCGAGCAGGATCCCCGAGCTGACGATCATGATTGGGATGTCGCGCCGGATCACGTTGAGGTGAATCTGCAGGGGATGGATGAGAGCCGCGATGCCGAGAATCACCGCAATGTTGAAAATGTTAGAGCCCACCACATTACCCAGAGCGATACCGGACTTGCCCTCCAAGGCGGAGGAAATGCTCACGCTGAGCTCCGGGGCGCTCGTCCCAAAGGCGACCACGGTGAGACCTGCCACCAGAGCGGAAACTCCTGCTCGCGTGGCAAGACTGACACTGGCTCGGACGAGGGCTTCGGCACCGACATATAACAAAAACGCTCCAAGAAGGATGAATAACATAGGGGTTCTCTCCAACCGCCCATGATATTGCCGAACTTGCAAAAGAGTAAAGACAGATTGATGCCGCGAAGATGGAATGGTCTCTGGAGTCGCCTCTTGAAATATGGCAGTCTGTGCCGCTGTGGAACGGAGGGAATTTTGAGAAATCGATGGCAGTTGAGAAGTCTGAAGCTGTCTTTCATCTGGCTGGTCCTAATGGGCTCTCTGGATGGGGCGGACCAGATCCGGTCGATCTCCGCGGTGCGCTCCTTGACTGTCGAAGAGGCGAATCAGCGGAGGCCAGTTCGGATCGAGGTGCAGGTGATGAAGTTCGGGATCGAGCGGGAGGGCTTCTTTGCTTTCGATGGAAAGGCGGGGATCTATATTTCCCTTTCCAGTCGTCTGAGGACGCGGGTCGAACTCGATCAGGGTGACCGCTTGTTGGTCCATGGAGTGACAAACAAAGGAAACTTTTTGCCGCACATCGATGCCACCGAGATTCGCAAGCTGGGTCGCGAACCCTTGCCGGAGCCGCTGGTCGCCGATCGCAAAGTCTTGGACGACCCTCGAACTGACTGTCAGTGGGTTCAGCTGGATGGGGTGATCGAGGAGATTGTCCCCACGGGGAGGGCTCTTTCGCTACGTCTGAACTGGAATGGGCAGCTTTACAATTTGGTTCTCCCTCGCACGGAAGAGGTCGAGGAGCAGGCTCCCACTTTCTTGAACAAACCGGTTCGGGCAAGAGGGGTGGCTGCGACCCAGTGGAATTCCCGCCGCCAGATGACAGGACGAATTTTTCAGCTTCATTCCTTAAAAGATATTGAGCTGATTGAGAGCGAGGAAGGCGCTCCGCCTCTCTTGGAGGTGGACCAGATGCTGCGGATGGAGACCAGCACCCTGCATACGGTTTCGGTGCGTGGGGTTGTTACCCATTGTGATGGAAAGAATCTTTACCTCCAAGGCAGCCGAGGAGCGCTGCTGGTGCGGACCACCAAGGAAACCAACTGGGAAGTGGGGGAGCGAGTGGAAGCGCAGGGAACAGTGGTGCCCGAGCCATTCGCCCCCGTGCTGAGTTCTTGGGAGGTCAAGGGGATTGGAGGCCGGACGGAGGTGGCGGCAAGGGATCTGCGTCTGCCTGAGGGAGCCTTTTCTGTGGAGCTGCACCAGACCCTGGTTGGTTTGCAGGCCACCGTGGATTCCGTCGTGGCGACCGAGTCGGGGCTCGATCTTCTTTGTCGGGCGGATGGGCGAAACTTCGTGGCCTCTTTGAAAGGACACTCACCGGAGAATGTCGATGTGGTTGGCGGTTCCTTAGTGAATCTGCGGGGCATTTGCGTGCTGAGCTCGAGCAATGCGGAGGCCCACGCTTATGATGCGGATCGCTTCCGCATCCTCCTGCGAACGCCGCAGGACATCCGGGTGCTGGATCGGCCTTCCTGGTGGACGACTGATCGCATTATTCTTTTGTCTATGGGTTTGTTAGGTTTGGTGGCCTTGTCGATGGGTTGGGCTTTTCTCCTGCGGCGCAAGGTGAACGAGCAGACGGAGTTGATTCACCAGCAGGTGGAGCGGGAAGTCACGATGCGCGAGCGCGAGCGCTTGGCGCGGGATCTTCACGACTCTTTGGAGCAAAACATCGCCGGTCTTGCCCGGCAATTGAGCACCGTGGATCGACGCATGCAGGCGGGAGAGGTCGATAAGATTAAGGAAGGGCTTTTTCTTGCCCGGCGCATGGCGGAACATTGCCAGAAGGAGTCGCGCGAATCCATTCATGACCTCAGGCAGAATCACCGCATGACCGGCTCCCATCTGGGGCAGGATGAATTTCTGGAGGCGGAGGCGGAAGAGATGGGAGCCAAGCTGACCTTCGAGTTGTCGGGACCGACCGTGGAGCGTGATGCCCGGGTGGAGCGGAATCTTTCCAAAATCATTCGAGAGGCGACTTACAACGCATTGCGGCACGGGGGCGCGGATCAGGTGGACGTGGTGCGGGCGGAAACAGAGGAGGGTTTGGAGCTGAGCATTCGGGACAACGGCTGTGGTTTTGAACCGGAGAAAGCGATGGGTTTGGGACGCTTTGGATTGCAGGGTATGATGGAACGTGCGAGAACCATTGGCGGAGATCTTTCCATTGAAAGCGAGCCTGGGAAAGGAACCGTGGTTTCCCTCAAGCTCTTGAATCAATCCCAGAAGCACCCTTGTTAGAAATGATACGAACACTCATCGTCGACGATCACATCATCGTCCGAATTGGCACCATCGAGGCCATCGCGTCCGACCCCGGGATGACGGTGGTTGGGGAGTTGGCGGCGGGCGAGGAGGTCTGCTCCGCCTATGCCAGCCTGCAGCCGGACGTGGTGCTGATGGATTACCGGCTGACGGGAATCGATGGGGCTGAAGCAACCAAGCGTCTGCTTGAGGAGCATCCCGAGGCCCGGGTTCTTTTTCTCAGCGTCTACGATGGCGAGGATGATGTCGGGCGGGCGGTGGAGGCGGGGGCCCGTGGTTATCTTTCGAAAGGGGCTGAAACCTCCGAGCTGTTAGACGCCATCCAGACCATCGCGTCGGGTGGGACCTACTTTCCAGCCGAACTGACTGCCAAGTTGGAGCGCCAAAAGCTGAGACGCCCCTTGACGGCCCGGGAGCTGGAAGTCCTCAACCTGTTGATCGAGGGCCTCAGCAACAAGGAGATTGCTTCCGCGCTAGAGCTTTCCCTCGCTACCGTGAAGCTTCATGTCTCCAACCTGTTAGTGAAGTTGGATGTCCTCGACCGGACGCAGGCTGCAGTGACTGCGGTGCGTCGGGGCTTGGTCCACCTCGATGATTGAGGTGCTCTTCGCTGCGGAAACTTTTACGGCAAAGGATAGAGCAAAAGGTTGCGATATTCGATCGTCGTTCCGAGCGGATTGTGGTGCGAGTCCTGCAGGCCGATGAAGCCGCTCTCGGGCCAGGTGATCTCCGGGTATTCTGCTGCGGTATCCAATACGTCCACCAGAACGAGGCCGTCGATCTCCACCCGGATGCTGCGCCCGACTTGCCGGATCTCCATGCTGTGCCAGACATTGTCGGCGGGGTCGTAGCCAGGGTTGGCGGCGATGCGGCGATAGACGGATCCTGTCTCGCGATCGGGTCCCTCGACATCGATGTTGTCGATCTGGATTTCATTGCCATCGATCCAAGGCTGGCTGGTTCCGGGAGTGGCGCGGGTGAAGATGCCCGCGTTGGTACCGGGGGTGGTCTTGAATTGGAGCCTTAAAACGAAGTCTGTAAACGTCCCGGGATAGTAGATGAAGCCACTGGAAATTGAACGCACATGCTTGAGGACACCGGTGGTGGAATTGTAATCCCACTCTGCCGGATCGCTGGTGACAAAGGACCAGTTGCTGAGACCGTTCTCTAACAGGTTGATGGGAGTGATGGATTGGAAGCCTGCGGCGACCCGCAGAAAACCTTTCTCATCATCGGCCAGTAGGTCAGGCAAGAGCAGGCGGGTGAGAGAGGAATCCGCGGTGAGAGAGGAACCATAGGATTGCCAGTCGAAGAGGTCGGAGCTTTTCTCCAGGAAGTAAAGGCGACCGGCCTGGCTGGTGAAGTCGAGGGAGGTTTCCTCGGGGCTGACCTGGAGCGATGATTGAAAGAGCGAGGAAGGATCGAAGGGCGAGGAGCCTCCCATCACTTCGATGAAGTTGCTTTGCCCGTCCCCGTCGGAGTCGAGGGCTGCATCAGATGCGTCGTTGGGATTCAGACCCGCTTCTACTTCTTCCCGGTTGGACAAACCGTCTTCGTCGTCATCTGCCAAACCATCACCTACGTAGACCACGAGCATTTCTTCGTAGGCCTCGCCGGCACTGTCGGTTGCCCGGATACGGAGGGAATAGGAACCTGCAGTGAGAGTTTCGTTGGCCAGCAGATTATCACCCACGATACGGAAGCTGTTGTTGTGGTCGTCGCCCGGCCCTGCAACGAGCTCGAGGAGGTGACTGGCAGTGGTGGAGGCCGGAACGACTGCTGCAAAGTTGTCTGCAAACCGGATGTCACCAACGATGAGTTCACCGCCTTGGAAGGAGCCAAAGCCAAGTCGGTCAAAGGAGAGGTCGTTGGAGGAAAGGCTACCCACGGGCGAGCTTTCTCCATTGCTGGCGGGATCTTGGTAGAAGGTGATGGTGTCGTTGTTGTTGGCACCGAACTCAATTTTGAGAACCAATCGATGCATCTCGCTGGTCGGACCCGAGGGCGCGGCGAGAGTGAGTGCTGCGGTGCGCTTAAGCCGCATGCCATAGGTCGCGGGAGCGGGATTGGTATCGACACCGGTGTTGAATATCGTGCTGGAATCGGCATTGCCGTCGCGGCGGAACTCGACAATCCCGGTGGCATTGAGTCCTCCTTGTGGAATCTGTTGGAGGTAGGAAACGTAAAGGGTCGTGCCGTCTTGGCCAATGTTGCTCGAGCTATCGCGATATGCCGCGAGGGGGCCGCCTGTTGAGGTGTCGAGGAGGCGAACGATGCGAGAACTGGCGGTCGATTGGACTGCGAAGCCGCCCGTGACGCTGGTGGATCCGGTGACGGTTGTCCAGGCACCGTCGAATCCCACGCCGCCATTGCGGGCGATGAGCGAACCGTCATTGTAGGCAAAGGCCTCGCTCGCAAGCAGCGCCCCGGTCCCCTCTTGGGTCAGGGTGGCGCCGGTATTGAGATCGCCGAGATCGGGATCTGTAATCAGCAATCGGCCAACCTGACTGTTAGATGAGTGGGGTATTGGCAGAACATGAGAGGTGAGCTCGATGGCGCTGGCGGGGTGCTCACTACTCTCGTCAGTAATGGTGATATCGAAAGCCACGGTGGTAAAGTTCCTCGCGCTATCCGCAGCTCTCACGAGAATGGAGTAGAGAGCATTGCGTTCGAAGTCGAAGGGGAAGTTGGTGAGCAGATTGGTTCCCTCGATTTGAAAAAGATCGTTGTCAAATTGCCCCTCGGGAAGGGTGAAGGTGACCGACTCTCCGGCATCCTGATGGGTGGCGTCGAAGGCCCCGATCAGGGTGCCTATCGGCTTGTTTTCCTGTACCGATTGTGCGGAAAGGGTGACCCCGGTGATGGCGTCGGTCACGTTTTCAGGAATCGCGTTCAAGGTATACCACGCCTCCGTGGACCAGAGAACTTCGTCGGTGGTGGAAGGCGGATCGGCGGTGATGTGGTGGACGAAGCCCTCTTTTAATCCATTGACTTGCAAGCGGACCTTGCGTCCATCGGCGGAGAGGGTGGAGTCGTTGACGAAGAGCGTGGACTGCTGCTGCTTGGGGCCTCCGTAGTCGGGTGTCGGAGTGTAGGTCCACTGCACGACCGAGAAGTTGGAGGGATGCTCGGCAAAGGAGGGGTCGATGGGTTTGGTATACTCGATTTCGAAGCCGTCTGGGAGCGCCCTGACATTCTTGATGTCGAAGGCCACGGTGCCGTCTGTTTTAGGTTCGAGACGTTGTAAGCCATAGGTCGTCCCCTGCCAGGACCAGTTGGAGGTTGCGCCGATGCAGCCCACATAGAGGGAGCCGTCGGAGGCCCAGGCGAGTCGATTGACTCCTCCTTCAAAGCCTTGACTGAAGCGATAGGCGCAGCCCTGCCACACACCATTGACTTTTTCCAAAGATGCCCGGCGAATGCCCCCCAGGGTCACTTCCCCGAACAGGTATTGGCCGGCATAGATTCCGTTGTCGAGTGGCACCAGCTCGGAAGGAGACTTTGCCACCTCGCTATGTGGGAGCCAGATGGCAGGGGGAGTGACCGGCTGGTCGGAGTAGTCGCTGGGCGCGCCTCCGGTAGGGTAATTGTCGTTGGTCAGGTCGGTGTCATTGTAGAAGCCGTAGAAGTGGCCTTCTTCAATGATTTGGATCTTGCTGGTGGGCACCCAGCCGCCCTGATTGTCGCAGTTGATAAGGGTGCCCTCTGGTCCGGCGAGGAGACCGTTGGGGGTGCGCAGACCGCCGGCGATGAAGCTTTTCTCGCCCGTGGTGAGGTTGGTCTTCATCAGGGAACCCCGATGGGGTGGGTTGGCTCCATTGAGACCGCGCGCTTCCTGTCCCGGAAAGTCGCTGGAGCGGTTGATGGAGGTTGACAAGGCACTGTATGCAAAACCGTCCCGCTCGACGATTCCGAAGTGAAAGTGGTGGTAGTTGTCCGAAACCCAACCATCGGTGATGGTTTCGTGGGTTTCATAGTAACCATCCGCGTCGTTGTCTTTCAGCCGGGTGAGGGCTAGACGCTGGGTGACCACGAGGTCGCCGTCGACGAACTTCATCCCCAAGGGTTCGGAAAGGTTGGAGGCGACTTCGGTGACCGTCATTTGGTTGGGATCTCCCAGCAAGGTGTTGGTGACCATGTAGACCTTGCCGTCTCCACCGGCAGAAGGCTCGGGGAATCCGAATTGGTTGGGCTCGAAGGTGGAGACGAAAAGTTGGCCGTCGTCACGCACGGCCAATGCTCCGACCTTAGGTTGAAAGCTGTTGGGGCGGGACTGGCGAACAGTCCAGGAAGGGTGGGCGGAATTCAGGGGAGAACCATTACCCGGCCGGATGGAGGAGCCGGGGCGCAGGATTTCTTTTTTCCCGGGAGCGGTAACGCGGGTGACATTGGCGAGGGTGCTGAAGGCGTTCGCGGGGATAGTGACGAAGGCCTGGCTGCCAGGGGGCTTCCATTCCAGAAGTAGTCTTTGGCCCCCCGAGTTTTCAAAATAGCGGAGCTCGAATTCATGGGGACCGGAGGCGAGGTTGATAGAGCCGGTTTGAGAGATGGCGGCGTGGATGCCGTCATTGGCAACTACGAGCTCGTCTTCAATATTGAGAGTGGAGCCATCGTCGGAAGTGATGCGGAAATCGTAGTCGCCTGGGGAGGTGATTTCCAAACGTCCGGAAATCTCGACAATGAATTCGTTGGAGTAGCCGGCAAAGGAGGCGGTGGACTCATAGTCGACGA
Source organism: Roseibacillus persicicus (assembly GCF_014651675.1). Classification (GTDB taxonomy): domain Bacteria; phylum Verrucomicrobiota; class Verrucomicrobiia; order Verrucomicrobiales; family Akkermansiaceae; genus Roseibacillus; species Roseibacillus persicicus. The sequence goes on from NZ_BMXI01000013.1 coordinate 34,261, forward strand.
GGGCGTGCTTTTCATCAACATTCGGGTTCTGCCCTTCGATGAGAGGGTAGAGACGGTCCATCTCTTCCTGAATATCGAAAAGGCGAAAGGTGAAACCTTGCTCGTAGGTCTGCGCGAAAGAGCGGGATCCAGTGGCGGCGGTGGCAAGGACGAGGGCGATCGTCCAAGGGCGGAAACTCCTCCAGGAGGGAGCGTGAGCTTTTATCATATCGCCCACGCTGAACCCCGAGCCCGTGCTTGGGAACTGGTCAATGGTCTAGGCTGGGAGGGGACCCTAAACTTTTGGCTAGCTTGTTAAAAAAATTCAGAGCCCTCAAATGGCGAGTGAACTGGGACATCTCGATTGTCGTGGTCTTGATAAATACAAAACTCATTATGAAAAAACTAACATCTAACAGTTTGGCATTGGTCGCCTGCACATTTGTTTCGCAACCACTCTTTGGCGCTCTGACCGTATACGAAGGATTCGAGTACACATCCGGGGAAGGTCTATCGACTCAAAATGGAGGGGTGGGGTTTGCCGGAGGGGAAGCCTGGAACGTCGGAACTGCGACCGGGGCTTCGGTAGGGAGTCTGACGGTTGCTTCGGATTCGTTGTCCTACGGTGCATTGCAAACCACTGGGGGCGCGGCAATGGGTGTCCGGTCAGGATCCAGCGTGGCGATGTTTCGTGACTTTGGATCGACCATTGGAGGAAGTGGTTCCAACGTGTGGATGAGTTTTCTAATCGATGTGGAGGGCAACACCGCTGGGTTCTCTCTCTACAACGGGGGTTCTGAGGCGACGTTCTCGGGAGGAATCAATAGCGGCTACAGCCACCGACTCTATAGCGGGGGTGGTGACCCGATGAGCAGCGCCATTTCCAATTCTCCTGCTGCCGCTATCGCACCGGGAGCGCATTTGATGGTGGCCCAATTTGATATGAGCGGGGGAACTCCCACCTTCAATCTCTGGGTCGATCCTGATGTTGCCAGTTTGGGCACGGGTGCGGCGCCAGTGGGAGGAACCTTCAGTTCCGTAACCAGCGGAACCCAGAACTTTAGCTTCGATAGCATTCGGATCGGGATGTTTTCCAGCGACCAGACCATGGTGTTGGATGAGCTGCGAATTGGGGAAAGCTGGGCTGATGTTTCCCCGATTCCCGAGCCGTCAACAGTCCTTCTGGTCGGACTTGCGGGAGTTGGTTTGGCCCGGCGCAAGCGCGTCTAAGGCTTATCTTCTTTGCACTTAAAGAGAGGCTTCGGCGGACCGTCGAGTGTTTATCGAAGCCGCCTCTCTGCCTCATAGACTTTTGGCTAGCTTTCTCATTTTAGAAATATCTTCACACTGCAAAAACCATGAAAAAACCACTGCTGCAATCATCTCTCCTTGTTGTCTTTTCGACATCAGTTGGAGCGGAGCTTCTCTTCGAAGAATCCTTCAATTATCCCGAAGGCCCGTTGGCCGGCAATACCAACAACGGACAGGCTTGGGTGAATAATGTCGGAGACGATACAATCAATACCGTGGCGGCCAATAGCTTGGAAGTGACGGCCCCGACTGGATTTCTAACAGCTGGAGGGCGGGCAGTGCAAACCACTGCGAGTTCCCGGGTTTCTCTGAACTTGGGGAGCGAAATTGTTCCCGGTACCGAAGGGACCACCATTTACCTGAGCTTCGTTCATAAGCTCAACTTCGTCGATGTGCCTCGTTCCCAGATCATTGAGTTTTGGCGGGGTGCGCAATTGGATAATAATACGGTGTTTTCCTTTGGAGTGGATACCAACAGTGCGGCTCCTGACTATGGGTTGTTGATCGATAAGAATGCTGCTGGTGCGGTGGCCCTGGATGTCGGCACTGCTGATGCTGAGGAGCACCTGGTAGTCATTCGCATCGATTTCGGCGCTGCGGATGAGGACACTTTGTCGATTTATTTGGATCCGGGTGAGACCGAGCCTGCGAGCAGCGATGGCACGGCGATTTACACGAATCTTTCGTTCACCCGCCTTGGCTTTGGTAGCTTTCAGGTCAGTTCTCATGAGGTGGATGAGATTCGAATCGGGACCACTTACTCCGATGTGGTGAAGGTTTTTGTGGACGAGGACAACGATGGGATGAACGATGTCTGGGAGAGCGAGAATGGATTGTTGGTGGGAACCAATGATGCTTCGGGTGACGCGGATAGCGATGACCTCACGAACTTGGAAGAATTCCTGGCGGGGACCGATCCTCAGGATGAAGACTCGGATGACGACGGTCTCACTGATGGGGAAGAGGCTTCCCCGACGATGAACATCAACCCCTATCAGGATGATGTTCTCGGGAGTGCGCCGGGCGATCTGATGAACCCGCTATCGAATGATAGTGATGGCGATGGGGTCTTGGATGAAGAAGAGGTGAAGGCTGGCGAGGATGGCTTTGTCACCAATCCGAATTATGAGGATACTGACGAAGATGGAATGCCGGACAAATGGGAGATCGACGAACAGTTGAACCCTGTCGACAGCTCTTCGCCCAATGGGGCAAACGACGATCCGGACAGCGACAACATCGATAACCTGGACGAATACACTATTGGCACCCAGCCACGCAATCCGGATACCGATGGGGATGGATACAACGATGGGGCGGAGGACTTATATGGCTCTTGGGCCAGTGTGGGAGAGACGGGAACTGACCCTCTCAATCCTGATAGTGACGGTGATGGGCTCAAGGATGGAGAGGAGAACCCCGATAGCGGGGTCCTTGGAGGCCTACCGCACCGCTCGGATCCTAATGTTTTCGATAGTGACGAAGATGGTTTTGGCGACGGGATTGAGGTGGAGTATGGATCCGATCCCGACGATGAAAATAGCGTTCCGACGATCGAGCCAACCGTGGCATCTATCCAGTTCGACTTTGAGCCACTATCCTCAAATACTGGAAAGTATGCGGGAAGTTACGCTCCTGCGGAAGGCGGAGTCGTGGCCCCAGCCCAGTTCTTTGGCTATTTGGGCGAGGATGAAAATTTCTTCAATAGTCTGAGCGGCGATGGAGGAGGGAGTTTGGTCTCCGCCACTGGAGAGCCGGTGCCGGGTATCAACGTCGACTTTGGTACTTTGTCGGGAGGAGTCTTTGACTTCGATGATGAGCCAAGTCAGTCGGGTGGAGGGACGCCGGCCAATTCCGATATCTACCGGACTCCCTTGATGTGGGATTGGCTTTTCACTCGTGATGGCAAGGCGTTGGTGGCGAGGGTCAATGGATTGGCAGCTGGAACTTACCGGGTCATTGCGCTGGTTCGTGAGGGAAGCGAGGTTGGTCGCACCTACGATGTTTCCTTCGGAAAACAGGTCGCGGATGAATCGCAAGACCCAGTGCTTGGGACGCCTTACGTTGGAATCGCAGGTGCACCCGCAATTTGGACGGAGTCCCAGAATTACTTCACGGATGTGCAAACGATTGCGGACAATGAGTATCTCGTCGTCAGTGTCAATCCGACCAACGCGGCCTTCGGGACCTTGCAAGGTTTGCAGATTTTTCCTGAAGTCGGAGACATCGAGGTTGTGTCCTGCAACTTGGTGGGTCAGGCGACGTTCCAGATCGACTTCAAGGGAGTTCCTTCCACCGAATATGGAATTGGTAGCACGGTGACGCTTGAAGGCGGTTTCACCACAATTGATGGTATGTCTGCCACTACTGATGGCAGTGGTTTGGGGCAGTTCCTGGTGACGGTCGATTTGGAAACCAATCCCAAAATGTTCTTTCAGATTCACCAAGAATAATTCGCTCTGGTAAAGCGGATTGACTGGTTCGTGGTCCCGGAGTTTCGGTTTGTCGTGTAGACCGAAGCTCCGGGAATTTTTTTTTTGTTCTCAGCGCGTGAGTCGGACCTTGCGACCTGTTAGATATCCTTTGAGCGTGAGTTCGTTTCCTTTTGGAAGGACGAAGACTGCGCCATGTTCCTTTTGACTGAAAAAGGCGACGCCCTTGTTCTCCAACCATGCTTTCCAGACCGGCGGAATCTGTTCGGCCTCGGGGTAGGATTGCTCTGTGGCGATGATGGCCTTGGGAGCGACTGCTTTCACAAAGGCGTCGTGCCCCATGCTGTCCCTTTGATTTCGTCCACAGATCCAAAGGTCGGATTGGAGATGCTTCCCACTTTCTAGCAACGCCTTTTCGGTTTCATAGCCCGTATCCGCAGTCACGAGAATCGACCAACCGTTTTGAAAAATGCGGACGACGATTCCCCGGTCATCGGACCGTGGTGAGTGTGGGTTGCCGGGGTGGAGGACCTCGATCCAAGTCTCTTCATCGACAGGGAGCCTGGGGGTGGAGTCGGGGTAATGGAGGGTTATGTTTTCTTCGCGGCAGGTAGTGACGAGTTCCGCAAGGCTGTAGCGTTCGGACTCTCGTGGAACAAGAACTTGGCCTACCGGGAAGCTGCGGGCGGCTTCTTCCAATCCACCGATATGAGCGGCGTCGTTGTGGGTGGCAATGAGCGAATCGCAGGAGAGGCCATAGGCCTCAAGGGCGGGATCGACAATCCACCAGAAGCTGGATTCGCTTCCGGCATCGATGAGAACTCCTCCTCCGGCATCGAGGTGGATTGCCGCTCCGCCGTATGGGATGTCCAGCACGCACATTCCTTCTTCCCACTCGGCGCGGTTCTGGTATCGCATCCAGGCCCCCGGCCAGTTGCTCATGGTTGCTGCGGAGTGGCGGGCAAAGTGAGCGAGCTCTCCGTTGATCGCATTGAGTTTGAGTGCAACGGGTTGTGCGATGCTTCCGAGAGTCAGACTCAGGAAAGCGCAGCAGAGAATTAGGAACGCCACCATTACCATCAGGACGCTGGCGAAGCTCGCGATGGGGGTGAACCATCCGAAGTAGAAAACACTGAGTGGTGCGGATCCCGACCAGGCCGCCAATGAGACCGTAAACATCTTTCCGACCTTGTTGCGGCTCCAATGGGTGAAACGTTGCCATCGGGACCAGACGGGTTTCGGGAGATACGGATCGTGCGCCAAATGCGGTTCGACGCGGCACCAGATGAGCGGCTCCAAGAGGAGAATGACCCCCACAACGAGGAAGCTGAGTTGGAAGCCTGCTTGCCAAAGCTGGAAGCTATCGAGGAAGAGGACCACGATCGCAGCGGCAAAGAGATTATTCACCACCGAGGGGCGGCGTAGCAAAAGGAAGCGTCCCAATAGGAGTGCTCCCATGAGAGAGGCGCGCAGAGCGGGTGGACGGAGCCCCGTGATGAATGCATAGCCAAACATGGCGAAGAGCACTGCCCAGATTAGCACTCGGGGAGGGAGGCGGAGAAGCTTTCCGACCCCGAAGACGATGAGGGCGACAAGCCCTACGTGCAAACCGCTCACCGCAAAAACGTGCATCGTTCCCGTCTTTCGAAAATCATCAAAGGCCCGGCTGCCCGTAGACTTTTCGCCAAGGATCACAGCTTGGACGACTTCGGCTGATTCCCGGTTCTCAATGCCGTTGGTTAGACGTTCGATGAGGTTCAGACGGATCTCTTCCGACCACCCGCGAAGGACGGGGAAGCCATGTGACCAGCCAACCATCTCTGCGGAAGTGACCTCGACAGAGCCCGCGATGCCTCGTTTCCAAAGTGTGTCGCGGGGATCCCATCCGGCGGGATTGCGGGAGGGGATGTCTTTATGGGGAGTTCCCATGAGGGTGATTCGCTGGCCGGTCCGAAATTCTCTGGGTAGGCCATCGAGGGTCAGACGTGCTCCCTCGTCGGTCTCGAAAAGGCGTCGCACCAAGCCGGCGCGGTTACTTTCCAAAAGTGTGCCGGTCAGAGAGATATCGGCTTTTCTTTGGAACTCTTCGGCGAGGATGTCTCGTTGCTTCCGCCTTTCATCATGTAGGATCGCGAAGGCAAGGGTGATGAGAGCTGCCGCCACGACTGTTGGCTTGAATCGCCAAAGCCCTCCGAAGAGGGCGCTGGTAACGATTGCCACCAGGAGAGCCCATGCTCCCCATTCGGACACTAGAATGCCCAAGACTGCTCCGGCGAAGGGCAGAAGGAGGGGGCAGCGGCCGAGGGCGGGGAGGGGACCGGACTTCACGAACCGAACTTCACGACTCGCCTAGCTCATGCAGTTTGTGCATGGCATTGGCAGAGTGGCGGGTTTGAGGGAATCGATCGATGACATCGCGTAGCAGGGTAATCGCTTGATCGTGCTCATTGAGGTCGTTCTCGAAGATTTCGATTTTGCGGAAAAGGAAAAAGGCCTCGTCGTTTTCGCGCCAGCCACCCCGCGCGAGAGCCTGTTCCAAGGTCAGGAGAGCTGCATGGGGATTCTCGAGTCGTTCGCGTTGCAGCATGGCGATTTCCACCCAGGGCAGCCGGTTGTCGGGCTCCTCGGTCGCGGCTTCCTGATAGAGTTCGATCGCCTGTTCCCATTCGCCTTGGGCAACTGCGGCTTGCGCCCGGGTGAGCGCGCTGGGGCCTCCAACCTTTTGGGTCGAACCGTAGACTTCCTCCGAAGCGCGCTGGACCACGTTGGGTAGAATATAGCTCACGATCAGAAAGCCGGTGAAAACGCCCGTTACGATGAAGAGGGCAAAAGTCAGGATAGGGCTGCCTTTTTTGCCTGTTCCCAGGAATTTCTCGTAGGCCGCAGCGAGTTCGGCGGAAGGCTCCTCGCCATTGGCCAGCTCTTCGGGGCTGAGTTGGGTTCCCTCTTCGTAAAGGGGGATGAGAACGTTTTCGTTGGGGTCCAGGTCGAAATGGCCGGTGTCTTCCAACAACTCGATTTCGTTGGTGGTCAAAGCGGTGTCGACTTCCTTGGAAGATTGCACGGACTTCACAGTGGCGGTGACCAACCCGGCGAGAATGATGAGATAGAGGATCAGTTTTTTATCCATAAGCTAACAGACAGACTAACTCCACTTGGTCGGAAAGGAAATGAAGAAAACGCATGGAAGATAGGTTCTGCATCAAGTCAGACATGCGGGCACAAAAAAGGCCACGAACTCGTCGCGGCCTTCTTCGGTAAAGAGATTGTCAGAAACCTACTTCGAATAGTCGACTACGGGAGCCGGAGTGTCGAAGGTCGGAAGAGGACGCAAGCCCGGGACAGGATCTTCTCCAGTGCAGCATCCATTGCTGCAAGAAGTGAGGCTCATCGCACCAGCTGCTACTGCAACCGCCATTGTCATTTGAAGAAGTAATTTCATTGTGGTGTGTTCAGTTTTGCGCCCTCCGGCGTAGACTAGCAATATCAAAAAACAAGCTGGAGCCTTTTGCAAGGCTCCAGCTCGAAACAATTCACTTAATTTTCGACAGTTTACTTGCCGATGGTCACACTTGGGACGGGAGCAGGAGCCATTGGCTCAGGCTTGCTTCCGCAAGAAGTGAGGGTAAGGCCGGCAAGAGCAGCGAGAACAGCAACAATCTTTGCAACTTTCATATTCGTTATTTGATGTTTATTGGTTTCACCTTGGCGCGACCGGACAGTCCTGCCTCGCCAGAGACTTGGAGTTATTTGACGGGTGCGACGTAAGTCGGGCCGCCAACGGGAGCTGGCTTGCTACCGCAGCAGCAGCTGACGGAGGCGAGACCAGCGAGGACAGAGAGAAGGATCAGTGTTTTCTTCATGATTTGTATGTAAATCTTGACAATAAACCACTTCGGAAAGTTCTGAGGTGGTTAGGCGAGGCAGACATTACTTTTTTAGCGTCCCAACGCAAGCGGTTTGTCGATTTTCTCTGACTGTAATTCTGATGCCTCGAAATCGCCATTGCTAGCTTGTGAACAAGCAGTTGCCGTACCCCCTCCGGACAGGGCCCGGTGATTCAGCGGTAGTTGATTCCCTATGGTTGCATCGGCGTCAACTTTCAGTATGGTTCGCCCTCTTTTCCCAATGAAGCAACCACCCCACATCGCTATCGCCGGTGCAACTGGCGCGGTCGGCATCGAAATGCTCAACTGCCTTGCCGAGCAGAAGGTGCCCTATTCCCAGCTGACACTCCTCGCCTCCGCGCGTTCCGCCGGTAAGGTGGTCGAATTTCAGGGTAAGGAGTTGGTAGTCAAGGAGCTGACTGCTGATGCCTTCGAGGGGGTGGACATTGCCCTCTTTTCCGCGGGAGGATCGATTTCACTGGAATTTGCCCCTCACGCTGCGGCTGCTGGAGCGATCGTCATCGATAATTCTTCCGCATTCCGGATGGATCCCGAGGTCCCATTGGTAGTGCCGGAGATCAATCCCGAGGCTGCCAAGACGACTCCAAAGGGAATCATTGCGAATCCGAATTGCACGACCATCATCTCCCTCATGGCCTTGGCGCCTTTGCACCGGGCCTTTGGGCTCAAGTCGATCATCGCCTCATCCTATCAGGCTGTTTCAGGCTCCGGGGCGGCGGGCATCGTTGAGTTGGATTCCCAGATTCAGGCTTTGGCCAATGGTGGCGAGATCAAGAAAGAGGTCTACCCCCACCAAATTGCTTCCAATGTGATTCCGCAGGTCGATGTGTTCCTCGAAGGAGGATATACGAAAGAGGAGCAAAAGATGCTCAATGAGTCGCGCAAGATTCTGGGGCTACCCGAGCTGAACGTCACTTGCACTTGCGTGCGCGTGCCGGTTCATCGCTCGCACTCCGTTTCCATCTCGGCTCAATTCGAGAAGCCTGTTACGGTGGAAGCGGCTCAGGCTGTCTATGGGGAGGCGACTCCCGGGGTGCAGTTGTGTGACGATCCCTCAACAGGGCTCTATCCCACTCCGCTCGATACCTCGGGCAAAGACGACTGCCTGGTGGGCCGGATGCGGATGGATCAAGTTCTTCCCAACGCCCTTGCCCTCTGGGTCGTCGGCGATCAGGTCAAGAAGGGAGCGGCTCTCAACGCGGTGCAGATCGCGAAGTTGTTGCTGGAGTAGAAGCGCCTCAGAAAGCGCGAAACCAAGTCCAAGGATAGAGCCGTGGACTTGGTGGGAGAAAGGCGGGAAGGTTCCGGCCTTTCTTTCCTTTGAGAATAGCAGGCCAGATTGGTTTGTCTCCTTACTCGGGAACTTCCACCGCCTGATAGTAGAGGCGGCTTCCTTCGATCTCTTGATCGGTTTTGCTGCGGAGGCCTGTTAGGTCCAACTCGTGCAAATACCCTTTGGCCACATCGAGGGTGAGAGTCAGGGTTTTGCCATCGGGGCTCAGGTGGTGTCCACGGACCGGGACATTGGTAGTATCCACTTTGTCGGACCCATACTTGGCGTGGTAATGATAGCGCCAGCGCTTGATGGCGGGGGACTCGGGGTCATCGGCGAGAGCTTGGCTGAAGGTGAGGGTAAAGGTCTGGTGATCGCCTTCTTTACCAAGTTTGCAGGAGGTGACGGTGAAGATGTCCGCGGGTGGAGCCTTGATGCTGAGGAGTCCTTCCGCACCAGCCCAACTGAGGTGGGTTTTGCCGACCCAGAGGGTGCCATCTTGATCAAAGGCAAAGCGGTGGTTGCCGTTTCCAAGTTTGGGATGATTGGCAATGAAGGGTAAAGTGGCGCCTTGGTGGAAGCCGTTCACCTCGTCCGCCAGATAGCGTACGAGTTGCTTCTGGTTCATGTCTCCAATCAGGATTTGTCCGGCATACGGTCCCCAGCTGTCGGGGATGAGGAGGGGTTGGCTGGGGGAGTTGGCGAGCTCGCCCTGCGGCATGAGCCCGCTCGCGGGGGTGCGCAGGGCGTCTAGTTCTTCGACCGGGACCTTGAGGGGGTCGCGTCCATCCCAGTCCTGTCTCCACACCAGTGCGGCGGGGTGACCGTAGTGCTTGCCTTCCTCGACCGTGTAAAGAGGTGAGGTCCCGCGCCAGTCGCCCTGGTTGTCGGTCACGAGGAGTTTGCCTCCGGCATCAAAGCCGAGCCCGTCCGGAGAGCGAAAACCGCTGGCGAAGGGGGTGGTTGTGCCGTCGGGAGAAATCTTGAGGATCCAGCCCCGATAGGGCACGCGGGAATACATGCGACCGGCGCTGCCCTTGATCTTGGTCCACTGCTCCTTGGACGGATTGGTCATTTGCTCCTGATTGAGGTCGCCGATCTCGGACCACTGGCCGCGGATCTCCTCTCGGATGCCGGCTCCGTTGGAGGCCACGTTGAGGCCGACGTAGTAACTTCCATCGGGGCCTTTGGCAGGGCCAAAGGAGAATTCATGGTAGTTCCCCGTCATGCCAAAGTCAGCGCTGACAGTGAGGTAGCTATCCGCGAGGCCGTCTCCATCAGTGTCGCTGATGCGGGTCAACTCGGGACGTTGCATCACGAGAAAGTCGTCACCGTCCAGGATGAGGCCCAGGGGTTCGTGCAGTCCGCGCGCAAATTCGGTCCAGGAACTACTAGAAGGATCGTAGAAGAGAATTTCTCCCCGGTGAAAGGCGGCGGCAACGCGTCCGTCCGGCAGGATGGTGAGGCCTCCAATCTGAGGGTCGATGGCGACAGGATTGGGGTGCTTGGTGATTTCAAAAAGAGGCTCTGCTTGAAGTGGCAGAAGGGCGAGGAAAGGGAGTAAAGTTTTCATGCGGATAGAATAGGGGAGGTGAATTACCATTTGAGGTCGATGACGAGCTCGTCTGCTTGCGTGCTTTGGACAGTGTTCTGATCGTTCGGCGCGGGCTCAAGTTTGTTGGCGGACTCGGTCTTGAAGTGACGCTCCAAGCTGTCGCCATCGGGACTGACCACGATGCGTTCAGCAATGGTGGCCCCGTTCCATTGATAGCGGAAAGTGGGGATGCCGGAGGAGTCGAGGGTGTAGCCCAGGAATTTGGGTTCGGATTCTTGTTCGGTTCCGGAGACGGTGAAAGGAGGCTCCTCTTCGCGGTAGATGACTTCCCCTTTCAGGTTCACCTTGGCGTTCCCATTGCTTTGCCAATAATACCAACCGACGAGAAAGTCCGGATTCTTCCAAACATAGCGGAGACGGCATTGAGCGGTGTCGTAGCAAAAGTTGAGGTCGTCATTCCCGCCAGGCAAGGCCACCGCGATGGAAGCGGGGGAGGAATCCGGCATGAAAAAGCGTTGCACGATAGGGCGCGTCGCGATTGATGGGTAGAAGTCGTACTTCTTCCCTTTCGGCACGGCTTTTTCCTTCTTCCCTTCAGTCGCCTTCAGGAGATAGGCGTGCACGGCCTTGAGGTTTTCGTCACCGACGTGCGACATGGCGGGCATCTCGACAGCGTTCGGGCGCTTCTTTCCCGGTTCGTTGCACCACTTGAGAAAGCCTGGCAGGTCCTCGCGATAGAGGCCGGCAATCTCAATCATGGAGGGGCCGACCAGCATTTGATCCGGCTGGTGGCAGGCCGAGCAATGGGTTTGGAACTGTTCCTGGCCTGTGGAAAGAAGATCCTCCCCGGTCAAGGGCTGGCAGAATAGGGCGAGGGCGAAAAGAGGTGGGTAGGATTTCAGGCTCATGCGGTTTGCAAGAGAACACGTCCGGCCCCCTCTTATTCTTGCACAAATGATTGTGTCAACAATTGGGACAATCGCTCGGGATCGGTCGCGGAAGTCTTGGCGACGAAGCCACGGTTGTGCGCGAAGTGCACGTCTTCCTCTTCTCCAATGCGGGTAAAGTCGAGTCGGGCGGAATCGTTGAAGCGGGAGAGGGCATAGCCAGTTCCACGGCGATCCGGGTAGAGGGTTGCCACCGTGCGGTCGGCGAACTCATGATCCTCGATAAACCGTCCCACGCCGAGGGACGGGTCGGTGGGGGCGGGGTCGGTACGGGGGATGAACAAAGCCTTGTGCCCGTCCGGCAAATCCAGCCATTGGCTATGGTGGGCGATGTCCTCCAGACGTCCGCGCAGTTTGCTGAGATAGGTGAGAGTGTCCTGACCGATATTGTGCATCAGTTCCCACAGGAGATCGCCGGGATGGAGCAATTGCTCGCGGGCAAAGGCACGCAGCACGGTGCCGTCGATGGGTGAGTTCAGCTTGGCCAAGCTCTCGCGCGAGACTCCCAGCCACTTGGCAGTCTCGACAGGGCCGCGGGTGTCGAAGTGTTCGGCCGGTTCCAACCAATCGCAAAACTTCCGGGCATCATCGTAAAGGTCGAGATACTGCAGGACTAGCGAGAGCGCGCAGATGGGAGGGTGGTCGGCGGGGAACTGATGGTGATCGAAGTTGAGGAGGGCCGGGTCGTGGGAGCCCCCCACATCCACGACAATCGTGTCCGTGTGGGCCAAATCGGATTGGGTGGGTTCGCGACGGGCAATGGGGACCGCGTATTGGGTGATGAGGAAGGCACAGGCGAGAAACTCGTCTTTGTGGGCCGCACCCGGATGGGTCACGATCAGGCTGGGAGTGGACATGGTGGAGATAGGAATCAAGGTTGTAGAGAGCGGAGAACCTTTCCGGGGAAAGGCTCCGTCGTCGGTTGGGGGCTCGGTTCCGCAGCGCTGCGGATGTTCCGGCCCGAGGGGTTAGTCCAGCTGGCCGTCGTAGGCTGGCGGGATAATGAGCTCGTCCCCTGGCACGATCTCCGGTGCGCCAGTGGCAAGATTGGATTTCAGGTCGGCGATGTATTGCGAGCCAACCTGGCTGCTTACGACGAAGGTGCACAGGATGCCATCGTTGCGGCGCACGGCGAGCTCGTCGCCGACATTGAAGTTGGCGCGGGCGGCCGGATCGAGGGAGATAGTCCAGTATTCCGGATCCCAACCTTGCACGGTGGCTTGCAGGAGGGCGTTGCGGATCATGCGGGCCCGTCGTTCGGCATAGGGGTCGGCTTCTTCCGCGAGTTCTTCCTCGAGTTCTTCCTCGAGAAGTTCGTCTTCCACCTCGTCAAGTTCAGTCAACACCATCTCTTCTGCGGCGGGACGGGCGTTTTCCATATCGACGCGCATTCTGCTCATTTCCTCCTGGATGGAGGCCAGAGTCTTGGCAGTGTCGTCGCTTTTCACCTCCACGGGGGCAGGTTGGTAGGGTGAAGTGGTGAAAATGAGGCTGGAAGGCGCCTTCTGCTTCAGCTGGGCCTGCTCGGCTTCCAGGCGCTCGACCTCACGCATGAGGGCCGCAATTTGTCCGGGATCCTCATTTTTCCCTTGATTCATCTTGGTTATCGAGAAAAGCAGAGCCACCACCAGCAGGAAGCCGGTCGAGCCAAGTAGGATGTTCGTCGAATTCATCCGCTACTCATGAGTGAAAAGAGGCAAAATTTCAAATTTCAAATTACCTATTTTCAACGGGGAACATTGGACGCACTTTTGGAACTTCGAAAAAGAAATCGACTCTTAAACGTCTTTTTCCCATATGGGTTATCGTTTGTGTCCGTTGTAAGCGTGAAATCAAGTCAAGTGGATCGAGAATAATGATAGAAGTTAATCAACAAGCCATTGCTGATCGATTGGGAATATCGCGAGCTACTGTCTCCAGATGTTTTACAAATCACGCGGGTATTAGTCCGGTGACTCGGGCCAAAGTCTTTCAGGTCGCGGCCGAGATTGGATATACCCATATGGAAACGCGCGTGCCTTCGTCGAAGAAGAAAGCCAAGCGCAAGACCAACTTTAGCGTGCTCATCTGCAGTGATACGGAAGAGTATTTCCGTGGTGGATACCAGAGCCCCGGGGAGCAGATTTTGGCCGGAGTTTCGGAGTTTGCGCAGACTCACGACATTCGGGTCGATGTGAATTTGATTCCGCCCGAGGTGACGAGCTTGGACGATCCGGCTTTTCAAAAAATTGAAGGTCTGATGAAGCGTCAGGCCAGCGGGGTATTACTAATTTACCCATTTCCCGCCACCGTAATTGATGAATTGGCCCTGCGGTTTCCACTCGTCTCTTTGGTTGATCAGTTGGAGCACAGTTCTATCGATTGTGTGGATGTGGATCATTACAATGGAATCTCGACGGCAGTGGATCATCTTCTCGAAGCGGGCCATCGTCGTATAGGATTCTATACCAAAGAGTATCCAGTGGCAGCGAGTTGGTCCTTCCGCCGCTATAGTGCTTTTGTCGAGAAAATGGCCCGGTTGAAGATTGAGGTGCCTCCCCAGGATGTTATTGGGATGTTCCCTCGCGCGACGATGGAGCTGGAAGAGAGTTTGGAGGAAGTGGCCAAGCGCACACGCGATGGAGTGACCGCCTGGATTTGCGTGGCGGACCACCAGGCCTACGATGTGGTAGCGGGCTTGCAGGCCCGTGGCTTCTCGGTGCCAGAGGATGTGTCGGTTACGGGGTTCGATGGAATTGAAGGCCCGGGCCAGAATCTGGCACTGACGACGATTCAGATTCCGTTCCGCGAGATCGGCAATACGGGGGCCGAGCGTTTGGCCGCCCGGCTGCGCCGTCGTTTCCATGGCAAACAGCACGTCTACATTTCCGGCCAGCTGAAGTCCGGCAAGACAGTCGCTCCACCTCGCGAGGGGTAGAGTTCGACGCGGTCATAGTCGCCGGTGCGGATTACTCCGCGCTGGATGATTTTCGCTGTTCGGCGAGTTCCCGCTCGACCACGACCATCTGTTCTTCAGTCAGTTTATACCAAATCAGCACGATCCCGTTGGCGATGGCCAATGATCCGGGAAGGACGGTTGCAATGACGCGGAAGCTGGAGAGCACCTCCTCACTGGGCGGTTGATCAGGCACGAATCCCACGCCGCCCAGAATCCAGCCGCATAGGCTACCGCCGATGGTGATGCCCAGTTTCTGGGAGAACATGGCGGCTGAAAAGGCGAGCCCGGTCACGCGCCGCCCGGACTTCCATTCTCCGTAGTCAGCGACATCGGTGTAGATGGACCAGACGAGGGCGGGGGTCGGGCCAGCGAGGAAGTTCCCGATAATATTCAAGACAACCAGGGTCATGTATCCATCCCTGGGAATGAGGAAAAGGCCAACAACGAGAACTCCGTTGATTAGGGTGAGGGCCATCAGGCTATTGCGCTTGCCGAATCGCCTGGTGAGCATTCCGGTAAAGAACACGCCTGCAATGAAGGCGATGGAACCGGTGGTCTGGACAAAGCTGATTTTATCGAGGAAAAGGAAGAACTTTTCGTCCCCCACCCCGAAGTAATATTTGAGGTATTGGGGGGTGATGGTCCAACGCACTGCAGCGCTGGAAAGGGTGAGGATTGCCGCCACCACCATGATGATCCATGGGGTGTTCCGAAAGAGGGAGCCGAGATCCCCTCGCAGGTCGTTGTTCTTGCGGACCTGGGGTTTGATCCGCTCGCGGGTGGTTGCAAAGGTGGCGAGAAACATCAGGGTTGCCACCACGGCCAGCAATCCCATCGCACGGGGGAAGCCGACACCTTTATCACCTCCACCCAAAGCCATCACCATGGGGAGGAAGGTCATGGAGATGATGAGCTGGCCGGAGAATGCACCTACGAAGCGGTAGGTGGAAAGAGAGGTCCTCTCGCTGGAGGACGAGGTCATGACGCCCATCAACGCGGAATAGGGGACGTTGATGGCGGTGTAAGCCGACATCAGCGCGATGTAGGTGATGTAGGCGTAGATGAGCTTGCCGCCCTCACTGAACTGCGGGTTGGCAAAGGTCAGGTAGCCACAGATGCCGAAGGGGATGGCGAGCCACAAAAGGTAGGGCCGGTAGGTGCCATGCCGGGTGCGCGTGCGGTCGGCCAGGGCACCCATCAGGGGATCGCTGATGGCATCCCAGAAGCGGGGAAGCAGGAGAAGTGTGCCCACGGTGGTGGGGTGGATTTTGCAAATCTCGGTATAGTAGAAAAAAATCCACGCGTTGACGCCAAAGAAGAAGATATTCGAGGCGGTATCGCCGAGGCCGTAGCCGATCTTTTCCTGAACTGGCAGTCGGTGGGGTTTGGTGGACATGGGGTTTTTCTAAGGGAAGAGGGAGACTCAGGAGACGAGCCACTCCGCGGGGAGATGGACTTCGACCCTGTCGATTCGGCCGGTTTGCCGCGTGAGTTCACGAGTGAGCTCCTGATCAAGAATGGCATCTGGCAGCTGGAGTTCGCAACCGTCTTTGAGGTGAACTACGGCATGGGACCGATTGAGGTCCTCACGGCGGTGATAGACGATCGTGGTTTGGGCCAGGGTGAAGGAGAGGGTGTCCGCGGGAAGCTCGTCGTGGCTGGGGCCGGATGGTAACCCGGCGAACTCGGCAGCCCGCAACAGGTGGGGCCGGAAGTGCAAGCATCCTTCCTTGAAGTTGACCCCTAGTTCGCCAAAGCGCGCGAGGATACCCTCCTTCACCTGACCTGTTAGGCCAGGCTGTTGTGCTCCGGCGTGACCCGGGCTGTGCGAGTAGGGTTCCGAGGGGAAGGCTCCATATCCTTCGGCGGATTGGCGGAAGCCCAGACCGCTTTGGATTTGGTAGTAGCTCTGGGTCAGGCGGGCGCGGAGGTCGTCTTCGACTTCCTCTTGGGCAGCCTTTAGCGCGGTTTCCTGCGCTGCGACCATTAACTTGGAGACCATGTGCCAATAGACGCATCCCAATCCCTCGTAGCCAAACATTCTGCCGCTTCGACCGGTAAAGGAGCGATGGTTGAAAGTCTCTTCATAGAGTTCCTCCACCTTGGAGCGATCGGCGGAGACGAGAGGGGCGAACTCGTCGTCCTTTTCCAAATTCTTGAACACCTTGGCCAAGGCATAGCCATTGGTGAGGGAGTCGTGGAATCGAAAGCCGCACACGGGGTCGGGGACGAGCAGTCGGAAGTCCTGGGCATGGAGCATTCGGGCAAGCAAAGGAATCGCCAGCGCCTTTTGTGGGGAGACTTGGTTGCATTCCAAAAAGCTGGGAATCTCGGCATCGGGATAGAGTAGATAAGTCGGGTGGCGCTGCGAGCGGAGAGCGCTCTCGGGCAGAAGTTCGAGGAGAGTCAGGGATTCTGACGGGCTCAAGAGCCCCGAGCTAAGGATCGCGACTTGTCCTTCCAACATGACCGAGAGCCGCTCGATGGTGAAGGCGTCTTGATCGCGTGCAATGGCCAGGATGTTGTAGGAGTGCCAGAGTCCATCCGCCCGGCGGTTCTGCATCAGCGTGCTACGGAGTGCTGAGAGAGCGTTGGCGAGGAAGTCGAGGACGTCCTGACAGGGGACCGTGGCGGGCTTCCCGGGGCCGTCCTGATAGACCGTGGTCCGGTACTTCTCTACCGAAAGTCCTGAGGTCTTGGCGAGTGCGAAGCGCTCCTCTGGATTGAGTGCTTCGGCTTGTTTCCAACGTTCGTTAGAAAAGTGGTCCGACAATTCTGCGATGAATTCGGTAAGTGCTGGTGTCAGGGAAAGTGAGTTGCTGTCGTGCTTCTGGACCTTGCGACGGAGAAAGGACAGGTAGCGGTAGAGGTAGCTGGCGGTGACCATGGAAAGTCCGCAGCCAGCGAGTGCATTGTTGGCATCGTTCCACTCGGGACGCTGGGTATTCATCCAGATCCCACCTCCCGGAATGAGGTTGGCGAGCTTGACGGCAGCAGGGAGAAGAAGTTTCTCAGCAAGAGTGACTTTGATAATGTTCCCCGATTGATCGCGCAGAAGAAGTCCGTCCGCCCCGACCTCTGCCTTGCGGCTCATGAGGGTGTCGTGGCGTTCCCGATCGAATTCCACGGTATCGCGGGGATCAGCGAGAGTGTCTTCCCAGCCTTTGAGTCGATAGGGGACATCGGTATAGACGTAGCCGCTGTGGTTCAGGCGACTGGCGATGGCATTGGGGTGAATCTTGACGTCCAGCTCGAGGAGTTTCAGGAGGTAGACGATCTGGTGGTCGCCCCAGTAGCCGATGGAGGCCCAGGGGTCGTCTTTGTCGGGGGCCTCCCAGTCGATCCCTTCGGAGGTGACCCGATAGGGATTGTTGCCATCAATGGTTGAGGCGTTGAGAAACTTGGAGATAAAGCTGCCGACGAAGTCGGGGTAGCTGAGCGCGAGGGCTTCCCAGTTCTGAAAAATATCGCGCCAGTTGCCTTCGTAGTGGTGGACGGGATGACCCGCCTCGTCTTCGACCCGGATGAAAAAGCGGTTCCAAGGACGGCTGGGGTCTCCATGGCGACGGCTGACGATGAGGGGGAGATACTCTTCTGTTAGACGAAGGAGGTCGCTGTTGTCCTGTGTTTTGACTTTCTCTAACAGTTCCCGCCGACTGAGGTCTTCGGGCAGGCTCTGGAGGAAACGTTCGAACTGATTGCAAAGCGGGCGATTGTGAATCGTCAGGTGGGTAATGAATTGGTCACGGCGGAAGTGGTAGCCGTTTTCAGGAACACCGCCCCGCATGATATTACTGAGGGCATTGTGATAGTGATAAAGGGCGGTATCACGATCCGCGGTGTGCTGGAAGCCGTCTGCGGATGCCACCAATTGGCGGAGTTGCTCCCGTCCTTTGGCCACATCGGCCATCACTTCATCGACCAACTGGGCCGGGTTGGCAAGTTGAAGCTTCAGCTCCGCAACTTCGCTCTGGCTTTGTTCGATCTCCGCAACCATCAGCCATTCGATCGATTCTCCGGGCGCGAGGGTGAGCTCGCGGGCTGGGAAGAATGCGCCCCGTTTGGCCCGGATGTTTTTGGGTGCAACCGGATTGTTTCCCCTGAGGAAGTCTTCCGCATCGCGTCGGGCCGTATAGACGGTTCCATCATCCAGACCGTGGTGCCAGACGGTCGTTGCACGCATGTTTTCCAAAGGGATTGGCTCGTCGGTGATTCCCGCAGCCAGGCGATGCACCATCAGGGTGTTGCCGCACTCCAGTTCGCTGACTTTGTATGCATCGGCCAGGCAGCTGTATTCCTGCTGCATTCGGGTGCCCACGCCCGCGGGCAAGAGATTTTGCAAACCATCCACGAGGCGCAGTGAGCGGCTTTCACTGCCGTCATTGCTAAGCTTTGCCCGGCGCACAAAGCCGTATTTCTTTGAGAACTGCCAACGATAGGTAAAGCGCAGTGCCAGCTCCTCGTGGCGCTCGTCGAAGACGACCTCGTCGCCGAGAAGGCTCTTCATCAGGCGGCGACGAGTGGGGGTGAGAAGGGCGATGGAAGGGCGGAAGGGATTCCACAGAACCCCATCTGAAACGATTGCCGTCCATGGACCGGTGATGTTCCAGTTGCCCATGATCTTGTCCACGGTTTCGTAGGGAAAGAGGGCGGTCTCGGCCGATTCGCGCCCGGCTGTTAGAGCGCCATCACTGCTGCAGAACAGCCATTGGTCGCCGGAGCCAACAATGTTGAGAAAGAAGGGTTCGAAGGACTCCATTTCCTCGATGACGACATACTCCTCTCCGGAATCAACCGTCCAGCGATTCGCAGATTGGAAGCGGGTGCTGGGGGTCGATGGGACTTCAAAGAGTGTCTCTGGTTTTCGAGGCTGAGTCATTATGGACGGAGAATTCAAAGTTTTTAGGAGAGTGGAAAGTGAGAGCCAGGATCGGCTAAGGAAGGTGAACTGCAACATGGTTGCATGAAATTGCAGAACGGGTCAAGTGTACGGTTACGAATAAAAAAAGGAAAGAAGAACGGCGCATCTGTTCTTCTCGAGATGAGAAGGCAGAGACGCCGAACTTTTGGATTTCCGGGAAAGGGGCGCGAGTCGGAGAACTCCAGATCCGGAGGAAGGCGCGCTAGGGCTTGGGCTTTTCCGCAAGGCGGACTTCAGTGACGAACTTGCATTCCACTGGACCAAGCGCGGCATTGCTGCTGGGGACCAGGAAAACGAGTTGGCGCATGTCGCTGCGATGCTCCCAGACGGCGGTATAGAAAGGTTTTTGCAAATTGTCGGCGAGGAAGAGAAAGGCTTCCAGATTGCGGGATTTTCCACCCGGCTCGATGTCTACGGGCTTCCACCCGGGCGAAAGTTTCACTCCTTTTTTCTCAAAGCCAAAGGCGAGTTTTTTGTTGGTAATGTTGAAGATGCGCATGGTGCCCCACTTGAAGTCCGATTGGGCATCCTCCACGATTACGGGCTTCAGTCCGAAGGGCGTGCCGCGATCGGGCATGAGAATGACGAGCGGATTCTGAGTTCCCGCTGGGATGGCGAGAGGGATGGAAAGGGGTTTTCCATCCTCACCGGGGCGGTCGGGGGCCACAAGCCGGAGACCGTTGGTATCCTCGGGGATTGTGATCGGAGTGGTGCGGGCGGATGGATGCATGTAGGGCACTTCGAGGGTTTTCTCACCTTTTCCAATGGTCAGTTTGCGGGCCGCGACTTCATTGTCCCAAGCGAGGATTTGCAGAGAACCGGCCAAGAGCGGGTGGGCTGTTAGAAAGAGGGTGGTGAGGAGGGTTAGGGTTTTCATTATGCGGAAAGATTGGGGGAAGTGCCTTGGATTTCGGTTTCGGAAAGATAGCGAAAGGATGTGACCCGGAGGCGCCGTCCAAATTTTTGATTGGTCTCATTCAACTCGCTAGTGGGAGTGGCCTTGTCGTCGGAAGAGTCCACAAAATCAGGATATCGCTGCACGGTGGCCTCGGCCCAAACTTGGGCAAGGATCCGACCAGAACGGTCGCGTGAGGTGCCGTAGCCTCGAACGGTGAAGGTGTCCGAACGGACGGTAATGATTGAGGCCAGAGGTTTGAGTACGTCGGCTTGCGTCAAGTAGCCGGGGATGCCGACTCCGGTATTGGCGGGGCTGATATTGGAGCGGGCGGAGCGCGAATAGCTGCGGGTGCTGAACTCTTCCACGAGGGCGTCCTCGTTGAGGCTGCTTTGGTCGATAGCCTCTTGCAGCACTCCAGCCAAGCCGAGTTCATCGGAGCTGACCCGGCGGTTGACGAATTCGCCGAGAGACAGGAAGGGACCACGGGCACGAATTCTCTCCACCAGCTTTTCAGCCAGAGTTTCGATCTGATTGTCACTCAGGGTGCGGAATCCCTGCCAGATGTCGTTGGCCTCGCCAACGGGATCGCGGAAGCGGGGAAAGGGCGTGGTGCCACTCGCTATCTCCGTGGTATTCCCCTCCACCTCGAAGCTTGCGCCGCGCAGCCCGCTGAGAATTGCCTTCCAGGAGGCGACGCTGGTCGAGTTGACATTGAAGGCTCCGTCGACCATCAGCTCGCCGGCGATTTTCAAGCAACCGATGGGCTCACTCAGGCTCTCGACGAGGCCGTCTTCACTCGCACTCGCTGGGTTGGCGAGTTTCATCCGGGGATTGCGCAAGGAAGCATTAGTCGGGCTTTCAAAGAAGTCCTCCAGAATCGCGGAGACTGGTTTTTGCACTTGGGCCACTTCACGATCCCAGACTCCTTCTTCACCGGAGGCCGATGAGCGGCTGAGGGTCGGTGCCGCTCCGCTGAAGAAAAATCCGTCCCAGAGGGCCTCGTTGACCAAATAGCAATGGTCGATCTGAAGCGCTCCTTCGCTCACCCGGTCGCGTCGAACGTAGGCGCTTGCCCAACTGTTGGCCAACTGGTTGGCGGGGGAGTAAGGGCTGGAACTGAGGTCGCAGTGTTGGAAGGCGGCGAGGGAAAGGAGAGGAGCGGAAGGAATCTCGAAAAACGACAAGTGGGTGCGTCCTCCGATGGGTGTTTGCGAAGAGCCGTAATAGGCGGAGCGCCCGCCGTTGGCTGATTGCAAGACTCCGCTGAAGGAGGAGACCGACCTCATGCGTGTTTGATACTGAGGGCCAGCCTTGAAGTCGGCATTGGTGATGAAGGGATTCATCCAGGGTTGGCGCGGGTTGCCGGTGTAGAGCAAATCCGCGACCTGAACATTGACGCCCTCGCTCGCCACGCGGTGATAGGACTCGATCACGCCAATGGGCACGGGTTCGGCCGAGAGTTGCGAGTAGGTGACGCGGGGGGACTCGAAGCGGACTGTTTCTCCGGTTTTGGAGAAGTTGCTCATCAGGATGTCGGCGATAGCCTTGCCGCGATCTTCCTCGGTGGGATCGGAACCGCGGGCCCGGGTGGCGTCTTCCAGGGAGATGTAGAAAGGGTAGTCCTCGCCGGGGATGGCCTGAAAGGTGAGCTGGGCGCTGTGATCGTTCTTGAGCTTTCTCACGAAGCCTTCGTTGCGCCGGAAATTCTTGGTGGGGATGGAAAGTCCGCCTTTGGTTGAAAACTGATCCAGACTGTCAACGGGACGGAGAAAGACAGTCCGGTCGCGGATGGAGCCCTCCACATCGAAGTTTTTGTGGGTTTGTTCCGCCGGGGCAAAGACGCGGACTTCACCGGGCTCGAAGCTGATCGTCTTGCCGCCTCCGCTTTCGCTCAGGGGTTTTCCATCCGCAGTGATGGCCGCGTAGAAATAGGGGTTCACGCTTCGCCCGTGGCCTTGATTGATGAACTGCAGGCTCATGAGGCCGGAGGTATACATTGACTCGTTGGATACCTGTCGGCCTGCGGGATTGAAGGTGCGCCACTGGAAGTCATATGGCAGGTCGAGCCATGCGTGGGCCACGCAACCTTCGACCTCCAGCGCGACATTGTAGGGATTCCACAAGGTGATGACGGGGGTGATGATGAGGCGAAGTTCATCCGCTTCATTCATCCCTCCGCTGACGAGAAACATGATGCGGTCCATAACGGGGCGGATGCCCATCTGGGTCTGACTTGCCTCCACGGTCTCGGCGGGGGGAGGATAGTACCCGCGGGGGACGCTCTGGGGAGTGGCGGCGATGTGATCGCTCTCCCGCTCAAAGACCGTCAGACCTTCCTCGGACTGATAGAGATGGTAGGGGATGCGATAATAGGAACGCAGCGAGTGGAAGGTTGGCACGGCAGTGACTGGAAAGTTGTGTTGCACATTCGCGGGCCAGAATTGCTTGGGAAAGTCGAGGTTGCCGCTATCCGCCAACGGGGCGTAAAGCGGGCGTTGATTCTGATAGCTGCCCGGGGTGTTGAACTCGCCTTCCGCTCCGGCATGAAAGGGGTTGGGCAAGGTGGCACCTTCGCTAGACCAGGTGGCGGCATTGAAGTCCGATTCCGACATCTCGAAGCCCAAGCTCATGTCCACCTTCAGGCCGCCCTCAACGACGTTGGTTAGAAGGCCCGCGCTGGTTGTAGTGAAATCCGCCGCCGCTTGATTCGAGTTGCCGCCACTAAAGAGATCCTGGTCCAGGGAGCTTTGGCCAAGGCTGGTGACCCGTCCGGCGCGCTTGTTCCACTCGTCATCGGGTTGCTTGAAAATGTCGCCTTCGACGTGGGGTCTGGGCTGCGCTTGTAGATCGTCGTTTCCGATGCGGTCGGCCTCCTCCGGGCCGGCGACATTGATCTTGGCCTTAGTGTTTTCCTGCGAAACTGCCCAAGCCAAACTCCCCTTTCCGTCGCCCAATTCGACAAGCGAGCCCTTCAAAGCGAATCCATCGTTCTCTTGACTGAAAAGCACCATGGCTTGACCCGAGGTGTCACCGGTTTGAGCCCAGTCCGCCTTTTCCAAGTCCTCGTCCCTGCCGGACACCAGCCAGCGAAGAAAGCGGCTATTCTTTTCTCCCTCATAGTTGATGTCACCGTCGGTCGGGTTCTTGGACAACTTGGGTGACCAGGACTCCCATACGCCCAAGGCATGAGTTTCTCCCGAGTCCCTCAACATTGAGCCATTGGCAGTTACTCGACGATCATCGCCCAGGGTTAACTGCAATTCCGCAACCGCCATGTTGATGGCCAATCGCGCATTGGCCCGTGCCTCGGCTTGTGCCTGATCCGCATTGGCTGCTCTCATGGTGAGGCTGGAAAGGCTCAAGAGTCCCACCGCGATTAACGACAAGAGAATCATCATGGTCACCGTGATGATGAGAGAGAATCCGTTTTTCGCGGCAAGGGATTGCAATCCAGAGACTTGGTGCGGATTGGATGATGAATTCTTCATGGGACTCGATTAGGGAAAAAGCCAAGCTTGTGATTAAGACGGCTATGTAACTTTATGCAATCTAAGTGAAAAGTGTGCGAGCACAAGAAAAATTGGGGGCGAATCGAGAATACATTGTGACCACAATGGTTGGCGGCTCACATTTTTCAGGTGAGGGGTCACTAACAGTGAGGCGAGAGGAACGCTGTTAGGTCTAACAACGCGATGAGTTTAATCGAATGGTGACAGTCCAATCTCGTTTTTCGTGCCTTTCCATTCGGGTCAGGGAGCTGGCAGGGAGTTCGCTGAGCCGGTCAAAGGCGCCATTGGTCGGCTCGATGGCCCAGTGATGGAGACCTTTCCAAGCTCCCCGGGTTACCCAAATCCCAGCCCATGGAAAGAGGTCGGAGGGCCACGAGAGTTCCAATGCGCTCTTGGCGCCCTGGACCTTGGCCATGCCTTGCTGGAAAGGTCCAAGAAAGACTTTTGCAGACGAAGGAATGGTGCTTCCTGTGTCTCCGCGGGAAAGGTCTTGTCCGGGAAGGGGGGAGGGCCAGGATAGGGCTTCTCCGCTTGGGCTGCGGCAGGTTTCGGGCCGGTCTTCGAAGGTCATAATGTCGCCGTCTTCCAACTTGAGGAGAGCGTGCCAGGCCCACTGGAATGGGATTGTGTCGGGTGAACAATTTTCCAGCCGATAGCGCATGGTGATGGTGTCTCCTTCCAACCGGATGGCTCGTTTGAGAATCAGGGGCAGAGATTGGAGATGCCAGAGGCAAACGAGATCGCGGCCTTCGATCGAGAAGCCCGGAGCAGTTCGCCAAAGCTCGCCATGATCGGTGAACCGCCGGTTCCCGATGCGGCAGGGGAGGACAGTCGGGAGACATTCGTCGAGTCCAGCGCCGGGGCCGGAGTCATAGCGCTCGGGGTCGTCCGGATGCCAGAGCCGGCGTCTATCCGAGGGAGACCAACCATCCAGCCATTCGCGACTATTCAGTTTGTCGTAAATGGAGACGACTCTCCCGCCTAGCTCCGGAACCAGGATTAGGTTTATCTGCTTGTTCGAAATGGTATGGCACACGAACCCTTCAACGACCTGGGTGCTGAGTTCGGTATTCATCCGGTAGGGGAACAGCCTTGGGAGCGCGCTACTTCACGGTCAGGACTCCCGGCGCGGCAGTCAGGCTGGTTCCATCGGAGAAGCTCACCTGCAGGGGCTCTTTTCCATGGTTGAAGGCGGCATAAGTCCTCTTTCCGCCTTTGAGGTAAACGTTGCTGAAGAGGTGATCCGAGGTCACTGAAGCATCGTTGCGGCCCAGGGAGTTGAGAGTGTGAATCCAGTGATACATGAAGGCGTGGGTGTTGCCTCCCTCAAGACTGCATTGGGGATTTGCGTCGATGTAGTCCGCTGCCCGGTCGGGCTTGCTGAGAGCGCCAAACATACAGACGAGATCGCCCCAACCGTTGTTGAGGTCATTGCCTTGTTCGCGCTCCTTGACGATGCGGGAGTAGTTCTTCTCCACGTAGTCGGGGAAGCGGCCCATGTAGATGGATGCGGGGGTGAAAGGGAGCCAGTTGATGCCGTGGATGCAATCGATGTCGCCGGAGAACCAGGTTGCAAAGGCGCCCTTGCCTCCCCAGATCATGCCGAGGGCGACATTCGGAAACTCCCGGGGGAAATTCGTGCCGGAGACATCGAACCAGTATTCCTCCACCGCGGTTCGCTCGGTATTGAACAAGAACAATCCCGTGTCCCTAATGCTTCGATTGCCGGTGACCTCTCCCCAGAGCATGAGGCCATACCAGGCGTTGAGAGACTCGGAGGATGATTCCTGATTGTTGCCATCGCCGAAGTTGGCATGGCCTGAAGCCCAAGAGTGGCCGGCATAGAAGTCGAAGCCGCGCATGCGGGGAAAGAGGGGGTCTGCGGGATCGGATGCGGCGATATCGCGGATGAGCAACTCGACCATTGGCGCCCACTTCTCGCCCCAAGCCGCATCGTAGCGGGCGGCTTCGGCTGCAGCGCGGATGAAGTAGCCGTAGTGAAAGTGATGGTCGTTGATCTGAGAGTCGCTCCCATACGAAGGCTTGGAGCCAATGAGGGTGCCCCAGTTCTGATTGTAGTAGAATTTCGGAGCTTCTTCGCTGGGTTCCGCTGTGAACCAATTCTCGAGGCGCGTCTTGACCTCGCTCAAGAACTGTTCTCGCAGTTCGGCGGCTTCCAGAACCTCGGCGATGCCGGCGAGGGTGGCCAATTTGCCCAAGTGCTTGCCCTCCCAGTAGGTGTCGCGATAGGTGTCGTCCTTTTTTGAGGCTTCCTCGGAGAGATAGGATAGCATGCGAGCACGGTCGGGAATGCCTTCCTTGGGAAGCATTGGGAGAAGCCCCTGTATGGGAACTTCGGTTGTGAAGGCGAGGCCGGAGACGAGCTTCATCTCACCGCGAACGGAGGGGTAGCTCAAGTTCAACGGTTTGTTAGGTGAGTATTTCCATTGATGCGGGTACAGCGCGGTGAGGGTGCCCGGGGAACCCTTTTCTTTGGCGGTGAGGGTGAATTGGTAGCGGGAATGAAGGGAGCCCTTCTGCTGTTTGAAAGTGACTCGCGTGGCTGAGACATGGTTGTGGGCATGCTCGGCAAAGAGGGCGAGGGTCTCGGGCGAGTTGTCAGGCAACAAGGCGATGGTGAAGTAGGGCTCCGGGCTGCTATTGGTGAGTTTCTGACCCTCGATACCCGACCACTTTGAGCCCGCGGGGCCAAAGATTCCGTAGTGATGGCCGCGAAGGCTGACTCCCAGTGTTGCCGAGTTCTCATCACCAGCCCAGATGATGGGCTTTTCACCGCAAAGGATGATTCCCTTTCCTCCAAGAGCCTCGCAAAAAACATAGGGGCTGCCGTGGCCAAAATGGGTGAGCAACTGCTTGCCGTCCTGGGAGAACTCGGCGGTGATAAACCAGTCGGAAGAACCGGCATAGTTTGCCTGCGGGAATTGGATGCCCTCCATGGCGATAGTGAGGTCGCCGCCCTGTGGGATCCCGCCTCCCATGATGTTCCCGGAAGAGCCGTCAATCGCCGAACCCGGATCACTCACGACGAGCCCGTTGTTGGTGCAAAGCAGAACCATCGGATGGGCGAAAAGAGGTTGCGAGAACTCGTTCCAAACAAGTGAACTCCACCACTGGTTGGTTGGGGTCGCGCCGGTCAGAGAGGGAATCTTGTAGATCTTCTCAGGCAAAGCTTCGCAATGTTCGGGGCGCTCCAAAGAGTAGCTTCCTGCACCGAGGGAGACTTCTTTGCCCGATAGCTGCGTCGAGTTGCAAAGGAGCAGCAATGCGATGAGAGCGGAGGCGGTGGTGTTGAGAGTGACTGACATGTTGTGGCGAATCGAATCAGTATCCGAGGTGTAATTTTATGCAACTAGAAAATTATCAAGTGATGCCGGATTGGAAGGAACTTGTTGAATTGCAAAGAGGAGAAAAGTCGACCGACTCGGCTGCGCCTTTTCTTCAATGGCATCAATGGATTCTTCGGATTTCTGTTTCGAATTTGAGGGCTGCGGCACCCAGGCCAAGCGGACCGAATTGAGCTCCTGAAGTTTCTGCTGAGTCGGAATACTGCGTGGGAGAGCGGTTCTTTTTTTCTTGCGCTTTCTGAAACCGCGAACGAGGTTGCATAAAGTTGCATTCTTGGAGTCGCGGGTTTTTCCCGTTTTTCCGAATGCAGCAACCGAGCTACCAAGCCCCCTCACGGCGGGGGAATGACAGTTGGCAGCGACGAAACCAACAACAGGCTGACTCCGCTCTCAAGCGGCTGCCCAGCCACCTGAATGAAATGAAAAACCTAGACAAAACCCTGCTAGTAGGAGCCCTTCTGGGCACCGTTGCTAGCGCCCATGCGGCACCCTTCCTCGTCCCTAACGGCGATTTTTCAACCCCAGATGGAGCTGACTGGACCCAGGCTTCTTCCGAAGGGACCATCATCAGTTACCAGTTATCTGGTGGCAGTAGTGACGGCTACGCGGAGATTGACAATACGAGCGGATCCTGGGGCGGCGTTCTGGTATCCGAGGGAGGTTCGGGACCGAATCCGGCTGTGGGAGATGGCATTCCTCTTTCCGAACTCGGGCTGACTGCGGGTGAGACCTACACCTTTAGTTTGGATATGATTAATTTGGGGGCGGGAGCGAATCAGGCGGGAATGAAGATGGAAAGTTGGGCTGGTGGCTTCCTCGATAATGGAGCGGGCGATGTTGTCTTTCCGCTGACGAATTCGTGGGAAACCTATAGTCTGGAGTACACCATCAATCCGGCGGCTACTCATCTGAAGTTTGTGCCACTGCTAGTGAATTTTTCGGGGCCGGTTGGCTTTGACAATGTCGGCGGAGACAACACCGCCCTGGTGCCCCCTCCCTTTGAGCCCCTTGAAATCGAAAATGGAGACTTTGAGATTCCTGACGGAGTTGGTTGGGGCACGGGGCAAGGAACTCCGGTTTACAATGCTACCGGAGGGAACCCGAATGGACATGTGGTGCTGGATGGGACTGCGGAATTCGCTGTCCTTTATGGCTTTAACAACATGGAAGTCAGCTTCGAGGCTTTGGGGCTCGCGCCCGGGGATACCTTTCTCCTGCAAATGGACATCAAGCTGATCTCGGGGAATTTCGGTGCCGGCTATCGACTGGAAGGTCCCTCCGGCTATGTCATCGACGAGACCTTCGAGGTGATTGGGAATGGATCCGATTGGGCGACTTACTCGGTGGAGTTGACCGTTCCGGCTTCGCCCGGTCAGACGAAGATTGGTCTCCGACCCGGTGGTTCGGTGGTGGCTTTCGACAACGTCAGCATCGTAAATCCCGAGGAAATCCCTTTCAGCGCGGAAGTGGTGAAGGGTGCGATTGTCAACTGGGTGCCGACAAGTGCGACCAACAGCTATCAGCCGCAGAAATCCGCGGATGGGGTCACCTTCACCAACTTGGGACCGGCAATCGAAGGGAACAGCATCTCATCCGTCTATGATGCGGAGCCAGCATTGTTCTACCAAGTGGTGGAGGCGAGCATTGAGGACTCTGACGATGTGTTGAATGGAGGCTTCGAGTCTGTGGACGAGTTCGATTCCTTTTGCGCGCAAGCGTGGACCTGTCTCGCAGGCGTCATCAACGATCAATTTGCCACCCGGCTGGCAACTGACAACACGGTCGCCGGCACGATTGCGACCCCGGACCAAGTGCGGACTGGCGTGGCCGCCCTCCAGCTAAAGGTGGTCAATGCCGAGACCGAGGCCTTGCCCGGCAAGAGTCTGACCCAACAGAATGTCCTCAACAGCGGGGGGAGTATCACTCCGGGCAACACTTATACTTTCTCCTTTTGGGCAAAGCAGGTCAGTAGTGGACCAAGCTACGTGCAAGGCTACAAGTTGGCTTGGCTGGAAGAAAGTGGAGGAGTGATTAGCGTCGGCGCCGAAGGCGGCTTTGCGGGTGGTGACGGGGAGTGGGCTGAGACTGCTGTCGCCGGACTGGTGGCGCCAGCGAACGCAACCTCCGCGCTGATCGAAATCTTCGGAGCCACTGGCGCGGTCGACGGGGCCTTCGGCGAGGTGCTTCTGGACGACATTTCCTTAATCACGGAGGGAAGCTCTCCAATTGGAACCCTGCCCGCCACTACTTCCACGGGCATGGGGGTGACCTATCCGACCTTGGAAGGATTCAGCTATCAGGTGCAGGCATCCAGCGACTTGATCAGCTTTTCCGACTTGGGAGAGGCCGTTATTGGTGATGGCAATCCTGCCACGATTGGCGAGCCATCCGAGGAGCGTAAGTTCTTTCAGGTGGTGAAGACTGTCACGCCATAACGGGCTGGCTATTCACTTACTCGAAATTATTTCAACCTTCTCTGATGCAAATCGGAGGAGGTTTTTCATTTGAAAGCGGCCCGCCAGGTGCTGGGAAAGTGATAATCAGTTGAAAATGAATGCTGATAGTCAGAGATGAGGATAGACTTGGCGAAAGGTGAAAATTTTTTCTTGCTTTAAGGCCAAACTTGACCGAGTGTGCATAAAGTTACATTAGGTGAATCCGTTAATTGGATATCGTCTGAATGTGCTGCAACACGATGGATCTCCAACAGTTATTTTTCTTTCCCCGACCAACTCCGGGCCTTGGCCACGGAACGGTTCAGGTCTAACCTGAGAGGACTCTGGCAATTGGAGCCATCCCCCTGAAACATCAAAAAGTGTCGTCATGACATCGCTTGAAGGTTCGGAAGTTTTCCCAATCACGGCAATCTTTGGGAGGCTTCCGGACCTCGCCAGGCGAGGCGAAAACTTCCCACAAAAAACCAAAATGAAAACCAAGACCAAAAATCAGGTGGTCGGCCTGCTCGTAGGCGCGACGATGGGTGCCTATGCGGTGCCAGTATTGGTCCCCAATGGGGACTTCGAAGATGCCGGCGGTCCTGCCACTTCTTGGCAGGAAAACTTTGGGGGAGGAACCTTCACTTATCTTTATCCCGAGACTGAAGGTAATGCCGACGGTCATGTGGTGATCGACAACATTGACTCTGGTTATGGTCTTTTGATCGCTAATAACAACACCCCGATTTCTCTCGCTGGTCTCGGCATCACGGCGGGCGACACCTATCGCTTCAGCCAGGACATGCGCTTCACCCCGGAAAGTGTCTTTGGAAGTAGCGTTGGCACGACCGACATGGGTGGTTTGAAAGTGGAATTCTATGCCGGTGGGGAACTGCTGGGTTCGACCGGCGATTTGTTTCCTGAAGTTATTGGATTTGGCGATACTTGGGAGAGCTATGATTTTGATATTCACATTCCCAATGGGGTCGATGGGATCAAAGTGATCTTGCTATGGGGGCTGCAATCAACGGTCTCCTTTGACAATGTTCGCATCGAGTCCGATGCCCTGCCGCCTGTTACCGGGATCCCCAATGGAGACTTTTCCATTCCTGATGGAGATTCCTGGGGGCTGAATGACGACGATGGTTTCGCGGTCATCGAGTATCCTGCCACCGGCGGAAGTGGTGATGATGGAGGTTATGGCTTGATCGATGCGACTTCCGCGTTTTTTGGAGTTCTGATTTCACAATCCGATCAAGTTCTTCCTGTCGCAGGTCTAGGGCTGGAGCCGGGAAAGACCTATCACTTTCATCAGGATATGAAGCTCTTTAGTGGGGCGAATATCGGGGGGCTCAAGGTGGAGTTCTATTCTTTTGGGACACAACACAGCACCACGGGCAATCTCTGTCCCGAACTGATTGGTGGAGGAGATTGGAACACGTATACTTTCCCTGTTCGCATTCCTCCCAATGCGGACGGAATCAAGGTCGTCGCGCTCTACGGGGAGGAGTCTTCGGTGGGCTATGATAACTTTAACATCGATCCCGTCGCGGTCAGCGATTCGCCTGTGACCGGCATTCCAAATGGAGATTTTTCCGAAGGGGGCAAGAATTGGGCAACCGCTGGTGAGCCAGATACGGTCTTTGCTTATCCCGATACTGGAGGCAACCCGGGCGGCTGCGCGGAGATGACGAACAGCGGCTTTGGCTTCGGGGTCCTGGTGGCCAACGCCGAAAGTTCCATTCCCTTGGAGAGCCTGGGACTAACGGGGGGTAATGCTTATACCTTCAAAATGGATACCTACCGGGTCGCTGGTACAGATGTCGGCAAGCTGAAGGTGGAATTTTACCGCCGCGGCATCGCGCAGGGAAATTCAGGCGACATTGCAGCGACGACCGAAACGGGAGTCTGGACCAGTAATGACTTTCAAGTCTCGATCCCTTCCGATGCGGATGCCATCCGCGTGGTTCCGGTTGCGGGGATTGATTCTGTGATTCGATACGACAATCTCGCGGTCGACCCGACACCCATTGAGGCTCCGGTCATTCCGAATCTCGACTTTGAGCAGGGCGGTGCCGGTTGGGCCTTTTTCTCAAGTGGCAATACTGTCACTTATCCGACAACGGGAGGGTCAGACCTGAAAGGGAGCCCCGATGGGGGCTATGCGTCTATCGACAGCCCCAGTGGCTGGGCGGTGCTGGTTGCCAGCAGTGGCGCCATCATTGCTCTGGACGATCTGGGTCTTTCCGCCGGGGATGACTTCACGGTGGAAATGGATATGAAGAACTTCGGGGTTGGAGCTGCGGTTGGTTCCTTGAAGCTGGAATGGTATTCCGGCACTTCGGGTGGGCAGCCTACCGGGGATGAACAGGCGATTTCTCCCGAGCCAATTGAGCCTGCTGACGAGTGGCAAACTTACACCTTCAATTTCAGCATTCCCAATACCATTGGTGCGGGGGGCGTAGTCGATGGTTTCAAGCTGGTTCCCATTGCGGCCATTCCCGGGGTGATTGGCTACGACAACATCGAGTTCTTAAGTTCGAACGAGCCGGTCTCTATTACGATTGCGGCCTCGGGATTCGACGCGAGCGGCAACTTTTTCATTGATGTCCTGGAGGGTGTTTCCGGCCTGCAGGTCACGACCTCTCCCGACTTGGCCAGCGAGTTTGTTTCCGCTACCGGGGTGACCAACGACGGGGCGAACCGCTTTACGATTCCGGCAGCAAATCTCGATTCCAATACTGACGGCGCGGACTTCTTCCGGGTGGAAGAGTCTTCCTAGGGCGTTGTCAGTCTATTCGGAAAACCCACGGGCGACCCCTGAAAAAAACGCGGCGGCTTCCTCTCCGGAAGCCGCCGTCTTTTTTAAGGAGCAAAGG
The DNA here is from genome assembly GCF_014651675.1 of Roseibacillus persicicus. Lineage (GTDB taxonomy): Bacteria > Verrucomicrobiota > Verrucomicrobiia > Verrucomicrobiales > Akkermansiaceae > Roseibacillus > Roseibacillus persicicus. Next base: position 66,611 of record NZ_BMXI01000013.1, read on the forward strand.
GTTGTTTGTTTTTATTCCGCCGACTCTGCTGACGATGGACCGGATTGGGGGGCGGGACGGGTGACCGTTCCAGTCTCTTTTTCTCCTTCGTTCACGCGCTTGCGGTATTCTTTCCAGAGAGTGGCGGTATTTTGTTCCAGAATGATTCGCTCTTGGAAGCGACCACTGTGAAAGAGAAATTTCAATGAGGTGTGATTGCCGAATTTATTCACCTCCCCGATCGTCAGTTCAATGATGTGGTGGGGAGTCTTTTCCTCATCGGGTTTGACCGGGCCATACCAGTCCGCGCCAAATAGCAGGTTCGCCGTGTCCAGTTGGGGGAGGTCGCAATTGGCGAGTTCCGTCTCGGGAACGACGAAGCTTTTGCCATCGACGGTCAGAACGACCTTCGTCAGCTGATCCTCGCCTTCAATTTCAACCGAGGCCTTCTTTTCCTCGTGAAGAACGGTAAATCTGACCGAGTTCCATGGGGCGGGTTGGTCTTGCCCGAGAAGCGGGCTGCAGAGTAGGGCATAATAAAGTGCGGGCTTGAAAAGTGGCTTCATGGTTTTGCAATTTTATGCAAGTAAAGAGCGGTTTCTGGTTGGTGGCAAGAAAGAACGGGAGGGAGTTGGCCGAGTGGATAAATTGGAGGGAAGTTGTTCCCGCCCTTGATTCCGCTCTCCATTCCACGCAAGCTCGTTGGCGATGGCGATTCATGCGGTGTTTGGAACAGATGAGGGAAGGGTGGCGGAGGAGGCCCACGCCCTTTTCGAGAAGCTGAAACCTGCAGATGGCGACGAATTCGCCAACGACATCATTGAAGGGGTTGCCGATGACTCCGAGCATGCCTTTCGGCTAAGTGCGAGCACTGTTGAGGCCATCCAGACGGTGGGCTTTTTCGGTGGGGCCAAGGTGGTGTGGCTGAAGGGGGCGACCTATCTCGGGGATGACCGCACGGGAGGGGCGGAACGGGCCAAGACCGGGGTGGAGAATCTGCTCGAGTGCCTGAAGGCGGGAGTCTCTCCCGAGGTGGAGGTGCTCATTTCGGCGCCAGTGATCGACAAGCGGCGGGGGTTCTACAAGTGGTTGCAGAAGAATGCCGAGGTTAAGATCTACGATAAAATTGATGTTTCCAAGGAAGGCTGGGAGGAGGAGGTCGCGGTTTTAGTCCAGCGTCGGGCAAAGGAGATGAAGTTGAGCTTCGAGGACGATGCCCTCGATCTTTTTGTGCAACTGGCGGGAGAGGACACGCGGCAGATTGGGAACGAGCTGACCAAGATGAGCCTTTATCTTGGAGACGATGCCACCGTGTCCATCGACGAGGTCCGGGTGATGATTCCGCCGAGTCGGAAGGGGGTGATTTGGGAGATTTCGCGAGCCATCGAACGCGGGGAAGCCGCTCGCGCGGTGGAGCTCATCGATGCTCAATTGGACAAGGGTGAGAATGCGATCGGGCTCATGCGGGCAGCCATCATTCCGACCGTGCGCAACCTTTTCTATGCTCGCCTCGCCCTCGATGCCGGTGCTGCACCCGGTTATGGTTTTGGCAAATCTCTCGAGAAGCTTCCGCCCGAGAAGCGGGCGGTCTTTCCTAAGAAAAAAGATGGTGGAATCAATGCCTGGGGGCTCTCGCAGGCTGTTGGCAAGGTGGGGAAGCGCAATCTTTCCCAAATGCGGAAGGCATTGGAGTTTTGCCTGAAGGCAGACAAATCCCTAGTGACCACCAGCCTCGACCATCGCCTCGTTTTGCACCGGCTCGTGGTGGAATTGACCAGTTTATGAAAATTCTTCTAACAGCCTTATTGATTGGGGTCGTCGCTGGCTTGGCGGGCGCTCTGCTGGGCGTTGGCGGAGGCATTATCATGGTGCCTGCCTTCAGCTTGATTTTAGGAATGGAGCAGAAGTCGGCAGTAGCCACTTCGCTTGCGATTGTCGTGGTGACGGCAGTGATTGGGACCAGCAATCATGTGGTCAACAAGACGGAACTCATCGACTGGAAGCTCGTGGGGCTGACGGCGATAGGGGCTGCGGTCGCGGCTTGGTTCGGTTCGGACCTGATGCGTCAATTGAGCAACCAGCATCTCACGCGCATTTTCGGAGTCCTGATGATTCTCATCGGGGCGAAAATGCTGTGGAAATAATTCCGCAAGTTAGGGCAGGGGAGGCGGAACGGCGGGCTGAACCTGTTGGGACTCCGCCATTGCGAGATTTTCGGCCAGTCTTTGTCCGAGGACCACTTGGACATGTTTGCGCAGCAGGGGGGAGTCGCGCTTGGGCTTGGCCGCCATTGCGGAAAAGTTGCGGATGATTTGCACGGGGGTGCCAATCAATCCCCAGGGGAATCCCCACCAACCCAGGGTCCCGCTAAAGGCGATTGCTCCCAATTGCCGTTTGGTCGCGCAGGACTTGCAGGAGACCTCGGGTTGGGAGCTCCAGGAGGTCAAGATTAAGGCGGACCAGATGCGATGGGCCATATAGACATCGACCGGCGAACCGGCTTTGCCACACTTGGGGCATTGTCCGACTCGGGTGGCGTGGACCATTTCGTCGAGTTTGGCCGGTGGGATCTGGCTTGCCAGCGAGACGAAGTAGCCCGCGACGTGACAATCGTTGTTGCAGTAGCGGCGGGGGCCATCACTGACGCCACCGAAGAGAATGGATGTGCCACAATAGGCGCAGTTGGCCATGATTCGAGGTTGGTTTATTGTTGAGCGGGAGGCGTGGGAGGCACGGGAGATCCGGCTTGCAGGTTGGGGACCTTTTGGACCCGTTGAGCGCGAAGGAGGGCGTAGCCGAGGGCCAAGCCGCCGATGAGGCCGAACAAACCCAGGACCCAGGAGGGCTTTTCGCCGGGTTCAATGATGAGAGCGTCTGGAGAGATGTTGTCAAAGAGCTCCCGGATATCATCGTCACCGCTATCTGACTCGATTCCGAACTGCACCAGCCCTTCGACATCACGCTTTTCTAACAGCTGAGGGGCTAACTCGACGAGGGCCATCATGGCCTTGCTTTCGTCCTCGATTTCATCGATGGCCTTCATCTTCTTCCCCAGTTCCAGATATTTGTCTTCTGTGGTTTTATACAGCAGGCTAACAGGAGCGTCTGCATCCTCCGCGCCGGGGATGGTGACAGGAATGTAAAGAACTTTAGGGTCACCGAGAAAGGAGGAGGTATAGGCGGCGGTTGAAACGTCCAGCTCGCCGCCGGTGATTCTCAGCCACTTGGCTTTCGTCGGTTGCTTGCTCAGCTCCTCGATGCTGATGGTTGTCATCTTTCGGTTGGTGATTCCAGTATAGAATGACTGTCCGCCTCCCCATAGAAAAGCAGCTACAATAAACCAAAGAAGACAACCCATTCGCATAGTCTCGCCAATGTGTGGAACTGATATCCTGCTGGCGAGAACAATTTTTTGCCAATATGATAGTGGGAGCCGGCTTTTGCTATCTGAGAGCTGAGGCTATCCCTGTCCGGGGGGAGCGATGAGGTGGACCTGGTCGAGGCCGTTCTTGGAAAAGCCTTCCCAGAAGCGTTGCTGGCGGGGGGCGATCACATGCATGCGCTCTTCATCCGACAGGCTCAAGTAGGCGTCCTGGCCTTTGGCTCGGATGACTTCGCGTTCAGCCAGCCGAAAGGAGAGTTCTTCCCAGAAAATCTCGTTCCGCATCTCGTCGATGCATTCCTGGATGTAAGATTGGGCTTGGTATTCGGCGGTGACGCGGTGGTTGTTCGTGTCGGGATCGACTTCGATGATGTCGGCGTAACCTTGGGCTTGGGCGCGTTCGAGAATCTTGTCCTCCAACGATGCGAAGGACGCGAGGTGGTCCTCGGAGCCGGGCTTCTGATTCAGGGACGCGACTTCTCCCGCCAGGCTGACCATGTCGATGAGGGTCTGGAATTCGTCGTCGGAGAGGCGCAAGTGCATGAAGAAGTCCACGCTAGATGAATTCTGCAATTTAAAAGGTCAATTCTTTGTTTTATAGCATGGGCATGAAGATTTTGAGTTGGTTGTTTGCCCTGGTCCTTTTGTCGTCGTGCGCCAATGAGGACGATTACGTCGATCAGCCCACCGCGCCGTGGACCTATCCCATTTCGGAATATCGGGCGGTCCGGACTTTGGCTGCCAGGCCGCCGGAAAGCGGGATCACACGTCTCGTGGGATGGGATGATGGCTTTTATTACTTCGACTGGTCGCAGAAGGAAGCCACTATTAGCAGGGGAACGGGTCGGGTTGACCGGAAGCAATTCGATATCGAGAACCGCGGTGCTTTGACTTTGGAGAAAGGTCAGATTACGCTCCGCGACGGGCAGGTTCGAACTTTGGTTCTCCTGTAAAATTGCCGCACGAAATTGCATTTGGGAAAAACCATCTTGCTAGAGGCTCTCACCTCGGCTTTGGTCTTTGCCAGTCACTATAACGAATTTTTATCATCATGTCAGATTACGCCAAAGGTTTGGAGGGAGTTGTCGCGAATGAATCCGCGTTGTCAAAAGTGGAAGGTCAGGAAGGGCGCTTGTCTTACTTGGGGTACTCAATCGATGACTTGGTTGAGCACACCTCGTTTGAGGAAGTCACCCACCTGCTGCATCGGGGCAAGTTGCCCAATGCCGCGGAACTGGAGGCTTTTCAACAGGAGCTCCGCAACGATCGTGACCTTCCGGCGGGCGTCATTGATTTTCTGAAAAGTGCGCCTGCGGACGCGAATCCAATGGATGTGCTGCGCACCGCTGTTTCCATGCTGGGTCTCTATGACAAGCGCGCGAAAGTGGGCGAACCCGACCAGGAGTCCAATCGCAAGGTGGCGCTTTCTCTGGTCGCAAAGACTCCGACCATTGTGGCCTACTACCATCGGGCTCGTCAGGGCCTCGATCTGCCGCCCGTTCGCACCGACCTCTCCGAGGCCGGCCATTTCCTCTATCTCATTTCCGGTGAGGAACCGGGTGCGGCGGCGACCAAGACTCTCGATGTGGCTTACATCCTTCACGCCGACCATGGCATGAATGCTTCCACTTTCTCCGCGCGGGTTACTATCGCGACTCTTTCTGACTTCTACTCCGCGATGACTTCGGCGATTGGCACCCTGAAGGGACCTCTCCACGGGGGAGCAAACGAGGGGGTCATCAAGATGCTCCAGAAAATCGGCTCTCTCGAAAAGGTTGACGCCTTTGTCGAAGATTGTTTGGCCAATAAGAAGAAGATCATGGGGATCGGCCACCGTGTCTACAAGGTGCTCGATCCTCGCGCTCCCCATCTCCAGAAGATGGCGGTGCAGCTGACCAAGGAACTCGGCGAAACCAAATGGATCGCCATGTCGGAGCGGATTGCCGAGCTGATGCGCGAGCGCAAGGGCCTCAATGCCAATGTCGATTTCTATTCCGCCACGGTTTATTACAGCTTGGGAATCCCGACCGACCTTTTCACCCCGATTTTCGCCATTTCCCGTATGGCGGGTTGGACGGCGCAGGTCCTCGAGCAGCTCGAAGACAGCCGTCTCTATCGTCCGCTGACCAAGTATGTTGGCCCCGAAACTCTCTCGCCGGTTCCTCCCATCGAGGAACGTTAAGCCGCAAATTATGAACCGCTTCAGCCTTGCAAGGAGAAGCGGACAGTTTTAATTCCAAAGAGATGAAAGCTTCCAAATTGATTGCTCTTGCTCTCTGCGCTTTGTTCGCGGGGGCTCTGTCCTCTTGCAATACCTTCCTCGGCATGGGCCGCGACCTGCAGCAAGCGGGTGAGGGTATCGAGAAGACTGTTTACCGGAACTGACTCAGTTCGAAAGATTTATATCCGAGGTTGACTTGCGTTGGCCTCCCTTTGCAGCTGCTCCTCACTCAGGAGCAGTTTTTTTGTCCTGACGGATGGGGGCAACTAGTCGTTGCGGAGAGGGATGGTCTTGGCGCGCATTCCTTTGCCCCTCGGGTCGGGAAAAATAAACATCAACCGGCGCCCATTCTTTGGAACGGGCCAGCGGGTGGAAATCATGCGGGCCCAATTGGCTTCTTTGCTCTCCCGGTATTGAAAGATGACGTCAATGAGGGAGCCTGCGGGATCTTGAAAACGCACGGTGGAGATTTCGCCGGGCTTGAGGGTGACCTGCTGCTTGCCCAGTTTGCCGCGAACCCGAGCGGGAGAGAGATTGGCCACCTTGATGCTGCCTTCCGGAAAGTCGTTGTTTGAGACTGGGAAGGCGTGACCGGTGAAAACCGTGCGTTCGTCCTGTTTCACGGAGGAAATGATGGCAAAGGCTTTTGGCCACGCCGGATTGCATTGTATGCCTCCCAATCGCGGGTGGAACTCCTCTCCGGCAGCATTCTTCTCGGGTGGCCCGAAGATGCCAATCTGGCCTTTGGGGTTGATGATTTGCACGGCAGGGGTCGCGTTGGCTCCTGGTAGCTCCAGGGCAGTGAACTTCTTGGGGCCGGTGCGCAGGTAGATGGTGGTGGGCACCTCCACCGTCTGGTAGGCGAAGAAGCTGATCATTTGGGTGGAGGGATCTTGCGCGGACAAGGGGGAGGAGATTGCGGCCAGCAGGAGGGCCAAGAGGAGGGTTTTCATAGCAAGACGTGCGCTTCAGGACGCTAAAAGTTCTTCTGCAGCTAACCAGCGAAAAGAGATAATCCGGAAGCGGCGGCCGAAGCGCTCATTGATTTCACTGAGTGGGTTGGTGTCCGGACGGCTGGGGTGGTCGCCGGGGAGGTTGGTTTCATCGAGGTAGTTTGGAAAGCGCTGCACTACTGCTTCGCACCAGGCCTCCGCCATGATCTGCCCACGTTTGTTGGTGCTGGCTCCATAGCTGCGAATGCGGAAGGTGTCGGACCGTGCTGTCAAAGCGGGCGCGAGGGAATGGAGGAGGTCGCCCTGCGTCAGATAGCCGGGCGTGCCGACGAGGGAGGAGCCCTCGGCGGCATTCGGGTTGGCGAAGCCGGATTGTCCGCCACTATCTGCGAAGATTTCCAGTCCGGTATCGCGGAGGGGGACGTCATTGAGGCCGGACTTGTCGATAGCTGCTTGCAGCGCTCCTTCGTTGGCGAGGGCGGAGTCTTCCGCCCTCCGGTTGATAAACTCACCCAATGATTGGAAGGGCCCCCGCAATTTGACCTCTTCGACGAGGTTCGTGGCCAGACGTTCGATTTCTTGGTCGGTCAAGCGGCGGTGGCCGGTCCAGGCCGGGCGTTCGTCGCCCCCGCCAAAGGGATCCAGATTGTCACCCAGACTTTCTTCGATGGGAATTTGATAGCGCGAAGTGAAGGAGTCTTTTCCGGAGTTGCTGAGGGTGCCGAGCCCGCCTTGGTTCAGGCTTTCCAGCTGCGGGATGCTCTCGTGGTTCATGGCTGTTAGAAAGGCCTGCCATGCGTGGTGGGAGGTGGAGTTGACGTTGAAGGCACCATTGAAGAGCACATGGGCGGCGGCTTCCTCATAGGGGGTGGGGAGGTCGGCGAAGTCCTCGGCTACTTTGGTGCCCTTTGCCAAACTCTGTAGCCGGGACTGCATCAGCGGGGTCTTTCCCTGCAAGAAACGGGAGTAAAGGTCGCTGGTGTTGGCACCGGAGAAAAAGACCTGATCGAATAAGGTCTGGTTGGCGAGGAACGAGTGGTCGAGGTAAGCGTTCGAGTGGTCGATGACCTGGTCGGGCTCGAGGAGGGGGTGGGCAAAGGAATTTGCAATCACTTGGGCCTGCAGGGGTTGCTTGCCGCTGCTGTTCAAGGGAGCGTGTCGAAACTGAGCCAAGGAGGTGGGGGCCGAGCGCGGCAGGGATGAGAAAGGGGCAAAGATTCGCCCGTCCTCAACTCCGGGGGAAGGTCCCCCGTAGCCCTGATTGCGGTCGCCGGTGATCTCGGGGAAGCCTCCATTGAGCCAATCCCCCTGCAGGGGCTGATAGGAGAACTCATATTGCTGTGCAGCAAGGTCTTCCATCTGTCCCGCCGAACCCGCGCTGGCGTAGACGGCGGTGGGGTTGTTGTGGATCCAGGCCTTTGCCGGAAATTTGGAGCGGAACTCGTCGTTGACCAGAGACTTGAGATGCAGGGTTGCGACGAGGAAGGGCTTCTTCTTGATCGTGCCCCGGACTTGTCGATTCCTGTTCAGGCTGGTGTGTCCTCCAGCCATCGGCGCGGTTAGAATATCATCTCGTTCGATGGGAAAGACCGGGAGCTCGGTCCCAGCCTCGTAGCTGCGCAAAATGTCACCAATTCGGTCTCCGTAATCCAACTCGATGGCGCCAAAGTCGGGGATGTCCTGTTGCTCGTTGCCTCCTCGAATGCGGCTGTCCGGCACGTCGACGCCGTAGCGCAAATAGAAGTCGACCGCTCGATTACCCGCAGTAACGAACTTTCCAATTTCTGAAGATGAGGGGCGTACCGAGATCCGAATTTGATCGTTGGCTTCCACCGGGAGGCCTGCCGTCGGGAAGCGCACTCCGCGCTTGTTCTTGAAAAATGCCGTCGTTTGCCCACCCGTTCCGCGATAAAGGTTCTCGGTCGATATTCCTCCGACCTTGGCCGCGAAGCGTCCGCCCGAACCCGGAGGATACCAGCCCGGGGCCATGGTGACCGCCTTACCCTCAGTGTGCCCCATTCCGATGGCCCAGGACGACTGGTAGTCCTGAGCGGAAAAGACCCGGTGTTCCCCCGGGAGCAACTCAATCGAGCGCTGGCCTTGCTCCGGAACGATGTTGAGGGGGTAGGCAAAGTTCCGGTTGACGTTCGCCCCCGGGGCAATCGCCATCACGTATTCGGTGTATTCCGAGGGAGTCTCGATTCTGGGATTGGAGGTATTGAATTGGAACGCCACAGGGATGCGATAGAGAAAGATGCGGAAGCTCGAGACATCGATAGGCACATCGTAGGGGTTCCAAAGCGTGATCACGGGATCGATGATCATGAGAGCCTGGGCTTTCCAGCGGGATTGGGCTCGCCCTCCGTCGCGGTCCCAGAAGCCGTTTTTATTGCTATTGGCCATCCCTGAACCTCTTGCAAAAGTGAGGGAAAAGATGAACTGGGCTTTTGAAATGACGGGCGAGAGCTTGAGCGAATTGTGGTAGGATTCCGCGGTCTTCAAGTCGCTCCGCATTCCGGTGAATCCGTTGGGACGGTGTGGGATGCTGCTGCGGGCCGCGTTGGCAGTCATGGAGAATCGCAGCCGGGGGTTCTCACGATTTCCCGCGAAGGTGTCGATCGGGATGCGGTGAAACTTGTGCAAAATCTGCCACTGTGGATCGGGGCTCGGCCACGAATAGCGATGACGACTGCGATCAGGAGCCTCCATCAGAGGAGTATCCGAGTCGGAGTAAAGATGCCGGTGGGCGTAGTCCGGGGGCAGTTCCTCGGATCCAAGCAGCAGGCTCAGGTCCGTGCGCAATCCTCCCCGGGCGGTATTGCTCATGACAGTGGCGGAGTACGGCGTGAGGTCGTGGATGGACTCGTTGACTTTGCCAACCCCGCCAAGCGAAAGGGTGCTGCGGGTGACGAGCTTTTGGCGCTGTTGCGCTGAGAGATTGTCCAAGGCGGACCATTCGCTGACCCTTCGCCAGGCGAGCTCGCTTTGGGTTGCGAGTGTTTGGAGGGCAGAGAAGCTCGGGTTCTCTGGAGCGGCGCTGTTGGTGGCGGCTTTTTGTCCTTCATCCAGAACCACCCAAGCGAATTGGCCTTTCGTCTGCCTTTTATTGTTGAAAAGAGGAACGCGAGCGGCGGAAACCAACGTATCTCGGCTTTGCCCCGCAGGAGGGACGAGGGTGACCAACTCGCCTTGCGAACCCTTGCGGGCGAACTCGACTTCACTCGCGGCTTGCAAGCTCATGCTCGAAACCAGCCAGCGATGAAACCCTCCGTCGGGCCTGGTGAGAGTTGCTCCGCCTCGGGTGACGGGATCATCAATGGGAGCCCCCTTCTTGTGTGACTGATAGCTTCCGATTTGGCTCGGGTTGGGGTCCCAGGCATTCCAGACGCCAGTCACATGCCTCATCCCGTTGGCCACTGAGCCGTCACTCGATAGGATGTCGCCGTTCGCAGAAATTCGTGTGTCCGGCCCCATGGTGCGCTGCAGTTCACCCAAGGCGAGAAGCAATCCCAACCGGGCGTTCGCGCGTGCCTCCGCCATGCTCCCGTCACGACGGGAGCTTCGCACCACAGTCGAAGAAAGGCTAAGGAGGCCGATCGCGATGAGGGAAAGCAGGAGGAGCAGTGTGACAGTGACAATGAGGCTGAAGCCTCCGGCGTGGCTTGGCCTTGCTCCTCGAGGAAGATACTTTCTGGGGGGATGGGGCAGACGCATGAATTGGGTTTTACGGTCTCTAGTGTGAGACTAGTCCCTTTGAGAGTATGATGTAAATACCATAGCGTTGGGAGAGGCTTGTCTGGAGTGAGTCCAGCCAACCGTTTCCTGGTGGGCTCTAGTGGCGAATTCTCCTTTCACTCTGTCTTTCGAACAAAGCGGAAAAACTTCGAACTACTGGTTCTCAGTTTAGCGAAACACTTACTTTTTCATGCCAATTGCTCGCATCACAGACTTTGCCATTGTTCTCCCGCGCTTGCTTCCTTTTTGTCTTATGGGGTGAGTGACGAGCTTTCCACTTCTTCGGCAATTGCCGCCAAATCCTTTCCGACTTTCGAGCAAATCGCCAAAGCGAAGGCTCTCAACAAGAAGGGACTGCACCTCCAAGCGTGGAAAGTCGTGTCAGACTGTGCCGACTTCCGAACCTGGCCTTCCGGGGAAAGTCGGCGCTTGGCGGCTTCCTTCGCCAATCGACTGGGATCATCCCGCTGGTCCGATGTGTTGGACTGGCGAAATTGGCGGGCTCAACCCGAGAACCCCGAGTGGTTCTTTCAGGCGCAGTTTGTGCGTCTGGGACAGGGGCGTTGGTGGGAGGCCTTTCAGGCGACCAGGGATCGACTGGAGGCTGGAGTGGAGAGCCCGAAGCTGCGGGCCGATATGATGGCGCTGTTAGGTTGGCTTCATGGCAGATGGCGGGACTTCGACCGGGCCTTCCCCTTGTTAGAACAAGCAATCGCAAGTGACGAATCGCGGTCGTGGCCTTTTGTGGAAAAAGCTTCGGTCCTTCAGATTGCGGATCGACGTGAGGAAGCGGTCGAGGTGATCGAACACGCTCTGACGCTCTATCCCAACTACCGGCCGGCAGCAGTCTTGCGGGTGGAGCTCTTGCAAGAACTCCGGCGCGAGGAGGAGGCCGAGGAGTATTTGCGCGCGCTTCATCGCGAGACGGAAAATCCGACCTACGCGGCCCGGCTGCATATCCTCCATGCGGAGCGCGACGACTGGCGGCGAGCATTGGACTATCTCGACGATTACGAAAACCTTTCGCCTCTGCTTGACCGGACAGGCAAGGAGTGGCTGGCAGCGCGCCGGGCGGACCTCTATCTCGAGGGGGGTGACCTCAAGCGCTTCTTCGCCTGTGCCGAGGAGACTGGCAAGGTGAGTTTCCAAAAGCGCGTGGCGCAACACCTGCGCGATACCGAGGGGCAGGAGCACCAGAAGAAAAAGCTACCCGTGCCTTTCATTCGGCAGCATAGCATGACGTGCGCTCCCGCGACTTTAGCTTCATTGGCTGCCTTTTGGGGGAAGGACGAGGACCATCTGGCGATTGCGGAGGCCATCTGTTACAACGGCACACCCTGGCACAAGGAGCGTGACTGGGCCCGCGAGCACGGCTTTGTGACCCGCGAGTTCAAGGTGACGGCCGCTTCGACAAAGGCACTGATTGATCGGGGAGTGCCCTTCACCATGTCCACGGCTTGGACAACGGGAGCGCATCTGCAGGCGTGTGTGGGCTATGATGAGTTCCAGGATTGCGCGGTGATTCGCGATCCAACCAGCCGGCACAGCGTGGAGATGTCCTTTGAGGGCTTGGCGAAGGATCACCCCGTCCAAGGACCACGTGGGATGGTGATTATTCCGCGGGAAAAAGCAGAGCTGTTAGATGGTCTCGAGTTTCCTGATGAAGCGGTCTATGATGCTCATCATGATTTCTCCGAAGCCATTGAGGAGCACCGCCGGCCCGATGCTGAGTCGGCCTTGGTAAGGATGGTCGAAGCCGGTGGCGAGGATCATCCCTGCGTCTGGTGGTGCCGTCAGCGACTGGCCCGCTACGATAGCAATGCTGCCGAAGAGTTGGTCTGGCTGGACAAGCTGATTGAGCGATTTCCCAAAACGGAGAAATTCCGCTATTGGCGTTTGAATATCCTGCAACGTCTTTCCCGGCGCGACGAGCGGGAGAAAACCTTGCGGGAGGTCATCTCGCGTGGAAGGTGTTCCACCGTCTTCTACTCCGAACTGGGCGAGCTCTATGCCGAGGACGATCGCGACTATGTGATGGCCAACCACTATCTGCGCAAGGCCATGCGGGTGAACCCTACCGAGGAGGTGGCCTATGCCAGCTTGGCCAATGCGAAGTGGCGCCGCTTCGAGCGCGAAGAAGCTCTCGAGCTCCATCGCATTGCGTCGACCTTGAGCCCACACTTCGAACCCTATGCCAACGAATATTTTGACGCTTGCGTGGTCTTGGGTCATCGGGATCAGGGGCTCGAGTTTTTGCAAAAGCGGGTCGAAACCTTGGGTCAAAGAAGCGGGGCTCCGTGGATGACCTTGATCCGGGCATACGCCCGCTTGGGGCGCACAACTGAAGCCAAGGCCAAGTTGACTGAAGCTTGCCAGGCTCTGCCCGAGGATGGCGAACTCCTCCTCGAGGCTGCTGAACGCCTGAGCTATTGGGGGGAGTCCCAAGACGCGTGGGATATGTTGGAGCGGGCGCGGGGAGTGGTCGCGGAGCGGCGTTGGCACGAGGCGGTGGGGCGTATGGCAGGCTTTCTCGGGGAGCGTGAAAAGGCGATTGCAGCATGGAAGGAAGTCGCACGTTTGGCTCCGGCGCTGATGCCAGCCCATCGCGCTTTGGCTCGCTATCAGGAGGAGCGGGAAGATGGCGGAGCCCTGCGCTACCTGAAGACGGTTCTCGCCAATCAACCGGATCATCCCAATCTCCTCGGACTTTATGCGGAATGGTGTGGCGCTGATGAGGCCGCGGAATCGGCCGAAGCCTTGCGCCGGGCGCTGGCGATTTTACCCAACTGGGACTGGGCCATTCGTGAATTGGCGCTTCAGTTGGAATTGCTGGGAGAGAAAGAAGAGGCGCTCGCCGAGGCTCGGCGGGCGGCCGCGCTCTCCGAGTTTGATTGCAGCAGTTGGGGGATTTTGGGAAGCATGCTATTGCGGCAGAACCAGCCCGAGGAGGCAGAGGAGTGTTTGAAAAAGGCCCTGCAGCTCGACATCGATTACACTTGGGCCATCTCTCAACTGATGGGGGTCATGCGGCGGCGCGGCGCTTTTCCTGAAGCGTTGGCCTTTTTGCGCGAAGAGATCGAGAAGCAGGTTTCCATCGGTGATGCGGTCTTCGCCTATCGTGAACACGCTTTCCGGGAACGAGAACCCGAGGCTCTGTTAGATGAGCTCCGGCAATTCTGCGAGCAACGTCCCGACCTTTGGCAGACTTGGTCTGCGGTGAAGGATCAGGCTCTCGATATGGATCGGATTGAGGTTGCGGGCAAGGCGGCCGGGGAACTTGTCCGGCGCTTCCCGCTCATGCCACGATCTTATTCCGAGCGTGCGCAGGTCGCCCATGCGACCGGGGACTATGAGGCCGAGATTGCGGACTTGCAGAAGGCTCTCGAGATTTCGCCTTCCTGGGACTTCGCCGCCCGCCGCCTCTCTGAGGCCTACGAGCGCTGTGAGCGCTACGGAGAAGCCTTGGAGGCAATCGAGCAGGCCGCTCATGCCGAACCACTCGTTGCAGCTAACCATGGAATGGCTGCTCGCCTAATGGCCATGAAGGGTGACTCGGATGAGGCCTTTGCACGCATGAAGCGGGCTGTTCGAGTCGACTACAGCTACGACTATGGTTGGGGAGAGCTGACTGACTGGGCCAAGGAGCAGAATAGGGAAGAGGAGGTTCGCACGCTTCTCGATGACATCGATCCCGCCGCTCGTCACCATAGTGGCTGGTGGGATACCAAACGTTGGGTGTTGAACCTCTTGGGCGAAGGGGACGCGGCTTTGGCAGTTGCCCGCGAAGCCGTGGAGCGTTTCCCAACGAATCTGGATCTGCGCGACAATCTGGCTCTTCTCCTTTGTGAGAGAGGAGAATACGAGGAAGCTCTCAAAGAGTGCCAGCCTCCTACTGATGGTCAGCCGTGGCAGAGAACTCAGGCAGGACGCCATGCCTGGATCCAGATGGAGGCGGGATACCCCCGGGAGGCAATTTCTGCTACTAGAGAGCTAGTAGAAAAAGAACCGGACTACATTTGGGCCTGGGGCAATTTGATGCGATGGTACTACCAGCGGGAGAACTGGAAAGAGTGCTTGGAAGCTGCTCGTCGGGTCAACAGGCTCGACCCCAACGATGCCCCAGCTTGGGGCCATCGGGGCGATGCTGCCCGAAAGCTGGAATACGATGATGAGGCCCTCGAATGCTTTGAGAAAGCCTATCGGTTGGATCCGGAATACAGCTACGGCGGTCGCGAGCTATTGGAGCTTTACGTGGAGAAGGCGGAATACGAGCAAGCGCGCGGGGTCTGGCGCAGTCTGTCCCACTTCTCACCCACGCCTTTTGTCCACGTCGATGGCATCACCATCGAGTTGGCCGATAAGAAGCTCGATCGAGTTGCGGAAATGACCGACGAGCTTCTCGCCATGGAGTTCGAGGAGTCCACTGATCCTTTGCAATACGCCGAGTGGGCCTTTAACAATTACAAACAGACCGCGTTGTGGGATGAGCGCTTGTCGCAAAGGATAAAGGAAGAGCCTTCCCGCGCAATCGTCTCCGCATGGGCACGAGCCTGTATCGAACGCGGTCACCTTGCCAAGTCCATCAAGAAGCTGAAGAAGTTGCCAGTTCCCTTCGCGAAGAAGGCCGGAGCTTGGGCTCTTTTTCTGGAGAGACTAAAGGAGTTGGGAGACCACGAAGGCTCTAACAAGTTAGTGAATCAAAATTGGCAGGACTTCCAATCCGACCCCGTCACCTGGACAGAGGCAGGATACAATCTGCTCTACTATGGCACTCCGGCGGAAGCGGTCCGATGGTTTGGGGATTGGCGCGAGAGGGGAGAGTCGGTCACCGCCCGTGACTATCTCAATCTATCCAGTGCCGCCGTTCGGAATCACGATCTGGTGCTTGCCCGGGAAGCGATTCAGTCAGGGCTGTATCGCTTCCGCACTGGCCTATACGCGGAGTGTCTCCGTTGTGCGCGCCGCTTCTTGGATGAGGTCGAGGGGCAGCATGAAGCCGCAGATGAGATGGATGAGATTGGGGAGCCTTCGGAGGGCTTGCCATTCTATCAATCGCTCTCCCGCTTCTCCGATGCGATTCGAAGGGCTCGTCAGGGGGAGACGGAGAGTGCGGAAGCTGATTTTTTGAAAGTGGCGAATAGCTGGGGGCAATGGACCTCTGATGCCCTATGCACCGATTATCTGAATTTGGCGGCGGATCGCCTGGCTCATCTGATTCCCAAGTATCGGGGAAAGAGCAAGAAACTGGTGGCAAAAGCCAAGAAAGAAGGTGGCGTCAAAACGGAGTCCTCCGGCACTTCCTTGAAGATTTTTCTGTTGGCAGTTTGGCTAATCTATCTCATCTCCCGCGTTTCCCAGTGCTCGATGGAATAGGAGGAATTTTAATTGGATAGAGGCGCCGGACTCCTCGCGTAGCATTGGGACATGACATCTTTCACATCCACGCTTTGTCTCGCACTGGTCTCAACGACTGCGCTATCGCAAGCTGCCATCGAACTTCCTTCCTTCTTTTCCGACGGGATGGTTCTGCAGCAGCAGGGGCAGGCAAGGATCTGGGGTTGGTTGGACGGCTCAGGGGAAGTGACCGTGACCTTTGGCGGAAAGTCCGAGTCGGCCAAGACCAATTCGGAAGGTCGTTGGGAAGTCTCCTTCGAGGGACTGACCGCCTCTGCGGAAGGTCGTGAGTTGACGATTAGCGACGGTACTGACAGCAAGGTGATCAAGGACGTTTTGGTCGGTGAGGTTTGGATTGCATCCGGGCAATCGAATATGGAATGGGTAATCAGTCGGACGGACAATGCGGAAGAAGTCGTGGCCGCGTCGGAAGACCCTCTTCTTCGGATTTATCTCTCTGGCAATGTTGCGAAAGCCGAACCGCAAATCGATTTTGCCGGCACCTGGACTGGGGCTTCTCCGGAGAGCACGGGGAATATGACTGCAGTCGGTTACTACTTTGCAAAGAACCTTCGCCAAGAGTTGGATGTCCCGGTTGGCATCATCGAATGCGCTTGGGGAGGGAAGCCCATCGAATCTTTTATTAGCGAAGAAGCTCTGAAATCCCTTCCCGAGGCAAAGGGGGTCCTGAAGTTGAAGGAACAGGCTCTCGCCAATTGGGATGAGGAAAAGGTAAGGTCCCAGTTCGAACAAAAGATCGCCCAGTGGGAGGAAGGCGGGAAAAAAGGACGCCGCCCCCAAATTGCGGTGGACCCCTCGGTCAATCCGCGATTGGCCAGCAATATCTACAACGGAATGATTGCTCCCATCACTGGCTACGGAGCCAAAGGCGCGATTTGGTATCAGGGAGAGTCCAATGCCAATGGCGGGACAGCTTCGCTTTATGAAGAGATGCTGGGTTGTCTGGTTGACGATTGGCGAGAGCGCTGGGACTCCGACCTTGCCTTTTACTATGTCCAGTTGGCCAACTTCCGCGAAGTGACGACTGAGCCGGGGGTGGAGTCGAGTTGGGTTGTGGTGCAGGACGAAATGCGTCGAGCCCTCGACAGCATCAAGCACAGTGGTATGGCTGTGACTAACGACATCGGTGCGGCGGATGACATTCACCCGACCAACAAGAAAGACGTTGGTAGCCGCCTCGCTCGCTGGGCTTTAGGACAAGACTATGGAATGGAAAATGTCGTGATGAGTGGTCCTCTTTTCCGCGGCGCGGATGAGAAGGATGGTCGCATGATTTTAAGCTTCGAACACAACGCTGGACTCAAAACTCGTGATGGTGGTCCATTGAAGCGTTTCGAGATCAAGGCGGAGGACGGAACTTGGATTTGGGCCGATGCTCAGATTGAGGAAGGAAAGGTTATTGTCTGGTCTGACAAAATCTCCGATCCTGCTGCCGTTCGCTATGCTTGGGCCAATAATCCCGAAGGCGCAAATTTAGTGAACAGCGAAGGCCTCCCTGCCAGCTGCTTCACCACCGAGAAGCCGTAACTCGAAGACCACCGGAGGGTCGACTTCAGTGGTCACGAACTCATCTGACTGGTTTTCCAAAAACAGCTTTAACTAATTAGGGCTCACCGTTTGGTTAGCTGAGAAGGCTGAAAACTCCTTCTTGAAGGTCTCGACCAACAGAGCCGCAGCCGCCTTCCCTTCCTCGCTCTTTGCTTGCACCGGTTGGGAGGCGAGCCCCATTAGCTGCCATTGTTCTTCAACGATGACTTGTTGTTCGCCCTCTTGCTCTTTCCAAAACTCCGCGGGATAGACCGCAGTAAAGTAAGAATCCAGAAGGGGGCGGGCCTTTTCCAGTCGCTCGCGGAGCAGCGGTAGGGGAAGCTCTCCGGAATCAACTTTCTCAACCAGACCATTGAGCATCTGGCCTTGGACTGCAGCGAAGAGAGGGTGGTTGCGCAAGTTTTCCTCCTTCAGGGTGTTCGGAATGAATTCTTTGATGAAACCGGAGATCGCCTCAGCCGAGAGGTCGGTCTGAAGCTCCTTGAGAACCAAGGTGCGGTCTCCGTCCTCATTGGGAAAGTTCTGTTGCTGCAGAATACCGGTCGCAGTCTGGACGCGATAGGTCGAGCCACCGGGAATGGTGAAAACCGTTAGCTTGCCTTCGGTCGTATGCTTGCTCCCCGCCGGCAGACCCTCCGACGTCCAAGGAAGTAAAGGCTTCGAGGAGATGGTGAGCTGGGAGGACATCATCTCTTTGCTCAGGGAAAGGGCGGGGCTCCAGAGTCCCAAGTGTGCATCGTTGTCGCTATAGAGGAGGGCCAGAATATCGCCCAGCTTCTGCAAAATGAGTTGCGCGTCCTTGAGGTGGAGGGCCATTTCTCCATTGAGCACAATTCCCAGATCGGGCGTGGTGGCTTGCAAGAGTTGGACGACAAGTTCGTCATCGATAAACAGCTGGGTATGCACCGAGGCCATCTTGGCGGAACCATGGAACGAGATGGCCGACAGCAGGGTCTTTCCGCCGGGAGCTTCCCCTTCGTAGACCGCGAAGTAGTTCTCCAGTTCCTGATGCCGATTGAGGATCTCGGTATAGATCTCCTCGGTCGAGGGTTCCGCTCGGAGAGAAAGGGTGAGGAGGCAGAGCACGGCGAAAGAACGAAGAACCTTCATCCCCAATCACTATCAAAGAGCCCAAAAAGCTCAAGGGGGACGAAAAAGAAGCGTGTAATCGCACCCCCTTTCAGTCAAAGAGAGAACAGATATGAATTTTCCACTCGACCTTCGTTTCAAGATCTTGGCCTTCGCGCCCCAAGCCACCGTCACCGACGCGGACGGCAATCAAATCTGCTATCTCAAACAAAAGCTCTTTCGTTTTAAGGAGAAGGTGGAGATCTACACCGACAGCTCCCGCAGCACCTTGGTCGCGACGATTTCCGCGAACAGAGTTCTCGACTGGTCGGCGCGCTATACTTTTCACGATGCCCAAGGCAATGAGATTGGCTCAGTCGGTCGCCGGGGAATGCGCTCGATCTGGAAGGCGCACTACGATGTTTTTAATCCAGGCGACGACGTGCCGGACTTCGAGATTCGGGAGGAAAATCCCTGGTCCAAAGTGGCTGATAGCTTTTTTGGCGAAATCCCCGTTTTGAGCTTTTTCACTGGGTTTCTCTTTCACCCATCCTATCTCGCTTCCAAGTCGAATGGCACCGCCGCGGTTCGCTTGAAGAAACAGCCCGCTTTCTTGGAAGGCAAATTCACTATCACCAAGCTGAGCGAGATCACTCCTCGCGAGGAAATGAATCTTCTGCTTTCCTACCTGATGGTGAACCTTCTCGAACGCCGCCGCGGATAAGGTTCGGCTCGAATTTTGCACAAAGGACACCAAGGCTGCGGCCTTCGTGTCCGTTATTTTTTTCGGGCTTTCGCCAGTCCGCGATACAAAGTCCGGCTTTTTTTCGAATCGCGGGTTTGGGGGTTCTCGTCCTAGGATGGCACGCATGGAAATCCTTGAACAATTGGGGGTCGCGCTCGGCTTTGCCACTTTGGCCGGGATCAACCTCTACCTCACCACCTTCATCGCGGGTCTCGCCATCCGCTTCGACTGGCTCTCGTTAGCCAGCAAGTATGAGCAACTGGAAGTGCTCGCGGATCCTTGGATCATCGGAGTCTCCGGAGTGCTTTTCGCGATCGAGTTTTTTGCCGATAAGATCCCGTGGGTGGATTCGACCTGGGATGTTCTGCACACCATTGTGCGGCCGGTGGGAGGGGTGCTGCTTGCTCTCGCAGCCCTGGGGCAACTTGATCCTACTGTTTCAGTGATTGCCGCTTTGTTAGCAGGTGGAACCTCGCTCACGACTCATCTGGCCAAAGCGGGAGGACGGCTTTTTCTCAATCTCTCACCCGAACCGGTGTCCAATATGACGGCCAGTGTGGCGGAGGATGGACTGGTATTGGGAGGATTGGGGCTGATGGCCTTTGCTCCTATTCCGGCGCTCTTTGTCTTTCTCATCATCGTGCTGATAGCCGGTTGGATTGTCTGGAAGACCAGCGCTCTCATTCAAAAGGCATGGCGCAAATTCCGCCGCAAACCCGCCCTCGAAGCCTAGTCCAAGGACCGCGAGTGCCCCCACTCGCCCCAGAGCCAGCCACCGAATTGTCGAGTAGTCAGCGACCATTCAATAGCCAACGCCCGGAGAAATTCCGGCCAAGTGCTGGAGGGTGTTCACCCAGTGGAGTCGCTTCCCCGCCGAAAGCCCCAACGGGGCGAAAGAGGATAGCCCGGGGTGAAAGACCGGGAGAAGAGTCACCGAGTGATGAAAGCGAACGGGAGATGAGTTTGTTCTCAGGCTCCCCCGATGCGTTCTGAAAAGTCAACGAATGCGCGCGAGCACGAGGGTGTTTTGCAATCATCAGGCTGGCGCATCGTCGTGGGATTTTGAACGGACTTCGGGATGGTTGATGAACTGTCGAATCACTCGCTCGTCCTGTCTCTCTCGTCGTTCGAGATCCCGGGGTTGCACCCCAGGCTATCTTTTTTCGCCCCGTTGGGGCTGACGAATTGGGGAGGTTGGTTTTTGCGAAGAATTGGAGGAAACGATGTGATGAAAATGGACTTGGAGCTGTCATCTCCCCCAGTCTGCCTGCATTTTTTGAGGCGGCTGTTTTGAACTATGATACCGGCCACTTTGCTCAGACGATTCGGAAGAGTGACACCGCCGAAATGCCCCAACGAGGTGTGCATTTTTGCGAGATCATTGCGAAAGGGACATGTCGGGGGAGTATTCCCGCTGAAAGACCCCAACGGGGTTAAACATGATAGCCCGGGGTGCAACCCCGGGTAAACAGGACCCGGATGGTGGAAGCGAGCGTGAGATGGGTTTGTTCTCAGGCTCCCCCGATGCGCTGTGAAAAGCCATCGAGTCCGCGCGAGCCTGTGGGTGTTGTGAAATCATCAGGCTGGCGCATCGTCGTGGATTTAGAACGGACTATGGGTTGGTCGATGAACTGTCGAATCACTCGCTCGTCCTGTCTCGTTCGTCTTTCGGGATCCCGGGGTGCAACCCCGAGTAAACAGGCTCCGAATGGTGAAAGCGAGCGTGAGATGGATTTGTTCTTAGGCTCCCCCGATGCGCTGTGAAAAGCCTTCGAGTCCGCGCGAGCCTGTGGGTGTATCGCAATCATCAGGCTGGCACATCGCCGTGGGATTTTGAACGGACTTCGGGATGGTTGATGAACTATCGAATCACTCGCTCGTCCTGTCTCTCTCGTCTTTTGGGAACCCGGGGTTGCACCCCGGGCTATCTTCTTTTGCCCCGGCGGGGCTGACGGATTGGGGTGGTTGGTTTTTTTCGAGATTCGAGGCGAACCGGCGAACCGGCGAACCGGCGAACCGGCGAACCGGCGAACCGGCGAACCGGCGAACCGGCGAACCGGCGAACCGGCGAACCGGCGAACCG
>NZ_BMXI01000013.1:87861-200848 GCF_014651675.1 Roseibacillus persicicus
CCGACAACCGACAACCGACAACCGACAACCGACAACCGATAACCGATAACCGATAACATCCGTGCGCGAAAAAGGCCTTCCTGAAATCCAATTGCATCTG
Organism: Roseibacillus persicicus; assembly: GCF_014651675.1. Lineage (GTDB taxonomy): Bacteria > Verrucomicrobiota > Verrucomicrobiia > Verrucomicrobiales > Akkermansiaceae > Roseibacillus > Roseibacillus persicicus. The sequence goes on from NZ_BMXI01000013.1 coordinate 87,962, forward strand.
TTAGAGTTCCCAAACAACAACCCCACTGCAGCCGAGTTTCTTGTTCTGTCGACAGAGGGGCCTCATTGCTCGCTCTTGAGTCGACCCTCTGCTCTGTGGTAGGCCTTTGGCCTCGCTTGATGAAGAACGAACCACACGCTCACCCTTGGCAAATCGCGGTTCTGATTTTGTCCGTATTCTCCCTCATTACGGTCGCCTTCTTGGGGCTGGGCAGCTTGAATCCCGAATCGCGGAGAGTCCTCGAAATTGCTGACGACCTCATTTGCATCATCTTTCTCGGAGACTTCTGTTGGGTATTCGCGCGGGCTCCGAACAAAAAGGAATATCTAAAATGGGGTTGGCTGGATTTGCTTTCCAGTATCCCGGCGAGCCCGTGGCTGCGGATTGGGAGGCTGGGGCGAGTGATTCGCTTGGTGCGAGTCCTACGGATCATCCGCAGCTTGGCAGGGTTGCGAGCGGTGCTCGATCGCTCGCGGGCGACGTCCGCCTTTATCTTTGTTCTCACAACCTCTTTTGTCGCAGTGGTTGTCGGTGCGCTTTTGGTTCTGGAGCACGAGGCCGGTCACGATGGGTCCATCCAGTCTGGTGAGGATGCCATTTGGTGGGCTTTCGTGACCATGACGACCGTGGGCTATGGCGACTATTTTCCGGTGAGTCTTGGCGGTCGAATGATTGCGATTGTTCTTATGATCTTTGGCATTGGACTCTTTGGCACCTTCACCGGATACATTGCGAACTGGTTTGAGGTTCCCGGGGAGAAAGAGGACCAAAGCCGGGACGAGCAGATTCTACGGGAGATTCGACTCCTTAGGAATGAGGTCGCTGAACTCAAAAAAGATAAAGGCGCTGGCGGGAAGGACCCCGAGTCCACCTGCTTGCCCTCACCCTCAGAATCTCCTCACGAAAAAACCTAGGGCGAAAGACCCTAGGTTTTACAAAGTTGCCGCCGAGAGCGGACTGGCCAGTTGAAAGGCGGAGGCCTCTTTACTGCTGGGGCACGATGTGGATTTCCACGCGGCGGTTCTGGGCTTTCCCTGCGCTGCTGCTGTTAGAAGCAATCGGCTGGGTTTCGCCGAAGCCTTTCACGATAAGACGTTGGCCGTTCACCTTGCGGCTGGCGAGGTAGTTCGCGACGCTCAAGGCACGTTGCTCGGAGAGTGTCTGGTTGTAGGAATTGCTTCCGTCGGAGTCAGTGTGGCCTTCCACGGTGACCAAAGTCTTGTCGAACTTGTTCAGCACGAGAGCGACGGAGTCCAGCGTGCTGGTGACCTGGGGTTGTAGGTTTGCGCTCGCGACGCTGAAGGTCACGTCGTTGGGCATATTGAGAATGAGATTGTTGCCTTCGCGGGTCACGCTGACGCCGGTGCCCTGAAGTTGGCGACGAATGAGGGTCTCCTGTTGGTCCATGTATTGGCCAATGCCGCCGCCACCGACGAGACCGATGCCCGCACCGATAAGGGCGCCGCGACCAGCATCACCGTCGCCGGTATTGTTGCCAATGATCGCTCCCAGGCCGGCGCCGACCAGAGTTCCGATGCCGGCTCCTGCCGCAGTCTTCGAGACCTGCTGCTCGCCAGTATAGGGATTGGTAGTGGTGCAGTTGGACAGTCCGAAGGAAACCATAGCTGCGAGAGCGAGGCTGGACACGGTATGGCGGGAAAGAACGGATGATTTGTTCATGATGGGGAAGCTATCAGCTGGGGATAAAACGTCAACGGGTCGGGGTGTATTCATTCCTTCTTTGACAAGGGGGGACAATCGCTCAAATTAATCTCATGAAGATTCTCTCTCTCGGTGGTTCGACCAGCTCCCAATCTATCAATCGTCAACTGGCCCGCTATGCCGCCGGACTGGTGGCCGATGGCGAGGTCACCGACCTCGATCTACGTGAATTCGAGCTCCCACTCTTTTCGGTCGATGAGGAAGAGGCGAATGGAGTGCCGCAGGGGGCGAAAGACTTTCTCGCCCTCATCGATCAGCACGACGCGATAGTCGTTTCTCTTGCCGAGCATAACGGGAGTTACACTGCGGCCTTTAAGAATCTCTACGACTGGGCTTCACGCGAGCGCTACGAAGTCTGGGGCGGCAAGCCCATGCTACTGATGGCGACCTCGCCCGGCGGACGGGGAGGGGCGGGCGTTTTGGCTGCTGCCGAAGCGACCTTTCCCCGCATGGGGGCGGACCTTCGCGCGACCTTCAGTCTGCCGGGTTTTGGTGACAATTTTGACTCCGAAGCCGGCGTCGCCGACGAGGTCTTGAAGGCTAAACTCGACGAGGCTGTTAGTCGATTGGGGTAAGGAAGTTCACTCCGCTTCGTCCCAATACTTTTTAATAGCGGACTTCACCGCAGAGTAAACCATTGCTCGTTTAACCTCGGCAAAAAGCATTTCCATGGCCGTGAACCCGTCGACGGTATCGGCATCGAGTTGTTCCTCCGTGAGGACGTCATCGAGTTTGAAGCCTTCGCTAAATGATTTGAGCAAGGTGGTTTCAATTTTTTCGCGGTGTTCCAATAGCATCATGGCCCTGATGGTCTTCCACTCCAGCCGTAAGGGATCGTCTGCGTCCTGCTCCTCGAATTTCTTACGAGCAACCGATATAATACCGTCAAAGAGTCCAGCCCACTTCTCCTCAGGTAAGATGATACTGTGGCAGTCGGGAAGAGCGAGGCTGAGGTAGTCGCCCAAAGCGGTGCGTGAATCTGTTAGGAATTTCTGAAACTCCGCCGGGGAGACTTCACCTTTATCGACTGCGGCGACAAGAACGGCCGCGAAGTAAAGATTGAGTTTTAAAAAGAGAGGGCTTTGCGCAAAGTTCTGAACTTCGAGGTTTTTCGGGCGATGCTCAGCGATGACTGCCTGAACTTCTTCGCGGCTGGGGTTGAGCTTGAGTTCGCTCAGCTCAAGCTTACGATTTTCTATAGTTGCAAAGGTTTGTTTGAGGAGAAGACCGGACTTGGCGTCGACTCGATAGATGACTTTATCCGAAGTTTGAAAAGTGAAAGAGTCTTCGTCTTTGCTGAGAAGAGTGCTTTCAGGAAGATCGGAGTCGGCCGCTATCCAAGGGAATTTCTCCTTCGAAGAGATGAGCATATTGCTATTGATATCGGACTCTCCCAGTTGGAATCCCGGGACCCAAAGACTGCTATTGGTCTCGGAGCTGTCCCCCATTTGGGAGAGTAGTTCTTTGAGTTTGGTGAAAACCAGAGGCAGGTCGCTGTAATGCAAGGCTTCCGTAGAAGAGCCTGTTATCAATCCCACTTCTGGGGAGAAAAGCTGTAGCATTTTCAATGAATCTCCATCTGCCTCGTTGGGTTGAAACTCCATCACGACTGCGTTCAATCCTTCATCCCGATGGGTGGCCAAGGTAAGACGCATCTTTTTTCCAAGCTTTGCCTGAACATCATAGCGAGCGATGTAGCTCTCGAGTTGGGCATGGTTCTCATGAAGATGGGTGAGAGCCTCTTCCTTTTCATTCGGCTTGTCTGCGTGCAGATACAATGTGCAGGCCGTCAGAAAGAGCAAGATACGGAAAAACATACCTAACTCCTATCTCTTCGATTTTCAGGTGGCAAGAAGGGAGATCTTGTTGATTCAAGGTTTGCGAAACAAAATCCTCAGGGTCAGTCTCTTTGCCAGATGATTCTGTTAGTCATTCGCAATGAGGCCGAGGCCAGTCAAATGTTTGCGTGGGCCAGCCGCTTTGCGGAGGGGAGCCGCTCAGCGTTGGAAATCGTGGTGGCTCTGGATGGCGAAGGGCAGGGGAAGATCAGTGAAGAGGAATCCAAGGAGGCTTGGGTTCAGCGCATGCGGGATTCCCTCCCGGACTGGGCCAAGTTGTCGTGGTGCCGGTCGTCCAATCGCTTGCAGATTCTGTTGGATGAGTTGGGCAAGCAGGAAGTCGAGCTTCTGGTCGTGGGTAAGCACAACTCATCGGATCGGGAGGACCCGGATGTGATGCTTTCGCGGGGGCTGTTCGAGCGTGCGACTTGTCCGGTTCTGGTGATGCGTTTGGGCGAAGGAATGCCTGATAGCCGCGAGGTGCTGGTTCCTTGTTCCGGTGGCCGTCACTCGCGCCGGGCGCTCAAGCTGGCCTTTGGCTTTGCCCCTGATCGGGTTACGGCCTTGTTCGTCACCGTCGATGCGGATGAAGTTTCCCACTTGGTAGGCGATAATTTTCTCAAGAAAGCCATCGAGCGCGCCGAAGTCTCCAAGGACCAAGTCCGTCGCAAGGTGGTCCTCAGCGGGAATGTCAGGGAGGGCATCCGCAAGGAAATCGAGGAAGGTGACTACGGCCTCGTGATTGTGGGAGCCGGTGCGCAGGGGCGGGTGCGACGCAAGTTGTTCGGTATCGTTCCCGCTCGGCTCTTGCGGGCGGAAGCGGGGCTTGCGGTGGCTGTCCTGCGCGCGCCCAAGGCGGTGTCCCATCGTTTTCGCGACTGGTTGGCCTCTCGCATCGCCCTGACTGTTCCCCAGCTCTCGCGCGATGATCGCATTGCACTGATGGAAGAGATTGAGGGAAAGGCGCGTTGGAATTTCGACTTCGCGGCTCTGATGGCAATGGCCACCATGATTGCCTCTTTGGGTTTGTTAGCCAATAGCGGAGCAGTGGTGATTGGGGCCATGTTGGTCGCTCCTCTGATGATGCCACTCATCGGCAGTGGCCTCGCTCTGGTGCAGGGGAATTGGCCACTTTGGACCCGCAGTATCAAGGCGGTGTCCCTGGGCTTTCTCGCCGCTTTGGTCATTGGACTTTTTTCCGGGCTTCTCGCCAGCTGGACGGGATTTTCCCTCACAGAAGAGCTTGCCGCTCGTGGCAAGCCGACCCTCCTCGATCTGGGCATCGCGTTTGTCTCTGGTGTGGCGGCCTCCTATTGCCTCGCCCGACCCAAATTGAGCGGGGCTCTCGCGGGAGTGGCCATTGCCGCAGCCTTGGTTCCGCCCATTGCGACGGTGGGGATTTCCATCGGGCTGGGTCAGCTGAATAATGCAACCGGCGCGGCGCTGCTCTTCGGCACGAACGTCGTGACCGTGATTCTGGGAGCCGCAGTGAACTTTTGGCTCGCCGGGTTGCGTGGCCACGGTCAAGGCGGCGAGTGGCGTCGCCGGATCTTTATCCTGCTCATGCTTGCCAGCATCGGTTGCGCCGTGCCTTTGACTCTCTATTTGTTAGAGAATCTGGGGAATTAGTGCCGAGACAGAAATGGGTGTTGGATTTGGACCAAGATGGATGGGATAGATAGGATTTAGACGGGAAAATTGGAAGGGTTTCGCAATTGTTGAGATCCGAGCTCCCGCCTCTTCCTCGAGAATCAGAATATCCTATCCATCCTGGTCCCCATTCAAATGAGTGAAAGGTCCCCACAGGATTAAACCGCTTGCAGAAGGCTCGCGACCAATCCGATCAGGCCGCCGCAGACTCCACCCCAGACCACGAGCCATCCCAAGTGAGTGTGAATCATTTGCTGGATGATTTCCTTCACGGTTTGGGGAGTGAGCTCTTCGAGGCGCTTGTCTACGATGAGGCTGACCCGCTCTAACAACTCGGAATGCTCGGTGCCGCTGCCTTCTCCCATCAGGAGGGCCTGTAGCTTCTCTTGAAAGTCTTCCGAGGCGACGATGGTCTTCATCGACTCTCGCATTTTTTCCACAAAGTCGGGCTTGATCGGATCCAATGCGGCGGCGCCTCCGAACATCGCGAGCGCTCCGCCGAACTGCGATTCCATCACCGCGGTCTTCAGGGCCTCGAACGAGGGGTCGAGATCGACGGAATCAATCAGCGGGGAAAGATCGGCAGACGACTTTCCTTCCTCACCAGTCCCTTCGAAGAAACGAGCAACATTTTCCCGCGTGAAAAACTGCTGCATGATGAGCTGGTGGATACCGTTTTTGAATTCCTCGAAACGCGCGGGAATCACTCCCGAACCGTAGAAGCCAGGCACCTTTTCAAAGAGCATATGAATCGCCAGCCAGTTGGTCAGCGCACCCGAAAACGCGAAGAGCCCGATGTTCAGGATCGGTCCTCTCCAAGGCTCGCTTAGAAAGAAGCCGACCACCGCCAGCAAGGCGGCGATCGCGTTCGTAATCAGGCTTTTGTTCAGGAGCGGTCCTTTCTTGACTGAGGTTTGGGATGAAGAATCGTTCGTTGTCACAGTGATGGAAATTCACCTAAGCCCTTCCTTCGCAGCTGTCACGAATTTCCTTGCGAGATCCACCCGCGTTTTACCCCAAGGGAGCGAGAAGTTGGGCGAGAGTTTCGGAGTCGGGGACGCCTTGGCTGGCGGCAGATAGGATGGAGTCGGCGAGGTGGGCCTTCTGCTGTTGCAGGCGGTGGATGCGGTCCTCGACGGTGTTGGCGCAGAGAAGTTTGTGCACGAAGACAGGCTTGGTTTGCCCGATGCGGTAGGCGCGGTCGGTGGCTTGCGCTTCGGCGGCAGGGTTCCACCAGGGGTCGTAGTGGATGACAGTGTCGGCGGCGGTGAGGTTGAGCCCGGTGCCTCCGGCCTTGAGCGAGATGAGGAAGATGGGGATGTCGTTGTTCTGGAATTTTTCGACCAATCCGCCCCGGTCTTGGGAGGCTCCCGTGAGTTTGAGATATGAGACCTTTCGGGCGATGAGCTCGTTCTCGATGAGCTGCAGCATGGAGGTGAACTGGGAAAAGAGCAGCACCCGGCGACCCTCCGAGAAAAGAATTTCTAACAGCTCGAAAAGATAGACCAGTTTGGCGGAGGGGCAGGGCTTGCCGTCCTTCTCTTTGGAGTCAGCGGTTAGAAAGTCGCCGCCGCTCACCAGGTCGGGATGACAACAGATTTGTCGCAGCTTGAGGAGGGCGTCGAGAATGGTGATCTGCGATTGCGAGAGTCCCCGGGCGGTGATGGCCTCGCGCACCCGCTTGTCCATGGTGACCCGGACGGATTCGTAGAGGTCTTTTTGCTGCGTGGTGAGCTCGATGGGATGAACGAGAATGGTCTTCGGTGGAAGGTCCTTGGCGACTTCGTCCTTGGTGCGACGGAGGATGAGGGGGGCCAGCCGGGCACGCAGGGCGTCGCGGCGCTCGAGGTCGTCTTCCTTTTCGATAGGATTCTGATAGCGGGTGCGAAAGGCGTTGAGGTCGCCGAGAAAGCCCGGGATGAGAAAGTGAAAGAGAGACCAGAGCTCGGTGAGGTTGTTCTCGACCGGTGTTCCACTGAGGCAAAGACGATGCTGGGCCTTGAGCTGACGGGCGGCGACGGAGACCTTGGCCTGGGGATTCTTGATGAGCTGGGCCTCGTCGAGAATGGCGAACTTGAAGGAGTGCTTCTTGAGCTTTTCGATGTCGCGCTGCAGGAGGGCGAAGGAGGTGAGGACGATATCGGCGTGTGGGATGGCAGGGTAGGCCTTGGCTCGCTTGGGTCCGGAGAGGGTGAGGACTCGCAGACTGGGGGCGAATTTTTTTGCCTCCGCCGCCCAGTTAGGCACCACCGAGGTTGGGGCGACGACGAGGCTGGGCATGGTCTCGTCGCCTTTGGTCTCCAGCAGAAGGGCGAGGGTCTGCATCGTTTTGCCGAGGCCCATATCGTCGGCGAGAACGCCATGCAGATCGTTTTCCGCCAAGGTGGCCATCCATTCGTAGCCGACCTGTTGATAGGGGCGGAGGTCGGCTTGCAGCCCTACGGGCTTTTCTTTTTTAGATGCTTTTTTTTGTTCGGAGAGGTTCTTGCGTAGCACCCGCAGGCTGGGGGCGGTGGTCTTGATATCGAACTCCTCAGCGATGGCGGCGGCATCAAGGGGGTGAATGGGGAAGTCGGGATCGAGAACGACGGAGAGGTGATTGAGAATTTGGCGCAGCCGATCGACGGGAAGGTGGAGGGCGGAACCGTTGGGCAGGTAGACCAAGTGGCGGGCATCGGGGGCCTTGGTTGCCAGCTGGTCGAGGGTGTCGCCTTCTAACAGTTTGAGCAAGATGGGCAGTAGGTCGAGGGATTCGCCATCGACATCGAAGCCCACACTGAGGGTGAACCAACCGCCGGGGAGCTCGTCGAGGCGCGCCTCCAGGTCGCTGCTGGAAACCTCGTAGAGATGGTGGCCGAAGTCGGGTTCGACGGTGACGGTCCAGCCAGCGGCTTCCAGCTTGGGGATGGCGGTGGCGCGAAACCAGGGCCAGTAGAGATCGGGGGTGGTGTGATAGGGCTCGGGGAAAAAGGCGGAGGCTTCGGGAGCGAGTTCGCCCTCGGGTTGGTTCTTTGCCGCCAGGCCCAAGAGAAAGCGGAAGGAGGGTTGGGCCGCGATGGAGGTGAGGCCGAGGGTAGTAAGCTGTTCCAAGGCACGGCGTTCGAGGGCGGGGTCGCGAGGAATTGGACTCTCCTGCGGGAGGGAGGAGAGGGGGAGGCTGGAGTCGCCGTATTGCACGGTGGGACGGGCAACGAGCCAGACTTCGCGGTCTTGTTGTCGCAGCGCTTGGAGGAGAAGGCGGGTGACCTTGGAAGCGACGGGTTCGGGGGTGAGGTGAAGGTGAAAGCTGGGCTTGGCAGCGGGTGAGGGCTGGGAATCAAGGGCCGGAGACGGGGGCTCGGGTGGTCGAATCGGGGTGGGTTCCTCGATGGCAGGATGTGTTTCGCGAAGGAGGCGGGAGAAGGTGTTGGGTTTGGCTGTTAGAAAGAGAGCGGCGGCGGCGTGAGGACAAAAGTGGCCGTGGTCGCAGGTGCAGAGGGTGTCGAGGTCCCAATCGCTGGGGCCTTCAGGCCAGAGGTTGACCTCGACCGATTCGCCTTCGCAAGTGGCGGTGATTTGGATGGAGCCGTCCTCGGCTTCGTCGAGCGCGAGGTCGGGGAGAAGAGGTTTTTTAGCGAGCTTTTTGCCCATGACGAGAACGTGGTCGTCAAAGCGGTGCAACCAGGATTGACCGGCGAGGAAGGGCTGGAGGGTTTCGGGCACTGGGGGGAGTGTATGGGGATCTGGGGATGGCCCAATCTTTGAATGCGGGCCATTTGTCAACATGGGGGTGGGGGGAGTTGTCGGTTGTCGGTTGTCGGTTGTCGGTTGTCAGTTGTCAGTTGTCAGTTGTCAGTTGGTTGCGATTGCAGGGGACGGGAGATTGGATGGGATAGGCAAAGCGAAAAGGCGAGTGAGGAGGGGTCGGAACAAGGACGGGCGGGGAGCCATTGTTAGCCCCAACGGGGCCTAACACGGTAGCCCAGGGCATCGCCCTGGGTCTCCGGTTCGAAGCGAAATCAAGGCGAGCTGGTGATGGCAAAGTTCTCCCGCCATCCCGATGCGATTTATCTCACCATGATTCGGCGCAAGCCTCTGTCGTCTGCGTCGACAGTTCACCCTGGGAAGAGACTTTTGCACTCACTTCGGGAAGGTCTTTGAACTGACCCATCGCACACTCGTTCGCAATTTCCCTCCCTCTCTGACCCGGGGTTGCACCCCGGGCTATCCTCCCCGTTGGGGCTGACGGGGCTTTGTCTTTGCTGGGGTGCTTGTTGTCTCTCGGATTCTCCCGGAGCTCCCTTTTCTTCGCCTGACCTGGCTTTCGACTGGTTATCGATTCTCGAGTTCTGCGATCCGGGCTTCGAGTTCGGCAATTTTTTGCTCCATTTCCTGTCGCCAATCGTCGCTTGCGGGTTCGGCTTCGGGCTCGGTTGGGCTGGTGCCGTTTTCGGCTAACAGGTGGCGGAAGGTTTCCACTCGGCGGCCGGCTCCTGATGGGATGCGTTCGACGAGGGGGCCGTGCGGGTATTCGATGAAGCCGGTGAGAATTTCTTCGATCTGGTCTAGGCTGTCGAAGGCGTAGAGGCGTTCGGTTCGTTGCTTGATTTCGCCCGTGGTTTGGGTGCCGCGAAGGAGTAGGACGGTCAGCACTGCACGCTCGGCATCGCTGAGGTCGAGAACGTCGGAGAGCTCGTGTTCATACTTGGGCGCCCGGCCGCCAAGGACCTTGGTGACGAGGTAGTCTTCGGAGAGCAAGCGAATGGCTTCGCTGACCTCGTCGGCGGTGTAGTTGGTGATGGGGTTGCGGGAGGAGCTTTGGTTGCAGGCGGTGACCAGACTGTTGAGGGTGAGCGGGTAGAGGTCGGGGGTGGTGACTTGTTTTTCTAACAGGCAGCCGAGGACGCGCGCGGAGACGGGGGTGAGCTGGAGTTCGGGGAAGTGTTTCATGATTGGGGGAATTTAACCACGAAGGACACAAAGGACGATTCAGTTGAGCTTAAAAAATTCCAGAACCCCGGCTTTGTGCCCTTCGTGTTCTTTGTGGTTGAAATTTCTTACCAAGAACAGATCGACTCAATGTGCTTCGCCGAGCCGTCCCGGAGCCATCCGTCGAGCTGCGCGGGGTCCTTGAGCTGCTGTCCACGCAGGCGGGAGACTGCGAAGAATCCGCAATTGGCCTCGGGCAGGGTGGTGAGGTCGCCCCAGAGCTTTTCGAACTGGGTGACGGGGAAGATGTCCTCTTGCCCGTGACCCCAACGCTTCTTGACGTCCTTCAGGGTGATGTAGGTCGGCAAACGTTGCGCGAGGCGACGCAGGGCGCCTTGGATGAGCGGGGTGTTGTTTTCCAGAATCTCAGTACGAGTGAGCCCTAACAGGAACAGGAATTGGTCGATGTCGATCCAGGTGGTGAGGGTGTTGTAGTAGGTCAGATTGAACTCGGCTTCTTCATCGGGCATGGCGAGCCCTTCCACCAGACGGGGGACGCCATTGACGCGGGCGAGTCCGCCTCCTCTGTCCTCCAACCGTCGATTGATGACTTCGAAAGTGAGCCCCTGTCCCGACTGACGATGGAGACCCAACAGAGTGGGATCGAGGTTCGCTCCGAGGGTGTCGATGTTGTGAAGGAGCAGGGTCTTGAGCTGGGGGCGCTCTTCTAACAGCTTCTTCAAAGTGCCATTGAGAATGAGGTTCGGGATTTCGAAAAAGTGTCCCACAGGATGGAGGCACTGCAGCGGAAGGTTGTCGGTGTAGTCGCTCGCCTGGCCGCTTTGTTTGGCCCAGTTGATGAGCGCGGCGCGGCCGGATTCGCGCACCTTTTGCTGCTGTTCGTCGAGACGCTGTTGGGCCGTTTCTTCCCAAGCAAAACGCAGGTCGCGCTCGGTGGGGACCATGCGGAGTCCAACCGATTGGCCGGGGGAAAGAAGGAGCGGGCCCGGGTAGTGATAGTTCTTCACTGACTCGAGGAAGGCCCGGGTGGGTTCGTGGGTGAGGAAGGAGGTGGTGAAGAGATGGGGGACGGTCTTTTGCGCCGCTTGGCCAATCAGGCGGGACTTGGCGAGGTGGACCTCCAGGAAGGTGCGGAAGTTTCCAGCCAGAGGGGCGAATGGATTGAGAGCCTTGCAAGTGCCTGCTCCGCCAGTCCAGCGCGAGCCAGCTCCGGCGGCGAGGGTGACGACTGCGACCTCGCCATTGCGGAGGGCGGTTTCTCCCAGCTGTTGGGCGCCTGCGGAGGTCTGGGTGGTGGTGTCGAAGAGGTCGTCGGGATCAACGTCCTGCAAGTCGGTGGAGGAGGGAAGACGGTTCTGGGAAAGGCCAAGTCGTCCATTGAGGAGGTCTTCGCGGATGGACTCGTGCAGCTTGCGGTCGAACCCATTTTGGATCAAAAGACTTGTTAGACTGTCCTTGCCGGGTTGGCTGTTGTCTTGCTCCTTGGGAAGGACGCTGTTGAACAACTGGTTGATGGAGCCTTGGAAGCGGGGATGATTGAGGCAGGCATCGTGGTAGCGGGAGAGGTCCTTGCGCTGAAGCTGGGTGAGGCGCGGTTGAGCCTTCCGCATGAGAAGGGGGACGTGGATCTGATAGTAGTCGGGGGGAAGAAGGCCGTCGGTGAGTTCGGCGGTGGTGCCATTGGGATTGATGGCAAAGTCATAGACCACGGGATCCATGGCGAAGGGGAGGGCTTTCTCGAGACGTTGCTTCTCCGAGAGCATGAGCTCGGCCAATTTGGCCTGTGCTTCGGCCTTGCGGTGGGGAGCAAAGATAAAGCCCATGCCGCCGCCGGACATTCCGCCCAGCATCCAGAAGCCCCAGAAGTCATCGCCAAAGTGCTGGAAGACTCGCGCGATGAGAGTCTCGGTGAACAGGTTGGTGGCCCAAGGGATGATGGTTTGGAGGGGGCCGTAGAAGTTGCGCGTAGTGGCGTTGCCCAGGGCCTGGATGTCGCCTTTTTTCAGGGCTTCCACGAGTTCTTCCAGCAGGGCGAGGGCTTCTTGGCGGGCTTTCCATTCTTTCTCGGAACGGAGGAGATATTTCTCGCTGACCATCTCGAGGATGGGGCCCACGTTTTGCGCCATGCCGCCGTGCACGAGAACCAGTGAATCCTGGAGGGCCTGGCGGGCGGAGGCTGGAATTTCGTTTTCGTCAAAGACGTGGTGGGTGGGCATCAGGCGACCGCGTGAGATGCCGTGTTCGGGGTCGGTCGGGCCCGCCTGTTCGCCGGAGATGAGTTTGATCCCCGGCCAGACTCCGCCGGAATCCTGCCAGCCACCACCCGAGCCGCCAATCCACTCGCCCAGAATGGCGCGGGCCAGGACGAGACGGCGCTCGTTTTCCTCCAGGGGGCCGGTGAGAGATTGGGTCTGGCCGGTGGCGCGCATCAGCACGCCAATGAGAGCGGCGAGAAGGTTGGTGGAGACCGCGAGGCGCGAGCCCTTGGGGATGTTGTTGACCGAGGAGACGAGCTCGATGCCGCGTCCGGGGCCCATTAGTTTTTCTAACAGGTGGGAAAGTTTTTGGCCCGAACCTTCGATGCCGGGAGGGACGATACCGGCGGCGATGACCGCAGCCTTGAGGAGGCCGAGGTAGTCCTTCGCGAAGTCGAAGACTTCCCCGAGGCTGTCGATGGTGGCGGTGGCCTTGAGGTCGACGGAGGTCAGGCGGATGACGGGCTCGTCAATGATGCGGAGGTAAGCTTCCACTGGGGGGGCGGTCTCGCTATCGCGTCCATGCACCCCGAGGTCGACGGAGACGTTGATGACCTTGGCCCCTTCGGGAAAGTCCATCCCGAGGAAGAAAATGTCGGACCAGGCGCTGTGGGTCAGGTCCATGCGGACGGGGGTGCGTTCCAGCAGGATGGGCGAGCTGCCATCGGCGGCGGGCGTGAGGAGTTCGGGACGCACGCGCAGGGGATGGTCGGCGGGATGACCCATGCGGAACATCCACTGATTGCCGCGTACGGTGCGGACGGACTTGCGGACCTGGTCTGCGAGGGTCTGGAAAGCGAGCTGGTGGTAGGCGCTTGCGAGGGCCGAGGAAATGGCGTCGCCAGGTCCTTCGTTCTTTTGGGTTGTTAGGAAAGTCTCGATGGCCTCCTGGAAGCGTCTTTCCAAAAGGTGCTGGTGACCTTCGAAAGGAATCTGCCCTACTGAGTCGCCCATCAGCTTGGGCGGCAGGTGAAAGCGGTGCAGGGCGTGGAGGAAAAAGAGGGCCCGCACCCGGTGATAGAGGTTGTCCGATTGGCGGCGGAACTGGTCGAGTTCGTCAGCCTCGATGAGGAGTTGCGCCAGAGAAAGGTTCTCGCAGGCCTTGGCGAGGGCAGTGTCGCGAACGGAGGCGTCGGAGCTGATGATGAGTTCGGAGAGCATGGATGGCGGGAGAAAGTGGATTGAGACGGAGAAAGCGGGCGGAAGACTCGCGGTTTGTGCGCAGCCTTTGGACGATGGTTAGGCAAGCAGTTCGATGATGGTGGCCATCACTTCGTCGCGGTGTGGACCGGCCAGAGAGAGCGCGAGTTGAGCCCGCAGGAGGCCGTAGCGTTCACCGAGGTTGAAGCGCTGGCCATCGATGCGCAGCGCGAGGTATTCGCCGTTGTCGGCGAGGAAATTGAGGGTCTCGGTGAGGCCGATTTTCTCTGAGGGCGAAGTGGTCTCCAAACGAGCGAGGAGATGGTCGATGGCCTTGGCGGGCAGGACGTGCATGCCAAAGAAGCAGAGGTAATGCCCCGCGCGGAGACCTGGCACGATGAGCTCTTGCTCGGCCAAAGTGGGGGTGGGTTTCTCGCTGATACTAGAAACATCGTAGGTGTGCTGGGTGCCTGCCCGCAGGGTGGCGGCGACGGTGCCGTAGAGATGGAGTTGGGATTCGTGAGTCGGTTGCACGCCCGAGATGGTCGCGTTCTCGCTCTTCGCCAAAGCAATGATCTGTTGCACACACGAGGTCTCTCCCAAGGAGCGGAAGAGGTGGTCGCCAACCAGTAGGAGGAAGGGGGCTTCACCTACGAATTCCGCTGCCAGTGAGACCGCGTGCCCATAGCCGAGGGCTTCCTTTTGCTCGATGAAAGTCAATCGCTCGGCGTAGGGACCTGCGGCAAGCTGGTAGCGCTCCTCTTCGCCCGGAGGAATGACGATGGCGGCAGCTTCCAGGCCGGCGCTAAAGACCTCGGCGAGAAGGATTTGGAGAGCGGTGCGGGTTTCGCCCTTGGAGTCAATGAGGGTCTGGAGCGGGAGGTGTTTGTCAACCGGATTGGCTGAAGTGATGACGGCTTTGGTAACGTTCATGGGCGAGAGCTTTTGACCTAGAAGGCCATAGCGTTCACCCGGATGGAAGGCGAGCCTGTTTTGGTTTCTATCGGTGCAGCGTGGGGGTCAGCCACAGGGCCCAATCATAGCCTCTACCGTCCCCGCCATCGCTGGTGATCAGCTCCAATTGTTCGACTCCTGTTAGGTCGATCTTGTAGGGATGGTTTTCTCCTGCGCGGATGACGGGGGAGTGATAGACCTCGCGCCCATCGGCTTTGATAATGAAGATGCAGCTGCCCTGCATGTTTTCCGCCAGGCCGCAGGAGCCCGTCAGGGTCTTCCAGCCTTTGGCCAGCTCGTAGCGGTGTCGGGCGGGGGCGTGCGCGTAGATTCCGTGGGGAAAGAGTTTGCCGCCGGACGCGATGAGCAGGTCGGCATTGGGGAGGTGGTCGTAGGCGGGTTGGCCATAGCCGACCTTGACCTCAGCGGGCTTGATATCGCTGAGGGGGATACTCTTTCGTTCCACAGGAACGTTGCTCGCAGGGGTTTGCTCCTTGTTGGTGATGCCCGCGACGAGGCGACGGGCGAGCTCGTTGATTTCGTCCAATCTGGGACTGGGACCGAATTGGGAGTGGAGCTTGTCGAAGGCGGCTTGCAGACGGGAATGATCCCGGGTGTTGAGAGCTTTGACCAAGGGGGCGAGGGCGAAGCTGGTTTGCAGGGTGGAGACCTCGGGCTTGCCATTGCGATCCACCGAGTAGGAGTAGGTCATGCGGTTGGTGGCTCCGTTGGCATGGCAAATGAGAATGCGGAGCTCGGCAGCGCTGTTGGGACGCAGTTGATTGCAGTCGAGGGTAAAGCGTCCTTCGGCATCCGGGATCGCCGTCACGGTGCGGGCATCGTAATCGCCGTGACCGACGGGGTCGAGATAGGCGATGATGCCGTAGGCGGGCACGTTGGCGGTGACCCGCCCGGAAAAGGTGAAGGATTTTTTCCCGGGGGTCACAATGAGGTCGTGCAAGGTGGCCCGGGCATGGATGTTGAGGTCTTTTTCCGAACGGGAAAAAAGCGGCTGGGAAGCGAGTCGCAGGGCTCCCGCGAATTGCAGATGGGAGCCTCGGCCCTCGTTGCGGAGCTCGTCTCCATAGGTCCGGTTGCCATCACCCATTAGGGCCCGGTAACCCTGCTTGCGCCAGCTCGGCGACTCCCGATTGTGGGGCAGGGAGAGCGCGTGGCCAAGCTCGTGGGCGATACCCCCGATGAAGATGGAGTTGTGTTTGCCCAGCGAGATCTTTCCATATTGGGCATCGTCTATCAGAGGCTCCTTTAGCAGGAGATTGGGCACGTCGAGTTCCGGAGAGTCCAGCTGCCAGGCGTTGCCCCCGCGATGGGAGCCACCCGCGTAGTAGGGGGACTTGTGGGAAAAGGTTTTCTTCTCGGCATCCCAGGTCGCCAAGTTGCAAAAGATGAGCAAAGTCTCGTGATTGGGGTCCATGCCAGCCGCGCGCAAAGTCGGCAGACACTCTTCGCGGATGGCGCTACCGGACTTTCCGTCGTATTGGGCAAAGGGCTTGTCGCCTCGGACCAGATGAATTTTCAAAAGTCCATCGCCATCTTTCTCCAAGGGAAAGACGAGGGGGCCAAATCCCTGGCGCTCCATCTCGCTGCGGTAGAAGTTCTGGATATGGTCCATGATGCGGGTCAGGCGCTCGCGGTAGGCTGCGGCGGGCTCGCGGTCGGAGGGGGTCCAATAGACGACCCGGAGGGTTCGTTTGGATGGGATGGGATTTTCGGCCTGCCAAGCACTCAGAATCTGGCGGGCTTGGGCTGCTTGTTCTTGCAGGGAGTTCGGGAGGGCGGGGGCTGGGCTTGGTGACGGCTGTTTCTGGTTCTCGGCAAAAAGCCAGGCACATATCCCGAAGAGGATCAGGAGAATGGTAAGGGGGAGCCTCTGCTTCATATAGAATCTACGTGTCCCTTGGTGGGAGATATGTCGGAATTGTTCATTATTTTGCATTTTTCCTGAATAAGTGAAGCCCTGGTCTGGGTAGGGGCAAATGGCAACTTTCGTCCTTCATTCTTGGCAGGCGGCCGAGGAGAACCTCATAGTCGGGCGATGTTTAAACCAATACTAGCGATGATCGTTTCGGCAACTGTTGGGCTGCAAGCTGAGCAATGGGTTAATCTGTGGCCGGGAGAAGCTCCCGGGGCTCCGCGGCCACCCGCTGGAGCCGAGACCGTGGGGGAAGGCGGTCGCTACACGGACGTGGAAGTTCCGCAGTATCAGCTCTTTGTGCCAGAGAAGCCCAATGGTCAAGCGCTCGTGATTCTGCCCGGGGGAGGGTATTCCATCGTCTCAATGGAAAACGAGGGCACTGGCGTGGGCAAGTGGTGCGCCGAGCGGGGAATCACCGCCATGGTGGTGAAGTATCGGGTCAGCAAGAAAGACGACTTTGGCTACCAATTCCCAGTGCCGCAGATGGATGCGCGCCGGGCCATCCGGACCATGCGGGCCAAGGCGGAAGAGTTGGGAGTGGAACCGAACAAGATCGGCATTATGGGCGCTTCCGCCGGGGGGCATCTGGCCTCCACTTGTGCGACTCTTTTTAACGAAAAATTCGAGGCCGAGACCGAGGACGATATCGATGCCTTGAGCTGCCGGCCGGACTTTGCGGTTCTTCTTTATCCCGTGATTGGGATGGATAGTTCGTGGGGGCATGGCGGCTCCGCTCGACGTCTGTTAGGTCCGGAACCTTCGGATGAACTTCGCGAAAAGTGCGCCACCCATCTGCAGGTGAGCAAGGAGACGCCGCCGACCTTTCTCGTGCATGCTTCTGACGATGGGGCGGTGCCGTTGCGAAATTCCGCTGAATTCATGAGTGCTTGTGCGGAAAAGAAGGTTCCGGTGAGTGCGGCGGTCTATTCCACTGGTGGACATGGCTTTGGCTGGCAGGGGCGGGGTTCGGCCAAGGGCTGGATGTCGGACTTGGAGAAATGGTTGAAAAGCCTGTAGACCGCTGGGGACTCCTCCGGGAACGCTCTCCACCGTTCAGCTTCACTTTACCCGCTGCTCGGGGGTTGAGTGACGCAAGCTGTTTTCCGAATCTTAGCTCGGCTTCCTTGATTTTTTTGCCAAAGCACGGACCACTTTGACTCCGCAATTTTCGAAGCGGGCGATGATTTCGGGACTGGCCTCATCATCGGTGACGAGGGTGTCGACCTTTTCGATATCGGCAAAGCAGTAGGCGCTTCGCTCACCGAGTTTGCTGCTATCGGCGAGGATGATGACCCGATCCACTTTCTCGATGAGACGCTCCTTGAGCACACCATGTCCGTGATTGAGGTCCATCGCACCGCGTTCGGGATCCAAGGCATCGACGCCGAGGAAGGCGGTGCGAATGACGAAGCGCTTAAAGGCGTCCTCTGCAGAAGCACCCGTGTAGCTGCGGGATCGATTCTCATACTCGCCCCCGGTGCAGATTAAAGTGAGGTCGGCACGCTCGGCCAGGCTGACGACGATGTGGTGGGCGTTGGTGATCACGGTCAGCGGAATGGCGGGGAGATGATCGGCCAGGCGCAGAACGGTCGAGCTGGCATCCAGAAAGATGGTCTCGCGCGGTGAAATCAGTTGGGAGGCCGCCACGGCGATCAGTTCTTTAGCGCGCTCGTTGATAGCGGTGCGCTCGGGGAGGGGGAGCTCGAATCGTTCCGAGCTGAGCCGAATCGCTCCCCCGTGCTTGCGGCCGAGCCGGCCCATCTTTTCCAACGCGGTGAGGTCCTTGCGAATGGTCTCGTCGGAGACTTCGAACTCGTCCACCAAATCCACCGTCCGGACAAAGCCTTCCACCTGAAGTTTGCGGAGGATGAGATGTTGGCGTTCAGATGCGAGCATAAGACTCTGTAGAAGATGAATTATTTTCCCAAGAAAGTCCAATTGGAATCTGCGATAAAACCAAGCCCGTCTACGAGTAATTGTTGGACTTCGCTTTCCCTTCTCTTGGAAAGCGTCTGAGACTCAGGGAGTCGTCTTGAAATGTTGGTTTTAGGGCCTTGGGGGCGTGTGAAAAACTGATGGACGGAACCGCAATTGAGCGCATCTTTAGGAATCATATTCCGTGCCAATCTTCGGGGGAATATTCCAAAATTTCACAACTAACAGGATATGAAAACCAACCAGTCACTCGGCCTGAACGCTCGTCGTCAGGAAAACCTCTTACTCTAGCATGGAATGAATCCTTATCTCGCAGAATTTGTTGGAACGGCCATTTTGATTCTTCTCGGCAACGGGGTGGTTGCCAATGTGGTCCTGAACAAGAGCAAGGGGCAAAACGGAGGATGGATGGTCATCACCGCAGGTTGGGGACTGGCAGTGACGATGGCGGTCATCGCGGTGGGCCGAATTTCGGGCGCGCACATCAACCCGGCGGTTACGGTCTCCTTGGCCGTGACAGGAGATTTTGCTTGGGCGCAGGTTCCCGGCTTCATCGCAGCCCAGATCGCGGGCGGAATGGCTGGGGCGACCTTGGTTTGGTTGACCTATCTGGCCCACTGGGAGGAGACCGATGATGAGGGAGGCAAGTTGGCCTGCTTCGCAACGGCTCCGGCCATCCGCAAGCTGACCCCAGCCTTTCTAACAGAGGTGATTGGGACCGCGATGTTGGTCTTCGGGATTTTGTCCATTGGTCAGATTGGTGCCGGGGTGCCCGCTGCGGAATTGGAAGGTCTTGAGGCTATCCCGACTTCCTTGGCCGGAGTGGTGGCCACCTGGTGGAGTCCTTTGCTCGTCGGTCTGCTGGTTCTCGCAATTGGTCTCTCGCTGGGTGGGCCCACCGGATACGCAATCAACCCCGCGCGTGACCTCGGACCCCGCATCGCCCATCAACTTTTGCCCATTGCTGGCAAGGGGAAATCGGATTGGTCCTATGCTTGGATTCCCATCGCCGCACCGCTGATTGGCGGGCCGCTTGGAGCCCTCCTCTACCGTGCTCTTTTCCCTTTGTAGAACAACTCTCCCCTGCCCTAACCTAATAGAAAGCCATGAAAAAAGAACAATTCATCCTCGCCCTCGATCAGGGCACAACCAGCTCGCGGGCCCTCGTGGTCAATCACGCGGGCGAAGTTGTTGCCGTCAGTCAGTTGGAGTTCCGTCAAATCTATCCCAAGCCGGGATGGGTGGAGCACGATCCGATGGAGATCTGGTCCACCCAGTCCGCCACCGAAGCCCAAGCGCTCGGGAAGGCCGATCTGCGGCACAAGGACTTTGCCGCCATCGGCATCACCAACCAGCGGGAGACTACCGTGGTGTGGGACAAGAAGACCAGCAAGCCCATCTACAATGCCATCGTGTGGCAGGACAGGCGCACGGCCAATTATTGCGCGAAGCTGAAGGATCAGGGCTTGGAGCAGAAGTTCCGCGACAAGACCGGCCTTCTGTTAGACCCTTACTTTTCAGGAACGAAGCTGCGCTGGATTCTCGAAAATGTGGAAGGCGCACGCGAGAAGGCTGAGGCAGGCGACCTGCTGTTCGGCACCGTCGACAGCTGGTTGGTCTGGAAGTTGACCGATGGCGAAGTGCACATCACCGATGCCACCAATGCCTCCCGGACTTTGCTCTACAATATTCATGAGCAAAAGTGGGACGAAGAAATTCTGGAGATCCTCGACATCCCGAAAGCGATGCTTCCGGAAGTGAAAGGAAGCAGCGAGGTCTATGGACACTCCACCAAGGGCGTGCCGATTGCCGGAATCGCGGGCGACCAGCATGCGGCCTTGTTCGGGCAGGCGTGCTTCGAGCGCGGGATGGCGAAGAACACTTATGGCACCGGTTGCTTCTTGCTCATGAACACTGGGGAAAAGGCGATCCGTTCCGAGAACAACCTTCTAACGACCATCGCCTGGCGCATTGGTGACAAGACGGAATACGCGCTCGAGGGCTCGGTCTTCATGGGCGGTGCGGTGGTGCAATGGCTGCGCGACGAAATGCAGTTGGTGAACTCTGCCGAAGAATGTAGCGAACTCGCTTCCCAAGTGCCTGATGCCGGGGGAATGTATCTGGTGCCGGCCTTTGCTGGTTTAGGTGCACCGCATTGGGACCCCTATGCGCGCGGCGCCTGCGTGGGGATGACCCGTGGTACCAACCGCAAACATTATTGTCGGGCGGCGCTGGAGTCCATCGCTTTCCAGAGCGCGGACCTCGCGGAGTGCATGACCAAGGATAGCGGAATTGAGATGAAGGAATTGCGCGTCGATGGCGGAGCCTCGCGCAGCGTTCCCTTGATGCAGTTCCAGTCCGACCTCCTGGGGGTCGACGTGGTGCGGCCGGAGAATGTGGAAACCACCGCGATGGGTGCGGCCTATCTGGCCGGACTCGCAGTGGGCTTTTGGGAAAGCAAAGAAGATATCAAGTCCCGTCAAGCTGAGGGCGCTCGCTTCCAGACCGAGCGCTCCAAGGACGAGATGGGCAAGCTGACCGACGGCTGGAAAAGAGCGGTCGAGCGGGCCAAGAACTGGGAAATCAACGACGAAGAATCATGAAACGAGAAGAATCACTCAAACACATTAAGGCGGCCAAAGAGCCCTACGATTTTTGCATCATTGGCGGAGGAGCGACGGGGCTGGGTGCTGCCGTCGATGCCGCCTCGCGCGGGCATTCCGTAGTGCTGTTAGAGCAGGCCGACTTTGCCAAAGGCACCTCCTCTCGTTCCACCAAGCTCGTCCACGGCGGCGTGCGTTACCTGCAGCAGGGAAATGTTTCGCTGGTGCTGGAAGCGCTCCGGGAGCGTGGGCGTCTCACAAAGAACGCGCCGCACCTCGTACACGATTTGTCCTTCGTGATTCCCAACTACAGTTGGTGGGAGGGACCATTCTACGGCATCGGCATGAAGGTCTATGACCACTTGGCTGGGAAGTTGGGCCTGGGACCCAGTCGTTGGCTTTCCAAGAATGAAACTGTCGAACGCATCCCCACCGTGGAGACTGAGAGTCTAACAGGTGGCGTAATGTATCACGATGGCCAGTTTGATGATTCCCGTCTGGCAGTCAATCTGGCGCAGACGGCCGCTGGCCTGGGGGCTCACATCGTCAACTATGCCAAGTGCACGGGCTTGACCAAGAGCGATGATTTGGTTTCCGGAGTGGAAGCAATCGACCTGGAGTCAGGCGAGGAGCTGGCAATCAACGCCCGCTGCGTCATCAATGCTACGGGCATCTTTGTCGATGAGCTTCGCGCGAAGGATGACCAGTCGACGAAGCCCATGGTGACCGTGAGTCAGGGGATTCACATCGTTTTGCCCAAAGAGTTTCTTCCCGGTAATTCTGCGATCATGATTCCCAAGACCGCGGACGGCCGCGTTCTGTTCGCGGTGCCATGGCATGACTGTGTGGTGGTGGGAACGACTGACACTCCGCTGTCTGACAAGGCGCTGGAGCCAAGAGCCCTGCAGGAAGAAGTGGACTTTGTGATGGAGCATGCCGCGCAGTATCTCACCAAGGATCCGACCCCGGAAGATGTGCTCAGTATCTTTGCGGGCTTGCGCCCCTTGGTGAGTGAAGGAGATGACTCCGACACCGCCGCGATTTCCCGCGACCACACCATCATCGTGAGCAACAGTGGATTGCTGACGGTGACAGGAGGAAAGTGGACGACCTATCGCAAGATGGCCGAGGACGTAATCGACCAGGCCGAGATGGTGGCCGGCGTGGATCAGAAACGGTGTGAGACCGAGTCGCTTCAGATTCAGGGTTGGACTCGTAAGGAAATCCCTGAGGAAAACCTTCGTCCCTACGGAGCGGATGCGCAGGCGATTCGAGCGCTCAACGAGGCCACCCAGATCCATCCCAAGCTGACTCTCACCGTCGCCGAGGTGCGTTGGCATGTGCGGGAAGAGATGGCGCGCACGGTAGAAGATGTTCTGGCCCGTCGTTGTCGTGGACTGCTCCTCAATGCTCGCGCAAGCATCGAAGCCGCCCCCGAGGTCGCGCGTATCATCGCCGAAGAGGCGGGTCACGACGAGGCCTGGATCAGCAAGCAAGTTGAAGAGTTTACTCAACTAGCGAAAGGATACGTCTTCGGCGACCCCGCCAGCGTCGCTTCGGCCTAAGGCTTTTTAACCCTCCAGCACGAGGTTGGGGTCCGTGAACTCGAGTTCATGGGCCTCGGCCACGGGCTTGGAGGTGAGCTTGCCTTGGAAGGTGGAGAGACCGCTTCGCAAAGGTGCGTTCTCGCGAAGCGCATCCTCGATCCCGCGGTCGGCGAGGAGAGTGAGGTAGCCTTGGGTCACGTTGTTGAGGGCTTGCGTTGCGGTTCGCGCGTAGGCCCCGGGCATGTTGGCCACGCAGTAATGCAGCACGTCCTCTTCGAAAAAGGTCGGATCATCGTGAGTGGTTGGGCGGGTGGTTTCGGCGCAACCTCCTTGGTCGACCGCGATGTCAACGAGGACCGAACCCGGTTGCAAGAGTTGCAGCATCTCGCGGGTGATGAGCTTGGGAGCAGCGGCCCCTGGAACCAATACCGCGCCAATCACGAGGTCGGTGCGGGGAAGAATCTCGGCGAGGTTGGCTTCGGAAGAATAGAGGGTTTGCGCGCCACTCATGGTGACATCGAGAAAGCGCATGCGGTCGAAGTCGACCTCCAGAATCGTCACGTCCGCTCCGATGCCATTGGCCACACGGGCGGCATTCATTCCGGCGGTGCCACCTCCGATGACGGTCACCCGACCGGGGGGAACCCCAGGGATGCCGCCTAACAGAATGCCTCGTCCACCCCGATGCTTGGCCAAATGATAGGATCCTACCATCGCTGACATCCGGCCGGCGATTTCCGACATGGGTTCCAGCAGCGGCAGGTGACGGTCCACGGAGACCGTCTCATAGGCGATAGAGGTGCAGCCACTGGTCATAAGGCCTTCGGTCAACTCTTTGGACGCCGCGAGGTGCAGGTAGGTGAAAAGGGTATGGCTCTCGTTGAGTAGAGCGATCTCGGAGGCCTGGGGCTCCTTGACTTTGACGATGATGGTCGCGGCATCGAAAACAGATGCGGCATCGGGCAAAAGAGTGGCGCCAGCTGCGCGGTAGTCTTCATCCTGATAGGAGGAGCCGATTCCCGCTCCTTCCTGAACAAAGACTTCGTGCCCTCGTTTGGTCAGGGTCTTGACCGTGGAAGGAATGACCGAGACCCGGTGCTCCTGGGACTTGATTTCAGTGGGAATGCCGATTTTCATTTGTGTGCTTTTCTAACAGAAAGTGTCTAACGTGCTTCTTTGAAGGCCGCGATGGCTTTGTCCAGGTCATCGCGGGTGTGGGCCGCTGAGATCTGGGTGCGGATGCGGGCCTTGCCCTTGGGAACAACAGGGAAGCTGAAAGCGATGACGTAGAGGCCGAGGGTGAGTAGTTTGTCCGCCAGTTCCTTCGCCTTCACCGCATCATAGAGCATGACGGGAACGATGGGCGTGTCGCCGGGCAAGAGGTCGAATCCGGCTTCGGTCATTTGCTCGCGGAAGTAGTTGGTGTTTTCCCAAAGCTGCTTGCGCAAAGCGGGACCTTCTTCCTCTAACAAGTCGAGGACCGCGATGCTGGCGGCGACGATGGGAGGAGCGATGCTGTTGGAAAAAAGGTAGGGGCGCGAGCGCTGGCGGAGGAGATCAATGATGGGTTGGGAGGCGCAGACGAAGCCACCACTCGCACCGCCCAAGGCCTTGCCCAGAGTGCCGGTGATGATGTCGATGCGCCCCATGACGTCATGATGCTCGTGGGTGCCGCGTCCGGTCTCGCCCATGAAGCCGGTGGCGTGGCACTCGTCCATCATCACCATCGCGCCATACTTGTCGGCGAGGTCGCAGAGCTCGGGCAATTTGGCGGAGCAGCCGTCCATGGAAAAGACGCCGTCGGTGGCGATGAGGATGTTCCTCGCACCCGCTTCCTGAGCCGCCTTCAGCTGGGCCTCGAGGTCGGACATGTTGGAGGTCTCGTAGCGATAGCGCTTGGCCTTGCAGAGTCGGATGCCGTCGATGATGGAGGCGTGATTGAGGGAGTCGGAAACGACCGCGTCCTCGGGCCCCAGGATGGTTTCGAAGAGTCCTCCGTTGGCGTCGAAGCAGCTCGAGTAGAGAATGCAATCGTCGGTGCCGAGGAATTTGGCGAGTCGGCTTTCCAGTTCCTGGTGGATGGATTGCGTGCCGCAGATGAAGCGGACGGAAGCGAGGCCGAATCCCCAGTCGTCCAAGGCCTTGTGAGCGGCGGCGACGACCTCGGGATGATTGGCGAGGCCGAGGTAATTGTTGGCGCACAGGTTGATCACCTCGCCAGCGTCAGGGACGGCGATGTGATTGGACTGGGGCGTGGTGATGGTGCGCTCGGACTTATAGAGACCGGCGGATTCGATTTCGGAGAGTTGTTCTTTGATTTGGCTGGTGAGAGACATGACGGGGCTTTGGGACGGTGTGGACAGAATGAACGGAATTCTTTTTTTGGACGAATAGTTTGGGTGTTTTTTTTTGGCAGGATAAACAGGATTCTTTGGTTTGGATTGTTGATTCTGTTTTTTGCTTCGTCGTGCTGTTAGGCCCAGTTGAGGAGGACTTTGCCGCAGCTTCCTTCGTTCATGAGCTCGAAGCCCTTTTCGAATTCCTGATAGGGAAAGCTGTGGGTGATGATGGGATCGAGGTTGAGGCCGGACTGGAGCATGGTGGTCATTTGGTACCAGGTCTCATACATCTCGCGGCCGTAGATGCCCTTGATGTGCAGTCCGTTAAAAACCACTTTGTTCCAGTCGATAGCAACATCGTTTTCGGGAATTCCCAAGAGCGCGATTTTGCCACCGTGGGACATGTTGTTGATGAGGTCGTTGAAAGCGGTCTTGTTGCCCGACATTTCCAACCCGACATCGAAGCCTTCGGTCATGCCGAGCTGCTTTTGCACGTTTTCGACCTTTTCGCGAGTGACATTGACGGTGCGGGTGGCCCCCATCTCGGTGGCGAGGTCGAGGCGTTGGTCGTTGAGGTCGGTGATGACCACGTGACGGGCCCCGGCATGAACGGCAATGGCGGCGGCCATGCAGCCAATCGGGCCGGCTCCGGTGATGAGAACGTCTTCACCTAACAGGGGAAAGGAAAGGGCGGTGTGGGTGGCGTTGCCGAAGGGGTCAAAGATGGAGGCGATGTCGCGCGAGATGCCTGCCGCATGCTTCCAGACATTGGTAGCGGGCAGGGCGATGAACTCTGCAAAGGCGCCGGGGTGGTTCACCCCGACACCCGCCGTGTCCTTGCAAAGATGCCGGCGTCCAGCCAAGCAGTTGCGGCAGCGTCCGCAGATGAGGTGACCTTCGCCGGAAACGAGGTCGCCTTCCTTGAGGTAGTCCACGCGTTCGCCAATGGCGACGATCTCGCCTACGAATTCGTGGCCGACCACAAGCGGGACCGGTATGGTCTTTTGTGCCCAGGCGTCCCAGTTGTAGATGTGGAGATCCGTGCCGCAGATCCCGGTGCGGTCGACCTTGATGAGGACATCGCGGTCGCCGATGGTTGGTTCCGGCACGTCGGTGAGGGTGAGGCCGGGTGCGGCGGTGGCTTTGACTAGAGCTTTCATGGTGGTTTGATTAAAAAGAACTGGGCTATTGATTCTAACACTCGGTGTAATTCACGGCCAAGCCGCCCCGGGAAGTCTCCTTGTATTTGGCCATCATGTCGTGTCCGGTCTGCAGCATGGTGGCGATGACTTTATCGAGGGAGATGTGGTGGTTCTCGGTTGAACACAGGGCGAGGCGGGCGGCATTGATCGCCTTCACTGACGCCATCGCGTTGCGCTCGATGCAGGGAATTTGCACCAGCCCGCCGATGGGATCACAAGTCAGACCCAGGTTGTGTTCCATCCCGATTTCGGCCGCGTTTTCGACTTGGGCAGGGGTGCCTCCGAGGAAGGCGGCGAGGGCTCCGGCGGCCATGGAGCAGGCGACCCCGACTTCGCCCTGACAGCCCACGTCGGCACCGGAGAGCGAGGCGTTGGTTTTGTAGAGATTGGCAATGGCCGCTGCTGTTAGAAGAAAAACGTGCACGGGATGATCGTGAGGGGAAGACTTGAATCGGATGGCATACTGCAAGACTGCAGGAATGATGCCAGCCGCCCCATTCGTGGGGGCGGTGACGATGCGCCCGCCTCCCGCATTCTCCTCATTCACCGCCAGGGCAAAGAGGTTGACCCAGTCGAGCACTTGGAGCGGATCGTGGGGTTCGGTGCTGGCTTCCAGTCGGGCAAAAAGGGCGGGAGCACGACGTTTGACCTTGAGTCCGCCCGGGAGGGTTCCGGTTGATTCGCAGCCCATGCGAATGCTCTCCTGCATGGCTTGCCAGACTTGGTCGAGATAGTGGCGTGTCTCCGCCTCCTCGCGAAAGCTGGCCTCGTTGGCGAGGGTCAGCTGCGCAATGGAGAGCTCGTGCTGCGCGCACAGATCCAAGAGTTCAGCCGCATTGCGATAGGGGTAGGGGATGGCGGTCTTCTCGCTCTGATGCTGGCCTTTGAGCTGTTCTTCAGAAGCGATGAAGCCCCCGCCCAAGGAATAGGTTACGGATTCGTGAACAGGCAGATCGTCTTGGTCGAGCAGGACAAAGTGCATTCCGTTGGGATGCAAAGGGAGGCTTTTCCCCCGATGAAAGACCAAATCCGAACGCGGATCGAAGTGCACTCTTTTCCCCGAGGGTAAAGTGACGCGTTGGCTTTCCTCCACGGCTGCCAGGAGGGTGGGGATTTCCGCCACGGGCACGTCGACCGGCGTGTGCCCCAGAAAGCCGAGGACGATGGCCTGGTCGGTATGGTGCCCGCGTCCAGTGGCCGCGAGGGAGCCAAATAACTCGCACCGGAGGCGAGCGCCTTCGTGCTCCCCGGGCAGGCTCTCGACGAAATCACGGGCAGCCTTCATCGGTCCCACCGTGTGGGAGGAAGATGGGCCAATGCCGATGGTGAAGAAGTTGAGAACGCTTTCGGGGTGCACGGTATTGTTCGGAACTGACGGTCAAAGATAGGGCGAGAGCCCGGACTGGACCTCATCCTTGAACTCATTGATGAGGTTGAGGGTGAAGTCGATCGGCGAGAGGTTAGGATCCTCTAACAGGGGCATGAGGTCGAGGCCGAAGATGAGCTGGGTCGCATCGTCCGTGGCGTGTGGATTGGAGAAGGTGGCGTTGGCAGTGCGACGACCGATGATGGCGTGGTGGTAGTTCTTGCCGCCTGCGATTTGCGAAAGGAAGAGGTTGTTCAGCTCCGCCGCCAATTCAGGGCGGGCGGAAACGTTCATCGCCACTTTCCGATCATCGGGCACCCAGTCCAGGTCGCGCCAGACCTCACAACCAATCCAAGTCTGTGGCTGTTGATCCTTGGGCAAAGAACGCAGCGCCTTCAAGGTCGCCGCGAAGACGGCCAAGTGGCTGGGATGCTTGTCGGCGGGGCTGTGGGTGTAGAGAGTGTGGGGTGTGGTGGCGCTGAAGATGTCGGCGAGCTCTTTGCCGAGCTGGGCCTGGCCCTCGGTGCTTTTCACCATGCTGGAGGGATGGCGCAATTGATACTGGGCTGCATACTGTCCCAAGCGGGCGGCCTCGTCTTGCTCCTGATGGCGGACTTCCTTCATCTGCTCGTCAGTGTGACCGGCGAAGGGACCGGTCCGGGCTGAACCTCCGCCGTCGGTGCAGGTCACTCCGCTGAACCAATTACTAGGATTCTCGTAGCAGGCGAGAATGCCATGAAAGGCCATGAACTCCAGGTCGTCCTGGTGGGCTCCGATCGCCAGGTGTGTGGTCCGGGAAAGAGCTTCGGGGAGGGGTTGGTTGTCAGGAATATACGGTGTCATTCGATGAAGAGTATTCGATAGTGTTGAAAAGAATTCTTGGAATTCTCGACCGGACTGTGTGGAGCGCGAATGAGGAGGAACAGAACTTAGATCGGAGTCCGAATTGTATTTTTTGTGTAATCAATGCGGACGATGCTGTTAGATTGGGTTCTGGAGAGCCGGGTTTCGCGGTCTGTGATGGGCAAGTCTTTCAAGGTTCGTTTTTCATTCACGATGACGGTTCCGCTTCTCGACCTATACGAGAGCGGGCAGCGAAGCCGCAGCAATTGCCTGGCCATGTCTCTTGTTAGTTTCGTCCGGGGTGTGGAGTTTGATAGACTCGGCCAATTCGGGGTAATAGGCATGGAGAACCTCCCGGGCGGTTTCGAGAAGGATCTCGCCTCCGTCGCCTGAGGTCACGCGGCCTAACAGGAGCACATGTTTGAGCGGATAGAAGCGGGCGTAGAGAGGCAGGCAATGGCCGAGGTAGTTGCCGATGGTTTCAAAGATTCGGGCTGCGCCCGTGTGACCTTCTAGCAGAGCCATTTGAACCTCAACGAGTTGTTCGGGGAACGGCATGTTGCCGAAGTCGAATCCGGCAGCAGGGGCGAGGCGGGCCACTGCTTGTTGGGAAAAGCACTGCACTCCGCATCCAACGTCTCCCGACCACTCGTCGGCGGGAGCATCGGGTCGCATGTCCACGGGGCAAAAGGCGAGTTCGTTGAGCCATGAGGTGATGCGGCCATTGGGGTCGCAGTACCCGGCTGCAAGAGAGGTGCCCATGGCGATACCAAGGATGCTATGGGTTTTCAACGAGAGAGCCGCCGCCAGCGCGGTGACCTCGCCATCGTTGATGACGTCGAAGGGGACATCATTCCATTCCTTGGCCAAGTCTTTGAAAATATTTCGAACCTGACCCTCGAAAACATCAGCATCAGTCACTCCCCGGAAGAGTGAGGCCGCGCGGACTTCGTTATTGATGTAGACCCCGGCTGCGGAGCCTCCGATGGCATCGACGTGGGGCAAGTGTTCGGCGGCGGATTGGAGCGACTGTCGGATCCCTTCGAGGTGATAGTTCGGATCCGATTGAAAGTAGGGGTCCCAAGGCACTTCCTCGGAGAAGACCACTTTGCCATCGATGACGGCAGCTGTCTTGCGGTCCGATCCGCCGAGATCGAAGCCGATGCGACACCCCTGCAGGTGTCCTCCCAAGGTCGTGGTCTTGTCCAGGGCCGGGGGGAGCGTCGCTGCGGAATCGTGGTGCTCCACGGTGAGATCTTCGCGGAAAATCTTTTGTCCGATGAAGCCAAAGTCGAACACCCGGGCTCCGGTGGCGCTGTAGGTTGCTCGCAAATAGTCGGCCAGGCGCCGGGGGCCGCAGAAGTGGATTCGCGAGCCGCCTTGCATCCAGAGTAGAAACTTGAGGGTGCGCTCTATGTAGCGTTCATTGAGCTCCGAGAATTCTCCCCCGTCAGGTAGCAACCGCATGGAGTGATGGAAGCAGGTGCCGTCTGGTCGAGCGAGGGCCAGAATAGTCCGGGTGGATTCCGGATTTTGCGAAGCTTGTTCGTCGTAGTGTTGGAAGAAGAGAGAAGCAGGTTGAAAACCAGGGTCGAGTGTCTCGCTGGTTTTCAGTTTGAGTTCGGCACTCGTCATGCCTCGATTCTAGACTGCAGACAGTCTAAAGTGCAAACAATAATACAAGTTTACCATAAAAGACTTTTCATTTTAGATCTCTTATTTAGATCTTGTTGAGAAGCGATTGTCCAACTCGCGTAGAATAGCCTACACAACTCTATGACCAATACCCAGACGACCAGCGGGGCGACAGTGAAGCTGTCGGTGATGATGTTTCTCCAGTTCTTTGTCTGGGGGTCGTGGTTCGTCACCCTTTTCCTTGTTCTGGGTAAAGTGAATCTAGGCAGCATCATTGCGGACTCCTACAGTACGGCCCCGATTGCCGCGATCATCGCTCCCTTGTTTCTCGGTCTCGTTGCCGACCGGTTCTTTTCCTCTGAAAAGGTGATGGCGGTCTTGATGCTCATTGGGGGAGCTTTGATGCTGGCCGTCCCCGGTGCGATTGCCAGTGGCAACGGCACGCTCGTCTTCTGGCTCTTTATGGGCCACATGCTTTGTTATATGCCTACCTTGGGCTTGGGAAATACCATTGCCTTCTCGAACGTTCCACGGGATGTGTTTCCCAAGGTTCGGGTCTGGGGCACCATCGGTTGGATCGCCGCCGGTCTCGTCGCCGGGTTCCTCGGTTGGTCGGATAGCGTGAACTTGTTCCGCATGGCCGGATGGGCGGCAGTGATTTTGGGAGGCTTCTGTTTCCTCCTGCCGAATACCCCGCCGCCGAGCGCAGGCCAGCCAGTGAATATGCGGGCTCTTCTCATGCTGGATGCCTTCGCTCTACTCAAGCGTCCTCCCTTTTTGGTCTTCATCGTTTGTTCGACCCTCATCTGCATTCCTTTAGCTTATTACTATTCCAATGCTTCCGCCTTCCTCGGCAACATGGGCTTCGAGCAAGCCGCTTCCGCGATGTCCATTGGGCAAATGTCGGAGATTATCTTCATGCTCTTGATCCCGTTCTTCTTCCGCAAATTGGGGGTGAAGAATATGATTCTCATCGGGATGGGAGCTTGGGTTCTCCGCTATCTTCTCTTCGCCTTTGGCGCGCCGGATCAGGTGGCCTGGATGCTCTTCCTGGGAATTGCGCTCCACGGAATTTGCTACGACTTCTTTTTCGTCACCGGCTTCATGTTTACCGATCGGGAAGCGCCCAAAGCGGTTCGCGGCCAAGCCCAGAGCATGTTGGTGTTCTTCACCCAAGGGGTGGGGATGTTGATTGGTTTTCGGGTTGCGGGGGCGAAGCTCGGTCCCGTGGCTGAGTCGACTGGGGACTTGAGCACCGCGATCGCCGCTGGACGAAGCGGGGGAGACCTGACCTTCGCCCAGCAACTTTCGCAGATGTTCTCGGTGAGCATGCCGGAAAGCGTTTCTCCGGACCTTTTGGGAAAGACCTCTGATTTGTGGAAAGCCTATTGGATGTTCCCAGCCTTGATGGCGGCTGCCATCGGAGTGCTCTTTTTCGCGACCTTCTGGGACAAGTCCAAGGGGGAAGAGAAGGCCGATTCCTAGACGGAGCGAATTCCTGAATTCTTTAAGTAATGAGTGACAAAAAATTGCGAGTATTGTGTGCCGGAGCAGGTCACATGGGGGCGTCCCATGCGCGGGCCTATGCGGCTTTGGATGGATTTGAGATTTGTGGAGTGGTGACTCGCTCCGAGGGTTCGCGTGCGAAGCTGATGGAGGAATTGGGTGGCGATATCCCCGGCTTCAATGACTTTCACGAGGCCTTGGCCGCGACCAAGCCGGACGCGGTTTCCATCTCCACCTACCCTGATACTCACGCCGAATACGCGGTGGCCGCTATGGAAGCCGGGGCCGATATTTTTGTGGAAAAGCCTCTCGCCGAAACAGTCGCCGAAGCCGAGAAGATCGTCGCCAAGGCCCTCGAACTCGGCCGCAAGGTGGTCATCGGTTACATCCTTCGCGTTCACCCCAGTTGGGTGAAGTTCATCGAGATGTCGCACTCCCTCGGCAAGCCCCTGGTGATGCGCATGAACCTCAATCAGCAGTCCAGCGGTGAAAACTGGGAGACGCACAAGAATCTCATGGCCTCCATTCCGCCGGTGGTGGATTGCGGCGTTCACTACGTGGATGTGATGTGCCAGATGACGCGCTCGAAGCCGATTCGGGTCAGTGGAATCGGCGCTCGCCTGAGCGACGAATTACCGGAAGGCATGGTCAACTACGGGCAGCTGCAAGTGACTTTCGAAGACGGATCCGTCGGTTGGTATGAGGCTGGCTGGGGCCCGATGATGAGCGAGATGGCTTTCTTTGTGAAAGACGTCGTCGGCCCCAAGGGCTGCGTCACCATCGAGGCCAAGGACGCCGGTGCGGGGGGAGCCTCCGACAACGTCGATGCCCACACCAAGACCGAATCCCTCCGCCTCCACCACAGCGAGCTCGGCCCCGATGGCAAGTTCGCGAAAGCCGACGAGTGGATCGATACCGAGGACGAGCCGGACCACGACGAGCTTTGCAAACGTGAGCAGGAATACTTCCTGAAGGCCATTCAAGAGGACCTCGACCTCAGCGACCACATGAACGATGCCCTCAACTCCATGCGTATCGTCGCGGCGGCTCACGAGAGCTTTTTAACGGGCAAGATGATCGAGCTCTAATATTTTCTAACAATGAAACGACTTACGGGATTTCTAGTAATTGGCCTCGCCGGCATGGCGTGGGGGGATTGGCTGAACCTCAGCGGAGGCGAGGACCTCACCGGTTGGAAGACCGGGGAAGGCGCAACCGAAGTAGCGGGTTACGTCCTCGAAGACGGCGTCATCAGCTCGAAGCCGGGCTGCTCCAATTTGGTGAGCGCCAAGGAGTATGAAGACTACATTCTGGAGTTCGAGTTCAAGCTCACTCCTGGTGCCAACAATGGGCTCGGGATCCACTACCCGGGACAGGGCGATGCCGCTTACAAAGGGATGGAGATTCAGATTCTGGACAACACCGCCGAGAAGTATCAGGGCAAGCTGAAGGACTATCAGTGGCACGGCTCGCTCTACACTTTGCAAGCGGCCAAGAAGGGTTTTCTCAAACCGGTGGGGGAGTGGAACTTCGAGCGCGTCACGGTGCGTGGTCCCCGCGTTTCGGTCGAGTTGAACGGCGTGACCATCCTCGATGCCAATCTCGATGAGCTGAATGAAAGTCATCCCAAGCACGAAGGCGCCAAGCGTCGCAAGGGGCACATCGCCTTCTGTGGTCACGGCGACGTCGTGAGCTGGCGCAAAGTGCGCATCACCGAAGTGCCTTTTGGGAAAGATGCCGAGGAGGCCCACTATTTGCCTACGGGTGAAAAAGATGAGCGTTTTGCTGAGATGGGTTACGAAAGTCTCCTGGCGGCGGGCGACCTTTCGCAGTGGAAAATGGATGCCGGTCAGGAAGGCCACTGGGTAGCCAAGGATGGCTGGAAGATTACCTACGATGGAAAGAGCGAAGCCAAGGACAAGAACCTATGGGGAACGAAAGATTACACCGACTTCGAGCTCGTGTGTGACTGGCGCTTTGCCGACAAAGGCCCCACCAAAGCCCAACCCATCGTGCTGCCAAACGGCCTCGATATGCGGGGAGCTAAGGACGAGGTCATGCGGGCGGAAGTGGAGGAACTCGACAGCGGAATCTACCTTCGTGGGAGTGCTCAGACCCAAGTCAACATGTGGAACTGGACCATTGGTTCGGGCGAGGTCTACGGGGTGCGCAACTCGGCCGTCGGACTTCCCTACAAAGCTGCCGTCACTCCCCGGGTGAAGGCGGACAATCCTTCTGGTGAATGGAATCGCTTCGTCATCCGCATGGTGGGCGAGGAGCTCACTGTCTATCTCAATGGCAAGTGCGTCCTCTTCGAGGCGACCCTTCCTCCCGTGAAAAAGTCCGGCCCCATCGCCCTGCAACATCACGGAGCCGCCATGGAGTTCGGCAACCTGTGGGTGAAAGAGCTCAAGGGAGCTGACGAATAGAGTCTCTCTGTCCTTTTCAAATTCATCGCCCTATCGACGGTTCCCACGAATCGTTGATAGGGCGAAATCGTTTTTAGGACCCTCCTTTTTGTCGAGCTGTAGGACCTTCGATAGGCTGCACACCTCAAGCTAGTTCTGAGGCGCTGGCCGGGCGCTGAGTTTCGCGATGTGGATGATGAGTTTCTGGATGTTGAACTCGTTCTGCACGAACTGGTGGTGCAGCTCGTCCATGGTCTCCGGACCATAGGCGGCGACGGGTTGTTGGACAAGGTGGTGAAAGAGATGCTGGATAAAGGCGCGATGGGCATCGGAGCTTTCGATGGCGATTCGGGCCAAGTCCTGCGGGCCGCCAATGGGGATTTCCTGATCGTCGGGGGTGGGGTAGACGCTCTTTGTGTCGATGGGTTTGTTATTTTCCTTTTCGCGAAAGCGACCCACGGCATCAAATTGTTCCAGGCTGAATCCGACCGGGTTGATGATCTCGTGGCAGGACATGCAGGAGGCGTCTTTGGTGAGCTGGGTCACCTTTTCCCGCATCGTGAGGGTGGGATCGAAGTCGGCATCCTTGAACTCGATCGCCTCCGGGGGTGGCTTGAGATAGCGACCGAGAACATTGCGGCCCAGATAGACCCCACGGTGGATGGGCGAGGTCTGCTTGTTGTAGGAAAAGGCTGCGAGAAGATAGGGATGGGTGAAGACTCCCGCTCTCTTCTTGTCCGGAGCCGGAAGGCGCTCGAAGTGAGCGGGCCTGTTCGGGCTCCCGTAGAACTCGGCAAGGCGACTATTGAGATAGAGATCCGGCGTGGTGAAAAGCTGGCGGTAGTCCGAGCTCTGCGACCAAATGACTTCATTGAGAAAGAGGTCCAGCGAGACCCGCAAGTCGGCGATGAGTTCTTCGTCAAAGCCTGGGAACATCTCCGAGTCCTTGCGCAAATCTTCCCGTTCGGAGAGCGCGAGCCAGTGGTGGAAAAAGCGTCCCACCTTCTGTCTGGCGCGCGGATCCTGCAGCATGCGGCTGGCTTGCTTCTGTAGTTGCCAGTCTTCCTTTAACTCATCCTTTTCCGCCGCTTTCCAGAGTTGGTTGTCGGGGACGGAATCCCAGAGCGCGAGCGCGAGACGACGGGCGACCTGATAGCTGTCCTCCCGAGCCCCGAGTTCGGGATAGAGAAAATAGGGCGAAGAAAGGGTCAGCAGGAGAGAGCGGCGCAGGGCCTCCTCGGGATCGTACTGGGCGAAAAATTGGTCCACGTAGCGCTCCTGCTGTTCCGGCGACAAGGGGCGCGCAAAAGCCCGCTTGGCGAAGGTGCGGCAAAAGGCGGCGAGCTTCTCCGCGCGTTCGGGCTGCTTGGGTTTTGATTTGGTCAGGCTGTCCAAATAAGGTTCTAACAAGGCGATGGTCTCCATGGCGGAGTTCGCGGTGGCGTCCTGCCAAGCCTTGGAAACCGACGAGCCCCGTTCGTAGCCCAGCGAGGCATCATCAGCGGGAAAGGAGGTGGTCACGATGGCTATGGTGGGGGCATTCTCGGGCCAGAGATGCCTCGTCGGAATGGCTTCCCAGGTTCCGTGCGGTGGTTTCCACTCTACGACCAAGGAAGAGACTTTTTCCTGAAAGCTGAGGTAGTCGACCTTGATGGATACCGGGTAGCCGCCGAGCAGTTCGGCCTCGCCCGTAAGCACGCGCATTTCGTTGCCGGAGGAAACCCAGCCATCGATCAGGGTTCCTTCTTCGCGCCAGATTTCGTTGAGGAAAAGGCGGGCTCCGTTCGGGGTCTTGAGCCGAAATTGATAGCGGCCACTTTCGGGTGGCATCAGGCTGCCGAGCCAGGTGATCTCGAATTCTTCGGGATTGAGGTTCTCGATGGGTTCGTTGGTCGCGAGGTCGAAGGCCGCTTGTTCTTCGACCCGCTCGAGGATTTTTTCCTTCTTTCGATTGTCTTTGCCTTCGCGGAAGGAGTGATAGACCGCCTTCAATCCGCGACTGCCGGGATCCGTGCGACGCCAATTGAAAGAGGCCACGACGTCAGCGATGGCATTGCGATGCTGATGCTGGGTGAGACGGAGGAGCGATTTACGAACAGGCTTGAGACGCTCTTGGGCCGCGGGCGAATAGAAGGCCCCGTGAATATATTCCGCCACCGCGAGAGCATCTTCGTCGACCACGAGGTCCTCCTCGTCCTCGGGCATGGTGCGGTGAATATACTTGGCGAGGGAGGCGATGGATCGCTTGCCCACCAGCGCTTCATCGTATTCTTCGTCCACCCCCTCGCCCTGTTCGCCGTGGCAGGAGACGCAATGCTTCTGATAGATGGCGAGGCCGTCCGGCTTGCCATCTTGGGAAAACAGACCTGCGCTCAGGAGGATAAGAAGTGAGAGAGTGCGTAACACAAGGGCTGTTTACGCAGCGGGAGAGGCCACCTTTTCAGGAGGTGGCTTTTAGTAACTCATCTGCAGGAGGGTGAGCCCATCCGCCGGGGCGCAGAGGGCTGCGACTCAGGGTTTGGCCGCAGCCTTTATTTCACCAGAAAGGTGTGGGTGCCCGCAGTGACTTCCAATGTTTTCTTCGGCAGCGTGATGGTGGCGGTGGTGTTGGGTGGAATCACGGTGGTCATCTCGATACCAGCGTCCGTCTTCTTCCATGAGTTGCTCGCAGTGCCATAGCGTGTTTCGAGGGTGGCCGAGGCCTGGGTGAGGGGATGGCCCTCGAAGGCTGGCTGAATCAGGATGTGCTTATAGCCGGGGTTGGCGGGATCGGGGGCGAGGCCCGCGAGGCGTTCGTATAGAAATTCGCCCACGGCCCCATAGGCATAATGGTTGAAGGAATTCATCGCGGCATCGCCAAAGCCATCGGCCTTGGTGTAGCTGTTCCATCGTTCCCAAATGGTGGTGGCACCCTGGTCGATGGAGTAGAACCAACTGGGGTATTCGCTGGTGAAGAGGACCTTGCTGGCAGTCTCGAGTTCGCCGACCTTGTCGAGGGTTTGGCAGAGAAGGGCCGTTCCGATGAAGCCGGTGTTGAGCCTGTTGCCATCCGCCTCGATGCGCGCAACGAGATGCTCGGTTGCCATCGTGGCAAGATCCGCAGGAAGGAGGTCAAAGGCGAGAGGCATGACATAGGCGGTCTGCGTTTCGACCGGCAAGGTGGTCTTTCCCTCCTTGTCAAAGTATGTGCTGGCGACGGCGGCCGCGATTCCTTGCGCAAGCTCGCGGTAGCGTTTTTCGTCCTCAGATTTGTTCAGGATGCGGGCACAGTCGGCTGCGATTTGGCAACCGCGTGCGAAAAAGCAGGAGCCGAGAAAGTCGCGAGGGGTCTCGCCGTAGCGTGTTTCGGGCTGTCCGGTGGCGGGGTTCTCGGGGCCCGCCAGCTTCTCGGTTCCATGATAGAGGATGGGTTGGAGCCAGTCGCCGAACCCCTCATCCCGTTGAATGAGGTTGCCCTTCAGGTCGCTTTCGTATTTGGAGAGCCGGAGTTTGATCGCTTCGTAATTGTCGGAGAGAATCTTGCGATCACCCGTACGGAGATAGACCTGCCAGGGGATGAGGTAGATGGCATCCCCCCAGCCGGGAGCGTTTCCCCAGTTCTTGTATTTGCCAGGTGGAATGATGTTGGGGACCATCCCGTCGGGATGTTGGTCGATGCGCATGGACTCCATCCAACTGGTGAAGAAGGCGTGGGTATCGAAGTTGTAGAGGGCCACCGGCGAGAAGGCCTGGGCATCACCGGTCCAGCCCAGACGCTCGTCGCGTTGGGGGCAGTCGGTGGGGATGTCGAGGAAGTTGCCACGCTGGCTCCACTCGATATTCGATTGCAGCTTGTTCAACCTCTCATGGGATGAGGTGAAGCTGCCGGTCTGTTGGAAATCGGAATGGAGAACAAGTCCGCGTATCCAATCCAGCTGGGGTTCATGCTCCGCGTCGTAGCCTTCGATCTGCGCATACTGGAAGCCGAAGAAGGTGAGCGAAGGGCGATACTCAATGACGCCGTCCTTCGCCGGGAGATAGGTCGCCAGCGAACGGGCCTTGCGATAGTTTTCGCGATAGAGCGAACCATCGGCATTCAGCATCTCCGCTACCGTGATGGTGACCAGTTGATTCCTTTTGACGGGAATCTTGATCGCGAAGGTGCCGACGATGTTTTGGTTGAGATTGTAAATCACGCTGCCATCCTTGCGTTGGTCGAGGTTGACGGGGTCGACCTCTTTGGTGATTTTTACTGTTTGAAAGGCTTTGGGACGGAGCAGGGGCTTTTCTTCCACATCCTTGGTCTCCACCGGGCGAAAGCTCTCGGGGGTGATTCGACGATGGGCGTCGTAGTCCTCGCCATTGTAGATATCAGCCATCACGATGGGGCTCGCGGTGGAGACTTGCCAGCTTTCGTCAGTCACGATCTTGACCTCGCCATCGCACTCGAGTTGGGCAAGTAACTCGGGCACTTCGCCCCAATAGCTGTCCAGAATAGTACCCGCATACCAGCCCTTGGCGACCTTCACCCGGAGCTCGTTCTCTCCCGCTCGTAAAAGAGAGCCGACATCATAGGTCAGTGTTTCAATCTTTTCGTGATAGTTGGTCCAGCCTGGTGTCATGAAGTCATCCCCGACCTTTTGGCCGTTCAGACTGGCCTCGAAGATTCCGCGTGAGGTCAGGTAGAGACGCGCATTCTCGGGGGCGTTCTCGAGGGTGAAAGTTCTCTGGAAGGTTGGCACCGGCTGGGTGCTTTCGGCGGGAAAGTCAACGGACTCGCCATCTTTCACGGTGGTGGTTTGCTCGTGGCCAGCTTTGCGATAGGTCACGACAAAGGTCTTTTCGACATGGGGCACGAGGTCGCCGGGAGGAAAGACTGCGGGATTACCGACTTGGATTGTAAGCGGTTCGCTGCTGGTGGCCAGAAAGGCGGTCAGCTTTTCGGTGAGGTCGACCCGCAAACCGCCTTCCTTGGGATCGCCATAGGTAGCGCTGACAATGTGATAGATTTTTTCGAGGGTGGGAGCTGCCCCCTGATTGATCCACTTTCCTTTCCAATTCTCGTTGGAGAGAAGTCCCAGCTCGAGTTTGGTCCATTCGCTCCAAGGGGATTCGCTTTGTTCCTGGTCCCAATAGCGCACCCGCCAACGAAGCTGATCGCGGGATTGTAGCGCAGGGCCCTGATAGGGGACATAGACCGACTGCGAGGAGAGAACTTTGCCCGAGTCCCAGACTTCCTGAGTTCGGGGATTGGTCGCCAGAATTTGGTAAGCCGTCTGGCGGGCACCCGGGCGGTCGTCCTGCATTTTC
Organism: Roseibacillus persicicus; assembly: GCF_014651675.1. Taxonomy (GTDB): domain Bacteria; phylum Verrucomicrobiota; class Verrucomicrobiia; order Verrucomicrobiales; family Akkermansiaceae; genus Roseibacillus; species Roseibacillus persicicus. The sequence goes on from NZ_BMXI01000013.1 coordinate 127,059, forward strand.
CAAGAAAAGGAAGGAACGGCATCGTGAAATCCGAGAGGAGCTTCCCGACCTTCGTTGACCGAAAGTTGAGCGGGTGCCAGAGGAGCTGCCTGCGCGGAAAGAGTGAGTGAAAAGGTGGAAAAAAGACAGAATAGGGCGGCTTTCATGAAACGTTCTCTATGGAGTCTGCAAAGGGAAGGTTTTCAGGCAGACTTGGCAAGCAGATACCACGTTGGAGGGACTCTTCAGCGAGCCTCCCGCGTTCCCAACAGCCGGGGTGAAAGGATGCCAACACGAGATTGCCTTGCTCCCGGCGGAGGGAAGAAAAAGTAGCTAGACTGTTAGATTGGGAACGTTCGGCTAATAGCTGACCTGTAGCAGAGTCAAGCCATCCGCCGGGGCGCAGAGGGGCGGCTTGCGGCCCTCGCTATTGGTGTCGTCCAGCAGGTCGCTGACCTCGTCGAGGCGCAGGCGGCCTTGGGAGGCTTGCACGGCGGAGCCGGTGAGCATGCGGACCATTTTGTAGAGAAAGCCATTCCCGACAAAGGTCAGGAGGTAGCCATCGGGCGTGGTCTCGAAGTCGCTGCGCGAGATGGTGCGGCAATAGTCGGTGTCGGCGGTTTCGTTGCCGCGCTTGGCGCAAAGATTGCGAAAGTCGTGCTCGCCGAGATAGAGCGCGAGGGCTTCTTCCAGGGTTACGGGATCGAGTTGGCGGGGAAGGTGCCAGGCCAAGCCCGCATCCAGGGGAGGGAGAACGGGGGCGAGGGACAGGCGGTATTGATAGGTCTTTTCCTTGGCCGAAAAACGGGCGTGAAAGTCCGGGGCCGTCTCCTCGCAATCCATCACCCGAATGGTGGACGGGAGTTTGGAGTTGAGGGCGGGCAGATAGTTGAAGGGGTTCATCGACGAGGTTTCGGGCGCGTCGAAGTGAACGACCTGACCGAGAGCGTGAACTCCCGCATCCGTCCGACCGGCGTGGTGAACCCGAATCGGCTCCTTGACGACCTCGGCCAAAGCGGCCTCCAGCCTATCCTGCACCGTGTTGCCATTGGGCTGGGTGGCGTAACCGGCAAAGGGGCGCCCGTCATAGGCGATGGTCAACTTGAGGCGCATGGTGGGAAAAACCTAATGTTCAAAAACTCAAAAACCAAAGTCTGAAGACTCGGTTCCAGATAGCTTGGGAGTCGAAGGAACCCCAAAAAACTCCAGAGCATTCGTTAGAAGAATTTTGTTCATTCTGTCCAAACACTCCGAAGCATTAAAAGCCAACTACTTGATTTCTAGTAGTTCGACATCGAAGACGAGGGTGCCGCCGGGAGCGCCGTTGCCGGGGTTTTCGCCATAGGCGAGATCGGCGGGGATCCAGAAGCGACGCTTTTCTCCTTCGACCATGAGCTGAACGCCTTCGGTCCAACCTTTGATGACTCCGTTGAGGGGGAATGAAATGGATTCGCCGCGCGCGACGGAGCTGTCGAAGAGCTCGCCATCGGTGGTCCAGCCGGAATAGTGAACTTCGACCAGAGAGGTGGCGGAGGGATTCTTGGAGCCGGTTCCTTTTTGCAAAACGCGGGACTTGAGGCCGGAAGCGGTGGTCTCGGCATCGGCGGGAGCGGCGGCGACATCCTCGGGGGTCTTGGGAGGCTCGGGAGCTTTCTTGAACTCGAAGAGTTCGACGTCGAAGACCAGCATGCCACCGGGGCGACCACCGCCGGGGTTTTCGCCATAGGCGAGTTCGGCAGGAATCCAGAAGCGGCGCTTTTCGCCCGCCACCATGAGTTGAAGGCCTTCGGTCCAGCCTTTGATCACCCGGTTGAGAGGAAAGCTGATGGTCTGTCCGCGCTCGACGGAGCTATCGAAGAGTTTTCCGTCTGTGGTCCAGCCGGAGTAGTGAACGGTCACGGTATCGGCGGCGCCGGGCTTTTCGGAGCCGGTGCCCGCGGTGAGGACTTTGGAAGCGAGGCCGGAAGAGGTCTTTTCGGCATCGGCGGGTGCGGCGGCTACGTCGGAGGGTACTTCGAGTTTCATGATTTTGGGCAGCCAAGCTCAGGGAAGACCGCCCGCAGTGCAACCCGAAAGACAATCAAGAGCTTGAGGGGCGAGGGAGCTCTTTTGGTCCTCGGCCGTCGTTCCCGAGAAAGCCATTCGAACTCGTGGAAATGCATGCGGGCCGAGGGCGATCTTTTGGAGTGCGCGCAGCTTGCTGCCGCTTTGGGGTGGATGGGTTCGTTCTTTGAAGTGCACGGGAAGAGCAAAGCTTGCTTGCTCGACCTAGGGGTTACTTCGAATTTGGGAGTGGAGGTGGTCGAAGGGCGGGGTGAGCGGGCTTTTTCCATTAGCCGTCACCGGGTGAGGCTCGAGGACGCTAAGGGGCTTCGAGGTTTCAGAGAACCGGGGCAGTGGGGCGAGTGGGGGCACTCGCGGTCCTTTTATCAAAAAGGCCCTACCGGAGCATGGACATTCCTGTCCATGGGCAGAGCCCCGGGGTGTCAGAGGTTTTGGGAGGGACGGATTTGGTGCGGACGGACCGTGCCAGGGACAGGAATGTCCCTGCTCCATCGGGAGGGCTGTTTTGACAAAACAGCCGCGGATGTTCGGGGAAGGTCCCCGGGCCTCCGGCCGTTGTCCGCGAGAGAACCCTTCGAATATTCCTGACCATCCGCGGTCCCTTTATCAAAGGGACCCTACCGGAGCATGGACATTTCTGTCCATGGGCAGAGCCCCGGGGTGTCAGAGGTTTTGAGAGGGACGGATTTGGTGCGGACGGACCGTGCCAGGGACAGGAATGTCCCTGCTCCGTTGGTAGGGCTGTTTTGCCAAAACAGCCGCGAATGTTCGGGGAAGGTCCCCAGGCCTCCGGCCGTTGTCCGCGAGAGAACCCTTCGAATATTCCTGACCATTCGCGGTCCCTTTGTCAAAGGGACCCTACCGCGCGGGTTTCTTTAGAATGGAGATGGTTGAAGGGCTGGGTGAGCGGGCTTTTTTCCATCAGCCGTCACCGGGTGAGGCTCGGGGGCGCTAAGGGGCTTCGAGGTTTCAGAGAGCCGGGGCAGTGGGGCGAGTGGGGGCACTCGCGGTCCTTTGGGGTTTGGGGACCTCCGGTCCGTCCTTTTTCCTAGAAGCCGGTGGGGAAGGGGAGATTCTCTCTTTGAATCTCCTGCACGATTTCGCTGACAGAGGGGCCGAGGTTCGTGGGGTCGGTGGGGCGGAGGGACTCCACTGTTTCGATTGGGTTCAATCGGTTTGTTCGGTAGTTCATGTAGCCCTGACCAAGGCTGACGCCGTCGGCTTCATGAATCTCGAAGTGCAGGTGAGCGAGGTATTGTCCTCCAGCGTTGCCCACGCGACCGATTTGCTGTCCGCGCACAACTGGTTCGTCGAGGGGAACCTCGATGGTGGCGAGGTGGGCATACATGGATTGGATGAGCCGTCCATCCGGCAGGCGGTGGGCGATGAGAATGGTTTTTCCCCAACTGGGATCGGGTTCGCCGGCGTAGATGACGAGACCGTTGCCGATGGCATAGACGGGGTCGTTGAGGTCGCTGTTTTGCCCACCGATTCCGTTGAGGTCATCACCGGTGTGACGGCCTCCGCGGCTCGCATTCATCTCCCAAAAAGGCTGGGCATTGTAAGTCAAAGCCCCGTTGGCGCTGCCCATGGGGTAGTCCAGACGGCTGGCGACTGGCACGCGGAAGAGGTCGATGCCGGTGAGTATTTCGATGCGCGGGTCGAAGCTTGGGACCTTCCAGCCATCTTCGAATTCACGGGGCTCGCCATCGGGTGCGTCGGCATCCTGGGCGGTGCGCAGGCTGCGGATGGTGGGTCGCTCGGTCTCCCGCTGGCCCCAGATGGCGTAGGCCAGAAAGGTCGCGGCGAGAACCACGACGGCGATGGTGAGACCGTGGCGAATCTTCATCTAGTTGCCAAAGTCGAGATAGATTTCGGTGCGTCGGTTTGCGCGGCGTCCCTCGGGATTGTCTTCTCCGGTCTCGGTCTCGTTGGGTCGGCGGGGTCGGCTTTCACCCTCGGCGACCAAAATGATTTGGCTGGCTTCCACGCCTTGCTCGATCAGGTAATTGCGCACGGCGGCGGCCCGCTTGGCGGAGAGCTCGCGATTGTATTCGTCGCTGCCCAAGGCATCGGCGTGTCCGCTGAGGGTCAGCTTGCGATTGGGGTCGGTGCGCAGGACGTCGGAGACGATGGCCAATTGGCGCTGGGTGCGGGGGGCGAGAGTCTCCTCATCGAAGCCAAAGAAAATCACGAGGGTCTCGCCGCCTTTGGGATTGGGGACGAGCGGGGTGTAATAGACATCGCCGCCAGCCACGCGGGTGGCGTAATCAGCGAGGAGGGAGTCGAGGTTGATCTCGGTGACTTTCCACGGGTCGGTGGGCTTTTCCCGCATCAGGTTGACTCCGAACTGAGCAGGCTTGTCGACCTCGCTGGTGAGCACGTTGGCGAGGAAGCCGGCCGTGGTTTCGCGGTTGAACATGGCCCGCAGAGGCTTGTCGGGATTGAGGCGGTATTTGCCTTCTTCGAAGAGAATGCACATCGCGGCAATCTTGGCGTCGGAGACCATCTCGGTGTTGGCAAAGGACTTGGCTTTGGAGAAATTCTGCGAGAGAGCGGCCTGGAGAAAGGAGTCGCTGACGGAGAGCGAGTCTTCCTCCGCCGGGGTCAGGGCAGGTCCTTTTTCGTCGACGGCAGGCGAACCTCCCGGAGCAGGTTGGCCCTCGGGAGTGGTGGCTGGCATATCGGCGAGGGCGGCTTCGGGCAGACGAACCTTGTCCACCGACCATTGGCCGTTGGCTCCCCGCGTCATGTCGAGGAAAAGGGGCTCGGCCCCGTCCTCCCACTCCAGCGCGAAACGCTTGCGGCGGTTGATTTCCAGCTCGCCCACTTCGCGCACTTGCTTCAGGCGAAAGCCGTTTTCGCCCGCCATCGCTTGCAGGCGTTTGAGGGCCTCGGGGGAGACCCCGGCACCTACTCCACCGAGTGCGGAGGAAGCGCGGTCGAGGTCGCCGGTTTCCATAATCTTCGCCACCGTGGCGGCCACGTCTTCGGGGCGAACAGCTTCCACGCGGACATTGAGATTTTCGAGAATCTCGGCTGAAGTTTCTTCGATTCCAGAGGCGGGCAGGGTGGTGGAATCGGCGGGTTGTTGGGTCACCTTGGGCTGCTCGGCAGGAGGTGCGATGGGGGTGGGGGATTCTTTCGCCCCGAAGAGAATGTAGTAAAGTCCTCCCCCGGCGATTCCGAGCACTAGGAGGATTGCTGCGACCAGCGGCAACCAATTCCGTTCTTCTTCCTCGTAGTCCATGGATGCTATTTACCCCGCAATTGGTCCGGTCGCAATCGCAATACGGTCCTTCGCGCCGCTATCTTGTTCTGTAAAAAGGAGATCCGCGGGTAAGAATCGGGTCTTCCAATTTTGGACAACTCTTGCAATCGACCTGAGGGCCGGGAAGAGCTATTGATCATCTCGTGGAAACGAACGAAATCAACGAAGACGAAGATATCATCTGGCGTGGGCATCCCTCGCAGCTTCTTAATCTAGGCACTCACGTCGTCTGTGTCTTGCTGGCGGCCGGGATTGTGGTGGGGGCGATTCTTTCGGGGATTTTGCCTTTGATGGCCTTGGCCTTGGTGCCGTTGGCTTGGGCGTTTTGGAAGTATCTCACCATTCGCTGCCGGGTTTTCGAGCTCACGAGCGAGCGATTGCGTCTTTATGAAGGCGTTCTCAACCAGGAGATCGGGGAGGTGGAGCTTTACCGTGTGAAGGACACCAACTTGATTCGTCCCTTTTGGCTGCGGGTCTTTGGCCTGGCCACGATCAAGGCCGATACCTCGGACCGTTCCCATCCCATCGTTGATTTGGAAGCGATTAAGGACGGGGTCAAGGTGCGCGAGCTGCTTCGCAAGCAAGTGGAGAAGCTTCGTGACAAGAAGCGCGTTCGCGAGGTCGACTTCGACGGTTCGGGCGATGGAGATGAGCTGGAGTTTGAGAGCTAGGGCTGCTCTGGCTAAGGGTGAAGAAAATCTCGCGATTTTTTCCCCTCAAATGGCTTGGGTGACTTTTAGTTAAACAAACTTGAATTTTAATTTAAATGAGGGGAGTCTTGGGGCCGCCCCATGGCTCGTCCTAAAAACAAATCCAAACGCAAAGCCCCCGCCAACGAACGCGTCTCCCGCAATGCGTGGGGTTTCGGACTGATTGCGCTGGGGTTTTTGCTCCTGCTTTCCCTTATCTCCTACAGTCATAGTGACTTGGAGAACTTGCCTTTCTTCAATCGTTGGTCGGTGGAGACCACGGGGGGAAAGGCTGGAACCCAGAATTTAGTCGGGCCGATTGGGGCCATCTTGGGCTGTTTGCAGTTCCAGTTCTTTGGTGCGGCGGCTTGGTTTATTCCTCTGGGTGTGGCTTGGTTGGGGTTTCGTCGTCTCAAATTGGAAGGTCAATTCGGTTGGCGGACTTGGGCTGGGTTCTCAGTTTTCCTCGTGAGTGCGGCTTGTTTGGCTGGTGTTCTGGGATGGTGGGACAACTGGGCGGCCCGCAACGTGATTCCCGGCAAGGCGGGCGGAATCATCGGTTACTACATCGGGTTGGGGGTCTTTTATAAGCTACTCAATCTGGGCTCGGTGATTGTGCTGGGCTTCATCTATCTCACCAGTTTGGTGCTCTTCTTGGGGCTGCATCCGGTTTCGTTCTTTAAAGAGACTTACGCTCACGCGGTTGCCCTCTGGGAGGCCAAGCGGGGCAGTGCCCCTTCCAGTCGCTCGGTCGCTCCTGCCCGCAAATCGCCTGCGCGCAAAAAGTCTCAACCCAAGCCCAAGCCGGTGGTGGAGGAAGAAGAGTGGGAGGAAGAAGAATACGAAGAGGAGGAAGCCGCAGTCGAAGTCGAGGAGGACGGACAGGTTGCCCTCCCGCTGCGTCAGGTTCCCGAGCCCAAGATCGTCGACGGTGCCCAGCGACGCGGGCCCGATGCCAATTTGGCGCGTCCTTTCGAACGCAAAAAGAAGGAGCACACCACGATTTCCACTGATGGCTTCGAGGACTACGAGCTGCCAGGCTTTGACTTGCTCGATTACGATTCCGACGCCGCCGAGCCCGTCGAAAGCAATCACGACGAACTCTACGCCACCCAGCAGACCATCATCGAGACTCTGCGCGCCTTCAACGTGGAGGTCACCGCAGGCGACATCACGCGTGGTCCTACCATCACCCGCTATGAGATCTATCCGTCGCTGGGATTGCGGGTCTCCAAGATTGCCGCGCTCGAGTCCGACTTGGCGCGGGCGACCTGTGCCGAGCGCATCAACATTCTCGCCCCCGTGCCGGGCAAAGACACCGTCGGGATCGAGATCGCGAATGACAATCGCGTCCCAGTCGCCTTACGCGAACTTTTGCAGGATCCCGAGTTCCGGTCTTCCAAGAAGAAGATCCCGCTCGCGCTGGGGAAAGATGTCTACGGCAACGCCGTCATTGGCGACCTTGCCGCCATGCCCCACCTGCTGGTTGCAGGGGCAACGGGTTCCGGTAAGTCGGTTTGTATCAACTCCATCATTGCCTCCATTCTTTACAAGTTCAGCCCGGACGAGCTGCGTTTCATCATGGTCGACCCCAAGGTGGTGGAGATGCAGATGTATAACAAGTTGCCCCACCTCGTGGTGCCGGTGGTGACTGATCCTCGCAAGGTGATTGGAGCCCTGAAGTGGACCGTTGATGAGATGGAGCGCCGCTATAAGATTTTTGCGAAGCTGGGAGTGCGGAACTTTGACTCCTTCAACAATCGTCCCCGTCCCGAAGTGGAGGAGGCGACCGAGGAGCTGGAGCTCGCGCAAGATCCCGATGCCGAAGGCGAAGAAGAAGAGGAATTGGTTGATGCCGAGCACCTCGAGTCCATTGCCCGCGCGCTGGAAGATGGCGACCTGGGACCCATGGACATGGATGGGGAAGATGACGACGAGCGCATCGAGGAAGACGCCATCCCCGACCGTATGCCCTACATCGTGGTCATCGTGGACGAGCTCGCCGACCTCATGCAGACCGCTCCGGCTGATGTCGAGTCCGCCATTGCGCGGATTGCGCAGAAGGCCCGGGCTGCTGGAATCCACCTCATCATCGCGACCCAGACACCGCGTGCGGACGTGGTCACGGGTATTATCAAAGCCAACATCCCATCCCGCATCGCCTTCCAGGTCTCGTCCGCGCTCGACTCGCGCGTGATTCTCGATTCCAAGGGAGCGGAGAAGCTGGTGGGCAAGGGCGACATGCTCTTCCTGCCGCCCGGATCGGCCAAGCTCGAGCGTTCGCAGGGTGCCTTTGTCTCCGACGAAGAGGTGGAAGACATTGTCGACTTCTGCTCCAACCAGACCGAGCAGCGCTTTGAAAAGAGTATTCAGGACACCATCAATTCCGGTGGTGCCAGCGACAGCGGCGATGACGATGTCTCCGATGAGGATGAAGAAATCATCACCCGGTGCATCGACGTCATCATGACCGAGAATAAAGCGAGCACCTCGCTCCTCCAGCGTCGCCTGCGCCTCGGTTACACCAAGGCCGCCCGCATGATGGATATCATGGAAGGACGCGGCATCATCGGACCAGCCGACGGAGCCAAGCCGCGTGATATTCTGATTCGCCAGTAGCCTATTCTTTTTGCCGAGTCCTGAGTCGATAGAGTTTTGCGAGAACCTAGCTCGAGCAAAGAGTTGAATGCATATCTCTCTTTGCTGAACAAGTCGCCGAACGGGCTCGACGGGTGAACGAAGTCAGAAGCCCAATTTCTCGGGGAATCGTTGTAATGTCGGTCGTTCGGAGTGCTTTTGCGGTCGGCTTGAAGTCTTGTTCAAACCCCGAAACTTTTCAGTTTCTGACCATCGCACTTTGCAGTAAGGTCCGCCCATGGCTATCGAAGAGCAGCGTAAAGTGGTAAGTCCTTGGGCGGAGACAACGGCGGACGTGGGTTCGGCCGTTCTGGGGGCTGCAGTCGGAATCATTGTTGGAGATCTGATCAAGGAAGAAGCTCGTAAGCCTGTTGCCTTCATCGTCGCCTGTCTGGGAGTGGCGGCTATCGTTCCCGCTGCTGTTGACGGAGTGCGCGAAGTGGTTGCGGGTCCCAATACTCGTCGCGGGGTCAAGCGCACCTTGCGCTCCATCCGTGATGCCGGGGCGAGCACTCGCGAGGACTTGGTCAGCGAAGATGAGCTCTTCGTGGGCTAGGAGGTCACGAACAACGAGCACGAGATGCGATTCTTCGAAGAACTCGAGTTTGCGCATCTCGCCCAGACCCGGGGTGAACGATTCATCATACGCCTGGTGGAAATGTATGCCCGTTGGCGGGATAGCTCCTTGGTCGTCGCGGGGCTTTGGATGCTAATTTTCATCTTTGGCGGCAAAGATGTCCCTCTCTTTTTCGCCACATTGGCCATGGTTTCTTTTTTCAGCCTTTTTCTGAGTCAGATTTGTCACACCGTGGTGAAGATTTGGCGCAGGCAGGACGAAGCGAATGGGAACGGAGTTTAAGCAGATGTTAGAAGCAAAGGAGCCGGCGGGTCTGCGGGCCGTTGGTTGGGGCTTGGTTTCCCGTCGAAGGGCTCTCGCGACTTGTTGGGCCAAGCAGCTTTTATCGATTGCGGGTTCGGCTGGGAGGTTTACCCTCTCGGCATCATGAGTCGCGAGGATATCAAACGCCTGACCGAACTCTCATCCTGTGCTGGATGAGCGTCGAAGCTTTCCCAAGCGGATCTGACGCAAGTTTTGCGTGGTCTGGCTAATATCAATGACCCCAATTTGCTGGTCGGTTCCACCTCTTCGGATGACGCGGCGGTCTATCGTTTGTCCGATAGCCAAGCCCTCGTGCAGACCCTCGACTTCTTCACCCCCATCGTCGACGATCCTTATCAATTTGGCCAAATCGCGGCCGCCAACTCGCTCTCCGATGTCTACGCCATGGGGGGGCGGCCCATTACCGCGATGAATATTGTGGCGGTGCCCACCGACGAGATTTCCTTGGAAACTGTGAACGCCATCCTGCGTGGCGGGGCTGACAAGGTGGCGGAGGCAAATTGTGTGCTCGCCGGTGGCCATACTGTCCAGAACCCCGAGCCGCTTTATGGACTTTCGGTGACGGGCCTCGTGCATCCCGAGAAAGTGATTTCCAACGCGGGTGGACGGGAGGGGGATGTCCTCCTTCTGACAAAACCACTGGGGACCGGAATTCTCTCCACTGCGGTTAAGCGTGGGCTGGAAATTGGTGACCTGGAAGCAAGGGCGGCCAAGTTGATGGCCAGCCTCAATACCCCCGGAACCCCGGTGGCGGAGGCCGGTCTGACCACTTGTGGCACAGATGTGACCGGATTCGGTCTCTTGGGTCATCTTTTGGGAATCTGCCGGGAGTCGGGAGTGACCGCCCACCTGGATTCCAGCGCCATCCCGGCCATCGACTCGCGAGTTCTTTCCCTCATTGCGGAAGGTTGCGTCCCGGGAGGAACACGCAAGAATCTGGCAACTGCCGAGCCCCAGGTTTCGTTTGGTGCGGATGTTAGCGATGAGATGAAGATTCTCCTGGCTGATGCTCAGACCTCCGGAGGGCTCCTCTTGGCTATTGCCCCGGATAAGCTCTCTCAAGCGGAAGATATTCTGCATGAGGCAGGCGCTCCGATCGTGGTTCAGATTGGAAGCTTGCAGAGTCAGCAAGGTTCCAATGTGATCGTGAGCTGAATTTTTTTTGGAACTGAGAGCGGTCCTTCATTACCACTTTTTCGGCTGAGCAAACTACCGATTTCCCTCAAGATGGAATCTCGTCGCTCGATTGGATGATGATCAGGTTGGCTTCTTTTGAAGAGAATTCGTTGTGAATTATCTCTCTTATATACAAAGAGATAGAGAGATTGGAGCCCTTTCCCGAGCCACTCAAAAATAGGTATCCATGATTGGGTTGAGTGGAAGCGGAAAATTCGCTAAGACATGGTCACATTTTTTGTAAGTGTTTTGTAATAAAACCAATAATTAAGATGTCCGTAATTTCCGTCTTGCCTGAGGAATGCAACTTGGTGCACTATCGAACCCGATAACTCCTAGGAGTTATCACTGTTCAATTTCACCCTTAGTTTACCCCCTTATCCCCCATGTGTTCCCGCGTTCAAAAGGGAGTCCAGAGACCCGCTCTCTGGCCTCTCAATCGAAGTGTATTAGCTTGTCTTCTACCCGCTGTTTTCGCTCTTTCGACAGCTCAAGCGCAATCTGCCACCGTCCAGATTGATTGGGGGACATCCACGGTCGCGCAAAAAATCATTACCAGTACTGGGGCGCCAATCAGCCAGCCCGAGTTTTCCATTGAGCTGGGAGCCTTCGCATTGGGTTTTACTCCGACGGCTTCGAATTACAGTGAGTGGGTCAACAATTGGATGGTTTTTGATGCCGTGACCTCCCCGGATACGGATACCAGCGGTGCGGGAGGGACTCAAGCCGATGCCTTTATTTCGGTGGGAGTGAACTCACGATTTGTCGGAACCGGGTTTCTGGAAACCGGACAGACCTCGACTTCAGAAGACTCCAATGGCACCGACGTTTTCGCTGCCGGAGAACAGGCGTATGTTTTTATTAGGAACTCCGATACTCCTGATGAGAATGCCGAGTGGCTACTCTACACCAGTTCAGTGGACAACTCCTGGGAGTTCCCACAGGCCGAAGGGGGCCAATCCCAATTCCCTGCCACCTGGTATGTGTCCGAAGCGGACCAAGCCATCTGGGGTGCGGTCAATGGGACGGTAACTGGCGGGGGACCTCACACGGATACGAGCACTGACTTTGTGCTTCGAACCCATACTTTTGTTCCCGAGCCGAGCTCGTTCTTCCTTTTATTCATTGGTCTCGGTGCCTCTTTGACAAGGCGTAGCAGGTCTCTTGCCTAGTGCCGATCGCAGCGAGTTCGAACTGCCTTTTCATCGAGTTCGCGAACCCTCTTTTCCCCCTCCCTTTCCAAAACTGTACTCCCACCCCTCGTTATGAAGCCCCAAATTCACCCGCCCTTCGGAAAATACTTTGGCCTTGCTCTGATAGCATGGTTCATTCTCTTACAAGCCGCCTTGGACGCGGCGCCAATCGTCGACAACAATGAAGGAACTTGGACGAACACCTTCAATGACGAGCTCGGAACGTTTTCGTTGAGCAATGTGTCGGTCGATGTTTTCGCGGGAACAACGAGCCTGGATTCTGGTCAGGCGGCCGGTTCACAGACCTCGGTAGTCATTACGCCGCCTAGCTTCGATGCTTGGGACAAGCTCTGTCTGGATGCGAGCTACGGCAGCAATGATGCTCTGGACATCACACTCCTGGACCCCAACAACGGAGATGCCCCCATTGTGGGATTCGTCGATCTCGATCTATCAAATTTTGATACGGAGGGTTGTTTGGATATCAGTGGTTTGGATGCAGCGGCTTATCCTGAAATTCGTGTGAGGGTGGATTACAAGCGTGGCGCGACTGCACCGGTGGTGCGCGAGATGACGGTGACCTGGAATCCCCAGACCGTGATTCTTTTCGACAAGAAAACGGTCGAGACCATTCCTGCCGGGGTGCAGTTTCCCTATCAGGTCCGACTTTCCGCCAACTTCGTCAATGCGCAGAACGTAATCGTTTGGGATACGTTGCCGATGAATGGTCGGGGCATAGCTTACCCCGCTGACTACGGGCAGACGGATGAGCCCATCATCGGACAAATCTCCGAGGGTGGAATCTTCACGGCGGACGGAACGACCGATGCCGCAACGGGTGCCCCCTTGCCATCCTTCCCCGATGGGATGTCGTCGTTTCCGGTGAACTCAGTGGTTTGGTATTTCGACGAGATCGAGGCCGGAAACTCTCTGGTGCTTCAGCTGTTTGTGGAAGCTCCCAATGGCACCTTGAATTCCACCATCTACCGCAACAACGCCAACGTTCATGTCGACAACGGCGAGGACAAAGTCGCGGAGGAGGTCGAGACTGTTATTACCTCCGAGCCTGCTCCGAATATGACCAAGGCGGGAGCGACTCTGGCTGCTCCGGGGGTGACCCGCGTCTTTGGTCTGAATGGTGAGAACTACGTGATTGCACGAAACAGCCCGGGCATCAGTGATACGCTGACCTTCCGCATTCGTGACCCCTTCGGTCCTGTCGACGGGAACGACTATGATGAGGAAAATCGGTCGCGAATGTATAACACCGTCATCTACGACGACCTCTCGGGCCTCATCGATCCCAATGGGGATGGCGACACGAGTGACTCCTATCTACTCAACCCCAGCAATCCGGCCCACTCCTTGTCGGCGATCAAGTTCAATGCTGATGGGACCACCACCACGATACCCGCGACCTTCACTTCGACTGCGGTCACAGTTCACACCACTGAGGTTCCCGCGCAGAGTGTCTATTGGGATTTTGGCACTTTAGAGGTAGGCGATGGTTATCAAATCGAGTTCAAGGTCGACTTGGCATCGGACATTCCCCAGCTCACGGAGTTCACCAATACTGCTGGGCTTGATTCTGATCAGACCGAGTTGTTGAGCGACGAACTCCCCATGATTGTGGATGTGCCGATTGGTGGCTGTTTCTGTAAGTTTGGCTATTTTCCACACTACCTGCCGAAGGAGCAGGATGTTCCCTGTGGCTTGGATATCGACGGAGTCGTTCCGGTTGTCGCAGGCGACCCTGTTCAGTATCGTCTCTACAACACGAACTGCGGAGTCATTGAGCTGAATGATGTGGTCTACTTCGATCGTATTCCCGCCGAGGTGGCTTTTGTTTCGGCCTCACTTCACAATCGTCGCAGTAAAGAAGACATCACCACTGCCGAAGGGGCGACGGTTTGGTTCTACGTCGGGAGCGATCCTGCTTACGACGATCCTGAGGTTCATCCTCCCTTCGACTATTCCGTTCTCCCCGGAACAGCCCCTGCGGATTGGAGTCAGACCCAACCTGCAACGGTAACTTGGGTGGCGGTTCATCATCCATCGATGCCGTCCTTTATCGACTTTCCCGATGATCCGGGTTCTCGCGTTTATGCGGCCTTCAATACCACGGTCTCGACTCCAGCCGACCCCTGCGATGAATTCTGGATTGAGAACTGGGGTCTCGCAAAAGTCTATCGCAAGACTGACGGCACCCTCCAAACACTCACCGAGCCTTTTTCTTATAAGAACGACGACTTGACCCGGGTGAAGCCTCCCCAAGGCGAGTTCTTCATCGATTCGGAAGCGGCGGGCGTCACGCCGGTAACCGTGATTCCGGGTGTTGCGGAGTATTCATTGATTGTGAAAAACGAGTCCGCCGACTCTGGACTCGTTGGCTTGGATGCCTTCAGTGATGTGACCGTCGATTTGCAGCTCACACCGGTCAATGTGAACGGTATTCCTACCTACCCTTCCATCCAGGGAGTTGATGGAGGAACGATTACGAATTTCGATCCGATTAATGGTAACGTGACTCTTCAGTTGGGTCGCCAGCTAGCCCCGGGCGAGGAGGCTACCGTTGCGATGGAACTCGGCTTCCCCAACGGGACTGAGAATCTTTCGGTCTATACCGTGAACGCCAATCTAACAGGGTTTGACGACCTTTGTTCTCCGTTCGAAGCCAGCATCCAAACGAGTGGTATTGTTTCCGGAACTCCGCTCTTGCAGGCTAACAAAGACGATGTGCTCAATGTCATCGGGACGGGCGAGGAAGTGACCTATGAGGTCAACTACCGAAACGTTGGAACGGCGACTTCGGTGAATACTTGGGTGGTCGATCGGATTCCGTTCCGGACGACCTTTGTCGATGCGACGGCGCCGAATGGTGAGGAAGTCTGGTTCACTGACAAGCTGCCGCCTTCCATGCCGGCCAACCAAATCAGTGTTCTGAACCCGGTTGATTTCAGTGTGATTAGCGGAAACTTCACACCGGGACTCTTGGACGACAATGGAACGCCAACGGACTACTCCGACGATACTTGGACAAGCCCCTTTGGTGACCAGACCACTTGGATTGCCTACAAGGTCGATGATCCAAGCCTCTCGCCTCCCCAGTTGGATGTCTCGGCGTCCTACAAGACCGTCACCTTCACTGTGGTCAATGATGACAATGGAACAACCGTTGGAACCGATGGCTCGCCCGAGGGGACGGTTATTTTCAATGAGTTGGTGATCTTCTCCGACACCAACCTGCAGGCCGTGGGCAATGAGGTGCGCACCACGGTTGAGTCTTTCCCGGGTCTTCAGATTTCCAAGTCTAGCAACAAAGATCTCGTTACCGCAGGAGAGCGCTTTCGCTGGAACGTGGACTATATCAATAACTCCGGTTTCACCGATGATATCGTCACCATCACTGACTACTTGCCCAAGAATGTGGACCTGCGCCGTATTCGTCACGAATGGAACGATATCGCTGTTTCAAACGGTCAGGTAGCGGGTGAGATTGACATCAAGACTGATCCCAACGTTACGATCACGAACAATGCGGATGGATCAAAAACAGTTGAGGTGCGCATTGCCGGTTCTCCCGGCCTCAAGGATGACTTGCTGACCGGGGAAGGCGGACGCCTGACCTTCATCGTGCGTTCACTTTCTACCGTCGCATCCGGAACCGAGAGCATCAACACGGTGCAGGGCTTTGCCTCGAACGAACGCTCATCCGTCGTCGTCAGCGACAGCGACCCCGTGACCATCGCTAATCCGGATCTCACTTTGAGCAAAATTGCCAGCACGACCGAGCCTAAAGATGGCGACCTGATCACCTTTACCCTGCTGGTGGCGAACCGTGGTTTGAATGAAGCCAACGACGTCGTCATCACTGACACTCTGCCTACGGGCATGAGCTTTGTGGAAGGCAGTACCCAGATGCTCACCCCGGGCTATGCGATTCTGGATGATCCGACTGGTGGGGATAGTGTTCTGACTTGGACTTCGCTCACCCAAGATGGTGGAGCGATGGGGGTCCTCCCCGGACAGTCTGCGGATGTCTTCATCAGCTATCAGGTTCAAGTGACGGGAGCGGCAGGGGATACCCTGACTAACGTTGCGGAGGTGACCACCTCCGATGTGGAAGATTCCAACTATGACAACAGCGATGAGCAGGAGGTCGTGCTGCCTTTCCCAGATCCAAAGATTACCAAGTCAGCGGTGAGCGTCGCCCAAGCAGGGGAGACCGTTGTATGGACCATTTCCTATAGCAATGGGACCAACAATGATGCCCCTGATGTTACGATCATTGACGCGATTCCATCCGGTCTCTCGTTCAACAGCGTTTTGCTCCCTGCCGGAGTGACCGCTTATTACACCGATGCGCCAAGTGCTCCGACCTTCACCCCCGGGACTTCGGGCGCGGGCTGGTCGACGTCTCCACCGGCGACGGTCACTTTCATAGCCTTTGAGGTAGGGACGGTTCCTGCCAACGCGGGGGATACCGACATTCTGGTGAGCACCACGATTCCCGGGGGGACTGCACCAGGAACAGCCTATATCAACACGGCCACGATCTCGACGAGTGCACAGGAGAGTGATGACCCCGAGGATCCCGGTGATGGTCCGGATAACAACGTCGCCACCGCGATGACTCAGATTCCGGGTGTTGATATGGCGATTGCCAAGTCTGCCAGTGCCGAAGGCAGTGTGCCTGGATTGCGCCCTGGTGATCCGATTACCTATACGATCGAAGTGACCAACACGGGAACTCAGACCGCCTACGGAGTGAAAGTTGAGGATGTTTTGCCTGCTAACTTCGTGCCGCATCCCACCGCCTTCAATGGCTTTGCGACAGTCGAGGCGACGGATGACGATGGCGCAAGCGTAACTCTCGAAGATGGTGTCGGCGCGCCAGTGACATTTCCCGTCAGTGCGACCTTGGATACTCTTTCCCCTGCAGGTGGTGATACCGTTACCTGGTATTTCGGCACCACCGCCAACACTGGTGACGCAGACTACTATCGAAATATTGGTGTGCCAGTAGGAGCTATTATCACCTTTACTTATCAAGGTTTTGTTGCCGAGACCGCCGCAGATGGCGAGACCGTCAACAACGCGACGACCCTGGTTGTTGACAACCAGAGTGACTCGGATCCGGCTGAGGACTTCCTTTCGAACAATTCCGATGATGTGTCAACACGTGTCTACCGTCCCGAGTTGAGCATCGCCAAGAGTGTGGTCAATGATTCCGATCAGGATGAGACTTGGACGGAGTCCGGGGAAACTCTCACCTATTCGATCGAATACAATAATACTGGTAATGCGGATGCGGATGACGTGGTCATCTCCGAAATCATCCCGGCAGGCACCAGCTACGTTCCAGGGTCTCTTGAACTGCCGGCCGGAGCAGGGGTGGTTTGGAGCCCGAATGCGGATGAACCTGAAAGTTTCGAAGTGCAGTTTGATACTCTTCCCGCGCCAGCGACATTTGATGGCATTCCCGGCTATGGGACAGGAACGGAGGTTGATCCGTTCACTGACCTTGTCGCTTTGGGAGGTGTTCCGACTGGCACCTATTGGTTCCGTATCGGGGGCCTGAGCTTCCAAGGTTACGTCGACGGCGATACTGCTGGCGGAGGCTGGTTGATGATTCTCAACTATGTGCACCAGGGTGGGACGAATCCCGAGCTGGAGGTGCGCAGCACGAACCTTCCTCTGTTTTCTTCCAATGCCTTGGGCGACGATGAAAGCGGATCCGAGAACTGGGGTCATGTGAGCAACTCGCTCGCGGCGGCTCTCGATTTTGATACCTTGAGATTCTACGGGGAGACTAGTGCTCACTCTCGCTTGGTTCACTTCCGGACTACGGATGACTTTAAAGTCGGAACGAGCTACGTGCAAACGGGTGCGGGGAATTTCAATACCCTTCATGCGGATGGAACATGGCTGGCGATTCCCGGACACAGCGGTATCGGACCTGCCCTAAGCACGTCGGAACTATCCAATCAGGGAGACAACGCCCTGACTGCCCTCCCGTTCTATGACAACGGAGAAGCCAACTGGGCCATTCGCCACAATGGGGATGACTGGGAAGTCGATGAGGTCGTGGGCGACGCTAGTGAGGATACCATCCATCGGGTCTTTGTTAGAAAAGAACCACTTGGTAGTGCGGGTGCTGTTCTCTGTCTCGAGTCTCGTCCGATAGTGGAGGTGGAGAGCTATCTCTCCGAAGTCAGTTCGGTCGATGCAGGATATGATACCCATGTGTCATTTGATACCGATCGGGATAATGATGGGGCCGGAGGCACGGATGACCCTGGTCATACCAAGGCCCATCAATCGACTTACCATGCAATCGGTGATGTGAATGGTGATGGAGTGGTCGACTACATCGTCGGTTCCCCTTACCGCGACCTGGATGAAGCCAATGAGCAGGACCTAGACAATGTGAATTTGGGTTCAGTGATCGTGAATCTAATGAACGCTGATGGTACAGTGGCTTCTGCCATTGAATTGGGAAGAGGGACCTCAGCTGCGAATGGACACTTGTCCAATCTGGCTGCCTTCGACTTGTTTGGCTTCTCGGTAGAACCAATTGGCGATGCTGACGGAGATGGAGTGCCGGATGTGGCGGTTGGGTCGTATGGAACGAACCTTTTGAATACGAATAGGGGTTCGGTAACCTTCCTGTATCTCAACAACGATGGAACCCTGAAAGGGACCTCGCAGATTGTCTCGGGTTCGGCGGGATTCGTAACAGTCAATGGTCTGACTCCTGCGGATAACGACACTTCACAGGGGCTGGGCCGAAGCTTGACCTATATCGAAGACTTCGCAGGAAGCGGAGAGTCAGTCCTCGTGTCGGGTGATGTGAACTTGGATGGTAGCGGTGAAACTAACTCCGGAGGCTACTATATGATGTGGCTGGAGCGTGATGGTTCTGGGAATTTGACTGGCAACGTGACGAAGTTCATCAAGATGCAGGATGGTCGGGACCCATTGCTTGATGGAGTTTTGCAAACCAGCGACCTGTTCGGATATGATGTCGAGTTTGTTGGCGACATCGACGGAAATGGCGCGGAAGATCTTTTGGTTGGGGCCTCCGGAGATGACGACGGGGGTGCAAACCGAGGTGCGGCTTATCTCCTGCTCTTAGAGACCTCAGGTGAGATCTCGGATGTTGTGAAGTATTCCTCGACTTCCTCGAGTTCCCTAGCCCTCGATGATGCTGATAATTTGGGATATGGTGTCGCGGTCATTGGTGACCTGGATGGCGATGGCATCAATGAGTTCGCCATTTCTGCTGCGAATGATGATGACTACAGCGTGGGTTCGGGCAGCTCGAGCAATCTCGGGGCGACCTACGTGATTTTCCCGAACGCCGATGGTTCGATTCGCGAGTATCAGAAGCTCAGTCCCACTGAGAATAACGGTTATCTCTTTCTGCCGGGTCAAAACGGCGGTCAGCGGATGAATAGTTACGATGTCGATGACGACGGGATCAACGAGCTCTTCTATGGAACGCAAACTAATGGTGGAGTTCTCTACTCGACCGGTGCGGCCAACCCCTCCTACACCTATCCTGGTGGAGTCCCCACTCCGACCTTTGGAACGGTAAGTAAAGGATCGCAAGTGGACGATCCGGGGGTGGTCGTGGTGAAGCTTCGCGGAGGGACCAATGCTTATGCCACCTCGGTCACGGAAGATTTTCCAATTTCTGCGAACGGCACTCTTACGAGTTGGGACAAGCTTTTGGTCAGCGCTGATGCTGACGAGGCTGTTACCATCACTTACGAGATTCTCGACAGCAGCGGTTCGAGTTCACTGTTCGGTCCTGATGAGCTGGAAGATGGATTCGCGGACATCTCGGACATCGATATTTCGAATACGGATATGATCCTGCGAGTAACCATGACTAGCACGGACGCGACCGCGACAGCTTGTTTAAATTCCTGGCGGGCGACTTATGTGGTGGAAGAAGTGCCGAGCTTCAGCTTCCAAGTGGTAGTGGATGATCCTGCTCCAGCAGGTCAAAGCACGGTGGACAATACCATCTCGATTGCCACGAGCACTCCTGAGATCGATGATAATCTTGCCAATAATACTGCGGAAGATTCCATCAATCTTCGCCTGACGGACTTGGTTGTCACCAAGGTCGTGGATACCGGTGCGGTAAAGGAGAGTGCGGGAGAGACCATTAATTATACGGTGGCTTGGGAGGTCTTGGGACCACAAGGTGCAATCAATACGGTGGTGACCGATGTCTTGCCTGCCAATACTGTCTATGTTGCTGCGAGTGGATCGCCAACAGTGGATAATAACTATCAGGGAAGCGGTTTGACGGCTCTGATCTGGAGCCTTGGAGATCAACCAACTGGTGCGAGTGGAAGCTTTACCGTTCAGGTCACGGAAAGTGGCGGAGTGGCTGGTGATAGCCTGAACAACGTGGTCACGATCGAAAATGAACGGCAGGAGACCGACTACGACAACAACGACGCAAGTGCTCTCACGGTGATTACCGATGCAAATGGCTTGGCGAATGTTTGGATTGAGAAAGTAGCGGATACTGAGGTGGTCGACCTCTATGGAAGCGGTTCTTTCACCATCACCTACGGCAACAATGGCAATGGCGATGCCGAGAACGTGGTGATTTCCGATACTCTGCCTGCGGGCTTGGTGATTCAGTCTGTGTCGCCGGGAACACTTGGCTCCTCCAACGACTTCAGTTATTCCGCCGGGACCTTGATTCCTGGGGAGACAGGTTCGATTACGGTGACCTTTGCGGTGGACCAGGCCTACATGACGTCAAACTGGGGTGAGATTCAGGTTAATATCGCAAATATTTCGACTTCGAGCACAGAGACGGATCTGGGGGATAATAGTGACCCGGCGGAAGTAGACGTGATTCTCGAGCAGCTCGCTAGTTTGAGCGGAAAGGTCTATCACGATGACGATCGTGCCGATGGAGATGCGGGTGCTGATAACTTGGGCAACCTTGATGTCACCGAAGCTGGCATCCCAGGGGTGACGATCACTCTGACTGGAACTGATATCTTTGGAAACTCAGTAGAGTTGGCCACGGTCACTGATGAAAATGGCGACTATAGCTTCGCGGGAATCAATCCGGGAACTTATGATGTGATTGAGACCCAGCCTGCCGGTTGGTTCTCCACCACTACGGATTCTGGAGACGTCATCGATACCTCTGCCTCCCCGAGCAGCACGACTGCTGACCAAGGAATGGCGGGTTCAGATACGATAACGGGAATTACTCTTGCTGGCGGAGAGCGCGGAGTGGACTTCAACTTCGGGGAAGACCTTGCTTCACTCGGTGACACGGTCTGGATTGATGGTAACGGCGACGGCCTACAGGATGCAGGCGAGGCCGGCGTGCCTGGCGTCACGGTGCGGGTCTACGATGCGGCGACCGAGGCCGTGGTTGGAGTGACGACCACTGATGCACAAGGCAATTACCTCTTCGATGACCTCTTGGCTGGCGACTATTACGTCGAGTTTGACTATGCGACTTTGCCCTTCGGATATGGGCCAACTGCACAGAATGTCGATGGGGATGATTCCGGCGGGGATACCAATACCGACAGTGACGCCGATGTCGTCACCGGACGGACCCAGACCGTCACCTTGGCTGCGGGCGACTCCGATACTGACCTCGATCTCGGATTGATTGGTCCTCCGGTTGGAACGATCGGAAACTACATCTGGCACGATGAGGACAGCAATGGCTACCAGGATGACGGTGAGCCGGGGCTCGCAAACGTGAAGGTCGACCTCTACGACGGAGACGGCAATGTGATTGCAACGACCTACACGGATGCTGATGGGGGCTACCTCTTTACCGAGCTTCCCGCCGGGGAGTATTACGTGAATGTCGATGAGACGACCTTGCCAACTGGCTTTACCCAAAGCCCGCTTACCAACATGGGTGGCGACTTCGGCAATCAGGATGATTCGGATAATCCGGGAGCGGGAGATTATGGTTATCCCGTCTTGTTAGGCGGAACCGAGCCAATGGACAACAGCACGGCGGACTTTGGCTACAATATCAATCCGGCAGGGGAAGTGAACGATCCGACCGCTACGGTTGGTGCGGAAATGGCAGCCTTGGGAGACTTCATCTGGATCGATGCTGATGGCGATGGCATTCAAGATGATGGCGAGGCACCCGTTGCGGGGGTTGAGGTTACGCTCTACGGAGACGCTGATGGCAATGGGATCTACGATACTGTCGTTGCCACGGCGACAACAGACAGCAATGGTCGCTATTACTTCGATGGTTTGGTCCCTGATGCCTATGTCGTGGAAGTGACCGATAGTGCGACGGCGAGCCACGATATTCTTGGAGCTGACTATACCCAGACCGGCGACCCGGACCACTTTGCTACAACGGACCCTAGTCCGGCAGCGAATGACAATTCGAGCCAACCTATCGTCTTGGCTCCAGGAGATGTCTTCTTGAATGCGGACTTTGGCTACCAACCTGAGGGGACTGCTCCGCTCGGTAGTATTGGCGATGTCGTCTGGAACGACCTCGATGGAGACGGCTTTGAAGATGCCGGTGAGCCTGGTATCGGGGGAGTCACGGTGAGCCTAATCGATGACCTCGATGGCGATGGAGTTTGGGATGTGGGTGAGCCGATTATCAATACCACAACCACTGCGAGTGATGGCAGCTACCTCTTCGATAACTTGCCTTATGACGACTACATTGTCTGGGTGAACGATACCGAGGGTGTTTTAAGCGGCTTGGAGCAGACTCATGATGCCGATGGAGTGGCTGGCACTCCGAACCAGAGTGCGACCACGATTGACTCGGGAACACCGGATGTGACGGACCAAGACTTTGGCTACACGACGGGTGAAGCGCTCGGCTCGATCGGTGATACCATTTGGGGCGACCTCGACAACAGCGGTGGTGATCAATCGTCGCAGGGCAACGAGCCTGGTCTCGCTGATGTGACAGTCAACCTCTATGCTGATGACGATGGTGATGGCTTGGCAGATGATGTGAATGGCGATGGCTCCGTTGATGCTGCTGATATCATTGCGACTACCGTGACCGATTCGGACGGCAACTACCTCTTCGATGGCTTGCCGCTGGGAGGCTACGTGGTTGAGGTTGATACTTCGAGCTTGCCCGCAGGCTACCAAACCACCGCGACGCACGACAGCGATGGGAATAATGACTCTTCGAGTCCGGTGCTTCTTACGGAGGCAGCTCCAGACAACCGAGCGCAAGACTTTAGCTATCCAACCGATGGCACTCTCGGCGCGATTGGCGATACCATCTGGGCGGACGATGATGGAAATGGAAGCCAGAATAGTGGCGAGCAGGGCATCCCCGGTGTCACGGTTGAGCTCTACGATGCCTCCGGATCTACTTTGATTGCGACAACTGTTACGGACTCGAACGGCAACTACCTTTTCCCGAATCTTCCTTTCGATGATTACACGGTGGTGGTGGATACCGCCACTCTGCCGGAGGGCTATGATGTGAATCCAAGCGGAGACCCGGAGAATGATGGTGACAGCAGCAGTGCGGTCACGGTTGATGGCGGAGCACCAGTGAATCTGGCGCAGGACTTTGGCTATCCGCCAGCTACCCCGGGCGCTCCAGTTGGAAGCATTGGCGACACGATCTATGCCGACCTCGATGGCAATGGGACGCAGGATACAAATGAGCCGGGATTGGTCGGCGTGACCGTCACCTTGACCGATGGTTCCGAGACCTGGACCACGGTTACGGATGAGAATGGGTATTATCACTTCCCGAATCTCGATCCCGACCCGGCGATTTCCTACACGGTGCAAGTTGATACCTCGACTCTGCCTCCCGAGTATCATCCTGTTCCCACGGAGAGTGGAAGCGATGGAGGAACGGATGATTCCTCGACATTGAGCTTGGATGTTACGGATGCGTCCACTCGCAACAACGATGCGCAGGACTTCGGATTCCAACCCGCAGCAGAGACTGGTTCCATAGGCAATTATGTTTGGCTGGATGCCGACGGTGCGGGAGATCAGAACGAAACGAACACCGGCATTCCCGGAGTGGTAGTCGAACTCTATGATGAAAATGGAGAGTTGATTGCGGTGACCGAAACCGGACCCGATGGAAGCTACTACTTCGGAGGCCTGCCTCTCGATGATGGGAGCGGAGCAGCTGGGGCCGACTATACGGTGAAGATTGCCGATAGCAATTTCGACTCCGGTGGGGTTTTGCAAGACTTGGACAACACCTTCGACAATGATGGTGGTTCGGACTCTGTGAGTGTGGTGACCTTGACCAGTGCCACCCCCGACAATGTTGACCAGGACTTTGGCTATGTCTCAACCGATAATGGTAGCATTGGAACGACCATCTGGAATGACGTTAATGGTGACGGGATTCTCGATGGCGGCGAAAGTGGAATCGAGGGAGTGACCGTGGTTCTCTATCGTGATGTCGATGGCGATGGAGTTGTTGACCCAAGTGATGCCTCAATCGGAACTATGACCACGGATGCCAGTGGCGAGTATCTCTTCGAGGGCCTTCCTCTCGGAGACTACATTGTGGTGGTGACTGATGAGAACAACGTGCTCGACGGTTATTGGCATAGTGAAGGCCCAAGCCCGGGCACTGATGGCAACAGTCAGGTGGACAGTGGTTATCCTGTAACCATCGATTCCGCTGACCCGGACAACGATACGGCAGACTTTGGCTACTACAAAGATCCCGCCGCAGTGGGCAATTACGTCTGGCTCGATGCTGATGGAGATGGTGTCCAAGAAAGTGGAGAGTCGCCTATTCAGGGAGCAGTCGTCACTCTCACCATCACCTATCCTGATGGCACCGAGGTGTCGGTGACTGATATCACGGATGAAAACGGCCATTACTCATTTGGGAACCTTCTTCTCGACGAAGATTACAACACTGGAGGTGGGGGAACTCAACCTACCTACGAGCTGGCGGTGCAGACACCAACCGACACCGAGCCTACGGTTATTGGTTCAGGAGATGCGACCAGCTTGACCGACAGCAATGATCCGGCGGGGACTCCTGCGATTCCGGTTCAGGGAGAGACAGGCACCGACCAACAAGCGGATCCTTCTTCAGAGCCTGCGGTGGCGGGTTATGACTTTGGCTTCACGAGTCCGAAGGACAACACCTACGCCGGTTGGCAGGACACTTGGGATGCGGAGTTGGATCACACTTCCAATCCCGGAACCAACGATGGACCTAGTGGTAATCCCGACGGGGACATGTATAACAATGCGTTGGAGTATGCTCTGTGCTTGAACCCCGGAAGCGGTCTTCCTGGTCACGGCGAATTCTGCCTTACCAAGGACCCGGCAACAGGAGTGGTGAGCGCGCAGTTCATGCGTCGTCGTGGTGGTCTGTTAGACGTGACCTATACTTTGCAGGGAGCCGATACCCTCGGAACTCCAACGGTATGGTCGGACCTCACCAGCATTTCGCCAGTGGTCAATACAACTGATGCGGATGTGCCGGCGGAGGCCGAGAAGGTCACTTACACCAATCTGCAGAATGCGACTGAATTGGCAAATGGAACCGCCAGTGGAATTGTGCGTCTGTGCGTTGAAATTGATGGCACCAGCTACTACACCGAGGCCTTCGGTTGGCAGTGCGTGGGCTACAATGACTACGAGTGTGCAACCTTCAGCAATCCCTTCAGTGAAAAGCCGACCTTCAGCGGCACCTTCGCTGCGACCGGAGCGCTCAGTTTGTCTACCGACCTGGATGGCAATGTCACTTTCGACGTGGGTGATTCTGCCGGGGGCGCTGACTTGAGCAGCGTGGCGGGGAGCAATGGGTCGCACTATTTGCAAATCACAAGCGGGCCTTTGGAAGGTGAGCGCTTCGATATCCTCTCGGGTGGCGTGGACAGTATCACCTTGGTTTACGACCCTGATATTTTCTCGGAAAGCGATGGAGTGGATAGCTTGAGTACCTCGAGCGAGCTACCTGCCGATGCATTCCTGAATGGAGAGAGCTATCAGATTATCCGTTACCAAACGGTGGCTGACTTGTTCGACTTGGATTCGACCTACGCTGGCCTGGAAACGGGAGACCCCAACCAGGCAACTCGTTTGCTCTTTTACAACAGCCGACTGGAAACTCCGACCTTTGAGATTCTGATGCTCATCGACTCGACCCCAGACCCTGTCTGGACCCGGAGCCTAGTGACGGTAGATGATGATGGTGACTACCGGATTGATCCTGCGATGGGCAACTGGATTCACCCGAAGGCATCCGGAGATGCGCTCAATCCTGGTTCGCCAGTAGAGCAGATTTCTTACGGGATGATCGCCAGTCATGATCAGGCGGTTGCCTTGAACGAGGGCTTCAACCTTGCTGGCGCGATGTGGCCGTTTGATCAGAAGCCGGCGGGTAGCAATGGCCGGAACTATACTGTCTTGGCTGGCTTTGATGGTGGAATTGACCCCCTGCAAAGCTCCGAATTGCTCTTCTGGAATGGCGACGCTGTGGTTGATGTCAATGGAGCGAGCTACTCGGAGGGTTATGACAACTACATGTTGCTCGATGGTGGAGGGATGCAGAATTGGGTGGATATCAACGACATCTTCCTAGCCGATCAAGACGAGTTACTCATTCTTGAGTCTCATCGTTCGGTGATGTTGAAGCTGTTACAGGGGGATGAAAAAGAGCCCCATATCTACACGCTGCCGAACTTCCAATTGGACAATTAGAGTAAGCGCAGAGGATTGAGTCTTTTCAAAACCCGGGTGGCAGTGACCGCCCGGGTTTTTTATTTTCAGAAAAAAGCCTAGCTCTCGAAGACCATTCTCAAGCCGCGCGCCTTGTGGAGAGTTTCTTCGTATTCCATTGTGGGGACTGAGTCCGCGACGATTCCGGCCCCGACATGGTAATGGGCTTTTCCGTTCTCGTGAATGAGAGTTCGGATGGCGATGCTGAACTGGGATTCGCCATTGAGGCCAAAGTAGCCGATGGAGCCGGTGTAGAGTCCGCGCGGGGTGGGCTCCAGTTCGGCGATGATTTCGCAGGCTCTCTTTTTAGGGGCACCGGTGATGGAGCCGCCGGGGGAGCAACTGGCGAGAGCGTCGAGGTGGGTGAGGTCGGGATTGAGCGTGCCGCTGACGGTGGAGACCAAGTGATGCACTTGGGCGAGCGATTCCAGTCGGGCGAGAGCCTCGACCTGCACGCTGCCGAACTCGCAGAGTTGACCCAGGTCGTTGCGCAGGAGGTCTGTGATCATGAGAAGCTCGGCCATCTCTTTCTCCGAGGTTTTGAGCTCGTGGGAAGAGCGCAGATCGCTGGCGGGATCGTCGAAACGCGGGCGTGTGCCTTTGATGGGACGGGTCTGGATACTGCTACCAGAGAGGCGGAGAAAGAGCTCGGGGGAGGAGGAGAGAATCTCGCGATTGCCAGTATCGAGGTAGGCGGCCATGGGAGCAGGGGAGGCGGCTCGAAGCTTTTCGTAGTAGGAGAGCATGCGGCCACTTTCTGTGGGAGCTGAGAATCGCTGCGAGAGATTGACCTGATAGATGTCGCCGGCCGCGATGTAGGATTGGGCCGCGGAGACGGTTTTCTCGAAGTCGTCTCGGGTAAAGTTGGAGGTCCATTCTCCAATCTGGGGAGGACGGGCAGGGGAGTTGTTTTGGCGCAGCCGGGAGAGGCCTTCGCCGCCCACTTCGTACCACTCTTCATTCTGATGGCAAAAGAGGAGCAGGTTGCGATAGAGCCCGAACCAGAAGCGGCCGTCGTAGTCGACCGTGCCGATCCACGCTCCAAGGGGCAATCCCGAGTCGGGGCCCGAAACGAGGGTCTCGCGGTATCTCTCGGAGAGACGGGAAAAGTCAGCAGCGTCGTGGAGGTTGCCGGTGATGAGCTCCTCGGGGAGGGCCCCGACGAGGGAGTGGGGGGAATTCGCGCCTTGGGGGAGGTTGCCAGCGGTGTCGAGAAAGACGGGGTTGGGAAGATGGCTCAGCTCATCAAGAACCTCGATCGGTGAGGAGGTCCAGTCGAGTGCTTGGAGGGTGAGGGACTGCGTCTTCAGTGCTGCTATTGTAGTGGGAAAACGGTTTTGGGCAACTGTCGGTTCCCACGCTGGATCCGGGGTGGTGGTCCGAGGTAGCCTGAGAGGATGAAAAGGGTGCTTTTGCTGAGCGGGATCTTGCTGGTGGGTTGTGGTCCTCAAGGAGAGCTGGCTTCGCCAGAGCAAAATGTGGCGGAGCGCTTCGCGGTGAAGGAGGGGTTCCGCCCGAGCTGGACCTGGACCTCTCCCGGTGGTCCGACGGTGCTTGCCTTGGCGGGGGATGGGCCGCACGAAATGTATTGGTCGGTGGAGGAAAAGTCTATGCCGGGAGTGAGGCGATCGCGCTTGGCTTCATTGCAGACCCAGCCGCGCTTTTTTTCGCAAGGACCTGCCGGGGTTCGCGAAGTGCGCTTCAGCCCTTCGGGAAAGACCATTTTGGCGCATGAGTATTCGCCCGATGGCTCGCGCTTTCAGACTGTGGTCTTTCAGATGGATGACTACACCGGAGCGTGGAAGTCGCGGCGGATTGATCTGGCTGGGGCGCCCGAGACGAAGCTGCGCAAGTTGGACGACCGCTCGAAGGTGCCCGCGCTCATTGCACCAGCGGTGCCGCCAAAGATCCTGCGATTGGACGATGGCCTCGTGATCTACGAGGTCGCGGGAAAGACGCAGTCGCGGACCTTGTAGTCTGCTACCACTGGCCGCTGGCGTCGAAGCGGACGACGCCGTCCACGATGCCACGGGCCAGTTGGTCGCGGTATGTGCCCTTCATGACCTTGGCGCACTCGCCACTATGGCTGAGGAATCCGCCTTCCACGAGAATTGCAGGAAGGGTGTTGTGGCGAAGAACGTAATAGCGGGCAAACTTGACTCCGCGATTGGCTGCTCGGGTGTTGCTGAGCATTCCGTTGTGGCAGGCATTGGCCAAGCCCTTGCTTTGGGCGGAGTAGTAGAACGTTTCCACGCCCTCAACGTGCTTTTTCCAAGTCGAGTTGTAATGAACGCTGATGAAGATGGCGCCGGGATAGCGGTTGGCGATGGCGGCGCGTTGGGACAAGGGGACGAAGGTGTCGTTGTTCCGGATCATCACGGTGCGGTAACCTTTTTTCTTGAGGTAATACTCCAGACGCATCGCGGTATCGAGCGCGAGATGCTTTTCGTAGACCTTCCCAAGGTGACCTCCGATGTCGCGCCCGCCGTGGCCTGCATCAATGATGACGGTCTTGCCACTGAGGATGCTGAGGAGACTGGAAGCCAAGAGGATGGCGATAGCGCGAGCAAAAGCATTCATAAAATCATTAACATTTGTTAAAAATTAGCAAAAACTAACCGACTAGGCAATTTAATTTTAAAAACTTAGTCAAACAAAAGGGATGGCCGTTCAGATATTTTTCGAATTTTTGCTTTGCGAGCTTTCTGTGCGTCGGGGTCGAAGACCATGCCGCCAGCGACTTTGACCTCGCCGTTGGCAAAGGCAGTGAGTCTGGGATCTCCGCTGGGGCCGCGCTTATAGATTGTGCGTTTGACGACCTTGCCGGTGGAATCGATCAGGACGTGAACATAGCGATCCGGGGCTCCCAGGTAGAGAACGTTGAGCTTGCCAGCTCGGTCCACGGTGGCCTCCGGGGCTTTGTTCTGCAGAAGTTCTCCGATGGGGTAAGTGAGCACCACGCGCCGCTCGTCAACCAGCTCCGCTTGGAAATAGAGATACGAGGTGCGACCAGGGGCGAAAGAGATGAGGCGGTAGTCGCGGGCCTTGCCTCCCAGGCCAACCCGTTGTTCGTAAACGGTACGGCCTCGCGTGATATCGAAGGTTTTGCGGGGAGACTGGAAAGCCTCGCCGGTAGGCAGAGTCACGACGGTGTAGACCGTGTATTTGCCAAAGGAGTGAAGAGGGAAGAGGGAGTTCAGGTCGATTTGCTTGGCGACCGCGCGACCGACCGGGACCTTGGCTGCCTGGAAAGCCATGGGCTTGTAGGGAGCGACGGGATTGCCCCGTTGGTCGGAGATGACGACATTGAGCCACGATTTGCGGCTATCGCCATGGAGGAGGAGTTCCCGTCCGGCCCGGTTGGTCAATTGAATGGACAGCGGGATGGGCTCATGGGGAATGAACTGTCGACGACCAATCTGGAGGTCGACATCTAACTGACCGAAGGACTCTCCTTGGCTGGCCAAAAGGAGCAGGGCGATACCGAGAAGGCGATGGATGATCGTTTTCAGAGTCCCTATGAAAGAAAAAATAGGGCCACCCGCAAGAGAAAGTCTTGTTCCCCGACTTTATTGTTCCACAGCATAGGCTACTCGGAAACCGAGGTCGTCCCGGCGGAGGGTGGGGCTTTCCAGCCATTCGCGGGTCAGGGCGCCTTTGCTAGCCTTCTTGAAAGAGCCTCCCAAGGCTACCGGTTTGGGCGAGCTGATAGGGAAAGCGGGATCCTTTGAGAACTTGCCGGCCCACTCGGTGACATTGCCTTTGAGCCCGTAGATCTTTTCGCCCGGTCCGCCCACTGGTCCCCAAGAGGACTTCTGGCCGGTCGCGGCAATCAGTGAGGAGGAAGCAGCCCACCAGTCTTGCTCGGTAGGGAGGTGGCCACCTTTCCATTTGGCATAGGCGCCGGCGTCCCACCAATCGACGCCAAAGACGGGGCATTCGAGACAAATCCTGCGGCCTTCCCAGGTACCCCGTGAACGGGCCTTGGGGTAATAGCTATTCCAGTCGTGGGGGCGGATCGAGGTTTTGTCGTCGGGCCGTCCGGGGAGCCAGAGATCGCTGCGTTGGCTGAAGGTCATCATCTGCCATGCGACCATGAATTCAGCGTATTCTCCGATGGTGACTTCGGTGGCGTCGATTCGGAACGGGGACAGTTCCACCAAGCCTCCATTGGGGCGGGGATAACGTCCAGCGGGCACGGTGACCACGAGGCCAGTTTCCACCTTTGGGCTGCTATCGCGAAAGACGAAAAAGCCGAGAATGAGGGCGACGAGGCCAAAGATGAGACCCGCAATGGTTACTCCACGGAGGCTTTGGCGGCTTTCCAGAACGGGGGTCGAGCGAGGGGGCGCAATGGGCGAGGCCTTCAATTGCTCGTGGACCTGCAGGGCCAAGGACTTTGCCTGACTCCATGGAATCGGGGACTGGGTCTCGGTGCCCTTGATATATTCCAAGAGCGTGGTCATCCGCGTCGCGCCTGGCTGACCAAATTCTATCCGCTCAACCAGAGTGTCCACAAAAGCTCGCCGTGTGGGCATATCATTCGTTTGCGGGCCGGAGTTCGTTACGTTCGCGATGCGGACGTTGTTGTGGGGCCCGAAGCGAATTTCCTTTGGACCAAAGTCCTCGCGGGCGATTCCACGCTTGTCGAGGGAACTTAGGGCTCCGGCGACCTGGGCGATGATTTGGGTGACTTCGAGGGGGGTGAGGGGCTGGTGTTCTGCCGCAAGCCGGGCGAGGCTACGCTCGGGAAGAACCTCTGCGGCGTAGGCGATAAATTCTTCTGCTTGCACCGCCTCATAGACGAGGCCGAATACGCCATCCTCGACCATCGCCTTGACCCGGATGTCGGCGAGAAATCGTTCAGGGTCGGGACCGAAGTAACAGACGATCTCAACCTCCCTTTTGACGCTAATCTGTTCGCCCAACCAAACTTGTCGATCAACCGCAGTCTCGATGAGTTGGGTTAGCAGGTAGTCTCCGATTTGGAGACCGGGTTCGAGATGTGGAATGGATTGGCTCAAGGGTAGCAGGAGTCTGGCAAGAGCAGTTGGTAGACCGCAACTTTCAATTCAGTCCTCAACGTTAAAAAGGGCGAGGAAAGCATTGAACTTCAATTACGTGTTAGTCCGACAAGGGAGGGAGAAGCGGATTTTCGAAGTTGAAATCATCAGGAACGTAATTCTCGGGATAGAAGTAGATTTCTTCTCCCCGAGCTTTGACTTCTTTTGCCAAACGACGTGGGGAAGCCAGGCGGTCGATGAGAGCGCTCTCGTAAAAGAGCTCCACCACCTGACCGAAATACTTGCGCTGGCCCAGCAAGTGGCGGGCCCCATCGTTCTGGGGGGGGATGACGTAGGTGACCCGCAGGAGTTCTTCGCCGTTTTCCTTCCAATCGGTGGGGGGAGTGACCCACTGGGTTTCCATCGTGCTGGTATTCTCATCCCAGAGGACGGGCTTGCCATCCAGTTCGTCGTATAGATTGACCACCACGCGGAGGGCCCGGTCCAGCTCTTCGGAATTGAGTCCCAGATCGGGAGCGGCGGAGACGGGGATGGTCAGGATGACTCTTTCGCCTCCTGCGAAGTCGGTGTCCTCGTAGACCCGGACCCGTCCCAACGCGAATTTGGTGGCCATATCCTCGGGTTGTTCGATGCCGTCCTTGAGCTTGATGGCGGCGAGGTCGTAGAGGCTGCCGGCCTTGACCGTGCCGAGGGCAAAGACCTGTTGGTAGTAGTCGGCAGCCTTGTCGTAGAGGCCCATGGTGCTGTAGACCTCGGCAAATTGGTAAAGGACATTGGCGTCGTCGGGTGCGGATTTACTGGCCTCCTCCAGCTTCAACATGGCTCGCATGGAGTCGCCTGCGATGCGGAGGGAGCGCGATTCCTCCACCAGCCGTTCGACGAGGGGATTGGCGATGGGTGGAGTGCCGAGCTTGAGGTTTTGCACCGGCTCGAATTCATAATCGAGAGGAGGACCGTCGGGAAGGGCCGCGACTTCAGGCTCCAGGTAAATCGGCTTTTCGACCACCACGGTCTCCTTCTCGGGAGGCAGGGTGCGGTATTCGATTTTCTCAATGATGCGGGTTTCAGGAACTGCGGCTTCAGTCTCCCCGATGCTCCGTTGGTCGCGTCCGAAGGCCAGTCCCACCGCCGCCAGTTCTACGAAGGCGAGGAGTCCTAACACCCAGCAGGAGGTGTGGAATATTCCCATCCGATTTTCTGAGCTTCCCATGAACTCATATCACTACCCGATTTGGACCCGATTCGTCAATCCTACTCCCGTCGGCTTTGGATTGGTTGAACAGCTTGGGCAAGTCTGGAAGGTCTGAGGCTGTGCGAGCAGGTTGGGCGGACCGAATGGCTCCATCCCGATAGAGAAAGGCACCCGGCATCTGCAATCCGTCGCCTGCCAGGTGGCCGACTCCGCAGCCCTTGAAGAGGGAGAGTGCTCCGCGCAGCCAGACGCGGGGTCCAAAGAGCTCGAAGAGCCCGCCCTTGCCCAAGCCAAAGGCGCGGTAAAGTTCGCAGTTGGGATCAGCGATGCGGGGGATGGGGCTGGATTGGGCGCTGGCGAGGTAGTCTTGTTCGTCTCCGTGCTGCAGCATGTGGACGAGGACGAGACGGGCGTTGTTCGCTTCCGCTTCGGCTTTGAGATCCTGCAGGCCCCGAAGAATCTGGCGAGTGAAGGTGCAGCCGAAGTGCCGCAGAAAGACCAAAACGACGGTCTGCTCTTTGGAAGCTTCGGCGAGGGTTTCGCCTGTCGAGAGTTGATACACCTCGGCTGCTTCTTCGGTGGTGTAGGGTTCTTCCCGAGTGATTGGTTTGCCTACTTTGGCTTGTGCTGTTTTCCAAAGAATCGCCGCAAAGGGCAGCCACCAAATCAGATCATTGGTGATGATGATCCAAGCCGAGGAAAGAGGCAGGGCTCCCACGTAGATGGCCTTGGCAAACCCAAGCGGGCCCAGGATTTTTCCCAAAAGACCAACCAGAACGATAGGCCAGTGCCGGATTGGGTTACTGGCGGCAATCAAGTAGCCGATTCCGAACACCCCCACAATCATGCCTACCGACTGCCACAGTTCGGGATATCTGGAGCGTTCCATCCCCGACCAGTCGAACCAGAGATGCGGCCAGCAAATGGTCCAAAGCCCGAATGCGAGATTGTAGATGCCAGCCGCCACGAGGGTGACCGTCATCCAGCGGGGAAAGCTGCAGTCGCGATTGGCGCAGAGTGTTGGCATGGAGCAGAATCGCTCTCTTTTGCAATTTAGCAAGAAGGAGGTCCTTCTTCGTCCTCGCGGCCTCTATTGGTCTCGGTAGGCCTTGGGAGTGATCCCGACCGAACGCTTGAACTGCCGCGTAAATGAGCTCTGGTCGCCGAAGCCACAGGCGAGAGCGATCTCACTGAGGGGCAGATTGGTGTAGGTGAGTTGGTGTCGGGCAGACTCGATGCGGGAACGCATGATATACTGCCGGGGGGAGATTCCGAAAAGGCGCTTGATGCGTTGCTTGATTTGAAAGGCAGAAAGACGGGTTGCCCGTTCCAGGTCGCCCAAGGTGAGGGGCTCGTCCAGATGGTCGCGGATATGGCTCAGGACCTTGGAAAGTCCTTCCAAGCTTTCGACATCATCGGGGGTGGAGTTCACGTCGCGGGAGATTCCGGATAGGCCGATGACGTCCCCGGATTGGCCTCGCAGGGCTTTCTTCCAGGTCAGACACCATCCGCTCTCCCCCCCCGGGTAGAGGTGGAGCTCGAGGCGGTTGGTGATGTCGGGCTCGCCTTGGATCAGGGCGAGGTCCTGGCGGGTGTAGTCTTCACCCAGCGGGGCGGGAAAGACCTCGGCGGCAGTCTTGCCGATCAGGTCCTTCTTGGATGCGGCCCCACAACGGCGCACGAGGGTCTCGTTAACGGCGACATAACGTCCCGAAAGATCCTTCACAAAGTAGACCGTATCGGCCACTTCATCGAAGAGCTCGTCCCCCCAGTGGGGATGGCTCATTTGGGCAAAGAATTGCTGCTGGAAGGGGGAGGGGCTCAACCTGGCTAGTATGCCTTCTGCGTGCGGGACAAGAAAAGCTTTTCTCGAGGGAGGCCCTTAGCATTCCGGACGCTCGATGATGAGGTCTTCTACTAGGCGACCCTCTAACAGATGCTCCTGAATAATGCGCTCCAGATTCTCCACCGTGCAGTGGCGATACCAGATCCCTTCCGGATAGACTACCGCGATGGGGCCGTCCACGCAGGCCCGCAGACAATCCGCCTTGCTGCGCTGGATACGGTGACCCGGGGATTGGAGACCCAGTTCTGCCAGACGCTTTTTTAGAAAATTCCAAGCGGGCTCGCCGACTTCCGGCTGGCAGCACTTCGCCTTGGTGGGCAATGCGCAGAGGAAGATGTGGCGCTCCTTGGGTTCAGTTGAGGTGTTAGTCCCACTCATTGTTTTCCGAAGTCAATTTCTCGCGGCGCTCGCGAACCAGCCGCACCACCAGCGCGGTCCAGCCGGTCTGGTGGGAGGCTCCAAGCCCCTCGCCAGTTTCGCCATGGAAGTATTCGTGGAAGAGGACAAGATCTTTCCAGTGATCGACTTCGCCATAACGGTGGGCCTCGCCGAAGCAGGGGCGGTTGCCGTTCTCATCGGGAACGAAGAGGGAAATCAATCGATCGCAAAGGTCGATGGCGACTTCGCGGAGGTTGGCAATGTTGCCCGAGCCGGTGGGATACTCCACCTTCAAGGTGTCTCCATAGTAGTAGTGGTAGCGCTCCAGAGCCTCGATGATGAGGAAGTTGGTGGGGAACCAGATGGGGCCGCGCCAGTTGGAATTGCCCCCGAACATCGCGGTGTCGGATTCTCCCGGGACGTAGCTCACGGTGTTGCTCTGTCCATCGTGGGAAAAGACGAAAGGCTTGTCGCCATGGGCTTTGCTCAGGGAGCGGATGCCGTAATCAGAGAGAAACTCATTGGGATCCAGCAGGCGCGACAAGGTCTTGATGAAGCGGTCCTCCGGTGGGATGGCCAACAGCACGCGGCCGGGATTCTTTTGTCCGACGGCCTTGCGGACATTGATGTATTTGAGGAGCTCGGGGCGATTGGCAAGGAACCAGTCCATGCGCTTGCGGAAGCCCGGCAGACTGTCGATGGTCTTCTGCTTGATCACGGTAACCGCAATCATGGGGAGGAGTCCGACCAGCGAGCGGATCTTCAGGGGAATGGGCTTGTCTTGTCCGACGATGAGATTGTCGTAGTAGAAGCCGTCCTCCTCGTCCCAAAGGCCATTGCCACCCAGGGAATTCATGGCGTCGGTGATGCTGATAAAGTGCTCCAGAAACTTCGAGGCAATGTCCTCGTAGGGCGGCCGGGTAGGGGCGAGTTCCAGCGCGATGGATAGCATCGTCAGGCAATAGGAACCCATCCACGCGGTTCCATCGGCCTGGTGCAGGATCGATCCGCTGGGAAGACAATGGGAGCGATCAAAGACCCCGATATTATCCAAGCCCAGGAAGCCTCCGCCGAAGACGTGACGCCCTTCCACATCCTTGCGGTTGACCCACCAGGTGAAGTTCACGAGAAGCTTCTGGAAACAGCGTTCCAAAAAGTCCAGGTCGCGGTGCCCCTTGGCATCAGCGATCTTATAGACCCGCCAGACAGCCCAGGCATGGACCGGTGGGTTGACGTCGGAGAAGTTCCACTCGTAAGCCGGCAGCTGTCCGTTGGGGTGCATATACCACTCGCGCAGAAGGAGCAGGAGCTGATGCTTGGCAAAGGAGGGATCGACTGCCGCAAACGGGATCATGTGGAAGGCCGTGTCCCAGGCCGCGAACCAGGGATACTCCCACTTGTCGGGCATCGAGAGGATATCGCGTGCGAAGAAATGCTGCCAATCCGAGTTCCGGCCCTTGAGCCGCTCCCGGGGAGGGGGAGGCCCATCCCGATCACCCTCGAGCCAGTCCTTGATCACGTAGTAGAAGAATTGCTTGGTCCACAGGAGGCCGGCGTAGCCTTGGCGGCAGATGAGCTCTTCCGCGTGGGAGAGATTGTCCGGGATGATGGCTTGATAGAAGTCGTTGGCTTCCGCCAGGCGTTCGGCAAAGGTCTCCTCGAATTGATCCAAACCCGCGAGCCCGTTGTCCTCGCCCTCCTCGTGCAAGCGACAGCAGATCGTCACACTTTCCCCGGGGGGTATCATTAGCTTGAAGTGAGCGGCGGCCTTGGTCCCTTTCTCGCTCGGGTTGACCACCGTTTCCAACCCCTCAATGAGGTAGCGATGAAAGGCGTCTTTGACGTAAGGGCTGGGTCCCTTGGTCTTGAAGATGCGTGGGTAGTTCGTCTCGTTCTCGGTGAAAAGCCAAGGCACCGGACCTTTCGTCTCGGCGGATGTCTCAGCGAAGAAGCGGAAGGTGCCCAGTAGGTCGTGGTCGGCAATGAGGCCGTCCTTCTCGCGTTGGATGAGTGGTTTGTGGCGGGGTTCCTCGTATTCGTTGCCCCACTTCCAAGTGTTGCGGAACCACAGTTGGGGCAGCACATGGATCTCGGAAGCTTCGGGACCATGGTTGGTTACGGTGATGCGCCAGAGAATGTCTTGTGGCGAGCGTTTCGCGACCTCTTGCACCACGTCGAAGTAGCGCCCGTCGTTGAAGATTCCCGTATCGGCGAGTTCCAGCTCCCCCTCATTCCGGCTGCGACTCTTGTTTTCATCGCGGAGCTGAATGTAGGGAAACTTGGCCTGGGGGTATTTATAGAGAGCCTTGGTGTAGGAGTGGGTGGGGGTCGAGTCGAGGTAGTAGTAGCACTCCTTCACATCCTCCCCATGGTTTCCTTCCGGACCAGCGAGACCGAAAAGCCGTTCCTTCAGGATGTCGTCCTGCCCGTTCCAGAGAGCAGGTGCGAAGCACAGACGGCACTGTCGGTCGGACCATCCCTGCAGTCCGTCTTCGCCCCAGCGGTAGGCCCGGCTCCGTGCGTGATCGTGAGGAAAAGCGGACCAGCTGTCCCCATTGGCGGAGTAGTCCTCCCGGACCGTACCCCATTGGCGTTCACTGAGGTAGGGGCCCCACCGCCGCCAGTTCTTTTCACGTGCCTCGTCTTCCGCCAGCCGCTTCTTCTCGATTTCCATGCTTGTGGGGAGGGCTTAGCACGAACCGTGCTCAATCGCGAGTGATTCGTGGCGAGTTCACCCGCTCCCGTTGACAGCAGCGGAGGCCTGTGAGATCCTCCCCGCATGGCCGCTGGACAACAACGCACCGCGACACTGGTGGGACTCTTCATTTTTGTGGGAATCGCAGTGTTGTCCTGGTTGGTGCTCCAGTTCGGGCGCTTTCAGAATAGCTATGATGAGGTTTACAACCTGCAGGTGCGATTCAGTGATGCCAGCGGAGTGATTGAGGGAACTCCAGTTCGTCTGGCCGGCGTTCGCATCGGATCGGTGACTGGTCCTCCGATTCTGGAGTCCGTCACACCGCCCCGAGTCAAGGTTCCCATAGGTGTCGATGCTACCCGGAAGTTGCCTGCCAATGCTGTTTTTCAAATCCAGAGTGCCACCGTGCTTGGTGACAAACTGATCGTGGTCTCCATTCCAGAAGCTCCCTCCGCGACTTTCCTGACGGACCAGGAGGTCATTGATGGCGGAGGCGCCAGTGGCTTGGAGGCGATTCAGAATGATGCCGTGGCCGTGGCCGGAGACGCTCGGATCCTGATGGCCGACGCGCGGACGAGTCTTTTGAAGTTCGACAGTGCCCTCGACGATATTCGGGCAGTCGCAGGACGACTTGGAGAGACGGTGGAGCAGATCAATACCAAGGTTCTTTCCAACGAGAATGTGTCTTCGCTTGGGCGGACCCTGGCCAATATTGAGGACGCCTCCCTCGGCGCGCGCAACGCTTCCGCAGACCTCAAGCCAGTTCTAGTCGATGCGCGGAAGGCCATCAATCAGGTCAATGAGCTTGCGCAAAAGGTCGAGGGAACCTTTGACGAGATCGATGCCCAACTCGCTCACGTGGGACCTGCCATGGAAGAAGTCCCCGAGACCATGCGTTCCATCAAACGAGTTGCCGACAAGGCCGAAGGGGCGGTCGTGGAGGCCGAGAAAACTTTTTCCAAAGCAAGCGAGACCCTCGACACCCTCAATGGTGATGCGGGATTGGTGGGGACTCTCACAAAAGATGAGGAAGTGACCGACGACACCAAGTCCTTCATCAAAAACCTGCGCCGCCACGGTATCCTTGGATATAAAGATGAGGAGACTCCGGAAGATGATCCCCGCGAACGCTATCGCGGGCGCAGACGGTAGGAGGCGATGAAGTCTGCCGCGCTTCCAACGGTGAGTGGGATCTCTGCCGATTGGCGTCTTCTGATTTTTCTTCCAAGACATTCCCTGCTGGCGTGTCAATATTCATGGGTATGAAGAAATTATTGATGATGAGTCTGGCTCTAACAGGTGGTGCCAGCGCCGAAGTGGCGTTGACGATTTATAACGAAAATCTTGCCGTGGTGCGCGACACCTTGCCGGTTCAACTGAAGGCGGGTGAAAACACTCTGAGCTATGATCGGGCGACCGCCCAGGTGATCCCTGACTCAGTTGTTCTGCGCGATCCGACCGGTAAGGCGCAGTTTGCCTTGCAAGAGCAGTCCTATCGCAACGATCCGGTTTCGCAGGGACTCTTGCTTTCGCTCTTTGAAGGAAAAGAAGTTCCGTTCCAGAAGGTGTATCCCGATGGCAAGGTCGAGATGATCAAAGGGAAGGTGGTTCGCTCAGGCTATCAACCCGGTGGGCGTCAAAGCTCGCCAGTGATCGAGACTGACAAGGGACTGCAATTTTCGCTCCCGGGTGAGCCACTGTTTCCTTCCTTGGGAGACGATTCCATCCTTCGGCCCACCCTTTCCTGGACCCTGGGGGCTGGAGAAGCCGTCAACTTTGACGCGCAACTCTCCTATCTCTCGAGAGGACTCACTTGGGAAGCTTCCTACAATTTGGTCGCTCCAGAGGAAGGGGAACTTGTGACCTTGAGTGGCTGGATTACTGCCAACAATCGTTCCGGTACTTCCTTCGAAAAGGCCAAAGTCAAACTGGTCGCTGGCGACGTCAACGTGCAACCCCAAATGAAGTCCGAGATGATGATGCGTGCGTCCATGGCAATGGATGGCGCCGGCTCTGTGGAGCAAAAAGCCTTTGACGACTTCCACCTCTACACCTTGCCTCGAGCCATCACACTGCGGGATCAGGAGACGAAGCAAGTTGAGTTTCTCCGCTCCGCAAAGGTCGTGGCAAAGAAGAGCTATCTCTACGATCCGGTCACCCACCGCTTCCACGGTGGACGCAATACAGGTCAATTGATCGAATCTCCCAGCAAGGACGTTGCCATTTATTGGAACTTCAGCAACACGGGAGAAAATGGGCTCGGCGTGCCGATGCCTGCCGGAACCGTGAGGTTCTACCGTGAAGACTCCGCGGACGGAAATTTGGAATTCGTCGGCGAGAATCGTATCGATCACACACCATCCAAAGAAGAGCTCAAGATCTACACCGGCAATGCCTTTGACTTGGTGGGTGAGCGCAAGGTCACCGATTTTCAAAACAATGATCGGGAAAGTTGGGCGAGGGAAACCATTGAAATCACGCTGAAAAACCGCTCCAAGAAAGTGCAGACCATCACTGCGCGAGAACACCTCTGGCGCTGGTCCAACTGGGAGGTTGAAAGCGCTGAGAAATTTGAGAAGACCGACTCGAACACCATCGAATTCACTCGGACTTTGCAACCTGATGAGGTTCAGGTCATTGAATACCAGGTTGTCTACAGTTGGAAATAGTCCGGATTTCGATTTGTTCGGAATTATTTACTATTTTAACTTGCTATCTATTTGGGGG
This sequence comes from Roseibacillus persicicus, assembly GCF_014651675.1. Classification (GTDB taxonomy): domain Bacteria; phylum Verrucomicrobiota; class Verrucomicrobiia; order Verrucomicrobiales; family Akkermansiaceae; genus Roseibacillus; species Roseibacillus persicicus. The sequence goes on from NZ_BMXI01000013.1 coordinate 167,561, forward strand.
TGGCTATCTTCCTCCTGAAGGCGGAATTCTTCACCGAAGGCCGTTTTCAAAGGAATAAGTAGCAAACTAGCCTCCTCTCGATCCCCATTGAGAGGGGGCTATGCTGCTTTTAAGGGGGTAGCTAAATGAATAGCTGTTTTTCTATAGCGTTGAGCCCGTGAATGATCTTGATTCGTGGGCGTCAGCTCGTAAGTCTCTCATTATGATTGAAATAAGAGAATTTGTCCGATTGTGAGGCTCGCCGCGAATTTTCGAGCTCGGTCCTATCCGTCGAGCTCGATTTTCGACCACGAGGATCCCGGGATGGGTGTCTTTGCTTTGTGAGACGGATTCTATCGCAGGCGGGCGAAGCTTTGGCGTAGAATATCCTGACCGGATAATCCTGCGTGGGCGGCTTGGGCGTCTTTGACCCATGCGCTTTCGAGCTCGTTCTTGGTGTCGCGCTCGGTCTCGAAGTAGACACCGAACTTGCCGGGAGTGAGATCCTGGGTCAGCGCCATGGCGGCGGCGAGGTCCTGTTTGTCGTGGGTTTCCTCGTCGATGAGATTGAACTCCCCGCCTTTGCGTGGAATGGCGTCGTTGAAGGCTCCCGGGTAGAACATGGTGCATTCGGAGAGGGTTTCGACGACGGAAAATCCGTTGTGGAGGATGGCTCGCTCGAACATCTCGTTCATGTGCTTCACGTGGGCGGCGTGGGTGCGGGCGATGAAGGTCGCTCCGCTGCTAACGAGTTGCGACATGGGGTTGATGGGACGGTCGATGGCTCCCCGTGGATCGGTCTTGGACTTGCGGCCAATCGGGGTGGTGGGCGAGGTCTGGTTCTTGGTCAGACCATAGACGAAGTTGTCCATCACCACATAGGTGAGATTGATGTTTTTCCGCGCGGCATGGGTCAGGTGGTTGCCTCCAATGGAGTAGCCGTCACCGTCACCGCCAAAGACGAAGACATGCAAATCAGGGCGGGAAAGAGAGAGGCCGGTGGCGAGAGGGAGGGCTCGCCCGTGGATGAAGTGAATCCCGTGGGTATTCACGAAATAAGGGAAACGCGAGGAACAACCGATCCCTGCGACGCAGACCACTTTCTCGTGATCGAAGCCGAGCTTTTGCACGACATTGAAGAAAGAAGCGAGCACCGCGAAGTCTCCACACGCCGGGCACCAAGTGGGGTGATCGGCCTTGAGTTCCTTCTTGGTCAGTTTTTTAGGTTCAGCGGTGGTGGACATGATTGATTCGATGGAGGGTGAAAGAGTTAAAATTGACGACGAAGCCCAAAGGTTGGGTGTCGTTGGTTGTGCTTTAGGACTTGAATCGCGATTTGGCGGGGAGTTTCGAAATAGAGGATGTGATAGGGAAAGGGGGCGAAGTTGTAGCCCCGGAACCCAGAGGCATCAAAGTGGTGAAGACGGGGATTCTTGGAGATCTCGGTGATGGCAATCTCGATGGAATGGAAGAAACGGTTGGCGGTTTCCGGTCCGGCTTCGGATTCATAGTATTGGAGGGCTTCGGCAAGGTCCGTTTGAAATCTGGGGTGAAAAAGGACGGGCTTCATCGCTGCGCTAGCCGCGTCCCAATTGCGTTTTAATCTCCTCCCACGACATTGCGATGGATGGATCGGCCTGCATCTCAGCAAGACGCCGTTTGGCCTCGGCGACCGAATCCTGTTCTTCGCCTTCTGGAACCGGGACCAACTCGCCAAGCCGCTCAAGGAGACGCATTCTCTCGGGGACCGAAAGGGTCAGCATATCTTGTTCGATCTGTTCGACGAGTTTCATCCCTTAAAAATAGCAAAAGTAGACTTACTTTCCAGCCAACACTTCTTCGGCCTTGGTGACGATTTCCTTCACCCGGAAGGTGAGGCCTTGAATCTTGTTCAGGGATTGGATGGCGGGGTTGCAGGTCTTGGCGCGCAGCATGGTGGCCAATTGACCGAACCCGTAGATCCCGGGGTCGTTGATCTCGGGGACCAGAATGTGGGTGAAGCGGCTGAAGACTTCGTCGAGATTCGGATTGAGAGGGTGGATGTGGCGGATGGAGAGCTGGGAGACCTTGTGCCCTTCGGAGCAGAGACGATCCACGGCTTCGCGGATGGGGCCGTAGGTGGAACCCCAGCCGACGATGAGCAAGTCGCCGGACTCTTCCCCGTAGATCTCGGGCGCTCCATAGGTGCCGGCAAGTTGGATAAGCTTTTCGCGGCGCTTGGCGCTCATTTGCTCGTGCATTTTCGGGCTGCCGGAGGGGTGGCCCCACTCGTCATGCTCCAGACCGGTGACCACGGGGTATTTGCCGCTCGCGGACTTGGCACCGGGAGGGGAATGGCGGGTCAAGCCATCGAGGGGGTAGGGCTTGAAGTCTTCGGGGCGCTCGGAAAGGTCGAGGACGGGCTCGATCCAGTTTTTTTCCAAGTCAGGCTCGGGGAAGGCCTCGATCCGGCTGGCGATGGCTTGGTCGGAGAGAATGACCACAAGGGTGGAATACTCTTTCGCAATGCGGCAGGCCTCCAATGCGGTGTAGAAGCAGTCTTCCACATCGCGGGGAGCGAGGACCACGCGAGGGGCATCGCCGTGGGAGCCGTAGATAGCCTGCATGAGGTCGGATTGTTCGACCGACGTGGGCATCCCGGTGGATGGACCGCCGCGCTGAATGTTCACCACGATGAGGGGGAGCTCCGCCATACAGGCGTAGCCCATCGCTTCGGATTTGAGCGAAAGACCCGGCCCCGAGGAGCCTGTGATGGCGAGGTGGCCGGCGAACGACGCGCCGATTGCCAGCGCGACAGCGGCGAGCTCGTCCTCGGTCTGAATGAACATGCCGCCGTATTTGGGCAACTCGCTGCGAAGCTGTTCCATGATGGTGGACCAGGGGGTGATGGGATATCCAGCCCCGAAGCGACAGCCTCCCGCGATGAGCCCGAGACCCAACATGGTGTTGCCGTCGGTGGAGAGGCGGTCCTGGCCGAGGTCGTTCTCCCCGGGTGCCATTGGCATGTGATTGATGTCGTGGACGGGCCAAAGATAGCCCGCGTCGAAAGCCAGCATGGCGTTGCGGAGGACGTCCTCCGACTTTTTGCCAAACTTGGCCGCGATGATGTCGGAGATCTTGTCCCGGTCCAACTTGTAGACCGCGCAGAGCATCCCCAGGACGAAGATGTTCTTTCCGCGCGACTTGGCATTGCCGCCGATGGCCTCGATGGTGGCGGTGGTGAAGGGCACCCCGATGTGGATGATGCCGCGCTCCTCGCGAATCTCTTCCACTTTGTCGCTATCATAGAAGCAGATGCCGCCGTCTTTCACCGCAGACAAGTGGTTGTCGTAGCTGTCCTGATAGAAGGCGACCAAAGTATCGGATTCGTCACCAGGGTGCAGAACTTCACCTGAGCCGAGGTGGACTTGGAAAATGGACGGTCCTCCCGAGATGGTGGACGGGATGGTCATATAGGTCATCACATCCTGTGCGGTGGAGCCGGCCAGTTGGGCCAAAAAGGCTCCGATAGATTGGATGCCGTCCTGCGAATGACCGGCGAGACGAATGACCGCATTGCGGATCGAGGTGGGAGTAGCTGTAGCGCTCATGGACTTGGAAAATATTCCGCTCGGCGAAAAGGGGGAGTAGACTAGCCAAACGGAAACCCGATGAAAAGATCAAAGGCGAAATCGGGAGGAAACCTGATTGGAGGCTGATTTCTGTTAGAGTTCAACCCGACGGATTTGGTGTTTAAGAAGGAAAATGACCGAAAAAATGGCCTTGAGCGACCGTTCGCGGTGAAATTCGTCCAGTTTCTCCAAAAGGATTGGTCGCGCTCTGGTGAAATGAATAGGGTCTGTTAGACTGATAAGTTGGCGAGTTTCACAGATGTGTCCGCTGGGGCTTCTCCCCATTCAACGCAAACTGTCAGATTCGCAATGGGCGGAAACCTAGCGCACAAATCATTGGAAGCAAAATTAGAGCAGAATCAGGATTCCAGTCCGATAGATTGGGGGGAGAAGTTTAGACCCAAGACTGCAGCGCATTCATTGATTTTGTTTGCGGTCATAGCGGTGTCGGTCTCTCTCAGTTGCGAGATTTCGTTCATTCTTTTCGACCAGGGCTTTTGGACTATTGCCCCGATCTGGGCCCCAGCGGGGGTGGTGTTCCTTGCCTTCCGGCTGGCAGGCAGTCGAGCTTGGGTGCCAAGTATTCTGGGGTATGCCAGTCTCTGGTTGCGCTTCAACCCATTCGAGCTCCCTTACTTATTCTTCGTTCCCTTCTACTACCCGGTCTCATCATTTCTTTTGGACAAAACGGAGCGATGGTTTCGCGAGCGATTCTTAAGGGAACACATTCGTGCTCAGGGCGATATTCTTGCGGAATTCGTGCCACAAGCCCTGGTCCTCATTCCTTTTGCCGCCATAGCCGCCTTTTGCATCAACACGACTTGGTTCTTCGCAGGAGTGGTTCCAGTGATGGGGCAAAATTGGGAGAGTTTCTATAAAATCTGGACCCTGATCTTTATCTCTCATTATCTGGGAGTGGTGACCATCGGTCCGGTTGGGATTGAGTTGATCAAGGCGCGGACGCTTCGTTTAACCGATTTTACCACCTCCGCTCTCGGGTTGGGAGTGTGTATCTGGAGCCAGATCCTGATGCTCGCGTTTTTCAGTGGGGCATTTCCCAACATATCTTCTCCGCGTATTGCGGTTTTCATCCCATTCGCCTTTTTCGTCATGGGGGCGCTCTTTGTGACACGTTCACAGGTTTCCTTCTTCCTGTTGTTCTGGTGTCTCCTGTCCTTCTTTCTTTCCGGGATGGCGAAGGGCCCGTTTGGAAGCGAGGCTGGGATTTCTCCCGCGCACATCGAACTCGCATTTTACAATCTCTTCATCGTCATCACGATCACCGGGGTGAACTACGGCTCCTCTCTATATCGGCAGAGGGTGCGACAGAACGCATTGCTGTTGGAAGCCGCTGAAGTGATTCCATGGCATTGGAGCAGGCAGTTCGGCCTGCGCTTTGACGAGCTGCGGGGACCCAATATTGCTGGTGGAGGACCTCTGGACATCTACCGGCTGTCGTGTCTGAAAAGAGGGGATTCTCTGGCGGAAATGGAGACGACTTGGAATTGCCGGGTATCGAGCAATACCCTCGATTCCAAGGATGTCATCTGGGAGTCTGTCGGACGGGTGGTCTCGCGCAATCGGGACGGTGAGCCTGAGGAAATCATTGGTCTGATTCGCAATGTCGCAATCAAGGACCAGATGAAAGAAGCCCTGCTGACGGTTGAATATCAGAATGAGAAGCTCAGGGGGCTGACCTCACAATTGAATCCCCATTTTCTCTTTAACTCTCTGAATATGATTCGAATGCTCGTCCATACGGATCCAGTGAAAGCCGAAAAGGCGGTGATCACATTAGCCCAGCTTCTCAGGATGACCTTGAATGATGTTGGAAAAAAAGTCATCCCCTTCAATTCCGAGTTGAAGCACATCAAAGCTCTTTTGGAAATCGCCTCCATGCGCTTCGAAGGGCGTCTGAAGTATGATATCAAACTCACCAACCTCCCGGCCTATTTCGTTGTTCCATCCATGATGATTCTCAATTTTGTCGAGAATGCTCTTACTCATGGGATAGCGAAACGGGTGCAGGGAGGAGAGATTCAGTTGAGTCTAACAGGTGATGACAAACTCGACATTGTGACCATGGAACTAGTTAACAGTGGTCGATTGGAATCGGCTCATAATCAGGGAGTTGGTTTAAGTGGTGCCCGTCAACGCCTTGAGCTTCTCTATGGAGCGAGAGCAACTTTTTCGATAGAAGAGATTCCCAATGAGAAAGTATTGTGTATCCTCAGAATTCCCCCCACTCCATGAATCTACTTATCGTTGATGATGAACGGATTGCGAGAGAAGGCCTGGTTGCTCAGGTGCAAGCTCTGCTCCCCTCGGTCACTTGTTTTGAAGCTGATAGCATTTTGACCTCTCGTCCTGTTCTTGATGCTGAAGGGATCGACGCGGTCTTTTTGGACCTCGAAATGCCTGGTGGTCACGGTATCACTTATCTTCCGGAGTTACATGCTATGAAGATACCTGTAGTTCTTGTGACTGGGTATGAAAACTTCGGGAGCGAGGCATTTGATTACGATGTCGTTGATTACCTTCTGAAGCCATTCGACAACGAGCGGCTTCGTCGATGCATAGTGCGTCTGAGTGAGCGAGTTCGCTCGGGTCAGAGTTCAGAGGTGGTTTTATTTAGCGATCAAAGTCAATGTTGGCCGGTTAATGTGAGAGAAATCACTCTGGTTGAGGCCTCAGGAAGCTATGTCACTATTCATACTGAGTCCGGGCGGGAATTGACTCTGACTCGTTCTCTGAAAGAGGTTTCTCCCCTCTTGTCGGAAAGTCTTTTTGTCCGCGCCAATCGTTCACAAATCGTGAGGTTGGACTGTCTGGATTCAATTAAAAAGGAGAAGGGAGGATTGCTGGTGGGTAGACTTCCGAATGGTCAATCCATCAAGTTCTCCCGCCGACAAGCGCAAGCAATGCGACAGAAGTTTCGGTTCTAGAGAGGCTTTGATTGATTGTTTTTTCCTTAGTAAAAGATGCCTCTTTCTGAGTTCCTTTGAATGAAGGAAACGTATTTTCATTAATGGATTCAGTAATGTTTCATTACCGAAATTCATGATTTTTATACCGTTTGCAAAAGAGAAATGCCGCTCGTCGGAAGTCGGTTGTTTTTTCTAATCGGTTGCTGGAGAACGTAGTCTGCAAGGTGGAAACCCTTGTCGGATCGCCCGGTCTTCAAGCGAAGGCTGGGATTCAAGCAATCGATGTCATGAAAAAAACAATTAAATTAAGCCGAACTGCAATGCCGCTCATTGGAGCCTTTTGCGTCGGTCTCGGGGGATTTGCACACTCCGAGATCACATATAATACCGTGCTCACTTTTGATGAACCGGTGTTACTTTCGGAGTCTCCGGAGGCGGGGAAATGGTATCCGGACCGATATGCAGCCAGTTTTTTTGGAGCAGATAATTTTAATGACGAGAACGTTTTGAGAGTGACCGTCGCGGCGGAAGATGGGGCTGACGAGCGGACAGGATATGCGAGTTCATACTACAATTACCAAGGGCGAAAAATCGACTTGCCCGCAGGAACGTGGGCGTTTGGCGCAAAAGTTTATTCCCCTGCAAGCTGGGCTGATCCCAATGCCCGGCGTAGCACAAGTGTCTGGGGAACAGCGTTGAATGCGGAGGGTGCCATTTCATTCTACCCCATACTCGGGATTGCCAATGTCGATGGGACGGCCAAAGTTCGCTATTGGGACGGGGACGCTTGGGCGGATACCGGGTCTACCGCCAAGTCGGATGACTGGAACCGGTTTGATATGTCAATTGACGGCAACGACCTCATCATTGAATTCGATAATGAGGTGGTCGCGACAATTCCGGATACTGGAACAGTTGAGTTTACGAATCTAATTGTCCAGTCGTATAACTTTAATGATAGCTCCTTGGGGGTGGATCAGCATCGTGACGAGGGCTATGACTCCTACTGGGATGATTTGTCCTACGCATACCCGGAAGTGATCAATACGACGACTGCGACTACTTACGCAACGATTGAGGATGCCGTTAGCGCTTCGTCGGCGGGGGATACAATCACCTTGTCGGGCGGAACCTACAAATTGTCAGGGACCCTCAGCATAGATAAATCCCTTTCCATCGTTGGGTCAGACGAGGACCAGGTGATAATCGATGCTTCTGACAACACAGGCTACGGAATTGCTATTGATGCGGACAACGTGAGTTTGAGCGGATTCACCCTGATTCCTCCAACTACCAAGGATGGGTCGGGAGTTCCAACGGCTGGCAGCTATGCGATTCATGCGAGCTTCGATGGAGTCAACGATCTGCCTTATCAGAACCTGAACTTGTCCGACATTACGATCGAGGGAGGCTACCGCACTTCTTTCGATATCCACGGCTATGATGGGGTGACGCTTAGCAATTTGACTGCCAAGGACAATGTTTGGGGGAATGGGATCTCTATAACCGGTTGTGACGGAGTGGATATTACCGGCTGCACGACCGAGGGGAATGCTTGGGGAGGAATTGCCATATACGTCTCCAAGGCGTCCTATCTGAATCGGGGAAGCAACGATGTGAGCTTCGACTTCGCGGCCAATAGCGTTGCGGAAACCTTCTACGTCGAGGACGAGGACGGCATTTCCAATAGCAATGTCGCTGTCCTCAATGCCACTCACCGTATTCACAATGATTACAATCCGGGCTCGGACTCGATGCTGGTCTTTGACGATGGTTCCGAAGGCGATGCCATTGCTCTTGGGGTGGCGCACAATGCGAAATACAGCAACGATGACTCCTTCGTTGTTTCGGAGATTACCGGTGATTTGCTCGTCGGTGAAGGGATGTCCATTCAAACGGCGGTGGATGCAGCTTCAGCAGGCGATGATATTGAAGTGTTTGCGGGAACCTACGAGGGCCCTGTTTTCCTCACCAAGGACGGGTTGACGTTGAAGTCTGCGGGAATCGACAAGCCAAGGCTTGAGGTCACCGCTGCTACGAGTGCGCTCGGCACAATCGAGATCGAACCGGGTGTCAGTGGCATCACGATTCAGGGACTCGAGATCGTGGGAATTGATGGAACTCCAGGGTTAGAGAAAGCCGCGATTTATGTTCAGGGCGACCACTCTGACATTTCCATTTTAGGGAATACCATAACGGCAAATGGAGATGGAGCCATTTTGACTGAATACAATCGGGTCAATACCAACATCACAATCGACAGCAATGTGATTGATGGGCAGACCTTCAATGCGCCCGGCACAGGTGGCCCCGGAGGAGGAGGTCAGTTTGTCGAGCCCAATTGGCCCCGCGTCTTGGTCTACATGGGGGGAAACACTGCCGTTCCAAGCCATCAGAACATCACGTTCACCAACAATATCGTGACTGGTGTGACGGGCGATTCGAACAACAGCCAGGGATGTGTTCAGATCACCGCTAAAAGTGGTGAATTTACAGGGAACACCTTCGGCGGAAATACCGGCGACTTGCCTGGTGCTCCTTTGTTGCGCCTCACGGGAGAGGATTTCACCGTCGAGGACAATGACTTCACCGGCACGGCGGATCTCGGATTGTTAGTCGGCGGAGGTTCATTCGATACCGCTGCAGCGAGTGTGGTCAGAGAGAATAGTTTCTCGGGCACTTTCGCGACTGCCGGGGTGAAAAATTCGGCAACCTCTATCCTTGAAGTTTCCCTCAACTATTGGGGAGGAACCTCTGTTGCAACCAGTGGTCCATTCAGTCCCAATAACCTACTCGCAGGCACGGGAGACTATGAAAGCTGGTATGCGGATGCGGCGCGCACAGTTCTCGTGACTGCCGCGAATACCGAGGCCCCCATTGAGGAGGAAGTCGTCGCCGACAACTACTTCATCCCTACTGGTGAAACGGTGGAAATTGGTGAAGGCGGGAGTCTCGAGGTCGATGGCGATCTTCAGATCAGTGAAGGTTCCGAACTGGTAGTCAACGGAGGAAGTCTCGGGATGGGAGAAGGCAGCTCCATCAGCGGCACCTTCACCATTTTCGAGAGCTTTGGCTCTCTGGATATCAATGGAAATACAACCTTCAGCGTTGCTCAGGTCTTAGCTCTGGTGACTGATATACACGTCGCTCCTGGTGCTGCCATTACGGTCAATGGAGGGGGTGAGTTTATTCTGGACGGCTGCGTGCTGGACTCCCAGTCGCCCGGCAGCTCCTTTGACTTCAATGTCGCTGCAAACGGACGTTTGACGATGGCTCGTAGCCTGGTGACCGATGCCAATATCGACATCGACACCTTGGCTTCGGCAGTGCCGGCCAATGGGAATTCCCGGTTGTTCGACTCCGTCTTTACCGACTGTGAAATCGATACCGATATCGGCGCGGCCTTTGGCGACTTGGCAATTCACGTCTATCACAATGTGTTGAACAATACCTCAATCGTGGACGCCACGCCTGCGACCGGAGCCTTCGATGATGTCGATGGCTGGTCGAATGTAACTGACATTGCGAATGTCGAGAATGAGTTCTCTTTGAACTTTAAAGATGCATCGGGGCCGAACCGAACTTTGGATAGTGATGGCAACCTCTTCGTCCAAGTGAACGATTCCGTTGAGCTGGCGGCTCATGTTGGAGAAGTCGATGCGCTCAACGTTCCCACTGGCCTAGTCGGGGTGGAAGCGCTCCTTGGATTCAATTCGACGAAGCTCGACTATCAGAGTGTGACCCATGATGCGCAATTCGAGGAGTTGGCTCTGCTGACGGTCGAAGATCCCTTGGAAACGATCGGACTTTTCGATAGTGCGGTTTCCCTCGAATTCACGAGTGGACCGAGTTCAATCACGGGCCCTCTTGATCTCTCGACCTTGACCTTCGAGGCCGTGGCGGAAGGTGCGACATTTGGTTTCTTCCGAGTTCAGACTGCGCGTGGAGCAGGAGATTATGGTGATGATGGAGTGTTCTTGAAGGACACCCGCTACGTCGATGGTGACGAAGAGTTCGTGGCTCCGTTCACGATAAACTCCGGACGTCTCGTGATTGATTCCCAGGCTCCTGTGATCGACCCGCTTTCTGCACAAGCATCCCAGCTTCAGGCTTCGGCAGCTAGTGCTGTTGACGTTCTGGATACCTCTGATGTGGTCTTCCGAAATGGCAGTGACGTGGTCATCATCTTCACGGCTGAAGACTTGGGCTTGGCTGGCCTGGACACGACTGATTTGGACAATGACTTCAGTCTCACCGCGACCAGTGGCACGGACGTTTTGAGCTCCTACTCGGTGAACGCGTCTGATGATGGAAACGGGGTTGTCACCTATACCGTCGAGTTGGAGGTGCCTGTCACCACGCCTACGGGGACTTACACCATTGAAGCAACGGTGGCAGATCGCTCTGGCAATGTTTCGAATCTAACTGACCTGGGTGAGTTCGTGATTGCGAATGAAATCGCGGTTGAAATTGAACTCGAAGGATTCGTTGGTGCGTCTCGCGAGATTGAATTCGTGGCAACCGATGTTCATGGTTCCCAAGTCAGCTGGACGAAAACCGTGGTGTTCGACGGGGTGACTCATCTTGGCTCAGTAAGCTTGGAAAACGTACCCGCAGACCTGACGAACTTGAGCGCCAAGACTGCTTGGAACCTTCGCCGAAACAATGCGGTGATTGCGGATGGAGTCGGATGGGCTTCGACCAGTTTCAACGGAGGACGTGCTCTTCCCGGGGGCGACTTGACTGGCGACAACGTCATCAATACCCGCGATTACGCTCGGTTGAGAAACAACTACCAGTCCCTTGACCCGTCTGCTGCAGAGGCCGATATCACTGGTAGTGGTGGGGTCATTCTCAATGATTACAATCTCCTGAAAGCGAACTTCTTCACCGCTGGCGAAGCTCGTTAATCAGGTCCAAGCCCCCCACTCGGCCGATGTTGTGCTGCTTGTTTTGCTCATGATGTCGGCCGTTTTCGGGGGGCTCTCCCATCTTTAGAATAATGAGAATAATATCTACCATGAGTCTTTTCACCGTGCTTGGAGTCACTTTAACGACTTTGTCCCACGGTGCTTTAGCGCTGACCCCGACGTGGGAGAATGATCCGTTCACCACGGAAACCCACTACACCTTCACCACCGACAACAAGACGGCTCCACCGGAGGAATTTCGAAATGAAAATGGAACGCCTTCCCTTGCGGTCGTCGATGATCCCGTCTTTGGAGCGGGATGGCAAAGGCCGAACACGATTGATGCCGCACGCACTCCGGATTCCGGCGCCTGGGATATGGGTCAAGGCGAGGAAGGGGTTGATGGATACCTGTCCATTTCCGTGCCACTCGGATCGCGTGTCGGACTGAGCTCTCAGGAACTGAATATCTTCGTTGAGTTCATCTGGTTCAGTGTTGCCGGAATCGCGACCGAGCCGCTCTTCTTTTTGGAGGGAGCGACCCCAATCACCAGCATCGTTGATCGTGAGCAAGTGGCAGTGGAAACTCTGAGCACGTGGGAGCGAACGGTTTGGCAGGCGAGCTTCAGTGACTTCTCGCCTGATATCGCCACACTGACTCTGCAGGCTCCGACAGGACAAGGGAGTGTGATTGAGGAGGTGAACATCTATACCATCTCCGCGGCACCGATTCCAGAGCCAGGCACGATGGCCTTTTTTGCGGTAGGTCTGATGGGATTCCTGCGTCGGCGTCGTTAGATTTTCACAACAGTTCATCATCTTCCGGTTTCTGTTGCCGGGATGATTTGATGCGATTCGGCAGGGGGATGGCGCTGCGAAAGCGCTGTCCTCCTTGGTCGCGATTCGCCTTTTTGCATGTTTTCAATCACTAGGTCCTCTGAACCAATGCGCTTTCTCAAATTCCTACTCTTTCTCTTTCCCTTATCGACTTCTGTTAGTAGTGCGGAGACTTTAACCGTGGGCTCGGCAGAAACTTATCCTTCCATTTCTTCCGCTGTAGCAGCGGCTGATTCTGGTGATGTCATTCTTCTGACTGCGGGGATTTACGAGGAGTCCGTGACTCTGGAAAAAGCGATAACCATTCAGGGTCCCAATGTTGCCGTCTCCGCAGAAACTGGAATTGCTCTTCGAAACCCTGAGGCCATTGTGCGCGGAGGGATTCTGATTCCAGCAAGTGCAGCGGGGTCCCAGATTGAAGGGATAGCCTTTGAGAACGGGGCCGACTATAGCGATCAGTTCGTAGCAATCCAGGTGGAGGCTGAAGATGTCTCTTTGAGAAATCTGGTCTTTGGGCGAGTGGGCACTCAGCCTACCGCCGGGCCCGATAGTTGCGCGGCACGGTTTGCGGATGGCGCCAACCGGGGCCTGGTGAACGGTTGTTTCTTTGGGCAAAATCTCAATGGAGTCGTCCTCCGGTCCGCTGATTCTGCGATTCTAACAGAGAACCTTTTTAGCGCGCAGACTGCGACCGGCCTGGTTCTTTCTGCGTCCGCGACTGGGGCCACGATTTCAAGAAATCGATTTGTTGGGAATCAGATTGCGGTGAGAAATCTTGGTCTCGATGAGGTGGACCTATCATCCAATTACTGGGCAAGTAACTGGCAGTTTCCGCCGGTTGTAGGAGGCAATCGCATAGAGGGGCCAGCCATTCGAAGTCCGTGGTATTCCGACTGGGAATTGGAGTCTTTGGTTCATGGGGTATCGGCTGACGAAATTATCGGAGAGGGAGAGAGGGTTTCGGTATCGAACCTCGTGGTGAGTGAATCTGTGACCTACTCTGTTGAGGGCGGCGAATTGGAGTTGGCGCACCTGGTGATGGAACCCAATTCGGTGCTTCGGGTTGTTGGTGGGCAGTTGACTCTCGGTCTGCCTGATGGAGGGTCGCATGTCATTGCGGGAACCTTCGAGGTCACGCACAGTCTCGGTTCGATCGAAATTCTGGATGATACTGATTTCAGTGGAAGTACCTTGGCCTTGGTTTCCGACTTCCACATTGCGGATGGGGTGAATCTCTCGGTGACTGGTAGTTTGGACCTTGATGGGTGTAGCTTGTTGGGTGAGGGCGATTTTAACCTCAGTGTAAATATCGGAGCTACGTTGAGGATGAGAAGATGCCGGGTTGAGAACGGGAATCTCTTTATCGTAGCGAACGATGTTCTGGTGGCTGACAACCACTTTCGAGGTAGTGGAGTGACGGTATTGGGGCCAGTTGATGGGGCGCGGATCTTCCACAATGTGTTCCATGATGGAGTTGACGATTTGAATGTCTTCCCCGGCACTGTGGTGGTCACTGAATCGGAGTCCTGGGGGAATGTGGAATCTGATGCCGAAACTCGAAACCGGCTCGTCCTCAATTGGCTGGAGACCGGTCTGGACGGTCGGACATTGGATGCCGATGGCAACTTGTATGTGCAGCCGGGCGACCCTGTTTGCATTGCGATTGAATCGGGAGGCTTCACTGAAAGGATTCAAGCAATGGAAGCTCTCTTGGCGTACCACACTGGCTATCTATCCCAGCCAGAGTTCCGGCCGACATCTCCCTGGGACAACGAGCTCTATTTCGATGACCAGCCGCTTTCAGTTTTTGGGAAAGTGGATACTGCGGTCGGATTCGGATTTAATCATGAGAGTCCGGAAGGGAGTCTTACAGACAATCGCATTGGAGAGATTGATCTGGTTGCGGCAATGTCCGAGGGACGAACGGTTGCCTTTTTTCGGGAAAAAGATCCGGCAAATGATATGCCTCTGATTGACACTCGTCTAACAGCGTGGGTGGCAGATGATGCCGAATATTTGAACGAGCCTTTTACCCAAAATTCATCGGTTCTGACCATCGATGGCACGGTGCCTCAGATGACGCTGGAACCATGGCCGGTCACTCAGGACTTGGGAGAAGGTCCCGTGGATGTTTCGATTGATGGTGTCTATACCCGCGCGGGGACCTTGGATGTGTCCTTTGCTGCTTTTGACGAGTTGTCGGGTCTGAATCTGGATACGGCTTCTGTGCGGTTGGAAGGCGATTCCATGCTTCCGATGATTCTCGTAGAGACTACGGAGGTGACGTTTTCTGGTGAACTCTATACCCACTTTTCCTTTGAGCTGCCTATCGATGCTTCGACCGAAGATGGGCTCTATAATGTGGTGGCGCGGGTGAGCGATCGTTCAGGGAATGAAGCGAGTCTGCTGTTGGGAACCATTGAAGTCGCCAGACAGATTCTAGCGGTTGAAGTTCAGGGGCAAGAGTGGATAGCGGGCGGATTGAATCGTGCCGTGGAGTTTGTGTTTACAGACTCCTCTGAGGTTGTTCTGGAAAGGCGAACAATTCCGATGGAGTTCAGCAATCAGATCGGGATGGCATCGTTGGTAGCGGTCCCGTTGGGGACAGCTCACGTGTCAGCGAAGACGGCATGGACTTTGAGACATCGCTTGAGCTGTTCATTCGATTCGGGAGGGGATGGCACTGTTTCTTTCACTGGCACCAATCAATTGAGAGGGGGGGACTTGAATGGAGATAATGTGATTAGCCTGCAAGATTTCACACTTCTTCGGGATAGCTACTTCACAACTGATTCAGGGGCAGATATTGATGGCAGCGGAGGGGTGAATATTGTGGATTACAATATTTTGCGGAGTAATTACTTCACCGCAGGTTCTTCCGAGTGACGGAAACGGTGTGCAGAAAGATGAGTATTCAAATTTTGTCAGAACGGATTGGGCTCTGGACTGGGTCTTTGGTTTTTCTGCTGGGCTTCTCGCAAGTTCTGGCCTTGGAGGCGGAGTTTGAGACGTCCGAGGGGACCTTCACCGTTCAGCTCTTCCTTGATTCCGCTCCGCTGGCAGTATCCCATTTTGTATTGTTGGCAGAAGACCAGTTGCAGTGGCTGGATACGGAGTCTGGGAGGGTGATAAAGGGAGGTTATTACGAGAGTCGAGTGGTCACCGAGTTTGGGCCAAATGATGATGTTTCGTTTTTTGTAGTCGGAGGCAGCGACGCTTCAGGCGACTCGGATTTAGGTTATGTTTTTCCTGACCAACTTTCTCCACAGGCGACGCATAGTCCCTACACGCTGGCGCTATCTAACAGTGGACCCAATACGAATGGCGGAAGGGTCTATTTAACCGGGAACGATAATCTAACAGAGCGAGATGAGAGCCATACCGTCTTGGGGCATGTCCAGTCTGGAGGTGGTCGTGATGTGGTCGATCGGATTCTGAGCTCTTCCGCTGGAGCGACGACAGTTCATTCGGTGGAGGTGACTTCGACGAGCGCGGAATGGGCTATGATTATGGAACAGAAGGCCCTCTTGCCAGCCGTTGCGTCTGCAGTTCCTTCTGTCAGGGTTACTGCGGCGGGAGAATTTGATTTTGGTTTTACCCAGCCAAAAAACTCAGTGCTTTGGGGATCGAGTAGTCTCGATTTGTTAGAGTGGCACCCTCGTTGGCGTCGAGCGATTTTGAAAGATGACTTGGGCTTGGCATTGGCCCCAGTTGAAGCTCTCGCTGAAAGAGAGTTCTTTCGCCTGGCGCTGGTAGAGTATCCTGCGGGGGCGTCGGATTTGGGGGTAACAAGCTTTGCCAATCGGACGCTTTCAGTGGAGGGTGAGGCTCTCGGATTTCTTCACTATCATTTCGACTCGACCGGCTTGTCGGGTGACTTCGAATTGTTCTTGGACCCGGACTTTCCCGCATTTCTCACTGGAGATTTCGTCGTGGAGGAGGGGCTCATGAGCTCGACGCCCTATTCCGTTTCCTTACTTCTTGCGGCCGAGGGACTGGGAGGCTCGAGCGAGCAACGGGTTTCCTTGGGGTGGGATATCAGCGAAGGCTCCGGGCTTTCCGGTCGCCATGTCACGGACCTGATTGACGAGAATGGTGAGGTGATTTTCTCTGATTTTGGGCCCAGTCGACTCCAATGAGAAATGTGAACAGCTGCTCCATTGCGCTGAGGTTCTGTGTTTTGGGTGAACTAAATCTTCTGAAAAGAACCGTTTTTCGCGTAGAATTTGCCAGTCAAAAAGGAATTCTACCGTTCAACGAGGAAGGTTTGCAGCCTGGAGCGGTTTTGTCTTAGTGTATCGACGGTTTTTTGACACTCTTTGGGATGTGGGATGAGGACCGCCGCGTAATTGGCTTCTTTGTTACGATGAAACGGCGGTTCTCATCATTCCCGACCAACTCATTGAGCTTAAAACTGAAAAACCGATTTCTTTTCTCTTTCCATTGGCGACTTCTATCACTTGCGGATTGCCAATTGCTTCCTAAGTTTGCGAAATGAGTCGCAATAAAGAACTGAAGGAGAGGCAAGCCCGTGGTCGAAACGCGCGCCATCCCTTTGCGATTCCTTGGAAAGGTTGGTGGGAAATTATCCGGCGGGTGCAGAAGGAGATCACCAATGATGCGCTCCAACTGATGTCGGCGGGGATTGCCTTCTATTTCTTTCTCTCTGTCTTCCCAATTCTGGCCGCCACCATTTCGATCTATGGCTTGTTCGTGACTCCGGCAGGGGCGGAGGCGCAGGTGGAAGAGTTGGGTCGCCTGCTCCCCACCCAGAGCCAGGAAGTTATCTCCGAGATCGCGCAAAATGTGGCCTCCAAGTCCGACCGGTCTTTGGGATGGGGTTTGGTAATTACGGTTTTGCTCAGTATCTGGTCGGCCAACAAGGGGACCCGGGCTCTGGTGCGGGGACTGAATATTGCTTATGGCGAGAAAGAGTCGCGCAAGTATCTGGCCCAAACCGCGCTCACGCTAGTGATCACTTTGGGAGCCTTTTTGGCTGGTATCGTTTTGCTAAGTCTGGTCGCAGGGGTGCCTGCGGTTTTGAACTACTACGAGTTTTCGGGATCGATAAAGGCGCTCCTGACCTGGGGGCGCTGGCCGCTTCTGGCGCTGCTCATCGTCTTCATTTTTGCCTGTCTGTATCGCTGGGCTCCCAATCGGGCGACCCCGCGTTGGCAGTGGATTAGCCCGGGGTCGATCTTCGGGATGATCTTTTGGCTTCTGGGTTCGGCGGCCTTTTCCTACTACGTCGACCAATACGACACCATGGGGAAAACCTATGGCAGCTTTGCAGCGGTAGTTTCCCTGTTGCTGTGGTTCTTTCTCACTGCCTTCGTCGTGTTGTTAGGGGCGGAAATCAACTGCGAAAGCGAGCGGCAAACACGACGCGATACCACGATTGGGCCACCCCGTGCCCGGGGGCAA
Source organism: Roseibacillus persicicus (assembly GCF_014651675.1). Lineage (GTDB taxonomy): Bacteria > Verrucomicrobiota > Verrucomicrobiia > Verrucomicrobiales > Akkermansiaceae > Roseibacillus > Roseibacillus persicicus. Next base: position 185,248 of record NZ_BMXI01000013.1, read on the forward strand.
CGGGGGGCGGCTTCAGCTGATGAAGTGGCCGAGGGCGAGGAGCCTGACCAAGAAGGAAATCCGCTGAGCGGTCTTTGATCAGTTCAGACAGCACTTCTTATACTTCTGCCCGCTTCCACAGGGGCAGGGGGCGTTGCGATCGATTTTGCCTTTTCCTGCTTTGCCGGGAGACTCCTTGCTGAAGCGGTCTTCGGCGTGGCGTTTGACGATGTAGCCCATGAATTGATACATGGGGTTGTCTTCCGCGTCTTCCAAGAGGCGGGTGCCTTCGCCTTCGACTTCAAAGACAGTCTCGGTCAAGCGGGCGATTTCGAAGAGCTCCTCCTTTGTGGGGTTCTCGTTGAAGGTCATTTCTCCCTGCATGAATCCCTCGACCCATGGGGTGAGGAAGGGGGTCTCGGGGTCCAAGGATTCGTCCGCATCGGGCCAGACTAACAGGGTCGGCTGATACTCGCCCTCGCGGAGACTTTCTTCCGTGCGGGAGTAAAGGGTGCGTAGGAGGGAGTGCCACTTTTCGAATTCCTTTTTGGTCTCAAAGAGTCGGGCAATGTCCCGGGCTTCCCCCGACAAGTCCCAGACGAAATGTGCGACTTTGGAAAGAGGAATCCGGCAAAGAGAAGCCGAAAGGAGAAAGCCATCCAGCGTGTCGATTCGGTTGATTGAAGAGTCCTGCTCGTAAAGGGAGAGGAAGTACTGCATCTGGCTTTCGGCAGAAGCGTCTGCTGGGAATTCTCCCAGAGTATCCCGACGTTCCTGCACCGCCAGTTTGGTTTCCAGCGCGAAAAAATTTGGCTTTGGGTTGCTTCGCTTTGTTCGGATGCCGAGGCTGATTTCGACCTCCTCCAGATCGCCCGCGATGGTGAGGTCGACCTTGTTCGTTTGGTAGGCCTCTTTGATTTGTTCGTGATGATCCTTGTCGTTCATCTCAATGAGACCATTCACGGCCATGCCTTTGCCCTCGCGGCTGATGTCTTCATTGGTAAGCAGATTCGCGAGCGCTTCTTTGATTACCTTTTGTTCCGCGGGGTCTTGGCTCAATTTGGGGAGCGCTTCCAGAATTCCGCTGGTGACACATTGGTAGTCCGAATGGAGCTCGAGGGCGTCCAGCAGATTCGGCAAGGCTGGCATTCCCATGTAGCTGACCAGACGGGGGAAATCCTCCACGAACCAGTCATCCTCAATGTCATCTGTCTCCATCAAAAGGGAAAGAAACTCCGGCAGCAGCTCGAGGTCGCCCCGCAGGGCCAGGGCGCGCCAGGCGTGGATGGAGGCGGCTGATTCTTCGTCGCTTTGTTCGAAGTTGAGATAGAAGTCGGCGGTCAGGTCGAGAAGGTGTTCCACGTCCTCATCGCCAAATCCAAGCGCGGCGTAGTCCGGCCAATCGGGATTGAGGAACTCCGGCTCGGGGAGGCTTGCCAGCTTGACATTGATTTCTTCGTCGGTCATGGCGCGAGCCTATCGGCTGTTTTTGTCAGGTTCAAAGCAAATCAAAAACCGTGGGGGTGACTCTCGACTTGAACGGGGGAGGGGGAAGGGTGTCTAATCCGGTGATGAGAATTCAGAGGTTGAGAAAATCGCTTCCGGGCTTTCTCCTGTTGGTCGGATTGGCGTTGGTTTCCACGTCCTGCGTGCCCTTGGCAGTGGGAGCGGTGGGGGGCTACATGCTGCGGGATGATGGGGTGCGCTTTCAAAAGCCCATAACCCGGGACGCGCAGCCGAGCGATACCTACTACGATCCGGGTTACGAGTATTGAGCTGGCCTTGGGGTCAACCTTTCCTCTTTCGGCCCGGCGGAAAATCCCGTAAGGTCCGAGCGTGAGTAATGCGGTAATGACTTTCCCTGACAGGCGGCTTTCCCCAGCCATCGACCAAGTGGGGGTGGAGGAACGGGCGGCACGCTTTTGCACCCGTAGCCTGAAAAAGGAGACCAAGCTATCCGGCCTGCGTCTGGCGGTCACCATGTTGGACGTCACCACCCTGGAGGGGGCGGACTCGGTGGGCAAGGTGCGCCAGATGTGCGCCAAGGCGATGCGCCCGCTTCCCGAAGACCCTTCCGTCGGACCCGCTGCTGCAGTCTGCGTCTATCCCCGCATGGTCAAAGTAGCGGCCAAAGCGGTCGAGGGCAGCGGAGTGAAGGTCGCCAGCGTCGCCACCGCATTCCCTAGCGGGCAGATGAGGCTCAAGGAGCGTTTGGCGGAAATCCGCTACTGTGTGAACGAAGGCGCCGACGAGATCGACATGGTTATTTCGCGCGGCCAGTTCCTGCAAGGCGAATACCGCGCCATCTTCGACGAAGTCGCCAAGTGCAAGGAAGCCTGTGGCGAAGCGCATCTGAAAGTCATCCTCGAGACCGGTGAGCTTGCGACCTACGACCAGGTTCGCTGGGCGAGCGACATCTCCATGGCCGCCGGAGCCGACTTCATCAAAACCTCCACCGGGAAAGTCAGTCCCGCCGCCACCCTGCCCGTCACGCTGGTGATGCTGCAGGCCATCGAAGATTTCTACGAACGCACCGGCCGCATGGTCGGGATGAAGCCTGCGGGCGGAATCAGTAACGCCAAGCTCGCGCTGCAATACCTCGTCATGGTGCGCGAAGTTCTCGGCGAGAAGTGGCTCAATAACGAGTGGTTCCGTTTCGGCGCCAGCTCCTTGACCAACGACCTGCTCATGCAAATTCGCAAACAAGAAACCGGCCGCTACCAGAGCGGTGACTACTTCACTAAAGACTAGAAGCGTCGTTTCAAAAACGAAAAGCCATGGACCGCAGGTGCCCTCACTCGCCCCAGCAAAAGCGGAAAAACGAAAACTCAAAACCAAACGTTCCGTCCAAGCTCTTCCTCGAAATTCTGTCTCATTCCGTCCAAATCTTCCAAAACCCCGTCAATCCTGTTCCATCCAGTTCATCCTGTCTAAAAAGATAGCACCCCATTTTCCCTATGCCCGGCTCCCATCCTTTCCTATCCGGCGGCTTCGCTCCCGCTCCTGAATCATCCGATCACGTCCTGCTCGAAAAGCAGTATGACCTCTTCATCGACGGCAAGTGGGTCAAGGCCTCCTCGCGTTTCGAGACCACCAACCCGGCTACGAGCGAGGTGCTTGCTGAAGTCGGCTTGGCCGGGAAGAAGGAAGTCAACCTCGCGGTCAAGGCGGCTCGCAAGGCCTTCGAAGGACCTTGGGGAAAGATGACCGGGGCCGAGCGCGGCAAGTATCTTTTCCGCATCGCCCGTCTCATCCAGGAGCGCGCCCGCGAGTTCGCCATCATCGAGACCATGGACGGCGGCAAGCCCATTCGCGAAAGCCGTGATGTCGATATCCCGCTCGTCGCCGCGCACTTCTTTTACCACGCCGGTTGGGCGGACAAGCTCGACTATGCGTTCCCCGGGAAGAAGCCCAAGCCCCTGGGGGTCGTGGGACAGGTCATTCCCTGGAACTTTCCTCTTCTGATGGCGGCGTGGAAAATCGCGCCCGCTTTGGCTTGTGGCAACACCGTCGTTCTCAAGCCCGCCGAGACTACTCCGCTCACCGCTCTCAAGCTGGCGGAGCTTTTTCAAGATGCCGGACTGCCGCCTGGGGTGGTCAACATCATCACCGGAGCGGGGGAAACCGGCCAAGCGCTTGTCGAACATCCCGATGTCAACAAAGTCGCCTTTACGGGGTCGACCGCGGTGGGAAAAAATATCCGCCGCGCGGTCGCAGGAACCGACAAGAAGTTCACCCTCGAGCTCGGCGGCAAGGCTGCCAATATCGTCTTTGAAGATGCCGCGATCAACGAGGCGGTTGAGGGCATCGTCAACGGCATCTTCTTCAATCAGGGCCACGTCTGTTGCGCCGGGTCCCGTCTCTTTGTGCAGGAAAGCATCGCTCCACAGGTCATCCGCAAGCTGCAGAAGCGCATGGAAACCCTCGTGGTCGGAGACCCCCTCGACAAGAACACCGACATCGGTGCCATCAATTCGGCCGAACAACTCGAGCGCATCAAAGTGCTCGTCGATGCCGGTCAGAAGGAAGGGGCCTGCATGTGGCAGACCGAGGGCAAACTTCCTCGCAAAGGCAACTGGTTCAAGCCCACGCTTTTCACCGAATGTGCGCAGAGCCATCGCATCGTGCAGGAAGAAGTCTTCGGGCCGGTTCTCGCGATTCAGACTTTCCGCACTCCCAAGGAAGCCATTGAGAAGGCCAACAACACTCCTTACGGTCTCAGCGGTGGAGTCTGGTCTGACAAAGGCGCCAAGGTCTTCAAAATGACCGGAGCCCTCCGCGCGGGCGTGGTCTGGGCCAACACCTTCAACAAGTTCGACCCGACCTCACCCTTCGGCGGCTACAAAGAATCCGGCATAGGCCGCGAAGGAGGCGTCCACGGCTTGGCAGCCTACTTGGATCTTTAGAAACTTCTGAGGAATGCTCCTCTCCTCTCTTTGACAGCATTCTTCCGCCATCGTAAACTCTTCCGATTATGTCCGAAACACTCTTTGATATCCCAACGAAAGACCTTCCCTCAGCCAATGCGGGGGAAGTCATTTTTGGACAGATCAAGGTGGAGAGCGTGACTGATGGTATCGCACACGTCACTTTCACTCCTTCCACGCGGTCGAAACCCGCTCCGGGGGCACGAACTTGGGCCGAGCGAATTGCAGGCAAGGGCGAGGGAGATCATCTCCGCAAAGCAAATCGTAACTTGGAATCTGAAAGACTTTAAAAACGCTCCAGTCCCGAGCGTGACTCCCTCCGAATTTCTGCAAGGAATTGAGGACTAAATTGGACGACTAACAAATTACTAACAACCAATCCCATGTCTCGACTCGGAATCAAGAAAACCTACAAGCTCTTCATCGGCGGCAAATTCCCTCGCACGGAATCCGGTCGCTTTATCGAATTCAACGACAGCAAGGGGGACTTCCTCGCCAATGTCTCTTGGGGCAGTAAAAAGGATCTGCGCAATGCCATCGTGGCCGCGCGCTCTGCTCAGGCGGGTTGGGCGGGTGCTTCCGCTTATCTCAAGGGTCAGATTCTCTATCGCATCGCCGAGGTCCTCGATGGCCGGAGTGAGCAGTTCGTCAGCGAACTGGTGGCGCAAGGTCTAACAGCCGACGTGGCGGGCGAAGAAGTCGCGGAAGCGATTGACCTCCTGGTGCACTACGCGGGATGGAGTGACAAATACAGCGCGCTCTTCTCCTCGGTGAATCCCGTGGCGAGCTCGCACTTCAACTTTTCCGTCCCCGAACCGACTGGTGTGGTCGGGCTCATCGCTCCCACCAAGGGAGGCCTGTTAGGTTTGGTCTCCGTGCTGGCTCCTGCCATCGTGGGGGGCAATACCGTGGTGCTGCTCGCCTCGGAGAAGTTTCCGCTCACCGCGATTTCCTTTGCCGAGGTTCTCGCCACTTCGGATGTGCCTGGGGGAGTGGTCAATATTTTGACCGGCAAGCGCGATGAACTCCAGGTGCCCTTCGCCAGCCACATGGACGTCAATGCGGTGGTTCTTTGTTCCGGTGATAAGGCTGCGAAAAAGGCAGTCGACCTCGAGGCGGCCGAGAATCTCAAGCGGGTCGTCAATCACCCGGATCGGCCTTTGGAAGGCAGTCCCTATCACATCCTGGACCTGCAAGAGACCAAGACCACCTGGCATCCCATTGGGGTGTAACAGAGATTTTCGATAGCTTCGGGTTCTTCCGCCCCGTATGCCATGTGAACATGAAATCGATTGCCCTACTTCTTGGTCTCACATGGGGGATGCTTTCTGCGGAGCCCGCTCTTCCCACAATCGATGGCACCGGTCCGGGGTGGGTGGATCTGACCAGCGAGGACTTCGTAAACATCAATTGCGCGGAGGACACCTGGTCGTGGAAGGGCAACTCGGTTTCTTGCACTGGCCAACCGGTGGGGGTGATTGCCACCAAGGAAAATTACACCAACTTCGAGCTCATTGTGGAGTGGTGCCACCACAAGCCAGCCGGGAATTCGGGAGTCTTCGTTTGGGGCATTCCGAGCATCCTGACCGCGATGAAAGAGGGTGAGGACAAGCGCGCCCTTCCTGCCGGAATTGAGGTGCAGGTTCTCGACCTCGACTACAAGACCAACTACGAGAAGGACGGCAAGGTCGCCGATTGGTTCACTTGCCATGGAGATGTCTTTCCGGTTGCGGAGGCCAAGCTCACTCCTTTTGCCCCTCTTTCTCCCAACAAAAATCGCTCCTTTCCCACTGCCGAGACCACCAAGGGTCATGGCGAGTGGAACCACTACTACATCCGCTGCATCAATGGTGAAGTCCGTCTCTGGGTGAACGGGGTAGAGGTCTCGGGCGGCAATCAGGCGGAGCCCGCGACCGGGCAGATTTGTCTCGAATCTGAGGGCTCGCCAATTGATTTTCGAAATCTGAAAATTCGAGTTCTGCCCTAGAACATGAATCTCCTAGCGCCACCCAAGGAAAGTGATCTGATTCGAAGTGAGATTGGGTTCTTAAAAACCGGGCCTCCCTTTTGAGCTTGGCCTTGGTCGCGCTGTCGAATGCCTGGCAGGCTCCGGGCCTTTGACAACGGAGAGTTTGAGCGGACCCTGGAAGGATTTCGCAACGAGCACGGGGTGAAACTTGGGGTAACCCGTCGAGGGCTGGAAGCAGGCAAGGATTAGGAAAAAGAACCTCTGCCGCTCGCCAGCGACAGAGGCCTTTTTTAGTTGGGGGAAGCGATGCGCGTTGCCATTCGGTAGCAGGGACCGGAATGGAAAAATTCTCTTCTCCGAGTCCATCGCACGTGGTGAATCCGCGTTGAACCCTCCAACCGGAATGGCTTTTCGCCTTTTCCAGAAACATGAGAAAAAGGGGAGAATTCTCCAAGAGGCCGTCTGAAGAATGCCACGCGAGCTAGCTTGATACTAGATTGGCGAAGGGGTTGGTGGAGTGGACGTCTCGTCCTCTCATTTCGATTGTCGGGTGGACGAAACGTCCTCTCCACTCGCGCGATGGCTTCAGGGAAAAGCCCTTTGGCGATTCTCTTCTTCCTCTTCCGATGGCCTTGGTCTCGCCCTCGAGACTAAGGCCGCGGTGAGGATGCCAATAATCGATTATTGGGAGGAATGCGAAGACTGAAACGAGTTCACAGAGAGCTTTGCTTATCGGCAAAGAGGGCTGCAGAGCTTGAGGAGCTTTTCACCCATCACCGCTTTACCCTCCGCGACTTCGCGCACGCTGGTGGTGCCGTAGACGCCGTCCTGATAGGTCATGATGCGGCTGGTTTCGCCCCGTTGCAGGGAGTCAATCGCGTTGGTGGCAAAGTGGTAGGCCATGATGCGGTCGCGCACGGTCGGGGAGCCTCCACGCTGGGTGTGGCCGAGAACGGTGAGGCGGGCGTCCATTTTCAAGGTGTCGCCAATCCATCGCGTCAGGTAGTCGCCCATCTTGACCCCTTCCGCCACGATGGCGATGAGGTAGGTGCGGCCGTTTTCTTTCTCCAAGCGCATACGCTCACCCATCTGATCCAGGTCGTAATCGATCTCGGGAACGAGACAAATTTCCGCTCCGCAAGCGAGGGAGCTGACCATGGCGAGATAGCCGCAATGGCGTCCCATGACCTCGATGACGAAGGCGCGGGAGAAGGAAGTCGCGGTGTCGCGAATGGAATCGACCGAGTTGAGAATGACATTCAGCGCAGTGTCGACGCCGAGACAGTAGTCGGTGCCGGGAATGTCGTTGTCGATGGTGGCGGGCACGCCCGCAAAGGGGATGTCGAAATCGGCGTGAAACTGGTTGAGGGCATTAAAGGAGCCGTCGCCACCGATGACCACGAGCTTGCCAATCCCTTTGTCCTTCAGGTTCTTGTAGGCCACGGCCCGCATGTCGTAGTCGAAGAAGCGCTTGGAGCGGGAAGAACGCAAGACAGTGCCGCCACGGTGAAGAATGCCCGAGACATCCTCGGGCTCAGCCTTCTTGATCTTGTCGTCAATGAGGCCGCGCAGACCGTCGTAGACTAGGTAGGGTTCCATTCCGTTGGCAATGGCGTAGTCCGTTGCACACTTGATTGCGGGATTCATTCCCGCTGAATCTCCGCCAGAAGTCATGATGGCTACCCGTTCGCTCATGGCGCTGTTGGTAGCAGTCTGTGAACCACGTGCAAGCCTGTGATGGCCTTTTCCGCTACATCACTTTGGCGGAAGCCCCGAGTAATGCGAGGATTACAAAGGCCATCATCCAAGCCATCACGAGCTGAAAATTGAGGATGAGCGCGATGGCAAAGACGGAAATTCCGATGATGAGTACGCCGCGGACAGCTAGGCGACCGACCCGATCCTAGCATTGGAATTTCTTGTCCATTGGGGGAAAGATAGTCGGAGAGAGGGGGGAGACAATATCAAAGAGGAGAGGGCGGAATGACTCAAAGTCTCGCGGTCACCTCTCGATCTTCTGGAGTGCGCGCCGCTTGCTGCCGCTCTGGGAGGGGATGAGGAAGGTTCTTTCGCGTCCACCTGGAAGAGCAAAGCTTGCGTGCTCGACATCAAGGACTCTTCGAACCAAAGAGCGAAGACCCCCAAAAAACCAAGCCTGCCTCGACTCCCTCCAGCGCCTCTACAGCAAATGCGCACCCTGGGCCGGGCGGGTGGCGAAAATCTCGGGAGTAATGTTGGTCTTGGCCAGATAGCGCTCGTGCATCGCGGTCGCGATTTCGCGCGCCTCTTCGCGGCGGCAAAGAGTCACCGTCGAGCCGCCGAAGCCTCCGCCCGTCATCCGACTACCGAGGACGCCTCCGCCAATGCCGATTTCCTCCGCGATGCTGACCATCAGGTCGAGCTCGGGGCAGGAGACATTGAAGTCGTCGCGCAAAGAGTCGTGGGAAGCCTTCATGAGACGCCCGATATCCGCGTAGTCGTTGTTTTTAAAGCATTCGGCGGCGGTGATGGTGCGCTCGATCTCTCCCACCACGTGGCGGGAGCGACGATAGACGCGGTCGCCCATGGCTTCCTTGGCAGCCTCCACATCGGCCATGGTGGCGTCGCGCCAGCTGTCCTTCCCAATCGCGGCCAAGCCGTCTTCGGTGTCCTTGCGGCGGGCGGCGTAGCCTCCGTCCGAGAGGTCGTGCGAGACGCAGGTGTTGGCGACGAGAATCTCGAGGTCGGGATTGATGAAGGGCACCAATTCCGGTTCTCCGCTCTGGCAATCGATGAGGATGAGCTGATCCTTTTTCCCAAAGGCAGAAGCGAACTGGTCCATGATGCCGCAGGGAACACCCGCGAATTCATGCTCGGCCTTTTGGGCCAAAAGCGCCTTTTCCTTGGTGTCCAGAGTGGTGTCGAGCAGGCCTTCCAAGAGGGTCGCGACCGCACACTCGAGCGCGGCCGAGGAGGAAAGCCCGCCTCCACTGGGCACGCTGGAGACGAAGCAGGCGTCGAAGCCTGGAATCTGGTGGCCGCGTGCCTGAAAGCCCGCGATCACTCCCCGCACGTAGTTGCCCCACTTGGGCTCTCCAAGGCCGACCTTTTCACCCAAAGGAATCACGGCCTCGGGCTGACCAACCGAGCGCAAGCGCACCTCGTCGCGGCCATTGGGAGCCGCCGCGATCACGATGTAGCGCTCAATCGCCAGTGGCAAAACGAACCCGTCGCAATAGTCGATGTGCTCCCCAATGAGGTTCACTCGCCCTGGCGCTGCCGCGATGAAGCTCGCTTCACTCCCGAAGAAGTGCTTGAGCTGGGACTTGGCGTCGGAGGCGAGGTCGGCGAGTGGTTCGTTGGGATGCAGGGTCATTTGGCAATCTTGGGGCTAATGCGGAAGCTGTATTGATACTGGCCTTTAGCGGGTAGGCGGTATTTTTCAAGCGGAAGCTGACCCCAAGAGTTTGTGCCACCGACGCCCATTTGCCCATAATCAATATTCACGAAAGTGGTCGAACCGCTTTCTTCCTTGGTTTTCAAGTCGATGGGATGACGGGCCAACTCGACATCGAGGGGGGAGTGGGGATAGGCAGAAACCTCCAGCAGGCGGTCGCCAGTGGCCTCGAAGGTCAGGTCGCCAAAGCGGCTCCAGCGCACCTCGGTGCGGTTGCTGGATTCCTGCGGGTCGAGGTAGTAGTCAAAGAGCTCCGCGATGCTGCCGGAGTGAATACCGGTCCAAGCCGAGCGACGGCGATCCTGATAGTTTTCCTGCGGTCCCTGGCCGAACCACTCCCAATTGCTGGCTGCGAGCTGAACCTGCATGCCGAATCGGGGCATCATGGGCGCCTCGCGCGGCCAGAGCTTCACCGTGACCTCCAATTGACCGTTTTCTTGGAAAAGGTAGTCGATGGTGGCGTCGCTGTTGCCAACTCCCAGACTGAGGTCGAAGTGAAGGTGATTGTCCTGAAACTCGACTTTCTTGGGCTTCGAGGTGCTGGAGACATCATACCAGGGGGCGAGGTTGAAGGGGAGCTTGGCACCCTCGTCGTTGTTGACGGGCGGACGCCAGAAGTTGAGATTCAAGGGCCCGGCGAACTGCTCTTTGCCATCGATTTGATAGGAAAGGAGCGAGCCATTTTGCTTTTGGAAAGTGGCCTTCACCTTGCCGGCGGTGGCGGTGATCATTCCGTCGCTTTCGCTCCACTCGACCGGAACCGCTGCCGGAGCGGGGCTGGCCTTGGGCGCTTGGAGCTGGAACTCCTTGTTGGCGATCATGTAGCCGGCCTTGGCCCAGACGGTGTCCTCTTTCAGCTTGAAGACCACACGCACGTGACAATCGGACTGGGCGTCGATGCCGGAGAGGGGAAGGGCGGTGACCGTCCAGTCAACCATCTTGCCGGGTGCGCACGCGGGGATTTCGACCGGGGCGGTGCTCTTCAGCTCGCCGTCGATGCGAATCTCCAGTTCGGCCTGCAGGTGGGAAAGGTCGATGAAGTCGTACTCATTCTTCAACTTCAGATTGAGCTGTCCGTAGTCGCCGACTTTGCCGTCATGAAAAACATGCACGGGCTCGTGGACCTTGTGCACTTCGTAGGCCTGCGGGCTCCAGGAGAGGTCGGGGCGAACAATGCCGTTGAGGCAAAAGCTGCGGTCATTCGGCTGGTCGCCAAAGTCTCCTCCGTAGGCAAAGAACTCGCGGGTCTTGGGTTGTTCGGCCAGTTTCGAGAAGTCGAAGTCAAAGACCGGCTTTTCGTCAATGACGAGGCTGGCCGACTTGATGGAGCCGTCGAAGCGGCGGGAAGGTTTCTCGGTATTCAGCCCAACCGCGACGTCGAAACCGTTGTCTTGGATTTCGCCGGTGACGGGCTTGCTGGCTACTTCCTGGCCATCGACGATGAGGACCAATTTTTCCCCGTCGTAGGTTCCGGTCACTTCATGGAATTCGCTCTGCCAATTCTTGGGCAGGGGAGAGGAGATGCTCTGCCAGCCGTTGATGAAGACGAAGAACTCGAGGTTCTTGTTCGAGGCGTCGATCTTTAGCGAGTAGGCGGTGTCGCCCTTGGTGACGATGGGGTAGCCATCGGACTCGTTGCGGTTGTTGTTTTCCGTTCCAACTTGCGGGGCCTTGTTGCCGCGCACCTTGGCGGTGATTTTGAGCGACTTCTTGGGAGTGTGCCCGGGCTTGGAGTCAATGATCACGCCGCCGACCGGAAGACCCTGGGGCTTGGTCAGGACACCCATCAGGCGGGTATCGGGACCACACACGTCGATGGCATGCTTCTTGGCGCTGAGTCCCTGGTCGATCCAGTCCCAGATGAAGCCACCCTGCAGCAGTCGCTCCTTTCTCCACATATCCCAGTAGTCCGCGAGGTTGCCGGAGGAGTTGCCCATGGCGTGGGAATACTCGCACTGGATCATGGGGCGCTGCTTATCGAGGGGCTTCTTCTCCTCCTTGCGGCACCATTCATTGAGGCTGGGGAGGGGCTTGTACATGGGGGTGATGAGGTCCACGTGCGGGAAGTCCGCGGCTTGCTCATAGTGGACGGGGCGGGAGGGGTCGCGCTCGCGGAAATAGGCGGAGCAGGCCTTGGTGTTGACGCCGTCGCCGGACTCGTTGCCGATGGACCACATCACGATGGAGGCGTGGTTCTTATCGCGCTCCAACATGTTCTTCATGCGGTCGAGGTGCGCTTCTTTCCAGGAGGGAACTTTGGCCAAGGAGTCCTTCGCCCAGTGACCCCAGCCCGTGCCGTGCGCTTCCAGGTTGGCCTCGTCGATGACGTAGAGACCGAGTTCATCACAGAGCTCGAGGAAGCGCGGATCGTTGGGGTAATGGGAGCAACGCACCGAGTTCATATTGAGCCGCTTCATCGCGAGAATGTCGGCGCGCATGTTCTCCTCCGTCACATAGTGGCCGGTCTCGGGGTGATGGTCGTGGCGATTGACGCCCTTGAAGAGGACGGGCTGACCATTGACGAGGAACTGTCCGTTCTTGATCTCCTGGCGTTTGAAGCCGATTTGATGATTGTAAAAGGTCGGCTCCTGTCCCTCGGCTTGCACCCGGATGGTGAGCTGGTGGAGGTTGGGGGTCTCCGCAGTCCAGAGAGAGACTTTGGGAAGAGAGATGACCTTGTCCCCCCCAACTGTGACGGTGTCTTTCGCGGGCACGCGGACCTTGGATTCCACCCGCTTCTGCTGATTCAGCCAGATGGTGTAGCTCGCGGTCGTGGCTTCATCGGAAAAGTTGCGGAAGGTCAGCTTCGGGCTCAGTTGGCCGGTTTCATAGTCGTCGGCGACAGTGGCGTTGACTTCGAGGTCCGCCAAATCGGTGGGCGCAGTGGAATGGATAAAAACATCGCGAAAAATCCCCGAAAGTCGCCACATGTCCTGATCCTCCAGGTAAGAGCCATCACAGTGCTGATAGACCTCGACCGCGAGGGTGTTGTCGCCCTCCACGAGGAATTCAGTAATGTGAAACTTGGCCGTGGTGCGCGAGTCCTGCGAGTAGCCGACTTTCTCGCCATTGACCCAGAGGTAGAAGGCGGAGTCGACCCCCTCGAAGGAGATGAACGTTTCGCGGTCGGCCCACTCTGCGGGGACGGTGAAGGAGCGGCGGTAGGAGCCCACCTGATTGCGGTTTTCCTCGGGGTAGGTCAGGAAGTTCCCGGGAGGCGTTCCCATCACGTAGGGAGGATTTTTTTCGAAAGGATAGGTCGCATTCGAGTAGTTGAGGGTCCCGTATCCCTCGATTTGCCAGTTGGAGGGGACCGTAATGTCGTCCCAACTGGAAACGTCGAAGTCCGGCTTGAAAAAGTCCTTGGGCCGCTGATCGGGATGCCCGACGTGATGGAATTTCCAAGTGCCATTCAGCAGCTGGCAGTAGGGAGATTCCAAGCGCTTTTTCGCCACCGCATCGGCGGCCGAAGGGAAAGGCATTCTGGTGGCGGAAGGCGCCTCCTTGTTGATGCGGAAGACCTTTTCGTTCTCCCAGTCAGGGGATTTTTTCTCATCCGCCTTGTTCTGGGAAAAGGCGGGCAAGGTCAGCGCGGTGAGGAGGGTCAGAGGTAAGACTTTCATTCAAATAAGATTCCAAATTGCTAGCGAAGGACAAGCAGTCCCGCAAAGGTAATCGCCAAACCGACGTCCCCGATAGTCTCTTTTCGACAGAAATGTTGCGGTGACTCACCGGGGCCGGCAGCGAATTGGCTGGTAACGGGAATGCTTCTTGCTCTTCTTTAAACGATGAAAATCGAGATTTCTTTACCCTCATGGTTGCTGGCTGATGTCGCCGCCCTCGATGAAGAGCAGTCCTGGGCCGCGGGAGAAGAGAGGATGGCGTGGGTTCTCTCCCTGGCGCGCCGCAATATTGAGGAGGAGTCTGGCGGACCGTTCGCCGCCGCGGTTTTCGAGAAAGAGTCCGGCCGTCTGGTCGCCGCAGGGGTCAATCGCGTGATTCCGGCCTACACCTCCATCGCCCATGCGGAAACCGTCGCCCTCGCGCTGGCGCAGCAAAAGCTCAAGACCCACGACCTCGCCGCCGCCGGTCTGCCTGCGATGGAACTCGTCGCCTCCGCGCAACCTTGCATCCAATGCTTCGGCAACACCTGGTGGTCGGGGGTCAAGGGGCTCGTCATCGGCGCGCGCGCGGATGATGTGGAGTCCATCGTCGGCTTCCACGAAGGACCGTTGCCCGACGGTTGGCCCGACTTGTTAGAAAACCGCCCCGAACCTCTTCCCAACGTCTCGGTGACCCGCGACCTTCTCCGCGAAGAAGCCCGCGCCGTGCTCGCCCTCTACCGCGACTCCGGCGGCATGGTCTACAATGCGGGAGGGGAGTAGCCAATCGGCGAACCCACGCATTCATTCTGGCCGGACAACCCCAAACGCTCTCAAACGCTCAAATCCTGCCCGCAAAGAAGCAGCGCCCACAACCCACCCGTCGCACGCGCAGGGTTTGAGTGCAGAGAGTTGTTTGTCCCTACAACGGCTTCGGTTTGTAGATGAGAAAAGCCGGGGTCTCGAATTCAGCGCTCATCATCAAGGCAAAGCCAAGAGTCAACGGCTCGGTGTTTCTGAAAACCAATGCGTGATTGAATGGAATGACGCCTGGCATTTCTGATTCCAGTTTGACATCTGGATTGCGAGGCCCCGAAGAGTGACTGGCGCCATCGATTGTCAGGATAAGACTCGCAGAGCTCAGCTGCTGTCCGAGTTCCCACTTTCCATGAAGATGATAAGCGTTGGGTTCGAGAACGACTTCCCGCAGTCTCTCGTCCAGTCCAAGCATTGCGGAAGCAGGCACATCTCTCGCTTGAAAAGAACCATCCGGCTGAATTTCAATTTCCGAACTAATCGACGCATACCCAAGCTCGTTAGCGGGCGTCCCTTCCGAAGTATCGAGTAAATAGACCCCTACAAAATTCTCAGGCGATGGCTCAGAGGCTAGAGCCTCCTTCAAGTGTGGCTTCTCTCTGCGGGATAAACCGAATAAGTTGAGGATAAACTCTAGCATGGTTAATTTTGGGACAATGATTCCAGAGCGAACGTCGCAGCAGCCCCAATCCGCGCCGACTCAGCGCGCTTTCAATACTTCTACCTCGCACCTTCCTCCAGTCAATCCTCCAACCCGCCAGCGTGGTCGGATTTGTGGTGCTGCGCATTGTTCTACAGGTCGTAGCCGTCGCCAGGGTAATGGAGCACCAGTTGAGTTAGCCGATTGAATCTTTGTGGCCCTTTCCAATCTTGCTACTCATCGCCTACTGAATGCCCATCGGAAAGTGGTCCAAGATTTGAAGTATAACGCGCAGAATATCGAACCATGAAATAAATTGCAGCACTGAGTGAAGCAAGATTCACAGCAGCAACCGACCAAGAGAACTGGTTGAGTAACGATTCAGGAACGAAAAATCCAAAAACGCCTGCGAGAATCAAAGGGAATCCAATCATGGCGAAAATCATGCCCCCAATTTCATTGAGATGATACCACGAATCGTCAGACTGAAATGTTCGATTTGTTCTCATACCGAAGAAGCGATTCATCGGAACCTTGTTATGAACAAGAGGGAGACAAGCTAGAAAAATAAGAACACCCGAGATTAGGAATGTGAAACTGAGTGCGATCATATCTTTGTAGAAGGTCTAGGCCGTGTGGACAAATTGGAAGCTTTTCAAAATCAGTAAATTCCGGCACTCTGTCGCTGCTTTGAAGAATAAAACGACAGAGATGCCGGACGTGCTTTATCAG